>CAVZJM010000005.1:0-100181 GCA_963775625.1 uncultured Actinomycetes bacterium | reverse complement strand
CGCGGCCGAGCTCGACGTCGGCGATCGCCGTGGGTGCCGGCGTCCAGCGCTCGATGAAGGCGACGGGCGGGATCAGGCGCATCGCCTCCTCGACGGCGTTGCCGACGAGGCTCGGGATCGGCCCGCACGGCCTCCAGCTGGTCGGGGTGCTGGAGCAGGAGCAGGACGGCGTTCGTCACCATCGACTCGATCGTCTCGATGGCGCCGAAGAGGATCACGCGCAGCTGAGCGGCGATCTCGTCGTCCGTCAGCTCGGTCGCCGGCTCGTTCACGACCGCGGAGGCGATCGAGCCGTCCGGCTGCTCGCGGGCGCGGGCCAGCTCGCCCAGGAGGATCTCGTTGAACGCGGCGCGCGCGGCGTCGGCCCGGCGCTGCGGCTCGGGGTCGCCGTCGTAGGTCATGGCGCCGGCGAAGGCCTCGTAGAAGCCCTGGATCTTGGGCACGTCGTCGAGCGAGAGCCCGAGGATGTCGCCGGCGACCCCGATGGCGAAGGGCGCCGCGAAGTCGACGACGAGCTCGCACGAGCCGCGCGGCGCGAGCTCGTCGAGCAGCTCCTCGACCCTGGCGGACACCCGCCCCTCGAAGCGCTCGCGGACGGAGCGCATGCGGAACGGCTCGTCGAACGGCTGCCGCTGGCGCTCGTGCTCGGGCGGATCGCTCGTCAGCATCATCACGCCGAGCGACGCGCGGACGAGGTTCGGCTCGGCCCAGACCGTGAAGTCGCCGGTCCGCGCGAGGACGCCGCGGGCCAGCGGGTGCGAGGTGACCAGCCAGCCGCCGAGCGCCGGCACCCAGGAGACCGGCTCGGCCTCGCGCAGCCGGTCGAGAGCCGGGCGCGCGCGCCTGCTCCTCCAGGTCGGCGAACTCGATCGCCGCGCCGGCCGGGAAGCGCTCCCGCCGCTCGGACTCCTCCGCCTCGGTCAGCTCGACCTGCGGGACGAGCTCAACCAACCGCGGCCTCCTGGCGCCACCAGGCGTCGACCCCGAGCTCTTGCGCGATGGCGCCCGCCGCGTTGTAGCCGCAGGCCCCGCCGATGGAGCCGCCCGGGTGCGTCGAGGAGCCACACAGGTAGACGTTCTCGAACGCCGTGCGGTACGGCGGGTATTCGTGGAAGGGCCGGAAGACGCCGAGCTGGTCCTGCGTCATCTCGCCGTGATTCCAGTCGCCGTGCCGCATGCTCGGCATGCGCCGTTCGATGTCGAGCGGGCTGGCGATGTAGCGGCCCACGATCTCGAGGTCCGACACGAGCGCGTCGCGCCAGCGGTCGAGCACGCTGGCGGCGTACTCCTCCTTCGCCTCCTCCCAGGCCTCGGGCCCGCCGGCGCGCAGCTCCCACGGGGCGATCTGCTCGCAGAAGGTCGCCTCCTTCCCCGGCGGGCAGAGGCTCGGCTCGAAGAGCGACGGGTGGACGGTGAAGAGGCCCGGCTGCCGCGGCGGGATGCCCAGGCGGCAGTCGGAGGCGTTGTCGTCGAGGAGGTCGAGCGACTCGCAGAGCGAGACGGCGAAGCACTGGTTGACCGCCTCGTCCCACTCGGCGGCCCTCCAGCGGACTGGCTCGTCGAGTGCGAGGTAGACGCAGAACATCGACATCGCGTCATAGCGCCAGCGCCGGCAGGCGTGCGCGAAGCCGGCGTCGAGCTCCTCCTCGCCGACGAGCTCCAGGAACGTCACCTTCGGATCGAGGTTCGAGACGAGGATGCCGGACACCGAAATCCTCGTGCCGTCCTCGAGCTCGACACCGCGCGCGATGCCGCCACCGACCTCGATGCGGGTAACGGGCGAGTCCAGGCGCGCCTTGCCCCCGTGCTCCTCGAGGAAGCGGACCATGGCCTGGGCGAGGACGTTTGACCCGCCGACGCAGATTCCCCACCCGTACGGCTCGAGTGAGCCCGCGAGCATGACCGGGTAGTTGGCGCCGAGCCCGAACACGTCACCCGTGCCTGCAAGCTGGGCGACCCAGAAGCCGAGCCAGGTCTGCGCCTCGGGCGACTCGAAGAGGTCGCGGGCGACGTGGTTCGGGGTCGAGAGGAAGTGCCGCAGCATCGTCAGGCCCTCGGTCGTGTCTTCGAGCGGGCCGGACTCCTGCGACGGCGGCACGGGCGGAGAGAACATCGCCGGGATGAACCCCTGCTCCAGCACCTCGCGGTAGGCGTGCGCGAGCTCGCGGAACGTCTCGGCGTCCGCCTTCGAGAAGCGCGCGATGCTCGCCGCGGTGCGATCGACGCTGCGGCTGCACACGATCGCCTTCCCGTCCGGGAAGACGTGCGCGAACTGGTTCTCCGGGAAGACGTAGCGCGCGCCGTGGCGCTCGAGCTCGAGGTCGCGGTACACCGGGCCCATGTGGATGATCCCGTGGAAGTTCGAATGGAAGTTGTGCCGGAAGCCGGGCGCGGCGACCTCCTCGGTGGCGCAGCCGCCGCCCGCGACCGAGCGCGCCTCGAGCACCAGCACGCGCTTCCCCGCCTTGGCGAGGTAGCCGGCGCAGGCGAGGCCGTTGTGCCCGCCGCCGACCACGACCACGTCGTAGCGATCAGCCATTCAGTCCTCCTCGTCCCAGAGGTGCTTGGCGTCCTCCCAGGCCTCGGCGGGCGTCTGGTCGCCGGCCGGGATGTAGTGCGCACCCGGGAACGACTCCGCGCGGGGAGCGTGTAGGTCCCCCGCTCGACGAGGCGGCCGATGTTCGCCCGGTAGACCTCGTCGACCTCGGCGTGCGAGGCGGGGTCCTGCTCGAGCCAGAGGTTGGCCGGGTGTATCGGCTCCTCGTACATGCGCCGGAAGACCTCGGTACGGAGGTCCTTGAGCCAGTTCGAGTTCAGGTTCATCACCCGGAACTGACGCAGGGCCTCGATGTCGACGATCGCCGAGACGAACGTGTTGTAGCCCGAGGCGCTGTAGGCGACGACGTTCCCGAGGTAGTCGACGATGTGCGAGTTGCCGCCGCCGATGTCGTAGCGGGTGCTCCATGCGCGGGTGCAGGTAGACCGGGCCGACGTTGGGGCAGAGCATGTAGACGCTGTTGAAGTGTGCGTGCGCACGGTTCTGGAGCATCCAGGTACCTCCGCCGGGGTAGCCGACGCCGGTCATCGGCACCGCCTCGCTCGGCCGGTAGACGACCTCGGCGCCGTTCATCGCGAGCGCGCGCACGGCCTCCGGGTACTCGCCGTCGGAGCAGCAGATCGTCCCGATGTTGCCGATGTCTTCGGTGCGCAGCACCGGGTAGAAGGCGTCGATCCCGTCGCCGAAGAGCTCCACCCAGCGGTCGTAGACGTCGTGCGGCGTGCACGAGCGCTCGCGGCACCAGAGGTGGTTCTTGGCCGCGCGGTGCACCACCTCGCCCTGCGGCGAGATGACGAAGAGCATGTTGAAGTAGCGGTCCTCGATCACCTCCGGCCAGCGCGCCTTGCACTGGACGAAGAGGTAGGCGTCGTAGTGGCGCGCTAGCGCCGCGAGCCGCTCGGTCTCCTCCCCGGGCACGTCGATGAAGAGGTCGCGCGCGGCGGTGACGTGGGGGACGTCGAACGCCTCGTCGGTGAAGCCCGTGAGGGCGCCCTCGGCGAGCGCGATCACGCGCACCGGCATGTTGATCCCGATCACGGACATGGCCGCGTGGATCCCGTCCTCGACGATCGCGAGGTTGCGCTCGATGTGCTTTCGCTCGCCGACACCGTGGACGACCGTCGAGAGCCCGACGGCGAGGTAGGGGGCGACTGGTGTGCTGTTCTCGGTCCACGTTCCTCCCTGGGTCAGTGGTAGCGGTGTCCGCCGTCGACGTTGAACGTCTGCCCCGTGACGAACCCCGCCGCCGGGCCGGCGAGATAGGCGATGCACTCGGCGATGTCCTCGGGCTCGCCACGGCGCGGCACGGCCTGCTCGGGGACGATCTCGTCGAAGAGGCCCGCCTCCTCTCCGCCGAGCACCCCTTCCGTTGCGACGAGCCCCGG
This sequence comes from uncultured Actinomycetes bacterium, assembly GCA_963775625.1. Taxonomy (GTDB): domain Bacteria; phylum Actinomycetota; class Thermoleophilia; order Gaiellales; family Gaiellaceae; genus JAIBJN01. Next base: position 96,239 of record CAVZJM010000005.1, on the reverse strand, counting down.
GGTGACGGCGTTGACCGTGATCCCGTGCGGTCCCGCTTCGCTCGCGAGCGCGCGCGTGAAGCCGATGATGCCACCCTTGCTGGCGATGTAGGCGGTCAAGCCCGGATAGCCGATGTGGAAGGTCGCGGAGGAGACGTTGACGATCCGGCCGTAGCCTCGCTCGACCATGGCGGGATAGACGGCGTTCGAGCAGAGGTAGACGCTGTCGAGGTTCGTGGCGAGGACGTGCCGCCACTCGGCGAAGGTGAGCTCTGCGAAGGGCCTGTGGGGGTAGATGCCGGCATTGTTGACGAGGACGTCGATCCGGCCGTCGGTCTCGAGCACCGCGGCCACTGCGGCGCGAACCTCGTCCTCCTCGGTGAGGTCGACGCGCTCTGAAAGAACGGCGATGCCCTCGCCGCCGAGCGCCTCCGCCGCGGCCGTGAGGCCGTCTCCGTCGCGGTCGAGGAGAGCGACGCGGGCACCGTCGGCGCCAAGCCGTCGGGCAGCCGCATAGCCGAGACCCCTGGCCGCTCCCGTGACCAGAGCCGTCTGGCCTTGCAAAACCCCGGCCTGTGGACTCATACTGGCGATCGCATTCTGAATACAAAACCGCCCGAGGCGCAAACCGATGGGAGGGCACATGGCGGCTGGTCAATCGGCAGAGGCACCTGAGATCGGTCTCGAACGACGAGCGGTCGGCCTGCCGACTGCGATCGGCACGACGTTCAGCCTCATCGTCGCCTCCAGTGTGCTCGCCACGGTCGCCGGCGGGTTCTTCGCCAGCTGGGTCTGGCTGATCGCGCTCGCGATCGGTTTCATCACGATGATCTTCGCGGCCATGAGCTTCTCGGAGCTCGCGACGATGATCCCGAAGGCCGGCTCGATGAACGAGTACGTCCGGGCCGGGCTCGGGCCGTTCTTCGCCACGCTCACCGTCGGTGTCGGCTACGTCGCCGTCCAGCTCTTCCCCGGCACGGCCGAGAACTTCGTCTCCGCCCTGATCACCGCGGACATCCTCGGCGCGCCGGGCGACTACAAGTTCTGGGCTGTCGCCTACATGGTCTTCATCGCGGTGATCAACCTGCTGGGAATCAGGCCGTTCGCGGCAGTCGAGGTCCTGCTCACGTTCGTCGTCGCCGGCTCGCTGCTCGTCGTCGGCATCGTCGGACTCGCCGGGGCCGGCACAAACGACCCGATCGGTAGCGCGCTGCCGGACGTCGACCTCACCTGGAGCCTCCTCTCGGCGTTGCTCGGCCTTGCGATCTTCACGTTCGTCGGCGTCGAGTACACCTGCCCGCTCGCCGAGGAGCTGAAGCGCCCGTCGCGGGACATCCCGCTCGGCATCTTCCTCGGGCTGGCGCTGATCGCCGTGCCCGTCGTGCTCTACGGCCTCGGCGCTGCGCGCTACGTGCCGCCGGACGTGCTGGGGACGCTGGCGCCGACGATTCCGGTCGACGTCGGCATCGCCATCTTCGGGGACGCGGGCAAGTGGTGGATGGGGATCATCGTGATCCTCGCCTCGATCGGAACGCTCAACGCTGTCGTGGCGGGCGTTCCCCGGATCCTCTATGGCATGGCGCTGACGAGGCAGCTGCCCTCGCCGTTCGCCTGGCTGATCCCGGCCACGCGCGCGCCCTGGGTCGGCATCGTCGTCATCGCGGCCATCCCGGCCGTCATGAACCTGTTCGGCGCCGCCGAGGGCGCGAAGTTCATCCAGCTGATCCTCGCCGGCGTGCTCGGCTGGGTGACCGCGTACGTGATCATCCACGTCTCGGTGATCCTCCTGCGAAGGCGCGAGCCTGGCGCAGAGCGCCCGTACCGCTCACCGCTCGTGCCGATCCCGCAGCTCCTGGGCATCGGCCTGCTCGGCCTCGCGGCCTACAAGATCGCGCCTCCCGGCATCGAGGCCAGCTCGATCTACTGGCGCTGGTTCATCTTCCTGCTCGTCGCCGCGGCGTTCTCGCTGATCTACAACCTCTATGCGTACAAGAGCCTCGGGGCGATCATGCGTCCCGTGCCGCTGGCCGAGGTGCAGCGCGAGACCGAGATGATCGACGAGGAGCTGCCGCCGCCGGTGGAGCCCGGCGGGCCGCACCTGCACGACCACGACGACCAGCGCTGATGGCGGACGACAAGCTTGACGAGCTCGCGAAGGCGGGTGTCACTCGCGTCCGCGTTCACTACACGGACCTGATCGGCACGACGAGGGCCAAGGCGATCCCGCTGGACGTGCTCGAAGAGGCCTGCGAGGACGGCCTCAACTTCTGCGTGTCGGTCTTCGCGATCGACCACACCGGGGTAATGCCGGACGGCACCGGGATCCGCGACGAGGTCAACTTCCGCGACATGCAGGTAGTGCCCGATCTGGAGACCTTGCGGATCGTTCCGTGGGAGCGCGAGACGGCGATCTGCCTCGCCGACTGCCGTCTCGACGGCGAGCCCCTCGAGGCGGACCCGCGCAACATCCTCCGACGGGCGATCGCGGCCGCCGAGGCGAAAGGCCTGCGGATCTCCGTCGGCCACGAGCTCGAGTTCTTCCTCCTGCGCTGGACTCCGGAGGGCCGGCTCGAGCCGTACCAGCCGACGCCGGGGCTCGTCTACCGGATGGACGCGCGCACGGACCCGGGCGGCGTTGTTCGCGAGATGGAGGACAACGTCCGCGGGCTCGGCCTCCCCTTCGTCTGCGTCAACCACGAGTACGACCCCTCGCAGTGGGAGATCAACACGCGCTTCGCGGATGCGCTCACGGCCGCCGACGAGGCGCACCTCCTCAAGCTCGCGATCAAGGAGACCGCAGCGAACCACGGGCTCGTCGCGACGTTCATCGGCCGGCCTACGGAGGGTGGAGGGACGTCCGGCTACCACCTCCACTTCTCGGCCTGGGACGGGGACCGAAACGCGTTCGATGATCCGGACGGCGAGCTCGGGCTCTCCGAGCAGGCCCGCTGGTTCATGGGCGGTCTGCTCGCGCACGCGCGCGGGATGACGGCCGTCTGCGCGCCGACCGTCAACGCGTACAAGCGCTTCGTCGCCCAGGAGCTCGGGCCCTACTTCGTCGACTGGGGCACGGACAACCGCTCGGTCTGCGTCCGCATCCCCGCCGAGCGAGGCGGCGCGGCGCGGCTCGAGTCGCGCCTTTCCGACGGCAGCGCGAGCGCGTACCTCGCCTCGGCCGTCCACATCTTCGCCGGCGTGGACGGAGTCGAGCGCAAGCTCGATCCCGGACCACCGACCGAGCTGATCTACGAGCCGCCGGTCGAGCGGGAGACGGTGCCGCTCTCGCTCGGCGAGGCGCTCGACGCTCTGGAGGCCGACGAGTTCGCCCGTTCCGCGCTCGGGGAGCAGTTCATGCAGGCGTTCACGACGATCAAGCGCAACGAGTGGCGGCGCTTCCAGCTCGCCGTGACCGACTGGGAGCTGCGCGAGTACGCCGACGCTCTCTAGGTTCTTCTACTTCGAGGGCCCGGCGCGCAAGCGGGCTGCGCTCGCGCTCGACGACGCCATCGAGGGCCTCGGGCGCGCCGGATACACGGAGGTCGAGCGGATCAGCCCTCTCTGGGCGCGGCTTCGCTCCGCCGGGGGCAGGCCGCCCCTGCGTCTCCAGGTGACGCGGGACGGGCGGATCTTCGGCGGCAACTACGGCCTCGAGCTCTCGACCGAGGAGCCGGTGCTGCCGCCGACGTGTGGGCTCTCGGCGCGCGGCAAGGGGCTCGTGAAGATGCAGGGGGTGAAGTTTCGGGCGAAGAGGGGAGACGCGGCGGGCGCGCAGCTCGCCGAGCGGCTTGGCTCGGACGCGCTCCTCGGCGAGCTGCTGGGCCGGGTCCACTTCGAGCGCATCCGCGTCGAGCCCGACGGCCGGCCGGTCATCCGCCACCTCGGCGGCTCGGTCGTCTGGGTTCTCTTCCCGCCGCTTGTGAAGCGGGTGCCTCTCGTGCCGGAGCAGGTCAACGCGACGCTCGCGGCGCTCGAAGGGTTCAGCGCCGCCGGCCGCGGGTGAGAGAGGGGCCGCTGCTCGCGCAACGGCCCTCGCTGATTTCACCGGCGTCGGTGGTGGCAGTCGCGGTCGGGGAGCGGCTGCCAGTCGGACTCGAAGTCGGTCCCCGGGCCCGTGGTCAGGCTGGCCTTGCCGCTGCCGTCGGCGTTCATCGTGAAGATCTCGAAGTCACCGCCGCTGTAGGCGATCTTCTCGCCGTCCGGAGACCAGGCGCTGGCGCCGTCGCCTCCGGCTGGGTTGGCGGTCACGTTGGTCTGGTTACTGCCGTCGGCGTCCATGACGTAGACCTCGTAGTCGCCGTCCCGGTCGCTGGTGAAGGTGATCTGCCTGCTGTCAGGCGACCAGTCCGGACGGAAGTCGCCCGCGTCGTTGGACGTGAGCTGTCGGACGTTCGAGCCGTTGGGCTTCATCGTGTAGACCTCGAAGTCGTTGAGGTCGCGGTCGCTTTGGAAGGCGATCCTCCTGCCGTCCGGCGACCAGCCCGGATAAACGTCCAGGACGCCCGGCGAGCTCGTGAGGTTCCGCTGGTGGGTGCCGTCGGCCTTCATCGTGAAGAGGTCGAAGTCGACCTCACCTTGGATCGGATCGAAGTCCCTGGCGAAGGCGATCCTCCGGCCGTCTGGCGACCAAGCCGGGTGCTCGTCGTCGAGGGCGTTGAACGTGATCTGCGTCTTGTGCGACCCGTCGGCCTTCATGACGAAGATCTCGTAGTCGCCTTCGGGGTTCGTGGCGGTGACGCGATTGCTCATGAACGTGATCCTCCGCCCGTCCGCCCGCCAGTTTGGAGCGAAGTCGTTGGCCTTGGACTTGGCGGTCAGGTTGACGAGGTTCCCCCCGTCCGGGTCCATCGTCCAGATGTCCTCGTCGCCGCCACGGCGGTCGCTGTCGAAGGCGATCTTCCCGTTCTCGCCCGGGAAGGCCCCAAATGCCGGCCCAGCCGCCGCTAGACCTACGGCAAGGACGACAGCCAGTGCGGGCCAGATGCGGATCATGGTCATCACTCTCCTCGGTGGTCGATTCGGGCGAGGGTGCGGGGGAGCGGTTGCATCCGGGCTGCAAGCTGGCGACACTTGGCTGCAGGAGGGAGCGAAATGCAGTTTGGGATCCTTGGCCCGCTCGAGGTCTCCGACGAGGGTCGGCGGGTCGAGATCGGGGGTCACAAGCAGCGCGCCCTCCTTGCCTCGCTCCTGCTGCACGCGAACGAGGTGGTCTCGCTCGACCGGTTGATCGACGAGCTTTGGGGCGAGACGCCCCCGCCGACTGCGGCGAAGACGCTTCAGGCTCAGGTCTCACGTCTGCGCCGGTCGCTCAACGGGGATGAGGATCCGGCGGCGCACATGCGCGGGCCGCTTCAGACCCGCGGGCACGGCTATGTCCTCACGGTCGAGCCAGGCCAGGTCGACGCAGATCGCTTCCAGGGCATGCTCGAGGAGGCACGGCGCGCTCGGGCCGAGGGGAAGCCCGAGGATGCGGCGGAGGAGCTGCGGAGGGCGCTCGCCCTCTGGCGGGGCCCCGCCCTGGCCGACTTCACCTACGAGCCGTTCGCCCAGACGGAGATCGCGCGCCTGGACGAGCTGCAGCTGACGGCGCTCGAAGAGCGGATCGAGGCCGACCTCGCGCTCGGCCGCCACGCTGAGCTCGTCGGCGAGCTGGAGGCGCTCGTCGCTCGGCATCCGCTGCGGGAGCGGCTCCGGGGCCAGCTCATGCTCGCCCTCTACCGCTCGGACCGCCAGGCCGAGGCGCTACACGTCTTCCAGGAGTTCCGTCTGGCCCTCGCCGAGGAGCTCGGGCTGGAGCCGAGCCAGGGGCTGCAGCGGCTCGAGCGCCAGATCCTGGAGCAGGACCCGGAGCTCGCAGCGCCTGCGCGGAGACCGGGGCCGAGGCCCGCCCGGCGTCGCGCGGGACTGCTCGTCCTGGTCGGAGTCCTCCTCCTCGCGGCGGCCGTTGGTGCAGTCGCCGTCCTGCTCGTCCGCGATGGAGGCAGTGAGTCAGTCGCCGACAGCGAGGAGACGATCGCGGGCGCCAACGCGGGCGTGCTGGATCCGAGGACGGGCGAGCTCCTGGCGACCATCCCCCTCGGAACGGCGCCCACGAGCATCGCCGTCGGGGAGGGGAGCGTCTGGGTGCTCGACGCCGACGACAGGACCGTCTCGCAGATCGATCCGAAGGAGCGCGCCGTCGTGCGAACGTTCAGCACGGGCTCGACGCCGACCGACCTCGCCGTCGGCGCGGGCGCGATCTGGGTGGGAAACGGCGTGCCCCAGGCACGGACTGCGCTTCCGGAGAGCGTGTCCCGATTCGGCCCGGAGTCGGCCGTCGTCGACGAGACGATCCCCCTGTCTCGGGCAAGCGGCCCGGCTCTCACCTGGGTCGGGCAGGACAGCCTGAGACCGCACATCGCGGTGGCGGATGCCGCCGTCTGGGTGGTCAATCCCGATCTGAGCGTCTCCCGGATCGACCCGCGGACGAACCGGGTCGTGGCGGGCGTTGCCGGCGTCCGGGCGTTGAGCATCGCTGCGGGCGAGGGCGAGGTGTGGATCCTCAGCGACGGAGGGGAGCTCGTCGAGATCGATCCCCGAACGAACAACGCCTCGAAGCCGATCCCGGTCGCCGCCGAGAGCCTGACCGTGCTCGCCGTCGGCGCCGGCGCGGTCTGGGTCGCCGATCCCGTCGGCGGCAGCGTCTGGCGGATCGACCCCGGCCCGGATCCCATCCTGCGCACCATCCCGCTCGACGTCGGCGTCGGCGGGGTCGCGTTCGGCGAGGGGGCGGTCTGGGCGACCAACGAGATCTCCGACGAGGTCTACCGCATCGACCCGGGCACGAACGAGGCTCGGGTTGTCAGCCGGATGGCGGCACCGCGCGGAATCGCCGTAGGCGAGGGCGGCGTCTGGGTGACATCGGCGGGGCCTCCGTCGTCCGAGGAGGCTCTCCCGGCTTCCTCGTGCAGCAAGCTGGTCTACGGCGGAGCGGGCAGCCCGCGCTTCCTCATCGCCTCCGACCTCCCGCTGCAGGGCCAATCCCGAGCGGTCACCCTGCACATGACGGAGGCGATCCGCTTCGTGCTCGAGCAGCGCGACTTCAAGGCCGGGCCCTATACCGTCGGGTACCAGTCGTGCGACGACTCGACGGCCCAGACAGGGGACTACGACCTCTATAAGTGCTTCTCGAACGCGAAGGCCTATGCCCGTAACCCCGCCGTGCTCGGCGTCGTCGGCCCGCACAACTCCGGCTGTGCTTACGTCCAGATCCCGATTGCGAACCAGGCCCCCGGCGGGGCCTTGGCCATGATCAGCCCCTCGAATACCGATACGGAACTCACGCGCATGCGCCCGGGTGAGGTCGAGGAACGGTACCCGACGGGCGAGCGGAACTACGTCCGCATTGCGGCCGCCGACCACCTGCAGGCCGTGGCCGGCGCCCAGCTCATTGAGCAGCTGGGCGCGCGGCGCCTGTTCATCCTCTCGGACCCCTACTTCGGCACCGACGTCGCCACGGCGGCGCGGAACCTCGGGCTCGAGGTCGTCGGCTTCACCGAGGGCTGGAGCTCCAAGACTCGGAGCTTCGACCGCCTCGCCCGGCGCATCGACCGGACTCGTGCCGACGCGATTTTCATCGGCGGCTTCCTCTATCCGAACGGGGGCGCCCTGGTTCGGGATCTGCGCGCCCGCCTCGGTCCCGACGTGGCGCTCGTCGCCCCCGACTGGTTCGGCGGCCCGGATCTGATCGAGGCCGCCGGGCCGGCGGCACGAGGGATGTACTTCAGCGTCTACGGCGTGCCGAACGGCGAGCTCCCACCCCCGGGCAAGCGGTTTCTCGAGGAGTTCGAAGCCACCCGAACAGGCGAGCCGAGCCCGTCGCGGTCCGCCGCGTACGGCGCCCAGGCGGCCGAGATCCTGCTCGACGCGATCGCCCGCTCCGACGGCACGCGCTCGTCGGTGGTGCAAGAGCTTCGCCGGACGACGGTCGAGGACGGCATCCTCGGCGACATCCGCTTCGACGAGAACGGCGACCTCGTGGAAGGGCCGTTCACCATCTTCCGCGTCGTCGGCAAGGGCCACCCGGGCCTCGAGCCGGGCGCGGTCGTCGATCGAGTACTCGTCGCGCGCGCGGATCTGCTCGACTAGGGCGGCGTCCCCGCGTCGATCCAGGCCCTGAAGCGCTGCACCTGCTCGCCCGGCCACGGGTCGTCGCACGGCATGGAGCCGTCGGCGAGGCGGTCGTAGATGTTCTCCGCATGCTCCTTCACGTCCTCGTAGGAGGCGAGGTCGAACGCCCACGACATGGCGCCGGCGTCCTCCGGACGGAAGAGCGGGCGGATGTCCGTCTCGAAGCTCACGTCACCATCCTGCCCCGTCGTCGATGGCGATGTGGTGGCCGGCCGGCACGAGGCTGTCCGGCGCGAGGCCGCCGAACCGTCCCTTGTGGAAGAGGAGCGGCTCGCCGCCGCCGTGGGCGATCGAGACGACCTCGCCGAGGACAAGGGAGTGGTCGCCTGCGGGCTCGATCCGCTCGACCTCGCAGCGTAGGACGGCCGTGGCGCCGGACACGATCAGGAACCCCTCGCGATCCCGCTCCACATGCCCGAGCGGGAAGGGCGCGCCCTGAGCGGAGAAGTCGAGGGCGACCTCGTGCTGGCCGCGCTCGAGGATGCTGACGGCGAAGCGATTGCTCGCGGTCGTGGCCCAGAGCGTTCGCGACCCGCTTGCGAGCGAGACGAGGACCAGGAGCGGATCGAGGGAGACCGACGTGAAGGCGTTCAGCGTCATGCCTGCCGGGACATCCTCGTGCTCGGCGGTGACGACCGCGACGCCCGTCGCGAACTCGCCCACGCAGCCGCGGAACGCGCTTACCAGCGCCTCGGACGGGCCTTCGCGCTCAGACATCGTTCGCCGTGACCCGCACGGGCATGCGCTTGAGCGCGTTCGTGAAGTTCGTCCGCATCCGCTCCGGCGGGCCGGTCAGCACGAGATCGGCGAGCCTCGGCAGGAGCTGGTCGAACATCACCTGAACCTCCAGCTTGGCGAGGTGGGCGCCGAGGCAGTAGTGGGGCCCGCCGCCGCCGAAAGTGAGGTGCGGGTTCGGACTCCGGCCCACGTCGAAGCGGAGCGGGTCGGCGAAGACCTCCTCGTCGAAGTTGGCAGAGCCGTACCAGACGACCACCTTGTCCCCGGCCCTGATCGTCCGCCCGCGCAGGTCGACGTCGCAGGTAGCGGTGCGCCGGAAGTGGAGGACGGGCGACGACCAGCGCAGGATCTCGTCCGCCCCCGAAGCCCACAGCAGCTCCGGGTCGTCCCGTAGGCGCTGCCACTGGTCGGGATGCTCCACGAGTGCCAGCATGCCGTGCGCGATCGCCTGCCTGGTCGTCTCGTTGCCGGCGACGACGAGGAGCAGGAACATCGTGTCGAACTCGCGCTCGGTCAGGCGCTCCCCGTCGATCTCCGCGTGCACGAGCTTGCTCACCAGGTCGTCGGTGGGCTCGCTCCGCCGCTCGGCGGCCAGGCGGTGGCCGTAGTCGAAGAGCTCGAGCGCGGCCGGGCTCCGGAACGGCAGCATCCGGTAGCGGTCGCTCTCGGGGCTGTCGAGGAGGACGTCGGTCAGCTCCGGGTCGGTGTTGCCGATCATGCGGTCGCCCCAGTCGATCAACTCGTCGTTGTCCGCCTCGGGGGCGCCGAGCAGTCGGGCGAGGACGCGGATCGGGAGCTGCTTCGCGATCTCCTCGACGAAGTCGAGCTCGCCGCGGGGAAGCGCCCGGTCGAGGACGTCCGTCGTCAGCTCGCGAAGGGCGAGCTCGTAGGCTTTGACCGCTCGGGGCGTGAAGGGCGGCCCGACGAGCCCGCGCAGGTGCGTGTGTCGCGGCGGGTCTGTCTCCAGCATCGAACGGCGGGCGTCCTGCTGCTCCTCGTCGAGATCCTCGAGATTGGCCCCTTCCCCGGAGACGAACGTCTTGGTATCGCGCGAGACGGCGACGACGTCCGCGTGCTTCGTCACGCACCAGTAGCCGCGGCCGTGCGGCCAGTCGTACCACCAGACGGGCGCCTCGCGACGGAGGAGCGCGAAGGTCTCGTGGGGGAGGCGCTCGGCGAAGACGTCGTTCTCGAGGTTGACATCGCCGAGGCCGGGGCGGGGGTCGACGACGGTCACCGGGTCGTGCCCTCGAAGATCTGCAGCGTCTTCAGGTCGGAGTAGAAGTCGAGCGCGTAGTCGCCGCCCTCCCGGCCGATGCCAGAGATGCCGATGCCGCCGAAGGGCGCAGTCAGGTCGCGGACGAGGAAGCAGTTGACCCAGACGGTGCCGGCCCGAACGGATCGGCCCACCCGCTCGGCCCGCTCGGTCGAGGACGTGTAGAGGGTGGCCGCGAGCCCGTACTCCGTCGAGTTGGCCAGCGTGACCGCTTCCTCCTCGGTGGCGAAGGTCTGGAAGGTGAGGACCGGCCCGAACACCTCCCGCTGGACGATCTCGGAGTCGTTCGAGCGCGGCTCGACGAGCGTCGGCTCGTACCAGAGCCCGCCGATCTCGGCCACCTTGCCGCCGCGGACGATGCGGTCATCGTTCGCGCGGGCCCGCTCGACGAAGCCCTCGACGCGCGCGAGGTGATCGCGGTGGATGAGCGGCGAGATCGTCGTCGCCTCTTCGCGAGGGTCGCCGAGCACGTGGGCGTCGACGGCGGCGTGGAAGCGCTCGAGGAACTCGCCGGCCGCGCTCTCCTCGACCAGCAGGCGGGTGCCGGCCATGCAGTTCTGGGTCGAGTCGTCGTACTGGAGGGCCGCCTTCTGCGCCGCCGCGTCGAGGTCCGCGTCGGCGAAGACGACCAGCGGGCTCTTGCCGCCGAGCTCGGCCGTGAAGGGAACGAGGTTCTGCGCTGCCGATGTCGCCACGAGCCGGCCGGTGTCCGAGGAGCCCGTGAAGCTCACGCGGCGGAGGCGGCCGTCTGCGACCAGGGTCGCTCCGGCCTCCTCGCCGATCCCCTGCACGATGTTGAAGACGCCCGGCGGGATCTCGGCCTCCTCGGTCAGGTCGGCGAGGAGCGAGCACGAAAGCGGCGCCCATTCGGGAGGCTTGAGGACGACGGTGCAGCCGGCGGCGAGCGCGGGGGCCGTCTTCCAGGTCGAGAGCATGAAGGGCGCATTCCAGGGGGTGATCACCCCGACGGGCCCCGCGGGCATACGGACGACGCGGTTCGTGGTGCCGTTCGAGCTCCACCGTCGCTCCTCGTGGGTCTCCGCGAGCTCCGCGTACGCGCGGTAGTTCCGCGCGCCGCGCGGGATCACGCGGGCCTTCAGGGAGCGCTCGAGCATCGCCATGTCGAGGCACTCGACGGCCGCGATCCGGTCCACGTTCTCGTCGATCAGGTCGGCCAGTCGCCGCAGGCGCTCGGCCCGCCCGGAGGCGCCGAGCGCGGCCCAGGCGGGGAAAGCGGCAGCCGCCGCCTCGACCGCCAGCCCGACCTCGCGCTCTCCGCCGCGCGCAACCTCCGCGAGCAGCTGCTCGTCGATCGGCGAGACGTCCTCGAAGCGCTCGTCGCCCGCGACACGCTTGCCGCCGATGAAGTGGTCGGGCGAGACGGCGACGCCGGCGACGGTTGTCATCTCGTGAACACCGTCGCGCTCGGGTCGACGACGGTGTTGCCCCCGTCGATCGCCACCACCGCGCCGGTGGTGAAGCCCGCCTCGTCGGAGGCGAGCCAGGCGACGGCAGAGGCGATCTCCTCCGGGCTGCCGGGCCGTCGCAGCGGCACCGGCGAGGCGACGAGCTCGTAGGCGCCCTCTCGGTCGGTGCCTCGCAGCTCCGCGAGCTCGTCCATCTCCTCGTCGGCCATCGGCGTCCGCACCCAGCCGGGGCAGATGCAGTTCGCGCGCACCCCGCGTGGCCCGTAGTCGAGCGCGATGCACTGCGTGAGCATGATCAGCCCGGCCTTGGCGGTGCAGTAGGCGGCCGAGGCAGGCGCCGCCCGCAGCCCCGAGTCGGAGGAGATCGTCACCAACGAGCCCCTCGCCCGCACGAGCTCGGGCAGGGCCGCGCGGCAGGCGAGGAAGGCGCCGGTCAGGTTCGTCCGCAGCACCGCGTCCCAGCCCTCGGGCGACTGCTCCTCGACCGTTCCACCCAGCCCGATGCCGGCGTTGCAGACGAGGAGGTCGAGCCGGCCGAATGCCTCCTTGGCCGCGGCGACAGCCTTCTCGGCGTCCGCCGGGTCGCCGGTGTCTCCCTGAACCGGAGCGCGCCGGTCTCGGCGGCGACCGCCTCGAGCGGCTCGCGGCGGCGGCCGGTGATGCACACGCCGTAGCCGTCCGCCGCGAGGCGGCGCGCGATCGCCGCGCCGATGCCCGTCCCGCCCCCGGTGACGAGCGCCGCCCGGCTTCATGCCTCGGCGCCGGCGGGAACCTCGGAGCGCGTGTAGTCGCGCACGGTCTCGAGGTCGTCGACCGTGTAGGCGAACGTGAAGCGGAAGCCCTTGCCCGACGCGCACCGGCGCCAGGGCGGCGAGCTCCTCGCCCGGCGCCTCGTGGAGCTCGAGCTCGGCCGGCCCTTCCCAGATCGGCGAGATGGCCCGGTCGCGGCTGCGGGCCCTGACGAGCTCGTGCACCGCGGGATCGTCGTGGCGACCCGCGGCGAGGCGCGGGAAGTGGCGCACGTTCACGAGCGGCGGATCGTTGTGCGTCGGGCCCTCGGCGCTCTCGCGCTCGAGGGTCACCGCTCCGAACGCGAGGCGGCGGTCGTTCGCCGCGAGCGTGCCGGCGAAGCGGCCCCCGGCTGCCAGGGTCGGCCCGGCCTTGGAGTCGACGAGGAAGTGGCGGGTCATGTGGATCGAGCCGAGCTTCTTCGGGAAGCCCTGCACCCAGCCGCGGACGAGGGCGAAGTCGCGGTCGACCCAGATGTACGGACAGGTCGTCACCGGCTCTCCGTCGAGAAGGGCGTTAACGACGACGAAGAACTCCTTGTACTGGCTCCGTACCGGGTCGTCGAGCTCCTCGCCGGAGTCCGAGCACGACTGCCAGTCGATGAAGAGCGCCGCGCTTCGGCCCGGGTCGGGATGCGGCTCGAGCCCCGGAGGGAGCACCGCCGCGACGGCCTCGGGCTCGGCCCAGTACTCGATGACGATGAAGTCGCCGACGTAGTGCCACGGCGGGGCGGGGACGAGCGAGGAGCGGCCTTCGGGCGAGCGGGGGAGCGAGTAGCCGCGCAGCATCAGTCGTGGAGGAACTGCTCGACGAGCGACTCGGCGAAGGACTTGTCGGCGATCGTGTAGGCGAGCGCCGTCATGCGCCAGGAGTCGGAAAGGTAGAAGCGCTCGTACAGCTCGCCTCGGCCGCCGAGGTCGGAGCCGATGTAGTCCCAGGCGAGGCGGAAGAGACGGATCCGGCGCTCCGCGTCGGCCCCGGCAGCCTGGTAGAAGGTGTCGATGAGGGGGCGAAGCGGCCCGTCCAGGTCGGCCCGGGAGGGGGTGGCCATGAAGCCGCCGCCCCCGATCAGCTGGAGCAGCTCGTTCGCGCGAGGCAGCCACTTGGGCATCTCGCCGCGGAGCGCCAGGAAGGGCCGGTCGTCGGGGTACCAGACTCCGCCCTCGTCCAGGCTCGAGCCCGCCTCGCCGGCCACGAGCGCGGAGCGGGTCAGCTCGCACATGTTCCAGATCTGGCCGAGCTTCTCCTGGATGTGGTCGAAGCGGACGACCCCGATCGTGTTCGCGATCAGGTGCCCGAGCCCGAAGGCGAAGCACAGCTTCACGTAGGCGCGCGTGAAGGCCTGGTGCATGATGTGGCCGCGCCAGCCTGTGTCGGTGATCACCTCGGAATAGCCGACCGTGTCGCCGTCGAGGAAGACGCGTTCCTTCGGCACCTCGACGTCGTCGAAGATGACGACGCAGTCCATCTCGTCGAAGCGCGAGGAGAGCGGGTAGTCGTACGCGGGCCGCTGCTTCGAGTAGCTGTCGCGGCAGATCAGCTTGAGGCCGGGCGTCGCGATCGGGATGGCGAACGAGAGCGCGTAGCGGCCGTCCTGCGGGCGGATGTCGGAGCCCGGGTAGATGAGCAGCTCGTCGGCGAAAGGGGCGAGGGTGGCGAGCATCCGCGCTCCGCTGACGACGATCGTGTCGTCCGTCTCGTCGATCTTGTGCAGCGAGATCTGGCCCGCGGCCTGCTCGGCCTCCGGCTTCGACCGGTCGACCTGCGGGTTCATGAGCGCGTGCGTCGTCGACAGGTCCTCGTCGCGCATGCGTCGCTGATAGGCGACGAGGTTCGCCGCGCCCTCCTCGTTGCCCCGCCGCCCCCAGACGTCGGTGCGTCCGGCGAAGCAGGCGAACGTGACGTTCAGGTAGTCGGGCGTCCGGCCCATCATTCCGGCCGAGAGCGAGGCCGTGAGCTCGATCGCGCGGCGGCGTCGCTCGAGGTCCTCGCGCGAGCGCGGAATCAGATGGGTGACGTTGACGAGCCGCCCGTCGTCCGGCGACGGGGCGAGCATCTCGTCCGCGTGGGAGTGCTGGAGGTCGAAGACGCGCGCCATCGACTCGGCCGCGGCCCGCAGCTCCTCACGCTCCAGCGGGTGCGTGACCTGCTCGCCGTTCAGCCAGACTTCGCGCTCGCCGCTTCGCAGCCCCTCCAGGAACTGCTCGCCGGTGCGCGCGGCGACGTCGGGCGCGCCTTTCCTCTCCTCGGCCCGGGCCGTTGCCATCAGGCCCCCCTCTCCTTCAGCGGGATTCCCAGAGCTTCGAGGCCCTGCCGCTCGGACTCGACCGCCTCCTCGTCGAAGCGGAAGTACGAGCGTGGCGGCAGGATGCCCCAGACGTTCGACGCGTGGGTGTCGTCCGGCCACTGGCGGGGCTCGTGATCGGGCTCGAGCTGCTCGACGTCGCAGAAGATCTCCACGAAAAGGTCCTCCTCCGGCACGCGCACGTAGCCGCTCAGGTTGCGCCCGAGACCGTGGCGGAGCGGGCCCCAGGCGAGCCAGCGGCCGTGCTGCGCCAGGTGGTCGAACGCGACTCGCATCTCGCCCCAGTCCACCATCTCCAGGGCGAGGTGGTGGAGGTGGACGAAGCTCTTGTCGACGAAGGCGAGCGCGTGGTGGTCGGCATTGACGTGGAACCAGACGCCGGCGTCGCCGAGCCGGTCTGTGATTCGCATGCCGAGAACGTCGGTGTAGAAGGCTGTCTGGCCGTCGAGGTCGGCGGTGAGGAAGTTCGTGTGGCCGAGCTTGCGCGGACGGAAGGCGTGCAGCTCGGTGGTCGAGCGGGCGACGTCGGGCCAGGGCTCGTCCGCGGGCCGGTAGGGGACGAGCTGCACGCCGTTGCCCTCCGGATCGGCGAGGTGAAGGCCGTCGTCGCGACGCTCGTAGCCGACGCCGGAGCGCTCCAGGTGGGCGGCGGCGTCGTCGAGCGTGAGGCCGCGCGCGAGCTCGAAGGCGTGGTGGTCGAAGCCGGGGTCGGCGCCCTCGACGAGCTCGAGCGAGTAGGGCTCGTAACCGCAGCGGAGGACGGCCCGGCCGTCCTCGCGGCCACTCTCGGTCAGCCCGAACTGCACGCACCAGCGCGGAACGGCCTCGTCGAGGTCGGCAACCCGCAGGGCGACGTGATCGATGCGGCGGAGACCTAGCATCTACTCGCCGCGGCGAGGCGCCAAGCACGCCTCCGCCGCGAGTTGCATACAATATCCCGTTCTCGACCCGCACCGCAAGGAGGCCGTGTGACAGAGCAGCAGGAGCGGCGACAGCGCGGGCTCGCCCGGCTCGCGGAGCTCGGCGACGAGCCCGGCGGCGAGGAGTTTCTCGCCCGCATGGGCGACCTGGGGGACTGGCTCGTCGACTTCGTCTTCGGCGACGTGCACGCGCGGCCCGGCCTGGGCGCGCGCGAGCGCGAGCTGATCATTCTTGCCGCGCTCACGACCCTGGGCAGCTCGGATCCGCAGGTGCGGGCCCACGTGCGCGCGCTCCGCGCGATCGAGGTTCCGTACCTGGAGATCGAGGAGGCGATCCTGCAGACGGCGCCCTACGCCGGCTTCCCGCGGGCAATCAACGCCCTCAAGGTGCTGCGCGACGAGCAGGAGGCGGCGGCGTGAAGGCCGTCCGCTACATCGCTCTGAGCGGCGACGTGCGGATCGGGGCGCTCGACGACGAGCGCGTCCGCGACGCGGGCCCGGCCGGGCCGCGCGGCTTCGTCCCGACGCCGGAGGCCTGGCAGGCCCTAGCGGCCGCCGACGGGCCCGAGCACGCCCTCGGCGACGTCCGGCTCCTCCACCCGGTAGTCCCGGAGAAGATCCTCGCGATCGGCGTCAACTATCGCTCGCACGCCGAAGAGTCGGAGCTCGAGGTGCCGGAGGTCCCTGTCGTGTTCGCGAAGTGGGCCTCCTCGCTGATCGGCCCCGACGAGGAGATCGTCGTCCCGTTCGAGGAGACTCGGCCGGACTTCGAGGGCGAGGTCGGCGTCGTGCTCGGCGAGCGCGTCTACCGTGCCGACCAGGAGCAGGCCAGACGGGCGATCGGGGGGATCACCGCGATCCACGACGTCTCCGGCCGTCGCGCCCAGCTCGAGACGCCCCTGCGCCAGTTCACCCTCGGCAAGAGCTTCGACACGTTCGCGCCGCTCGGCCCGTGCATCGCCTCGCCGGACGGCTTCGACCTCGAGGACGTCCGCCTGACGACGACCGTCTCGGGCGAGCTCATGCAGGACGCCTCGACGAGCGACCTCGTCTTCGGCTTCGTCGATCTCATCGTCTACCTCTCGAAGGGCATGACCCTGGAGGCCGGCGAAGTGATCGCCACGGGGACGCCGGGCGGCGTCGGCGACTCGCGCGTCCCGCCGCGCTACCTCGTGGAAGGCGACATCGTCGAGATAACGGTCGAGGGCGTGGGGACGCTCCGGAACCCGGTTCGGCTCGAGCGCTAGAGGGTTGATAGGAAATTCCGCCGCCGCCGGGGGCGCTCCAGACCAAGCCGGGCCGTGCGGTCGTTCGCGGCGCGTAGCAGCGCTACGGGTCGCGGGCGAACGTGCTGATCCGGCGCCGTGTCTGGGGCGTCATCCGGCCCGGCGGAGTTTCACATCAGGCCTCTAGTTCCTACCGCTCCGGCGGATAGGCCGCGATGTGCTTGCGCGTCAGGCGCTCGGCGTGCGTGGCGCTGCCGGCCGCCACCGCCCCGACGATCGCCTCGTGCTCGTCGGCCCAGGCGAGCACCTGTGCCCGGTCGCGGGCCTGGCGAGCGAAGATCGGGACTCCGATCCGCGAGAGCCAGAGGAGCTCCGCGAACTGCGAGAGGTGAGGGTTGCCGCCCGCGGCGACCAGGACTAGGTGAAACTCGCGGTTGAGTGCGAAGCTCGCCGTCACGTCGTCGGCGACGTCGCGCTGCCGGCGCACGATCTCACGCATGCGCTCGATGTCCCCGGGGTCGCGGCGTTCGGCCGCCATCCGGGCGGCGCCGGGCTCGAGCACCAGGCGCGCCCGCCAGGCCTGCTCCATGTCGCCGAACTCGCGCAGTGCGACGGTCGCGCCCCGGTTGGGGGCGAAGTCGACCAGCCCCTCGCTGACGAGGCGCGCGAGCGCTTCGCGCAGCGGCGTCCGGGAGACCCCGAGCTCTTCGGCCAGCGCTTCCTGGCGCAGCCTGGAGCCCGGTGGGAGCTCGCCCGCGACGATTCGCTGGAGCAGCTCCTCATGGACCTGGTCGACGACGCTTCGGATCTCGAGCTGCCCGGCGTCCTTCACGGCGCACCCACCCGGCGCTCGGCCTCGTCTTCGGGGATGGCGAGGGCGACGTGGAGCGTGTTCGCCGTCACCGCCGGCTGGTCGCCGACGGGCTCAAGGTCGCGGTCGAGCTCGACGACCGGGTTCTCCAGGCGCCCGATCCCGTCCACCTCGACCGCCACGACGTCGCCGGGCTCGACTGGTCGGGAGTTCGCGGGCGTCCCGGTCAGGAGGACGTCACCGGGCTCGAGGGTGATCAGGCGGGAGACGTCGGCGATCTGGTAGGCGAAGGAGAAGAGAAGATCACGTCCCGTGTGCCCTTCCTGGGCCAGCTCGCCGTTCACGTAGGTGCGGATGGTGAGGTCGTCGGGGTCGACCTCGTCGGCATCGACGAGCACGGGCCCGAGCGGGCAGAAGCCGTCTTGCCCTTTGACCCGGAGCATCGAGCCGCGGTCCGCGTGCCGGAAGTCGTGGACGCCCCAGTCGTTGGCGACCGTGTAGCCGCTGACGTAGCGGAGCGCGTCCCGCACCGAAGCGCCGAGGCAGCGCTCGCCGATGACGACCGCGATCTCGCCCTCGTAGTTCAGGAAGCGGCATCCGCGCGGGCGAGCGACCGGAGTGCGGTGAGCGGATACCGAGCTCGGCGGCTTCAGGAAGTACGAGGGCTCCGCCGGGAGGCGCGCCATCCGGTACTCCTCGGCGCGGCTGCGGTAGGTGAGGTGCGTGGCGACGATCTTGGAGGGCTCGGCCGGCGCGAGGTAGCGCGCCTCATTCGCAGACACGGTCGATCCGTCCTTGAGCCGGATGGCGTCGCCGGCAGGTGTGCCCCACACTCCCTCGCCGCCGATCTCGATGTGCACGCGACCCATCTGACGAATGTATACATTCGCCACGCCGCGGAGAACCGCATTCGAGAGGGCACGCCCGGCAAAATTGCGAGCGCGGCCTCAGGTTAGTCCTCGGGCCCGAGATGGCCCGGAGTGGGAGGTGCCCGGCCGGTAATGACCGAGCACCTCCATGTCCCCTTTCGCTACGCCGCGAGGTCGAGCGCCGGCTCGGCGTCCTCCGGAACCTGCTCGAGCTCGTCACGCCGAATGAGCGTCAGCGCGGCGACGATGCCGAGGGCCGCGGCGATCGCGGCGGCGAGGAACGCCGCCGTGAAGCCGTCGACGAGGGCTACGTCCTGCGCCGAGCCCGCGGCGAGGGCGTCCGCAGTCCGCGTCGTTGCGATCGTCGAGAGCGCGGCTATGCCGAGCGCGCCGCCGATCTGCTGCGACGTGTTGATGAGGCCGGACGCGAGGCCCGCTTCGGCCGGCTGAACGCCGGCGAGGGCCGCGATCGAGATCGGCACGTACGAGAAGCCGATGCCGACGCCGATCAGGAGGAAGCCCGGCAGCAGGTCCCCGGGATACGAGCCGCCGAGCGAGACCTGCGTGAAGTAGACGAGCCCCGCGGTCAGCATTGCCATTCCGACCGTGAGCACCGGCTTGACGCCGATCCTCGTCACGAGCTGCGCCGCGACCGTCGACCAGATGATCGCCGTCCCGGCCACCGCGAGGTAGGCGACCCCGGTCTTCATCGCCGAGTAGCCCAGCACCTGCTGCATGTAGAGGGTCAGGATCAGGAACATCGAGAACAGGACGGTGCCCATGATGAAGCCGGCCACGTTGGCCCCCGCGACCGTTCGGGTCCGGAAGATGCCGAAGCGCATGAGCGGCTCGGGATGCCTGAGCTCCCAGGCGACGAAGCCGGCGAGCAGGACGACGGAACCCGTGAAGAGCGCAAGGGTCTCGCTCGCGAGCCAGCCGTCTCTACCCCCTGCCGTGATCGCGTAGACGAGCAGCGAGAGGCCGCCGGTCACCAGCACCGCTCCCGGGACGTCGAAGGTCTTCACGCGGGCGTCGCGGCTCTCCTTGAGGAGGAACGGCGCCAGCGCGAAGGCGGCGACGCCCACTGGGACGTTGACGAAGAAGATCCACTCCCAGCTGAGAGCATCGGTGAGGATCCCTCCCAGCAGGACACCTGCCGCGGCGCCGAAGCCGCCGACCGCGCCCCAGACTCCGAGCGCGATGTTGCGGTCGCGGCCCTCGGCGAATGTGACCGAGAGGATCGAGAGCGCGGCGGGCGTGATGATCGCTGCTCCGAGCCCCTGCAGTGCCCGTGCGCCGATCAGCGACGCCTCTGACCAGGCCAGGCCGGCGAGGAGCGAGGCCACGGTGAAGACGACAACCCCCAAGAGGAAGATGCGCCGGCGCCCGAGCAGGTCGGCCGCCCGCCCGCCGAGGAGCAGGAAGCCCCCGAAGACGAGCGCGTACGCGCTGATCACCCATTGCAGGTTCTCTTGAGAGAACCCGAGGTCGACCTGAATCGAGGGCAGCGCAACGTTCACGATTGCGATGTCCAGGACGACCATGAACTGGACGACGCTCAGGAGCGCCAGCGCCAGCCACTTGCGTCGTTCAGAAGTCACCATGCGAGCTGATTCCTTTCCTCTGCGTAGCGGAAGCTGCCAACCTAGCAGAGATAGCTTGCAATTAGCAAGTGAAGACTTAACGACAGCAAGTTGATCCGCTACACTGGGCGCGTGCACAAGCGCTACGACTCCTACTGCCCGGTGGCCCACGCACTCGGCCTCGTCGGCGAACGGTGGGCGCTCCTCGTCGTTCTGGAGCTGATGAGCGGCCCGAAGCGCTACACCGACCTCGTCGCGGGGCTTCCCGGCATCGGCACGAACATCCTCGCCGGCCGCCTGCGCGACCTCGAGGCGGGCGGCATCGTCACGAAGCGGACGCTGCCGCCGCCGGCCGCCTCCCGCGTCTACGAGCTCACCGAGTACGGACGAGCCCTGCGCCCGGTCATCCGCGAGCTTGCGCTGTGGGGGGCTCGCTCACTCGGGCCGCCGAGCGACAGCGACGAGCTCTTCCCGGGCTGGCTCAGGAACGCGCTCGACACGGTCCTCGCACCGCTCGCGCCCCCCGGCCGCTTCGAGTTTCGCGTCGGCGACGAGGTCGCGTCCCTGGTCGACGGCGAGGCTCAGCCCGGGTCGATCGAGGAGCCCGACGTGGTCATCGAGGGCGACCCGGAGGCGATCTACCACATGTTCGTCGACCGGCGCCTCGACCTGGTGACGATCGACGGAGACCGCGAGCTGCTCGAGCAGCTCGTCGCCGCAGCGCCGACGCCCGTCGAGTCGCCGCTTCCGGCGTAGCCGGGGCGGGGCACGGTCACTCGTCTCCCGCGAACGCGATCTCGAGCGCGATTCGCAGGAGCTGGGCGATCGCGGTGAGCGCCGCGACGAGGTACGTGAGCGCCGCGGCGCGCAGCACGCGCTGGGCGACGGGAAGCTCGCTCTCCACGAGGATGCCCCCTGCCGCCAGGAGCGTGAGCGCCCGGCGGCTCGCGTCGAGCTCGACAGGAAGCGTGGCCAGGTGGAAGGCTGCAACCGCGGCGAACAGGACGAGTGCGAGCGCCACGAGCCCCGCCGACTCCAGGAAGAGGCCCGCCCCGATGGCGACCAGCCAGCCGTACGAGCAGAGCATCGCGACCGGCGCGAAGACCCGCTGGAAGCGGAAGACGCGGTCGCCCTCCTGATCCTGCGTCGCATGTCCGACCTCGTGGGCGACGACGGCGAGCGCCCCGACCGAGCTCGACTCGGCCACACCCGCCGAGAGACGGATTACCCGGGCGCGTGGGTCGTAGTGGTCGGTCAGATCGCCCTCGACGGTCTCAACGGAAACCTCGGCGCATCCACCTTCGTGCAGCAGCCTGTCGGCCGCTTTCGTGGCCGTGATCCCCAGGTGGGCGGGGATCGCGTCGGCCGCCGAGAACATCCGTCGGACCCAGAGCTGGGCGGCGAACCCGAAGCCGATCGGGATGGCCGCCAGGGCGAGGTAGGCGAACGTGGGCATCATTCCTCCTTCCGCGCTCACCTGAGAAGGCGCGCGTGGATTTCCTGCTCGACCCGTCCGGACGTGCAGCCGAGCTGAGCCGCCTGTGCGATCGTGATCGTCCCCTCGACTCGGGTCCCCCTCCACTCGCCCGCCACGGCTCTAGCGGCGACGACCTCGAGCGCAATCGTGACCGTTGACGACGCCGGGGTGCTCTCGCACTCGACCCCGAAGTGGCCGGTGTACGAGCCGCGGTAGCGGGCTCCACGTCGTTCGAGCTTCGTGCGGACCCGCTTTTGGTGGAGATCGCCGAAGCGGGCGTCGCAGGCGCGCTGGTCGCAGAGGGGATGGAAGAACCAGCCGTACGTCGGCACGTCGTGCTCCCGGAAGCCGGTCACGCTGACGTTGCGGGCGCGGACGTTGAACGTGCCCTGCAGACGGGCCGCCTTCAGGGGCGGCTCCACGGTCTCGGCGCTGACCGCTACGCGCTCCGAGGCCGCGGTGCCTGCGCGCGCCTCGATCTCGTAGAGGTACTCGCGGTTCGGGACGACGCCGCGGTCGTCCGTGAATCTCGTCGCCGACGCGAGGAGCGTTCCCAGCTCGACGCCGTCGCGGAAGATCGCGTAGCCCTCGACAGGCCCCGGCGGGCGCGCCCAAGTGAGCACGACCGCGAGCGAACCCGCCTCGGCGGTGAAGCTCGACGGTGGCAGGACGTTCTCGCTTGTCGCCGGATCTGGGGCGGCGTCCTGCCGGAGCCCGGTGCTGGTTCCGGCCTCGCCGCCTGCGCCGGAGCACGAGGCGGCGATGAAGGCCAACGTTACTCCGAGCACCGTGAGCGTTCTGAGCACGGCCCCTCCCTTCAGCTCGTGAGGTAGCGGGCAACGGCGAACCTGCCGCCCTTGCCGCTGACCTCGCCTGCCACGAGGATCTTCTCGTCGGCCGGCTGGAGCGCCAGCGCGAAGGCTCGATCACGGCCTGAGGTGAAGTTGGTGGTGACCCTCCCGTCGCCGGAGAACGTCGAGTCGAGAGCGCCGCTCGGGCTGTAACGGGCGAGGGCGAACCTCGAGTTCTTCCCGAAGTAGTTGGCCGGCCCGGCGACGACGATCTTGCCGTCCGCTTGAAGCTCGACGCCGGAGGCGTAGTCGTACCCGGTGGTGAAGTCGGTCAGCACCACGCCGCCACTGAAGGTCGGATCGATCGTCCCGTTGGTCTCGTAGCGCACGAGCCCCATCAGGTGGTCGGCCCAGCCGACCACCACGATCTTCCCGTCGGACGGTTGCACGACCAGCCCGTAGGCTCCGTCGAACCAGGCCGTCAGGTTCGTCATTGCCTTGCCGTCGCCGGAGAAGGTCGCGTCGAGCGTCCCGTCGGGCTCGTACCTCGCCAAGGCGAAGCGGGCGGCTCGCTTCTCGTAGTTGGCAGTTCCCGCGACGACGATCCTCCCGTCGGCCTGCAACTCGATCGCCGTTGCGTAGTCGAACCCTGACGTGAAATTGGTCATGAGCTTGCCGTCGCCGGAGAACGTCGAGTCGAGATTCCCGTTCGCCTGGTAGCGGACGAGCGCCACGCGACCCCCGAGACCCCCGGCGCCACCGGTGACGACGATCTTCCCGTCGGCCTGGAGCGCGACGGCCGTGGCGAAGTCGTCGCCGGGCGTGACGTTCGTCAGGACCTTCCCGTTACCGGAAAACGTCGGGTCGAGGCTGCCGTCCGCGTTGTAGCGGGCAAGCGACACGCGACCCCCGAGGCCTCCGGCGCCACCGGCGACGACGATCTTCCCGTCGACCTGAAGTGCCAAGCCTGCGGCGCTGTCGAACCCTCTGCTGACGTTCGTCGTGACCCGGCCGTCCCCGCCGAAGCTCGGGTCCAGGGTGCCGTCCGGATTGTGCCGGGCGAGGGCGAACCCGCGCCTGCCGCCGTCGGCGCCGCCGGCCGTCACGATCTTCCCGTCCGGCTGCACCACGACGGCGTCGACCCAGTCGTCGCCCGCGCTGAAGTTCACCATCGCCTTCCCGTCGCCGCTAAAGGTCGAGTCGAGCGCTCCAGCCTGGGCGATTGCCAGCGAAGGAAGCGTCGCCCCGACGATCACGGCGATCGAAACGATTGATGTGATGCGGCTCTTGGTCAGCATGTGAGACCTCCCTCATCTCTCTCCGAGCTCACTGCTCGGGACCACCCCGAAGCTACGAGCAGCCGTGCCCGCTCGCCTCAGGCGCAGCCCCTGGCGCTGTACCTAGTGCCACGAACTGGTCGTACAATCCGAGAGGCGATGCTCTACGGACGGGTCGAGCAGTCGGCGCAGCTCGAGCGCATGCTGACCGACGCTCGCAAAGGTCAAGGCGCTGCGCTCGTCCTGGTCGGCGAATCGGGGATCGGGAAGACGACCCTGCTCGGCCACGCGCGCGAGAGGGCCAGGACGCATCGAGTCCTCTCCGCCACCGGGGTGCCGGCCGAGTCGGCGGTGTCATTCGCGGGGCTGGACCAGCTCCTCGCCCCGGCCCAAGAGTCGTTCGACGAGATTCCCGCTCCGCAGGTGGTCGCGCTGCGCGCGGCTTTCGACCTAACCTCGTCCGCCCGGCTCGACCGCGACGCCGTTCTCCGAGGGACGCTCAGCGTGCTCGCCGTCCTTGCGGCCGACCGGCCCGTTCTCTGCACGGTCGACGACGCGCACTTCGTCGATCCCGGCTCCCTCGCCGCGCTGTCCTTTGCCGCTCGCCGGCTGGGCTCGCACCGCATCGTGATGCTCTTCGCGCGCCGAGACGTCAAAGAGGTCGGAGCGCTCGACGGGCTCCCGGTCCTCGAGCTCGAGGGTCTCGATCTCGCCGCCGCCAGGGCGCTCCTCGAAGCGCAGCGCCCCGGCCTGGTCGCGCCCGCCGTGGTCAAACGCCTTGTGGAGGCCACCGGCGGAAACCCGCTCGCGCTCCTCGAGGCCCACGCGTACCTGAGTGATGCCCAGCTGGCCGGGCGCGTTCCGCTCGAATACCCGCTCCCGCTCGGAGACGAGATCGCCGAGGCGTTTGCCAACCAGGCCGAGGCGCTCTCCCCGGAGGCACAGGCCGTGCTCGTCACCGCCGCGGCCGCGGACACGCAGACCATGCGCACGCTCACCGCGGACGGCGCCGTGGTCGGCGTGACCAGCGAGGCTCTAGAGGAGTGCGAGGTCAGCGAGCTCCTGACGATCCGAAACGGCCGTGTCGCGTTCCGGCATCCGCTCGCGCGCGCCGCCGTCTATCGCGCCGCGCCGCCGTCCGCGCAGCGGGACGCGCACCGGCGCCTCGCCGCGGCGGCCACCGGCGAACGCCGGGCCCTGCACCTCGCCGCGGCCGCCACGGGGCCCGACGAGGAGGCCGCGGGCGAGCTCGAGCGAGCCGGCCGACGGGTGGTCGGGAGATCTGGGTACGCCATCGCCGCCGACTGGTTGGCCCGTGCGGCCGAGCTCACCCCCGAGCCCGCGGTCCGGGCGCAGAGACAGACGCTCGCGGCCGTCGCGTCCGCCGCCGCCGGCCAGCCGGAGCGAGCCCGGGAGCTGGCGGCCGAGGGGGCCGAGCTCACACGCGATCCTCCGGTCGTCGCGGCCCTCGACGGCGTGCTCGGGCTCCTCGATGCCGCCAGAGCCGGGACGGCGCGGGGCCGTTCCTCGTCGACGGGATCGCGCTGCTCGGCCTCGACCCGGAGGAGGAGCCGGAGGCTCTCCTTCAGGTCGCCGACGAGCGGCTCGCGGCTTCTTCGCCGACGCCCGAGCTCCAGGAAGGGGTCGAGCGGGCGGTGTCGGTCGCCCGGGGGCGCGAGGCGAGGTGGTTTCTCGCCCCGGCGCTCGTGCACCGGGCACGCCTCGGAGTCCAGGCGGGCTCGTGGTCGGAGGCCGAGGCGGACGCGCGCGAGGCGAGAGCGCTTGCCGAAGAGCTCGGGCAGGCTCGTCCTCGCGGCGACGCGTGCCTTCTCCTCGCCGCCCTCGAGGCTCGTCGCGGGCGGGTGCAGGAGTGCGTTGCCCTTCTCGACGAGCTCGCGGCAGACGAGTCTTCGGAGGCCGGCGCGCTTCGCGCCGCCGTCCTCGGGCTCCTCGATCTCGGCCTAGGGCGGCTCCCCGAGGCGATCGACGAGCTCGAGTCCGCCCGCGCCTTCCCGCCCGGCTACCGGCAGACGACGCTCACGGCCTCGGTCGACCTCGTCGAGGCGCTCGTCCGGGCCGGGCGCGAGGAGGAGGCGGCCCGCGCCGCCGAACGGGACGGGACCGAGCTGCCGGACTGGAGCCAGGCACTTCTGGCGCCGGGCATCGAGCCGCTCCAGGCGGCGCTGGACGACCCGGCGCTGAGCCCTTTCGAGCGCGCGCGGATCGAGCTGAGCCAGGGCGAGAGCCTCCGGAGGTCAGGCGTCAGAGCCGAGGCACGCGAGTACCTTCGGAGCGCGCACGAGCTCTTCGACACCCTCGGCGCGGAGCCCTGGGCGGAGCGGGCACGCGCGGAGCTCGCTGCGACCGGCGAGACCGCACGACGCCGGGACCCGAGCAGCCTGGACGAGCTCACCCCCCAGGAGCGTCAGGTGCTGCGCGTCATCGTCGCGGGGGCGACCGTCAGGGAAGCGGGTCAGAGCCTCTTCCTGAGCCCCAAGACGGTCGAGTTCCACCTCGGCAAGGTCTATCGGAAGCTCGACGTCCACTCGCGGAAGGAGCTCATCGGCCGTCGTCGAGCGCCTCCGCGCGGAGGGCGTCGACCTCGTGGCGGGAGGCTAGGTGGCGACGAGCGAGCGCGTCGGGCGCTACGAGATCGCCGGGGTGCTCGGCCGAGGCGCGACGGCGGTCGTCTATCTCGCGCGGCACACCGAGCTGGACCGCTACGTGGCGCTCAAGGAGCTGAAGCGGGACCTCGCAGACGATCCCGCCGTCGCCGAGCGGTTCCTGCTCGAGGCTCAGCTCGCCGCCACGCTCGCGCACCCGAACGTCGTCACCGTGCACGACTTCTTCGAGCACGACGGCCTGCCGTACATTGCGATGGAGCACTTCGAGCGCGGCAGCCTGCGACCGTTTGTGGGCAGGCTCGACCGCGAGGAGGTCTTCACGGTGCTCCAGGGGCTGTTGGCCGGGCTGGAGCACGCGGAGTCCAAGGAAGTCATCCATCGGGATCTCAAGCCCGAGAACCTCATGGTGACCGATGCCCACAGCATCAAGATCGCCGACTTCGGGATCGCCAAGGCCTACCGCGATGTCGCTCGTCGTACAGACACCGGCACGGTGCTCGGGTCGCCCGCCTACCTCGCCCCGGAGCGTGCGCAGGGGAAGGGAGCGGGCCCTTTGAGCGACCTCTACTCGGTCGGGATCATCGCCTACGAGCTGTTCGCGGGCCGGCCGCCGTTCATCGACGACGAGCCGGCGAAGATCGTCATCGACCACGTTCAGGCGCCGGTTCCGCCGCTCAGGGCGCAACGGCCTGACCTCGAAGTCGGGCTCGCCGACTGGGTGCACCGGCTGCTGGCGAAGGATCCCGCGAAGCGGCCCCAAAGCGCGGCCGAAGCACGCGAGGGGCTGGAGCCGTTCGTGGCTCCGGCACGCCTGCCTCAGCCGGAGCCGTCGCCGCCCAGTCCCTGGCGTGCTCTCTACCACCCCCTCAACGTCGGCATCCCGGTTGCCGTGCTTCTCGCAGGCGTCCTGCTCGGGGCATGGTGGCTCCTGCTCGTCGCCCTCGCCGTCTATGCAGCGCTGGTCGTGATCTCGCTTCGCGAGGCGAAGGCGCAGCACTAGGTGAACCGCCGGGGAGCTCCCCTGAGGCGAGCGCGGTTGCAATGGTCGTACGGTCGCGGTAGGACAATTGCGAGCAGGAGCGTGAGATGAGCAAGACAGCAGACACCCCGGCGTACAGCCTGACCACGGCCCTCGAGGTCCTGATCACCCCGACGGAGCCGAGGCAGGTCCGGCGCACGAAGATCGTCGCCACCCTGGGCCCCGTCTCTTCCGATCCCGAGCTGGTCGAGGAGCTGGCGCGGCAGGGCATGGACGCGGCGCGGCTCAACTTCTCCCATGGCACGCACGACGAGCACCTGGGCCGGCTCGAGGCTGTCCGGCATGCGGAGCTGCGCGTCGGGCGGCCGCTGGCCGTGATCGCGGACCTGTGCGGGCCCAAGATCCGCGTTGGCCACTTGAAGGAGCCGCGAGCGCTCGCCCCGGACGAGGAGGTCGTCTTCGTCGGAGCCGGCGAGGAGAGAGGCGACGAGATCGGCATCACGTTTCCCGGCCTGGCCGACATCGCCGAGCCCGGCTCCGCCCTCCTCATCAACGACGGTCTGGTGCGCACGCGAGTCCTTCGACGCGACGGCGCACGGCTGCACGCGCGGGTCGAGGTCGGGGGCATCGTCACGAGCGGAAAGGGCGTCAACCTGCCGGGGACAGTGCTGCCGATTCCCGCGCTGACGGAGAAGGACGCCGACGATCTCGAGTTCGCGCTCGCGCAGGGCGTCGACTTCGTCGCGCTCTCCTTCGTCCGCTCGGCGAGCGACGTGGAGGATCTCCGCAAGCGGATCGTGGCCGCCGACTCCCAGGCCCGGATCATCGCCAAGATCGAGAAGGCCGAGGCCCTGGCCAACCTCGCGCAGATCATCGAGGCGTCCGACGCGGTGATGGTCGCCCGCGGCGACCTCGGCGTCGAGATCGGGGTCGCGGAGGTTCCGGTCGCCCAGAAGCGCATCATCGCGTCGGCTCGGCGCGCGGGCAAAACCGTGATCACGGCGACCCAGATGTTGGAGTCCATGATCATCAACCCGGAGCCGACCCGGGCGGAGGCAACCGACGTCGCGAACGCAATCCTGGACGGGTCCTCTGCGGTCATGCTGTCGGCGGAGACGGCGACGGGGGCGTACCCCTTGCAGGCGGTGGCCTTCATGAACAGGATCGCGACCTCGATCGAGCCCTCCGTCCCCTACGATCGCGACGCCGATCTGGTCGAGGGCGATCTCGCCGCCACGCTCACCCGGTCCGCGTGCGACGTGGCCGAGGAGCTGGGCAGCGCGGTCGTGGCCGTGCCGACCGAGACCGGGGCGACGGCGCGTCAGGTCGCGCGCTTCCGGCCCCGGCGGCCCGTGGTTGCCGCGAGCGCCGATCGCACGGTCCTTCGCCAGCTGGCGCTGGAGTGGGGCGTCGTCCCGCTCGAGGTCGAGCCCGCCGAGTCGGTCGAGATCCTGTGGCAGCGGATCGTCGCCGCGATCTCCGAGCGCGACCTTGCCGGGCCAGGCGACGTGCTCGTCCTGACGGGGCGCACGGATCTGGCGCTTCCCGGCGCCACCACCCACGTCCTCGTCCATCGGCTGCCGTGATCGAGAGGACCATCGTCGTCGCGCTGGCCGCCTTGGCAGTCAGCGTTGCATTCGCGACGTCGGACGACGGCAGCTCGTCAAGCCCGGAAGGCAGCGAGCCGATCCGCCTCGAGTTCGTCTACTCCTCGGACACCCAGGATCTGCTCGAGCCGCTGATCGAGGAGTTCCACGCAGAAAGCCCGACATACGGAGGGCGCCCGATCCAGATCGAAGGAGAGGTCCAGAACTCTGGAGTGGCTGAGCGCGCGATCTCGGAGGGGAGGTTGAAGCCGGTGATCTGGGGGCCGGTCTCTTCGCTCTGGGGCCGCCTGCTGAACCACCACCTCGGGGAGGATTGGGTGGACGACGAGAACCCCTCGATCGTCCGTTCGCCGCAGGTGATTGCAATGTGGCAGCCGCTCGCGCGGGCTCTCGGCTGGCCTGACGAGCCGATCGGCTGGAACGACCTACTCGCCCTCGCCACAGATCCGGACGGCTGGGCGTCAAGGGGCCGGCCTGAGTACGGACCGTTCAAGCTCGGGCATACGAGCGCTAACTCCTCGACCTCGGGGCTGTCCGCGGTCGCGGCCATGTACTACGCGGTCGCCGGCGGGTGGACGGCCGAGGAGCTCCAGCGGCCGGGCGTTCGCCGCGCCGTTCGCGAGGTCGAGCAAGCGATCGTCCACTACGGCGAGACCGCCGACGACTTTCTCGCCCAGATGGCCCGGTATGGACAGGGCTACGCCCACGCCGTGGCGGTCCAGGAGGAGGACATGCTCGATTTCAACGTGACGACCGACGGCGAGCAGCTCGTCGCCGTCTATCCGTCCGAGGGGACATTCGTCGCCGACTATCCCTTCATCGTCCTACGTGCCCCGTGGGTGAGCGATGAAGAGCGTGAGGCGGCCGAGCAGTTCCAGCGCTGGCTTCTCCCGCGCATCACGCCGGAGCTCGCGGCCGAGTCCTATTTCCGCGCACCGGGCTCCCCTACGACAGTCGCACCCGTGGATCGCGCCCACGGCGCCGACCCGTCGCAGCCCGAGGCGAGGCTCGAACTTCCTCCGCCGGACGCGATCGCCACGATCCAGGACAACTGGAACGTAGACCGCAAGCCGGCGAACATCATGCTCGTCGTCGACACGTCGGGCTCGGTCGGCCAGAACCGCCTGCTCGAGCCCCAGCAGGAGGCGCTCGAGGCCTTCCTCGACGGGCTGAGGCCGAACGACCGCGTCGGGCTCGTGACCTTCGGGTCCGAGGTCTTCAAGCCCGTTCCCCTGGCGACGTTCGGGAACGATGAGCAGGCGCTCCGGCAGGCCATCCAGGACCTGCTCCCGAGCGGTAAGTCGGCTCTCTACGACGGCGTTCGAGAGGGCTTCTCGGTCATCCGCGGCCTGGAGGACGAGACGCGGATCAATGCCGTCGTCGTCCTGGCCGAGGGCGGAGACGACGGCAGCTCGATCACCCTCGACCGGCTCGCGCGCGAGGCCGAGGCCGCCTGCAACGCGGAGGGGCTGGCGATCCCGATCGTCACCGTCGCCTACGGCGCCGAGGCCGACCGGCAGGCGCTCCGCCGGATCGCCGGCGCGTGCCAGGGGCAGGCTCTCACGGCGACGCCGGACGATATCGTCGAAGTCTTCGAGGGGATCGGCCTGCTCTTCTGATCAGGTGGAGTCCTCGGCGTGGTAGCGCGTCAGAAGGCTCCTCTCCTCGTCGCGCTTCGGGAAGAAGAAGAAGATGAGCAGGCCGCCGAGCACGACGGCGACGATCCCGGCGAGATAGGCCCACTGGTCGCCCTGGAGGAACGACGTCTTGGCCGCGGCGATGATCGTGTCGGCGTCCTGCGGGTGCTGCTGGGCGATCGCCTCGGCGCCGTCGAAGGACTTCGTCAACTGGCTCTGGACGCTCTCGGAGACGTCCTTCCCCGACGCGGCGATCGCGGCCGACGCGGCGCTCGCGTAGCCCGCGGTGAGGAGCGCGCCGAAGATGGACTGCATGACCGCACCGCCCAGGTCGCGTTGCAGGTCGGCGGTGCCGGAGGCCATCCCGGCCCGCGTGACGGGCACGGAGCCGGTCAGCGAGTGCGAGGCGGGCGTGCCCGCGAGCCCGACGCCGATGCCGACGAATGCGTAGCCGAGCCCGACCTTCCAGTAGGAGATGTCCTCCTTCCAGAGGAGCAGCATCGCCAGGAAGCCGAGCAGGACGAAGACGTAGCCGAGCAGCAGCGTCGCCCGTGCTCCGTGAGCCTCGACGAGCTTCGCCGAGCGAGGCGCGACGAGCACCATGAAGAGCGCCGCCGGGATGATCGCGAGCCCTGCGTCGAGCGTGGAGTAGCCGAGCACGTTCTGGAGGAACTGCTGGCCGATGAACATCGCGCCCATGAGGGAGCCGAAGACGACGATTCCCGCGCAGGCCGCCACCCAGAAGACGCGCCGCCCGGCGACGTGGAGGTCGTACAGCGGGTTCGCGGCCCGCCGCTGCCGGAGGTAGAAGGCGGCCAGGCTGGCGAGCGCGACCACCGCGAGCCCGATCACCAGCGTGCCCTCGCTCGGCACGGGAGCGAAATTGATCGCCAGGATCAGCGCCGCGACGAGCAGGACGGAGAGGATGCCGCCGAGGTTGTCGACGGGGTCGGTCGTCTCGTTCACATGGGCCGGGACGAGCAGCCACGCCAAGACGAGGGCGACGGCCGCGAGCGGGAGCGTGATCAGAAAGACCGAGCCCCACCAGAAGTGCTCGAGCAGGAGCCCCGAGAGCAAGGGCCGAGGGCCGCGATGGCACCGCCGATGCCCGACCAGAGCGCGATCGACTTCGTGCGTGCCGGCCCCGACCAGAGCGCGGTGATCAGCGCCAGCGTCGTCGGGTAGGCCATGCCCGCCGCGAGCCCGCCGCCGACGCGGGCGGCGAAGAGGACCTCGTCCGAGGGCGCGTAGGCTGCGAGCAGCGACATCGGGATCGCGAGCGCCGTGCCGAGGATGAGCATCAGCTTCCGCCCGTAGCGGTCGCCGAGCGCGCCGAGGTAGAGGACGGATGCCGCCAGGCCGAGCGAGTAGCCGACCGCGATCAGGTTCAGCGACACCTGGCCTGCGTCGAACGCCTCCCCGATCGACGGAAGCGCCACGTTGGCGACGGACAGGTTGAGGTTCGCGACCGCCGCGACCAGGATGAGCGCGATCAGGATGAGCCCCGAGCGCGCGGGAGCGCTCGGGCCGTTGCGCGGGGCGGCGTTCGAGGCCGTCAAGGTACGCGAGAGTATCCTCTCGCGCGTGCATCTTGCCCTTCCGGTCCACGACGAGAACCGCTCGCGGCGCTTCTACGAGACCTACTTCGGCTTCGACGCCGAGCCTCCCGAGCGCATGTCGGACGGCGTCCTCATGCTCTCCGACGCGGCCGGGTTCGCCCTCGCGCTCAAGGAGACCGACGAGCCGATCTCCCTGCCCGGCTTCCTCCATTTCGGGTTTCGCAGCGCCTCGAGCGCCGACGAGGTGAGGGCCTTTCGGGATCGCCTCCGGCAGGACGGTGTCCCGATCGTGGAGGAGTGGGAGGAGCCCGGCTACGTGAGCGTCAAGTGCCGCGATCCCGACGGCTACGTCATCGAGCTCGCCTGGGAGCCCGCCTGAGGACCTCTAGCTAGAGCAGGATCTGCGCAGCCGTCTCGGGCGGGCAGCCGGCGCGGCCGAGCCGGACGGCGAGGTGGAGGTCGACCTCGGAGCGAAGAGCCAGCTTGAGAGCGTTCCTCGCGTCGTACCCCGCCCCCAGCAGGCTCTCGTGACGCCACGAGAACACCCGCTCCTCCTCGGTCTCCAGAGCGTCGAGCTCGTGCGCGATCGTGTCGAGTGCCGCCATCTGATCTCACCAGATAGACGGCGCGCACGACGGATTTCTTCCCGCCAAGCCCTCCCGGCTATCGTCCGCGTTCCGAGCACGAGCAGGTACTCCCGCGTGTGGACGATCTCTCCGTCGGCGCGGTAGTTCTGCTCGAAGAACTCCACCCAGTCGCGGTGGAGCTCCTCGCGCCGCTCGCCGAGCGAGTCCGCGAGCGTCTTCGTCGGGCCGTAGCTCGTGGAGAAGAGCTCCCAGTACTCCTCGCCGGAGGCCACCCGCAGCGTGGACACGTGCTCGCTGAGCTCGAGCTCGAACGCCTCGCCGAGCAAATCGCGGACG
This sequence comes from uncultured Actinomycetes bacterium, assembly GCA_963775625.1. Taxonomy (GTDB): domain Bacteria; phylum Actinomycetota; class Thermoleophilia; order Gaiellales; family Gaiellaceae; genus JAIBJN01. The sequence continues at coordinate 63,276 of CAVZJM010000005.1, read as the reverse complement.
TGCTCCTCGCCACCCCAGGCAAATGGGCTGCTCGGCGGCGGGGCAGGCTGATAGCGGGCCATGACCGCGAACATCCTGGCCAGGCCCGCCTGTGGGCGTCCAGTTGGCCAGGGCGATCCGCCCGCCGGGCCGGGTGACCCGGGCGAGCTCGCCGGCGGTCGCCTCGTGGTCTGGCGTGAACATCACCCCACAGGTCGAGGAGACCTTGTCGAAGCTCGCGTCGGCCAGCTCGAGGCTCTCCGCGTCGCCCACGCGGTAGTCGATCTCGAGACCGAGCTCGCCGGCCCGCTCCTGCGCGGTCGCGATCAGGGCCGGCGCCAGGTCGATACCGGTTACGTTCGCCCCGGCGGACGCGGCCCGCTCGGCGACGGCGCCGGTGCCGCACGCGAGGTCGAGCCAGTTGTCTCCGGGGGCGGGAGCCAGGCGCTCGACCACCACCTCATGGATGTCGCTGATCGTCTCGGTGATCCGCTGGTACGGCCCGGTTCCCCAAACCACGCTCTGCTTTGCCTTGAGCTCCTCGAATCCCATCCGTGCTCCCTTCGTTCGACCCTCGTAGTATTCCCGTCCCTAAACGTCGCGGATCGCGCCGACGGCGAGGGCAACCCCGGCGGCGACCTCCAAGGCGCCGAGCAGTCGGCCTCCCGCCGCGAGAAGCGCATCGGCGCGCGGGCCGCGGTGAACCAGTGTGGCGGCGAGAACGAGCCCAAAGGCGACGCCGAGCGCCCCCACGGCCGCCGCTTCGACGTCGTCGCCGCCGGCCGCGATCGCGAGCGCCACGACTCCCGGGGTCAGCAGCAGCGGAAACGCGACCGGAACCACCGCCGACAGGAGGCCGGCGAGCTCGGGCTCCGCCCCCGGCCGAGCGAAGAACAGGGCCCTGGCGCCCTCGAGCGCGAGGACGAGCGCGGCCCCCAGGCGGAAGCTCTCGGGGCTGACGTCGAGTGTTTCGAGAAGCGTGCCGCCGAGCGCTGCGATTCCCGCGATCGCGCCGAGCGCGAGGAGCGCGCCGAGGGCGACGGCGGCCCGACGCTCCGGCAAGACCAGCCGCAGGCGGCACGGGTTGACCGCGGACACGAACGCGAAGACGAGGAACGCGAAGGTCATCTCGCCGCGTCGCGCTCCAGGAGCGGAAGCGTGAGAAGAAGGCCTGAGAGCGGGTGGCGCTGGTGATCCATCTGCGTGTAGCCGCCTTCGGTGAACCAGGCGCCGCGCGCGAGCAGCGGGCGGGGTGCGTCCTGCGCCTCGACCCGGTCGATCTGGCGCTTCGCCGTGCGGCCTGCCGTGCAGCGGAGGCGTGTCTCCAGATCCTCGGTCAGGTCGCCCAGCCGCGGATCGACCAGGCTGAGCTGCCAGAGCTGGGCCAGGCCCTCGGTCACGGTCCCGAGGCCGGCGCCGGAGGCCGGCTCGCCGCGCAGCAGCCGCCGGAGCCCCGTCCCTCCGCTCTGCGACTCGAGCCGGGAGTTGAGCCCGAAGATCCCGGCCAGCCGGCGCGCGTATGCGATCTCCGGCTCGCCGAGCCCCTCCGGCCCCAGCTGGGCCAGGCCGTACGCGGCCCAGTGGTCCGGGAACGTGAGGAAGTAGCCCTCGACGTCGTCGCGCCGCGTCGACACGAAACGCGCCAGGCGGCGCGCGGGCTCGTTCCACCCCTCGTCAGGGAAGAGCTCGTCCATGAGCGCGAACGTCCACAGAGCCTGCCCGGTGCCGAACTTCGCGTACTCGCCCGGCACGGGGCGCTCGGTCGCCCGGCTCCAGACGCCGAGCACGCTCCCGTCCGCCTGCTGCTGGGCCCGGAGGAAGCGTGCAAGCTCGTGCAGGAGCCCGTCCTCGCTCGTGTCGCCGGTGGCCAGCCGGCGCTGGACGAGCGCCGCGGCGACGAGCGCGCTCGCGCCGAGCCTCGCATCCTGGCCCGGCTCGGCAAAGGCAGTCCAACCATCGTGTCGGAGGAGGTTGGCGTGCAGGAGGGGCAGGCCGTGCTCGGCCGCGGCGAGGGCCTCCTCGTCGCCGGTCTCGGCGGCGAGCCGGTAGAGGCCCATCATCACGCCCGCGTGCCGGGTGATGTTGTAGTCCTCGGAGACGCTGTCGGCCTCCCGGTCGTAGCCGTACGTGTAGCGACCTCCGGGCCGGGCGCCGCGCTCGAGCCAGCCGGCCGCTTCCGCGATCGCGCTCCGCGCCTCGGCGGGAGTGAGGGACGGGCAGACCTCGGCCGGCACCACTGCGACCCGGAGCACGAGCGCCCCGAGCACGAACACGCCGGCATAGACGAGCAGGCGTCGCACGGCGGGAGGCTACGCGACAGTGACGGCCCGCGGCATCTAGACTCGGCGCGCTTTCACGTTTCCCCGCCCAGGAGGTGCCCGGTGGCCAGACCACGGAAGACCACGAGGCGGAAGGCGACCCGCAAGCGGCAGCCGAAGCGGATTCTCAACGCCAAGCCGTCGCCGAAGACGGAGGAGGACTGGACCTTCGAGACGGCGGCCGGGGCCGACATGGTCCTGGCCGCGCCGGCGATCCCCGCGTCGAAGGACCTGCGCGCGACCTGGTGGAATGTCGGCGACCAGGGCTCGACCGGCTCCTGCGTGGGTTGGGCCTGCGCCGACTCGGTGCTGCGCTGGCACTTCGCGCAGGACGGCCGGATTCCCCAGACCACCCCGCTCTCGCCGCGGTTCGTCTGGATGGCGTCCAAGGAGACGGATCCGTTCATCACCAGGCCGACCACCTTCATCGAGACGGAGGGGACGAGCATCAAGACCGCTCTCGACATCGCGCGCAAGTTCGGCGTCGTTCGCGACACGGTCCTGTCGTTCAGCTCCGGCAAGCTCTACCCCGGCCAGGCGAGCACGTTCTACGCGATCGCAGCGAGGCTGAAGATCCTCGCCTACTTCAACCTGGGGACGAGCCAGACCAACTGGCGCATCTGGCTGGCCACCAAGGGGCCCATTCTCACCCGGCTGAACGTCGACGCGACGTGGTACGCCGCGACCGCCAACAGCGGCAACCTCGACGAGTATCTCCCGGAGACCACGCGCGGCGGGCACGCCGTCGCCCTCGTCGGCTACACGTCGGGGCGGTTCATCGTCCGGAACAGCTGGGGCACCGACTGGGGCGACGGCGGCTTCGGCTACGCCTCGCTCGCGTACGCGGCCGAGGCGTTCACCGAGGCGTACGGCGTCGAGGCCTAGACCAAGGTCGAGCGAGCATGGGGCGGACTGCGAGGGTTCTCTCGCTCTCGGACGCGGTCGCCGAGCACGTCCACGACGGGGACGAGATCGCCCTCGAGGGCTTCACGCACCTCGTCCCGTTCGCCGCAGGCCACGAGATCATCCGGCAGGAGAGGCGAGAGCTCGCGCTCGTCCGCATGACCCCCGACGTCATCTACGACCAGCTGATCGGGATGGGGTGTGCCAGGCAGCTGACCTTCTCCTACGGCGGCAACCCCGGGGTCGGCTCGCTGCATCGCTTCCGGGACTCCGTGGAGAACGGCTGGCCGCGTGAGCTGAGCGTCGTCGAGCACTCCCACGCCGGGCTCGCGGCCGCCTACGCCGCGGGCGCCGCCCACCTCCCCTTCGGCGTTCTGCGGGGATACGAGGGAACCGACCTTCTCGCCGAGAACGACTCGGTGGCGCCGCTCGAGAGCCCCTTCACCGGCGAGCGCGTGAGCGCCGTGAAGGCGATCAACCCGGACGTCGCGATCATCCATGCACAGCAGGCCGACCCGCAGGGCAACGTGATGCTCTGGGGTCTCGCAGGCGTCCAGAAGGAGGCGGTGCTCGCCGCGAAGCGCGCCATCGTGACAGTCGAGGAGGTGGTCGACGAGCTCGAGCCGCGGCCCCACGCGGTCTTCCTGCCGGCCTGGGTCCTCGACGCGATCGTCCTCCTGCCCGGCGGCGCCTGGCCGTCCTATGCGGCCGGCTACTCGGTCCGCGACAACGCGTTCTATGCCGAGTGGGACGAGATCTCACGCGACCGCGACCGCTTCTCCGAATGGATGCGCGAGCACGTGCTGGAGCCATGACAGGCCCGACGCCCGAGGAGGTCATGACCGTCCAGGCGGCGCGGGCCCTCGTGAACGGCGAGGTCTGCCTCGTCGGGGTGGGCCCGCCGAACGCGGCAGCGAACCTCGCCCGGCGGCTCCACGCGCCCGACTGCGTGCTCGTCTACGAGTCGGGCGCGATCGGCGCCAAGCCCGTCAACCTGCCGCTCTCGATCGGCGACGACGACCTGGCGGCCACCGCCGACGAGCTCGTCTCCGTCCCGGAGATGTTCAGCTACTGGATCGGTGGAGGGCGCATGGACGTCGGCTTCCTCGGGGCGGCTCAGATCGACAGGCGCGGGAACATCAACACGACCGTGATCGGCTCCTACGATCGCCCCAAGGTGCGCCTGCCCGGCGCCGGAGGCGCGCCGGAGATCGCTGCGGCGGTACGGAAGGTCATCGTCATGCTCCGGCACTCGCCGCGCGCGTTCGTCGAGCGCCTCGACTTCGTCACCTCGCTCGGCCGCGGCGGCGATGCCTTCATGGTGATCACCGATCTCGGCGTCTTGGAGCCCGGCGAGGACGGCGAGCTCGAGCTGACGGCGCTGCACTCCGGCGTCGACGTCGGTCAGGTGCTGGAGGCGACGGGCTGGCCACTGCGCGTCCGCGAGCCGCTCGCCGTCACGGAGCCGCCGAGCGAGCGGGAGCTCGAAGAGCTCCGCAGCCTCAAGCAGCGGCGCACGTAGAGGGCGAGCTCGGTCCTCAGCTCACCGCTTTCTTCACCAGCGCGGCGATCTTCTTCTCGTCGGCGGCGGTCAACTGCCTCAGCGCGAAGGAGGTCGGCCACATGGCGCCGTCGTCGAGGTTCGCGGTGTCGTTGAAGCCGAAGGTCGCGTACCTCGAATCGAACTTGTGCGCGCTCTGGAAGTAGATGACGACCTTGCCGTCCGTGTCGGCATAGGCGGGCATCCCGTACCAGGTCTTCGGCGAGAGGTCCGGCGCGCTGGCCTTGACGATCGCGTGGAGCCGCTCGGCCATGACGCGATCCGGCTCCGGCATCTCCGCGACCTTCGCGAGCAGGGCCTTCTCCCCGTCCGCCTTGCGTGCTTCCGCCTTCAGCTCCTGGGCGCGCTCCCTCATCGCGGCCCGTTCCTCGGCCGAGAATCCCTGGGACTTCTTGGCGGACTTCGTCGTGCCCTGCTTTGCAGGTTTCCTCTCAGCCATCGATCAGCTCCTGGATGTCAGCCGTGCGAGGTCGCTCAGGCGCTGCGCCGCGGCGGGTCTGCTGGTCACCTGCGAGATCGTGCCATACGTCAGTCGCGCCCGTAGCCTTGGCTACGAGCACTATTCCGCCAAGCTTTTCCTACCCAACGCCCGGGAGCGCGCCCGGGCCGGGCGGGCGGAGGGCGTCGGTGAGATCGTGCGCCTCACCAACGGCGGCCGGACGCGCGGCGGGCTCCGCCGCGGGGAGCTCGAAGGAGAAGGTGGAGCCGGCCCCCTCCTGGGACTCGACCCAGATGCGGCCGTCCATGCGCTCGAGCAGCTCGCTGCAGATGTAGAGGCCGAGGCCGGTGCCGCCGATCCCGCGCGTCATCTCCGGGTCGAGGCGGTAGAACTTCTCGAAGATCCGGGCCTGCTCGTCGGCCGGGATGCCGAGGCCCTCGTCGCGCACGTAGAAGCAGACGGAGCCCTCGGCCGGTTGAGCCCCGACCTGAATGGGGCCGCCGTCGGGCGAGTACTTGATCGCGTTCTCGACCAGGTTGACGAGCACCTGGCGCACCCGGTCGCGGTCGGCGGCCACCGGCGGCGTCGACTCGGAGACGATCGTCTCGAAGCGGATCCCGGGCGGACCGTGCTCCCGGGCGGACTCGACGACCCGCTGGACGAGGTCCGCGGCGTCGAAAGGCTCCTCGAGGAGGTCGAGACGCCCGGCATCCAGCTGGTTGGCGAGGAGGATCTCGTTGACGATGCGGTTCAGCCGCTCGGACTCGTCCACGATCAGGGAGACGAAGCGGTTGCGCCCGGCCTCGTCGAGGGCGAAGTCGTGGCGGCGGAGCGTCTGGGCGGCGCCGTAGACGGCCGCGAGCGGCGTGCGCAGCTCGTGCGAGGCAGTGGCGACGAAGTCCGCCTTCAGCTCCTCGAGCCGGCGGGCATCCGTGACGTCGCGGAAGGCGTAGACGATGCCGCCGAAGAAGTCGACGCCGGAAATGGAGATCCAGCGCTCGCCGCGCACGCTCTCGAGCGGAAACGTCTCCGGTTGCACGGACTCGGCCGCCGTGCCCACGGGGATCCGGTCGGCCACGCCCTTCCAGCCCGCGATCGCGTCGCCGGCGGGCCGGCCCAGCACTTCGTCGGGCGCGAGGCCGGTGATCGCGACCGCGGCCGGGTTCCACAGGCGGATCGTCCCGGTCTGGTCGACGAGCACGACGCCGTCGGCGACGTACGTGAGCACGCGCGCGGCGTCCGCGGACTCCTCCACCTCGCGCGTCAGGCGGGCGTTGTCGATCGCCAGCGACGTCATCCCGGCGAGGTCCTGCGCTGCCGCCAGGTCGTCGGCTCCGTAGGAGCGGCCCGGCGCGCGCGTGAGAAGCGTGAGCGCGCCGAGCGTGCGCCCCCGGGCGCGCAGGGGGATGCACATGCGCGATTCGGAGAGCTCGGGCTTGCCGCGCTCGGCCACCTCCAGGATCTCGGGCTCCGGCGACGGGCCGGGCGCGTCCCCTGGCGGCACGCCGGGCCCGGAGTTGGCTGCGGCGAGCCGGGTTGCGGTGCCGTCGTCGTCGATCAGGTCGACGACGCACCAGTCGGCCAGGTCGCGGACGGCGAGCTCGGCGACGCGCCGGAGCGTGGCCTGGTAGTTCGGCGAGGAGGCGAGGATCTCGCCCGCGCGCGCGAGAACGTCGAGCTTCCGCTGCCGGTCCAGCGCCTCGGCGGCGGCGGCGCGCTCGGCGGCCAGGAGTCGCTCCCGCTCCTCCCCGGCATGCCGGCGCTCGCTGACGTCGAGCAGGTAGCCCTGGACGTAGAGCGGCCGGCCGTCGTCGTCGCGCACCGTCACGGCCTCGTCGTGCACCCAGACGATCCGGCCGTCCCGCGACAGCATCCGGTACTCGCACCGGAGCGGTCTCGCGCCCGCTGACGCAGCGGCGATCTCGGCGGAGACGCGCTCGCGGTCGTCCTGGTGTACCAGCTGGAAGAAGAGGCTGGGCTTGGCGAGCCATTCGTCGGCGCCGTAGCCGAGGATCGCCGCGACCTGGGGGCTCACGTAGAGCGGGGTGCCGCGCTCGCCGAGCGGGTGGACGTAGGTGATTGTCGGCAGGTGCTCCGTCAGGGCCCGGTACTTGGCCTCGCTCTCGCGCTGAAGCGCCTCGGCGCGCTGCGGCTCGCCGATGTCGCGGGTCACGACCACCGCGCCGGTCGGCTCGCCCGCGCTGTCCGGGATCGGGGCGACTGTCAGGGAGACCGCGAGCTCGTCGCCGTTCTCGTGTCGGTGGACGGCGCTGGGGACGTCGAGGCGCTCGCCGAGCTGCGCGGCGACGGCGGGGCGCATCGACTCCTCGTCCTCGGCGTCGGGCGCCAGCAGGGAGATCGGCCGGCCGATCGCCTGGGCCGCCTCGTACCCGTAGATCGCCTCGGCACCGGCATTCCAGCTGACGATCGTGCCCTCGAGGTCGATGCCGACGATCGCCTCGGCGGCGGACTCCCGCACCGCGGTGAGCTCGCCGAGAACGAGGCCGTGTTCCTCCGAGGTGCGCCGCCGGGCCAATGCGAGCCAGCCCGCGAGACCGCCGACCGCGAGCCAGGCCGGAAGCCCGGCCAGCGCCAGCCAGACCTGGTCGGCCACGAAGAAGAAGTGGAGCGTCCAGCCGACGGCGGCGACGGCGAGGCCGCTCCAGATCCCGCCCGCGGAGCCGGCGAGCGCAGCGATGACGAGCCCTGCGGCGACGACGAGCCCCGGATAGCGGTCGTGCCAGTCTCCGAGCAGCATCACCAGCGCCTCGAGCAGGATGCCGAGAACGATTGCGACTGAGCGGCGAACGCGTGTCGAAGGGCGGACGGCTGCCCCCTTCAGAGTGGCCAAGTTCGGCACGGGTCGAATTTCGGCCCAGGAGGGCCTGTCTCCTTCCCGCGGTTTCCCGGGATTACCGTGAGAATACGCCTTTCGTGAAGCGATTACACCTCCTCCGCCACGCCAAGTCGAGCTGGGACGATCCCGGCCTCGCCGACCACGAGCGCCCGCTCGCTCCCCGCGGCGAGAAGGCCGCCCTGCGGATCGCCGAGCAGCTGCGGAGCGAGGAGATCGCACCGGAGCTTGTTCTCTGCTCGACCGCCCTGCGCGCCCGGCAGACGCTGGCCGCGCTTCTACCGGTGCTCGCCGGCGACGTGGAGATCCGGCTCGAGGACGGGCTCTACGGCGCGGGCGTCGACGACGTGCTCGCGCGTCTGCGCGAGGTTGACGAAGCGGTCGGCTCGGTGCTCGTCGTCGGGCACAACCCGACCCTGCACGAGCTGGCCCTCGCTCTCACGCGTCGCGCCGATGCGCTCGACCGCTTCCCGACAGGCGCGCTGGCGAGCGTCGCCTTCACGACGCGTTGGGCCCAGCTCGCGGAGGGCCCCGCCGAGCTCGAAGGCTTCTTCGCTCCGAGGGCTCCGCGAGCGACGAGCTGACCAGCCCGGCGAGCCCCGGCAGGGCCATGACGGCGCTCATCACGAGCACGGTCGCGGCGAGGCGCGGACTTCGCGCTCGCTGGTGTCGCGGGCCTCAGGCTGCCGTGAGGATCTCCTCGAGCGCATCCTCGCAGGCCTGGGTGCGCTCGTAGCCGCCGAGCCTGCAGGTCTCTCGAAGGCCTCGCGCACCTGCGCGAAGGCCGGCTTGCAATATCCACGTGTCTCGACGCTCACCGGCGCAGCATGCCGGGAAACGCTGGTGCCCTGCTATTCTCGGGGCGATAACCAGAGCGAGTCCGGTTCGCGCAAGGCGCTTTCCTTACCCGTTCTTGTACTTGGTGAGGGAGGTGTTTTCTTATGGCCAGCGGAACCGTGAAGTGGTTCAACGACAGCAAGGGGTACGGCTTCATCACCCCTGATGAGGGCACGAAGGATCTTTTCGTGCACCATTCGAACATCGCCGGTGAGGGTTTCAAGACCCTCGCCGAGGGCGCGCGCGTCGAGTACGAGGCGCGCGAAGGCGCGAAGGGCCCGGAGGCGACGAACGTCGCCCCGGTCGCCTCGTAGGACGCTGCCGGAGCCGCCCGTGGCCGCCCCCGGCGGCCACGGGCGCTCCCGGCAACCGAGTGTTACCTTGGGTTGAGAACGAGGGAGGAGCTATCGCCGACAAGGAAGAGAAGATCGAGATGGAGGGCGAGATCGTCGAGGCCCTCCGCAACCGGATGTTCCGCATCCAGCTCGACAACGGCCACGAGACGCTCGGCTACACGGCGGGGAAGATGCGGCGGTATCGCATCAGGATCTTTCTCGGAGACCGTGTGAAGGTCGAGCTGTCGCCGTACGATCTCACCCGTGGCCGAATCGTCTACCGCTACCGGTAGCTCGGCCGGGCCAGCGGCGACCAGGCCTCGCCTCCGCGGGGCCTTCCACCTGTACGCGTTCGTCGTCTTCGCGCTGCTCGGCGCGGTTCTCGTGGGGGCGGCCCCCGGCGGACGGGAGCGCCTCGCGGCCGCCGCGTTCTGTGGCAGCCTCGTCCTCACGTTCGGCGTCAGCGCCCTCTACCACCGGGTCACCTGGAGACCTGCGGCCCGGCGGGTCATGCGGCGGCTCGACCACGCGTCCATCTACCTGCTGATCGCCGGCACCTACACGCCTTACGGCCTGCTGGTGCTGAGCGGCGCCTGGCAGTTCTCGATCCTCGGAGTCGTCTGGATCGGGGCGGCCCTCGCGATCGTCCAACGCCTGTTCTGGCTCGACGCCCCGCGGTGGGTGCCGGTCGGCGCAGGGCTCTTCCTCGGCTGGGTCGGAGTCGTCGCGCTCCCCCAGATCATCGAAGCTTCAGGAGGCTCCGGCACGGCCCTCGTCGCCGCGGGTGGGATCCTCTACACGATCGGCGCGGTCGTCTACGCGGTGGGCAGGCCCGACCCCGTCCCCACCGTGTTCGGCTACCACGAGCTCTTCCACCTGCTCACGGTCGTGGCGGCGTCGTGTCAGTTCGCCGCGATCGCGCTCCTGGTCGCCTGAGAGGCGGCCCGACCGGGGGCCGGGCCGCCACTCCCAGCTTCGGTTAGGGGTTGATCCGAACGACGCCGCCCGCGTCCGGGCCGAAGAACGTGCCCGTCGTGACGGAGAGCGTTCCGTTGTGGCCGACCGCGACGCCGCCGGGTACCAGCAGCGTGCCGGGCGCGAGCTCCGTCTTCGTCCCGCCGCTGACGGCCCAGAGCGCGCCGAACGGGTCGCCCGTGAGCTCGGCGGCGAGCAGGCCCTCCTTCGCGATCTCGAGGACGTACATCGTCCCGTCACGTCCGAAGGCCAGGTCGATCACGGAGGTGAACCCGGTCGCGAAGGTCGTGCACGGGCCGGTGTCCGGGCTCAGGGGATCGCAGGTCGCGTTCTTCGTCCCCGGCTCGATCCGCCAGATCCGGGACGTGCCCTTGACGAACGGGAAGCCCTTGAGCTCCGAGACGTACCACGCGCCGTCCGGGCCGATCGCGACGGCCGTGGGGACGGACTCCGCCGGAGTTGGCGTTCCTGGCGGCGGGTCCTCGAAGTCCGGCACGTCGACAGGCGGGTACGGAACGTCCTCGCGCAGGAAGCGCGCGACCGTCTTGATCTTCTTGTTCTTCTTGATCTTCAGGAGGTCGTTGTTCGCGGCGTCGGTGACGAGGACTCCTCCGCCGGTGAGGGTCGCGAGCCCGAACGGGTTCGACTCCTCGGGGAAGTCGTCCTGGTCGTCGGGATCCGGATCGGTGACCTGGTAGCCGGCGATGTCGACCGAGACCGTGATCTTGCCCTTGCGGTTGAGGCGCACGACGCTTCCACCGCCGACCGAGGGGTCAGGGTCACCGGCGAGGGTCACCCAGACGTGGTTCGGGCCCTGATAGGCGACCTCGACCGGGAAGGGCCCGAGCTCGGGGTCGAACGGAAACTCCGCAAACGTGCTGACCTTGGCTCCGCCGTGACGGCGAGGCTTGATCTTGGTGACCTGGCCGTCGCCCTCGGCCACGAGCAAGGTCCGGCCGCCGGCCACCGCGATGCCGCGTGGGTCGGTGAGCCCTTCGACGACGACGCCGTCCGGGTCCGGACGGGACGTCGCCGGTGCAACTGATGCGAGGGCGACGACGAGCGCCGCAATCACACCCACCGCAATGCGTTTTCTTGCCACAGTAAGCCCCTTTCTCCCGTTTCTGCCCGGGCAAGCAAACACCAATGTGACGTGCCGTGCAAGGTGGCAGCGCATAGGCTGCCGCCATCGAGCCCGAGGCCGTCAACCCGAAGCGGGATCTCCTGCTCGAGATCGCGCTCGCGGTCTCGATCGCCGTCGCCTTCGCGGACTCGTCGATCGTCGTTCTGGCCCTGCCGGAGCTGTTTGTGGAGCTCCAGACCACGATTCCCCGCATCTCGTGGGTCGTGACCGCGTACAACCTCGCGGTCGTGATCGGCGCCTTCGCGCTCCTGCCGCTCGTACGGCGCGTGCGTCCCGCCTGGCTCGCGCTCGCGGGCCTCGGGCTCTTTCTCGTTGCGTCCGTCGTCTGTGCGGTGTCCGGGACCCTGGAGACGCTCGTTGCCGGGAGAGTCGCCCAGGGGCTCGGCGCGGCGTTCCTCCTCGGGGCCTCCCTCCCGCTCCTGGTCGTCCTGAGCGGCGACCGCTCGCGCGCCGTGGCTCTCTGGGTCGGCGCCGGGACGCTGGGGACCGCGGTCGGCCCGGCGCTCGGCGGCGTCCTCACGGAGGCCTTCGACTGGCGTGCGATCTTCGCCGTCCAGGCGCCGCTGGCCGCGGCGGCGATCGCGGCCGCCCTGCAGCCGGCCGTGCGCGCGCTGCCGCCGCCGACGGAGAAGGGCCGCGCGCCCCTCGGCTCTGCGGCCGCGCTCGTCTTCACGTATGCGGCGCTCGTCGGCGCGCTCTTCCTGGCTGTGCTCCTGATCGTCACCGTGTGGGACTACGGCCCACTCGCGGGAGCCGGGATCGTGAGCGCGTTGCCGGTGGCGGCCCTGTGCGCCCGGCCGCTCTCCGCTCGGCTCTCCGGGCCGGCCGACGTCGTCGGGGGCTCGGCCCTCCTGGCGGCGGGCCTCGCCGCGCTCGCCCTGCTGCCCGCCAGCGACCCGGCCTATGCGGTGCCCGCTCTGGCTCTCGCCGGCGTCGGCCTGGGCCTCGCGCTGCCGCCGCTGACGCGTGCGTCGCTGGCCCGGCAGGGCGACCTCTCGCGGAGCAGCGCCACCTCGGTCGGCGTGCGCCATGTCGGCCTTGTCGTCGGGCTCCTGGCGGTCGCGCCGCTCCTTGCCTCCGAGCTGGACGACGCCGAGGAGACGGCCACGCTGAACGCGACGGCGGTGATCCTCGACGCTCAGCTCCCGCTGACGACCAAGATTCCGATCACGCTCGACCTCTACCGGGAGTTCCAGCGGGTGCCGGAGGGTGAGATTCCCGACCTGTCGCGGCCCTTCGAGGAGAACGGTGCGGCCGGCGACCCCGAGGTCGCCGCCGCACGCGACTCGCTGCTCGAGTCCGTGCAGGCCGTGCTGACGCGGGCCTTTCGCTCCTCCTTCGTGCTCTCGGCGCTCTTCGCGGTCCTCGCCGGGCTCTTCGGGCTGGCCTTCGGCAGAAGGGCCGTGGCGTGAGCCGCCGCCGGCAGGGATTGCTCGCGCTGGGCGCGCTCGGTCTGGCGGCCGCGGTGCTGATCGGCATCGAGCTCTCCAAGGGCGCCCTGACCTACGGCGAGCCGGCCGTCGCCGATCCGTGCGAACAGCGCGAGGCCTTCCCCGGCGAGGGCTTCCAGGCGACGCTCCAGCGCATCGTCCTCGACGGGCTCGACGGGGCTGCCTGCGAGCTGAACACGACGCGCGAGGAGCTCGTCCTCTCCATCGACCCGGAGCTGGGCCGCGACGTCGAGTGGGATCGCGAGACGCTCGAGCGCGCGGTCCGCTCGGGCCTCCTCGAGGCGATCGACGACGCCGAAGCGCGCGGCGGCATCGGCGGGCTCGAGGCCAGGATCATGCGGGAGGTGGTCGACCGCGCGCCGCTCGACTGGCTGATCGAAGGCGGCTCGTCGGTGGCCGACCTCTTCGGAGGCCTCTTCGACCGGCGCTGATCCGTCCAGGAACTTTCCGCATCCGCCCGTCGTCAAAATAAGCATGCGAACGCTTCTGCTCGGCGGCGTGATTCTCGGCGTCCTGGTGTCGGCCGCGTGTGGCGCAGGTGACCCGGACGTGGCCGCCGAGCCGTCTTCCGCCACCGTTCCGAAGCTCGACCCCGAGCAGCTCTACGAGGCGAACACGACCGTGCTGGGCGATGCGGACGGGCCGAAGCTGTGCATGGGCGGGGTCGAGGACTCCCTGCCTCCGCAGTGCGGCGGCCTTCCGCTCGTCGGCTGGGACTGGGAGGCGGTCGAGGGCGAGGAGAGCGCGGGTGGGACAACGTGGGGGGACTACCGCGTCGTCGGCACGTTCGACGGCGAGACCTTCACGGTCAAGGAGGTCGGGCCCTACGACGGCCACGCTGCCGATCGCGCGGGCGAGCGCGACTTCAGCACGCCGTGTCCCGAGCCCGAAGGAGGCTGGGTCGCACTCGACCCGAGCCGAGCCGCGGACTCGGACTTCGCCGCAGGCGCGTCGATGGCGCAAGCGCGCGCGGACTACGTCGCCCTCTGGGTTGACTACGCCGGTGACTTCACGGACGGCGAGCTGGCTCAGAGGCTGAACGAGGGCAAGCCGGTCCTCCAGATCATGAACGTCGTCGTCGCCGAGGACGCCGCCGGCGCCGAGGCCGCAATCCGCGAGGTTTGGGGCGGCCCGCTGTGTGTCACCGAGCGACAGGGCCCCACCGCTGAGCAGCTTGCGGAGATCCGCGAGGAAGCCACGGGCTTCATCCAGGACGAGCTGGGCCTGCGGTACCTGTGGTCGGCCAGCGGGCCAGTGGGGCTGGCCGCCGAGATGGGCGTGGTCGTCGACCCAGGCGGTGCAGGACAGGCCGCGGTCGACGAGCGGTTCGGACCGGGCCTGGTACGCGTCGTCCCTGAGCTGACGCCGGTCGCGGAGTGACGCCCGGGGTCAGCGAGGGCGTAGAAGAGACACATGCCCAAGATCGCCCTCGCCACGCTGGCTCTTGCAGCCTTGTGGCCCTTCGCCTGCGGCTCCGGCGAGCCGGGGGCTGTCGGCCGGAGCACGAGCCCGACAGACGAGTCGCCACCGACCGTACCTTCAGCCGATGCGCCGCAGCTCTACGAGGCGAGCGCGACTGTGCTGGAGGCCACGGATGGGCCGATGCTCTGCCTAGGTGGGATCCTGCTGTCGCTGCCGCCGCAGTGCGGCGACGTTCGGATTGCCAACTGGGACTGGGAGGCGGTCGGCGGCGAGAGATCCATGGACGGGACGACCTGGGGCGGCTACCACGTTGTCGGCAGGTTCGACGGTGAGGTGTTCACCGTTGCCGAAGTGGGGCCGTTCGAAGAGCCCGATGTGCCCGAGGCCTACGTCTACGAGAATCCCTGTCCTGAGCCCGAAGGCGGCTGGGTCGCGCCCGACCCGGAGCACAACACGCAGGAGGAGGCACGCCGGGCGCACGCGTACGCGAGGTCGCAGCCTGACTACGTCATCTCCTGGAACGACCACCTCGACAAGGAGCTGCAGGAGTTCAGCCCGGTCGTCTTCGTCGCCGTCTTTACGGGGCAAGCCGACCGTCACGAGACCGCGATCCGCGAGGTGTGGGACGGCCCTCTCTGCGTCGTCGAGCGCGACGTTCCGACCGCCCAGGAGCTCGCGCAGATCCGCAAGGAGGTGGAGGCGCGCCTCCCAGAGCTCGGGCTCAAGCTCCTTGGGTCGGACACGGGTGGGCTCCCGCCGATGGTCTTCATCGACGTGGCCGCCGACGCGGACGGCCGCGCACAGGCGCTGGTCGACGAGGAGTACGGGCCCGGGATGGTTCGCTTCCTCCCGGCCCTCGTGCCGGTCGAGTAGGTGGGAAGACGAGGGGCGGGTTTCCCCGCCCCTCGCGCTGGTTGCTTAGTTGACGGTTGGCCGTCTACTGGTCTGCCCAGTAGGCGCCTGCGCCGACCATCGGCCACTCGCGCTCCGGATCCGCCCGGTAGAGCGGGTTCATCGCGAAGCTCACGAGTCGGGACGTGGCGGCGTCGTTCATCCCGTGGATGACGAACGGCGATCCGGGAGCCCCTGCCGAGTCGGGCTCGTCCAGGTGCCACATGCCCGAGAGGAAGAAGTCCGTCAGCGGCAGCCGTGCGTCCACCGAGAAGGACGCCGGCACCGCGGAGAACCAGATCGGCGGATCGACGATCGCCGTGTCCTCTGCCGGGTATGCGCCTGTGATCGGGCTTGCCGAACCCTCGTTCACCCAGCGGATGATTCCGCTCTCGCCGACGTTCGGTTCGCCCGGAGGCACCGAATCGTCCACGACCATGCTGGTGGTCTGGAGCCCGGCCGTGAGGAAGTTCGCCCCACCCTGGCCCGATCCCAGGTATCCGCCGCCGGCGAGGAAGAACGCCGTCAGGCGGGCCCGGGCGGTCGGCTGTGCCGCGCTCGGCCAGTTCCCGGTGTTCCAGATCACGTCGTAGTTCACGAGTGGATCGGTCGGGGCCGAGTTGATCGCGCCCGTCGTCATGAAGTCCACCGGGAACGCGAGGTTCCGGAGCGACCAGACGTCCTGGTTCACGGCGCCCGTCAGGGCGACGATCCGCGGGACGCGGTCGATCGGATCGGTCGAGGCCGGAAGATCCGTGGCCAGGAGTCGCCGGAACAGGAGGCCGTTGTTGCGGCCCGCCGTTGCCAGCTTCACCTTCGTGGCCTGATCGGCCCCGAAGAGGATCGTGCCGGCCGGCAGCGTGCCGCCCGTCCTGGCCGGGAACGCTTCGAGCGCCATCTCGGCCGTCAGTCCACCTCCGACCAGCAAGTTGAGGACGCGCACGGCCGTCGCCGAGTCCAGCTCGAGCGCATAGGCGTCGGCACGGCCGGCCTCGACGCCGCCCGGAGGCGTCGTCGTCCTGGTGATCCGGTTGGTCACCGGCGAGAAGCCGGAGTCGAGCGGGATCTCGACGATGTCGGCGCCCCAGAGGTAGCCGTGGCTCCAGGCTGCCGGAGGCGCGTAGAGGATGCTGATCCGGTCGGAGACGTCGAGACCGACGTTGAGCGCCGTGTCGGCGAGCCCGCGATGCGCCTGGTCCATCCAGACGACGTACGAGCCCCTGTCGAAGACGACGCCGTCGAAGGTCGTCCCGAAGCGAAGCGTGTCCACCTCGATTCCGTTCCTGAGCAGCCAGTCGACGAGGCGCTTCGCCTCGGCGTTCGACCGCTGGCCGGTGTCGACCGGGATCACGTACGCGTCGGGGAACTCCTTCATCCAGTTGTTGTCGACGTCGAACGGGGGATCGCAGCAGTCGACGCGAGCCTCGCCCGCGACGCCGCGGCGATACCGCTCGGCCTCGTCGTGGAGCATCTCGTTGCGGTTCGCCGACACGTACTCGAGCGACGAGGTCGTGACGTTGTACTGGATCTCGAACGAGCCCAGGCGGCCGGGCGTTTCCGCAATGGCGTCGCCCGGGATTCCGCAGTCGCCGTCCGTCTGGTTGCACATCTCGACCGTGGAGCCGTCGAGGCCGACGTGCTGTGCGTACATCGGCGTGTAGAACGGGCCCCAGTCGTCCCAGCTCTCGGCCCACTGCGGGCCGAACCGGTCCGTGCCGTCGTCGCAGATGCCGGCGACCGGGATGCTCCCGTCGGCGCACCAGTCGTTGATCGGCCGCGTGACGTCGAAGCCCGCCGCGTTCATGGCGGCCTCGTTGAAGTCGATCCGGTCCTGGTTCCACTTGAGCCAGAGGTCGTACTCGATGCTCGGGTTGTGGGGCTTCGTCGTCGCCTCGATCAGCGTCGGGGTGACGTAGCCGTGGAGGTCGAGCACCTCGACCGGCAGCCACTTCTGAATCTGCGCCACCGTGGCCCGGACCTCCGACTGCGACTGCGTGAGGAAGTCGCGGTTCATGTCGAAGCCGTTGCCGTTGGCCCTCGTCCCGGCCACGCGGCCGTCCGGGTTCTGGATCACGTTGAAGACGAGGATGACGTGGTTGAGGATGTCGTCGAACTTCGCGTTCGCGCCGTACGGGGTCGTGGCCAGCTCCTCGATGAGCTGCATGTTCGACTCGACGCCCTCGTACTCGTTCCCGTGGATGGCGCCGTTGACGAAGACGGGGACCTTGATGTTGGCGCCCCAGCGATCCAGGAGCTCCTGCGCGCGCGCGGGATTCGTGAGCGCGAGGCCGCGGTACTGAACCCAGCGCTGATAGTCGCGGATCTGCTGCGGCGTCTCGCGCGGGTTGAAGACGACCCCGTAGAGCGGCCGCCCGAGCGCGGACTGGCCGATGACCTCCACGGTCATGCGGTTGCCGAGCTGATCGGCCTCGATCTGGTCGAGCGTGCAGCCGATCGCGTAGTAGGGGATGTGCGGGAAGCTGCCGGGCGGGTCGGCCGGGTCGGTTCCGTCCGGAAGGTTTTCTGCCGCGTCGGACTCCGGCGTGCCGCACCACGGCGGCGTCAGCTGCGCCCCGGCGTTGCCCGCCAACCCGAGCGAGACGGTGAGCACCGCCAGCGTCAGTAGGACGAGTCTTCGAAGTCTGCCTGCCAAGTCGAAGCACCTCCTCATGGAAGACGCGAAGGGGTGTCGAGCCCCCTCATGAAGCGGCGCGGTGCCCGTGGCACAGCCAGCTCGAACACAGTGCGGTAGCGCTCATGCTCGTCCCGGCCCGCACGCGGCATCCCCTCGATCGCCGCTGAAGCAACCAGGCCATTCAAGAGCATCGGCCAGGCAAGGTCAAGCCAGGCTCCCTGCCGGTTCGTGGTAGTCTCGGCACCCCCCCGGATCGGGTCGGGCGAACGCATGCGGAAGCCACTCGCACTCCTGCTTCTCGTCGCACTCCTCGGTGTGACGGCAGCGTGCGGCAGTGACGACGACGAGGCGACGCAAGAGCCCGCGGCCACCGACGTGGCGACCGACACGGCCGCGGCCGCCGACGAGCCCGACCCGTGCGCCAAGGACGAGCTCGAGACCGTCGTCGACGGCTCGCTCTCGATCGGCGCCGACAACCCGTCCTTCCCGCCGTGGTTCCAGGACGCCGAGGGCGCCCCGTGGGATCCCACCGGCCCGCCGACCGACCAGGGCTACGAGGCCGCCGTGACCGCAGCCGTCGTCGAGCAGATGGGGTTCAGCCCGGACGAGGTTCGCTGGGTCGTCGTGCCGTTCAACAACTCGTTCAAGCCGGGCCCGAAGGACTTCGACTTCTACGTCAACCAGGTCTCGTACACACCGAAGCGGGACGAGGCTGTCGACTTCAGCGACTCCTACTACGACGTCGAGCAGGCCGTCGTCACGTTGAAGGACTCGGAGTTCGCGGGTGCCACCTCGCTGGCCGACCTGAAGGGAGCGAAGCTCGGCGCGCAGCTGGGCACAACGAGCTACGACGCGATCGTCGACGTGGTTCAGCCCGACCAGGATCCCGCGGTCTTCGACAAGAACATCGACGCGATCACGGCGCTGAAGAACGGGCAGATCGACGGGATCGTCGTCGACTTCCCGACCTCCCTCTACGTCACGGCCGTCCAGGTCCCGAAGGGGAAGATCGTCGGGCGGCTCCCGGCCGGCGAGGAGTACCTCGGGTTCCTCTTCGAGGAGGGGAACCCGCTGCGAGACTGCGTCAACGAGGCGATCGCCGTGCTCCAGGCGGACGGGACGATCGAGCAGTTCCAGGAGGAGTGGATCAACGCATCCGCTCCACCCGTCCTCGAGTAGCGCCCGCTTGAGAGGCTCCGGCGCCTCCGGACGGCGAAGCACCCTGATCGCTCTGGCGAGCACGATCGTGTTCGCGGTGGTCGTCGTCTTCGTTGTCTCGACGGCGCCCGGGTGGCCGGAGGTCAAGCGGCTTTTCTTCAACGGCGAGGTCTTCAGGGAATCGCTCGAGGTCATCCCGAAGGCGTTCCTGCTGAACATCAAGATCTTCCTGGTCGCCGAGCTGTTCATCCTCCCGCTGGCGCTCCTGATCGCGGTCCTGCGCAGCCTGCCGGGGCCGGTGTTCTTTCCGGTGCGCGCGTTCACGATCGTCTACGCGGATCTCTTCCGCGGGATCCCGACGATCCTCCTCGTCTACATCCTCGGTTTCGGGATACCGGCTCTCGGGCTCACGTGGCTTCCGCTCGACCCGTTCGGCATCGAGAGCGAGCTCTTCTGGGGAGTCGTCGCGCTCGTGCTCGTCTATTCCGCCTACGTCTCCGAGGTCTACCGCGCGGGCATCGAGTCCGTGCACCCCAGCCAGACGGCAGCTGCACGCTCGCTCGGGCTCTCCCACTTGAAGGCCATGCGCTTCGTCGTGATCCCGCAGGCGGTGCGACGCGTCATCCCGCCGCTGCTCAACGACTTCATCGGCCTCCAGAAGGACACGGCCCTTGTCGGCCTGCTCGGCGTCGTCGAGGCGTTCCGCCAGTCCAGCATCGAATCCTCTGCGACCTTCAACTTCACGCCGTACCTGGTCGCCGCGATCCTCTTCGTCCTGCTCACGATCCCGCTCACGCGGCTGACCGACTGGCTCGTCGCCCGTGACCGGCGCCGCCAGCTCGCCGGCGGAGGCCAGACGTGAACCAGGTGCCTGCCCTCGTGCTCGAGGACGTCCACAAGTCCTTCGGCAAGCACGAGGTGTTGAAGGGGATCGACCTCGAGCTGGCCGCCCACGAGGTCGTCTGCCTGATCGGCGCCTCCGGATCGGGGAAGTCGACGCTCCTGCGCTGCGTCAACCTCCTAGAGCCGATCGACGAGGGTCGCGTCGTGCTCGGCGGCGACGAGATCACGGCGCCCGGTGTCCGCGTCGACCGGGTTCGGCGGCGTATCGGGATCGTCTTCCAGGCCTTCAACCTCTTCCCGCACATGACCGTGCTCCGGAACGTGACCCTCGGCCCGACCCAAGCGCTCGGGAGGCCGCGCGCGGAGGCCGAGGAGGCGGCGCTCGGGCTGCTCGGCCGTTTCGGGCTCGCCGATCGTGCCGGGGACTACCCTGACCGGCTGTCGGGGGGCCAGCAGCAGCGGGTGGCGATCGTCCGCGCGCTGGCGATGCAGCCCGAGCTCATGCTCCTCGACGAGGTGACGAGCGCGCTCGACCCGGAGCTCGTCGCCGAGGTGCTGAGCGTCATCCGGGAGTTGGCCGAGGGCGGGATGACGATGCTGATCGCGACGCACGAGATGTCCTTCGCGCGTGACATCGCCGTCCGCGTCTGCTTTCTGGACGAGGGTGTGATCCTGGAGCAGGGAGACCCCGAGCAGATCTTCACGGCGCCGCGCGAGCCGCGGACGCAGCAGTTCCTCCAGAGGATCGTCGCCGCCGGCCGACTCTAAGAGCACGTTTCAGAATGACGCCTCGTCGTCGGGGTGCGATGGTCGTTCCGAGACAAGGACGCAGGGAGCGCTCGTAGCCGGAGGCTACGGGCGCGACTGAGGACGCAGTCCTCGGGGCGAGCAGCGCGGCCCGGCGGCACAGGGCTTCATCTTGAGACGTGCTCTACGGCAGCAGCTTGCCGCGGAGCTCGAAGACCCGGCGGTCGTCGAGCGGGTTTCCCTGACACGAGTACGACGGAGGGCCGGGGGACTTCCAGCAGGATGCGAACGGGATCCGCGTGCTCCCGTTCGAGAGCACGACCTCGATGCGCTTGACGACCCCGTGCCCGAAGCGCGTCGTGCCGCGGGCCTTGCCCTGTGCGTTCCGCACGAGCCGCCGCGCGCTCGTGGAGCCGTCGGCCTTGACGACGATAAGCGTCGCCGCCGCGCCGTTCTCGGGCAGGCGGGTGATCACCCGGAGCCTCGCGCCGGCCGGCACCTGCTTGCTCGGCTTGAAGGCGACGAAGCGCGCCGCCAGATGGTCGATTCTCCAGAGCCGCCAGCCGGTGTCAGGCCTTTGCCTGCCGACCATGAAGGTCTTGGTCAGCGGCGGAACGGGGTAGTCGGCGTCCTCGGCGTCGGCGTAGTCGAGCCGGCGGTTCGCGGTCGCGAAGCCCGCGAACACGTCGGAGAAGGCCCGGCCGCGCTGGGTGAGCTCGTGGCGGACGGCCAGAAGCGAGTAGTCGTCCGGAGGCTCGTCGCCGGGATTGCCGGGCGTGGGGTCGAAGACGTCCGCGCGCTCCCAGATATCGCGCAGGATCAAGTGGTTGCTCCCGATCTTCTCCTCGAGGTATCGCCAGAAGATCCACGCCCCGTACTCGGAGTTCCCGAAGCCGCCGCGGTCGAGCGGCGAGCCGGGTCGGGACAGAGGGCTCCAGAAGGAGAGGAAGTTGACGTTGTCGTCGATCGTCGGGTAGACGGTCTCCTCGATGTTCGCCGCGGTGCCTTCGAGCAGCCAGTAGTCCTCGCCGAAGTCATACGCCGCCTGCGAGGCATGGTGAAACTCGTGCGCGGAAGTCACCTGGAGGAAGCCCTCCGGTGCCTGGCTCGCTCCGAACTGGTTGGCGGCGTAGTCGTTGTCGACGGCGCAGTAGACCGGCGGCGTCAGGCCGCCGCTCAGCTGGGCGCAGTAACCGAAGACGCCGTCCTCGCCCAGATCGAGGATGTAGACGTCGAGCTTGCGCCTGTCCACTCCGGCGGGGCCGTCGGTCTGATTCGACGCCCCGTCGAATCGAGGCGGTCGATACCCGAGCGCCTCGATCTCGGCATCCCAGGCCTCCTGCCAGGTCTCCTGCACGGTGGCCACCCAATCCGGAGCCGCCGCGTCCTCGGTCGTCGCCACCCAGTGGAAGCACATGTGCGGCTCCGCACGTGAAGTTGGAGGCGGTTGAGTATGCGTGGGTGAAGCCGGGAACGCCTCCCTCGGTGGGACGGGCGAGGATCGCTTCCGCAAGCGCGCGATCGCTTCCATCCAGGTCGTTCGCCCGGAGAGCAAGGTCGCGGAGGATGAGGGTCGCGTCACGAGGCCCCGGCTGCTCGACGTCGCCGAACTCCCGGCGAACCCTCCCGAGCTGGAAGACGCTGCGGGCGCGCTCGAGCGCGTACTCGGCCTCGGTCAGCTCGCCCGTCTCGAGCGCCGCGGTCAGGGCGTCGTCGGCCACCGGAACGGGGGGCGGGAGCGGGTGTCCCGGCTCCTGGGCCCACGCCGGCATGGCCGTTGCGAGCAGGAGCGCCGCGGAGCAGGCCGTCAGGCCCAGACCTCGCATCGGTGACCCCGCTTGCCGCATCTGCCGCATAAAACTCTACTGAAACCTTCGGCATCGACGGGACCGGCCGTTAGACTCGATTTCGGTGAGCGTCGCGTCCTCTTCCCTCCCCACCGACCGCACGATCGAGGTCCTGGACCACGGATTCGTCAGGCTCGACGAGGCGATGGCGAGCGACCTCTCGGTCGTCAACGCCGCCCGCGTGAGCTTCGCCCGGCGCAAGGAGGAGATGGACGACGGCGACGCCGGACTGATCCGCTTCTTGCTCCGCGAGCGGCACGGAACACCATTCGAACATAACGCCTTCCGCTTCCACATCCGGGCGCCGATCTTCGTCGTGCGCGAGTGGATGCGCCACCGCGTCGGCTCCTTCAACGAGTTCAGCATGCGCTATGCGAAGGCGACGGACGACTTCTACGTGCCCGACGCCGACGACGTGCGCACGCAGGTCGGCAAGCCAGGGTCGTACTCCTTCGAGCCGGTGGAGGGCGAGCTGGCCGAGGCGGCCCGCGAAGAGCTGCAAGCTGTGTACGAGGCGGCCTATGCGGCCTACGAGCGGCTGGTCGAGCAGGGCGTGGCGCGCGAGCTCGCGCGCGCCGTGATGCCCGTCGGCGCCTATACGGAGTTCTACTGGACGGTCAACGCCCGCTCGCTCATGAACTTCGTCTCCCTGCGAGCCTCCGAGACCGCGCAGCGAGAGATCAGGCGGTACGCCGACGCGTGCGAGCGCTTTCTCGCCGACGAGATGCCGGTCACGTACGAGGCCTTCGTCGCCGCGGGCCGCGTGGCTCCGTAGAACCGTTACGGGTCGGGGATCTCTGCCGTGAGGAGGGGTGGAGCGTCCTCTCGATCGGCCTCCGAGATCATCCACGCGTCGAAGTCCCGGAAGTCGTAGGAGACCGTCATGCGGACGCTGGTCGTCTCCTCGCCGACGGCGAAGTAGCCGCAGGTCGCGGCCCACTCCCCGTTGCGCTCGAGCCAGAGGGCGTAGTTGCCGTCGTCGTCGAGCTCGGGGAGCCCGGAGACGTCGACGAGGAGCTCGACGTTGCCGGAGCGCTCGTCCCGCTCGCCGACGTGGACCGCGGCCTCCGCGCCGGGCGCGCTCGCCGTCGGCGCCATCTCCACGGTGTACTCGGTGCCGAAGCTGCTTCCGGCCCAATGGCCGATTCCGAACGCCGCCGCCGCGAGCACCGTCGCGAAGGCGAGCGCCAGCGCCACCCGGCGGCGGTGATGCGCGCCTCGGCCGGCGAGCGGCACCTCTGCGACGGCCGCAGTCAACGTTGCCGGCACTTCGTGCGGCGGCGCCGGGACCCGGCGAAGCGTCGCGTCCACGCCCCGGAGCTCTTCGAGCTTCTCGGGCGGGAGCTCGTGGCCGACGAGATCGCGGAGATCCGGAGGCTCTCTCATGCCCGCACCTCCTCCAGCATGCCGGCCAGACGGGACAGGCCGGTGCGGGTCCTCGTCTTGACCGTGCCGAGCGGGACGTCGAGGTAGCTGGCGATCTCGGCCTGGGAGAGACCGCTCCAGTACGCGAGCTCGAGCACGGCGCGCTCACGCTCGGGTAGCTGCTCGAGCGCGCTGTGCACCCGCCAGGCGAGCCAGGCGCCCTCGGCCTGCTCGTCGGGCCCCGCGTCGGTGCTCGCCTCCTCGGGCACCTCGACCGCCGGCTCCCGCCGCTGGCGGGCTCGGTCGATGATGGCGTGGCGCGCCACCGCGTAGAGCCAGGCGGAGGCCGTGCCGCGCTCGGGTCGATAGCTGCGCGCCGAGCGCCACACCGCGGCAAAGGTCTCCTGCGCAGCCTCCTCCGCGCGGCCGTTGTCGCCGAGCTGGCGGACGGCCATCGCCAGGACGGGGCGCGCGAAGCGTCGGTAGAGCTCCGTGAACGCGTCCCGGTCGCCACCCGCGACGCGTTCGAGAAGGCGGGAATCGCTCTCGGCGGTTGCCATGACGACAGACATACGCCACGGCTATACGAAACTCAACCCCGCTCCGGTTTCGTGCCCCGGGCGCTCGCGCTACCGCAGCAGCCGGCCGCCGTCGACCACGAGGGACGTCCCGGTGACGAACGGCGCCCTGACGAGATAGACGACCGCTTCGGCGACATCGTCGGGAGAGCCGATCGTGCCGAGCAGGGTCTCCGCCGCGCGCCGCTCCTCCTGGCCCGGCTCGACCGCCACCGGGCCCGGCGCGACGCCGCACACGCGCACGTCCGGCGCCAGAGCGCGCGCGAGCACCCGGGTGAGCATGGCCTGCGCGGCCTTCGCGGCGCAGTGAGGCGCAAAGGCCGGCCAGGGCTGATAGGCGGCCACGTCCTCGACCAGGATCAGGAGGCCGAGGCTCGACGCGCGCAGGTGCGCCGCCGCCGCCTGCGCCACGAAGAAGCTGCCCTTCGCGGTGGCGCCGAAGGCGGCGTCCCAGAGCTCCTCCGTGACCTCCGCGACCGGCGTGGGCTCGAAACCGGCGCCCGCCGCGTGGACGAGCAGGTCGAGACCCCCGAGCTCCCCGGCTGCGCGCTCCACCAGGGCCCTGGCCGCGCCCGGATCGGACACGTCGCCGTCGCGGCGCCCGGCCGCCAGGACGCGGAAGCCGTCCGCCTCGAGACGCGCCGCGACGGCGCTCCCCACGCGCCCCGTGCCGCCGGTGACGAGTGCAGTCAGGGAGTCGGTCACGCAGGGAACCATCGGCGCGGCATCATTACGTCAGAAACTCTAAGCTCCCGCGCGCGTAAACGAGTCGACGGAAAGGCTGGCATGGCGACCTTGGCTTTCAATCGGGCGGAGATCGCGGCGCGCGAGCTCAAGCCCGAGCTCCTCGAGATGGACGGCATCTCCCGCGCCTCGGTCGAGGCGCACTACAAGCTCTACCAGGGCTACGTGGCGAAGCGGAACGAGATCCTGGTGAAGCTGGGCGAGGTCGACCTCGCCGCCGCCAACCAGGTCTACTCCGAGATCCGCGCGCTCAAGGTCGACCTCACCTTCGCCATCGGCGGCGTCAAGAACCACGAGATCTACTTCGAGCATCTCGGCGGCGCGGGCGGCAACCCGGACGGGGCGATCGGCGCGCTGATCGAGCGGGACTTCGGCAGCGCCGACGACTGGCGCGCCGACCTCAAGGCAACGGGAATGGCCGGCCGCGGGTGGGCCTGGACCGCCTACGACTTCGACGAGCAGCGCCTCTTCAACTACGTCGGCGACGCCCAGAACACGTTCCCGATCTGGAACACGGCGCCCCTCGTCGCGCTCGACGTGTACGAGCACGCCTACTTCCTCGACTACCAGACCGACCGCGCGTCCTACATCGAGGCCTTCTTCGGAAACCTCGACTGGGACGTCGTCAACGGCTGGGTCGACGCCTACGCTATCGAGTCATGACGGACGCTCTCCTCATCGCCGTCGGCTACCTCCTCGGCAGCATGCCGTGGGCGTACTGGCTACCCCGGCTCCTGCGCGGCATCGACATCCGGACCCTCGGGAGCGGGAACCCCGGCGCGACGAACGTCTGGCGGACGCTCGGGTTCAAGTTCGGGATGGCGGTTGCGTTCCTCGACATCGCCAAGGGCGCCGCGGCGGCGCTGCTGGGCCTCGCGTTCGGGGGCGACCTCGTCGGAGTGCTCGCCGGAGTCGCGGCCATGGTCGGCCACTGGCGGCCGCTCTTCCTCGGCTTCGCGCGCGGAGGCAAGATGGTGGCCACGACCGGCGGCGTCGCCCTCGCCGTGGCGCCGCTCCCGGCGTTGGCGGCCGCCGGGGTCTGGCTCCTCGTCTTCTTGCTGACGCGCTACGCCTCGGTCGCGTCGATCCTCGCGGCGATCTCGCTGCCGCTCTGGGCGCTTCTCTTCGACGCGTCGTGGCCGGTGGTGGCCTTCACAGCAGGCGCAGCTCTCGCCATCGTCGTGCTGCACCGGACGAACATCCGCCGCCTCCTGGCCGGCGAGGAGAACCGAATCGAGCGCCGCCGCCCGCGCCTCGGACACTCGGGCTCGAAGCCGTCCCCCCCGAGCCCGAACCGCGTCTGAAGGGGTCAGACGGCTCGGAGCCAGTCGCGCAGCTCGGTGTGGCGGGCCGAGTGGCCGCCGTTGGCCAGCTCTTCGCGCAGCTCGCCGACGGTGCCGAAGCGCTCGGCGAGCACGTCGTGGTTGTGGATGGTCTCGAAGTTGACCTGGCGGGCGAGCACGAACTCGTCGTCGCCGAGCTCGCCGTAGGACTCGAGCGCGCCCTTGACCATGAGCCGAACCGAGTCTTCGACGAAGCGCGGCGAGAGGTGCGCGTGCTCCACGACGAAGAGCTCGTCGGGGCGCTTGAGGAGCTCGTAGACGGGCGAGCTCATCGAGCTCTCGACCAGCTCGACGAGGTCCTCTGCGTCGAGCCTGAGGTCGGTGCCGAGGTAGAGCGTCCCGCGGCCGCGCTGGTTGTGGGTGGCGAGCGGGACGAGCTCGAGAATCCTCGCGACGTCCGCGCCCTCGAAGCCGGCCTCGCCGAGCCGCTCGGCCGCCTGCTCGCGGACGAGGCCCTGCGCGCAGGGGCAGGCGTTGATCCCGGTCGCCTCGACGCCGACGATCCTCCGCGCGGCCGAGCGCGACGCCGCTGCGAGGCCGATCAGCGTCACCAGCTCCTGCGTGCGCAGGCCCGTCACGGGGGTCGTGCGCTCGATCGGGTAGCGCGCGGCGATCTTGACCTCGGCCCGCAGCGCGTCCTGGCGCTCGACGATGTGGCGCGCGATGTGCTCGGCCAGCCGCTCGACGAGAAGCATCTCGCCGATGACGAGCTCGTCGATCGCCTCCTCGAAGAGCTCCGGGAAGCGCGACATGTGCACGCCTTTCTGCGCCGGATCGAGGTCGACGAAGCAGTCGATCTCCGCGGAGACGAGCGCGTCGCGGCCGCCGTGTTGCATGCGCACCGCCTTCTGGACGCCCGTCACGCCCGCCCGGGAGAGCCCGAGCCGCACGTCCGGGACGGAGGCCTGCATGTCAACCGTCCCCGTGGTCCCCGTTAGTCTCCGCTCCATCCGGAGAACGTAGCAGCCCAGTGCCATGACGAACGAACGCCACTTCGCCGAGCTCGTTTCGGTCGCCTGCCACGACATCCTGACGCCGCTGGCGACGGTCTACGGCTTCGCGCGGACGCTGGAGCAGCTGTCGCTGGAGGCGCCGGCGACGCGCTACGTGGAGATGATCGGCGCCGCCTCGGCTCAGATCGACGAGCTGGTGGACCAGCTCCGGCTCGTCGCGAGGATCGAGTCGGGCAGGTACGACCCGCCCCTGGCCGAGCGCGACTCGCTCGAGCTGGCGCACGAGGCCGCGGCGCGGCTGGAGGAGGGCAGGGTGAACGTGGCCGGCCGGGGGGCGACGGTTCGCGTCGACCCGGAGCCGACCGTGCGGGCGCTCTCGCAGCTCGCGCGGGCGGCCGCGCGCTTCGGCGGCCACGACAGCGTCGCGCTCGACGTCGACGGGGCGAGCCTCGTCATCTCGCCGCTCTCCCGCACCGCCCGGCCGGTCGTGCTCGGCGAGGACGCCCGAGAGCTCGCGGCGCCCGCCGCCGCGCTCCTCGTCCGCGCGCTCGGCGGCGAGCTCGAGGCGCGCGAGGAGACTCTCCTGATCCGGCTGCCGACCGGTTCCTAGCGAAGCAGCCGCGACAGGCGCCGGTCCTTCAGGACCCGCCCTCCCGTCTGGCACTCGGGGCAGTAGAAGATCGTGTGCTCCTCGAAGTCGACGCGGGCGATGGGCGTCCCGCAGTTCGGGCACGGCTCGCCGAGGCGGTTGTGAACCTTGTAGGCCTTCTTGTCGGACGCGCCGGCCAGGCGGAGCTCCAGTCCGGCGGCGAGCTGCTCGCGGATCGTCGCGGCGAGGCGCTCGACCTCCTCGTCCGAGAGCTCGGTCGTGAGCGCGTAGGGCGAAAGCTTCGCGCGGTTCAGGATCTCGTTCGACCACGCCCGGCCGATGCCGGCGAGCGCGCGCTGGTCGCGGAGAAAGGGGTGCAGCCGCCGTGCCTCCCGGCGGGCGATCTCCGCCAGTTCCTCGACGGTGATCCCGTCGGCCTCCGGGCCCAGGTGGGCCAGCTCGGCCTCGAGCTCGGCCGGCCGGTAGACGCCGACCCTGGCCCGCTTCTTCGGGCCGCCCTCCGTGAGGATCAGCTCGCCGCCGTCGGCCAGGCGGAGCCGGAACGCCGGAGTCTTGGGGCCCTTCGCCCCGGGCTCGAGGAAGCGAATGCGCCCCGCGCTCATCAGGTGCACGTGCAGGACGAGCTCGCCGTCGTCGGTAGGGAAGAGGAGATTCTTGCCACGTCGCCGTGCTCCCGCCAGGCGCCGGCCTTCCAGCGCCGAGAGAGGCGGGTCGAACGTCTTCAGCGTCGCGACGTGCGCGGGCCCCGCCTTGGCGACCGGCGCCTCGGCGAGCCGCCCGTCGAGCGCCTGCCGCGCCGCCTCCACCTCGGGAAACTCGGGAATAGTCTTCCTCCTCGTGGACGCGCTCAATGTAGCCGTGACCCGAGGGGACCTCGTGGAGTCCCGCCATCGCGTCGACGCCGTCGTCGTGCAGGGCGGCCGGGTCGTCCGGGGCTGGGGCGACCCGGACCTCGTCGCCTACGTTCGCTCCTCCGCCAAGCCGCTGCAGGCGCTCCCGCTCGTCGAGCACGACCTGCCGACGGAGGAGCTGGCGATCGCCTGCGCCTCGCACGAGGCGCGCCCCGAGCAGCTCGTCGCCGTGCGCGCCCTGCTCGAGCGGGCAGGCGTCACGACGGAGGACCTCGAGTGCGGCGCCGAGCACGGCTCGCGCCTTCGCCACAACTGCTCGGGCAAGCACGCGGGCTTCCTCTTCCTCTGCCGCGCCCGGGGCTGGGACACCGAGGGCTACCGGCTGCCCGGGCACCCGCTCCAGGAGGAGCTCCTCGCGCTCGTCGCCGAGACCGTCGGCCGGCCTGCGGACGAGGTCGGGACGGCGATCGACGGCTGCGGCGTGCCGACGTTCGCGCTCTCCCTCACGGAGCTGGCCCGCATGTTCGCCGGCTTCGCCCAGGGCGCGCCGCCCGGGATGGAGACGGTCGTCGCGGCCATGACCAGCCGGCCCGAGCTCGTCGGCGGGCCGCAGGCGGTGGACACCCTGGTCATGCGCGCGCTTCCGGGCGCCGTCGCCAAGCGCGGGGCCGAGGGCGTCCTCTGCGCCGGCCTGCCGGACGGGACGGGCGTGGCCCTGAAAGTGGAGGACGGGGCCTACCGGGCCTCGTACGCAGCGGCGGGCGTGGTCCTCGGCATCCCCGAGCTGGCCGAGCGCCCGCTCCGCTCCAGCCGGGGCGAGGTGGTGGGGACGATCGCCGCGGAGTCCTGAAACCCGTCTACCAGTTTTCGACAGGCGTTGTAGAATCCCCAGCCGATGTGCCTGTAGGGCCGGCGAACGGCAGACCTCGCCGGCTCTCTTTTCGTTCCAGCCGACAACGTTGCACCGGTAACGAGAAAGGCGGGTCAATGCTCCAGGTCGACATCTCCCTGCCCGAGATCGAGGAGCTGCACAAGCTCGTCACCGACGGACAGGACAAAGGGTTCCTCACCTATGACGAGATCGTCTCGGGGCTCGAGGAAGTCGACCTCACGAAGGAGCAGGTCGAGGAGTTCTACACCTACCTGATCGACCACGGGATCGAGCTCGTGGAGGGGCTGGAGCACAAGACGCCGCCGCACGATGAGCCGGCGCTCGCGGAGGAGGAGAAGGTGCCGAAGCTCGACCTCACGGTCGAGCCGTCCCTCGACTCGCTGCGGCTGTATCTCCGCGAGATCGGCAAGGTGCCGCTCCTGACGGCCGACCAGGAGGTCACGCTCGCGAAGCGCATCGAGCGCGGCGACATGGGCGCCAAGACCGAGATGATCGAGGCGAACCTCCGTCTCGTCGTCTCCATCGCCAAGGGCTATCTCGGGCGCGGCCTCTCCTTCCTGGACCTGATCCAGGAGGGCTCGCTCGGGCTCATCCGCGCGGTCGAGAAGTTCGACTACCGCAAGGGCTTCAAGTTCTCGACGTACGCGACCTGGTGGATCCGCCAGGCGGTGACGCGGGCGATCGCCGACAAGGCGCGCACGATCCGGATCCCGGTGCACATGGTCGAGAAGCTGAACAAGGTCGTCCACATCGAGCGGCAGCTGGTGCAGCGTCTCGGCCGAGAGCCTCTCCCCGACGAGATCGCCGAGGAGCTCGAGATGACGACCGACGAGGTGCGCGAGATCCTGCGCATGGCGCAGCTGCCGGTGTCGCTGGAGAAGCCGATCGGCGAGGAGGAGGAGTCCGAGCTCGGCGACTTCGTCCAGGACGATGCCGCCGAGTCCCCGTTCGACTCGGCCTCCCTCAACCTTCGGCGCGAGGACATCGACAAGGCGCTCGAGTCGCTGCCGATCCGGGAGCGCAAGGTGATCGAGCTCCGCTTCGGGCTGAAGGGCGAGCAGCCGCGGACGCTCGAGGAGGTCGGCCGCGCCTTCGGCGTCACGCGCGAGCGCATCCGTCAGATCGAGAACAACACGCTCAAGAAGCTCGAGTCCCTGCCCGAGGCCCAGGGCCTCAAGGACTGCGTCTAGCCTCCGCGGGAGGGCGGGTCGTCCTCGTCGTGGGGGTGGATGGCGGTGCGAGGCAAGGACGCAGGGAGTGCTGGTCTCCATGGCTACCAGGGGCGAGAGGACGCGTCCTCTGGGGCGATCGGGGAGGCCCCGCGGCCCCGCTGGCGGTTCCGCCGACGGCCCTACCCTAGCAGGAGCCCGGATCGGGCCGGTACGTCGGCTCCGAGACCACGCTGACGAAGCGCCCGCCGACGGCGCCGGTCGACGGCGCGACGAAGTCCATGCTCCAGAGCCGACGCCGCAGACCGGCACCGTCACCGTGAACGGTCCGGCCGGGCTGCACGATCACTTCGCGCACGGGCAGCCCAGGCGGCGTCGAGCTCGACCGCCACGGGCGGTGACCCGTCGGGCCCGTCAGCTCGAACGTCAGGACGCCGGCCTCCGACTCGGGCCAGAGCTGGAAGCTGCCGGCGAGCCCGAGCCAACCGTCCTCGAAGCGGCCCGGCGCGTAGAGCGCCAGGCGCTGGGGGCCGGGCGAGGAGACCAGGTCGAAGACGGGCGACGAGGCGATTTCGTCGGAGTCCCGGAAGCGGACGGTGTCGCTGAACCCGTCGACCGCGAGCGGCCTGGTCACGGGCCTGCCCGCCGCGAGCAGGGTTCCGTCAGGCGCGGTCGTGAGGCGCGTGACCGCGAAGGAGTCGGGCGGCTCGGCGCCGGGCAGAAGGTAGACGGCGTCCACCGAACGGTTCCAGAAGAGGTACTCGGACGCGACGCCCCGCTCGCTCGAGCGGGTCAGGAGCATCGCCACGTCGTCGATCCCCGACACGTCCACGAAGGACGGCTCCGGGCCGAGGACGTCGGTTCGGGTCCGCTCGGCGTTGGCGAGGTTGAAGGACGTGGCCCCCGCGTAGGTGGTCGCGCAGACTGCGAGCGCGAGGCCGAGCGTCAGCGGCGTGGCGACGCTGGGGCGGCGGCTCGCCAGGACGAGCACCCCTGCCAGGAGCGTGACGCCGAGCGCGAGGATGAGCGAGGCCGTCGCGACGTCTCCGAGCGCCTGCTCGAGCCGTGCGGTGGCGAAGAGCGTCGGCGAGTTCGTCTTGCCGTCTGCGGCCGAGTACCCGGAGAGGGGCACGCGGGCGGCGAGCAGGATCAGGCCCGCGGCCAGCACGCCGAGTGCGAGGCGGTGCGGCCAGCCGCGCGAGGCGTAGAGCGCGAAGAGGATCCCGACGAGCGGGATCGCGTAGAAGAAGTAGCGCTCCTGGATGCGGTCGCCGCCGAGCCCGTAGGCGGCCGCCTCGACGAGGAGGGCGACCAGGAAGGGGGCCGTGAGCGCGCCGAAGGCGAGCTCCTCCCGGGAACGGGGCCGCCGCAGAGCGAGCCAGAGGCCCAGCAGAGCGCCGGGCGCGAGCACGACGCCGGCGGCGTAGGCGAGGAGCATCGCATCGGTGCCGAACCACTTCGCCAGCTCCGGCGAGGCGATCTCCAGGTCGAGAATCCCCTCGTAGAACCCCAGAGCCCGGCTCGGGCCGAGCGCGACGAATGCGAGTAGCGGGAGCACCACCGCGGCGAGGACGAGCGCCTGCTCGCGCAGCGTTCCGCGCACGCGCCGGTCCCGAAGGCCGAGGACGAGCACGGCTGCGAGGAAGCAGAGCGGGAGGACGGCGAACTGGACGCGGGCGAAGGTGGCCAGCCCGGCGAGCGCGAGGAAGGCGAGCTGAAGCCGCAGGCTCGGCCGGGCGAGCGCAACGGTTCCGACCGCGACCGCGCCGAGCGCCAGCGGATAGGCGAACGGCTCGGCGACGACCCAGCCGGCGTAGATCAGGTCGGGAACCACGAGGGCGAGGGCGGCGAGCGCGAAGGAGACTCCGGCGCCCAGGTCGAGGCGCCGGGCGAGCAGGAAGACCGGTACGGCGGCGAGCGACATGGCAAGGGCGCCGAGCGCCTGGATCAGGCGAAACGAGGTCTCCACGTCGTCGAACAGCCAGGCCGGCGCGGTCAGGAGCGGCTGCAGGAGGGCGGGGAAGCCGGCCGAGGCGCCGCGGATCAGTGGCCGCCCGGTGTCGGCCAGCGAGCGTCCCAGCTCCGCGTAGATGTACTCGTCCGCGAAGAAGGTGGGCGTCGCCCGGAGCCAGCCGAGCGCCAGCCGCAGCAGGAAGCTCGCGCCCACCAGGGCTGCGAGCAGGGGAGCGGCACGGGTCCCCGCGCGCGCGAGAGCGGCTCGGGGCGCCTGCACGCGGTCGGCGGTGCGGGCCGCGACGGACACGCTCTCTCTATCGGCGCCTTCGCGGCGAGCGTTAGCGGCCTCCGGGGCTAGCCTGTGCCCGGTGAGCCCCCAGCGCCGCATCGCCCTCGTCTCGGTCGTGGCCGCGGTCGTCCTCATCGTCGTCAAGCTCGCGACCGGGCTCGCCACCGGAAGCCTGGGGCTCCTGTCGGAGGCCGCGCACTCCGGGACCGACCTCGTCGCAGCGCTGCTGACCCTCTTCGCCGTGGGCGTCGCGGTTCGCCCGGCCGACCGCAGCCATCCCTACGGTCACGGGAAGGCGGAGCACCTGGCCGCCCTTGCCGAGGCCTCGTTTCTCGTGCTCGTCTCCCTGCTGATCGCCGCAGTCGCGATCCGGCGGCTCGTGACGGGGACCTCGGACGTGGACGCGACGTGGTACGCGCTCCTCGTGATCTGCGTGGTGATCCTCATCGACGCCAGCCGAGCGGTCGTGTCCCACCGCGCCTCGCGACGGTACGCCAGCCCTGCGTTCGCCGCGGGCGCGCTGCATTTCGGGGGCGACCTCGCCGGCTCGACCGCCGTGCTCATCGGCCTGCTCGCCGCTCGCGCCGGGTACCCGGAAGGCGACGCGATCGCCGCGCTCTTCGTCGCAGTCCTCGTCCTCGCGGCTGCGGGAAGGCTCATCCGCAGGAACGTCGACGTCCTCATGGACCAGGCGCCCGTGAACGAGGTCGAGGCGGCGCGGAGCGCCATCGAGGCGCTCGGCCACGGCGTCACGCTCAGGCGGCTGCGCATGCGTCGGGCGGCCGGGCGCCACTTCGCCGACGTGGTCATCAGCGTCCCCCCCGGCGCGGCCGTCGGCCAGGGCCACGCCGCAGCCGACGCCGTCGAGGACGCCGTCGAGCGGGCGGTTCCGGGCGCCGACGTCGTCGTCCACGTCGAGCCTGCCGAGGCCGGCGAGCTGGGGGAGCGCGCGACGGCCGCCGCGCTCCGCGTGCCGGACGTGCGCGAGGTGCACAACGTCTCCGTCCTCGACGTGGGCGATCGCACCGAGGTCTCCCTCCACCTCAAGCTCCCCGGCTCCCTCACGCTCGCCGAGGCGCACGAGGTCGCGGAGTCGGTCGAGCGGGAGATCCTCGCCGCCGTGCCGGTCGTCGACGCCGTCCAGACGCACATCGAGCCGCTCGCCGAGCCCGCCGCAGTCAGCGCCGTGCCCGCCGGAGCGCTCGAGTCGGAGTCCGAGGCCGTCCGCGACATCGTCCGCGACACGACCGGCAGCGAGCCGCGCGAGCTCCGCTTTCTGGCCACGGAGCGCGGCCTCGTCGCCTTCCTCACCCTGGCGATGGCGCCGGAGCGCGCGCTGGCCGAGGCCCACGCGAGCGCGAGCGAGATCGAGGAGCGCATCCGCCGCGACCACCCGGAGATCGTCGATGTCATCGTCCACACGGAGCCGTGAGCAGGACGCTGGTCACTCCTCGGCCGGCAACGCGCCGCTCTGCTTTCGGTACGCGTGACCGCTCAACCACGCGGTCTTGGGACAGCGGCGGGGCGAAATGGGGAGGTAGGACTCGAACCCGACGCCCGAGCAGCAGAGATTCGCCCTGGACCTCCTCAGCCCACGGGACGTAACTCAAGCGTGCGCGGATACTTGAGCATTTCCACGCTCTGTCTCGTGCTCGGAGTCTCGGCCTGTGGAGGAGTGCCCTCTGGCGAGCAAGGAGGCACCACCATGAAGGCCGTGACCGGCCAGGCCAGCTCGGACGCTGCCGAGGCGCTCAACTGGACGACGTACGACATCCCCGAGGCCGGCCTCACCGGCTCGTACCCGTCGAGCTGGACGCGTTCGACTGACCCACTCATGCCCTCGCTCGCGGATCCGAGAGAGCTCGTCGCCTTCAGCACGTTCCCCGCTCGCTCGGGCGGTGAAAACTGCGCCCACATGCCGGAGAACGCCATCGAGGACATGGGGCCGACGGATGCTCTGGTCGTCATCGAGGAGCGCCGCGGCGACCCGGAAGACGGCAGAATCACGCGCGCCGACTATCCAAAGCGACCCGGACAGTTCGGGCCGAGCAACGGCTATCCCAGCGAGGCGGTCGACTGCCTCGACCGGCGCAAGGTGTTCTTCGATCGCTTCATCCCGTTCAGCGACTCTGGCCGGCGCTTCTATGCCTACGTCGCCTTTGGAACTGACGCGCCGACGGCGATCAGGACGCAGGCCTGGACGATCCTCGACCGCCTCGACGTCGAGACGTCTGGCTGAGCCGTGGCGTCGGCTGCCCGGTTCGGCCCGATCAACCGTCACCCTCGCCGCGAGCTGTGCGAAGGTGAGGCCGCGCGAGGACGCGGCCCGATCCTACGATGGGCCGGGCCGTCCTGCCCTCCGCGCGTGCTTCTTGCTGGAATGCGAGATGTATGCCGATCTCCGTACCTTCCTGGCCTGTCTGCCGCCGTATCACTAACGGCGGAGAGGGCGTTTTCCCTGCGGCCATGCCCAATCCCACTTACGTGGCGAGGAGCGACCGGTGGGCTTGACGATTGAGCGGGTATCGGTCGCAACCGACGAGATCAGGCAACTCCTGGCCGAGCTGGATCGGGCTCTCACCGGTCCCTACCTGCCGGAGCAGCATCACTCCCTTCCGCTCGAGCGACTCTTCGAAAGCAACGTCAGGTTCTTCGCCGCACGAGTTGACGGCGTTGCCGTGGGCTGCGGCGGTGTCGCCTTCTACGACGGTTTCGCCGAGGTGAAGCGGATGTTCACGCAGCCGACAGCCCGGCGGCAGGGTGTCGCCATGGCCGTGCTCCGACATCTGGAAGGAGAAGCGAAAAGCGCCGGATACTCGGTTCTTCGGCTCGAAACCGGCATGTATCAGGCCGAAGCCATCGCGTTCTACCTGCGTGCCGGCTTTGAGCAATGCGATCCCTTCGGCGACTACCTGGACATGTCCCCGCGAGCGATCGAGACGAGCGTCTTCTACGAAAAGTCGATCTGAGGGCGATTTCCCGGCCCCTGAACACCGCGACCCGCATGAACAGCGGGGTCGCGGGAGCCATGCGGGGCGAAATGGGGGAGGTAGGATTCGAACCTACGTAGGCTGAGCCAACGGGTTTACAGCCCGTCCCCTTTGGCCACTCGGGTACTCCCCCGAGGCGCGGCTCAGTGTAGCTGAGGCCGGCTCCAGGCCTTCATCCCCCCTTTGAGCTAAAGCGGCTTCCGACGCCCCGCCGATGGCGTCCAGGTCGTCATGAACCTGGACGAGCTGCTGGCACGCGTCATCGACGCTGGAGGAAGCGACATGCACCTGAAGGTGTCCTCTCCGGCCATGGTCCGTGTCGACGGCGACCTGCAGCCGCTGGAGCAGCGGATCCTGACGGACTCAGACCTCGAGACCGTTCTGCTGCTCGTCACCGACCGCTCGCCCGCCAAGCG
This sequence comes from uncultured Actinomycetes bacterium, assembly GCA_963775625.1. Classification (GTDB taxonomy): domain Bacteria; phylum Actinomycetota; class Thermoleophilia; order Gaiellales; family Gaiellaceae; genus JAIBJN01. The sequence goes on along the minus strand of CAVZJM010000005.1, from coordinate 26,781 downwards.
GGAGCAGTTCCTCGAATCGGGCGAGCTCGACACCTCGTACCTCGCCCACGGGCTGGGGCGCTTCCGCGTCAACGGCTTCCGGCAGCGCGGCTCGATCTCGTTCGCCTTTCGCTTCGTGCCCAAGGAGATCCCGAGCTTCGAGCGCCTGGGCCTCCCCGAGGGCGTGGCCAAGCTCTCCGAGGAGCACCGCGGGCTCGTCCTCGTCACGGGCGCGACCGGGTCCGGGAAGTCGACGACGCTCGCGGCGATGCTCAACTGGATCAACCGCAACCGCAAGCAGCACATCGTCACGATCGAGGACCCGATCGAGTTCATCCACGACGACTGGGCGTCCATCGTCAACCAGCGCGAGATCGGGCTCGACACCGAGTCCTACAGTCAGGCCTTGCGCCGGGTGCTCCGCCAGGACCCCGACGTGATCCTCATCGGCGAGCTGCGCGACGAGGAGTCGACCCAGACCGCGCTCCAGGCGGCCGAGTCCGGGCACCTGGTCTTTTCGACGCTGCACACCCTCGACGCCGCGGAGACGATCGGGAGGCTCATCGAGTTCTACCCGCCCCAGAAGCAGATGATGGTGCGGGAGATCCTGGCCGGCACCCTCCGGGGCGTCGTCAGCCAGCGGCTCGTCCCGCGCAAGGTCGGGGGCCGCGTGGCGGCGATCGAGGTGATGGTCAACACGGCGCGCATCGCCGACCTGATCCGCGAGCCGGAGAAGACCCACGGTCTCACCGAGGCGATCGAGGACGGCGCGTACCACCACATGCAGAGCTTCTCTCAGCACCTCGTCGAGCTCGTCGTCGACGACGTCGTCGAGCTCGAGGTCGCTGCGGCGGCGGCCAGCAACCGCCACGACTTCGAGATCGCGGTCGAGCAGGCGCTGCGCAGGAAGCGCGCCGCCGAGGAGGGCAAGACCGCAGCCGTCGACTTTTCGAGCCTTGCGGAGGACGAGGCCGAGCCGGAGCCCGAGCCGGAAGCGGATCCGGGGCCCGGCCTGCGGCTGGCGACCTCGGATCAATGATCCGCGTCGTCTCCGTCCTCGTCGCCGTGTTCGCACTGGCGGCGATTCCCGCGGCCTCCAGTCAGCTCTCCGCGACTCCGGGGAGCCTGCCGAGCTACCGGGTTCCCAACTCCCCCGGCTCGATCCGCGTCCCGTCCCTCTCTCGGCCCCCGGCGCGCCCCGAGGTTCGCTCATACGAGCAGCTCGTGACGCTCTGGAAGCAGGCCGGCGAGGGCTACGGCGTCCCCTGGCAGGTGCTCGGCGCGATCAACAAGATCGAGTCGGGCTACGGGCAGAACATGGGGCCGAGCTCGGCAGGCGCGGTCGGCTGGATGCAGTTCATGCCCTCGACCTGGATGCGGTGGGGGATGGACGCGGACGGCGACGGGCTCGCCAACCCGTGGGATCCCGAGGACGCCGTCTTCGCGGCCGCCCGCTACCTCGCGGCCGCCGGCGCCCACGAGTCGATCGAGCGCGCGATCTTCGCCTACAACCACGCGCAGTGGTACGTCGACGACGTGCTCGCGCTGGCCTCGACGCTGGGCGGCGCTCCCTTCACTCCCGGTCCGCCGACGGCGTTCGCCGCCGCCACGGGCCCGGATCTCGGCGCGCGGCTGGAGCGGGCCCGCACGCGCGTCCAGCGACTCTCGGACGCGCTCGACCGCGCCCTTGGGCGGGTGGGCGCGCGCGACTGGCAGCGCCTCCGGCTCGAGCGGCGCCTCGGCAACCCGAGGCTGACGGACGCGCAGTTCGCCCAGCTTGACGCCCGGCTCTCGCAGCTCGGCGACGTCGAGCGCGCTTCGCAGGCCAGGATCGACAGGCTTCGGGCCCGCTTCGCCGGGGCCGTCGAGGCGCTGAAGAGGGTGAAGGCCGCGCAGGAGGCTGCGGCCCTCGGTACCGGCCTCGCCGGAGGCGGCTACGTCTTCCCGGTCGCCGGTGAGGCGTCCTTCTCGGACGACTTCGGCGTGCCGCGCACGACGACCTGGCATCACGGGAACGACATCTTCGCGCCGCTGGGGACACCGCTCGTGGCCGTCGCCGACGGGTCGCTCTTCAACGTCGGCTGGAACGACGTCGGCGGCAACCGTCTCTGGCTCCGCGACGCCCTCGGGAACGAGTTCTACTACGCGCACCTCTCGGACTTCACGCCGCTCGCCCGCGACGGCGCCGTCGTCCGCGCGGGCGATGTGATCGGCTTCGTCGGCGCGACCGGCGACGCGGTCGGCACCTCGCCCCACGTCCACTTCGAGATGCACCCGTCCGAGCTGAGCGCGCAGGGCTACGACGGCGTCGTCAACCCCTATCCGTACCTGGTCGCCTGGAGAGCAGGAGTGGCCGCCGGGGGGCAGCAGTCGTTCGACGGCTGGGTCTTCCCCGTCGGCGGCGGGGCGGCGAACGTCTCGACGGCGCACACGCACCACGACTACCCGGCGGCCGACATCGCCGCTCCGTTCGGCTCGCCGCTCTATGCCCTGCACGAGGCGGTCGTCACCCATGTCTTCGCGATCGACTCGGGCAAGTGCGGAATCGGGCTCATGCTGCGGACGACCACCGGCGAGGAGTTCCTCTACTGCCACCTCTCCTCGCTCGATCCCGGCGTCGTTCGCGGCGGGGCGCTCCGTGCCGGCCAGCTCGTCGGCCGCGTCGGCTCCACCGGCAACTCGACCGGCCCGCACCTCCATCTCCAGTTCGCGCCGACCGCGCGCTATCCGCAGGCCGAGCCCTGGTTCCAGGCCTTCGCCGGCATCGCCTTCCGGTGGCAGGACGGGGCGACCCCCGACCGCTCCGAGGCGGTCGCGATGAACGGCCTGAAGCAGGTCGCCGCGGCGCCGGGCCAGCGAGTCGTGAAGGTGATCCGCAAGCGGGTCATCCGCTTTACGACGAACGCTCCGTAGTTCATACCGCGAAGGGGCTTGATCTTTCGCCCTGGGCTGCCGATTGGGACTGCATGGCGGCCCGTCTGGCTACGCTCGCCCCGCGCCTGATCGCTCTCGTGGTGATCTGGCTGCTCGCGGCTGCCAGCTGGACGCTCGCGGCCGGAGGCCCCCAGGGCTCGGAAACCGCCACGACCGCCCCCGCCGCCGGCGAGCCCGCACAGCCGGAGATCCTCGTCGTCCCCGACGTGAAGCCCCAGGCGTACGTCTTCGCGAAGGGGATCCTTCAGGACGAGGGGTTCGCCTGGCAGGTCGAGGGCCCGGTGAAGGGCTACGCCGCCAACACGGTCGCGACCCAGTCGCCCGCCGCGGGCACGCGGGTCGTCGACAACGGCGCCCCCCTCGTCGTCGTCACCCTCTCGCGGAGCAACGAGTACGCCGAGCGCGGCGTGCCCGAGAACAAGTCCCCGTACGACGGCACGCCGATCGTGCTCATGAGCGACTGGCACGCGGAGCAGCCTCCCGCCGAGACCGCTCCTGCGCCGCCGGCGACCACCGCTCCGGCCCCGACCACGACCGCACCGGCGCCGACGACCACGGCCGCAGCGCCCCCCGCCCCTGCTCCGGCGCCCGCCCCCAAGCCGAAGCAGAGCGACTATCGCACCCCGGACTTCGTCGTTCCGGGCGTGCCGGGCGAGCCCGTCGACGAGATGCCGCTCCCGCGGCGCGCGAAGAAGCTCGAGCGCCGCGTGAGCGCGCTCACGTCGCGGCCCGGGGAGAAGTTCGTGGGGCACTGGCTCTACCAGCACGCCTGGATCGTCACCGGCGCCGGCTTCGGCTGGCGAAACGGCGACGACGCACTGCGCACCCTCGTTCAGGTCGACCGCAGCCTGTCCGTCCGATTCGGCTTCGGCGCCAAGAGCGAGCAGGTCGCCCGCAGGATGCTCGCCTGGGTCGAGAGCCAGAAAGGCTGACCCGTGAAGCGCATCGGTAGGACGCTCCGCGGCCGGGGCGGCTACACGCTCATCGAGCTCCTCGCCGTCCTCACCATCTTCCTGATCGTCGTCTCCACGCTGACGACCCTCTTCGTGTCGGGCGCCAAGGCGGAGCTCGACGCGAACCGACGCTTCCAGGCGCAGCTGAGCGCGCGGGTCGCCTTCGACCAGATGCGGCGCGAGATCCACTGCGCGAGCTCGTTGACGTTCACGAGCGCAGCGTCCGTCACGATCACCCTGCCCCCGGGCTGCCCCAGCGCGGCGGGAACGCAGACCACCGTCGTCTACGACACCGCTTCCGCCGGGACGAACCGCTACAAGCTGCGCCGCAAGAAGGGGAGCGGGTCCGCCGTCCCGATCGCTGACTACATCACGTCCGGGAACGTCTTCGCCTACACGGCGCCCTCGACCACGGCGCTCGGCCGCCTGACCGTTGACATGCCGGTGAACGTCTACCCGAACGAGGCATGGAAGAAGTGGCGCCTTGTTGCCGACATTGTCCTCAGGAACACCACGCGCGCCTAGTTTCCATGCGGCTTTTCCGACGTCACATCAGAGCCCAGGAGGGCATTACGCTGATCATGTCGATCGGCATCCTCGGCGTGCTCTCGCTCACCGGCGCGACGCTCATCTACTACTCGACCTCGAACGCCAGGAGCGCCAGCGCGTCCAAGGGCCGTGAGACCGCCTACACCCTTGCCGAGGCCGGGATCGCGCAGGCCTTCTCGGTCCTCAACAGCTCCCTGAGCCCGCTCACGGGCTCGCTCCTCGGCTCGACGACCCTCCAGCTCGAGGGTGGGAGCGTCACCTACTCGGGGACGCTCTCCGGCGAGACGTGGACGATCACCTCCACCGGCACCGTGGACAACCCGGCCGGGGCCGCAGACATCACGCGCACGCTCACCCGCAGCGCGCAGGTCTACGGCCTGAACAGCGGCGCCAACGTCGCCGCGTGGAACCGGTGGTACGCGGACTCGACGACGAGCTGTCTGACGATCCAGGACGTGAACATCACGATGCCGATCGCGACGCGCGGCGACCTCTGTCTGGTCGGAAGCGCCACGATCTCGGGGGCGAACACGACCGTCGAGGTCGGAGACGACGTGACGATGACCCCGGCGGGCACGTCGGCGCTACGCAACCCGAGCGCGGCGACCGGCTGGACGACCTCGTCGAACGTCTACTCGAGCAACAACGTGCGCGCGACGGCGACGCTGGGCGCAAGCGCCCAGAGCGCGAACCTCGACGTCACGGGCTTCGGCGTCAACCTGCCCACGGGCTCCACGGTCGTGGGCATCGAGGCCACCATCGAGCGGATGGCGAGCAACTCCAACTCCATCGAGGACTACGACGTCTACCTCCTGAAGGCGGGCGCACCCTCCGGAAGCGACAAGGCGTCCACGACCGACTGGACGACCTCCGACTCGACCCGGACCTACGGTTCCGGCACCGACCTCTGGGGCACGACGTGGACCGAGGCGCAGGTCGAGGCGTCGAACTTCGGGCTCCGCCTCAAGGCGCTGAACCTGACCGCCTCGTCGCGCACCGCCTCGGTCGACCACGTCACCATCAGGGTCTACTACAACCCGCCGCCGACGACCACGATCGGCACCGCAGGCACGCCCCTCGCCAGCGCCCAGGTCGCCGGCACGTGCCAGTACAACGCCCAGACGCCACACTCGCCGTGTTCTTCCGTGGACAAGGTCTGGGCGAACGCGATCGGCACGGCGCCGCAGAACCTGTCGAAGCCCGCGGTCGACCTCGCCTACTGGTACGAGAACGCCAAGCCCGGGCCGAAGCACAACTGCACCACCGGCAGCTTCCCCGGCGGGTTCGACACCAACTCCGTCCTCGACAACAGCGTTCCAGGCTCGGCCGAGGTGACGCCGATCAGCTCGAGCTACACGTGCCAGGTGCACGACTCGCTCGGAAACCTCGTCGGCGAGCTCTCCTGGAACCACGTGACGCACGTGCTCAAGATCAAGGGCACGATCTACATCGACGGCGACTTCCGCTTCGACGACGACGGCTCGGTTGCCCACTACCAGGGCCGCGGCATCATCTACGCCACCGACGACCTCGAGTTCGACGAGATCGTCTGCGCTGGCGGTTCCGGGACGTCGTCCTGCATCGACACCGGCATGGAGAACTGGGACCCGACCCAGAACATGATGATCGTCCTGGCCGGCGGCGACGCCGAGTACGACCAGGGCGCGACCCAGGGTCCCACGGAGCCGTCAGGCTTCCAGGGCCTCATCTACGCCAACGGCGACTGCACCGTGCACGAGAACTTCCACACGAGCGGCCCGATCGTCTGCAACCGGATCGTGCTCCCCTCGGAGTCGAACGGCTGGCCGACGTACTACGACTGGCCGCCGCTCGGCTCGCTCGTCGAGGGGCAGATGTACTCCGACCCCGAGACGGCCGGCGACTTCGTCGTCGTGGCCGGCCTGCAGTCCGGCTGATGCCCCATCAGGCAATACATGCCTGCTTCTGCCCCGCGATCACGCGGCGCCTGAGCCCACCCTCGACCTTGCCAAGGCATCCAGCCTTGGCCGCGGCCGAGTGCGGACTCATGCTTGGTGCTCACGACGCAGAAGCTAGGCGGCATTACCTGACGGGGCATTAGGGAACATCATGCGCACCCGGCGTGGCGTCGCGCTCCTCTGCCTGGGACTGGTGCTCGTGGCGATGCTCGCGACTCCGGCGGGCGGGCATGTCAGCACGAGCGTGAACCACCTCTGGGCCAAGCACATGAAGCCCATGGCAGTGAAGCTCTTCTACACGAAGAAGCAGTCGGACGCCCGCTACTACAAGAAGGCCGCCTCGGACGCCCGCTACTACACCAAGGCCGACTCCGACGGCCGCTACTACACGACCTCGGCGGCCGACGCGCTCTTCGCGCTCAAGGGCGAGACCGGCGAGAGCGGGCTCCAGGCCTACTGCTCCCGGGCGAGCGCGAGCCCGCGCTCCTTCCCGGCCGAGGTGTGCGGCGCGCCGCTCGTCGTCACGCTGGACTCGGCCGGCGTCGTGGGCGACCACACGTCCGTCGCGATCGGAGTCGACGGGCTTCCGGTGATGAGCTACCGGGACGCGACGAGCGGTGACCTGAGCGCCGATCTGAAGATCCTTCACTGCGGGAACGAGGCGTGCACGGCCGGGAACCAGGCCACCACCGTCGACAGCCCCGGAGGCGTCGGCACGGACACCTCCCTCGCGATCGGCGCGGACGGCCTGCCGGTCGTGAGCTACAAGGACGTGACGAACTTCGACCTGAAGGTCCTGCACTGCGGCACCATCGCGTGCACGTCGGGGAACCAGGTGACGTCCGTCGACACCGGCCCCGCGAACGTCGGATCCGACACGTCGCTGGCGATCGGCGCCGACGGCCTGCCGGTGGTGAGCTACGCCGACGTCACGAACGGCGACCTCAAGGTCCTCCATTGCGGCAACGCCGCCTGCACCTCCGGGAACTCGATCAACGTGGCCGACCCCGGCCCCGTGGGGGCGGACACCGACACCTCGATCGCCGTGGGCGCCGACGACCTCCCGGTGATCAGCTACTTCGACCTCGACGACGGCAACCTCTTGATCTTCCACTGCGCGAACGCCGCCTGCAGCTCCGGGAGCACGACCACCGTCGACAGCGGACGGCTGGGTGGGCGACTTCAGCTCCCTGGCGATCGGGACCGACGGGCTCCCGGTTGTGAGCTATCGCGACGGGACTACCGGCGACCTCAAGGTCCTCCACTGCGGCGATGCCTCCTGTGTCGCGGGCAACGTCACCACGCCCGTCGACACGTCGGCCGATCCGCTCGGCTACGACACGTCGATCGCCATCGGCGCGGACGGCTTCCCGGTGGTCAGCTACTTCGACGGAGCGACGAACGATCTCAAGGTCCTCCACTGCGGCAACGCCGCCTGCACCTCCGGAAACCAGGCCGCCGCTCTGGACACGCCCGGCAACGTCGGCCGTCACACGTCGATCGCGCTCGGCGCGGACGGGCTGCCGGTCGTGAGCTACAACGACGCGTCGAGCGGCGATCTCAAGCTCGCCCGTCCGCCCGTCTCGTAGACCTTCAAGGCTGCGGCGCCGCGCGCCGATACCGGTGCTGAGATGAACCTCGCCCTGGCCTTCGTCGTCCTTCCGCCCGCCCTCGCCCTCGGAAGCTTCCTGAACGTCGTCGCCGCGCGGCTCCCGGAGGGCCGCTCGCTCGTCCGTCCCCCGTCTGCCTGCGGCTCGTGCGGAGCCCAGATCGCGTGGCGCGACAACGTCCCCGTCGTCTCGTACCTGCTCCTCCGCGGCCGCTGCCGGGCCTGCGGCGAGCGCATCGGGCTCCGCTACCTGGCCGTCGAGCTCCTCACGGCGCTCCTCGTCGCCGCCTGCTTCCTCTCCTTCGGCCTGACCGCCGAGGCGTTCCTGGCGTCCTTCTTCTGCGCCACGCTCGTCGTCCTCTCCGCCATCGACTTCGAGCGGCACATCCTCCCGGACAAGATCGTCCTGCCCTCGGCCGCAATCGTCCTCGCGGCGCAGCTCGCCCTCCACCCCGGCCAGTGGCTCGAGTGGATCCTGGCGCCGCTCGGCGCGGCCCTCTTCCTCTTCGCGGCCCTCCTCGCCTATCCCGAAGGGGATGGGGATGGGGGACGTCAAGCTCTGCCTCCTGCTCGGCGCCATGCTCGGCAAGCTCGTGCTGGTCGCGCTCATGATCGGCATGCTCGCGGCGCTCGTGCCGGCCGTCGTGCTCGTCGTCCGGCACGGCTCCGCCGCCCGCAAGATGGCGATCCCCTTCGGCCCGTTCCTCGCCTTCGGCGCCGTGATCGCGCTCTTCTTCGGGGACGCTCTCCTCGACGCGTACCTGAGCGGCAGCGGGCTCTAGAAAGCCAGGTCCTGCGAGCCCGAAGGCCCGCAGGACCTGGTGTGCGGTGCTTCTCAACCGATCGAGGGATGCGCCTCGAGCGGCTCCTTCGCGTCGGCCTCGGCGAAGCGATCGCGAGCCTGCCGATCCCACGCGATGTCGAGGACGAGCAGGATCAGGTTTGCGCCGACGGTCGCCCCGAGGATCGTGGTGATAAGGGCGAGGAGCCCCTCCGTCACCTGGAACCCGAGCCAGCCGACGACCAACGCACCGCCCAGGGAGGCCGCGAAGCCGATGGCCTTGATCCTGGCCGCCCAGTCGCGGTTCACCCACGCGAGGTAGATGCCGAGTGCGATCGGCACGCCGATCGAGAGGATCGCGAGCAGCTCGTCGTCGAGCGGAGTGCCCGGCATCGCCGTGACCACGATCAGGACGCCGGCGAACCACCCGCCGAGCCCCAGGACGAGGGGATAGACCGACCGCAGGACCGCGCCGGCCTTGCCGCCGAATCCGCCTTTCCTGCGGACGCGGACGGCCATCCAGAGCAGTGACAGCACCGTGAGGAGGGCGAAGCCGACGAGCGCACCGCCGACGCCCTTCCCGAGTGCCGTCTGCGTGACCTCGGGCGTGAAGTCGACGGCCTGCGGCTCGTAGAGCGAGTCGTCGACCTCGCCGCTGGCGAGGTACGTGTTGATCAGGTGTGTCCCCGCCTCCGGCTGGTCCGCAAAGAAGCTCGTCGAATGGCCGAAGCCGGGCAGCACGACCTGGCGGCCGTTCGGCAGATTGGGAAGGAGCTCCTCCGTCGCCCCCTGCGGCGGCGCCGCAAAGTCGACCTCCCCGCCGATCAGAAGGGTCTCGATGTCCGACGTGCGGACCGTGCGGTAGTCGTCCTCGGCCACCGCCGCTGGCCAGGAATCGACCAGCCGGCCGCCGCCCCAGGTCCACGCCGTCGTCGCATCGCCCAGGTTCGATTCGGGCGTCAGGCTGCCGGAGGAGAATGTGTCTGTCGCGGCTCGCGCGTCGAGCCTCCCGACGGCGGCCATCTGCCCCCAGACGAACGCCTCGGGGAACGCGAGATCGGCGAGGAGCGACTGGAACCAGAAACCGCTCGCGTCGCCGTCGGCGGCTGCGAGCCACGAGCCCAGCGTCATTGGAGCGGAAAGTGGCGCACTCTCCGAGGTCGTCTCCATGAGCCCGAAGAAGGAGGCGACGCGGACGTTGCCGTCCTTGATCGGCAGGAAGAACCAGCGGTCGGGGATGTCGGCGGCCGTCTGCTTCATCGTCGCGGCGAGGTCGTCCGTCCGCGTGCTGCAGCTCTCGTCTTGCGAGCAGAGCTTGGCGTAGCGGGCGATCTGCTCGTCGATGGTCGGTCCGTCCCAGAGGAAGTGCCCGGGCGGGTTGACCGCGATCATCACAGAGCGGTGGATGCTCTCGGGATGCTCCCAGGAATAGATCATCGCGGTGCGGGTCCCCACGCTCTCGCTGACGAGGTCGACGCGGTCGTAGCCGAGCGCCTCGCGCGTGGCCTCGAGGTCCTCGACCTGCTGCGGCAGGCCGTAACCCGCGAGGTCGACACCGTCGTCAGTGAGTCGGTCGGCGCAAGCGCGGAACGCGTCGCCGTACGAACGGAAGAACGTCTCGCCGAGGACGTCGGTCGAGTGCTTGAGTGCTGAGACGACCTCCGGGCAGTCGAGCCGGACGGAGCCGTCCACGCCCCGATAGCCGACGAGGACGACGTCGTGGTCGTCCGCGAAGCGGCTCGCTTGGGGGAACTCCATGTTGCTGATACCAGGGCCGCCTTGGAGGCGGAAGATCGGCTCGGCCGGGTGGTCCGACCTGGCCTTGATGCGGGTCACGGGCAGCGCGATCAGCCGCGAGTCCGGGTCGGCTCGGTTCTCGGGGACGACGAGGGTCCCGCAATCGGCGGCGTAGCTGCCGGCCTCGGTCGCATACTCACAGTTCTCGAGGATCAGGTCGCCGGCCTGCGCTCCGGCGGGGATCGAAACCGGGTCGTCGTCGGGCCCGAAGCGGAGGTAGCCGAGACCCAGGATCGTCAGCGCAATAAGCGCAAGGGCGACGATTCGTGCGGGTGTGAAGGCAGGCATGACGGATTCCTTTCGCGGCCGCCCCCGGGCCACGAGGGCCCGGGGGCGGCCATTCGGTCTAGGCAGAGACGGGAGTAGGCTTGGTCTCGGTCGGAGCCTCGGACTCCCAAGGTCGAAGCGGGGCAGCCACTCGAGCCAGCTCGGCAGGTACCAGTTCCAGTCTCCGAGGAGCTTCATCGATGCGGGCAGGAGCACGCCCCGGACGATCGTCGCGTCGATCAGGATCGCGGTCGCGAGCCCGACGCCGAACTGCTTGAACATCAGCATCGAGAGCGTGATGAAGACCGCGAAGACGGCGACCATGACGATCGCGGCGCTCGTGACGACACCCGCAGTCGACTTGATGCCCTGCGAGACGGCCTCGTCGGTTGACATTCCCCGCTGGACGAGCTCCCTGATCCGGCTCAGGAGGAACACGTGGTAGTCCATCGAGAGCCCGAACAGGATCACGAACAGGAGCAGCGGGACGACCGGGTCGATCCCGGCCGTGGAGCTGAAGCCGAGGAGCCCCTTGCCGTAGCCGTGCTGGAAGACGAGCACCAGCACGCCGTAGGCGGCACCCACGGAGAGCAGGTTGAGGACGATCGCCTTGGCCGCGATCACGGGCGACCGGAAGGCGACGAGCATGAGCGAGAAGGCGAACACGAGCACGAACCCGACGACGAGGGGCAGCTTCGAGGCGATGTCGTCGGAGCTGTCCTTCCACTGGGCTGTGAGGCCCGTGACGCCGGTCTCGGCGTCCGGAAGGCCGCCCACGGTGTTCGGGACGATCTCGTTGCGGAGCTCGGCCAGCGAGGCGTTCGAGACCGAGTCGGTTCCCTTGCCTTCGATGGGAATGGTGATGTTCGCCACCGTGCCCGCGTCGTTGACGTCGACCGTGATCGGCTCGTGCATGCGGCCGCTGGCGAGCGCCCGCTCCTGGAGCCGCTCGAGGGCAGCCTGCATCGCCGGGTCGTTCACGTCGGGGGCCTTGACGACCACGTTGGCGGGCAGGGCCGTACCCGGGAAGGCCTCCTGCATGTGGTCGTAGGCCTGCACCGCGGGAATGGACTTCGGGAACGTGTCGGGGCCCGGCTGCGCCATGCGGAGCTGGAAGGCGGGAAGCGCGAGTGCCACGAGCAACCCGCCGGCGAGGATCACGGAGAGGACCGGCCGCCGCAGGACGCGGTCGACGACCGCGCCCCAGATCCGACCCTCTCCGTCGTCGCGGCGGAGGCGGCCGACGAGCGGGACACGGCCCCGGTCGACCTTGTCGCCGAGCCGCGAGAGCAGCGCGGGAAGGACGGTCAGCGAGCCGAGCATCGCGATCGCGACCACCGTGATCGTCGCGGCGGCGAGCGACGCGAAGATCTCGTTACCGGTCAGGAACATGCCGGCCATGGCGATGATGACCGTGACGCCGGAGACGAGCACGGCACGCCCGGAGGTCGCCGCGGCGATCTCGATGGCGTCCCGGGGGCTACGGCCGGCGGCACGCTCCTCGCGTTCGCGCCGGAGGTAGAAGAGCGAGTAGTCAACGCCGACCGCGAGCCCGATCAGGAGCACGAGCGCGCCGGCTTGCATCGCCGCCGGCACGAACTGGCTCGAGACGGCGACGAGGCCGAAGGTCGCGAAGACCGCGGTCAGGGCGAGGATCAGCGGAATGCCGGCCGCCATCAGCGCTCCGAAGGCGACCACGAGGATGACGAGCGTCACCGGGAGGGACAGGACACCCGCCTTCCCGAGGTCCTCCTCGAACGCGGTCTCGACGGCCTTGGCCGCGCTGGCGTACCCGAACTCCCCGATGAAGAGCTGCGGATGCGCCTCCTGCGCAGCCGCGACCTGGGCGAGAACCGGGTCGATCTTCTCGGCCGCGTCGGCCTTCGCGCCACGGATCTCGAACTCGACGAGCGCGGAGCGGCCGTCGGCGGAGATCTGACCGGCATTGGCGGGGTCGAGCGGCGAGCGGACGTTCTGGACGGCGTCGAGCTTCGAGATCCGCGCGACGACGTCCTCGACCGCCGCCGTGAAGGCGGGGCCGGCGGCGGAGAGCGAGCTGCTCTGGACGAGCACGCTCTCGGCCGCAGGCTGCTTGAAGCCGGCCTCGAGGATCTGGTCCATCCGGCCGGACTCGCCCGGGCCGGCGGCGTTCGGATCGATCGTCTTCGTCCCCGTCATGCCGCCGAGAGCGAAGGCGACGAGGACGAACGCCAACCACCCGAACGTCGCTGTCTTCCAGTGGTCGGCGCTCCACCGGCCCATCCGGCCGGCCATGTTGGAGCTTTGGATAGTGGTGCGGAGCATCGTTCGTTCCTCCTTCGTGGGTCGTCCCTAGGCCGCGTAGGCGAAGGGGTGGTTGAAGACATCGAGGGCGCGCTCGGGCGCGACCGCGAGCTGGAAGCGATCTCCGAGACGCGCGTCCTCGACCGAGACGGTCAAGGTGTTCTCGCGCGGGTGCCAGAGCAAGAGGACGTGGATGCCGTCGCTCTCGCGGGCGGCGAGCTCGCGGGTCTGCCGTGCGGTGGGGCTCATGGCTCCTCCTTCTCGTCCGGGCGCTAGGTGGCGCGATTGCATGCCCCGACGTTAAGAGCGCGGCGTCGAGAAAACGTCGTCGCAAAGCCGGATTCGAGCTCGCACCGGCCGACGATTCCGAGTCCTACTCAGGTAGGAGGCACCGAGCAGTACCTCCGCACGAAGCGCCAAGTCCTGCGGGCCGAGTCGCCCACAGGACTTGGACCGGTCCAGGAGTGTGCTGTTTCAGACGACGAGCGTGAGGATGAGGATCCCGAGGAACACGCTCTGGGCGCTGTGCACCGCGATCCCGATCCAGGCGCTCCGATACCGCTTCGTCGGGTACGCGATAGTGAACATCTCGAGGAGCGTCCCCGGGATCGCCCACGGCACGTGCAGGTGGTAGCCGGCGAAGAGGAGGCCGTTCGCCACCCAGTCGCCGCGCCCGAACGCGCCATTCATGCGCGGAAGGAGGTACCCGCGGAACAGGAGCTCCTCGCCGAGCACGGTGTTGAAGAGGAAGAACACGAGGATGAGGCCGTACCAGCCGAAGGCCCCGTCCAAGAACGCCTTGCCCGCGTCCGACTCGAAGAGCGTGGCGAACTCCCGGTTCTCAGGCGCCGGCACGATCGCGACCAGCTCCTGCACCGCGGTGAACGCGACGATCAGCGGGATCACGACCAGCCATACTCGACCGCCGACGCGGCCGCTGCGCGGGCTCCGCGGAGAGCGGAGCCAGAGCGCCTCGCGGACGGTCGACCAGCGGAGGGTCCGCTGCTCACGACCAACGAGGATCGCGACGAGGACGAACTGCCAGACCATGCCGATCGAGAGGGACACGATCAGCGCCTTCGCCATCGGCACGTGGCCATCGCCGGCGAACCGGTCGGCGAGCACGGGCGCGACGAGCCAGGCGAGCACTGCCATCGGGAGCGCGGCGGCCGCCCAGACGGCGAGGATCCCGCGCGATCCGCAGCTGCGGAATCTCGACGCTCGGGACGGCGCCCTCAGCGCGGGCCGTGCCTGTAAGTGGAAGCGAGACGCTCATTTCCATCCTCCTTGGTCGGTCGATTCCATGCCTCGACGCTAGGAGGCGCTTACACAGGCCGCGTCGTCGCCAGGCCGGAATCGAACTCCGACGACGCGACGATTCCCACTCCTACCCGAGTAGGAGGCGGCGAGTGAGACCGTGCAGTACCTTCAACTCGTGAGCCAGGTTAGAAACGTCGCCCGTGAGTACTGGTTCGAGCTGCTGATCGCGTTCCTGGCGGTCGCGGGCATGCTCGAGCTCGTGGTCGGACGCAACTCGCCGGGCGCGCCGCCCACGACGCTGTGGATCGCCATACCTACGGTGGCCGTTCTCGTACTGCCGCTCTTCGCACGTCGGCGCTTTCCGTTCGCCGCTCCGGCTGCCTACTGGCTCCTGGCCGCGGCGATCTCGTTCGGCGACGGAGTGCTGCTCGCGTTCATCGGCAGCCTCGGAGTCGTCGGGTTGGCGAGCGCGTTCTTGCTCGGGAACCTGCGGAATCCGCTGAAGGCAGGCGCGGGCCTGATCATCGTGCTCGTTGGAATCGTGATCGTCGTCTACAACATCCCCGGTCCACTGCCAGTCGGCGACTTCGTCTTCATCCCACTCCGGTTCGTGGTCGCCTGGGTCGCGGGCTGGGCCCTGCGTGAGCGTGCCGAGCGGGCCGAGGCGGCGGAAGAACGTGCGGCCCAGGCCGAGCGCGATCGCGAGGCGGCCGCGCGCATCGCGGTGGCGGAGGAGCGCTCGCGGATCGCGCGTGAGCTCCACGACATCGTCGCCCACGCCGTCAGCGTGATGGTGCTCCAGGTCGGCGCCGTCAGGCACAAGCTCCCCGATGCGCTCGCCGAGGACCGCGACGCGCTGAGGAGCGTCGAGCGAGCCGGCCGCACGGCACTTGCCGAGATGCGCCGTCTCCTGGCCGCCATGCGCCGCGACGGGGACGAAGCCGAGCTCCTGCCCCAGCCCGGCCTCGACGGCCTCGACTCATTGCTGGACGAGATCGGCCGCGCGGGACTGCCCGTCGAGCTGCATGTCGACGGCGAGCCTTTCCCGCTTCCACGAGGGGTCGACCTCTCCGCCTATCGCATCGTTCAGGAAGGGCTGACCAACGCTCTCAAACACGCGCGCGCAAGCGATGCCGACGTGACCGTCCGCTACCGGCCGGACGAGTTGAAGATCGAGGTGCGCGACAACGGCCGGGGGAGCGCGACAAGCGACGGCCTCGGGCACGGGCTCGTCGGTATCCGCGAACGGGTCAAGATCTACGGCGGTGAGATGAGCGCAGGAACGGCGACCGAAGGCGGTTTCGTCCTCAGCACACGCCTCCCGCTCGCCCGGGAGGAACGATGACGATCCGTGTGCTCGTAGCCGACGACCAGTCGATGGTCCGCGCCGGCTTTCGCATGCTCCTCGCAGGCGAGCAGGACATCGAAGTCGTCGCCGAGGCGAGCAACGGGCTCGAGGCCGTGGACAAGACGGCCCGGTTTCATCCAGCCGTCATCTTGATGGATATCCGCATGCCCGAGCTCGACGGGCTTCAGGCGACCCGGCGCATCCTCGCAGCCGACAAGGCCGCGCGGATCTTGATTCTCACGACGTTCGATCTCGACGAATACGTCTACGAGGCGTTAAGGGCTGGCGCAAGCGGCTTCGTCCTCAAGGACGACTCTCCCGAACAGCTGATCGCCGCGATCCGCACTGTCGCGGCCGGCGACGCGCTTCTCTCACCGACGATCACAAAACGCGTGATCAACAAGTTCGCGCGCATGCCCCGTCCCGCGCCTCCGAAAGAGCTCGACGATCTCAGCGAGCGCGAACGAGAGGTCTTTCGCTTGATCGCCCGCGGCCTTTCGAACGCAGAGATCGCGCAAGAGCTCTACATCAGCGACACGACCGTCAAGACACACATCACGCACATCCTCCAGAAGCTCAACCTCCGTGACCGCGTCCAGGCAGTCGTACTCGCCTACCAGACGGGGCTCTTCGAGGCGGAGGCGCCGGCCGAGCAGCCGAGCCGTGAGTGAAGAGCAGGTCCCATCCCCTCTCTTGGGGATCAAGCTCGCGCGGCCGATAACCGTCTGAGATGGAGTTCGACGAGCTTCAACCGCTGCGACGGAGCGGCGCGAACGAGGGCGAGCAGTCGCCGCCGAACGTCGAGCCCGAGTACCCGCCCGGTGCGGGCATCTCGGGCAGCGCGATCACGCAGCTAGTCGCAGACCTGATCGAGACGACGGGCCTCGTCCCGCTCGACAGGCTCGCGATGGCGCGCTCGCGCGCGGGCACGGGCTCGCTGGCGCAGGCGATCATGGACGAAGGCCTGACGGCGAGCTCCGAGCTGCTGCTCCCAGGTCCCCGCACGGGAGCCCAGGCGGAGACCAACGAGGCGCGGGAGCTGGCCGAGCTCCACCACCTGCCGTACGTCGACCTCTCGACGGGCGTCCAGAAGCTCGCGGCCGAGTCGATCCCGGCGCACGTGCTCAAACGCGCAGAGGCGATCCCGTATCAGATCGCCGGCGACCGCCTTCGCATCGCCGTCGCCGACCCGACCAACGTCCAGGCGATCGACGAGCTGCGGCTCGCCACGCGCTACACGCTCGAGATCGGCGTCGCCCCCCAGGAGGAGATCGAGCTCGAGCTCAAGCGCCTGGAGCGTGCGTCCGAGGCCTGGGAGCGCGCCGCGCTCGTCGAGGAGGAGTTCGACCTCGGCGATGAGGAAGAGGAGGGTGACGACCTCGAGGCCGACGACGGGGTCTCCGACGCGCCGCTCGTCCGCCTCGTCAACTCGATCATCCTCCAGGCGGCCGAGGACGGGGCGAGCGACATTCACTTCGACCCCCAGGACGACGCCCTGGTCGTCCGCTCCCGGGTGGACGGCGTCCTGCATGAGCTGCAGCGAATCCCCAGGCGGCTCGCCGCCGGCGTCACGACGCGCCTGAAGGTGCTGGCCAAGCTCGACATCGCCGAGCGCCGAAAGCCGCAGGACGGGCGGATCTCCCTGAACGCCAAGGCCGCGGGTCGGCTGCTCGACATCCGTGTCGCCGTGCTGCCGACGGTCGAGGGCGAGGGGGTCGTCATGCGCCTCCTCGACAAGTCGAAGCGTCCCCCGACCCTCGCCGAGCTCGGCCTCTCCGACGAGATGCGGGACGTCTTCGAAGAGATCGTCGACAAGCCGACCGGCGCCCTCCTCGTCACCGGGCCGACCGGCTCCGGTAAGTCGACGACGCTCTACGCATCGCTCAACGAGATCAACCGCCCCGAGATCAACATCATCACCGTCGAGGATCCGGTCGAGTACCGGCTAGCCGGTCTCAACCAGGTGCAGGTCAATCTTCGCGCCGGGATGACCTTCTCGGCGGCCCTCCGGTCGATCCTGCGCTCCGACCCGGACGTCGTGATGGTGGGAGAGATTCGCGACGCCGAGACCGCCAAGATGGCGATCGAGGCGGCCTTGACGGGCCACTTCGTCCTCTCGACTCTGCACACGAACGACGCTCCGAGCGCGCTCACCCGCCTGAACGAGATGGGCGTCGAGCCGTTCCTCACGGGCTCGGCGGTGACGGCTGTCCTGGCCCAGCGCCTCGCCCGGAAGCTCTGCACGCACTGCTGCGAGATGTACATGGCCACCCGGGAGGAGATGCTCGAGGCCCGCTTCAGCGCCGAGCAGGCCGCCTCGGCGGACGGCGTCGCCCTCTACCGCAAGCGCGGTTGCCCGCGGTGCAACCAGACCGGCTACAAGGGCCGGATCGGCATCTACCAGCTGATGGTCATGAACGAGGACATCAGCCGGCTCGCCGCGCAGCACGCGAGCCGCGAGGAGCTCGAGCGGGCCGCGCTCGAGACGGGCATGAAGACCCTGTGGGACGACGGGCTCTCCAAGGTCATCTCCGGGCTTACCTCGCTTGAGGAGCTCGCCCGCGTGCTCGTCTAGCGCGAGAGCTCGACGAAACGTGCGCTGTGCCGCCGGGCCGCGCTGCTCGCCCCGAGGACTGCGTCCTCAGTCGCGCCCGTAGCCTCGGCTACGAACGCTCCCTGCGTCCTTGCCTCGGAACGACCATCGCACCCCGGCGACGAGCAACATTCCGCCAAGCCCTCCCGCTAGACGCGGCTAGAGCGTGTCGTCCGGGATGAGGCGGGTGCCGCCGATCTCCGCGGCGATCTGCGTGTAGACCTGCGTCAGGTCGCCGGGGTTCGGGCGGTTGAAGAACGTGCTGGAGTTCGTCGCGATCTGGCTGATCGCCGAGTAGGCCGTAATCGCCGGGGACTCGGGGTTGCCCGTGACGCCGTTCTCGCAGATGTTGGCGCCGCCGTTCAGGGCATCGAGGTCGTAGCCGATCGAGTAGATCAGCGTGCCTGTGGCCTTGATGTTGGTCGCCGAGGTCACGCCCTGGCGGCAGGGGCGCGTGCGGTAGGGCGAGGTGGAGGAGAGGTACGTGGGCCCGGTGTTCGCTGCGCCGTCCGAGAAGAAGACGATCACGTCCTGGACGTCCGGCCGCCCGCGGGGGCTCTGGAGCTCGGTCTGGGCCCGCTCGAGCGCGTGGGCATAGGCGGTCGAGCCGCCTCCGCGCTGGCAGCGGATCGTGGAGACGAGCTGGGAGCCCTCGTTCAGGCTGCTGCCGACCTTGAAGTTGTTCGAGAGCGGGACCACGGTGTAGACAGCAGATGTGGAGTTGTAGTTGCTCGACGCCGGCGTCGCGCAGGCCGAGCCGCTACTCGTTCTCGGCGGGAACACGGCGAGGCCGATCTTGTGGATCGCGGGGTCCATGTACTGCACGAACTCGAGCAGGCCGTTCTTCGCGTTGATCAGGTCCGTACACGCGGGATCGTTCGAACCGTTCGAGAACTGGCACATCGATCCCGTCCGGTCGAGGACCAGCATGATGTCGAGCGGTTTCGACGAGCACGGCGAGCAGGCTGTCGCCTTCGCCCTGATCGTGAACTGGTCGATGCCGAGCACCTTGGCGAAAATCGTCGGTACGACCGTCGTCTGCTCCACCACAACCGTGTTCACGGGGCTGCACGGCGCGATCGAGAGACACTTCGTCGTCACGGTCGTGGCGACTGGCGGAAGCTTGTTGTTGTCGTTCTTGGCTCCGTCCAGGCCGCTGTAGTTCGTCGCGAAGGTCTGCGCTGCGATTGGATCCGGGAGCTCCAGCGCGCCGGCCGTGGCGGCGGCGTCGGCGGAGGCCTGCAGGTGGCGCTTGGCGAGGTACGCGCGCCCGACGTCGATGACGAGGGCGGCGCAGCCGAGCAGGACCACGAGCATGACGACCAGGAACACAAAGACCTGGCCGCGTTCGTCGTTACGCCGCTGGAGCGTCCTCATCGTCGGCATCTGCGCTCCGGTTCAATTCGTGGAAGACGGTGGGTGGAACTGCTTACCCGTCGCACTTTGGGCGCAGACGCCGCTTTGGGAAGCCCCCGATGAGGGGATTCGCCTCGTCGCGGCCGTCGCGGAAGCTCATGTCACGTCGCAGCCGAGGTACTCGAGGATCGTGATCGTCTCGCGGATGAACAGGTCCGCCTCGTCGCGCGTGCCGAAGCGATAGGGCCCCGGCCGCAGCGGCTCCACCCGCAAGCCGCCCACCGGGTAGACCTCGCACTCGACGAGAAAGCCTGCCTGCTCCTCCACGTAGCGCAGGCGGACGAGCTCGCGGCCCTCCTTGCGGGCCGAGCGGAGCGCGAGCTCCTGCGGCTCGACGGCCGCGTCGCTCACTTCAAGGCGTTCGTGACCGCCTGGGCCACGGTCTGGCGGTCGACGATGCCGTTGAAGCGCGAGCGAGCCTCGCCGCTGCGGATGACGACCAAAACGGTGGGCGCCTCGGCCACCTCGTATTCGGCGGCCAGATCGGCGACGGCCCCTTCCTTCGTGACGTCGACTGCGAGGTAGCCGGCATCGGCAGCGCTGGCGCCGGCGCGGGCCTCGCGGACGGCGGCGGCATCGAGGTCGGAGCCGGGCGTGTGGAAGACGACCACGACGATCCGATGGTCGGCGAGCTCCTGCTCGAGCGACGGCTTGTCCGGCTTGGGCTTCGGCTTCGGCTTGGGCGGTGCCGGGGCCGGGGTCGTCTCGGTGGGCGCGGTCGTGGGCGCCGGCGTCGTCTCCGTGGCGCCGGTGTCGACCGCTCCCGAGCTGGTCGGCCGGGCCACGGGAATCGACTCCGGCGCTTCGGGGCCGCCCATGGCGAACGCGCCGAAGCCCGCGCCGAGCAGTCCCAGCACGGCGATCGGAACAAGCACGCGGAGTCTCAGCTGTTGCTGCATTCCACGTTCCCTATCGGCACCGCTGCGCGGCCGCTTGACCGGAAGTAGAAAGAGAGGAGGCGCGGTCTCCCGCGCCTCCTCTCGATCCGGTCCGAAGCCCGTCTAGCAGGCGCCGGAGGTGATGTCTGCAGCCGGGCCGGCCTTCTTGTACGTGGCCTGGCCGACGATGCTCTGGATGCAGTACGACGCGGGCGTCGCGCGAACGACGTTCACGTTCTTGATGCCGGCGTCATACGAAGCCTTCAGGACGGCCGACGTGAGACCGGAATAGCCGGTCGCAGTGTGGTCGGCGTAGTACGCCTCCACACCCGGGATCGAAGCGCGAACGTTCGCCTGGGCCGCCGACCGCTCCGCGCGGGCGCGGAAGCTGAGGTACGACGGGATGGCGATCGCGAGCAGGATGCCGATGATGATGATCACGACAAGGAGCTCGATGAGCGTGAAGCCGCCCTCCGAGTCCGTGCGCGAAATCCGGTTCCTGAGCCTCTGAATCATGAGCGGAACTCCTTCCTTGAACAAGCAGTAGGCGTGCAGTGGCTCAGGGGGAGGTATCGACCGTCGGAAGCGGCGGCGCTTCCCCTCGTTCGGGGGATTTTCCGCACCCCTTTAGTGATGCGGATTCCCTGCCGATAGCACCGGTCGGGAGGATCCATGGAACCGACGTTGCAGCCGACTCACGAGCCTGTCTCGCAGCCCGGCCCCGAGGCTGCGGCGGCGGCTCCCGCGGCACCCGAGCGCAGGACGGCGGGATCCGTCGACGACCTGCTCGAGCAGGTCGTCGTGCGCGGCGCCTCCGACTTGCACGTCACCGTCGGCTCGGAGCCCGTCATCCGTATCAACGGCCGCCTCGAGCGGCTCGACGAGTTCGCCCGCCTCAGCCCCGAGGACACGCAGCGGATGCTCTACCGGATCCTCTCCACCGAGCAGCAGAAGATCTTCGAGACGAGGCGCCAGATCGACATCTCCTACTCGATCCCCGGCCTCGCGCGCTTCCGCGTGAACGTCTACTTCCAGCGCGAGAGCCTCGGCGCCGCCTTCCGCCTCATCCCCGCCGAGCTGAAGACGATCGAGCAGCTCGGGCTGCCCCAGGTCCTCAAGGACTTCACGACGAAGCCGCGCGGCCTCGTCCTCGTCACGGGCCCGACCGGCTCGGGCAAGTCGACCACGCTCGCGGCGGTGATCGACGAGATCAATCGCACGCGCGAGGACCACATCATGACCATCGAGGACCCGATCGAGTTCCTCCACCGGCACAAGCGCTGCATCGTCAACCAGCGCGAGATCGGGCCCGACGCGACGAGCTTCGCGGAGGCGCTGCGCGGCGCGCTGCGCCAGGACCCCGACGTGATCCTGCTCGGCGAGATGCGCGACCTAGAGACGATCGGGACCGCGCTGACCGCCGCCGAGACGGGCCACCTCGTCTTCGCCACGCTGCACACGCAGGACGCGCCCTCGACGGTCGATCGCCTCATCGACGTCTTCCCCGCCGCCCAGCAGGAGCAGATCAGGGTGCAGATCGCCTCGACGCTCCAGGGGATCGTCACGCAGACGCTCCTGCCCACGGCCGACGGGAAGGGCCGCGTCGCGGCGCTGGAGGTCCTGCTCCCGGACGACGCCGTCCGGAACCTCATCCGCCAGGCAAAGGTGGAGCAGATCTACTCGGTGATGCAGACCAACACGAGCCGTGGCATGCAGACGCTCGAGCAGGCGATGCTCGAGCTCGTCCGCTCCGGGAAGATCACGGCCGACCTAGCGCTCCAGCGCTCGAGCCGTCCGGATCAGCTCCGGAGCCTGCTCCAGCGCAGCGGCCTCGTCGCCCCCGACCCGACCGGAAACCTGCGGGTGGCCGGAGCCTAAGGAGCCGGCGGCTGTGGCGAAGAAGGTCGTCGGTCTGAAGCTCGGCGCCTCGCGGCTGAACGCCGCGTGCGTCGCCGTCAACGGCTCGGTGGAGGTCGTGCAGCTCGCCGGCGCGCCGCTGCCGCCCGGCATGATCGCCGGCGGCGAGGTGCGTGAGGTCGAGGCACTCGCCGAGGCCCTCAAGGAGTTCTTCGGGAAGCACAAGCTCCCCAAGCGCAACGTCCGGATCGGCCTCGCGAACAACCGCGTCGGCGTCCGCACCATCGAGGTCACGGGGATCGAGGATCCGAAGCAGCTGGCCAACGCCGTGCGCTTCCGCGCACAGGAGGCGCTCCCGATCCCGATCGACGAGGCCGTGCTCGACTTCCAGATCCTCGGCGAAGGGACCGCCGCCGACGGCTCGCCGTCGAAGCGCGTCCTCCTCGTCGTCTCGTACCGCGACCTGATCGCCAACTACATGGAGGCTTGCCGGCTCGCCGGCATTCGCCTGCTCGGCATCGACCTGGAGGCGTTCGCTCTCCTCCGCGCCCTGACGCCCACCTTCGCCGAAGAGCCGGGCGGGGGCACCGATCGCAGCGCGCTCGTGGCCGTCTCGATCGGCTCCGAGCGCAGCGTCCTCGGCGTCTCGGACGGCTTCAGCTGCGAGTACACGCGCGTGCTCGACTGGGGCGGCAATGCCCTCACCGACGCGCTGGCCCGGGGCCTCGAGCTCGAGGCAGCCGAGGCCGAGCGCATCAAGGTCGAGCTCGGCCTGCAGGGAGACCGGGTGCCCGAGGGCGTCGGCCCCGAGCAGGCGGTCCGCGCGCGCGAGGCGCTCAGGGCCGGCCTGCAGGCCTTCGGCCGCGAGCTCGTCTCCTCGCTCCAGTTCTACCAGGGCCAGCCCGACTCGCTCGGGATCCGCGAGCTCGTCCTCGCCGGCGGCACCGCGCAGCTCGCGGGCCTGGCAGGCGAGCTCCAGCAGCTCGTCGGGGTCCCGGTCCGCGTCGGCGACCCGCTCGCGGGAGTCTCGGTCGGCAAGAAGCTCAAGGGCTCGGAGCCCAGCCCGGCGTTCGCCGTGCCGATCGGCCTCGGGATGGCGAGCTAGTGCCCATTCAGGTAATCCAGCCCAGCTCGCATTGCCTGGAGGGTCACTGATGGACCTGAACAAGGAGATCAAGCTCTCCGACCTCTTCCGCCGGAAGAAGGGCCCTGCCGACGAGGACGCAGCCCCCGAGGCGAAGCCGGCGAAGGAGAAGAAGCAGCGCGCGAGCTTCTCGTTCTCGCGCTCGAAAGAGCCCAAGGCTCCCAAGGAGCCGAAGGCCAAGCAGACAGTCTCCCCCAAGTCCGCCCCCGCGCCTCCGGCCGTCCCGCTCATGCGGGCGTTCGACCTCATGCCCAAGGAGGGCGAGCGCGAGAAGGCGGCTGCGTCGCCGGCGTTCCTCAAGGTCGTGCTGGCGCTCGTCGCAATCCTCGTGCTCGCGGGGCTCGCCGGCGCCTACATGCTCATGGACGCGCGGGCGCAGGACCGGCAGGCAGCAGCCGACGACCTGCGGGCACAGCTTGCGGAGCTCACTGCGCAGGCCGCTCCGGACGAGAAGCCCGGCGTGGCGACGCTCACGGCCGAGGGCCAGGCTCGCACCGCCGCCCTGTCGGACGCCCTTGCAGCGCGAGTGGCTTGGGACCGCATTCTCCGCGAGTTCTCGCTCGTCCTCCCCGACGGTGTCTGGCTGACGACGCTCTCGTCGAGCTCCGCCGTCGCCGCGGCGCCGGGAGCCGTGGTCACCGAGACGTCCGGTGAGGGCACTTTCACCATGAACGGCTTCGCGGCGAGCCAGGAGGACGTGGCGGTCCTGCTCTCGCGCCTCGAGGTCATCCCCGAGTTCTCGAGCGTGCAGCTCCAGTCGAGCTCACGGGGCGCGGACGCGACGGCGGAAGGCGCGACCGCGAGCGGCGATCCCCAGGACTTCAGCTTCGCGATCGTCGCCACGATCGCCCCGGAAGGGGTGCCGGCCCAGTGAAGCGGCAGATTCCCGCCGTCGCCCTCGTCGTCCCGGGCCTCCTGATCCTCGCGCTGGTGGGCTACTTCCTGCTGATCAAGCCGAAGCAGGACGCTGCCGGCCGGCTGAGCGATGAGATCGCGACGCTCGAGACCCAGGTCGCGGTCGCCATGGCCGCACAGCGGCAGCCGCAGGGCGACGAGTCCGCCATCGAGGTCGCCGACGTCTTCAAGGTCACGAAGGCGATGCCCGACGACGACGACATGCCCGGGATCCTCCTCGAGCTCAACGCCGTCGCGGCGGCCTCCGGCATCGAGTTCGTCTCGATCGCGCCGCAGTCCGCGGCCCTGAGGTCGAGCTACACCGCGCTCCCCATCAACCTGGCCTTCGAGGGCAACTACTACGACCTGACCGACTTCCTCTTCCGCCTGCGGAACCTCGTGAGCGTGCGCGACGGCGAGCTCGCGGCAGACGGGCGCCTCTACTCCCTCGACACGCTGAGCATGGCGGAGGGGCCGGGCGGCTTTCCCGAGATCGCGGCGTCTCTGACCGTGACCGCGTTCTACTACTCGACCACGCCTCCCGCCGCGCCGGCGGCGCCCGCGACGACGGACACCTCGGCGACGACCACGACGCCCACGACGACCGCGCCCGAGGGCGACCCCGCGGCGCAGGTGCCGTAGCCATGGCCTCCGCGAAGCGCAGGGCAGAGGCGATGCTGAAGGCCAAGGAGGCCAAGCAGAAGAAGCTTCTCCTCGTCCTCGTGCCCATCTTCCTCGGCCTCGCCGTCTGGCAGGGCCCGAAGATGTTCAACACGCTCTTCGGCGGCTCGACTCCGCCCGAGGCCACGCCTGTGACGACGACCGCCCCGACGGGGACCGTTCCCCCCACGGGTGCTGCCCCGGCCGAGACACCCGACGGCGTGCTCGCGGACACGAACGTCCCGCCCGAGGCGAACCCGGAGAAGCTCATCTCCTTCAGCCGCTTCACCGGGCGCGATCCGTTCCTCTCGCCCAATCCGACCTCGATCCCGACTCCGACTCCGACCCCGAGCCCGAGCCCGACGACTCCGACCCCGACGACAGGGGGAGGCGGAGGCGGCCAGGACGAGGAGCTGACGGCGGTCCTCGAGATCAACGGCGTCTCGGAAACCGTCTCGGTCGGCGAGGAGTTTCCGGCCTCCGACCCGACGTTCACGCTCGTCGCGCTCACGCTCGAGGGCGCCACGATCGGGGTCGTCCAGGGCATGTTCGAAGACGGCGAGGCAACGATCGAGATCGAGGTGGGCGAGGAGGTAACCCTCATCGCCGCGCCCGACACGACGCAGTTCGTGGTCAAGCTCGTCGACGTCATGAACTAGCGATTCAGCCGCGGGAGCGGGCTGCCGATACGAGCTTGCGGTGTCTTTCCAGCGGCGGCCTCCGTTTGCACGCGCCCGAGATCAGGGCGGCTTCGGCATGGTCGAGCTCCTCGCCGCGATGAGCGTCATGGTCGTCGGCCTGCTCGCGGTCTTCACCATGTTCCAGTCGGGGATCATCTCCATCCGCAACGCGGGGCACCAGACGACCGCGGCGGTGCTCGCCAACTCGCAGATGGAGAATCTCCGTGCAGCGAGGTACGACTCGATCGGGCTCGCCAACGCAGCCGTCGACGCCGCCGACGCCGTCTACAAGGGTGACCTGGCCTACACCGTCGGCACCGCCGCGACGTCGAGCCTCGCGAGCCCCATGACCGCGGGCGGCACGACGATGCAGGTTGCGAGCGGAGCCGGCTTCCCGTCGTCGAACGGCTTTCGGGTCAAGGTCGAGTACGAGATCGTCCGGGTGACGGCCGGCGCCGGAGGGAACTCGTGGACGGTCACACGCGGGATCGACGGCACGGCCGCGGTCGCGCACAACGCCGGAGTTCCGACGCCGATCGTCCAGCGGGTCGACGTCAACGCCTGCGGCACGGCTCCCTGCACGACGCTGGTGCCGACGACGACGGTCACCGGCGCGGACGGGCGGAAGTACCGGCTGGACATCTACGCCACCTGGACCGAGGTCAGGAACGCGAGCGGCGCGACGGGCCGCTCCGTCAAGCTGATCACGATCGTCGCCCGCGACCAGGCCGCGCCCTACCGCGTGTGGGCACGGGTCGCGTCGACGTTCGACCAGGCGACCGGCTGAGCTGAACGGAGCCTCCGGCCGGCGGTTTCCAGCGCTCAAGCCGGGGAGCCGGGATGCCGATTTCGGAGCGGATGGGCTCGTACGCCTACACCGCGATCAACGCCACCGGCGCGGAGCTGACCGGCGAGATCAGCGCCCCCGATCTCCCGGGGGCGCGCGAGCAGCTGCGACTCCG
>CAVZJM010000004.1:0-317983 GCA_963775625.1 uncultured Actinomycetes bacterium | reverse complement strand
GAGTACCATCGGCGCGGGCGGGCTTAACTTCTCTGTTCGGAATGGGAAGAGGTGTTTCCCCGCCGCTATGACCACCGGAAATTGTGAGGGACGTGCCCGGGAAACCCCGCGCACCCTCAAAACTCCATAGCGACTTTATGACGGTGTTCAAATCAAGACCTCGGGTGATTAGTACGGGTCCGCTGAACACATCGCTGTGCTTGCACGTCCCGCCTATCAACGTGGTGGTCTCCCACGACCCTTACTCCCTCGAGGGGATGGGAGGCCTCATCTCGAGGTGGGCTTCCCGCTTAGATGCTTTCAGCGGTTATCCCATCCAGACGTGGCTAATCAGCAGCGCCGTTGGCACGACGACTGATACACCAGAGGTCTGTTCGTCCCGGTCCTCTCGTACTAGGGACGACTCCTCTCAAGCCTCCAACGCCCATGGTGGATAGGGACCGAACTGTCTCACGACGTTCTGAACCCAGCTCGCGTACCGCTTTAATGGGCGAACAGCCCAACCCTTGGGACCTACTCCAGCCCCAGGATGCGACGAGCCGACATCGAGGTGCCAAACCCTTCCGTCGATGTGGACTCTTGGGAAGGATGAGCCTGTTATCCCCGGAGTACCTTTTATCCGTTGAGCGACGGCAATTCCACTCTCTACCGCCGGATCACTAAGGCCTGCTTTCGCACCTGCTCGACTTGTCAGTCTCGCAGTCAAGCTCCCTTCTGCCTTTACACTCTACGCACGATTTCCAACCGTGCTGAGGGAACCTTTGCGCGCCTCCGTTACATTTTAGGAGGCGACCGCCCCAGTCAAACTGCCCACCTGACGCTGTTCCCGACCCGGATCACGGTATCGGGTTAGAAGCCCAGAACACGAAGGGTGGTATCCCAAGATTGCCTCCACGAAAGCTGGCGCCTCCGCTTCACAGGCTCCCACCTATCCTGGACAACGCACACCAGACTCCAACATCAAGCTGCAGTAAAGGTTCACGGGGTCTTTCCGTCCAACCACGGGTACTCGGTATCTTCACCGAGACTACAGTTTCACCGGATCCCTCGTTGAGACAGCGCCCAAGTCGTTACGCCATTCGTGCAGGTCGGAACTTACCCGACAAGGAATTTCGCTACCTTAGGACCGTTATAGTTACGGCCGCCGTTTACCGGGGCTTGGCTTTGAGGCTTCGCCCGAAGGCTAACCTCTCCGCGTGACCTTCCGGCACCGGGCAGGCGTCAGCCCCTATACGTCGTCTTTCGACTTCGCAGAGACCTGTGTTTTTGGTAAACAGTCGCTTGGGCCGTTTCACTGCGGCCCCCTCGGGCTCGGAACCGCGAAGGCTCCTCACCCTACCGGGGCGCCCCTTCTCCCGAAGTTACGGGGCCATTTTGCCGAGTTCCTTAACGAGGGTTCTTCCGATCGCCTTAGTATTCTCTACTTGCCCACCTGTGTTGGTTTAGGTACGGGCACGCCCCACCTTCCTAGAGGATTTTCTCGGAGGCATGGCTTCAGGAACTTCGCCCGGTTAAGGGCTCGGCATCCCGTCTCAGGCTTGATGGCTGACGGATTTGCCTGTCAGCCGCCCTACGCGGTTACCCCAGGACAACCATCGCCTGGGTTTCCCTAGCCTACCCCGTCCCCCCTTCGGTCAAGCAGTGGGTACGTGGTACCGGAATATCAACCGGTTATCCATCGCCTACGCCTTTCGGCCTCGGCTTAGGTCCCGACTAACCCTGAGCAGATTAGCTTTACTCAGGAACCCTTGGGCATTCGGCGGAGGGGTTTCTCGCCCCTCTTTCGTTACTCGTGCCAGCATTCTCACTTCCCACGCCTCCACGGCTGGCTCGCGCCGCCGCTTCGCTGGCGTGGGAACGCTCCCCTACCACTCCGAGCAAGCTCGAAGTCCGTGGCTTCGGTTTCTGACTTGAGCCCCGTTACATTGTCCGCGCCCGAACACTTGACCAGTGAGCTGTTACGCACTCTTTAAAGGGTGGCTGCTTCTAAGCCAACCTCCTGGTTGTCTCGGCACTCAGACATCGTTTCCCACTTAGTCAGAAATTAGGGACCTTAGCCGACGGTCTGGGCTGTTTCCCTTTTGAGCACGAAGCTTATCCCCCGCACTCTGACTGCCACGCTCTGGAACGTCGGTATTCGGAGTTTGCCTGAGTTCGGTAAGCTGGTAGGCCCCCTAGCCCAAGCAGTGCTCTACAGCCGACGCTGAACGCGTGACGCTATACCTAAATATATTTCGGGGAGAACCAGATATCTCTGAGTTTGATTAGCCTTTCACTCCGACCCACAGGTCATCCGCTCAGTTTTCAACCTAAGTCGGTTCGGTCCTCCACGGGGTCTTACCCCCGCTTCAACCTGCCCATGGGTAGATCACTCAGTTTCGGGTCTGCATCCGACGACTAACTCGCCCTATTCGGACTCGCTTTCGCTACGGCTCCGTTTCCTTAACCTTGCCGTCGAACAGCAACTCGCTGGCTCATTATGCAAAAGGCACGCCGTCACAGGACAAAGCCTGCTCCGACCGCTTGTAAGCACACGGTTTCAGGTACTATTTCACTCCCCTTCCGGGGTGCTTTTCACCTTTCCCTCACGGTACTAGTTCACTATCGGTCGCCAGGGAGTACTTAGCCTTACGGGGTGGTCCCCGCAGGTTCCGACCGGGTTTCTCGTGCCCGGCCGTACTCAGGAGCTCGTCCAGGGAGACCAGTCGCTTTCGTCTACAGGGCTATTACCTCCTATGGCGCGAGTTTCCACTCGCTTCGACTAACGACTGATTTTGTAACTCCCCGACCCGCCGGCAGGCGGATCCAGACGCGCCCTACAACCCCCACGTGACAACGGCTGCCGCCTATCACGACACGCGGGTTTGGGCTCTTCCCCTTTCGCTCGCCACTACTCAGGGAGTCGAGGTTTCTTTCCTTTCCTCCGGTTACTAAGATGTTTCAGTTCACCGGCTTGCCTTCCCTGCCCTATGGATTCAGGCAGGGACACGCACGCATTACCGTACGTAGGTTTCCCCATTCGGAGATCCCGGGGTCAAAGGATGGTCAGCTCCTCACCCGGGCTTATCGCAGCCGCCCACGTCCTTCTTCGGCTCCTGGCGCCAAGGCATCCACCGTGTGCTCTTTGTCTCTTGATCATGAAGAACACCGTGTTTGCCGCTATGGAGTTTTCAAGGTGCGCGCGGGCTTCACCCGCGAGAAGGCCGGCCGAGGCCGGTCTCTCAAAACTCAACAGCGTGTAGTGGTCGTCGAGGTCGACATGAGTTCTAGGCGAGCCCGGGCACCGGACGGTCGTCTGACTGACTTCCATCGACGGGCCGGGCGCCTGCGGGAGTTGGAGCTCCCGCGTTCCCTAGAAAGGAGGTGATCCAGCCGCAGCTTCCGCTACGGCTACCTTGTTACGACTTCACCCCAATCACCAACCCCACCTTCGACGGCTCCCTCCCTTGCGGGTTAGGACACCGGCTTCGGGTGTTGCCGGCTTTCGTGGTGTGACGGGCGGTGTGTACAAGGCCCGAGAACGTATTCACCGCGGCGTTGCTGATCCGCGATTACTAGCAACTCCGCCTTCATGGAGGCGAGTTTCAGCCTCCAATCCGAACCGGGACCGGCTTTTTGGGATTCGCTCCCCCTCACGGGTTTGCAGCCCTTTGTACCGGCCAATGTAGCACGTGTGTAGCCCAGAACATAAGGGGCATGATGACTTGACGTCATCCCCACCTTCCTCCGGTTTGTCACCGGCAGTCTCCCTAGAGTCCCCGGCATTATCCGCTGGCAACTAAGGACAGGGGTTGCGCTCGTTGCGGGACTTAACCCAACATCTCACGACACGAGCTGACGACAGCCATGCACCACCTGTGCACGAGCCCCGAAGGGCTGCCGTATTTCTACGACATTCCCGTGCATGTCAAGCCCTGGTAAGGTTCTTCGCGTTGCGTCGAATTAAACCACATGCTCCGCTGCTTGTGCGGGCCCCCGTCAATTCCTTTGAGTTTTAGCCTTGCGGCCGTACTCCCCAGGCGGGGTGCTTAATGCGTTAGCTTCGGCACGGGCGGAGTCGACACCGCCCACACCTAGCACCCATCGTTTACGGCGTGGACTACCAGGGTATCTAATCCTGTTCGCTCCCCACGCTTTCGCGCCTCAGCGTCAGTACCGTCCCAGAGAGCTGCCTTCGCCATCGGTGTTCTTCCTGATATCTGCGCATTTCACCGCTACACCAGGAATTCCACTCTCCTCTTCCGGACTCTAGCCGAGTAGTTTCCAACGACCGCTGGAGGTTGAGCCTCCAGATTTCACGTCGGACTTACTCGGCCGCCTACGCGCTCTTTACGCCCAATAAATCCGGACAACGCTAGCCCCCTACGTATTACCGCGGCTGCTGGCACGTAGTTAGCCGGGGCTTCTTCTGGAGGTACCGTCACCCTCTGGGCTATTAACCCGAGTGGCCTCGTCCCTCCTGAAAGCGGTTTACAACCCGAAGGCCTTCTTCCCGCACGCGGCGTCGCTGCGTCAGGCTTTCGCCCATTGCGCAAGATTCCCCACTGCTGCCTCCCGTAGGAGTCTGGGCCGTGTCTCAGTCCCAGTGTGGCTGATCGTCCTCTCAGACCAGCTACCGATCGGAGCCTTGGTGAGCCATTACCCCACCAACAAGCTAATCGGACGCGGGCCCATCCTCAGCCGGAAGCCGAAGCCACCTTTTCTCATTTGCCCGAGGGCTCATGAGGCTGTCCGGTATTAATCCGAGTTTCCTCGGGCTATCCCGGTGCCGAGGGCAGGTTACCCACGTGATACTCACCCGTTCGCCGCTTTCCCCAGGGCCGAAGCCCAGGTTCTCGCTCGACTTGCATGTGTTAGGCGCGCCGCCAGCGTTCGTCCTGAGCCAGGATCAAACTCTCCGTGAAGACCTTTCGCAGTCAGGCCGAAGGCCTGGTTGCTAACGGTTCAGGTTCGAGCTTGAGCTCAAAGTCCCCTCGAGAGAGGAGACGGGTTCAGTGACCTCCCGCGCCGAAGCGCGCGAGGTTCTCGACGTACACGCTGTTGAGTTTTCAAAGACCGGCGCCACACCGACGGCACGAAAAAGGCCTCCAACTCGCACGGGAGGCCCTGGGAAGAAGTGATACTCGGTCGTATCAGGCTTCAGCCGAAGGCTCTCCGTTGTCTCGTGGGTTGCCGATTTCCGTGCAGCCGTGTAGACGGCCGAACCATGATAGCAGCGGCGAAGGGGCTGTCAAGCAGGGCTCCGAGCGGCCTCTCAAGCCGCTCGCAGCCGTGCGAACTGGCGCTTTCCGACCTGGAGCACCGTGCCCTCGAGCGAGGCTCGGGGA
The DNA here is from genome assembly GCA_963775625.1 of uncultured Actinomycetes bacterium. Classification (GTDB taxonomy): domain Bacteria; phylum Actinomycetota; class Thermoleophilia; order Gaiellales; family Gaiellaceae; genus JAIBJN01. Next base: position 312,656 of record CAVZJM010000004.1, on the reverse strand, counting down.
ACGTCCAGATCGGCCGTCGGGGCGCCGTCGAGCTTCACCCCTCCCTGGGCAATCAGGCGCCGGGCCTCGCTCGTCGAGAGCCCGAAGACCTCCCGGATGAGCGCCGGCAGATGCACCGGGTCGTCGGGGGGAAGATCGGCGTCTCTGATCTCGTCCGGCGCCTGGCCCTCGCGCACGACCCTGGTGAAGTGCGCCTCGGCGTCGCGCGCAGCCTCCTCGCTGTGTGAACGCCGCACGACGAACCGGGCGAGCTCCAGCTTCGCCGCCATCGGCTCGAGCGATCCCGGATCCTCGTCGGACTCCATCACCAGCCGGTAGTAGTCGGGCAGAAGCTCATCGGAGATCCGCATCGTCTTCCCGAACTGCTGCTCGGGCGGGTCCGTAAGGCCGATGTAGTTGCCGACCGAAGCGCTCATCTTCCGGCCGTCGGGCCCGAGCAGGAGCGGCGTCGTCAGCGCGACCTGGGGCTCGAGCCCGTACGCCTGCATGACGTCGCGACCGGCGAGCAGGTTGTAGAGCTGGTCCGTGCCGCCCAGCTCGACGTCGGCCCGGACGGCTACGGAGTCGTAAGCCTGCATGAAGGGATAGAGCAGCTCCGAGACCGAGATCGGCGCTCTCGTCTCGAAGCGCTGCTGGAAGTCGTCTCGCTCGAGCAGTCGCGCGACCGTGATCGTGCGCGTGAGGCGGACGACCTCGGCGAAGTCGAGCTCCGCCAGCCACTCGCCGTTGAAGCGGAGCTCGAGCCGCTCGGGGCTCGTGTCGACGATCTGCGCGGCCTGCGCGAGGTACGTCTGCGCGTTCGCGTCGATCTCGTCGTCCGACAGGACCGGGCGCTCGCTGGACCGGCCCGACGGATCGCCGATCCGCGTCGTGTAGTCGCCGATGATGAGGACGCCGACATGGCCCGCCTGCTGGAACGCAGCCATCCGCTGGAGCGGGATCGCGTGGCCGACGTGGACGTCCGGCGCGGTCACGTCGATGCCGAGCTTCACGCGCAGCGGCCGCCCCGTGCCGAGCTTCCGCTCGAGCTCGCCCTCGGGCAGGACGTCCACGGCGTTGCGCGTCAACGTGCGGGTGAGATCGGGGACGGCCATTGGCCGCCCCCGATCATAGGGCGCTGGGCCTCCTCAGAACGGGTATGGCGTGAGGCTCCAGGCGGAGGTCGCGTACCAGACGCCGAAGGCGAGGCTCCCGGCTCCGAGCACGGGGGCGATGGTTCCGAAGGCCGAGCGGACCGGCCGGGTGACGAGCGTCCGGCCGAGCCCGGCCGAGAGCAGGGCCATCGAGACAGCCGTGAAGACCGCCAGGAGGCCCAGCGACGCCACCGACAGCGGCGTCGACTCGATCGACGCGACGAGAAGGATCCCGACGCCGGCGCTTCCGCCCATGCCGTGCACGAGCCCGATGCCGAACGCGCCGTGGGCGGTCCGTGCATGCCGATGCTCGTGCCTCCTGTGAGCATGGGAGTGCTCGCCGCCGGCATGGTGATGCGCGTGCGCGTGAAACTCGCCGCGCCGCCAGCGGACGAGCAGGCGGACTGCGAGGTAGGCGATGACGACTGCGATGGCCGTCTCCGCAACCTGCTGGACGCGGTCAGGAAGGTAGCTGTCGAGAAGGAGGATGGGCAGCCCGAATGCGAACAGCGTGAGGGCGTGGCCGAGCCCCCAGGCCAGACCGAGCTCTCGCGCACGCCGGGCCGCCCGGTTCTGACCCCCGGCGACGAGCGTCGAGACCGCGGCGATGTGATCCGGGTCGGTGGCGTGCCGCAGGCCGAGGAGCACCGCGACCGCGAGCACGATCCAAACAGAGCCGCCGCTCGAGAAGCCGGCGATCGTGTCGTCGAGTCCGAACATCAGAGAACCTCCGGGAGGGCGTTGACGATGATGCCGGTTCCGACCGCGAGGATCACGAGCGCGCTCGCGGCAGGCAGGGCGCGGACGAGGCGCCCGTCGAGAGAGAGCCGACCAAAGGCTCGCCGCGCGAGCACGGCGATGAGGCCGATAGTGGTGATCGTCGCTGCGAGGCCGACGCTGAACGCGACGATGAGCGCGAGCCCGAAGCCAATGCGGTGGAGGGCGATGGCGCTCAGCAACACGACGAGCGCCGACGGGCAGGGCAGCAACCCGGCAGCAATGCCGACCCCGAGAAGCCCGCCGCGACCATACCCTGGCTCGTGCGGGTGCTCATGGTCGTGGTGGTGGTGATGGTGGTGGCGCCGTTCACGGCGCACGCGGCCGGCCAGGACGGCCGCCCCGACGCCGACCACGAGCAGGCCGGAGGCGAGCGTGAGCCAGGGATAGAGGCGCTCCGGAACGATGAAGCGGGAAAGCAGGAGCGTGACGAGCCCGAGGGCGAAGACCCCGGCCGTATGCGTCGCCGTGACGATCAGCCCGAGCAGGAGCGCGTGGCGGAGCCTACCCCGCGAGCCGACGAGGTAACCGGCCACGATCGCCTTCCCGTGCCCGGGGGTGAGCGCATGCGCTGCGCCCCAGAACGCCGCGACGAGCAAGGAGACGAGAATGACGCCAAGGCCGAGATCGTCACGGGTGATCAGCGATTCGAAGCCACCCGAGGAGGCGGGCTCGGCGGGCCCGCCGGTCAGCGTCGGCGGCGTGCCAGGACCCTCCCCGGGCTCGTAGGCGATCCGGGCGGTGGTCACGTCCGGAGGCGACGAGAGCAGGTTCTCCGGGTAGGAGCGGAGCGCATCGCTCACGCTCGCGGTCGGTACGTCGGAGGAGACGAGCCGGGCGCCCTCTGAGGCCGTGACGACGACCTCCTTCCATCCGAGACGCCGTTCGAAGTTGAGGTCGCGGAACGCGAGCCTGCGCCCGGTCGCGTCCGCGGGAGCAGCGAAGACCGCGTCGAAGCGCAGCGTTTCGAGCCCCCCGGCGCCCGGCCGGGCTTCGATCGTGTGCTGGAGGGGCACGAGCGCGAGGCGCCGTCCGTCCAGCTCCAGCACGAGTCGACCGGCCACCGAGTCCGCGAACCCGGGAGCGCGAACCTTCGACTCCTCCTGGAAGGCGGGGATCTCGGCGAGATCGAGGGCGTACCGGACGTAGACGCGCTCACCTGAGAGCACGATCTCGCTATGGCGGTTGACGGTGAAGTTCCCGAGCGGGTGCGCGAGCGCCGCCGTCGGCAGGACGAGCGCGGCGAGCCCGAGCAGCAGGACGAGCGCCTTCCTCATCGCAGGGCCTCCTTCGCAACCGGCGACCAGCGGGGCGAGAAGAACGGGTTGATGTCGAGCGCGGCCCCGAACGCCGCGCGGGCGTCGGCGGTGCTGCCGAGACAGCGCTCGATCATCCCGAGATGGAAGAGCTTCAGCGCGTCCCTGGTTCCCAGCCGGAGCGCGCGGAGCGCGTGGGCCCGGGCCTGCTCGCAGCGCCCGTTCCGGTAGAGCGCCCACGCCAGGACGTCCTCGGCCTCGATGCTCCTTCGCTCTGCGTAGGCTTCGCGCACGCGCATGAGGGCGTCGGCGAGGTTGACGTTTCGGTCGAGATCGACGAGCGCGGTCTCCAACTCGGTCCGCGCGCCGTTCGCCTCGAGCAACCGCTGCATGGCGTCGACGAGCTCGTACGCCTCGGCCGCTTCGTCAGCTCGTCCGGCCGCAGCCAGGGTCTCCCCCAGGCGCGCCGCATACTCGGGCTGCGGCACGGCCGCGAGAGCGCGCTGGTACAGGACTACCGCCCGATCTACCTGCCCCCGGGCCGCTTCGACACGGGCCAGGGCGGCCTGGGCGCGATGGTATTCCGGAAAGCGGGCGAGCGCCTCGCGGTACGCGCGCTCCGCGGGGCGCAGTCGCCCGCTGTTGTAGTAGAGGTTGCCGAGCTCGACGAGGGCCCAGGCAGCGGGCTCGGACGTGGCGGACGCCGCCGAGACGGCGAGCTTCATCGCCTCGACCGCGGCCTCGGTGCGCCCGAGCAGCTCGCGCGCGTACGCGATGCGCGCATACGAGGCGGCGGTCGGCTTGAGCGCGGCCATCTCGTCGAAGGTGGCGAACGCGCCGTCGTAGTCGCCTGTCTCGACCTGGGCGTCACCGAGAATGCCCAGCGCGGAGGCCGAATACGAGTTGAGGGAGAGCGCCCGCCGCGCGAGGCGCCGGGCGGCGGGGAAGCGGTGCCGCGACGCAGCGAGCGCGGCCAGGCCGGTGAGGGCGAGGTCGTTGGCGGCCACGAGCCGGAGCGATCGGCGCAGCGCCTCCTCAGCGCGGGGGTAGAAGCTCGGGTCGCCGGTCTCGCGGACGCGTTGCTGATAGGCGAGCCCGAGCAGCGCCAGGGCCTCGGCGTCCTCGGGATTTGTCTCCACCCGGCGCTCGAGCTCGGCGGCGTACGCCGCGGTGTCGCCGGGCGCGAAGCCGTCGAGCAGGCGCCCGGCCGCCACGTCCTGCCTGGTCTCGGAGGCCGAGCCGGCGGTCGGGCTCCCGGCCAGGATCCCTCCGAGCAGGACGGCGGCGCCGATCACACCTGCCGCCGCCCCGAAAACGTGTCGTCTCTTCATAGCGTTGTCTCGACGAGGAGGCGAGGGGCCCGCCGCCGCACAGCGGGCCCCTCGGTTTCCTCGGCTACGGCCCACCCATGGCGCCGTGGTGGACATGGTCGTAGCCCTGATGTGGCTCGGGGACGTACGGGAACGTGGTGTGGAACGGTCGGTCGTTCGCGTCCACTCCGTCGCCGAGCAGGTTGTTCGGCGAGCGGTCGGCGTTCCCGGCACAGAAGCCGAGATCCTCGATCAGCGGGCCGACGATCGCTCCGTATCCGCACATGAGCGCGCGGACCTCGATGTCGGTCACGTCGTCTTCGAGCCTGCGGCCGTTCGGGAACCCGGCGAAGTCGCCGCCGAGCAGCCCGAGGCGATCGCCCGCACCCACCGGAGCGGTCGGCGCGATGCCGGTGTTCAGGCGGATGAGGTCAGCCTGCTTGGGGCCGGTGAAGTTCAGCCCCGGCACCCCGGTGAGCAGGATGGCCGCGATGTCACCTCGTCCTGTCTCCGGCGCGTCGTCCAGCACCGGATACAGGAGGTTGCCCAGGCGCGTGAACTCCGGGCTCGTGTAGTGCGAAGCGAAGTCCGCGTCGTCCGACGGGTCGGACGCGTTCCAGCGATCCTTCTTCCGCAGCGGGATGACGACCTCGTTGATCAGCGGCTCGCCGAGGCGTGACACCTGCACCCACTTGCCGTCGTCCCGCCGCCGGCCGTTGGCGTCGATGACCTGCACCTTCTGCCGACTCGCGGTGGCGTAGACGCCGATGACGGCCTTCCGGTCGTCCGCGTCGTGCAGGTTCCCGTCCCGCGTCAGCTGCGTGATCGGGACCTGGAGGACGATCGCGTGGGTGTTGTAGCCGCCGACGCCGTCCACCCCGTCGTCTGCGTCGAGCGGGATCACGTGAGCGGGGTTGAACGGCCGCAACCCGGCCAGGTCGAAGACCGAGCCGAGGTCGACGAAGAAGGGATCGTCGCTCTGGCCCGCGAAGGCCTTGATCCCGTGGGGCAGCTCCCGAACGGCGGCCTGCATCAGCGAGCCGTAGTTCGGAGTCGAGCGCGGCCCGATGTTGACCGGCGGAGTCGGCAGGCCGCGGCCGAGGATCGAGGTCTTCCCGTTCTTGACCCGGGTGACCTTGTAGGTCTGAGGCCGGTTCCAGTCCGGGTCCGAGAGGGTCTCGATCGGCCCGGTGTTGTAGAGGAACGTGTTGCCGTTTCGAGTCCGTGTCTGGAACTCGAACTGGTAGGAGACGTCCTCGCGACCGTTGCCGTCGTTGTCCACCTTCAGCTCGTAGAGCACGTCGTCCGCGAACTGGTCGAAGTTCGGGCCGCCGGCAGGCTCCTCGAGCGGGATGTAGTTGGCGACGATCGTCACCGTGTTGGGCCGGTCGGGACTGACGAACGCGTAGACGTCCGTGTTGTCCGCGGTCGGGTCTTCGCTGATGACCGGCGCCTCGCGATGGCTCGACGCCAGGCTCTTCTCCGGGCCCGCGCCGCGTACGAGCGCAGCGGCGAGCACCGCGATGAGGAGCGCCCCGAAGAGCGCGATGTATCTCATTTTCCTCTCCTCCGTGGTGGATTGAACGCGCCCTATTCGGCCGGCCGCCGCGATCGGTTCGATGAGCGGGCCGAACCGTCCCGGGCCGGGCTCCGAATAGCTCGCATGGCTGCCGTGCTAGCGTTGCCCGGGTCCCGGAAAGGGCGTCGGATCATGGGTCGCGGGCTCGCTCATCTCTCCGACGAGGCGCTGGTCGCGCTCGTGGCACGCGCGGACGAGGAGGCCCTCGCGGAGCTCTACGACCGCTTCGGGCGCGTGGCCTACGGGCTCGCCCTCCGGATCGTGCGCGACCCGGCGCTCGCGGAGGACGCAGTCCAGGAGGGCTTCCTGGCCGTCTGGCGCTCGGCGGCCCGCTTCGTCGCCGAGCGGGCGAAGGCGAGCACGTGGATCCTGACCTTGATCCACCGCCGGGCGGTCGACCTCGTTCGCAGAGAGCAGCCGCGCCGGGCCGAGCCACTCGACGCGGCACCGCACGACTCCGGGCACGATACCGAGGAGGAGGCCTGGCTCCGTCTGCGCCGAACGCGGGTGCAGGAGGCCCTCAAGCGGCTTCCCGACAAGCAGCGAGAGGCGCTCGAGCTCGCCTACTACGGTGGCTTCACACAGTCCGAGCTCGCCGACCGCCTCGGCGAGCCGTTGGGCACGATCAAGAGCCGGATGTTCTCCGGCCTGGCTAGCCTCCGGGAGCTGCTCGCGGAGGAGGACTTCGAGGAAGAGCAATGGAAAGAGCCGAGATCCACGACCTGAGCGCCGCGTACGCGCTCGACGCCCTCGACGCCGACGAGCTCGAGGCGTTCGAGGAGCACCTCGCCCGCTGCCCGGAGTGCCGGGAGAACGTCGCCTCCTTGCAGGCGGCGTCAGCCGAGCTGGCCTACGACGCCGACGCGCCGGAGCCCCCGCCGGCGCTCAGGGAGCGAATCCTGGCGGAGGCCGGGCGTGAGCAGCCGAACGTGGTCGCGCTCCCCCGCCGGCGCTGGGCGCTGCCGATCGCGGCCACGGCGGCCGTCGCGGCCGGGTGTGCGGCCCTCGCGCTCGCCTTCTGGGCGGCCGACCTGTCTCAGCAGGTCGACGACCTGCAGGCGCAGCAGCACCGGTCGGAGGAGGTGGCGATCGTGCTGGCCAATCCAAACGCGGAGCGAATCCCGCTCGAAGGCGCGGACGGCGTCCTCGTGGTCGACGGCGAGACGCAGGAAGGCCATCTCGTCCTGTTCGGGCTCGAGGAGGCGCCCGACGCGCGAACGTACGAGGCTTGGGTCATCGAGGGAGACGAGGCCGTTCCCGCCGGGCTCTTCGCGGGCGGCGACGAGCGCACGACCGTCGTCCCGTTGAACGCCCCCGTTCCCGAGGGCGCGATCGTCGCCGTCACCGTCGAACAGGCCGGCGGCGTCGAGCAGTCGCAGCAGCAGCCGATCATCACCAGCGAACAGGCCGTCTGACCCAGGTCACCTGACCCTCGGGAGGCGGTGGGCGCGCCGTTAGACTGTGCTGCTTCGTGCTGCTCGGAAGACGTAGGCGCGGCGCCCCGAGGCGCCCTCGCCGGATCCGCAAGCTTCGGTTCCTCGCGCTCGTCACCGTCATCGCCTGCGTGATGACGGTGGCGTTTGCGTATGGGCTCGTCAGCTCGATCGCGAGCGAGCTTCCCCAGCTCGAGCCCGGGAAAGAGCGGCGGACCGAGCGCCTGGGCTACATCTACGCCTCGGACGGAAAGACGGTGCTCGCCGTCCTCCGTGGCTCCGAGAGCCGGATCCTCGTCGGCTCCGATGAGATCTCCCCGGTCATGAAGCAGGCGATCGTGGCCGTCGAGGATCGTCGCTTCTGGGAGCACCAGGGCGTCGACATCCAGGGCATGGCCCGCGCGGTCTGGGCGGACATCCGCTCGCGGGACTTCGTCCAGGGGGGCTCCACGATCACCCAGCAGTTCGTCAAGAACCAGTACACGCAGCAGGAGCGGACGGTCAGCCGGAAGCTCAAGGAGGCCGCGCTCGCCTGGCAGCTGGAGCAGCGCTGGTCGAAGGATCGGATCCTGACCGCGTACCTGAACACGATCTACTTCGGCAACGGCGCGTACGGGATCGAGATGGCCTCGCGCGTGTACTTCGACAAGCACGCCTCGGAGCTGACGCTGCCGGAAGCCGCGCTCCTCGCCGGCCTCCCGGCCAGCCCGGGCGCCCACGACCCGGCCACGAGCCCGCAAGCGGCCGGCGCCCGCCGCACGACGGTGCTCGGCTTGATGCTCGAGCAGGGGCTGATCAGCGCGACCGACTACCGCAGCGCGGACGAGTCTCCGCTGCCGAGCGCCGCCGAGATCGGCCTCCCCGGATCCAGGGGAAGGGTCGGCCACTTCGCCGAGTACGTCAAGCAGCAGCTCGTCCCCTACTACGGCTCGGGCGCCGTCTTCGGCGGTGGGCTCAAGATCTACACCTCGATCGACCTCGAGCTGCAGAAGCTCGCACGCGAGTCGATCGACAAGTGGCTCACGGACCAGCGCGGGCCCGACGCAGCCCTCGTCGCGATCGACCCGCGGGACGGCCGCGTTCTCGCGATGGTGGGTGGCGAGAGCTTCGAGAAGAGCCAGTTCAATCTCGCCGTCCAGGGCCAGCGCCAGACAGGATCGGCGTTCAAGCCGTTCGTCCTGACGACCGCGATCGAGCAGGGAATCTCCCCGCAGACGGTCTTCACCTCGGAGCCGACCGTCATCAACCTCGGCGACAAGCTCTGGTCCGTGAGCAACTACGAGGGCTCCTACCTCGGGTCGATCGACCTCCAGGAGGCGACGATCCACTCCGACAACACCGTCTTCGCGCAGCTGACCGCGCAGGTTGGGCCCAAGAACGTGGCCGACATGGCGCACAAGCTCGGCGTGACGCGCCCGCTCGACGACTACTTCGCCATCGGCCTCGGCGTCGAAGCGGTCAGCCCGCTCGAGATGGCACGCGCGTTCGCGACGCTCGCCAACAACGGCGAGCGCGTCGACGGCTCCGTGCTCGGCAACGTGCCTCGCGCGGTGCTCCGAGTCGAGGGCGGCCGGAAAGCCGACGCGAACGACCCGGTCGAGAAGCGGGCGGTAGACGCGAACGACGCCGCCCTCGTCTCCTCGATCCTTCAGCGAGTGGTCTCGGAGGGGACGGGCGTGCGGGCCGCTCTCGACGATCGCCCGGTCGCCGGCAAGACGGGGACGACGGAGAACTACGGCGACGCGTGGTTCGTCGGCTACACCCCGCAGCTCGCCGTTGCCGTCTGGGTGGGCCATCCCAACCGGCTCGTGCCGATGGAGAACGAGTTCGAGGGCGACCCCGTCGCCGGCGGGACCTTCCCGGCGCTCATCTGGCGAACGTTCGCCCAGAAGGCGCTCGCCTACCTGGAGGAGCCACCCGAGAGCTTCCCGTACCCGTCCTACCAGAGCGTGGTCGCCCGCCAGGTCGTGTACCGCGACAACAAGACGATGCTCGACAACGGCAACTGCCGGGGCGCGCGGCAGATCCTGTACTTCGTGGGCACCGGGCCGAGCGCGGAGGCGGACTGCAAGCGGAACGAGGTCGACGTCCCGAACGTCATCGGCATGCGTCTCGCTGCCGCGAAGGACCAGCTCTACTCGATGCCGCTCACGGCCGACGTCGTCTGGACGCCGGCGCGGCCGGGCCAGCGTCTCGGTCGCGTGATCGACCAGAGGCCCGAGTCAGGCACTCTCTCGTCGTGGAGCAAGGTGCGGATCGTTCTTCCCCGCGCCGTGAACGGCCGGGTTCCAGATGTCGTCGGCCTGCGGCTCGACCGCGCCCGCAACCGCCTCGCCCGGCGCATGATCGGCGTCAGGCCTAACTACGTCGACGGGGGCTCTGCCGGTGTCGTCCTGGCGCAGTTCCCGCGCGCGGGGCGGGCGGCGTCGAGAAACATGACGGTTCGCCTCGTCATCGGTCGCGGCTGACGCATCCGCCGCCGGTGGGAGAATCCGCCGAACCAGAGAACCAAAGGAGGCGCACGTGGAAGCGTCCGTCGTCACGACGTCGTCCGGCAACACCGGCCCCCTCGGGCAGCCCAGAGGAATCGGCTTCGGGATCCTCCTCTACATCGTCACCCTCGGCTTCTATAGCTGGTACTGGGTCTACAAGACCGAGGAGGAGATGGGCAAGCACACCGACGAGGGGCTCGGCGGCGTGCTCGGACTCGTCATCTGGATCCTGATCCAGCCCGTGATGGCCTTCGTGATCCCGTCGGAGGTCGGAAAGATGTACCGAAAGGACGGCCAGGAGCCGCCGATGAGCGGCTGGACCGGCCTGTGGCTCTTCCCTGGGGCGATCCTCATCATCCCGGCCATCGTCTGGTTCGTGAAGGTCCAGGGCGCGTTGAACGACTACTGGGAGGGGAAGGGCGCGACGGCCGCCTAGAATTTTCGGCTGAGGAAGCGCGACCCGGCCAGCGCGTAGCGCCACGGCTGCTCGGCCGCGCGGGTGATCCCGATGCGCGGGCCGCTTGCTACCTCCACGTCGTCGGCGGCGGCCTCCAGCTCGAACGGCGCACGGTCGAGCGGGAGGCCGTCGTGCGCTCCCGTGACTCCCAGCGCCTGGCAGAGGCGGCCAGGCCCGGAGCAGAGCAGCCGGTCGGCGTCGAGACCCCGGCGCTCGCGCATGCGCTCGAGCCCGAGCAGAGGCTCGAGCGCGCGGACAAGCACGGCCTCAGGCCGCCCCTCCGGGCCGCAGACGAGGTTCAGGCACCAGTGGACGCCGTAGGAGCGGTAGACGTAGGCGTGGCCGGCCGGCCCGAACATCGCCCGGTTGCGGGCCGTCGGCCCGCGATAGCCGTGGCTGGCGGGGTCGTCGGCGTCGTACGCCTCGACCTCGACGATCCGGCCGCCGACGCCGTCGACGAGGAGCGAGCAGCCCACGAGCGCCGGCGCTACCTCGTGCACGCTCCGCGCGAAGAAGTCGCGCGGGAGAGCTCCTAACGGGATGATGGCCCGCCGTCTGGACGGTTCAAAAGAGCTGTTCGGTCTCGGTGGGCTTCGCGCTCGCCTCGAGCAGCTTGCGGGCGCGCCGGCCGAGGTCACCGAGGTCGACGCGACCCTTGTCGGCGTCCTCGGCGATTCGCTCGGCGAAGGCCAGGGCGTCGTCCAGCAGGCGTGAGCCGGCCGCAGCGTCCTGCCCCATCTCCAGGAGGATCGTCCGCTCGGTGCGGGAGGCGACGATTGGCTCGGAGACTCCGTCCACCCAGACGAGCGTCCGCTTGCCTCCGCCCCGGTCCTTGCCCCGGATCGGCTCGAGCGCGTAGATCTTGTCCGCGCGCGCGTACTTGCCGAAGCCGAGGAAGACCATGCGAGACGCGCCGTCCGCCACGCCGGGATTATCGCAAGCCGGCGGAGCGACGGGCGCGGCGGCTACCGGTCTTCACGCACACGCGCGAGAAACGGGAGACCCCACCTCCCCGACCCGATGGCCTCGAGCCTAGCGCGAAAGCCCGCACGCGTGGGGCACGGGCGTGTGCCGGAATCGTGCCGATCAGGCCAGAGCGCGAGCGAGCGCCTCGACGACTCGCTTCTGGTCGTCGGGCGCGAGCCGTGAATGGAACGGCAGCGCGAGCGTCCGCGCGCTCGCATCCTCGGCCACCGGCAGCATCCCCTCGCGGTGGCCGAAGCGCTCGCGGTAGTAGGGCTGTAGGTGGATGGAGGGCAGGTAGGGCTTCGAGGCGACCCCGTCCGTGGCGAGGCGCGCGATGACGCCGTTGCGGTCGATCCCGGCGGCGAGCTTGACGACGTAGACGAACCACGAGCGTCGATGGTCGGCGTCGTCGGCGAGCGGCGCCTCGGCGTCGGCCACGCCGGCGAGCAGCTCTCCGTACCGCGCGGCGACCTGGCTCCGCGCCGCCAGGATCTCGTCGTAGCGCTCGAGCTGCGCCAGGCCGAGCGCGGCGGAGAGGTCGTCGAGCCGGTAGTTGTAGCCGAGGCGCGCGTGCGTGAGCCATTCTCCGGAGTCGCTCCGACCCTGGTTCGACAGGCTCTTCAGAAGCGCCCACTCCTCCTCCGTCGCCACCGCGACCGCGCCGCCCTCCCCGGTCGTCATCTGCTTGTTCGGGTAGAACGCAAAGACCGACGGATGCCCCGACGAGCCCACCGGGCGACCGCGATACGACGAGCCGAGGGCCTCGCAGGCATCCTCGACGATCGCGAGGCCGTGCCGGGAGGCGATCGCCTCGAGCTCCGCGAGCTCAGCCGGATATCCGAAGATGTGCACGGGCAGGATCGCCCTCGTCGCAGGCGTGATCGCGGCCTCGACGGCCACGGGATCGAGATTCAGCGTCTGCGGGTCGATGTCGGCGAAGATCGGGGTCGCACCCTCGTAAAGCGCGCAGTTCGCCGAGGCGACGAAGGAGAACGGGGTCGTCACGACCTCGTCCCCGGGGCCGATCCCGGCGAGTCGCATGGAGAGGTGCAGGCCGGCCGTCCCGCTCGAGACGGCCGCGACGTAGGGAGCCTCGACGCGCTCGGCGAGCGCCGCCTCGAAGCGGTCGACCATCGGCCCGAGCGAGAGCTGCCCCGAGCGGAGCGTCTCGAGCACGAGCTCCTCCTCGCGCCCGTCGATCCAGGGCGCGGAGAGGCCGATCAGGAGCCCGGTGCGGCCGGCGTCTTCTCCGCGTACTCCAGCCACCGCGTGAAGCGCTCGTCGCGGCCGCGGACGGCGGCGAAGAACACGTCCTGGATCGCCTTGGTCACCGGCCCTGGGTCACCGATCTCGTGGTCGTCGACCGACCGGACAGGCGTGACCTCGGCGGCGGTGCCGCACATGAAGAGCTCGTCCGCAACGTAGAGATCGGAGCGGATCAGCTGGCGCTCGTGCACGGCGTATCCGAGGGTCTGCGCGATCTCCATGACGGCCTGACGTGTGATTCCCGGCAGGATCGACGCGGAGAGGTCCGGCGTCGAGATGATCTCGTCCTTGACGACGAAGATGTTCTCGCCCGAGCCGTCGGCGACGAACCCGTCGTCGGTGAGCAGGATCGCCTCCTGGTAGCCGGCACGCGTCGCCTCGATGACTGCCAGCATCGAGTTGAGGTAGATGCCGGTCGCCTTGGCGGCGTGCGGGATCGTGTTCGGGCCCACGCGCTTCCACGACGAGACCTTCGCGCGGATCCCCTTCGCGAGCGCGTCCTCGCCGAGGTATGCGCCCCACGGCCACGTCATCAGGACGACGTCGACGGGGTTCGCTCCGGGGTGGACGCCGAGCTCGCCGAAGCCGTAGAAGGCGATCGGGCGGAGGTAGCACTCGCTGAGCCCGTTGACGGCGATCAGCTCGTGCGAGGCGAGCCGCAGTTCCTCCACCGAGTGCGGAGGCTCCATGTGCAGGAGCTGCGCCGACTGGTGGAGGCGGTTGAGATGGTCGGTGAGCCGGAACACCGCGGGGCCTGCGTCGGTCTCGTAGCAGCGGATGCCCTCGAACACGCCGGAGCCGTAGTGGAGCCCGTGGGCGCCGACGTGGACCTTCGCGTCGGCCCAGTCGACCAGCTCGCCGTTCATCCAGATCTTCTCGGTGGCCTTCATCGCTCGAAGGTTACTGGACGGTGAGTTGGGCGGGGCGTGCCCGCGCGAGCCGCCCGAGGTCGCTCGGAGCCAGCGCCGCCATGTGGCGGCTCGAGCCGGCGCCCACCCAGACGACCTCGTGGCCGAAGAGCGCCTGCTCCATCAGAACGGTGTCGATCCCCGGGAGCGGGAACGGCGCAACGCCGCCAGGCGGGAAGCCGGTGAGGCGCTCGACCGCGTCCGCGCCCACGGGCTTCACGCGCTCGCAACCCGCGGCCGCGGCGATCTTCGCGGGGTCGGCGCGGAGATCTCCGGGCACCAGGACGACGATCGGACGGCCGTCGCAGGCAAAGACGAGCGACTTGACGATCTGCTCGATGGGAGCACCGGTGGCGCTCGCCGCCTCGGCGGCCGTCCGCGCGCCCTCGTCGAACTCCTCGACGCGAGCCTCCACGTGGGCCTCGCGGAGGACGGCCGCGACCCGCTTGACCGCCTCGGGCCAGCTACTCTCGCTCGCCGTCATCTCCGCGCTCCAGCGAGATCGCCCGCGGATCGAGGAGGCCGGGCTCCGCGCGAATGAGCTCCAGCACATCCGGCGGGATCGCGTTGTCGAGCGTCAGCACCATCAGAGCCCGGGAGCGCGGCCGGTTTCGGGACACCGCCATGTTCGCGATGTTGACGTCCGCGTCGCCCAGGATCGTCCCCAGGCGGCCGATCATCCCGGGACGGTCGTCGTTGACGACGAAGAGCATGAGCGGCTCGAGCGCGATCTCGACGTCATAGCCGAGCGCGCGCACGAGCCGGGGCTCGTCGTCCCGCCCCGTGGTCGTCCCGCTGACGGGGAACTCGTCCTCCCCTGCCACCGCCGTCACCGTGATCAGGTTCGTGAAGTGCCGGGACGCCCGCCGCTGCTCCTCCCGCACCTCGATGCCGCGCTCCTTGGCGACGAGCGGCGCGTTCACGTAGTTCACGGGCTCCTCGACCCGACCGCGGAACGCGCCGTTCAGGGCCGCGACCGTGAGGAGGCGCGTGTCCCGCTCTGCGAGCTCGCCGAGGTAGCGGAAGTCGAGCCGCTTCGCCGTTCCGCCCGCCAGCTCGATCGCGAGGGCTCCGAGATTCGTGGCGAGCGGGAGGAACGGCCTCAGCGCGGCCAGGTCCTCGGCGTCGACGGCAGGAACGTTGAGCGCGTTCGTGACCAGGCCGCCCTCGAGCGCAGCGGCGACCTGCTCGGCGACGATGACGCCGGCGCGGTCCTGCGCCTCCTGCGTCGAGGCTGCGAGGTGCGGCGTCACGACGACGTTGGGGAGCCGCAGGAGCGGTCCCGTGTACGGCTCCTCCGCGAAGACGTCCAGCGCCGCACCGGCGATCTTGCCGCTCCCGAGTGCCTCGGCGAGCGCGTCCTCGTCGACGAGCTCGCCCCGGGCGACGTTCACGACGCGCGCGCCGTCCTTCATCCGCTTGATCGAGTCGCGACCGATCAGCCCCCGCGTCTCCGGCGTCAGCGTGGCGTGCAGGGAGACGAAGTCCGCATCGGCGAACAGGTCGTCGAGGGTCTCTGCGCGCTCGACCCCGAGCTCGCTGAAGCGCTCGGGGGCCACGTAGGGATCGTGCGCCCGGACGCGCATCTCGAATCCGCGCGCGCGGCGGGCGACCTGCTGCCCGATGCGGCCGAAGCCGATCAGCCCGAGTGACTTGTCGGCGAGCTCGAGCCCGGCGAACTGCGAGCGATCCCAGCTGCCCTCCTTCAGCAACGCGTGCGCCTGCGGAATCTGGCGCGTGAGCGCGAGCAGGAGCGCGAGCGTGTGCTCGGCGGCGGAGACGACCGTCGACTGTGGAGCGTTCGCGACCACGATCCCCCGTTTCGAGGCGGCCGCGAGGTCGACGTTGTCCACCCCCACCCCCGCCCGGCCGATGACCTTCAGGCGGTCGGCGCGCTCGATCAGGTCTGCCGTGAGCTCGGTCCCGCTTCGGATGATGATGGCGTCGTACTCGCCGATCGTCGCGGCCAGGTCGCCGTCCGGCTCGACGTCGACCTCGAAGCGCTCGCGGAGCAGGTCGATCCCGGCCTCCGCGATCGGCTCTCTTATGAGAACCCTCACGCCGCGACGACGGGCTCGGCGTGCGCATCGAGCGCGGCCGGGACCGCCGTCCCGCGCTCGACGTCCGCGCCGGCCTCGACAAGGGCGCGCTCGAGGGCCGCGAGGGCCGCGGCGATGTCCTGCACGTCGAGGTAGCCGATGTGGCCGAAGCGAACGATCTTCCCGCGCTGCTGGCCTTGGCCCCCGATGATGGTGACGCCCGAGCGCTCGCGCATGGAGGCGACGATCGCCTGCCCGTCGATCTCTGCCGGCATACGGATCGCAGTGACCACGGCCGCGCTGTCGGCGTCAGGCGAGAAGAGCTCGAGCCCCATTGCCTTCACGCCTGCGCGAGCTGCGCGCCCGAGGCGAAGGTGGCGCTCGTGGGCGGCGTCGAGACCGTCGGCCAGGATCAGATCCAGGGCCACGTCGAGCCCCCGGACGAGCGAGATCGCCGTCGAGAACGGGGTCTCGCCCATCGCCTGGGCGGAGATGGCCCGCTGCCAGTCCATGTAGTAGCGCGGGAGCGAAGCGGTCTCCGTCGCCTCGAGGGCCGCCGGGGAGATCGCCGCGAACGCCAGCCCCGCCGGGCACATGAGCGCCTTGTGCGAGCTGGTCAGCACGATGTCGAGGCCCCAGTCGTCGGTCTCGAGCGGGACCGCGGCGAGGCTGGAGATCGCGTCCACTGCGATCAGCGCTCCGGAGCCCGCCAGCCGCTCGGCGGTGGCCTGCACGTCGGCGACTCCTCCCGTGGAGGTGTCCGAGTGGGTCAGGTACACGACGCGGGCGCCGCCGATCTCCTCGAGGCGGGCGCCCACCTCGTCGGGGCTCGGCAGCTCGCCCCACTCGTAGCGCAGGTGGTCGACGGCCAGGCCGTAGCGTTCCGCGATCGCGGCCCACCGCTCCCCGAAGTAGCCGTGCGAGACGACGAGCACGCGGTCGCCGGGCGAGCAGACGTTGGCGACCGCGGACTCCATCGCCGCGGTCCCGGCAGAGGTGAAGAGGAGCACGTCATTCTGCGTCCGGTACACGGCCTGGAGCCGCTCGATCACGCGCGTGAAC
This sequence comes from uncultured Actinomycetes bacterium, assembly GCA_963775625.1. GTDB lineage: Bacteria > Actinomycetota > Thermoleophilia > Gaiellales > Gaiellaceae > JAIBJN01. The sequence continues at coordinate 295,978 of CAVZJM010000004.1, read as the reverse complement.
GTGTCACGGAAGTCGGCCGAGCGGTGGTGGATCATCGGCTGGGCCGTCGCCGCGAGCACCTCCGGCGGCACCGGGGTGGGCCCCGGCGTGACGAGGTAGCGCTTCTCCGGCATACGCCCTGAGGTTAACTGACGCGCACACCGTGGAAGCACTCCTAGCGTTCGGCGCCGCCCTGCTCACGCTCCGCCTTGCCGGCCTCCTGCTCGGGCGCTGGCGCGAGCGCCGCGAGCCTCAGCTCGCCGCGTGGGCCTTCGCGCTCGCTGCGTACGCCATCGCGTCGGCGGCGCTCGCGTGGGGTACAGCGTCCGGCTGGAGCGATGCCGCGTTTCGCGTCTACTACCTGTTCGGCGGACTGCTGACCGCGTTCCTCCTCGGCGTCGGCTCGCTGCTTCTGGCCGGCCGCCGTTGGGCGGCGCCGGCCGGCCTCGTGTACACCGGGCTCGCGGTCGGAGTTGCGATCGCCGTCCCGTTGACGGCCCCCGTCGCCGGGAGCTCGATCCCGGACGCGCAGGAGCACCTCGAGTTCTTTCCGGCGCGCCTCCTTGCGGTCCTCGGCAACAGCGCCGGAACGATCACTGTCCTCGCCGTCGCCCTCCTGACCATTCGCCGACGGCCCGTCGGAAACGCGCTCCTCGTCGCCGGAGTCGCCGTCGCCGCAGCCGGCAGCGGGCTGGCGGGCCTCGGCGTCGCCGAGACCGCCGCGTTCGTCGCGCTCGCCGCCGTCCTCCTCTACGCGGGCTTCGTCCACTCGCCGCGGGCCCGCAGCCGGCCTGAGATCCAGCCGGGAGCGGGGCCCTCCTAGATGCCGCGGGTGAGAACGACCCGGTCCTCGCCCGGGCCGTCGTACCCGGGCTGCGGCGGGCTCGGCTCGAACCCGATCGCGGTGTGGAAGGCCAGCGAGCCGCCGTTCAACGGCGACGTGACGCAGCTCACACGGGTCCTTTCCCGGCCCCGGGCCACGGCGAAGAAGCGCTCGTAGAGCTCCCGGCCCAGGCCCGTCCCGCGCTCCGCCGGATTGACGCCCGCGAAGTGGACGTACGCCTCCTCGGGCAAGGCCTGGGAGAGGAATCCGACCAGGAAGCCGGCGAGCTCGCCGTCGCGCTCGGCCACGAACGACGTCTCCCGGAAGTGGACGAAGAAGAGCTTCGGGAGCATGTCGACCATGCGTCGCCCTCCCCACCACTCGTCCAGGACGGCGACCACCCGAGCATGGTCGGACGGCTCGGCGTTCCGGATCTCGACCGCGCTCAGAGCGGCTCCGTCCACGGGTCGCCCGCGAAAGCGCTCATGCGTCGAGCTTCTCCCGAAGCCGCTCGTTGACGGCCCGGGCGTCGGCCTTCCCCTGCATCTCCTTCATCACCTGGCCGACGAAGAACCCGAGCAGGCCGTCCTTTCCCCCACGATACGCCTCGACCTGCTCCGGGTTGGCGGCGAGGATCGCGTCGATCACCGGGTCGAGGTCCGCGACGTCGCTGATGGCGGCCTCGGCGAGGTAGGGCTCGGCGCGGAAGCCCGGTGCATCACTCTGTGCGAGCGCCTCGGAGAAGGTCGAGCGCGGAATCTGCGCTCGTACCGCGATCAGCTTGCCGAGCTCGCCCCCGTCGACCTTCGTCGAGTCGACAGCTGCCGCCGCCAGCTGGTTCATGAGGACGTTGGCGACCGCGCGGCGGTCGTCGCCGGGCACGCGCGCGTAGAGCTCGTCCCGGCCGCTCGTAACGAGGCCGTAGGCCAGATCGAAGTCGACCTCGTGCTCGAGCCGCCGGATCCGCGTGCCGGGTAGCTCGCCGATCTCCGCCCGGGCGCCCTCGACCAGCTCCTCCGGCGGCGCGATCGCGACGAGGTCAGGCTCGGGGAAGTAGCGATAGTCGTGCGCCTCCTCCTTCGAGCGGAGCGGAGCGATCGTCCCCGCCTGCGGGTCGAAGTGGAGCGTCTGCTGCACGACCTCGCCCCCGGCCTCGTAGAGCGCGACTTGGCGCTCGACCTCGGCCGCGATCCCGTCGGCGACGAACTTGAAGGAGTTCATGTTCTTGAGCTCGGTCTTCGTGCGGTAGCCGTCCTCGCCGGCCTCGCGCACGGAGACGTTCGCGTCGCAGCGAAGCGAGCCCTTCTCCATCTCGGCGTCGGAGATGCCGAGCTCGACGACGGTCTGGCGGAGGAGCTGGAGGAAGCGCCGCGCCTCCTCGCCCGAGCGCACGTCGGGCTTGGCGACGATCTCGACGAGCGGCGTGCCGCCGCGGTTGAAGTCGACGAGCGAGGACTCCGCGCCGTGGATCCTGCCGGCCGCGCCTCCGACATGCACCGTCTTCGCCGCGTCCTCCTCGAGGTGCGCCCGCACGATCCCGATCTCGCGGTCGCCGTCGGGGCCTGGCACGACGAAGCGACCCTCCGAGGCGAGCGGGACGTCGTACTGGGAGATCTGGTAGCCCTTGGGCAGGTCGGGGTAGAAGTAGTTCTTGCGGTGGAAGAGCGAGCGTTCGGCGATCTCGCACTCGAGCGCGAGGCCGAGCCTGACCGCCCACTCGACCGCCGTCGCGTTCGGCACGGGCAGCGTCCCCGGGTGCGCGAGGCACACCGGGCACGTGCGGGTGTTCGGCTCCTCGCCCCAGACGTTCTCGCAGCGGCAGAACATCTTCGTCCGCGTCTTCAGCTGGACGTGGACCTCGAGGCCGATGACCGCTTCCCAGTTCAGCGGAGGCGCTCCGGGACGGAGTCGAAGCCGATCGCCTGCTCGAGGGCGTGGCCGACCCGGAAGAGCATGTTCTCGGAGAACTGCGGGCCGATCAGCTGGAGGCCGACCGGCAGCCCCTCGGAGAGCCCGCACGGGATCGAGAGGCCGGGCAGGCCGGCCATGTTGGACGGGATCGTGAGCAGGTCGGACAGGTACATGGCAAGCGGGTTTGCGGCCTTCTCGCCGATGCGAAACGCAACCGTCGGCGACGTCGGGCTGACGAGCACGTCGAAGCGCTCGAAGGCGGCAGCATGCTCCCGCGCGATCACCGTGCGCACCTTCTGGGCCTGCCCGTAGTACGCGTCGTAGTACCCGGCCGAGAGGGCGTAGGTGCCGAGGAGGATCCGGCGCTTCGGCTCGGCCCCGAACCCCTCCCAGCGCGTGCGGGAGTAGAGCGCCGTGAGGTCGCCGTCTCCCTCGGCCCGATACCCGAAGCGCACGCCGTCGTAGCGCGCCAGGTTCGAGCTCGCCTCGGCCGGCGCCACGAGGTAGTAACAGGCGAGCCCGTAGTCGACCGACCGCGGCAGGCTCGTCTCCTCGATTTCGGCGCCAAGCTCCCCGGCCAGGCGGATGGCAGCGTTGACGCTCTCGCTGACGCCCGGGTCGATGCCATCGGCCTCGTTCATCTCCTTCGGGACGCCGATGCGGACGCCCTTCAGATCTCCGCTCTCGGGGATCGCGACGGGCTCCGGGAGCTCGACGGTCGTCGAGTCACACGGATCCTTGCCGGCGATCAGCTCGTAGAGGCGGGCGTTGTCCCGCACGGTCTTCGTCAGCGGGCCTACCTGGTCGAGGCTCGACGCGAAGGCGACGATCCCGTAGCGGGAGACGGTGCCGTACGTCGGACGCAGCCCGACCACGCCGCAGAGCGCCGCCGGTTGCTTGACGGAGCCGCCGGTGTCGGTTCCGAGCGCCCAGGGCGCGAGGCCCCCGGCGACCGCCGCCGCCGAGCCTCCCGACGAGCCGCCCGGCACGCGCTCGGGATCCCAGGGGTTCCTGGTCGGCCCGAAGGCCGAGTTCTCGGTGGACGACCCCATGGCGAACTCGTCGAGGTTCGTCTTGCCCAGGATGGGCAGGCCAGCCGCCTTGCAGCGGGCCGCGACCGTCGAGTCGAAGACCGGCGTGTAGCCGACCAGGATCCTGGAGCCGGCAGTCGTCGGGATGCCTTTGGTCGTGATCACGTCCTTGTGGGCGATCGGAACACCCTGACCGCGCTCGCCGACGACGTGGAGATAGGCGTGCAGCTCGGGGTCGCGGGCCTCGATCGCCTCGACGTAGGCGCCCGAGAGCTCCTCGCCGGAGACCTCGCTGCGCTCCAGCAGCCCGGCGGCGCTCTCGGCCGTGAGCCTCAAGGTGTCGATCACAGCCATGTCCGCCCCGGCCGTCTGAGGGGCCACCCCGTGCCTCCACCCGCTTTGAGCGTAACGAGGAAAAGCGTGCGCGTGGCGCGCGGACCGTGCCAAAAACGTGTCGAGGGCTGGCGAAAGCGCAACCGCCTCACCCGCCGACCGCGGGAACGCGGAAGCTGCCCTCGAGCGGGTCGGGCGCGTTGGCGAGCGCCTCGTCGCGAGGCAGCGACGGCCGCGGCACGTCCTCGGCCCACGCGTTCACGAGCTCGAGCGGGTGCGTCATGGGCTCGACGTCGGTCAGGTCCAGCTCCGACACCTTGCCGACCGCCTCGAGGATCGCACCGAGCTGGTCTCGGATCGCGTCGACCTCGGCGTCGGGGATCTCGAGGCGCGCGAGCGCCGCGACGTGCAGAACATCCTCCCTCGTGATCGCCATCCCGCCTCCAGTCTAGAAGCACCTCGGAGCCGCCAAATGCAACGAGCCCCTTCCGGGGCCCGTCGCGGCAATCGAACCGTCGCTGGCTAGAGCAGCGTAACGTTCTTTGCCTGCAGGCCCTTGTCGCCCTGTTCGACGTCGAACTGGACGCGTTGGCCTTCAGTCAGGGAGCGGTATCCGTCCATCTCGATAGCGCTGTGGTGCACGAAGACGTCGTCTCCCCCCTCGCGCTCGATGAACCCGTACCCCTTCTCGTTCGAGAACCACTTCACGGTGCCCTCAGCCAACGGAACTGTCCCTCCCTCTACACACGAACGACGGCCCGGCTCCGAGCCGTCGTGTCCGGCAACGCCGCTCCGATCGCGGCGCGCGCAGCGTAACCTCAGCCGCCCGGGAAGGCAAGCCGCCCAGACTGGTATTCGGCTGCACGAACCGTGTTGCGGAGCAGGCTGGCGATCGTCATCGGGCCGACGCCGCCCGGAACCGGAGTCAGATGGCCGGCCACCTCGCGCACGTCTTCGGCCACGTCCCCGACGACCCGGCCCTCGGCACGGTTGATCCCGACGTCGATCACGGTGGCGCCCGGCTTCACCATCTCCCGCGTGATCATCCCCGCGCGCCCGACCGCGGCGACGACCACGTCCCCCTCTTGCACGACGGCCGGCAGATCCCGGGTGCGGCTGTGGCACATGGTCACGGTCGCATGCTCGGCGAGCAGGAGGAGCGCCATCGGCTTGCCGACGATGTTCGAGCGGCCGACGACCACCGCCCGGGCGCCTTCCAGCGGGATCTCGTAGGCGCGCAGGATCTCCATGATCCCGGCGGGAGTGGCCGCGACGAAGGTCGGCTCCCCCTGGAGCAGGTGCCCGGCACTCACCGGGTGGAAGCCGTCAACGTCCTTGACCGGGGCGATGGCCCGGATGACGCGCCCCTCGTCCATGTGCGCCGGCAGCGGCAGCTGGACGAGGATGCCCGTGATGCGCTCGTCGGCGTTCAAGTCGGCCACCAGGGCAAGAAGCTCGTCCTCCGTCGTCTCGGCGGAGAGCTCGTGATGGATCGGCTCGATCCCCACCTCCTCGCATGCCTCCTGCTTGCGACGGACGTAGAGAGCAGAGGCCTGGTCCTCGCCCACCAGCACCGTCGCCAGGCCAACCGGACGGTCGAGCCCCTCGACGTCGCGCGCGACCTCCTCGCGCACACGCCTGGCGAGAGCCTTCCCGTCCATGAGCATGACAGCCACGGCCGGGGAGCGTAACCGACCGGCGGGCCTCATCCACCCGTGAGCGTGTGGCGTCCCCCGCCGGCTGCCCCCGGGTTCTAAGCTGACGCCGTGGAGCTCCGGCGCTGGCCTCGCAAGAACGACCCCGACTCGATCCGCGCGCGGCAGGAGGAGCTCGCGCCGCGGCTCGACGGCGAGCGCGAGGTGTTCGCGCACGACCTCGCGCCGTTTGCGAGCGCGACCGAGGCGGTCACCGGGGTCGCGCTGGTCCCGGTGGCGGTCGTCGGCCCCATCGACCTCGAGCTCGGCGACTACGCCCTCGAGGAGCCGGAAGGCCGCCTCGTCGAGCGAGGCCGGACGACGGACGGGGTCTACGTCCCCCTCGCCAACACCGAGGGGGGGCTCTCGATCTCCCTCTATCGCGGCGCCCGGGCCGTCGGGGAGTCGGGCGGCTTCCGCACCTACGTGCTCAGAGATCGGATCACGCGGGCGTCGGCCTTCCTGTTCGAGGACGTCGCGCAGGCGGTCGCCTTCTCCGGCTGGATCGAGTCACAGCTGGAGGCGATGCAGGCCTGGCTTGCCTCGGAGCCGGTGGCCAACCTCTCGAAGCATGCGAAGCTCAGGGAGATCGAGACGCACGTCGTCGGCCCGATGTGCCACGTCATGTACGCCTACACGACCGGCGACGCGTGCGGGATGAACATGATCACGCGCAACTCCTACGCGCTGAACCAGGGCTTCGTGCTCGAGCGCACGCCGATCCGGCCGTCGCGGTCGATGCTCGAGGGGAACATGGGCGGCGACAAGAAGCCGTCGGCGCGTTACTTCGAGCGCGGGGGCCACGGAAAGACGGTCGTCGCCGAGGCCACGCTGACCGAGGAGGCCGTTCGCCGCGTGCTCAAGACCTCCGTCGAGGACCTGGCGGAGCTGGCCTTCGTGGGGACGCACGGCGCGGTCGCCTCCGGGATGCAATCGGTCGCCTTCACGCCCGCCACCGCGATCGCGGCGCTCTTCACTGCCACCGGTCAGGACATCGGCATGGTCGGGACGAGCTCGATGGCGCACGGAACGGCGCATCGCACGGACGCCGGGCTGCACGTCTCCATGCGCCTCGCCAGCCTGGAGGTGGCGACCGTGGGCGGCGGCACGACCCTCCCCTACGCACGCTCGTGGCTCCGGCTCATGGGCTGCGACGGCCCTGGCAAGGTCTACCGCCTGGCGCAGATCGTCACTGCGGCCACGCTCTCGCTCGAGATCTCCGCCTCGGCAGCGATGGCAACCGCCGGCTCGGAGAACTTCTTCCGCGCCCACTTCGAGCGCGGCGGCCTGCGGTAGCAGTGCCTCTGCCCGCAGAGCACTAACTTTGGCCCTTGCGATCCCGCCGCACCACGACCCGGCCTGCTGGGGCTGCGGCGACAATCCTCGTGGCCTGCACCTTCCCCAGCCGAGCGAGGAGGGCATCGAGCGCTACGAGTCCATCGTCACGTTCGGCGACCACCATCAGGCGGCGCCGGGGATCGTCCACGGCGGCCTGGTGGCCGCGGCGCTGGACGAAGCCTCCGGCCTGCTCGCGACCTGGCACCGCTTCCCGGCGGTGACGGCGAGGATCTTCGTCCGCTACCGACGCCCCGTCCTCATCAACCACGAGCTCCAGCTCGCGGCCTGGGTGACGGACAGCCGAGGCCGCCGGATCCACATCGACGCCGACCTGCGCGACGGCGACGAGATCGTCGCCGAGTCCCGCGGCGCCTTCCTGCACGTCCCGCTGGATCACTTCCTCGCCTCGCCGGAGGGCCGCGCGGCCGGGCGAGCATGGCAGGACCGACTTACCGAGAACGAGGGCTGAGGAAGATGGAGCCTCGCGCCGAAGTCATGTGGACATGGAGCGCTGCGAAGGCTACTACCGGCTCGAGAATCGCCGTTGCGACCGGGCCGGGTCGCGCGAGGTGACCGCCGGCGACGGTGAGGCTTACCTCGTCTGCTCCTACCATGCCCGCCAGGGTTGGGCCGCAAGCGTTGCCCGCTGGCACGGCGAGTCCGACGTCCGCGCCGGCGCCCCCAGCGATCTCCGCCACGGCCTGGACTCGGCCGCGTAGCCGCCGCGGACCCCGCCGCCGAAAGAGAAGCGGCGACGATGGGGATCGCCGCCGCTCCGGGCGTTACCGGGCGCGAGAGTGGTTGCCGTCATCCCCGTGCCCGGGAGGAGAGGACCTCGCCGCCTGTATCGGCAGGCACAAGGGGGCACTTGAGGCTCGCGCGACTTCCCTCAGGACCACCCGAAGGTCCGGCGACGACCGGCAACCTCTCGTCCACGATGCGGTTCTGCCCCTTCTGGGGGATAACTGCGGCACGAGGGAGCGGGATATGGACGCGCACGACGAGTTCCTGTGGGGAGGCCTGCGCACGCGCCTGGAGGGGACGGGCCTGGTGCGCCCGCGCACGATCAGGCTGGAGGCGTACGGCCAGCTACCGGAGAAGCGGCACCCGCAGGTGTTCTTCCACCCGGTGCGACCGGCGCTCCGGCAGCACCTCGAGACGGCGCAGCCCAGACGGGTCGGCTGATCGGCGCCGGGCCGGAGGCGCGGGCCGGGCTCGAACCTCTCACATACCCATCTCTCGCCCTACCGAGCGGCCGGGATGCGGGCACGTTGCCGACCCGAGCCGGAGGTCGTAGGATCCTGCGGGCAAGAGGCAAGCGTCAAAGGAGGCGTGATGGCCGACACCGACACTCCCGTACTCGATCTGCTCGCCAAGATGACCGCAGACTCGATCGAAGCGTCGAGCCTCGACGCCGAGGCGTTGGTGCTCACACGCATCGCCGCGCTCGTCGCGGTGGACGCGCCCCCGGCCTCGTACATGCTGAACCTCGGCGCGGCCAGCGAGATCGGCATCGACGTGGAGCGGGTTCGAGGAGTCCTTGCGGCAATCGCTCCCATCGTGGGTACCGCTCGGATCGCCTCGGCGACCGGAAACATCGTCCGTGCGCTCGGTATGGCGCTCGAGCTCACCGAGCTCGAGGATGAGATCGAAGGCGATTCGGTCTAGGGCTTCGAACCGAGGCGCACGTCCGTCGAAACACAAGGGCGCCGTTTCGACGGCGCCCTTTTCTCACCCCAGAGGCGCGGGCCGGATTCGAACCGGTGTTCCATCCGCTCGCGAACGCTCCAGCAGTCTCGTCCGAGATTGATGGTCGCCCCTCAGCCGGCTGGCTCCACCTCGCGCATCAGGATGATCGCCTGGGGTGGCGCGATGAAAAGCTGCTTCTTCGTCGTTACCCCGACGACTTGCCAGCCCTGCATCCCTAGCTGGTTGAGCTGCTCTTCGAGGCGCTTGCCCGTATCGATGACCTTGTACTCGTAACGCCTCATGATGGACGTCCCGGCCCGCGGCGGCTCCTGCGTAATGGTCGTCATCGCACACCTCCTTTCGCCCTTCATGCTCGCGAGCAGGACGGCCTGGTGCATCAGGGACTACACGGATCGGTGATGCGTGAAAGGTGGCAGGTGCGGCCACGTCGCAGACGACCACAGCTCGAAGAGGCGCGAGCCGGATTCGAACCGGCGTACGAGGCTTTGCAGGCCTCTGCCTAACCACTCGGCCATCGCGCCGGGCCCCTCGATCATCGTAGAGGTTCGGAGCTGAACGGCACGTTTTGCAGGCCTCTGCCTAGCTAGTCGGCCGCCGCGCCGACACGAAAACATCGTATCGAGCGAACTTTTCGACCAAGCAGACTTGAGAGGATCCGTCAGATTTGCGCAGAATACGGAACCACGCCCGCCGACGCGAACCTTGTCCCGGGGTTGATACCGCGTCGACGGGCAGGAGCCCCGGCCCCCTACCGGGGCTCCACTCTGTTCTGAGCAGGGACTCGAGCACGTTTCAGAAATGACGCCTCGCCGTCGGGGTGCGATGGTCGTTCCGAGACAAGGACGCAGGGAGCGCTCGTAGCAGGAAGCTACGGGCGCGACTGAGGACGCAGCCCTCGGGGCGAGCAGCGCGACCCGAAGGCACAGGGCTTCATTTTGAGACGTGCTCTAGGTCGAGGTCGCCGGGGTCGACAACTGCCGCGGCTTCGTGGGAGCACGCAGCCGAGACAGGAACGAGCGCCGCTCCTCCTGCCGGGCGGCACCCAGGCGGAGCGCCAGCTCGCCGGCCCGTGCCTGCCGGAGCAGGTCACTGTGACGCGCCCGGACGACGTCCAGGTGGGTCTCAGGCTGAAGCGGGCTGTCTCCTCTCACCGTTCACAGGACGGCGGAGCGGGCCGGGATCTTCCCCTCGGGCGAACAATCCGGTTTCATACCTCCTGGCGTGCAACTCGCATCCCTCCCAGACGCACAGCTGGTCGCCCGCTGCAGGGCGGGTGACGAGGACGCCTGGCGCGAGCTCGTCTCCCGCTTCTCGCGCTACGTCTACGCCATCTGCGGTCAGGCGTTCCGGCTTCGGCAGGAAGACTCCGAGGAGGTCTTCCAGGAGGTTTTCGCGCGCACGTACCAGCATCTCGAGAAACTTCGGGACGACGACGCGATTCGCCCCTGGATCGGCCAGCTCACACGACGCCTCTGCATCGACCACCTCCGCTCGAGCGCACGCGAGGACATCGTCGACCCCGACACCCTGCCCGGGGGCGTCGACGAGGAGATGGAGACCATCGACGATGCGTTCACGGTGCACGAGGCGATGGCCGAGCTCACCGAGAACTGCCGCGAGATCCTCGACCGCTTCTTCGCCCGTGACGAGAGCTACCAGACCATCGGCGCGGCGCTCGAGATCCCGTCCGGGACGATCGCCAGCCGCATCTCCCGCTGCCTCGCCCGGCTGAAGGAGATCTTCGAGGGAAGAAATCCGCCCTCCCACGCGTCGAGTTGACGGAGACCAGATGACCGCCTACGACGAACACCACCTCGCCGAGCTGATCAAGGCCCTCCCGCCCGCGCCGCAAGCATGGGTGGAAGCGGCCCAGGAGCTCCCGCTCGCGCGCGGTCGGCTCGACGACATCGTCGCGAGGGCGGAGGCCGACCTCGCATTCCGCGACGCCCTGATCGCGAATCTCGAGGACGCGCTCCGACTCGAGGGCTACGAGCCCGACGCGATCCCGCTCGACGAGCTGCGCCGCCGACTCGACAGCTGAGCGGGGATTCGCCGGCAAAGAAAAGGGCCGCCTGGGCAGCGGCCCGATTCAGGGTGTCCCGGCGTGTTGCGGCCTCACGTCGGAACGGTCTTAGTTTCGGCATGCCCGCCGTCGACCTTTAGCCCCGGAAGAAGTGAGAGCGCGAGCTCGTTCGAACGGGCATGACAACGCTTGCGACCGCTCTCGAAGCTCCGTACAGGCCACGGCACGTCCGCTTCGTCCGCCGGGATGACCTCGACGGCTGGCAGCTGAAGCTCTACGGCATCGCGCTGAACGGCAAGGAGCCCGACCCGGCGTTCGTCGAGGCGACCCGCGACCTGGCGGCTTCCGTTCTCCCCCAGCCGCCCGAGGCCGGCGACCGCTACGCCGTCGCCTTCGCCACCGCCCACGACGCGACATCGGTCTACATCGCGCTGATCTACTGGTGGCAGTCGGAGAACGAGCTCCACCAGCGCATCTACGTGAGCCCGAAGGAGGATCCGATCTCGTTCACGCAGGTGGCGAACCAGCCGGCCGGCTGCGTCTGGGAGCTGGCGATCGTCGACTTCGAGCGCCGCGCCTGGATCGAGGACGTGCTGGCCAACCCCGGCGGGCCGGACCTCGAGCGCTATCTCGAGCGTCGCCTCGACGAAGACGTCTAGCGGCGCCTCAGGGCGTCCGCTGCTTCCGCGCCAGGTACTGGGCGAATCGGCCGTCGTTCGTCTCGAGCCAGGCCCGGAAGCCACGTTCGAAGTCGTCCTCGACGCGGGCGACAGACGAAGTGTGCGGGCACCGGTGACCGAACGGCGCGGGGTAGCGCTGGTGGCATCGAGTGCAGCGCTCGAGCTCGGCGAACATCACCGCAGACTCCGCGCGGCGGACTTCGATCTTTCCCTTGATCCCGTGCTCCTGCATCTCCCCCTCCTCCCGAGAACTGCTGTTCAAGGCAGGACGGCGGGGGAAGCGCGGATCTTCCTCTCCATGAAAAATCCTCGCCTGAGCGGGGCTTTTTCGGAGAAGCGGATGAAGGGACTCGAACCCTCGACCTTCTGCATAGCAACCCGACCCTAAGTGCCACTCCGTTCCGCGGCGATCCGCGAAACCGCGATCGGAAGTACGTTCTCCGGCTGCCCGGCAGCGTCCGTGTGGAACGGTGTGGCAGCCGTGTTAGGGGGCGAACACCGGGGCTGACGCTATTCGCTAACCGCACCGAGCCGAGTTGAGGCTTTCCGGACTAGCTCCTCGGCGCTGCAGAGCTACCGGGTCGTTTTCAGGTGGGCGGCCGGCGACGAATCTAGTCCGCCTTAGCCAGTCTCCGCGCAAACGGCCCGGGCGCAAGACCGCAAGGTGACCCTAGGACTACCCTGACCCGCGCCCCCGGCGAGGTCAGGCTACGGCAAGTGGCAGCTGCCTAGATGGCCGTTTCGGACAGTGAGAGGGCGGCGGCAGCGCTGGCCGAGCTTGTCCACCGGCGCGGGCTTGAGGCGAGCGAGGCGCAAATCTCCTGGGCTCGCTAGTTCGCTGTCCGCGAGCCTCCAGCCTTGCGAAGGACAAGTAGCATCGCGGACGCCCTCTTTCAACCGGCAAAGGAGGTCATCATGGCCACTGACGTAGCAGCGACCGGCCCTTCTAGAGTTGCCGCAAATCGAACAGGAGACGGCAATGGCGCTAGGGGATGAAATCGACAGCATCTTTCGACGCGAGGTGAAGACTTTGCCGGCCTACGAGAAGGCGCAGGCTGCGAGCGGTTCTGGAATCGCACCGCCGGTGGACGAAATGAACCAGCTGCTCATGGGCCTGGCCGTCGCGACGCAGCGGTCGTTTCACCTGATCGCCGAGCGCATCGAGGACAAGGAGAAGGGGCCTTAGTTCGGCCAGTGCAGGGCTACCCATTCTGTGGCACACGCTTATGCTCGACCCCCTGAGATGGCGAGCGGCGAAGTCCACCGGACACAGCTCGCGCACGAGCGCACGTATCTCGCGTGGTGGCGTACTGGTTTGGCCGCGATCGCGGCGGGATTCGGAGTCGGGCGTGTCCTGCCCGAGATCGTCGGCGGCACGAACTGGCCGTATATCGCACTCGGAACCTTGCTGTCGGCCTCCGGTCTGGCAGCCATGGTGTACGGGATCGTGCACTACCGGGAGTTGGAGGCGGCGCTGCGGGAAGACCGTGAACCGCACACCGGCGAGGGTTTCGTGCTGGCGCTCGCCGCGGTGGGGATCGTGGTGGGAGCCGCGTCCGTCCTGCTCGTCCTCCTCGCTCCCTGATCAGGAGCGCCGCGTCTCCTGAGGGGCGCCGCTTCACTCGCCGGTGCTTGCAACATCGCTTGCAGGAGGCCGATCGGGTTTACCGCCGGGCCAACAGAAAGCCCCCGTTTCCGGGGGCTTTCTTAGAGCGGATGAAGGGACTCGAACCCTCGACCTTCTGCATGGCAAGCAGACGCTCTAGCCAACTGAGCTACATCCGCAGAGCGGAGCGATTATAGCTGCGGTTCAGGTGGCGGCATCGAGCGCCTCGTTGACCAGGCGGTCGGCCAGCTCGTTGTGCTCGCGCCGCACGGCCGTGTAGCGGACCTCCCCGATCTCGCCCGCGAGCCGTGCGGCTTCGGCCGAGAGCTCGCGGAGCGCGGCGTTCTTGACCTTGTACTCGCCGCGCATCTGCTTGACGAGAAGCTCGGAATCGGAGACCACCTCGAGCTCGTCAACGCCGAACTCGCGCGCCTGCTCGAGCCCGGCGACGAGCGCGCGGTACTCGGCGACGTTGTTCGTGGCGATGCCGATCGTCTCACCGCGGGCAGCCAGGACGGTGCCGTCCCCCGCCTCGAGCACGAAGGCCGCGGCGGCCGGCCCCGGATTTCCACGCGCGCCGCCGTCCGTGAAGAGGCGGGCCTTCACGCGGCGGCCATCTAGTCGATCTGAGCGCGCTGGAGCTTGCCGGAGTAGTCGACGTAGATCGACTTCCACTCCGTGTAGAAGTCGAGCGCCGCCTGGCCTGCCTCGCGGTGGCCGTTGCCGGTCCCCTTCGTGCCGCCGAAGGGGAGATGCACCTCGGCGCCGGTCGTCCCCGCGTTGATGTACGTGATGCCGGCGTTCAGGTCGCGCATCGCCTTGAAGGCCTTGTTCACGTCGCTCGTGAAGATCGAGGACGAGAGGCCGAACTCGATCCCGTTGGCGATCTCGATCGCCTCGTCGACGTCCGTCGCGCGGATGAGCGCGGTCGTCGGGCCGAAGATCTCCTCCTGCGCGATGCGCATGCCCGGCTCGACGTCGCCGAAGATCGTCGGGCGGTAGAAGGAGCCCCTGTCGAGCCCGTTCTCGGTGGCGACCTCCCCGCCGGTGAGGAGCGTAGCTCCCTCGTCCTTCCCGATCTCGGTGTAGGAGTGGATCTTCTCGAGAGCCGAGCGGTTCACGACCGGGCCGACGTCGGTCGAGTCCTCCAGGCCGTCGCCCAGGCGGAGCTTCTCGGTTTGCTCGACGAGCCTCGACGCGAGCGCGTCGTAGACCGCCTTGCCGGCGATGACGCGGCTCGCCGCCGTGCAGCGCTGGCCGGAGGTGCCGAACGCCGACCAGATGATCCCCTCGACGGCCAGGTCGAGGTCGGCGTCGTCCATGACGATGATCGCGTTCTTCCCGCCGAGCTCGAGGTGGATGTGCTTGAGGTAGGCGGCGCCGTTCTCGGCGGTCTTGATCCCTACCTCGCGCGACCCCGTGAGCGAGATGAGCGGCACGTCGGGGTGCTTGACGAGGCGCTCGCCGACCGACTCGCCGCCGCCGTGGACGATGTTGAGCACCCCGGCCGGCAGCCCGGCCTCGGCGAAGATCTCCACGAAGCGCTGGCCGAGCATAGGCGTGTCCCGGGCGGGCTTGAAGACGACGGTGTTGCCGCAGACGAGCGCCGGGGCAATCTTCCAGCTCGGGATCGCGATCGGGAAGTTCCAGGGGGTGATCGCGCCGACGACGCCCACCGGCATACGGACGCTCATCTGGAACTTGTCGGGCATCTCCGACGGCGTCGTCTGGCCGAAGAGGCGGCGGCCCTCGCCGGCCATGTAGAACGTCATGTCGATCGCCTCCTGGACGTCGCCGCCGGCCTCGGCGCGCACCTTGCCCATCTCGCGCACCATCAGCTCGGTCAGCTCGTCCTTGCGCTCCACGAACCGCTGCGCGACGCGGAAAAGAACCTCGCCCCGCCTCGGCGCCGGCGTCAGGCGCCAGCTCTCGTACGCCTCCCGGGCCGCCTCGACCGCGCGATCGACGTCGGCGTTCGTCGAGCGGGGAAAGGTTCCGATCGTCTCGCCCGTCGCCGGGCTCGTCGTGTCGAATGTCTCGTCGCCGGAGGCAGCGACCCACTCGCCGCCGATGTAGTTCTTCGAAGTCTCTGTCGCTGCGGTCGCCATCTCGCTCCTTGTCGTTTTCCCGGTTCCGATTCTAGGAGGGTTGGGCGGGACGCCGCTCGTCGTCGGAGTGCGATGCTCGTTCCGAGACAAGGACGCAGGGAGCGCTCGTAGCAGGAAGCTACGGGCGCGACTGAGGACACCGCTCTCGGGGCGAGCAGCGCGGCCCGAAGGCACAGCTGCGTTTCGCCAAACTCTCCTAGGCTTGCGCTAGTGCCCACCGTCGGCGACAAGGCCAGCCGCACACGCCGGGTACGTCCCGAGGACATCGGGCTCTTCACCGAGCTGACCGGCGATCGGAACCCGCTCCACTACGACGAGGAGGCCGCGGCGCGCTCGCGCTTCGGCGGGATCATCGTCCAAGGCGGCGTCACCACCGGGCTGCTGAACGCCGTCGTGGCCGAGGACATCCCCGGTCCGGGCAGCGTCTTCCTGCACGTGGACTGGAGCTTCAAGGCGCCGGTCAGGCCCGGCGACGAGATCACCGCAGAGGTCGAGGTGCTTGAGGCGCGGGAGGACAAGCCGATCACGAAGCTCCGCACGACGATCGAAAACCAGGAGGGAACGGTCGTCCTCGACGGCACCGCGCTCGTATGGACCGAGCCGATCTAGTCCTGGCGCCGGGCCGCACCCGCGCTCTCACGCTCCTCGCCGCGTCGCTCGTGCTCGCGATGACGACGTGGTTCTCGGCGAGCGCGGTGGTGCCGCAGCTGCGCGACGAGTGGGCGCTCGGGGACACGGCGGCGGCCTGGCTGACCATCGCCGTCCAGCTCGGCTTCGTCGCCGGCGCCCTCGTCTCCAGCGTGCTGAACGTCGCCGACGTGGTCGCGCCGCGGGTCGTCATCCTCACCGGCGCGGCCGGCGCCGCCGCCGCCAACGCGCTCCTCGCCGCCGTCTCGAGCGCGGGACCGGCCATTCCGCTCCGCTTCCTGACCGGCTTCTTCCTCGCCGGCGTCTACCCGCCGGCGCTCAAGCTGATGGCGACCTGGTTCCGCAAGGGGCGCGGGACGGCGCTCGGCATCCTCGTCGGGGCGCTGACACTCGGCTCGGCCGCGCCCCATCTGGTCAACGCGCTCGGCGGCCTCGACTGGCGCACGGTCATCTACGCGACCTCGGCGCTGACTCTGGCCGGCGGCGTCCTCGCGCTCGCCGTGCGAGACGGGCCCTATCCGTTTCCGCCCGCGACCTTCGATCCGCACCAGGCACGGCGGGTCTTCGCCAACCGCGGCGTCCGCCTGGCGAGCCTCGGCTACTTCGGCCACATGTGGGAGCTCTATGCGATGTGGGCCTGGTTCGTCGTCTTCTACTCGAGCTCCGTGGAGTCCGGCGCAGCCGCCGCCTACGCCACGTTCGCGGTCATCGCCGCGGGAGCCGTCGGCTGCTGGGCCGGCGGCGTCCTCGGTGACCGGATCGGCCGGCCGGAGACGACCGCGCTCGCGATGGCGGTGTCGGGGGCGTGTGCGCTTCTGATCGGCCTCTTCCTCGACGCTCCCGCCTGGGTCGTGCTTGCGATCGGGCTCGTCTGGGGCTTCACGGTCGTCGCCGACTCCGCACAGTTTTCAACCCTCGTCACCGAGCATGCCGACCAGGCCTACGTCGGCACCGCGCTGACGATGCAGCTCGCGGTCGGCTTCACGCTCACCGTGGCGACGATCTGGCTGATGCCGTTCTTCGCGGACGCGGTCGGGTGGCGCTGGGCCTTCGCCTTCCTCGCACCGGGCCCGGCACTGGGTGTCCTCGCCATGCTGCGGCTCCGGGCCGCGGGCGGCTAGGCTGCCTCGTCTGGGAGATCCGTCGACGGAAAAGTGCCAGGCCGGGCGCGGCGGCGGTCGCGGATCGTCCGCATTTCCCCCGCCGGCGGCCCCTCGCCGTTGCGGCGCCGGTCGGGCCCCGAGCGGCGATCCACGATCACCTCGACGTTCGGGTTGTCCTTGTAGTGCTCGACGAGCTTCGCGTACAGCTCCGTCTCGAGCTCCGGCGGGATCACGCAGTAGATCATCGTTGCCTCTCTTATCGGCAGCCCGGGCGCAGGCCTACAACCGCGGAATGTCCGGCGTGACGCGGCCGTCGCCGCTGAGGTGGCCGTTCCACGCAGCAAAGCGGGGATCGAGATCGTCGAGCTCGTAGCCCCGCTCCGCGAGCCGCACGTGCTGCGGGGACTCGGGGGAGACGCGGTACTGGTACCAGGAGATGTCCCAGGCGACCGTGATCACGACCTCCGGGTTCACGCCCGAGAGCGGCAGCAGGCTGACGCGGGCGTCGCCGAGGCTCTTGGCGATGCCGGCGATCGTGCGGCGATACGCGCTGTCGTTGAAGAGGTCGGCGGCCTCGACGACCGCCTGCTCCTCCGGAGAGAGCCGGCGGTACATCGGCTCGGAGATGTGCGGCTCCGGGTCGGCACGCCGCGTCTCGAGCAGCGCTGCGAGCCCGCCGAAGCGACGGCGGCGGCGCGGCTCCTGCATGATCGGGGTCGTCGGGCTCCCCTCCTTGAGCCAGCCGTGGTCGTCGGCGGTCGTCGTGCAGAGCGCGCAAACGTCGACCCAGTCGTCGCCGCCGGGCGTGAAGCGGACGGCACGCTCGCCCATGAGGAGCGTGCGATGGCAGATTGCGCACGATCGCTGGACATCCTGTTTGCGGACGACGGTCACTCGTCACGCTCCTTCTTGGTGTCCTCCATGATCTTCTGGGCGATGTGCGTCGGCACCTCTTCGTAGCGGAGGAACGCGAGCGTGTAGTCGCCGCGGCCGCCTGTCAACGACGTGAGCGACTGCGAGTAGGTGAGGACGTCCGCCATCGGCACCTCGGCCTTGATCGTCGTCAGCCCGGCGCCCGTGGGCTCCATCCCGAGCAGCCGGCCGCGCCGTGAGTTGAGATCGCCGTTGACGGCGCCGACGCTCTCGTCCGGCACCGTCGCCTCGAGCGACATGATCGGCTCGAGGAGGACGGGATTCGCCTTCTCGTATGCGGTCTTGAACGCCATCGACCCGGCGATCTTGAACGCCATCTCCGACGAGTCGACCGAGTGGTAGGAGCCGTCGACGAGCAGGACGCGGAAACCGGTGACCGGCGCGCCGGCGAGCTCGCCGTGCACCATCGCCTCCTGGATGCCCTTGTTGACCGCGGGCCTGAAGCTCTGCGGGATGACGCCGCCGACGATCTTGTCGACGAACTCGTAGCCCTGGTGCCCCGGAAGCGGCTCGAGCACGATGTGGCAGTCGCCGAACTGGCCTCGGCCGCCCGTCTGCTTCTTGTAGCGGCCCTGGGCGCGCGACTCCTTGCGGATCGTCTCCAGGTACGGGACGCGCGGCTGGTGCAGGTCGACCTCGACGCCGAAGCGGCGGCGGAGGCGATCGACGGCCACCTCGACGTGCACCTGCGAGAGGCCGCCGAGGAGCTGCTCGCCGGTCTGCTCGTCGCGCCGGAGCGTGAGCGTCGGGTCCTCCTCGTGGAGGCGCCGGAGCGCGGATGCCATCTTCTCCTCGTCGCCCTTCGCCTTGGGCGTGATGGCGAAGCTCATCACCGGCTGCGGGAAGTCGAGCGGCAGGAGGTCGATCGGCTTGTCCTCGGTGAGCAGCACGTCGCCCGTTCCCGTCTCCTTCAGCTTGGCGACGGCGCCGATGTCGCCCTCCCCGAACTCGGGCGACGGCTCATGATCCTTCCCCTGGAGCAACAGGAGCTGGCCGACGCGCTCCTTGCCGTGCGTGCGCGAGTTGACGAGGTTCGAGTCGGACGAGAGCGTGCCCGAAAGCACGCGGAAGACATTGATGCGCCCGGCGAACGGGTCGGCGACGGTCTTGAAGATGAACGCGGCCGGCCCGCCCCCGTCGACTCCCGCCTCGAGCGGCTTCTTCGCCGGCGACGGGATTCCCTCGACGAGCAGGTCGAGCAGGCCGGTCGTGCCGAGGTTCCTGGTGGGGACGCCACACGCGACCGGGAAGAGGTCTCCGGCCACCACCGCGTTCTTGAGCGCCGCTGCGAGCTCGTCGCCCGAGACCTCCCCCTCTTCGAGGTAGCGCTCCATCAGCGCCTCGTCGGTCTCGACGACCGAGTCGACGAGCTGCTCCCGGTACTCCGCCGCCTGCGCCGCGACCTCGGCGGGGATGTCGACCGGGCTCGACTCGCGCTCGCCGTTCGGATCCATGTAGGCGCGCATGTGGAAGAGATCGACGATCCCGGCGAGCTCGTGCTCGTGCCCGATCGGAATCTGCACGGCAACGCAGCGGTCGGAGAGCTGGCTGCGGAGCTGCTCCAGCGCGGCGAAGAAGTCCGCGCGCTCCCGGTCGAGCATGGTCACGAAGAGGACACGGCAGAGGCCGAGAGCCTCGGCGCGCTCCCAGAGACGTGTCGTCTGCACCTCGACCCCGTTGACCCCGTTGACGGTGAAGAGCCCGCCCTCGACAACGCGGAGGGACGCCAGGGTGTCCGCCTGGAAGCCGGGGTCGCCGGGCGTGTCCACGAGGTTGATCTTGCGACCCTGCCATTCCAGGTGGCAGACCGAGGCGGCCAGCGACATCTGCCGACGCTGCTCGTCCTCGTCCCAGTCGGAGACGGTCGAGGAGCCCTCGACGGAGCCCAGGCGGTTGGTCGCGCCGGCCTGGAAGAGCAGCGCCTCGACCAGCGAGGTCTTCCCTGTCCCTCGATGGCCGACCGCGGCGACGTTCCGGATCTTGCTCGGCTCGAACTGCGGCACGGGCTGGCGAGTTTACCGACTTGGCCCTGCAAGCAGGGAGAATGACGGCCATGGAGGTCGTGCTCCGCCGGGCGAGGCCGTCCGACGCCTCGGAGGTCGCCGAGATCTTCCTCGCCGCGAGTGCGGAAGCGATGCCGTATCTCCCGGAGCTCCACACGGACGACGAGACCCGGCACTGGATCGCTGACGTCGTGCTTCGGGAAAGCGATGTCATCGTCGCCGAGATCGGCGGTCGCATGGCCGGCTTCGCCGCCCTCGACGCGGACCTGCTCGGTCACCTCTACGTCCATCCCGACCTCCAACGCCGTGGAGTCGGCGACGCGCTGCTCGCACGCGTGAAGGAGATGCGCCCCGCCGGCTTCCGGCTCTGGGTCTTCCAGCGGAACACCGGCGCCCGCCGCTTCTACGAGCGGCGCGGCCTGCGGCTCCTCGAGCTGACCGACGGCGCGGGGAACGAGGAGCGCGAGCCCGACGCCCTCTACGAGTGGCGGCCCGGCGCCTAGTCGCGGGAGGCGCGCACGACCCCCGCCGAGAGGCGGGCCTTCAGGCGGAGGATCGCCTTCGTGTGGAGCTGCGAGACGCGCGACTCGGTGACGCCGAGCACCTCGCCGATCTCGCGGAGCGTCAGCTCCTCGTAGTAGTAGAGCGTGACCACGAGCTTCTCGCGCTCCGGCAGCCGGGCGATCGCCTCGCCGAGCGCCTCGCGGAGCTCCGTATGCGCCATGGCGTCCTGCGGCTCTGCTGCCTGCGGGTCGGGGAGGGTGTCGATCAGCGCCACGGGGTCGCCGCCGTGGGCAGAGCTCGTCCAGAGCTCGTCGAGCGCGGCGATCGAGGTCCGCGAGATCTCGAGCAGCGACTCCTGGAACTCCTCCTCGGTGATGCCGAGCGAGTTGGCGATCTCCTCGTCTGTCGGGGCACGCGCCAGCTTCGACTCGAGCTGGGCGATCGTCCGCTCGATGTCCCTCGCGCGGGCGCGGACGGAGCGCGGCACCCAGTCCATCGAGCGAAGCTCGTCGATGATCGAGCCCTTGATGCGCGCGATCGCGTACGTCTCGAACTTGATGTCCCGGTCGGGGTCGAACCGCTCGATAGCCCCGATCAGGCCGAGGAGCCCGTAGGAGACGAGGTCGCCCTCGTCCACGTGGGCCGGCAGGCCGCTTCCGAGCCGGCCGGCGACGTACTTCACGAGCGGGGCGTACGTGAGGATCAGCCGGTCGCGCGCAGCCTGCTCGCCCGTGCGCTTGTACTCACGCCACAGAGCCTGGGTGTCGTCTTGCCGCTCGACCATCGTCGCAGAGGATAGAAGGAAGGGCGGCTTTCGCGAACTCTCGGCGGTTTTCCTACTTCAGCGCCTTGTAGGCGAGCTCGCCCATCCAGACCCCGATGAAGACCGCGGCGGCGGCGATCACCCAGGCAGCGCCGCCGGCATCGGCGGCAAAGGCGCCCACGAGCAGGAACCCGACGGCCAGGACGGCAAAGAGCGCTCCGAGGGGCCTGCGGCGCACCCCGGTACAATGCCTCTTCGCCGAGGGCCGTAGCTCAACTGGCAGAGCACCGGTCTCCAAAACCGGGGGTTCCAGGTTCGAGTCCTGGCGGCCCTGTCCCCGCTCCGTCCTGCTGAAACCCGCTTAGCCATACGAGTTTCGGCGTCTCAGAGGCCTTCTCTGCCTAACGCCCAAGACCGCTAGAAACCGCTGCTGCAGGGTAGTC
The DNA here is from genome assembly GCA_963775625.1 of uncultured Actinomycetes bacterium. Taxonomy (GTDB): domain Bacteria; phylum Actinomycetota; class Thermoleophilia; order Gaiellales; family Gaiellaceae; genus JAIBJN01. The sequence continues at coordinate 274,345 of CAVZJM010000004.1, read as the reverse complement.
ACGGGCGCGCGCCTGGCGAGCACCCAGCACGCCGATCGGTGTAGCAAGAACCTTGCGGGTTGTCCACCGTGCTAGCCCAGGCCCTTTCGAGGAGGAGGACGATCTCGAGGGCGTCGGGGAAGCTGACAATGTCGAGCTCGGCGGCAACGGCGAGCGCCCTCGATGAGCTGATCCGCTGGGCGGGCTAGCTGCCCGCGCTCGTCCGCCCATCAGTGTGCCGCCTTTTGTTGAGAAGACTCCAAGCAGAAGCGATATCCGAGCGTGAAGCCTGCGGGCGGGTCGCGGGAGGATACGATGCGGCCGTGGCGTGGAGGGTCAGGGAGTCTGTGCGCGCCGATCCTGGATCGAAGGACGTTGCAGCCTCTTGGACGGTGAGACTTGAAGCAGAAGACGGTCGGCAGGCTTCGACAATCGTTGATGTCTCCCGCACGGCGATGGACACTCTCGAATTCGGCTCGGTCGCCGACGATACTCGGATGGCGCTAAGAACGCAGGGACGGACAGCCGTGGAGAACGTTGTCCGCAGGGGTGACGAACCCCCGGCTCGGATCATCTGCTCGACGGAAGGCTGCTGCGCCGAGTCTTGAGGTCGAGGCCTGGACGCGCTCGTCCGACACAAGGAGGCTCCTTGATGCCCGATCGCGTCCAAAACGCTGATGCTGAAGCGCCAGACCACTTCCCTACCGCCGCAGAAGGTCTCCCTGAGCCGGGCCAAGCTCATAGAGCCCGCCTAAGAACTCGACTGCTAGCTCCATGTCGCGCAGAGGTGGTCACGATCAGCTGCTCGACATGTCGAGAGTGATCTTCAGCCGCCCCACTTCCAGGGCCGCCCACCTGAGCTGCGACTCCTGCGCCAAGATCGTCGAGGAGGGTCTCGCTGACCCTATGTCATCGTTCGAGAGCCGCGTACTCGCTCTCAGCCGCGCGCCGGAATGGGCACTCGTGTTGGTCTAGCGCGCTCGGGCGGCGCCGACGAAGCGCTGCACGGCCTCGGCGTTAGCCAAGACCGCGAGCGCGACGAGGCCCCAGACGGGCTGGAGCGCAACTGCCGAGAGGGAGACGACAAGGAGTCGGACGTCGCGCCCCGCGTTGATCGGTGAGATCGGGCGCGGCAGGGGGCGGCGGTAGGCCGCCTCGTAGGCCGCCTTCACGTACGGCGTCATGAGGGAGCCGAAGAGCGCGGCCGCCAGGAGAGCCCAGGTCGTAGCGTCTAGGCCCGCGGCGATCGCCAGCGCGGCGAGCACGGCGGCGTCGGCCGCCCGGTCGAGCACCGAGTCGAGGAAGCCCCCGAACGGCGAACTGCGGAGCGAGGCGCGCGCGATCTCCCCGTCCACTCCATCGAGGATGGACGCCGCCTGGACGAGGATTCCGCCGAGAACGAGTGCCGCCGGCCACGCGACCCCGAGCGCGAGCACTGCTGCGGCGACGAGCGCGAAGAGAAACGTGGCGACGGTCGCCGCGCCCGGCGAGACCCCCGCCCGCAGGAGCACGAGCGAGATCGGCCCGGAGAGGCGACGGTTAACGAGGCGGGAGACAGGCCCGTCCAGCGGTTTGCGGGCGGCCAGGGAGACGAGCGTGCGCTCGGCGCGTCGCCGGTCCGCCGGGGTGTCGACGTCGATCCAGAAGAGACCCTCGAGGTCGACGGCCTCGATCTCGCCCCCTTCTCCCAGCCAGCGGCGCTTGACGGCGCTCCAACTCTGCTCCCCCGCGGCGAGGCAGCGCTCCGCGACGTCGGCGACCTCGGCGTCGCAGAGGGCGAGCCCAGCATCGACCGCCTCCCACACGTCCAGCTCCCGCCTGACGGCCACGACGCGCAGTCCCTGCAGCCGCACCTTGGTGGCCTCGTCGAGGTCGCAGGCGCGGGGCCGCGAGTCGACGGCAAGGGCGAAGGCCGCCTCGCTCCCGAGCAGGCGCCGCAGCGCCTCAGGGTCGACGACGTGGTCGACCATGGCGAGGAGAAGACGGCGTCCGGCCGCGCGCGCGCCGACGAAGGCGGAGGAGCCGTTTCCGAGGCCAAAGTCGCCGTTCTCGACCAGCCGAACGTCGAGGCCGCGCTCGCGCACGAACTCGCGGACGCGCTCCTTCTCGTAGCCAACGACGACGAGGATTTCTTCGATCCCGACCGCCCGCAAGGTGCTAACGGCCCGCTCGAGGAGCGTGATCCCAGCCAGGGGCGCGAGCGCCTTCGAGCCGACGCCAAGGCGCGAGCCTGTTCCGGCGGCAAGGATGACCCCTACGGGCAACTCGAACTCGGGCGGCGCCACACCCACCCGTATCTCCTCGAGCTCCCCGAGCTGCTCGAGCGAGGCACCCGATCCTGCGAAGCGGTCGATCCCTGCCACTCGTAGCCCGCCCCCATTCAGATAAAGAGGTCGCGAGGAGCCCCGCGCCGCCGGTGCCGCCGGGGCATCTTACGCGTCGCCCCCGGCGACCGCCTCGGGGCTGAAGCCGCCTCTGCCGCTGGTGGTCACGGGCGAGCCCTGCCTCGGCCGCCCGAGGACGGCAAGCGTGTCCTCCTCGTGATCGCACGGCGCCGAGAGGACGTAGGGTGGGCAAACGCGATAGTGGCCTCCACCAGCGCTTCGTGACTGTGCCCAGCCAGATCCTCAAGGACGAGAGACTGCTCGAGTGGCGCCTCAAGGAATTCGCCGAAGCTTGGGAGCACTGGAAGGAGGACGTACACTCGAGGTGTGGTGAGCTATGCGCCCGAACCCCTCGAAGATCAGCTCTGTGAGGAGTGCCAGAACTCCGTGGTCACGGTGATCCTCTCGTCGGGCCAAGCCCTCTGCACCGCCTGCGCCGCGATCAGGTTCCGCATCCCCACCACCGACCGGGCGCAGCTCCGGGCGGCCATCGAAGCCGGGACGAGCGCAGGGGCGCATTGGCCTCGGAATAGCTACGATCGACCCAAGAACCCTTAGAGCGCTATTACCGAACGCTCGCCGACCTCTTTGACCCTCCACACGGCCAATCTGGCCTGGAGGGCAGGAAGGGAGAGGTCGTGGAGATCGACAGCCGCAAGCAGAGCGCCCCTCGGATGGTCAATGACCGTATCTACAACGTGCTGTGGGGCTTTGCGGCGGAGGATGGAGCCTTTCTTTGTGAGTGCAGGGGCTCATCCTGCGCCGTGGAAGTCCTGATGAGGCCCTCGGAGTACCTGCGCCTGCGTGATCGGGGTGAGCTCGTCTACGCGCGCGGTCACGAGGGCGCTGGCGCGACCCCGCAGGCCGTTTCACCAATGTAGAGCCGGAAATGGCCCCTAGCGCCCCCTCGGCGCCCAGGCTACGGTGTGCTCGATGAGCGACACGCTACGGGTTGACGATCACGTACGACGAGCCCGACGAGAACGGGTGGATCGTCGCGCGCGTCGTCCAGGTACCCGGCGCGATCAGCCAGGGCCGGACGCGCGACGAGGCGCGTGAGAATGCCATCGACGCTCTCCGCGTCATGCTCGCGCCGGACGACGACGCGGATGTCGGCAGCAGCGAGCCGCTCGAGCTGACCATCACTCCGTGACGCGCCGCGAGCTCGAGCGGCACCTCACGGCCCACGGGGCCCGCAAGGTGGCGGAAGGCGGCAAGCACACGAAGTGGCGAAGCGCCGACGGCACCCGCGCCACGGCCGTTCCTCGCCATCGTGAGATCGGCGCCGGGCGCGTCCGCGCGATCTGCGCCCAGCTGACATCCCAGTCCCCCCGCGTTCCCGCTGAGGAGGACGGGGAGCAGAGCTCACCGCCAACTCGCTGTGGCGGCAATGGGTGGCGACCCTCCCTCTCTGGTCGCGCCTAGTAGCGCCTCACGCGGTTGTGCTTGTTCACCGGTCGCCGCGCCTGCGGGCCGATGAAGATGCCGTACGAGCGGTGGTAGCCGAAGAACGAGTGCTTGGCCCCCGAGTGGATCGACTGGTCGATGCGCAGGTTCTGGTTGTAGGTCACCAGCCGGCAGTGGTTGCAGATCAGATTCCGGGGAATCCTCCCGTTCGCCCAGGTGACGTACCACCCCCCGCCGGCGCCCCAGCACGTCCAGCGGCCGGTCCTCCGCTTACCGGAGGTGAAGTTCCGAAAGACGACGTTCCTGCCGGACAGCGCCTGGACGATGTCCTGGTGGATGGCGGGATTCGTGTGCCTCCTACCGCACTCGACGTCGCCCGTGACGACCAGGCCGCGGGTGTCGTAGCCGATTCGGACCGCGTCGAAGGCGGTGCCGCGACCGCGGCCGTTCCCGTTCACGTCCAGGATCAGGTCGACCGTGCTCCGGTCTCCGTCGCCCCGGCAGCCGATCAAGCGGATTGCGTCTCCGTCGCCGGGGTTCCGCATGTTCGAGACGACCTTGATCGGCAGTCGGCCGTACCGGCGGAGCCGGCCTGTGCACTCCCAGCTCCTGCGCGTCCGGATCACCCTTCCCGGTGCAAGCCTCGATGCGGATGCCGAGGATGCAGCCTCCGAACGGGCGGCGCTTTCCCCGGCGTTGCCGGCACCTTCGGCAAGCCGTGCGCCCGCCGATGCGGGCAGGGCGAGCAGGACGAGCACGAGTACGGGCAGCACGTGACGCAAATGCATGGACGGCGGCTCCTCTCTCGGTGACCGGACGGGCACGGCTCCGGGGCACCGTAGGGACCGGGTATGAGCGATTCGTAAGGTCCGCCGCGTCAGTGCGCGTGGTGTTCGTGCATGACGGCGTGGCCGCGGCCACGGGAGATGAGCCAGCGGTTCACCGGGAACGTCACCACCCACGCGACGGCCAGCGCGAAGGCGAGGCTCCACCAGAAGAGCGCGTCGCTCAGCCCCGCCTCCATGGCGCCTGGGTAGAGCAGCAACACGCCGTTGTCGACGATCTCCATGATCGCGATCGAGATCGTGTCGGCGGCCAGCGCGATCGGGACGACCTGGCTCAGCGCGAGGCCCGAGCGCAGAAGCGGCAGGCTCGTCAGCAGGTAGCCGAAGAAGAAGGCGAGCACGACCGCGAGCGCGATCGTCGTCAGGTCGCCCCAGCCGAGCGCCGTCCCGATGACGAAGCCGAGCACCTCCCCGATCGCGCAGCCCGTCAGGCAGTGCGTCGTTGCACTGGCGGCGAGGCGGTTGAGGGACTTCCCTCCGTCCGCTATCGCCGCGCTCACCGCGAGGAGAACTCCACCCAGAGCGGGTAGTGGTCGGAGATCTTCCAGGAGAGCGTGGTCTTCGAGAGCTCGCCCTGGAGGAGTGGGACGAAGTCGAAGCTGCCCGCGGAGGAAGGCTGAAGCGTCAGCATCGGGCCTCGCTTCTCGTCGGTGAACCAGGCGATCTGGTCGTAGAACTTGTTCTCTCCGGGGTCGCCGAAGATCGTCCGCGGCACATCGTTCAGCTGCGGCGCCGGCTCGATCCCGGACGACGTGAACGCATCGAAGAGGGGGTCGCCGCGGCGGTCGATGTTGAAGTCGCCGAGCGCGATCAGGTTCTGGTTCCAGTGCTGCTCCTCTTTCGCCCAGCGGGCGAGCCAGGCGGCGATCTCCCGCAGCTCGGCGGCGCGGGAGGTCTCGTCGCCGAAGAGGACGTGCAGCGTGACGAGCGTCAGCTGGATGCGGTCGGCGGCAAAGCTGACGGCGTAGGGCGTGCGCGCGAACTGCCGGTCGAGGCCGCTCGCATTGACGCTCGTCGCGGTCTCGATGGCGACGACGAGCTCGCCGGCAAGCCCCGACGGGCGCGCGCGGCGCAGGTCGAAGGCGAAGGCCATGCGCTCGTTGTTCCCCGCCTTCCCGCGCGTGACGTCGGTCATGATCGTGCCCCAGTTGGGGCCGAGCGCGCCCAGCAGCGTCTGCAGAGCGGTCAGGTTGCCGCGCACCTCCTGGATGGCGACGACGTCGAAGCGGGAGACGATCTCGGCGAGACAGCGCACGTCGAAGACGTCGCGCAAGGGCTCGTCGCCCTTCTCGGAGCGCCACTTGTCCGTGACGTCGCTCAGCGCGCGCAGGTTCCACGTCCCGACGAGCAGGTTCCGGTCGAGCTGCTTCGCCGGAATCGTGGCGTCGAGCGCCGCCCGGAGCGCCGTGAACTGCTCGGCGAGCGGCGGTGGGAGTGGATCGCTGACGCTGGGCGTGGCCCAGCAGTCTTAGCACGCGGTGCTAGGCGGGCGCGACCTCGACGGAGGCCGCCGAGCGCCTCGTCGGTCCGTGAAAGACAGCCTCGACGTTGTTTCCGTCAGGATCGAGCGCGTACGCCGAGTAGTAGCCGACGTGGTAGCTCCGCTCTCCAGGCCCTCCGTTGTCCCGGCCCCCGGCCGCGAGAACGGCTTCGTGGAAGCGGTGGACGGTCTCCCGGTCGGGCGCCTGGAAGGCGAGATGGAGCCCCGTGGTCGGCTCGCCGTCCGCCGAGACGAAGAGCTCGTCGGAGGCGAAGAACCCCGGTCCCTCCATGCCGATCGAGCGGCCGACCGCCTCGAGCGCGGCGGCGTAGAAGGCCTTGCTCGCCTCGAGGTCGCTGACGCGCAGGTGAACGTGGTCGAGCAGCCGGCCCCGGTGGAAAAGCATTCGGACACCGCCGCAGCCTAGCGCGAGCGTCTTTGACACGAGGAGAAACCCTGGCTTAATCGAAGTGGAGAAGGCAGTTCTGCGGCGCCACCGGACCGGCTCGACCCTGGGCCGGCGAGAAAAGGGGCGCTATTGGCCGGCACGCAGACGATCGCCCACTCCCGCGCCGAGGACGCGCGGCAGATTCGGGTGTCCAGGGAGACGACCCGGCTCCTGCCGATCGTGGCGCCGGTCGTCTTCGGCGGCACGCTCGTCACGATCCTCGCGCTCGCCGCCCTGGCCGCGGTCGAGCCGACGCCCTCGACCCTCGCGGGGATGATGGCGCTCCTCGTCGCCGCCGCGTTCGTCGAGGCGTTCCCGGTTCCGATCGAGAACGTCCCCGTCGGCGGCACGTCGCTAGCCACGGTCTTCATCGTCGGGACTGCGTCGATCTACGGCTGGGCGCCCGCGGTCGTCGTCGGTGTCGTCACACAGCTGCTCGTGGAGGTGATCCGCCGGCAGCCTGCGGTGCGCGTCCTCTTCAACACCTCCGTCTACGCGCTCGGGGCCGCCGCTTCTGGAGCGGTCTGCGCTGCCGTCTCGAACGAGGGCTTCGGCTGGCTCGCCCTCGAGGTCGGGCTCGCCTCGACGGCCTTCTATGCGGTGAACATCCCCCTAGTCGCCGCGGTGGTCTCTCGCTGGGCGCGGGAGCCGTTCCTCTCGCTGCTCCGCCGTGCGCTCGGGTCGACCTTCATGGCCTTCGCGATCATGGCCTCTCTGACGCTGATGCTCGCGGTGCTCTGGGAGCGCTCGCCCTTCCTGTCGGCGGCGCTCGTCGGGCCGCTGGCCGCGATCGCCCTCTACCAGCGCTCCGTCTTCCGCGAGCTCGCAGCCATGCGCCTCGCGCTCACCGACCCCCTCACCGGCCTCGGCAATCACCGCCACTTCCACGAGCGCCTCGACCACGAAGTCACCGAGGCCGAGGAGAAGGGTCTGCCCGTCAGCGTCTGCATCCTGGACATCGACAACTTCAAGGAGCTGAACGACACGCTCGGCCATCCCAAGGGCGACCTCGTGCTCTCGCAGGTCGCGGGGAGGCTGCGCCAGGACGGTGAGGCGTTCAGGATCGGAGGCGACGAGTTCGCCCTCCTCCTCCCCGGGCGCGACGAGCGCGAGGCGCTCTCGGTCGCCGACGGGATCATCCGCCGGGTCAACCTCCTCAAGGCGGCGCCGGGGCTCGCGGTCCACTTCTCGGCCGGCGTCGTCACGTATCCGCAGCTCGGCCTCGACCGGTCCGAGATCGTCGCCGTCGCCGACCAGGCGATGTATCTCGCCAAGGAGCAAGGAAAGAGCCGCGTGCGCGCGTACCACCCGGATCTGAGAGACCTCCCGCAGTTCGCCGGCCTCGGCGACGCGGCGGACCGAGATGCGCGGCTAAGGGCCGCCGCGAGCCTCGCGCACGCGGTCGACGCCCGCGACGCCTACACCGGCCGGCACTCCTATGTCGTCGCGCAGCTCTCCGCCCGCGTGGCCGGCCTGCTCGGGCTCGACGCCGAGGAGGTCGAGCTCGTGCGCCTCGCGGGCAGCCTCCACGACCTCGGCAAGCTGGCGATCCCGGAGGAGATCCTCCGCAAGCCCGGCCCGCTCAGCGAGGCGGAGCTGCTGGTGCTCCGCCGTCATCCTCAGATCGGGTTTCGCATGCTGCGTTCCCTCGGCGTCGAGCCGGTCTCAACGTGGGTGCTCCACCACCACGAGCGCTGGGACGGCCGCGGCTACCCGCATGGGCTCGGCGGCGAGGAGATCCCGCTCGGCTCGCGCATCCTCTTCGTCGCCGACGCCTACGACGCGATGACGAGTGACCGGATCTACCAGGAGCACGTCGCGCACGAGGACGCCGTCGCCGAGCTTGAGCGCTGTGCCGGCACCCAGTTCGACCCGCAGGTGGTGGCCGTCTTCGTGAAAAGCGTCAAGCGCGCCGAGATTCTGGCCCTGAAAGAAAACTAGCGCCGTTCCCGAGACGGCGCTAGCGGTGGGGAGCTCTTTCAGGGAGAGCTGCTAGCCGCCCCACTTCCAGCCGGCGGCCGGAAGCGCGGCGAGCACGAGGGCGGCCGTGACCCCGATGCGGAGGGAGACAACGCGAAGGTGCTGCATGCTCGGGTCCTTTCGGATCGGGAGTGAGCACGTTTCGCATCGGCCCGCTCCGGGACGCGCGCGATCCCGCTGCGGAGCTAGGACCATCCCGCCTTCGGGGTAGGTCTAGTCGCGACCGTGAACTGCCTTGAAGGCCGCGAACGCCGCGACGCCGGCGAGGAGCGCGCCGCCGACGATCATCGGGATCCGGCGGGCGCTGTTCACGTCCTCACGAAGATCCGCCAAGGCGTCCGTCAGCCCTTCTCGCTCGCTCGAGATCTGCGCGCGGATCTGCTCGGCGCTCGGGCCTTTAGCTGCCACGCCCGCTCCGCAGCGCCTGCTTGGTCAGTTGGGCTTCCTCGATCGCCTGCTCGGGCTCGAGTGGCGTGCCCTTCTTCATCATCTTCGACTTGCGAGGAGCGCCCAGGATCAGCGGTCACCACGACGAGCAGCGCGAAGACGATCAGCAGCGAGAGCCACCAGGCGACAACGAGCGCCAGCGCGGCTGCGATCGTCGCGAGTATGAAGCCGAGCGTGTAGAGCGCCATCACCCCCGCCGCGATGCCCAGTGCCGCGCCGGCGCCGAGCGACTGGGCCTTCTGCTTGAGTTCGAGGGTGGCAAGCTCCTTCTCGAGCTGGGAGATCGCGCGGAAGTGGGCAATCGCGCGTCGCGCGGACGCGCGGATCCCGCGTTGCTCGGTCGCGGTCGTGCTCACGCCGGGGAGCTTACCGCCGCCGTCGAGGCGGGACGCTACGATGGCCTCGAGCGCCCTCTTAGCTCAGTCGGTAGAGCACCTCCACCGCGAAGAGGGCCACGACGGCCGCTGCGATCCCGAGCCCGGCACCGGTGCCGAGCGAGGTCGCCTTCTGCTTGAGCTCGACGGTCGCCAGCTCCTTCTCGAGCTGAGAGATCGCGCGGAAGTGGGCAATCGCGCGCCGCGCGGACGCGCGGATCCCGCGTTGCTCGGTCGCGGTCGTGCTCACGCCGGGCAGCTTACCGCCGCCGGCGAGGCGGGACGCTACGATGGCCGCTGAGCGCCCTCTTAGCTCAGTCGGTAGAGCACCTCCATGGTAAGGAGGGGGTCGACGGTTCGAGTCCGTCAGAGGGCTCTGCAAAAGCCCCGCAAACCGGAGCTTTATCCTTCGAAGGACTTGCACGGGCTCCAGTATGCGGTGGGTATGGAGCCGTTTATGGAGCTTTCAGGTCCAGAACTCCCTCCGGGGGATCTGGTTCTTCGACTGAGACGCTCACCCTCGCAGCAGCTACCGCGTGGGGGGTGGTGCCGATGTAGCCGTCGAGCAGGAAGAGCACGTACCTCCCGACGATGCCTCCTTAAGAGAAGGCGCGATACGCTGCGCTTGCCTCGGAGGGCGGCTTCGATGCCATGGGCCAGCGTTCGGGATGTTCCCCGAGCGATGGCCCACCTAGATCCGCGTTCGGCGTCCTCGGAAACCCCAGGATGCGATGGATGAAGGCGTCGCGCTTCTCGCCCTTGAGCCGAGACTCCTCGGTCCAGGTGCGATCGGAGATCGTCTGGTGGTCGAGGAGGTACTGCGCCTTCTCGGCGTCCAGCAGGGATTTCCATTCCGGCGCATTCTTCGTCTTCTTCGGCTTCGGCGTCGCTGCCTCCGCCTCCGGCTCGGTCTCCTCGACCGGCTCGCCGGTCGCCTCGACGATGGCGACGACGGTCGGGATCTCGCCGCCCTCTGTGTTCCCGGTCAGGACATTGTTGCGGCGGATCCCTTCCTCGCGGGCTTTCCTGATCCTCTCGAGATCGCTCTCGTGCGAACGGCCAACCCTTAAAGAGTGGTCGATGCGATTGCAGAGGCGGTGCGCCAGGATGGCGTTGTCCACGGCCGCCTTGCCGCCATCTTTCTTGTAGACCGGGAAGTGCTCGAGGGTGGGCATCCAGTCGCTCCTCCAGTCGCCCCAGTCGTTGGTGACCTGCGCGAAGTAAGACGCGCCCCCGAGCTCCTCCGGGCAGAAGCATTCGGGCATCTTGCATGCGAGCTCCGTGATGTAACCCTGCTCAGCTGCCCTGATGAGCTCTCGCTTCTTCACGCCGAGCGCCTTCAACTCGGCTGCAACGGCTCGGCCGCGTTCAGGATCCCGCTCGACCCTCGACATGTTCCAACGTTATGTGGTCTGACACCCCGAAGCCGTTGGGTCAAGCGATATGGCTGCAGCCTGCGCCAGTGTTCGGGAATGTCATCCGAGCTATCTCCGTCTTACGGCTATCCCCCGAACACCCCCGAGGCCGCCGCAGCGGCGATTAATCCGATCAACAGACCAGCTCCCCCGCTCAGATCGGTCAACGGCGCACCCGATAGCGCAGGTGAAGCACCCGGTTGCTCTGAATCACCACGTCAGGATCCTCCAACAGGTGCTGCGTGTGGACCGACCCGAAGTAGCGCTTGCCGGACCCGAACACGACGGGTACGACGTCCATTCGCACCTCGTCGATCAGGCCCGCGGCAAGCACCTGGCCACCGACGTCGCCAGCGGCGACCTCGACCATGCGGTCACCCGCAAGCTCCTGCGCCTTGGCCACGGCTGCCTCGACGCCGTCGACGAAGTGAAACGGCGCCTCGGGGTCCCAGCCCTCGGGCTCCGGCCGGTGCGTCACGACGACCACGTGGTCGATCCCGCCCGGAGGCTTCCCGTCCCAGCCGTCCGTCATGTCGAAGACGTGGCGGCCGACGATTGTCGCCCCGATCTGGTCCCAGTAGGGCCGGGTGTAGTCGTAGGACGTCTGCGACACCTTCACCTCGCCGCTCTCGTCCAACGGGACGTCACCGCTGGACAACCAGTCGAACAGCGGTCCGGGCTGGTCATTCTCGTCCGCGACGAAGCCGTCCACCGACACCGAGCTGTACATGACCACCTTGCCCACGGGGCTCTCCTCTGCTTTGGGGTGCCCCCAAATTAGCGTGTCGTGAGCTGTCGCTCTTGTAAGAAATCAATCGGCCGGCAGCGGCCAGCCGTCCAGCGCGTGGCCGGGAGCTGAACAATGGTCCGATTGGTAATCCTTCAGGGAACATCCACGAACGCTCGCCTGCGCGAGCGTCCTCTCGCCTGAGCGGGCTTTCGACCTGAGCGGCACGAGCAAAGCTGCTGCACACTCACCCCTTCTTTGGCGAGCCAGACGACGGTTCGGAGTGGCGACACCCACGTCCGATGGCGGGTTCTCGGTGCCCCCTCCAGCAGTCGGAGACGAGTGAATCGCTCATCCAGAGAACTCCTTCGCCTCGGCGTCTGCGATGGCTTCATCTCGCGTCGGCGGGTTCACGAGGAGCTGCGCCATCTGCTCCGCCAAAGGGTCATCAGTGGAGCGGTAGCTCCGCACGGCCTCGTCGACGTCATACGTGGTGCGGCGAAGCCGGACGTCGGGACCGAGGACCGCCCAGAAGGCGGTCCCGGCCGTTCCTTCGTACGGCATGCCGATGCTTCCTGGATTGACGGAGCGAATGCCGGCAACCGTGCGGTCGAACTGGAGGTGGGTGTGAGCGCTCACGAGCACCTGCTCCGCGATCCCGTCGGTGAGGGCCCGCATGCGTGCCTCGGGGGTCTCCGGTGTGATGAGCTCCTCGTCGCTTCTCGGCGAGCCATGACAAAACCGAACCGGGCCGAGCCCCGCGATCTCCACCACCGCGCCTTCGACGAACGTCGACAGGAACGCCTTCGTTTCGGATGTGTGCCGCTCGAGCATCCATCGCTCGCGCGGTGTGAGCTCGCTCTCGTCGCCGCCAGAGCTTGCCTGCTCGAGCAGGAACCGCTCGGCGTTGCCGCGCACGAAGATCGAGATCCGCTCGAACGGGGCGACTAGCGCCCGCGTCTCCTCGGGTCGCGACCCCCACGTCAGATCTCCTCCGACGACGAAGAGATCGACGTTCATGCTGACCACCTCGCGCAGCACGGCATCGAGCGCGACCGCGTTCCCGTGGACGTCGGAGAGCACCGCGACGCGCTCGGCCGTGTAGGGACCGCCCAAGCTCAGGCCCTACTCTCGCCAACCTCGTTGAACCACTCCGGCCAACTTTGATGCATAGCCCCTGCGGGCGTCGGCGGTCCGTTGTAGAGCAGAAGGAATCGCTTCATCTGTCTCGCTCCCCCTCGGAAAATCGGACTACTTCTCGAAGAACACGACTCAGAACGCATGTAGGCCGAAACGCCTGGTAAAGGATCGTCGACTACGACCTGGACGCGAAGCGGACCGCGACCATATCGTCGTACGTGTTCGTCTCGACGTGTGTCAGCCACTGCGTCGCGAGGCCGTCCTCGAAGAGCCGCTTGCCGCGGCCGAGCACCACGGGACAGACCTGGAGGCGGTACTCGTCCACGAGGCCTTCCCTCATCAGCGAGTCCGCGAGCGTCAGGCTGCCCCAGACGACCATGTCCTTCCCGGAGTCGGCCTTCAGCCGCCGAACCTCCTCGGCGGCGCTCCCGGCGACGACGCGCGCCGGTTCCCAGCTTCCCCAGGGAGCGCTCTTGAGCGTCCTCGAGAACACGACCTTCGGCGTCGCGTTCAGCGCATCGGCGATGCGCTGGGTCTCCGTCGTCTGCTCGGGCCAGTAAGCCGCGAACAACTGGTACGTGACAGCGCCGAGGAGGATCGTGTCGAGGCTCTCGATGAAGGCAAGCTGGTTCTCGACGAACGGACCGGAGGTGGGATCCGCGGCCGCCCCAGTCTCGGTGACGAAGTCGAGCTTGCCGTTCGGGCCCGCGGCGAAGCCGTCGAGCGTCACGAACTGCTGGACGACGACCTTGCGCATCTCGTCGAGCCTACTCCCTGCGGTCAGTCGCTGGGCGTGAGCCCGAACGGGCACGGGGCTACCGCCGCGCCTCATCGATGGCGTCGGCGATGCCGTATGCGCCGACCTCGAGAAGGCGCGTGCACGCTGCGATTGGGAGCGGGTCGGCGGCTCCCCGCGCCCGGGTGTCTCTCGACGATAGGGCTCGCTGCATCCCCGACGGGTACCCGCTCATCGCTCGAGGCAAACGAGGGGTCCCCACATCACTCGTAACGGAGCGCGTCGGCGGTGCGGATTCGTGTGGCTGACCGGGCCGGGAGGCTGGTCGCGGCGACGACGACGAGCACGGCTCCGACTGGAATCAGGGCGAGCGACCACCACGGTGCGAGGACGGCATCCTCGGTCGTGCCGCTGGCGGCCTTCACGAGGGCGAGGAAGAGCCCGATGCCGAGCGGGATGGCGAGGAGCGAAGCGAACACTGCGAGCGCCGTATGGGCGCTGACGAGGGTCGAGGTGATCTGCGTCGGTGTGAGGCCGATCGCCTTGAGCACGCCGTAGTCGCGGATGCGCTCACGGACCGAGAGCAGGGTGACCGCGACGAGCGTGGTGGCGGTGATCAGCAGCAACGCCGCGTCGAGGGTGTAGATGAGGAGCGGCAGCTCATCCGGTACGTCGCTCACTTCGCCGGCGGGCCGCGCATCGAGCGTGGCCTTGACCGAGAGCGCTACGGCCACCACAGCGCCGGTCAGTGCGATCGCGGCCGCGAGGAGAACCGCCCGGCGCCGTCGTGCGAGTAGGTCTTTGATCCCGAGCCGTGTCGGCAACGGCAGGAAGGATCGGGTGACGGCGCGCGCAAGACGTGACTTCGGTGGAGACGAGCTGCCGGCCCGTATCGCTTCGAGGACGGTATAGCGGGTGCTGCGGCGGGTAGACGTCAGTGTGCCGGCCAGGAGCACGGGAATGACGACGCAGCTCGCGACGAGGACGTGCCAGGGGTTCGCCGCGATCGTTGGGGAGCCGATCAGCGTTTCGGCGCTCGGTGCGGCAAGGCGCGGTGCGAGCAGCATCCCGAGCGTGAAGCCGAGGGCCGCAGCGATGAAACCGAGGGCGGCTGACTCGAGGGCGAAGACGGTTCCGACCTGGCGCGGGGTGAAGCCGGCCGCCTTCAGCAGCCCGATCTCACGGTGTTGGGCGCTGGCGCGGGCGCCGACGAGGATCCCGACCACGACGAAGGCGACGATCAGGAGCAGGATGGTGTACATCGTGACGATGAGCTCGATTGGCTGTGCATCGGCCAGTGCGTTGTCGCGCTGGTCTTGCCAGGACTCGAAGTAGAGAGCGCCGGTCCCCAACGTGGTTGCCGAAAAGCCTGCAGCCGCCCGCTCGGTGAACGCCGCAGCCGCGGAGGGATTCGCCAGTCGAAGCGCCTCGGTCCAGCGCCAGCTGGTGCGATCCGGCTCGATTCGCTCGAGCGTGGCGCGGGTGATCCAGGCAAGGCCGGGGTTGCGGCGAGGGTAGCGTGGCTGGCTGGGTACGACCGCCGTCCCGAGAACCGGAAGGTCGACCGAGCCGCGTCGGGTCGTGAGCTCCAGCGTGGCGCCGGCCTCGATGCCGAGTGCGCGGGCGAGGCTGCGTTCGAGCACGACGCCCCCCTCGCGCAGCTGCGAGCCAGAGGTACGCACGGGCGTGTTCACGGCTGTGCGACCACTCAGGCCGGCGAGCTCCACTCGATCGGTGCTTCCGGGCAAGCCCAGAGTCGGCCCCAGGGTCGCCGTCACGAGAGGAACCGGCGCGTCGCGCTCGGTCACGCCCGGGAGGTTGGCGATAGCGCGCGCGTCGGCCTGCGAGTGAGCGAACACGAGCACGTGTGCCCCGTTGGCCGCATCGAACGTCTGCTGCCAAGGATCGCGCCCGCTCGAGCGCACTTCCAGCGCCAGCACGATCGTCGCCGCCGCTGCCCCCGCGATCGCGATCGTGAGCGCGCTCGCAAGCAGACGCGAACGGATGCCCGCGAACGCCAGCCTGAACAGCAGCGCCGTCATTCCGTGCTCCGCAGCTCGAGTAGAGGAGCGACCTGGCGAGCCGCAGCCAACTCCGTCTCATCGGCTACCAGCCCGTCGCGGAGCATGATCACCCGCTCCGCAGCCGAGGCGACGCTCGCGTCGTGCGTGACAAGCAGGAGCGTCTGCCCGCGGCTCTGGGCCTCGCGAAAGAGCCCCAGCACGTCGCGCGCCGCTGCCGAATCGAGGTTGCCGGTCGGCTCGTCCGCGAGCACGACGTCAGGCCTGTTCGCCAGCGCGCGCGCCAGCGCAACCCGCTGCTGCTCCCCGCCGGACAGCTCGGCCGGAGCAGCTTCCTCCTTCCCGGAAATTCCCAGATCGCTCATCAGCTCATTCGCGGATTGTCGAGCCTTTCGGCGCCGGCGGCCGACCAGGAGAAGTGGCAGCTCGACGTTTTCGACCGCCGACAGCGTCGGCACCAGGTTGAAGAACTGGAACACGAAGCCGACTTTGCGGCGACGCAGGCGCGCCAGATCGGTCTCGCTCAACCCATCGATCCGGGCGCCATCGAGCCAGACCTCACCCGCCGTCGGTCGATCGAGCCCGGCGAGCAGATTGAGCAGCGTCGACTTCCCGCACCCGCTCGGTCCCATGATCGCGACGAACTCGCCGCGCTCGATCGAGATGTCGACGCCACGAAGGCCCAGCACCTTCGTGCCGCCGGTTTCGTACGTCTTCGCGAGATTCTTCGCCTCGAGTACCGGTGCCATCAAACCTCCTCCTTCACCGCAAGTCGCTGCTCGATCAGCTCGAGCCACTCCAGGTCGGCCTTCAGATGCAAGATCGCGCCCTCGACAAGGAGCTCGCCCGCAGGCGCACTTCCATCGGCCTCGAGCAGCGCGTTCAGGTCGCGCAGCGACTGCAGGTACTCGCGTCGCTGCCCTTCGATCAGTTCCTTCGGCTCCGCCAACCGAGCTGACGCAGCGACGACGAGCTTCATGAAGAACTCGTCCTTGAGCCGCCTGCCCGAGACGGGCAGCTCGATCCAGGCCGCGAGCGCGGCCCGGCCGGCATCCGTCAGTTCGTACACGCGCTTGCCGCGACTGTCCCCGGGCACCGCCGTACCGACGACGAGGCCATCGCGCTCGAGCCGGGCAAGCGTCGAATAGATCTGACCGGCGTTCAGCGCCGGCAGCAGATCGCCGAACTCATGCTCCAACGACTGCTTCAGCTCGTACCCATGAGCACGGTCGTCGCTGAGCAAGGCAAGGAAAAGCTCCCTCATAGTTAGCGAGTATATATTCTCGCTATCTATCAGTCAACCACGTGGTATTTCCGTTCGAGTCCTACAGAGGGCTTTACACGATCGCGGTGACGAGCAGGCTCTTGCCGCTACTCGACCTCGACCTCGCCGTACTCGGGCGGACCGGTCAGTTCGAGCGTCTGCATCGTGACGCCGCTCGGGGTCGACGTGACGTCGGCCAGCCGGAAGCTCGAGGGCGTCCGCCCTTCGGCGAACAGCCGCCTGCCCGAGCCGAGCACCACCGGGAAGACGATGAGCCGGATGGTGTCGATCTGGCCGGCGTCGAACAACGTCTGGGCGAGCGCGCCGCTGCCGTGGATCTGGAGCTCCCGGCCGGGCTGCTCCTTGAGCTTCGCGACCTCGGCCACGACGTCACTGCCGAGCACGGTGCTGTTGTGCCAGTCCGCTCGCGTCAGGCTGCGGGAGGCGACGTACTTCGGGAGCGTGTTGAGCCGGCTCGCGACCGGGTCGTCGGGATCGGTGGCCTTCGGCCAGCTCGCGGCGAAGATCTCGTAGGTCTTGCGGCCGAGCACGAACGCGTCCACCTCGCCGAAGATCCGGACCATGTACTGGCCGAGTGCATCGTCGAAGAAGGGCACGAGCCAGCCGCCGTGGCGGAAATCGCCGCTGGGATCCTCGGTCGGGCCGCCCGGTGCCTGGTAGACGCCGTCGAGGGTCACGAATTCGGTCAGTGTGAGTCTCATACACGTAAGACTTACCAGCCGGCGCGACCTCATCGGTGGGACGGGCAGGTTATTCGTCGAGTACCGTCAAACCCCGGCGGATGTGCTCCGGAGCACCTCCATGGTAAGCCGGGAGTCGACGGGTTCGAGTCCGACAGAGGGCTTTCCGAAGGACCTGCAAGCGCAATCCTTGCGTCGTCGACCCTCAGGGCAGGTAACGGGCGCGCTCCTCGGGAGTCAGCCCGCGTGTCACGCGCTTCGGGACGAGCGCCTCGAGGTCCGTGAGCGGGCCGCAGACCGAACAGGAGAACAGTCGCGCTGCGCCGTCGGCGCCGCCGGTCACGATCGTCCTCCCGCCCGCCGCGAACGCAACGGCCGTGACCCACGATGGATGGTCGGGGAGCTCGAGCACCGGCCGTTCGGCCTCCCAGTCCCAAACGCGGGCAGTCCCGTCACTTGAGCCACTCAGAAGGAGCTTTCCGTCAGGGCTGAACTCGACGTCGTTCACGCCTTCGCCGTGCCTCAGATCGGCGACGACTCGTTGCTGGCGCCAGTCGTAGACCCACACCGCGCCGTCGTCACCGGCGGTCGCAACGAGTCGGCCGTCGGGACTGAACACGGCCGCCCGCAGGCTGCCCCCTGGCCGGAGCTCTCGGGCGATCGTCCCGGCTCGCCAGTCCCACACCCACGCGCGGCCCGTGGCCCCCGCGGCGACAAGGTAGCGGCCGTCTGCGCTGAACGCGACGCTCTGGAGCGGCAGCCTCGGGAGCGCGCCCTTCTGGGCACCCTCCGGCGCAAGCTCGGCAACAAGCTCTCCTTCTCGCCAGCGCCAGACGCGGACGAACCCGTCGGCGGTTGCGGCGGCGACGAACGACCCGTCCCGGCTGAAGGCCGCGTGAGTCAACAAGCCATCGACCGTCGCCAGCGGCGCGACGTCCCTTCCGGGCTCGCTCACTGGGCGTGAGAGCTCCGCGGTCCTCCCCCAGTCCCAGACCCAGACCGATCCGCCGGAGCCGTCCACTGCTACCACGCGAGATCCATCTCTGCTGAACGCTGCCTCGATTCCGAGTGCGTAGTCGCCGAACGGCTCAGGCGGCCAGCGGAGCTCCGCGGCGACCTCCGCTCGGTCCCTATCCCACACACTCACGAGCCGCTCCTCCTCGGACTCACCCGTGAACTCGGTCGTCGCAGTCAGGATCCAGCGTCCATCCGCAGTTACGTCGAGGCTCACCACACCGCTCTCGTCGCCCGCAAGTGACACGAGACTCCGCTGCCGCGCGATCGCCCAGACCCGAACGCTCCCATCGGCACCCCCGGTGACGACGTACTCGCCGTCACGACTGAAGGCGGCGCTCGTCACCCATCCGCGATGTCCGCGCAGGACGGCTACCTCCTGCCGCTGCCGCCAGTTCCACACTCGCGCCGTTCCGTCCCAGCTTCCCGTGAGCAGCAGCTCGCCGTCCGAGCTGAACGCGACCGAAGAGACGGTGCTCGAATGACCGCCGAGCTCCATGACCTGTCGGCCAGCGCGCCAGTCCCATACCTGCGCGGTTCCGTCCGACGCGGCGACGGCGAGGTGTATGCCGTCGCGGCTCAGCGCGGCGTCGTACGTCAGCGGAACGCCGTCCGTCGCTCCGTCAGCATCCGCGAGCGCATTGAGCTCTGTCAGGCCGCCGGTCTCCCACTCCAAGATCGCGACGTCCCCGGCGAGATCGGCGAGCAGCACCAGCCCGTGTTCAGGATCGAAGTCCACGTACTCGGGGCCGGACATCTCGATCTCGCCGAGCACCACAGAGTCGGCCGCGTCACCTGCGAGGTCGAATACCCGGATCTCCTGACGACCACCAACCTGATCCGAGTAGACCGGAAGGACGAGGTAGTCGTCGGTTGCGAACGTCGCAAGGCGGAAGGGCATCTCCGCACCCAGCTCCTGCTTCGTATTCGATTGCCACCGCCAGAGAAGCGTCTCGTCGAGCGCCGCCGCGAGCACGGACGAGCCGTCGGGGCTGAAGCGGGCAGTCAGCCGCTCCTCTGTGGTGGGAGCTCCTCTCTCCTCACCTGGCGGCGGTTGGACACGAAGCCGACCGGCCTGCTTGCCGGCACGCCAATCCCACACGACGGCAACGCCATCGTCCGCAGCCGACAGGACGTACCGGCCGTCTTGGCTGAACTCAACCGTATTGACCCGCTCGTCGTGCGCCGGCGCGGCCGCCACGACGAGCGACTGCGGTAGAGCGAGTCTCAGGGCTGCTTCGGCTTCGGTGGTCCGCGCGACGCGCGCGGCCTCGGCTGCCAGGAGCACGCTCAGCTCGGGATCGGCGGGCAACTGAGCCACTGCGCTTGCAGCCAGCGCGCGCGATTCCGCGGTCTTCGCCTGCGCGACCGCCTCGTTCCGCTGCAGGACGGCCAGCACCGCAAGGACGCCTGTGATAGTCAAGGCGATGACGACGGCGACAAGCAGGATGCGCTGGCGGCGCGCAGCCGCCCGGCGGCTCGCGAGCAGGTATTGCCTCTGGAGGGCAGTGGGCGCCGGCTCCTTCTTACCGTCGTGCTGGGCAAGCCAGCCCTCCGCCTCACGGAGGTCGCTGCCCGACAAGAGAAGGCTGCGATCCTCGCCCCTGCTGCGCCATTCGATCGCCCGCGTGAGCAGGCGCGTGTGCGCTCGAACCCAGTCGAGATCGGTCTCGAGGGCCGTGACCAGCGTCTCGACTGCCGAATCGAAGTCGTCCTCTGCCCTGATGAAGATCCAGTTGGGCGCCTCGAGGTCAGGCGGCACCGGGATGGGGCCCGCCTCGTGACGGAGCAAGGGGACGATCCGCTTATTGTGCTCGACCGCATGCGCGAGCTCGAGTGCACAGATGTCGGAGCTGAGCGAGTCGGGGCTCATGACCGCGACGAACGCATCGGCAGCCTCGACTCCCGTGTAGATCTCGGCAAGCCACTCGGCCGTCGGAGGAATGTCCTGCCAGTCGACCCAAGCGCTCTTGCCACGCTCGGCGAGTGCTGTGGTCAAAAGGCGGACGACCTCAACGTCCTCGCGTGCGTAAGAGAGGAAGACGTCGGGCCGCGCCGGCAGCTCGGTGTCGGTGACGATCCCCTCGGGCGCCGCGAGCTCAGCCACGACCTCGAGACCTCTGGCTCTTGCCGAGGGCGCACGCTCGCCGCAGCTGACGACTCGCGATCATTGGCGCCTTCCCCCAGTCGGTCGCCGCTGCTCTCGACCCTATACCGTTCTCGTGGCGATCTCTAGAAGCCGCTCGATGACGAGTCACTCATCGTGAAGTCTGTCTGGCCCGTCTGACAACCCGCTCCTGGCGGAGGCCCGCAGGCGTCGAGCCCGCAAGTAGATTCCGCGAGGGTGTCCTTTCGCGCGCTCGCCGTTCGTCTTGGAGGCGACCACGAGAAGGAGGAAGCGATGAAGTACATGCTCCTGATCCACCAGGGCGACACCCCGACGCCACACTCCCCGGAAGAGTGGGCCCGTTTGTCGGAGGACGAGCAGAAGGCGGTCTACACCGCCTACCAGGAGATCAACGAGACCCCCGGCGTCAGCCCCGGCGTGCAGATGCAGCCACCGGAGACGGCCACCACCGTGCGGGTCGAGGACGGCAAGACGCTGACCACCGACGGGCCGTTCGTGGCGGTCAAGGAGGCGCTGGGCGGCTACCTCTTCTTCGAGGCCGACGACCTCGACGCCGCGATCGAGCTCGCGGCGCGCGTGCCGGCGGCCCGGATGGGCGGCGCGGTGGAGGTGCGCCCCGTCGTCGAGTGGTAGCGCCTCTCGAGCAGACGTTCCGCGACGAGTGGGGCCGCGTCCTCGCCGCTCTGATCGGCTTCCTCGGCGACTTCGACCTCGCCGAGGAAGCCGCCCAGGACGCGTTCGCGATCGCTGCCGAGCGCTGGCCCCGGGAAGGGACGCCGGCGAGCCCGCGCGCCTGGCTCGTGACCACGGCGCGCAACCGCGCGATCGACCGCCTTCGCCGCGACCGCACGCTCGCTGCGAAGACCCGCCTGCTCGATGTCCCGGAAGCCCAGGAGGACAACGTGGACGAGACGACGATCCCCGACGAGCGCCTGGAGCTCATCTTCACGTGCTGCCACCCGGCGCTCGCGCTGGACGCCCAGGTCGCGCTCACCCTGCGCACGCTGGGCGGCCTGCAGACGGAGGAGATCGCCCGCGCGTTTCTCGTCCCCGAGGACACCATGGCCAAGCGGCTCGTCCGCGCGAAGGGCAAGATCAGGGCCGCCGGCATTCCGTTCCGCGTGCCGCCGGCTCATCTCCTTCCCGACCGGCTCGCCGCGGTGCTCGCGGTCGTCTACCTGATCTTCAACGAGGGCTACGGCGGCCGCGGCGAGCTCGCGTCCGAAGCGATTCGGCTCGGCCGCGCGCTCGCCGAGCTGATGCCCGACGAGCCCGAGGCGCACGGGCTCCTGGCGCTCATGCTCCTGAACGACGCCCGGCGCGACGCGCGCTTCGCCGACGACTCGGTCGTCCTTCTCGGCGATCAGGATCGGTCGCTCTGGGACCTCGACCAGATCGCAGAGGGACGGGTGGCGCTCGACCGCGCGCTGGCACTCGGCGGCCGCGGCCCCTACGTGCTGCAAGCGGCGATTGCCAGCCTGCACGCCGACGAGCCGCAGGACTGGCCCCAGCTCGCGGCCCTGTACGGCGAGCTCGCCCGGCTTACCGGCTCGCCGGTCGTGGAGCTCAACCGGGCCGTCGCCGTCGCCGAGGCGGGCGACGTCGAAGCCGCGCTCGCCCTCGTCGAGAGCCTCGAGCTCGACCGCTACCACTACCTGCACGCGACGCGCGGCGAGCTCCTCAGCCGCCTCGACCGGCTCGAGGAGGCCCGCGCGGCCTACGGGCGCGCGCTCGAGCTCGTGCACGCAGACGCGGAGCGGCGCTTGCTCGAGCAGCGGCTGGCGGCTCTCCAGGACTGACCGGGCGCTAGCCGGAGGCGGCGAGCACCTCGTCCACGAAGGCGAGCACGACCGGGTGGGCGGGGTCGACGAGATGGCCGCCCTCGACCCACTCGACCCTGGCCGAGGGCATGGCGGCGACCATGACGCTCGTCACCTCCTCGAATCCCGGCTGCAGGGACTCCCTGGCGACGACGAGCAGCGTCGGCTGGTCGATGGTGGCGAGCTGCTCCGCGGTCAGCTCGGGATAGCCGCCGTGGAGCTCGGCGACGATCGCCGGGCCGTTGGCGGTGAGCATCTCCTGCATGGGCCCGGGCAGTCCCTCCCACGCTCCAGGGCCCGCGACGGCGAGGATAACGGCCTTTCCGACGCCGTCCATGTCCTTCTCGGCGACCGCGAGGACCTCGGTCGTGACGTCGGCGATCCACCGCGTCGCGTCCTCGCTGAACGACGGCGCGTCGCCCTCCAGCAGCACCAGCGCGCGGACGCGGTCCGGGTAGCGAAGCGCGAGGTCGATCGCCACCGCGCCGCCGTAGCTGCGCGCGTTCACGATCGCCGGCGCCGCCCCGAGGGCGTCGATCAGCGCTCGCAGCGTCGTCGGCCTGCTGGTGCACGTTCGTGACGTACGGGTCGGGCCGCTCACTGCGGGAGTGACCCCGCCGGTCGTAGGCGATCGTGCGCCCGCGCTTCGCCAGCTCGGCGACGGCGTCGCTCCAGACCGCGGCCGAGCTGCCGGCGCCGTGGAGGCACACGATCGGCTCCCCGGCACCGTGCTCCTCGTAGTAGAGCGACACGCCGTTGACCCGAAGCTCGGGCACGCGCTCAGTATGGCACCGACCGTCCGCTCACTTCGGCGCGTAGTGAGATCGCGTAGATCGCGCCGCTCAGGCACCGCGACCACTTCGAGAGACCGTTGGGCGCCGAATCCGCCGGTCGTATGCTTTAGTCGCTGAGCATGGACACGGACGTCTCGACGGGGCCCGAGGACGGCGACCGACTTTCGGCCGCCGAGCCCGAGGGTGACGTTCGCACGTTCCTGATCGTCGACGTCCGCGGCTACACCTCGTTCACACAGGCGTACGGCGACGAGGAGGCGGGGAAGCTCGCCGCCGGGTTCGCCGATCTCGCGCGCGGAGCCGTGACGGCGACGGGCGGAGAAGTGGTCGAGCTTCGCGGCGACGAGGCCCTCTGCGTCTTCCGCTCCGCCCGTCAGGCCCTGCGATCGGCGGTCGAGCTCCAGACCCGCTTCCGGGAGCGGGTGGACGGTCAGCCGGCCTTCCCGCTCGGGATCGGGATAGGCCTCGACGCCGGCGAGGCGGTGCCGGTGGAGGATGGCTACCGCGGCGGCGCGCTCAACCTCGCGGCACGGCTCTGCAGCCTGGCGGCGCCCGGCCAGATCCTCGCCAGCGAGACCGCTCTTCTCTCCCTCTGCACCTCCCCCCGGCCAGATCCTCGCCAGCGAGACGGTGACGAGCCTTGCGCGCACGCTCGAGGGAGTCCGCTTCGTCGATCGCCGCCGCGCGGTTCGCGTAAAGGGCCTCGAGAAGCGGGTTCACGTGATCGAGGTCGTCCCCGAGGTCGAGCTCCCGCCCGTGCCGGACGCGCTCTCGGGCCGCCAGCGACGCCGGCGCCGCGGGCTCCTCCTGATGGGAGCTGGGGCCGTGATCCTCGCCGCCGCGGTCGCGGCCGGCGTCCTCCTGAACCGGGACGGCGAGGCGGAGGCGATCGCAGTCAGCGGTGTCGGGCAGCTCGATCCGACGACGGGCGAGGTCCTCGACGCGGTCTCGCTGGGGTCGGCCCCCTCGACCGTCGCCGTTGGGGAGGGGAGCGTCTGGGTGCTCGACGCCGACGACCAGACGATCTCGCGGGTCGACCCCGGGGATCCGGGGGATCCGCACACGTTCAGCACCGGCTCGACTCCGACCGACCTCGCCGTCGGAGCGGGCGGCGTCTGGGTCGGCAACAGCAGCGATGCTTCCGGCGAGACCGGCTCCGCAAGCGTCTCGCGCCTCGACCCCGAGTCCACGACCGTCCCTCCGCCTCGACCCCGAGTCCACGACCGTCGTCGAGACGATCGACCTGCCCAGCGGGGGCCAAGGGTCCGGCTTCGACGTGGCATCCGACCGACAACGCATCGCCGTGACGCCCGACGCGGTCTGGGCAATCAACGCGGACTCGACGGTCTCCCGCATCGACCCGCGGAGCAACCGCTTCGTGGGCAAGATCGAGGGCGTCCGCGCGGCGAACATCACCGCAGGAGAGAACGGCGTCTGGGTCGTCACCGAGGGAGGCGTCGCCGAGATCGATCCGAGAACCAACGCCGTCGCACGGAGGATCCCCGTACCCGCCGAGAGCCTCGGGATGCTCGCCGTCGGTGGTGACGCCGTCTGGGTCTCCGATCCTCTCGGCGGCAGCGTCTGGCGGATCGACCCCGCCACGGATCCGGAGGAAACTGTCCTGCGCCAGATCGCCCTCGAGAAGTGGGTGGGCCCGGTCGCCTTCGGCGAGGGAGCGGTCTGGGCGACGAACGAGATCGCCGACGAGGTCTACCGCATCGACCCGCGCACGAACAGAGCCCGAGTCGTCAGCGGAATGACCGCACCACGCGGCGTCGCCGTCGGCGAGGGGGCCGTGTGCCCTCCCCGGTGACCGTCGCCGACCCGCCGTCCGCCGACGCGGCGCTCCCGGATTCCGTTTGCAGCGCCGTCTTCTCCGGCGGGGAGGCCGGCCCGCGACTCATGCTCGTCTCCGATCTCCCCCTCCAGGGTGCCGCTCGCACCACCACCTCACCGATGGTGGAAGGGATCCGATTTGCCCTCGAGCAGCACGGCTTCAAGGCGGGTCCATACAGGATCGGGTACCAGTCCTGCGATTCCTCGACCGCTCAGGCGGGACGATCCGAGGAGTACCGGTGCACCTTGAACGCGAAGGCCTACGCGCGCAACCTGGACGTCGTGGCGGTGATCGGCGCGTACAACTCCTACTGCTCTGCCTTCCAGATTCCAGTGGCGAACCAGGCTCCGGACGGGCCCCTGGCGATGATCAGCCCGTCGAACACTGGCAAGTTCCTCACACGCTCCTTCCCCGGCAATCCCCCGAGCGACCTCGCGACCTTGTACCCCTCGGGCGAGCGGAACTTCGCCCGGATCGCGGCCGCCAATCACCTGCAAGCCGTGGCGATGATCGAGCTCGCGAAGGAGCTGGGGGCGACTCCAGCGCGTCTTCCTCCTCGGCGACAACGAGTACGACGGCATGCCCGCCGACGCTCGCCGGGCGGCGCGAAACCTCGGCCTGGACATCGCCGGGGAAGCCGCCTGGAACTACGAGGCGCGGGACTTCGACCGTCTCGCAAGGAGCATCGCCCGCTCACGGCCGGACGCAGTCGCGATCTTCGGTGTATTCGTGGAGAACGAAGGCGCACTGATCAGCGATCTGCGCGACGCCCTCGGGCCCAAGGTGCCGCTCATCTCCGGCGACGCCTTCATGCCTGCCGAGGGGTTGGTCACGCTCGCGGGGCCGGCTGCGAAGGGGATGTACCTCGGCCTGTACGGCGTGCCCGACACCGAGCTCCCGCCCACGGGGGAACGTTTCCTCGAGGAGTTCGAGGCCGCTCACGGAGGGGAACCGCCTCCGTGGTACACGGCCACGTACGGCGCGCAGGCGATCGAGATCCTGCTCGACGCGATCGCCCGCTCGGACGGCACGCGCTCGTCGGTGAACCGGGAGCTTCGACGCACGACGGTCGAGGACGGCATCCTCGGCGACATCCGCTTCGACGAGAACGGCGACCTCGTCGAAGGGCCGGTGACCTTCTTCCGCGCCGTCGGCCCCCGGCACCCGCGCTCGATGA
This sequence comes from uncultured Actinomycetes bacterium, assembly GCA_963775625.1. Taxonomy (GTDB): domain Bacteria; phylum Actinomycetota; class Thermoleophilia; order Gaiellales; family Gaiellaceae; genus JAIBJN01. Next base: position 248,227 of record CAVZJM010000004.1, on the reverse strand, counting down.
TCGTGGTGGGGGTCCAAGGCCTGGCTTTCGACCGTGTGATCATGGCCCGCGCCGACCTCCTGCGCTGAACCCGGCCGGCACGCCGGGCCACCACTCGGCCGCTTACTTCGGGGCGTATTCGAGCACCACGATGCCGCTCCCGAAGGTCGTCACTTCGGCGAGCTGGAGGTGGGTCGTCTCGACGCCTTCGACGAGATGCTGCCCGGCTCCCGCGAGAACGGGGAAGACCCACAGGTGGAGCTCGTCGATCAGGCCGTGAGCCAGGAGCTCCTGGTCGAGCTCGCCGGTGCCGAACTTGAGGATGTTCTCGCCGGGCTCCTGCTTGAGCCGCTCGACCTCCTCCGCGACGTCGCCCTCGATGATCGTCGCGTTCCACGTCGTCTCGGTCAGCGTGCGGGAGGCGACGTACTTGGGCAGGGCGTTGATCCGGTCGGTGTACTCGTCCCCGCTTCTGGCCGGCCACGCCTCGGCGAAACCCTCGTAGGTCACGCGCCCGAGCAGCAGTGCATCGGCGGCGAACAGCAGCTTGCGCGCGTAGGCCGCGTGCTCCTCGTCCCAGTACGGCGGGCTCCACTCCTGCGGAGCGCTGACGACCCCGTCCAGGGTCATGAACGTCGACTCGACCAGCTTCCTCATCTCAGCAGCTCCTTCGGCTCGTTGGCTGCTCTGAGGCTACTGACCGTAGACGGGCCGCGAGCTCATCGCCTAGCCTGACCGCGATGACGCTGCAGAACCGGGTGACGCCGCTGGGCGAGCTGGTCGCCGATCCCGCGCGCGGTCTCGTCTACGGGAACCGCGGCTGCCTGCACGACGAGCTCGGGCGGATCCGCAAGCGGTATCCGACGAAGCGGTGGATCGCCTGCCGGCTCGAGTACAAGGGCTGGGAGCGCGGGCCGCTCCTTCGGCCCGGCCTCTTCACGGAGCTGTTCTTCCTCGACGAGGCGACGGCGTTCGCGGCCGGACACCGGCCCTGCGCTCTCTGCCGGCGGGAGGACTACGTCCGCTTCTCGGCGATCTGGCGCGGCCTCCACCCCGGCCAGGTGGGCGCGGACGCGATGGACGCCCAGCTTCAGGAGGAGCGGATCGATCCGGAGACGCGCGGGCGCCGCCTCCACGAGGCCCGGCTCGGCCAGCTCCCGGACGGCGCGTTCGTCCTGCACGAGGACCGGCCGCGGCTGGTGCTCGGGCGGCGGCTCCTGGGCTGGACGCCCGCCGGCTACACGGCGCCGCGCCCGCGGCCCCGAGACGCCCGGGTGCGGCTGATCACGCCCCCGTCGCTCGTCGAGGTGCTCAGGAGCGGCTGGAGCGGCGTCGTCCCGCTCCTCCACCCGTCGGCGGTCTAGGCTTCCGGGATGGAGCACGCCACCGCAGAGGAGCTTGCCGCCGGGCTCGACCACGTACGCTCGTCCCCCACGGAGCGCGGGACGCTCGAGCTGATCGTGCGCCGGCCTGCCGAGAACGAGCGCGAAGTGCTCGAGGAGGGCGACCTCGACACCGTGATCGGGCTCGTCGGCGACCGCTGGCACCTCGGCAGCTCGCCGACCAACGACGCCCAGCTGACGCTGATGAACGCGCGCGTCGCCCAGCTGGTGGCGCGAAGCCGCGACCGCTGGCAGCTCGCGGGCGACCAGCTCTACGTCGATCTCGACCTGAGCGTCGAGAACCTGCCTGCCGGCACGCGCCTCGCGGTCGGGACGGCGGTGATCGAGGTCTCCGACGCCCCCCACACCGGCTGCGCGAAGTTCACCGCCCGCTTCGGCTCCGACGCCGTGAAGCTCGTGAACAAGGGCCCCGGCCGCGATCTGCGGTTGCGAGGGATGAACGCACGGGTCGTCGAGGCCGGCACGATCCGTCCCGGGGACGCGATCGAGAGGCTCTAAAGAACTCGTCTCAAAATGAAGCCTTGTGCCGCCGGGCCGCGCTGCTCGCCCCGATGGCTGCGTCCTCAGTCGGGCTCGTAGCTTCCTGCTACGAACCCTCCCTGCGTCCTTGCCTCGGAACGACCATCGCACCCCGACGGCGAAACGTCATTCTGAAACGAGTTCTAAATCTCGGCGGGAAGCTCAGCGGGCGCCGGCTCGCGCTCGCCAAGCCGCTCGCGGGCGAGCGTGTCGTAGTAGACGTACGTCGTCGCGATGCCCACGAACGGCATCGCCACGGCATAGACGAGCCCGGCGAGGACGTTGACGAAGGCGAACGGCGCGTCGACGAGGAGAATGAGGATCGCGCCGAGCAACGGCCCCGCGACGATCGCGAGGGCGGCAGCGACGACCACGAGCGTCCCCACCTTCAGCCACTGGAGGCGGACGAGTGCCCCGCTGCGGCGGAGCGCGCCCACAGCAGAGCGCTCCTCGAGCTCGACGACCGGGACGAACAATGCCCAGCGGACGGCGAGCCAGATCGCGATCGGGACGAGGAAAATCGAGACGGTGAGCACTGTCACGACCGCGACAGCGACCGCCAACGCCCCCAGCAGCTGCCAGACGCTGTCGAACGCCATCCGGTAGGCGGCGCGAATGCCAACCTCTCGACCCGCGTCGATCCCTGCGATCGCCCGGGCGCAGGCCGCCTGGACGAGGGCGAGGGCGAGCAGCGTCAACACCGTCCCGAGCCAGACCCCGAGGGCCACCCGGAAGCCGCCCCCTTCGGCGTTCGGGTCGATGCCCACGAGCGACGTCGCCGAGAAGAGCAGGAGCTGGGCCAGGGTGATCACGAGGGAGATCGGGATCACCACCAGCCCGATCCCGAGGAAGAGCCGCCTTCGCAGCGCGTACATGCGCCATGAGGCCGTGAAGGTCTGGCCCCAGGAACGACGACGGCTCACGCGGAGCGGCGTGGACGGCCGCCACGAGGTGCGGGTCAGCAGGAAGACGACCAGAGCGGCGACGATGCCGAGCACGAGGGCCAGGCGCCCGCCGTTGTCGACGGCCCGGACCACGAAGTTCGACCCCGCTGCGACGGCGCCGCAGAAGAAGTCGGTCGCGTCCGTCCCGAAGGCCCCTCCCGCGGGAACTGCGTAGCTCTGATCGCGCCAGTCCTCGGCCCACGTGATCGGCTCCGTCCACTGCGTCTTCAGGTTCGGCCCGGTGGGACCGTTGTAGAAGGCCTGCTGGCGCTCGCCCCAGCGGCCCTCGAACGCGATCCAGGGGTAGGCGGCCGACGCGGCCTCGGGGTCGCCGGGGATCGAGCGGGCGACGGGCCGCAGCTCCTCGCTCGGGCCGGTCGTGTCGTCGCAGCCGACGCCCTGCTCGGCCGAGCGGCCGAGATGGAGCCCCTCGGTGAAGAAGTTCGCATGCGAGCCGGCCGCCGGGTAGACGACCGGGTGGGTGCCGTCGACGACCTCGAGCTTCTCGTCCCCCCACTCCGCGCGCTCGGCGCCCTCGTGCTGGCTGTACCCGACCTCCAGCGGCTCGACCTCGAGCGCCTCCTCGGCGCTCCCCGCCGGGAAGACGAGCTGGATCATCTCCCAGTCGCCTTCGTGCAGGTTGTTCCAGTCGTTGAACGGGTAGTAGAGCCAGTACTGGAGCGCGAGCCGTCCCGGATGGAACGGGTCGGTCGCAACGTGCGCGTACACGGTCGGCGGCGTGCCCTCGCTCACCCGCCGCGCCCACAGCTCGTAGTCACAGCCGGGGTTCAGGGCATCCCCGGGGAAGTCGAGGTTGTACTCGAAGAGGCCGCGGCCGAGGTCGTCGGCGGAGGGCCCGATCTCGACCAGGTCGTTGCTCCGCCAGGGGCCGCGCAGCGAGACGGTGTCCTCGTCGAGGACGGCGTCGATGTCGATCGGCTCGTACGGCTCCCCGGGCCCGCACTCCTCCTCCTGCTCGACGAGCCGAACGACCGGGGCGTAACGCTCGGCAAGGTCCTCCTCCGCCTGGGCGTGCGCGACCCCTGCGAAGGCCAGGACGAGGACGGTCGCTGCTACGAGAGCCCGCACACCGGGACTATGCACTCCGGGGCGGGCGACGGGCCCGAATCTGTGCCCAGCCACACCAGGCAGACAGCCGTGGGCACGAAGCAGGAATCTAGTCCCGGCTCTTCCAGCTCCAGACGTCGTAGACCTGCCGCACCTCGCGCACGACCTGCTTCGCGACGATGTCCCCGCCGGCCCGCTCCAGGTGGATGCCGTCGGGCGCCCGCACCTTCTCGAGCTCGCCGTCCGGGTCCTCCAGGTAGGAGGCGAACTCCCCGTTCCTGGAGAGGAGGCCGTACATGTCCACGTAGGCAGCCTTACCCTCGCGCCGCTGGGCCTCCGCCAGAGCCAGCCGGTTGAGCAGCCTCCAGCGCCGCGATTGGGCGCCGTCATCGGTGATCGGCAGCCCGAGCCAGACGACGAACCCGCCCGCCTGGTTGACGATGTCCATGAGGCCGCCGACGCGGCGCCGGTACTCCCTCGTCCACTTCGGCTCGCCGAAACCGTCCAGCGACACGCCCTTCGGGAGGCCGGTCATGAGGTCGTGGTCGTCGTTGCCGCCGAAGCAGAAGACGACCGTGTGGATCGTCCGTTTCTCGACCTGCTCGGCGACGTGGCGGAACCAGTTGAAGACGTCCGGGCGCGTCAGGCCGGTGGCCACGCGGCCGTCGACGTCGCCGAGTTTCTCCACCGCCTCGTTCCGGCCGAAGGCGCGATAGACGGCATAGCCGGGCGTGATCACGAGGGAGTCGCCCGCGATCCAGAGGCGCATCCTTTCCTTCGGCGTGAACGTGATCCGCTCCGGCTCCGCCGGCTGGGCCGGCGGCGGGATGGCTTCGCCCGTCGGCGCGCTCGGCGCGGCGGGGCCCGCGAGCGGCGTCGTCGCGGTCGGCGGAGGCGGCGGCGGCAGGACGATCTCGGTGTCGATGGTCGCGTGTTCGCGCCCGATGGCGCTCTCGACCCAGGCTCGCGGCCGGTCGAGCCGGAGGGCCATGCTCACCTCGCGGAGCGGACCGGCGAACGCGAGAGCCACCTCGCGCTGCGTTCCCTCCGGCTGGTTGTAGACCGACTTGTAGATGCTCTGGGCGTTCAGGAGCGCCGCCAGGGCGAGAGCGAGGGCCATCACCGCGAGCGCGCGCGTGGCGGTGGCGAGCCGCCGCCCGTCCTCCGTCGGCGGAGCCGGCGCCCGTGCGCGCCTGGCCTGCCCGGCTGTCTCGGTCTCAACCGCCATCAGAACTGGAAGTAGATGAAGGGTGCCACGTCCTGAGGCCCGAGGGCCTGCGTGACCATGAGCGCGAGCGCGAGCACCGCCGCCTGCCCGACGAGGTTCAGGCGCGAGAAGGCCACGAGCAGGGCGTGGGTCCAGCGAGGCGGGATGTACTGCGAGCCGATCCCGACGGCGATCGCCAGCAGGACGGGACCGGTGACGAGCGGCGAGGCCTCGCCCCAGCGGGTGAAGAGCCCGGCGATCATGTCCCAGGCGACCGCGAACGTGTCCGAGCGGAAGAAGATCCACGCGAAGCAGACCACGTGGAAGGCGACGAGACGCCGCCAGAAGAAGTCGAGCCAGGTGTAGCTCTCCACGGGCTTCGTCCCGCGCCGCTCGCGCCACAAGCGCTCTGCGCAGAGGCCGATGCCGTGGATCAGCCCCCAGGCGACGAACGTCCACCCGGCGCCGTGCCAGAGGCCGCCGAGCAGCATGGTCAGGAGCAGGTTGCGGTAGGTGATCGCCGTGCCGCGCCGGCTCCCGCCGAGGGGGATGTAGAGGTAGTCGCGGAGCCAGCGGGAGAGCGTCATGTGCCAGCGGCGCCAGAAGTCCTGGAGCGAGGTAGCGGCGTACGGCGAGTCGAAGTTCTGCGGGAACTTGAAGCCGAGGAGGAGCGCGATGCCGATGGCGATGTCCGTGTAGCCGGCGAAGTCGGCGTAGATCTGCACCGCATAGGCGTAGACGGCGATCAGGATCTCGAGTGACGAGTACTGGTCCGGGTTGGCGAAGACCTCGTCCACGATGTTCGAGGCCAGGTAGCTCGAGATCACCACCTTCTTGAAGAGCCCGGCCGCGATCAGGTAGAAGGCCCGGCTCGTGTCCACCCGGCGCGGGGAGCGCGGCGTGTCGAGCTGCGGGATGAGCTCGTTGGGGCGGACGATCGGCCCCGCCACCAGATGCGGGAAGAAGGAGAGGTAGACGGCGAACTTCTCGAGCGTCGTCGGCTCGGTGTCGCCGCGGTAGACGTCGACGATGTAGCTGATCCCCATGAATGTGTAGAAGGAGATCCCGACCGGCAGGACGACCGTGCGGACGTCCAGGGGGATGTCGAGCCCGACCAGCGTCGCCAGGTTCTCGGTCGAGCTGACGAAGAAGTCGTAGTACTTGAAGTAGCCGAGGACCGCGAGGTTCCCGCCGACCGCGAGCCAGAGGAGCATCTTCCGGCGGCTCGGCAGGTGCGCCGACTGGTGGATCCTGACGGCCATCAGCTGGTTCCAGAGGATCGAGCCGGCGAGCAGGAGGATGAAGCGCCAGTCCCACCAGCTGTAGAAGACGAAGCTGGCGCCGACGATGAACGGCCGCCAGCGGTGGACCGCGGGCATGAGCAGCCACGACAACGGCAGGACGATCATGAAGAAGATCGCGAAGGTGGCGGTCGGGAAGAGCACGGTGGTAAGGGGCGCCCCGCCTCAGACCGACCCGCGGAGGCGCGGGAGCCAGCGTAACCGCTTGCTCAGACTGCGTTTGCGCTGCCGGCGCCCGCTCGGAGGCGGGCTATGCTGCTTGCATGCGCGCGCGCTTGGGGGTCGCAGGGCCGCTCACCGTCGTCGCCGTGCTCGCTGCTGTGGTCGCGCTCGGGCCCGCAGCCGGATCGGCCGGCGCCGTCAAGCTCACCTTCATCGGCGACTCGAAGGCGGCCGGGATCGAGTTCAGCCGCAAGGCGAAGCGCCTCCTCTCGCGGGGGCACGACGCGCGCCGCGACCTCAAGGTCTGCCGGCGGCTCGTGGCGCCGAGCTGTGAATACAACGGTGTCACTCCGCTCACCGCGCTCGAGGCGGTCAGGCACTACGGCACGTCACTCGGCTCCGTCCTCGTGATCGACGTCGGCTACAACGACTCCTCCGCGACGTATCGCGGCCAGATGAACCAGGTGATGCGGGCGGCGCTGAACCGCGACGTGAAGGGCGTCGTCTGGGTGAACCTCCGCGCCGTACGGCCCGATTATCGGAAGATCAACTCGATCATCAACCGGGCACGGCAGCGCTGGCCCGAGCTTTACGTCGCCAGCTGGAACAAGCACTCGCAGGGTCACCCGAACTGGTTCAACGCCGGGATCGGCGACGGCATCCATCTCTCCAAGGCGGGCGCGGTGGGCCTCGTGCGGCTCGTCCGCCGCTACATCCCCCTGGCCGCCCAGGGGCCGCGCGAGACTGTGGCCGCCGGGACTGCGTCCCAGACGCCGGCGCCGACCGAGGAGGCCTCGCCGCCGGAAGCCGCGACCGGGCCGGAGGGCACGGCGGCCGACCTGACCGGGAGCAGCCCGCCCGTCGGCTCGAACATCGGCGGCGACGGCGGCTCGACCGGGCTCGGCGGCCTCCTTCCCTTCGCCGCCGGCACGATCCTGATGCTCTTCCTGATCTTCGTGACGCTGAAGCGCCGCGGCCCGAGCCCGTCCTAGGAGGGTTTGGCGGAATAGTGCTCGTCGCCGGGGTGCGATGGTCGTTCCGAGGCAAGGACGCAGGGAGCGCTCGTAGCAGAAGCTACGGGCGCGACTGAGGACGCCGCATCGGGGCGAGCAGCGCGGCCCGGCGGCACAGCGGCTATTTCGTCAAGCCCTCCTCTAGGCCGGCCGGTCCGGCTCGGCCAGCACCTCCGCGACCGGCGCCTCCGGCCTCGAAGGGATTCCGCTCCGCACGTACTTGTGGACCGCGACTGCGACGACGGCGCCGAGCGGCGGGGCGATCAGGTAGATCCAGATCCCTGTCCACTGGTTGCCGATCAGATCCGGCCCGAAGGTCCGCGCCGGGTTCACCGACGCGCCGCTGAACGGGATCGCCGCCAGGTGGACCGCGACGAGGGTGAGCGGGATCGCCAGGAGCGCGCTGCCGCCGTACTGGCCGCTGACGCTCGCCTGCAGGATCACGAGGACGAAGATGGCCGTGAAGATGAACTCCATCAGGAAGGCGGTGCCGCTGCCCGTCGGCCCCGGCACCGTCGTAGTCCCTTTGACGGCGAGCCGGCTCGTGGCGATCGCGAGGACGAGGGCGGCGAGGATTCCGCCCGCGAACTGCGAGCCCCAGTAGCGGACGAGGTCGGCGCTCGACAGGCGCCCGTCCAGGAACATGGCCAGCGAGACGGCGGGGTTGTAGTGCCCGCCGGAGACCTCGCCGAACGCATAGAGGCCCGCGAGCAGGGCGAGGCCGAACGCGAAGGCGATGATGACCAGTCGAGCGTCGGACGCCCCCGCCGCGAGGATTGCCGTGGTCCCGCCGAAGACGAGGACGAAGGTGCCGAGCAGCTCCGCTGCGTACTTCTGCCAGGTGTCCATGCGAGCCTCCGGGATCGGGGGACTGGGCGTAGCCGCCGGAGGGCCATTATCGATGCCGGATCGGACGCCGCCCGGCGGGCGAGTCAGCTTCCGCGGGTCGCTGCCGAGCGGCCGCGGAAGGTGGCGACGACCCGGCCGTCCTCGCGCCTGACGTCGACGTCGTAGACGCCGTTCCGCCCTTCCAGCGAGCGCTCCTGCGCCTCGGCGACGAGCTCGTCCCCCTCGCGCACGGGGGCGAGGAACTCGATCGTGCAGCCCGATGCCACCGTGACCACGCCGCGCGAGTTGCAGGCGAACGCGAACGCCGAGTCGGCGAGCGCGAACACGATGCCGCCGTGGCATGTTCCGTGCCCGTTGAGCATGTCCGCGCGCACGGTCATCCGCAGCCGGGCGAAGCCAGGCCGGACCTCCTCGAGCGCCATGCCGAGCGCCTGCGAGGCGCGGTCGCGACCGTACATGGCCGCCCCGAGCGTGGCGGCGGTCTCCTCGGCCCCGGTCACACGCGCTCGACGAGCTCGTCGAGCGGCTTGCGGTTGGCGCGTTCGCTCCAGTCCTCGGCCGGTCGGGAGGCGGGGTCGCGCGGCGTCGCCGGGTAGCCGAACGTGAGCACGATCGCCGGGTGCTCGCCCTCGCGGAGGCCCAGGAGCGCGGCGACCGCGTCCCGATCCGGCATCCCATTGGGGCACGAGCCTACGCCCTGGTCCCAGGCGGCCAGCAGCATGCTCTGCGCGCAGCGGCCGGCGTCCAGCGTGACCGGCCCCTTTCCGCTCACCGCGATGGCGACGACGAGCTGCGCCCCGCGAATGTTCCCCGGCGCGAACACGAGCTCGGCGAGCCGCTCCCGTGTCTCGGCACTCTCGACGACCACGAAGCGCCAGGGCTGGATGTTCTGCGCGCTCCCAGTCACGCGGCCGGCGTCGAGGATGCGACGCCCGACCTCGTCCGGGATCGGCGTCTCCGCGTAGTCCCGCACCTCTCGCCGAGAGGCGATCGCGAGCCACGTCTCCATGCCGGGAGTCTAGTCGCGGACGAGCGAGCCGAGCACCGCTCCGAAGAAAGCATGCAAGGCGGACTCGTAGACGAAGACGCGCGGGCTCGTGAGCAGGCGCGGCCAGGCGCCGCTGCGCCGGTCCGGATGCAGGCGGTCGATCGCCGCCATCGCCGGCCAGAGCGCCAGGTTCTCGAGCTTCGCGGCAACGACACCTTGCCTCCAGCCGCGCCCACCGGTCACCTCGAAGAGCGCACCGAAGACGGCGCCGTTGACGAGGTGGACGGCCAGCCCCGCCTCCCGCCAGCGGGCGCCGTCGAGCGTGACCAGGGCCCCGAGGAGGCGAACGTCGGAGTAGCCGGCGGGGGGCCGGACGAGACGTGCAGCAGCCGGCTCGGCCGCGGCCCAGGCCGTCGCCGCCACTGCTCCCGCGAGAGCGCCTCGGATCACCCGCCGGAGCGTATCCTCCGCGCGTGGACACGCTCGGCCTCGAGGCGCGCAAGCGGCTGACGCTCGCGGCGACGATCCTCGGCTCGTCGCTCGCGTTCATCGACGCCACCGTGGTCATCGTGGCGCTCCCGACCATCGAGGAGGACCTCGGGCTCGGGCTGACGGGCCAGCAGTGGGTCTTCCTCTCGTACTCGCTCGCGCTCGCAGCGCTCTACCTGGTCGGCGGCGCCGTCGGCGACCGCTACGGACGCCGGCGTGTGTTCGTCGCGGGTGCCGCGGGCTTCGCCCTCGCCTCGCTCCTCGCCGCCGCCGCGCCGAACGAGGCAGTGCTGATCCTCGCGCGTGCGCTCCAGGGGGTCGCCGGCGCGTTCCTCACCACCAACTCGCTGGCGCTCCTGCGCGGCGCCTACGGAGCGGACTCCGGCCGCGCGATCGGGCTCTGGACCTCGTTCACGAGCGTCGCCACGATCCTCGGGCCTCCCGCCGGGGGCGCGCTCGTGGAATGGGTGTCCTGGCGCTGGATCTTCCTCCTCAACCTGCCGCTCGCCGCCGCCGCCGTCTTTCTGGCGATCCTCGGACGGGAGGAGGCCGAGCGCGCCTCGGAGCGCACGGGCAGGCTCGACCTCGCCGGTGCGGCGCTCGCCGCAACCGGCTTCGGGCTCCTGACGTACGGGCTCGTCGAAGGGGCCGAGCGCGGCTTCGGCGATCTCTGGTGGACGTTCGTCGCCGCGGCGTTGGCTCTCGGTGCTTTCGTGCTCGTCGAGCTGCGCGTCGACGAGCCCATGCTTCCCTTCGCCCTCTTCCGCGAGCGGAACTTCGCGGCCGCGAACGCGCAGACCTTCCTCGTCTACGCGGGCCTCTACGGCTTCCTGGTCTTCTTCACGCTCTACCTGCAGTTCCTCGGCTTCTCGCCCTTCGAGGCCGGGCTCCTGAACATTCCGACGAGCGTCGTCATGATCGTGCTCGCCGCGCGCTTCGGCGGGCTCGCGGACCGACACGGCCCGCGCCTCTACCTGACCGTCGGCCCCGCGCTGATCGGGCTCGGGACGCTCGTCTTCGCGGTCGTCGACACGAAGTCGGAGTTCTGGACGTACGGGATCGCCGGGCTCCTGCTCTTCTCCTTCGGCCTCGCGATGATGGTGGCTCCGATCACGGCGACCGCGCTCAAGTCCGCCCCTGAGCGCTACGCCGGCATCGCCTCCGGCGTCAACTCGACGGTCTCGCGCCTCGGCAGCCTCATGGCCATCGCTGTGATCGGCCTCGTGATCACGCTCGTCTTCGAGGCGAGCACCGATGTCGTCGGGGCCGTGCCCATGGCGATCGACCAGACGGTGCCGGAGCTGCGGGAAGCCTCGGTGGAGGCGTTCCGGGCGGGCATGGCCGTCGCCGCCGCTCTGGCGTTCGCCGGCGCGGCCGTCGGCGCCTTCGGGATCTCGAACCGGGAGGCGCGCGGCGAGGCGCCGCCCCCGGTCAGCGAACAGGCGCCGGCGCCAGCCGGAAGCTGAGCGCCCCGGCCCGCGCGCGGGCGCGCGCAAACGCATCCCCGCGCGTCTCGCCGAACTCGGTGAAGATGGCCAACCGGTAGCTCTGGGCGTCGTTCACGCCCTGCTCGGAGAGGTGGAGACCAGGCCGGACGAGGATCTCGAGGTCGGGCTCGGGCTCGGGGACGGCCTCGACGAGCGCGTCCTCGAAGGTGCGGAGCACATAGCTCACCGCCACCCCCTCCGGCGCTCGCTCGCTCCATCCAGGGTCCTCGCCCAGTGCAAGCTGGAAGAGCACGTCGTAGCTCGAGCGCCCGTGCAGCTCGAGGAGGAGGGGAGCGAACTGCGAGGCGATGCGGCCGTTCACTTCGATGATCTGGGCAGGCCCGTCCTCCGGGACGAGGAACTCCACGTTGAAGAAGCCGCCCTCGAACCCGAGCCGGGGCATGACCCGCCCGGTGACGTCCGCGAGCTCCTCGAGTCGCTTCTGCGGCAGGGCGCTCGGGTAGACAAAGCTCTCGAAGCTCAGCGTTCCCGAGTACTTGAGCGAGTCGGTGACGCCGATCATCGTCACGCGACCGTCGTGCACGTACCCCTCCAGCGTCACCTCGTCACCGGCCAGCAGCTCCTCGGCAAGGAACCCATGCGCGTCTGCCGGATCGGCGCCGGCGAGCGCGGCGATCTCCGCGTAGCGCGTCGTGTAGCGGTCGATCTCGTTCAGGTCGACGAGCTCGCCCAGATCGTCGATTCGAAAGGCGTTCTGGGACAGGCGCCCAACCACGGGCTTGACGAAAAAGGGAACGTCGAACGTGACGCGACCGTCGAGCACCGCGAAACGCGGAGTCGCCTCCGGCGCGGCGCGCTGTTGCACCGAACGCGCGGTCGGCTTGTGCTGCAGCCTCACGAGCGCCTGCGGGCTGGGCCCTGGCAGTCCTCGGCGCTGGGCGAGCAGGGCGGCGAGAAGCGCGGACTGGTCCTTCGTGCCGACCACCCCGTCCGCCGGGATCGCCTCGCACTCGGAGAGGAAGGCCTCGGGGTCGAAGAACTCCAGCAGGTCGAGATCGGAGCCGGCGAAGTGGAGCCGGTAGCGATCTTCCAGACCGGCGGCGCGAATCGCCTTCAGATCCCGCTCCTGCGGGCACAGGATGAGGATGTCTTTCATGAAACGCGCCCCGGCGCGCCGAAATGCTAGCTGGCGTGACTCTCTCTACGCTGTCTTCGTGCTCGAGGCCCGCACCGACGTGGTCGGAAGCCTGCTCCGACCACCCGCGCTGCTCGAGGCCCGACGACAGCTCGAAGCCGGCGAGCTCACCGTCGCGGCGTTCAAGCAGGTCGAGGACCGGGCCGTCGACGATGCGCTGAAACTTCAGGAGGAGGCCGGGCTCGAGGTCGTCACCGACGGCGAGATGCGCCGGCTCTCGTTCCAGAGCCAGCTCCCCGCGGCGGTCGACGGCTTCGGCGAGTGGGACCTCGATGCGTTCCTCTGGGGCGAGTGGCACTCCGAGGAGCTGGGGGACCTCACGGTCGACCGTCCTCCCATCGCGGTCGTGGGGCCGCTCCGGCGGCGGCGGTCGCTCGCCGGCGAGGAGTTCGCCTATGCCCGTGGACGCACGGACCGCGTCCTCAAGGTCACGCTGCCCAGTCCCAGCCTCTTCGCGAACTTCTACGACCCCGAGCGCTCCCGCGACGCCTATCCGACCCTGGAGGCATTCCTCGCAGACGTGGCCGGGATCCTCAGGGAGGAGGTGGAGGAGCTCGTCGAGCTCGGAGCCACCTACGTCCAGCTCGACGCTCCCCACTACCCGCTGCTCCTCGACGAGAGGTACAGGGCGTTCTACGAGAGCAGGGGATGGCCGGCCGACCGCTGGCTCGACTTCGGCAGCGAGCTCGACAACCTCGTGATCGGCGATCATCCCGGCGTGACCTTCGGCTTTCACCTCTGCCGTGGGAACCAGGCGAGCCGCTGGCTTGTGGAAGGCGGCTACGACTGGCTCGCCGAGCGGCTCTTCACCCGGGTGAAAGCTCAGCGTCTCCTGCTCGAGTACGACGACGCCCGCTCCGGCGGCTTCGAGCCGCTGGCGCACGTCCCCGACGACGCGATCTGCGTGCTCGGGCTCGTGACGACGAAGACAGCGCGGCGCGAGACGGTCGCGGACCTTGCAGGCCGGATCCGGGAGGCGGCGAGCGTGGTGCCGCTGGAGCGGCTCGCCCTCTCGACCCAGTGTGGCTTCTCGACCTCGGTCGTGGGCAACTCGCTCTCGCTGGAGGACGAGCGGGCGAAGCTCACGACGATCGCCGAGACGGCAGCGGAGGTCTGGGGCTGACGACCGTCGTCCTCGACGGCCGGAGCCTGACGATCGGGGAGGTCGTGGCGGTCGCGCGCGAAGGCGCGGCCGTCGAGCTCGCCCCCGACGCCGTTGAGCGGATGGGCGTTACCAGGGCGGTGGTCGAGCGCGTGCTCGAGCGCGGCGACGCCGTCTACGGGATGACGACCGGCGTCGGCGCGAGGAAGAAGGTCCCCGTCCCGGCCGCGGAGGTCGGCGCCTTCAACCGCGCCCTGATCGCAAACCACCTGGTCGGCGCCGGCCCGGACGCGTCCGCCGAGATCGTGCGCGCGACGATGCTCCGGCTGGCGAACGCGCTGGCCAGCGGCACGCCAGGCGTCCGACCGGAGATCGCCGAGCGGCTGACCGCCGCGCTGAACGGGGGCGAGCACCCCCGCGTCCGGCTTCTGGGCTCGCTCGGCCAGGCCGACCTTCCCGCGATGGCCGACCTCGCGCACGGCCTCTTCGCAGACGTGGAGCTCGAGGCGAAGGAAGGGCTCGCGCTCGTCAACTCGAACGCGTTCTCGACCGGCATGGCGGCGCTGGCGACGGCCGACACGGAGCGCCTGCTCGAGGCCATGGACGTGGCAGGCGCGCTCGACCTCGAGGCCTTCGCCGCCAATCTGACGCTGCTGCACCCCGCGATCTCCCAGGCGCGACCGTATCCGGGCCTCGCCGAGTCCCTGACCCGCCTCCGAGACCTGCTCGAAGGGAGCTCGCTCTGGGAGCCCGCGGCGGCGCGACACCTCCAGGATCCGCTCTCCTTCCGCGGCCTCCCCCAGCTGCACGGAGCCTTGCGAGACGCGCTCACGTTCGCGCGCGGCCAGCTCGAGATCGAGCTCAACGCGTCGCAGGAGAACCCGCTCGTCGTCCCGGACGAGGATCGCATCGTCTCGGTGGCGAACTTCGAGATCCTCCCGCTGGCCGCGGCCCTCGACTTCCTCCGCATCGCGCTTGCCCCCGCGCTCACGACTTCGGCGGAGCGGCTGCTGAAGCTTCTGCAGGGGCCGCTCACCGGGCTCCCGGATGGGCTGGCACCGCGGCAGGGGCTGGCCGAGAACTCGCTGGGCGAGCACGGCGTCACCGCGCAGGCGCTCACCGCGGAGGCGCGTCTCCTCGCTCAGCCCGTCTCCTACGAGCTGGTGACGACCACGCATGCGGAGGGAATCGAGGATCGGATGACGATGGCCCCGCTGGCTGCCCGCCGGCTGGCCGAGATGGTCGCGCTCGGCGAGTCGGTGGTCGCAATCGAGCTGGTCATCGCCGCCCAGGCGGTCGATCTCCGCCGCCCGGGCCGGCTCGGGAGGGGCACAGCCGCGGCGCACGCGCGGGTGCGCGAGATCGTCCCGTTCCTTGCCGAAGGCGACACCGTCCTTCCGGACCTCGAGCCCGTGCGAGGGCTCATCCGGACGCGGTCACTGGTCTCCTGACCGCCTTCCGCTAGGTTCCAGCCATGGCTGACGAGATCGAGCTCGGCCCGGACGAAGAGGTTCCGGACCGGCCCTTCGCCGACCCGAGTCACACGCGCCGGGAGGAGGAGGCCCTGCGGTTGCTGCTCGCGCACGAGCGTGAGCGCGCGCGAGCGTGGTGCGTCGAGCCGTCCGAGAGCCGCAGGAACGTGATCATCCGAGAGACGGACACGGCGGGGCTCCGGCATCTGCTGGTCGTGCCCGAGACCGACGCCCTCATCGAGGCCCGAGACCTGCTGGTCGTCGGCTTCTTCGGGCGACCGCGGGAGGACGCCGACACACCCTTGCTCTTCGACCTCGAGGAGAGGCTCGTCGCCAGCATGAGCACCTATGCGGCGCACGGCCTGCTGAGCTACTACGACCTCGAGCTGGTCAAGGGCGCCTACGGAAACCTGATTCTCTTCACGAGGCCCGACGGGCCGACGAGGTGGGGCGAGAATCCCATTCACAGGGAGGCTGTCGGGATCTCGCCGCGCAACTACCACGAGATCCGTCTCCACCAGGGCAGGCTGCCGGGAGGCATTCTCGAGGGTGGTGAGCTGCGCCTGACGAGGACCCGCTACATCGACTACGGCGGAGCCGAGGTCTGGCGCGCCGTTCGCAGGTTCGGCTAGCGCTCGCCAAACTTCAGCACGTGGAAGCCGTCTATAAGAAGATCCCGCCGACGTGGGCGAGAGCGGACGAATTGACCGTGTCCAGACGATGAGCTATAAGGCGGGCGCTTACCCGCCGAACCCGTACCGGGGAAGGAGAGGACATGGATCCGAGGCAGCACCGGGTCGACGAGGTGCGCCGCGAGCGCTCCGAGATCGAGAACCACCTGATCGACGAGCTCTCGGCAGGCAAGATCAGTCGCCGGGAGTTCGTGCGCCGAGGGACCGTGCTGGGCCTTTCCCTGCCGGCGCTCTCCTTTCTCGCCGCGGCGTGCGGCGGTGACGACGACGAGAGCTCGGCGACCGGCGCCACCGACACGACGGGCGGCGGGCCGCAGGCAGGCGGCACGCTCCGCACCGCCCTCATCTCCCCGGCCGGCGCGCTCGACCCGCTCACCGTCGGCGACGAGGGCGGGCTCGCGACGCTCGGCCAGTCGGGCGAGTACCTGGCGTGGTCCGACGACGAGCTGATGCTCCAGCCGCGGATCGCGGAGAGCTGGGAGCCGAACGAGGACGGGAGCGTCTGGACGTTCGCCATCCGCCAGGGCGTCACCTTCCACGACGGCGCGCCGCTCACCGCCGAGGACGTCGTCGCCACGGTCGAGTACCACCTCGGCAACGAGTCGAACGCCCTCTCGGCCCTGACGGGCGCGCTCTCGGCGGGCAACACCAAGCTCGTCGACGAGTCGACCGTCGAGTTCACGCTCGACGCCCCCAACGGCAACTTCCCCTACCTGGTCAGCTCCGACAACTACAACCTGATCATCCTCCCGAAGACCTATACGGGCGACTGGGAGTCGACCTTCATCGGCACCGGGCCCTGGAAGCTGGACACGTACACGCCCGAGGTCGGCGTCACCTACGTCAAGAACCCGGACTACTGGGACACGAGCCGGACGCCGCTTGCCGACACGAGCGAGGTCAAGTACTACGAGGACGAGCAGGCCCGCGTGCTTGCGCTCCAGGGCGGAGAGGTCGACGTCGTCTCCAACTTCTCGGTCGCCGGCGGCGGTGCCCTCCTCGAGGACCCGAGCTACACCATCATCGAGCTCCGCGCCGTCGCAGCACCGGAAGGTCCACATGCGGACGGACAAGGAGCCGTTCACGGACAAGCGGGTGCGGCAGGCAATGGCCCTCGCCGTCGACCGCCAGGCGCTGGTCGACGGTCTCTTCGACGGAAGGGCCGACCTCGGCAACGACAGCCCCTTCGCGCCGGTCTTCCCCTCCACCGACCCGGCCGTGCCGCAGCGGGAGCAGGACCTCGAGCAGGCCAGGCAGCTGCTCCAGGACGCCGGGCAGGGCGGCGGCTTCAAGGTCAAGCTCGAGAGCTGGCAGGGCTTCGAGATCCCCGACCTCGCCGTGCTCCTCCAGAACGCCTGGCAGGAGATCGGCGTCACCGTCGAGCTCCAGATCACCGACGACGGGGCCTACTACGGCGACTACACGTACGGCGGCTCGCGCTGGCTCGACTCGCCCTTCGGGATCACCGACTGGGGCCATCGCGGCGTGCCGAACGTGTTCCTCTCGTCGTCACTCGGGAGCAAGGGCCCCTGGAACGCCCCGCACTTCAAGAACCCCGCGTTCGACACGCTCGTGGCCGACTATGTGGCCGCCTTCGACCTCGACTCGCAGCGTGCAGTCGCCAAGCAGATCCAGGAGACGCTCCTCGACGAGTCGCCGGCGATCTACCCCTACTTCTACTTCCATCTCGCGGCGACCAAGAACGTGGCCGGGGTCGAGCCGACCGGGATGGGCCACTTCGACCTGAGCCAGGCAGGCTTTATAGGTTAGGACGAACCAGCGGCCGCCATGGGACGCTTCCTCCTCAGGCGGATCGCGCTCGCCCTCGTCACGCTCTGGCTGCTGAGCGTGATCGTGTTCGTCGCCACCGAGGTGATGCCGGGCGACGTCGCCCGCAGCATCCTCGGGCCCACTGCCGCGCCCGAGACCGTCGAGGCCCTGAACGAGGAGCTCGGAACCGACCAGCCCGTTCTCGTCCGCTACGGCGACTGGGTGGCGGGGATCTTCCAGGGAGACCTGGGCGAGTCGTACGCCTTCCGCCGTCCGGTGGACGAGATGATCGGGCCGGCGCTCTGGAACTCGGCCAAGCTCGCCTTCCTCGCCTTCCTGCTCGTCGTTCCGCTCGGGATCCTCGGAGGGGTCACCGCAGCGCTCTACGAGGGACGGGCCGCCGATCGGTCCATCTCCGTGGGTGGCCTCTCGGCCTCGGCAATCCCCGACTTCGTCTGGGCGGTGGTCATGATCCTCGTCTTCGGCGTCTGGCTCGACGTGCTCCCCGTGACGGCGCAGGCGCCTCCGGGAGCCGGCTTTCTCACGCAGGTCGAGTACCTGATCCTGCCCGCCCTCTGCCTCGTCTTCGTCCTCTTCGGCTACCTGGCGCGCATGGCGCGGGCGGGGACCGTGGAAGCGCTGGATTCGGACTACACGCGGACGGCGGTCCTCAAGGGGCTGCCGCGCCGAACCGTGATCCGCCGGCACGTCCTCCGCAACTCTCTCCTGCCGACGATCGCCGTCGTCGCGACGCAGACCGGATACCTGATCGGCGGCCTGGTTGCGATCGAGCTGATCTTCAACTACCCGGGCATCGGACGGCTGATTTTCCGCGCGGCCGACCAGAAGGACTTCCCGCTGCTCCAGGGCACCGTGCTCGTGATCGGGATCGTCTATCTCCTGGCAACGCTCGTCGCCGACCTCGCCTACGCCTACCTGAACCCGCGCATCCGCTACGGGGGCGAGGACGTCGGCGTAGTCGAGCCGCTCGAACTGCCGGTGGAGGTTCCGCTGCCATGAGCACGGTCGACGAGATCGCCCCGATCGTCGTTCACGACTCGGCGCGGGCCTCAAGGCGCGAGCGGATCCGGATCGTCCTCCGCTCGAAGACGTTTCTGGCCGGGGCGGTCATCGTCGCCTTCTGGGTCTTCTGCGCAGTCTTCGGCCCGGCCGTCGTTCCCGACGACCCTTATGCCGACGACATCCTCAACAAGCTGCAGCCGCCGTCGTCCGAGCACTGGTTCGGCACCGATCGCCTCGGGCGAGACGTCTTTTCGCGCGTGATCGTGGGCGCCCGAGACATCCTGATCGTCGCCCTGCTCGCCACGCTGCTCGGCACGGTGCTCGGCACGGCGCTCGGGCTTGTCACCGGCTACTTCCGCGGCTTCACGGACGAGGCGATCATGCGCGTCGTCGACGCGTTCCTCGCGATTCCGGTCGTCGTCATCGGCCTGCTGGCGCTCACGGCGCTCGGGCCCTCGCGGGTGACGGTGATCCTCGTCATCGGCATCGTCTTCACGCCGATCATCGCGCGAACCGTGCGCGCCGCCGTGCTTTCGGAGCGGGAGCTCGAGTACGTCGAGGCCGCGCGCCTGCGAAACGAGCACGCGCCGTATGTGCTCTTCGGCGAGATTCTCCCGAACGTCCTCGGCCCGGTGCTGGTGGAGTTCACGGTGCGGCTCGGCTACGCGATCTTCGCCATCGCCACGCTCTCGTTTCTCGGATTCGGCATCCAGCCGCCCGCCCCCGACTGGGGCCTGCAGATCTTCGAGAACTACGGGCTCCTGAGCGCAGGCGACTGGTGGCCGACGCTCTTCCCCGCGCTTGCCATCGCCACCCTCGTCGTCGGCGTCAATCTGATCGCCGACGGCCTAACCCAGGCGTTCGAGCGATGACGGCCGTTCCCGCAATCGCCGCCGCGCCGGCGCTCGAGCTCGACGACCTCGGCGTGGCCTTCAGCGTGCGCGGGCAGTGGCGTCAGGTGCTGCGCGGCGTCTCGCTGACGATCCCGGCGGGAGGCTCCTACGGCCTCGTCGGCGAGTCCGGCTGCGGGAAGTCCACGACCGCGCTCGCCGTCATGCGCTACCTGCCGCGGAACGGACGGGTGACGAGCGGCTCGATCTACGTCGGGGGCGCCGACCTCCTGGCCATGTCCGAGCGAGAGGTCCGTCGGCACCGCTCCAGGGCGGTCTCGATGGTCTATCAGAATCCCGGCGCCGCCCTGAACCCGTCGATCCGGGTCGGCGAACAGGTGGCGGAGGCGTTCGAGGCCGCCGGAGCCCCCGCGGCCGGAGCCCGGGAGCAGGCCCGCGAGATGCTCGCCCGGGTGCAGATCGCCGACCCGGCGAGCGTGATGCGGCGCTACCCGCATCAGCTCTCGGGCGGGATGCAACAGCGCGCGCTCATCGCCATGGCGCTCGCCCCCGACCCGGCTCTCCTTATCCTCGACGAGCCCACGACCGGCCTCGATGCGACCGTGGAGGCAGAGGTGCTGGACCTCGTCGCGGGACTGCGCGAGGAGCTGGGGACGAGCATCCTCTTCATCAGCCACAACCTCGCGGTGGTGCGGCGAATGTGCGACCGCGTCGGCGTCCTCTACGCGGGGCGCCTGGTGGAGGAAGGCCAGGCGGACGAGGTGTTCCACGACCCGCGCCATCCGTATACCGTCGGGCTCCTGCGCTGCCTTCCGCGCGGCGGCATCGGCAAGAGCGAGCGCCCGCTCGACACGATCCCCGGCCTCCTCCCCGAGCTCGGGCGCGGACCTTCCGGGCTGCGTCTTCGCCGACCGCTGCGCTCTCGTCCGCGACATCTGCCGGGAGGAAGAGCCGCCGCTCCATCCAGTGTCGGCAGCGCGGGTGAGCCGGTGTCATTTCTGGGCGGACGCGCACGAACTTCCGCACACTTCACACGCTCGACCCGCCGGCGGCGCCACCCGGGCCGGCGGGGGGGCGCCGCTGCTGGCCATTGCCGACGCGGCCAAGACGTTTCGCCAGGACGGCCAGGACGTGCGGGCCCTCGCCGGCGTCACCCTGGGCGTGGGCGCCGGGGAGACCCTGGGGCTGGTGGGAGAGTCGGGGAGCGGCAAGACGACGCTCGCTCGCGTCCTCCTGGGCCTGACAACGCCGGACGCCGGCACGGTAGTGGAGCTCGACGGCGCGGTTCTGCCCGCGGCGCTGGGCGATCGAGCACGGGAGGAGGTGCGGGCGCTTCAGATCGTTTTCCAGAACCCGGACTCCGCCCTCAACCGCCGCTTCTCAGCCCGGCGGATCCTCGCCCGGGCGCTGACGAAGCTTGTCGGTCTGCGTGGCGAGGGCCGGGACGAGCGGGTGCGCGAGCTGGCGCGTGCCGTCCGCTTCGACGAGCGGCAGCTCGCCGCCCGCCCGACGCAGCTCTCCGGCGGCCTCAAGCAGCGCGTGGCGATCGCGCGCGCCTTTGCCGGCGACCCGCGCGTCGTCGTCTGCGACGAGCCGACCTCCGCGCTGGACGTCTCGGTGCAGGCGGCGATCCTGAACCTGCTCGTCGACCTCCAGGCCGAGCAGGGCGTCTCCTATCTCTTCATCTCCCACGACCTCGGCGTCGTCCGCTACCTGGCCGACCGCATCGCGGTGCTCTACCTCGGCCGCGTCATGGAGGTCGGCGACGCGGCCACGGTGTTCACGGGGCCGCACCATCCGTACACGGAGGCGCTCCTGTCGGCGGTCCCGGCGCTCGAAGGCGAGGAGCGGCCGCGGATCCGGCTGGAGGGTGAGATTCCCAGCGCCGCCGAGCCTCCCTCGGGGTGCGTCTTCCACACCCGGTGCCCGCGGAAGATCGGGGAGATCTGCGAGCGCGAGGAGCCACCGCTCGCCGAGGTCGGGCCGGGCCACACCATGCGCTGCCACATCCCGCTGGACGAGCTGCGCCGGCTGCAGGCAACGCCGACCGACCCGTCGCCTTTAACTTAGAACCCGTCTCAGAATGAAGCCCTGTGCCGCCGGGCCGCGCTGCTCGCCCCGAGGACTGCGTCCTCAGTCGCGCCCGTAGCTTCCTGCTACGAGCGCTCCCTGCGTCCTTGTCTCGGAACGACCATCGCACCCCGACGGCGAGGCGTCATTCCGAAACGAGCTCTTAGGGGCACCCCTCTCCCACCACCCGCTTTCAAGCGTAACGCCAAGATCCGCACCGGTGGGGCGCAGAAGTGCGTCGAGAGTGTGTCGAACGGCTCAGAAGACCACGAGCTGGCGAACGGCGTCTCCGGCCCGGAGGCGCTCGAACGCCGCAGGCAGGTCGGCGAGCGGGATCCGGTCGGTGACGAGCTCGTCGAGCCGGAGTTCGCCGGCGGCGTAGAGGTCGACGATCCGCGGCACGTCCTCGTCGATCTTCGCGGAGCCGAGGAAGCACCCCTTGAGCGTCTTCTCGTTGATGAAGCCCCAGGTGTCGATCGTGAGCGACGAGCCCTTCGGCGGCAGCCCGACCACGACGCCGGTGCCTCCGGGGCGGAGCGCGTCCCACGCCTCCCGGATGGTCTCGGCCCGGCCAATGGCCTCGAACGCGTAGTCCGCCCCGCCGCCGGTCGCGTGGCGTACGCGCCGGGCAGTATCGGCGCTCGGACGTGCTTCGACGGTCTCGGTGGCTCCCAGCCGCACCGCCAGCTCGAGCTTGGCGGCCCGTGTATCGACGGCGACGATGGTCTCGGCGCCTGCGAGACGCGCGGCCTGGATCGTGGCGAGGCCGACGCCGCCGCAGCCCCAGACCGCAACGCTCGACCCCGGCTCGATTGCGGCAGTTCTCGTCACCGCCCCCCACCCGGTCAGCGCCGCGCAGCCCACCAGCGCCGCGACGTCCAGCGCAACATCCTGCCTGATGGGCACCGCAACGGACTCGGGGACGACTGCGTGCTCCGCGAACGAGGACACGGAATTGAAGTGGTGCAGCGTCTCCCCGCCCACGGAGAGGCGAGACGTCCCGTCCGCGAGCGTTCCGGTGGCGGCCATCCGCCCGCCGAGCTCGCAGAAGTTGGGACGGCCGCGCCGGCAGGGCTCGCACTCGCCGCAGGAGGGGACGAGCGCGACCACGACGTGGTCGCCCGGCCGGACCCTCGTAACCTCCGGCCCCGTCTCCACGACCACCCCGGAGGCCTCGTGGCCGAGGACCAGCGGCAGCGGCTCGGGGAGGTCCCCGTCGACGACGTGGAGGTCGCTCGCGCAGACGCCGCAGGCGGCGATCCGGACGAGCACCTCGCCCTCCTGCGGCGGCGCCAGCTCGACGTCGAGGATCTCGACCGGCCGACCCACCTCCCGGAGCACTGCGGCCTGCATCCGCACGGAAGCGAGCGTACCGCTCCGCCGCCGTAGAATCGCGCCGTGCGCGCTGCCGTACTCCGCGAAGTCGACGGGCCGCTGAGCGTCGAGGAGGTCGAGCTCGCCGAGCCGCGAGCCGGCGAGGTGGCTGTGCGCCTCTCCGCGAGCGGCATCTGCCACAGCGATTGGAACGTGATCACGGGCGCGACGCCGAATCCGCTGCCCGCCGTCCTCGGCCACGAGGGCGCGGGCATCGTCGAGGCGCTCGGCGAGGGAGTCACCGGGGTGGCCGTCGGCGACCACGTCGTCCTCTCCTGGCTGCCGTCGTGCGGAACGTGCTTCTACTGCGTCCAGGGCCGAGGCGTCCTCTGCGACGCAGCGATGGCGGACATGTTCGAGGGGACGCTCCCCGGGGGCTCGCTCGCGCTCTCCCAGAACGGCACCCCGCTCTACCACTACTCCTTCCTCTCGACGTTCGCGGAGCGCTGCGTCGTGCCCGAGAGCTGCTGCGTCCGGATCCGAGAGGACGCGCCGCTCGAGGTGGCGGCGCTCGTCGGCTGCGCCGTCATGACGGGCTTCGGCGCCGCCGTTCTGCGCGCCCGGGTCGAGCCCGGGAGCGTCGCAGTCGTGTACGGGGCGGGAGGGGTCGGGCTCTCCGCCGTCCTCGGCTGCAAGCTGGCGGGCGCGCGGGCAATCGTGGCCGCCGATCCCGTGGGCTTCAAGCGCGAGACCGCTCTCGCCCTGGGCGCCACCCACGCCGCCGATCCGCGCGCCGACGACGTCGCCGGGCTCCTGCGCGACCTGACGGACGGGCGCGGCGCGGACTATGCCTTCGACACGGCCGGCGCGCCGGGCGTCGTGGCGCAGGCCTACGACGCCGTGCGCCGCGGGGGCGTCGTCGTCGCCGTCGGCATCCCGCCGGTAGGCGCGACCGCGGACCTCCCCGCTCCCGCGCTGCCGCGCGAGGAGAAGATCGTCACGGGCAGCTTCTACGGGTCATGCCGCCCCCACCAGGACATGCCGCTCGTGCTCGACCTCTACATGGACGGTCGGCTCGACCTCGACGCGCTCATCACGCGGACGTTCGCGCTGGAGGAGATCAACGAGGGCTTCGCGGCCATGAACGCCGGCGAGGTCGCACGGGGAGTGATCCGCTTCTGAGCTTCGCGGCGTCGACCTTGATCGGCGAGGCGTTCGCCGGGAGCGGGCCGGACGCCGCCCACCTGAACACCGTGCTCGGCAGAAAGGGCGGGCCCGTCGAGACGGCCTGGGCGACGGCTCTGGCGACGCCGCGACAGGGTCACGTCCCGTTCGTGGTCGTCCTGCGCCCGAACTACCCCGTCAAGCCGCTGACGCTCTTCGTCAACAAGGCCGACGTGCGCGGCGATCGCCATGCGGCGCTGACCTGGGGCGCGGCGCAGGCCGGGGTCGCCCGCGGCGTCCTCGACGCCGTCGCCGACGCGACCGTGCCCGCGGCGCAGGTGGACGACCTGCTGCTGATCGCGGCGGTCTGGGTGGACTGGGCGGCCTCGGACGAGGAGGCGGTGTACGCGGCGAACGCCGAGGCGACGCGGGCGGCGCTCGCTGCCTCGGTGGAGGGCGGGCCCGCCGTCGACGAGCTCCTGGCCCTCCGGGGCGAGCCCGAGAACCCGTTCTTCCGGCGGTAGGCGGTGAAGATCACGGGGATCCGGCTTCGCCGCCTCCGCTATCCCCTCGATCCTCCGTTCTCGGCCGCCTGGGATCCCGAGCCCCGCCACGCCGTCGAGGCGACGCTCGTCTTCGTGGACACCGACGAGGGGATCTCGGGGATCGGCTCCGGCGACACGATGGACGGCTTCGAGAGGTTCACCGAGCTCTTCGTCGGGCAGGACCCGCTCGACGTCGAGCGGCACGTAGACGTGCTCGAGACGATCTCGTTCCACGCCGGTCGGTACTGGCCCCTCGAGGCGGCCCTCTGGGACCTCGCCGGAAAGGTCGAGGGAGTGCCGACCGCCAGGCTCCTCGGAGGGGCTCTGGACGGGCTTCCCGCGTACGCCTCGACGGGCGACCGGCGGCCCGCGGCCGAGCGCGCGGAGTCGGCGCTCGCGCTGCGCGAGCAGGGGTTCGGCGCGCTGAAGCTGCGGATCGACAGGAACCGGCTCGACGAGGGCCTGGCCGCGGTCGAAGCGGTTCGCGCGGCGGTCGGGTCGAGCATGGAGATCATGGTCGATCTCAACCAGGGCTGGCGCATGCCCGGCGACCTGTCGCCGCTGCTCGCCTTCCCGGTCGTCGAGCGCGTGGCCGACACGCTGCGCGAGCTGGCGGCCTTCTGGCTCGAAGAGCCGCTCTCCGGCGGCGACGTCGCGGGCCTGGCTCGCCTCCGCGCCCGGAGCGGGCTTCGCATCGCGGGCGGGGAGATGGCCCGGACGCCGGCGGAGCTCGACGCCTGTCTCCAGGCCGAGGCGCTCGACGTCTACCAGCCGGACGCCGTGCTCGCGGTGGGGCTCCTCCGCGGGCGGGAAGTGGCCGAGCGCGTCCAGGCGGGCGGCCTCTGGTTCACCCCGCACACCTGGACGAACGGAATCGGCTTGCTGGCAAACCTCCACCTGACCGCGGGCGTCGGGGGCGGCCCATTCCTCGAGCTCCCGTTCGACCCGCCCGGCTGGACGCCCGAGCGACGGGACTTCATGCTGGCGGAGCCCTTGCTTCCGGACGCCAACGGCCGGCTCGCGGTCCCCGACCGACCCGGGCTCGGCTTCGACCTCGACCAGGACGCTGTCGAGCGCTACGCGGTGTCCTGACCGTGCCGAGCTTCGACGTTCACCAGCACCTCCTCCCCGCGCCGCTGATCGAGGCCCTCCGAGCCCGCGTCGAGACACCTCGGCTCGTCGGCGGGATGCTCGAGCTCGAGGAGGGCTCCTTCCCGTTCGACGAGAGCGATCACGATCTCGGGCGCCGCCTCGCGCTGCTCGACCGCCACGAAACCGACATCGCCGTCGTCTCGCTCGCGCCCACCATGGAGACCGAGGCGCACCCCGAGCTCCGCGACGCCTACCACGTGGGGATCCGCGACGTCGTCTCGGCCGCCGGAGGCCGCTTGCGCGCGCTCGCCGCCGGGGCCTGCCTCGACGGTTTCGCCGGCGCCTGTGTCTCGGCGCAGGCGGTCGTGACCGGGCTTGGCAGCCTTCCCGACGAGCTCGCCCGGGCAAGCCAGGTGCTCTTCGTGCATCCGGGCCCGCCGGCACCGCCTCCCGCGGGAGCGCCGGCGTGGTGGGCGCCGGTCGTCGACTACCCGGCCCAGATGCAGGCCGCCTACTTCGCCTGGCTCGCGCACGGTGTCGAGCGTCACCCGGACGTGCACGTCGTCTTCGCTCTGCTCGCCGGCGGGGCGCCGATCCAGCTCGAGCGCTTGCGCTCGCGCGGCTCCGACCCAGCGGCGGCCCGCCACCCGAGGATTCACCTCGACACTGCCTCCTTCAGCCCGTCCGCTCTCCAGCTCTGCCTGGAGACGCTGGGGCCGGAGCAGCTGGTCTTCGGCAGCGACGTGCCGGTGATCGACGCGGCGCCCGCCTTGCGGGCTTTGGAGGAGATGGGCGATGCTTTTCTCGCCGCCGCGCGTTCCGAGAACCCCGGCCGGCTCTTCCCATGACCACAACGCCGACACCGCTCGAAGCGGCGCCGCCCTCGCTGGCCGGCGGCCGGCCGCTCTTCCTCAAGCGGGAGGACGTGCACGAGCTGGGCGCCTTCAAGTGGCGCGGCGCTCTCCCGGTTCTCACCGCCTACCGGGAAGCAGGCGCCGACACGGTCGTGACGGCCTCGACCGGGAACCACGGCGCGGCGACCGCCTGGGCGGCCGAGCGCCTCGGCCTCCGGGCGATCGTCTACGCGCCCGAGGGCGCGACGCGGGCGAAGGTCGCGCTGGTCGAGGGGCTCGGGGCGGAGATGCGCCTCGTCGGCGCCGACCTCGACGAGGCGAAGGAGGAGGCGCGCGGCCACGCCGAGGGCGCCGGGCTCCCCTTCTTCGAGGACGGCGCGGAGCCCGCCCAGTACGAGGGCTACGGCGCGATCGCCGACGAGCTCCTCGACCAGCTGGACGACGCGCCGGCGGCGGTCGTCGTCCCCGTCGGGAACGGCGCGCTGCTCGGCGGCATCGGCATCCGCCTCGCCGCCCGGTCACCGCAGACGCTTCGGATCGGTGTGGCGGCGAAGGAGGCCCCGGTCATGGTCGAGTCCTGGCGAGCCGGTGCCGTGGTCACGAGCGAGCGGTCGGCCACGTTCGCGGACGGGCTGGCCGTCCGGGTGGCGATTCCGCTCGCGGTCGACGTGCTCGGCGAGGTGGCCAGCCGGATGCTCCTCGTCTCCGAGCACGAGCTCGCGCAGGCCGTCGGCGCCTTTGCCGCGGCGGGCCTCCGGGTCGAGGGCGCCGCCGGCGCAGCGCTCGCCGCCGTCTCGCAGCTCGACGACGTGGACGGCTCCGTCGTGCTCATCGTCACCGGCCGCAACATCGACGACGAGCTGCACGCGCGAGCGGTCAGCCGGCCGGATTCCTTCCCGGACTGACGCGGTAGAGACCATCGCCTCCGGCGACGAGGCCGGCGAGCTCGAGCTCCGTCAGCGCGACCGCGACCTCCGGGCTGCCCAGACCCGTCGCCCGTGCGAGCTCGTCGAGGGCAGCCGCTCCGTCGGCGAGGACGGCGAGCACGGCGCCGGCCTCGGGCGAGAGGCTCGCAGGTGCAGCCGGCGGCGCCCGTTCGAGGCCGAGCGCTTCGAAGACGTCGTCGGCCCCGAGCAGAGGCGTTGCGCCCTGGCGGATGAGGTCGTTCGTTCCCTTCGACAACCCGCTCGTGATCTCGCCCGGCACCGCGAAGACCTCTCGCCCGAGCTCGAGCGCGAAG
This sequence comes from uncultured Actinomycetes bacterium, assembly GCA_963775625.1. Taxonomy (GTDB): domain Bacteria; phylum Actinomycetota; class Thermoleophilia; order Gaiellales; family Gaiellaceae; genus JAIBJN01. The sequence goes on along the minus strand of CAVZJM010000004.1, from coordinate 220,473 downwards.
TCGGCCGTGATCAGCGCGCCCGAGCGCTCTCGCGCCTCGACCACCACGGTTGCGCTCGCCAGCCCCGCGACGATCCGGTTCCTCGCGGGGAAGCGCCAGGGCGCCGGCTCGACGCCGGGCGGGTACTCCGAGACCATGAGGCCGCTCCCGGCGATCCGGCGCGCCAGCTCCGCATGCGCACGGGGGTAGTCGCGGTCGATGCCGCAGCCGAGGACCGCAACCGTCAGGCCGCCGCCCGCGAGCGCCCCGCGGTGAGCTTCGCCGTCGATGCCGCGGGCGAGCCCGCTCACGACGACGACTCCGGCGGCGGCGAGCTCGCGGGCGAGATCGCGCGCCACCTGGGCTCCGTACCGCGAGCAGCTGCGTGCCCCGACCATCGCCACCGCTGTCCGCGAGAGAATCTCCGCCGGGCCTCCGCGCAGGTAGAGGCGGGCGGGAGGATCGTGGAGCTCGGCGAGCAGCGCCGGATACCCGGCTCGGCCTCTCGAAACCGACTCGTAGGTCACGGCGAGAGCTCGGGCGGTGTTCGGTAAGAGAGCGCCTCGGCGAGGTGCTGCGGCTCGATCGTCTCCGCGCCGGCGAGCGTGGCGACCGTCGCCGCGACACGCAGGACGCGAGCCCGCCCGCGTGCCGAGAGGGGCAGGGTGTCCACCGCCCGGGCGAGGAGTCCCCGCGCTTCCGCCCCGAGCCTGGGGTGCTCGCCCCGCAGCCTCTCGGCGGCCGGCTCCACGCGGGCCCGGACATCGGAGGACGGCTCCTGCGGCGCCGCGTCGAGCTCCCGTCCTCGCGGGCGAGGCATGTACACGACGAGGTCGAAGCGGTCGAGCAGCGCACGCGAGAGCTTCATGCCGTAGGCGGCGAGCTTCTGCGCCGAGCAGCTGCACTCGACCGCCGGGTCGCCACGAGCCCCACACGGGCACAGGTTCATGGTGCCGACGAGCACGAATCGCGCCGGAAAGACCGCCTGGCCGGCAACCCGGGCGATGGCGACGACCCCGTCCTCGAGCGGCTGGCGGAGCGCCTCGAGAACCGGGCGGTGGAACTCGGGCAGCTCGTCGAGCAGGAGCACGCCGTGGTGGGCGAGACTCACCTCGCCGGGGCGGGGCCCCGGCCCGCCGCCGACCACCGCGGCGGCCGACGCGGTGTGGTGCGGAGCGCGAAAGGGGGGCCGATCGACGAATGGATGCCCGGCCGGGAGGACGCCCGCGACCGAGTGGATGCGAGTGACCTCGAGCGCCTCGTCGAGCGTCAGCGGCGGCAGGAGAGACGGAAGCCGCCGCGCCAGCATCGTCTTCCCGGTCCCGGGCGGGCCGGCGAGCAGCACGTTGTGACGCCCGGCTGCGACGAGCTCGAGCGCCCTTCTCCCCCGCTCCTGCCCGCGCACGTCCGCCAGGTCGGGCCAGGACCCGTTGGACGACGGCTTCGCCGGCGCGGCCGGCTCCGGCCGAAAGCGCCCCTGCAGGTACGCGGCGGCCTCGGCCAGGTGGCGAAGCGGCACCGTCTCGATCCCGGCCAGCGCAGCCTCCGGCGCCGACTCGTGCGGACAGAGCAGCCGCGCGAGGCCGGCGCGCCTCGCCGCCTCGGCCGCCACGATGGCGCCCGGCACGGGCCGCAGGCGGCCGTCCAGCGCGAGCTCGCCGACCGCGGCGTGCTCTGCCAGGCTGGCCGGCGGAATCTGCCGCGACGCCGCGAGCACCGCCAGGGCGATCGGGAGGTCGTAGCCCGAGCCCTCCTTGCGCAGCCCGGCGGGCGCGAGGTTGACGGTGAGCCGCCGGAGAGGCCATTCGAGCTCGGCGCTCGTGATCCCCGAGCGCACACGCTCCTTCGCCTCCTGGCACGCCTTGTCGGGCAGCCCGACGATGGCGAACGCGGGCACGCCGCGTTGGAGGTGGGCCTCGACCTCCACCGGCCTCGCCTCGAGACCGACGAGGGCATGGGTGACGGCGCGCGCGAGCACGCCTTCGAGGCTAGGACGTGGCCTCGCGCAGGTGGTGCACGAACTCGTGCCGATTTCGAACTAATCGAACGGCGCGCGCACGATCCGGCGCCCGCTGACTGCGACCGCCTCGAAGCGCACGTCGAGACCCGCGAGCTCCGGCCGGTGCGCCAGCCAGGCTTCGGCGGCCCGCCGCACGCGGCGCGCCTTCTCCGGCCCGACCGCCTCGAGCGGGTCGCCGTACCCCGGCCCGCTTCGCGCCTTCACCTCGCAGACGACGACCGTCCGCCCGCGCCGCGCGACGATGTCGAGCTCGTAGCCGGCGGCACGGGCGTTCGTTGCGAGGATCCGGTATCCGCGCAGCCGGTAGTGGCGGCGGACCCGCCGCTCGGCCTCAGGCCCGAGCCGCCGTGACGAGCTCGGCTTCGACGGCGTCGTCCTCGAGCTCCGCATAGCAGCGCGCGTCGAACGACCGACGGTGGATCGAGCTCGGCCCGAGGCGACGCACGATCGCCGAGTGTCCGGGTGTGATGTAGCCGACGTGCGACGCGAAGTCGTAGCTCGGATAGAGGGCGTCCAGGCGGCGCATGGCCCGGTCGCGCACCACCTTCGCCACGATCGAGGCCGCGGCGATCGCCGCGCTCTTCGTGTCCCCGTCGACGACGGCCCGATGCTCGGGCGCGAGCGGGCCGAGGCGGAAGCCGTCGACGAGGCAGACCTCGGCCGGGGGCGAGAGCGCGGCGAGGGCCTCGCGCAGGCCGCGGAGGTTGGAGCGGTGGAGCCCGTCGCGGTCGATCGCCCCGGGCGGGATCACCCGCACCGCTATCCGCGTGGCGCAGCGGGCGACCGCGCGGAAGAGCTCCTCGCGCCGCGCAGGATCGACCTGCTTCGAGTCGTTGAGGAGAGCCAGCGGGCGGACGGCGTGGTCGTGCAGTCGCTCGTAGTCGAGCAGGACGCCTGCCGTCACGAGCGGGCCGGCCAGACTGCCGCGACCTGCCTCGTCCGCGCCCGCAACGAAGCGAACGCCGAGGTGGCGGTCGAAGGCGAGGAGCTTGCGGCCCGGACGGCGAATGGTCGCCACGGGCGCGAGGATAGCTCTTAGGTCCGCTGCTTCTCGCGGACGCGCGCCTTCTTGCCCACTTTCGAGCGCAAGTAGTAGAGCTTGGCGCGGTTGACGTCGCCGATGGCGGCGACCTCGATCTTGTCGATCTTGGGCGAGTGGAGCGGGAAGGTTCGCTCCACGCCCACGCCGAAGGAGTTCTTGCGGACGGTGAAGGTCTCGCGGACGCCGGCCCCCTGGCGCTTGATGACGATGCCCTCGAAGACCTGGACGCGGCGACGCTGCCCCTCGATCACCTGGAAGTGGACGCGCAAGGTGTCCCCGGCCTTGAACTGCGGGATGTCGTCGCGGAGCTGCTTTCGCTCGAGGATGTCGATCGGCGTGGTCATGAAAAGGGCGGCCCTGGGCCGCGCGGCAATGCTAGCGCAAGCCCGCGGGCGTCGGCCGTCCGACACGACGCAGCAGGCGGCTCACTGGAAGCCGATCCGCTGCACGGGCCAGTAGCGCGCGAACACCGGGCCGATCAGATTCTCACGAGGGACCGTCCCCCACTCGCGGCTGTCACAGGACTGATAGCGGTTGTCGCCCATCATGAAGTACTCGCCCTGGCCGACCGTGACCGGCCCGAAGTTGTCGCCGACCTCGCCGCCGTAGACGTACGGCTCGGGGAGCGGCTCTCCGTTCACGTACAGCTGCCCGTCCCGGATCTCGATGTCGTCGCCGGGCAGCCCGATCAGGCGCTTGACGAACACGCCGCCCGGGCCCGGACAGAGCTCGTTCGCCTGCGGCGGCGTCTCGAAGACGACGATGTCGCCCCGATCCGGATCCGTGAACCGGTACACGAAGCGGTTGGCCAGCACCCGATCGGAGGTGCTGGCCTCGCAGGCCGGTTCCGGCACGGCGCAGTGGAGGGTCGGCTCCATCGACGAGGACGGGATCCGGTACGGGTTCACGACCCAGGCCTTGATGGCGAGCACGGCGGCGATCGCGACGGCGATCGTGACCGCCCAGTCGAGGATCGTCGGCCAGGGGTCGGGGAGCGACTCGAGCTTGCTGCGGAGGAAGACGGCCTCCTAGAGGGACGGCCGACGCTCGGCGCGCTCGTCGGTGATGGGGATGCGCTGGCTCGGCATCTAGGGCAGGCCGAGCCGCGTCAGAGGCCAGTAGACGGCGAACACGGGCCCGATGAGATCGTCACGGGTCACGGGGCCCCACTCGCGGCTGTCGCAGGACTGCCCACGGTTGTCGCCCATCATGAAGTACTGGTCGGCTCCCAGCTGCCGTTCGGCGAAGTCCGGCCCGGACGGGCCGCCGTTCACGTACGGCTCGTCGACCGACTGCCCGTCGACGGAGAGGACGCCGTCCGTCATCGAGATGCGCTCGCCCGGGAGGCCGACGAGGCGCTTCACGAACGTCCCTCCCGCTCCACAGCGCCTGACCGCCCTCTCGGGCGTCTCGAAGACGACGATGTCGCCCCGGTTGGGATCGCGGAAGCGGTAGATGAAGCGGTTCGCGAGGACACGGTCGGACGAGCCCGCCTGGCAACCCACCTCGGGCTCGGCGCAGTGGAGGGTCGGCTCCATCGACGAGGACGGAATCCGGTACGGGTTCACGACCCAGGTCTTGATGGCGAGGACGGCGGCGACGGCGATCGCGATCGTCACCGCCCAGTCGACGACGGTGTCCCACGGCGCCGGGAGCGACGAGGTCAGGCGGTCGAGCGGGCCGGTCACGAGGGCGTCCTCTCCCTACTCTGCTCCCGTCGCCAGCTCTCGATGAGCCCGTGGTTTCCCGAGAGCAGCACCTCCGGGACGCGCCAGCCCCGAAACTCGGCCGGCCGCGTGTACTGGGGAAACTCGAGCCCGCCCTCGAGCGCCGCCGAGAAGCTCTCCACGGCCGCGCTTTCCTCCCGGATGGCTCCCGGCAGGCGCCTGGCGACCGCGTCGAGCACGACCATCGCCGGCAGCTCGCCGCCGGAGAGGACGTACGGCCCGATCGAGACGATGTCGGTGACGACGTGCTCGAGGATGCGCTCGTCGAAGCCCTCGAAACGGGCGGAGAGGAGCGTCAGGGCGTCCTCCCCGGCCAGCTCGTCGACGAGGGCCTGCTCGAGCTGCCGTCCTTGCGGTGAGAAGGCGATCACGCGCCGCCCGGCCGGGTCGTCGTAGACGGCCTCGAGCGCGGCGCAGACGACGTCCACGCGCAGCACCATCCCGGCGCCGCCGCCGTACGGCTCGTCGTCGACCTGGCCGCCTGTGAGCGGCGTGTAGTCGCGATAGTTGAGGAAACGCAGGTCGAGCTCGGAGCCGAGCACGGCCGCGACCGGGCGCTGCTCGGTCAGCCACGCGAAGGCGTGCGGAAGCAAGGTGAAGACGTCGATTTGCATCGTTTGCGAGATTAGCCTTCGGGCACGAACCCGGGCGCAATCACGATCCGGCCTCTCTCGAGATCGACCGCGAGCACGCACTCCTCGACCATCGGCAGCGCGATCCCTCCGTCCAGCTCGAGGACGTCGTTCGCCACTCCCGGCGTCACGTCCTGCACTCGACCCAGTACGCGGCCGCCCTCCTCGACCGCGGCCAGCCCGACGAGCTCGAAGACGTAGAAGCTCTCGCCGCCCGCCGGGGCAAGCGCGGACGCGGGCAGCTCGAGCGCCGCTCCCCGGGAGACCTCGCGGTCGAGCCGGACGACGAGGCGCCCGCCCGAGCGCTTGTTCTCGACGACGACGGCGGGCTCGCGGTCGGCAAACACGGTCGCGCCGACGGCGAACCGCGCGGGGTCCTCGCTCGGACGCTCGACCACGAACGCCCCGGCCAGCCCGTGCGGTCGCCCAACGCGGCCCACGCCGACCCAGCGGCCGGCCTCAGCGGCTGTCAACGATCTCGAGCAGGGCGCGCTCGTGTCGGCGCCCGCCGCTTGCCCGCACGAGCGTCCGAAGCGCCCTGGCGATGCGTCCCTGGCGGCCGATCACCTTGCCGATGTCCTCGTCGGCGACGTGCAGCCTGAGGACGACGGCGCCGTCTCGCTCGGTTCGCTCGACGCGCACCTCGTCAGGCTTCTCGACGAGGTTTCGTGCAAGGTAGGCGAGCATCTCCTCCAACTAGATCCCCTGGGCCTTCATGAGGCGCCTCACCGAGTCGCTCGGCTGCGCGCCCTTGCCGATCCACTCCTGGATCTTCTCCGCGTCGAGAGCGATCGTGGACGGATCGGTCTGCGGGTTGTAGCGCCCGACGATCTCGATGAAGCGCCCGTCTCGCGGCGAGCGCGCGTCCGCGACGACGACGCGGTAGATCGGGTTCTTCTTGGAGCCCACGCGGGCCAGTCTGATGCGAGTTGCCATTCGGTCCTTTCTCTCTGCTCTAGCGGCGCCTCTGCGCGGCTGCGATTGACTGCACGTTGGGAGTCTTTCCCTTACCCATCTGCTTCACCATCTTCGCCATCTGCTTGCGCGCGTTCAGGAGCTGGTTCACCTGCTGGACGGTCGTGCCGCTCCCGCGCGCGATCCGGGCCCGGCGCGACCCGTTGATGAGCTCCGGCCGGCGCCGCTCCTCCACCGTCATCGAGAGGACGATCGCCTCGACCTTGCTCAGCTCGCGGTCGTCGACGTCGACGCCCTGGAGCTGCTTGCCGAGACCCGGGATCATGCCCACGATCGACTTGAGCGGGCCCATGCGCCGCATCATCCGGTAGCTCTGCAGGAAGTCCTCGAACGTGAACTGGCCGGCGCGGAGGCGGCGTTCCATCTCCTCCTGCTCGTCCGCCTCGGCGGCCTGCTCGGCCCGCTCGATGAGCGTGAGCACGTCGCCCATGCCGAGAATGCGCGAGGCCATCCGGTCGGGGTGGAAGTACTCGAGCTGATCGAGCTTCTCGCCGGTGGACGCGAGCTTGATCGGCTTGCCGGTGACCGCTTTCACCGACAGTGCGGCGCCGCCGCGCGCGTCGCCGTCGAGCTTCGTGAGGACGACGCCGTCGAAATCGATCCGGTCGGAGAAGGCCTCGGCGACGGCGACGGCCTCCTGGCCGGTCATCGCGTCGAGGACGAGCAGGACGTTGTGCGGCTTCACGGCCTTGCGCACCGCGGCCAGCTCCTCCATCAACGGCTCGTCGATCTGGAGGCGGCCGGCCGTGTCGACGACGACCACGTCGCGGCCCTGCGCCTGCGCCTGCTCGAGCCCGTGCCTCGCGACCGCCACCGCGTCCTTCGTCGAGCGGTCGAGGTAGACGGGGATCTGGAGCTGCTTGCCGAGCTGCTCGAGCTGGTCGATCGCCGCAGGCCGCTGGAGGTCGGCGGCGACGAGCGCCGGCGACTTGCCCTCCTGCTTGCGGAGGAGCAGCGCCAGCTTGGCCGCTGCGGTCGTCTTCCCGGCGCCCTGCAGGCCCGCGAGGAGGATCACCGTCGGCGGGCGGCCCGAGAAGGCCAGCCTGGAGCCGCCCGAGCCCATCAGCTCGGTCAGCTCCTCGTGGACGATCCGAACGACCTCCTGGCCCGGCGAGAGGCTCTTGGTCACCTCCGCGCCGGCGGCGCGCTCGCGCACGCGGGCGACGAAGTCCTTGACGACCTTGAAGTTGACGTCGGCCTCGAGGAGCGCGAGCCGGATCTCGCGCATCGCGCGGGAGAGGTCCTCCTCGGTGAGGACACCGCGGCTCCGGAGGTCGCCGAGCGCGCCTTGCAGCTTGTCGGAGAGCGTGTCGAACATGGCCGGCGGGAAGTGTAGCCGCGTGCCTTTTCGCACCTGAGCAGACCGGGCGCGGCCTCGTCCTTCTCAGCCCTGTCCTGACCCGCCGGGCGCCCCCCGCTTCGAGCCTAGCGAGGAATTCCGCGCGGACTGTGCGCGAACGTGTGGCGAAAGCGCGTCAGTCGCGGCCGACGAGGGCGCGCGCGAAGTCCTCCGGGTCGAAGGGCTGCAGGTCGTCCAGGGACTCCCCCACCCCGACGAGCTTCACCGGCAGGCCGAGCTCGTGCGTGACCGCCACCGCCACCCCGCCCTTGGCGGTCCCGTCCAGCTTGGTCAGGGCCACGCCCGTCACGCCCACCGCCTCGTCGAAGAGCTTCGCCTGGCGGACGCCGTTCTGGCCGGTGGTCGCATCGAGGACGAGCAACGTCTCGTGGGGCGCGCCCTCCAGCCGGCCGGCGATCACGCGCCGCACCTTGGCGAGCTCTTCCATCAGGTTCGTCTGCGTGTGCAGGCGTCCCGCCGTGTCGACGACGACCACGTCGCGCCCGCGCGCCTCCGCTGCCGAGATGGCATCGAAGGCGACCGCAGCGGGGTCGGCGCCGCGCTGGGAGCCGACGAAGTCCGCGCCCGCGCGCTCCGCCCAGATCTCGAGCTGCTCCTCCGCGGCGGCGCGGAACGTGTCCGCGGCGCCCAGCACGACCGAGCGGCCGGACTCCTGGAGGCGGTAGGCGAGCTTGCCGATCGTCGTCGTCTTCCCCGTGCCGTTGACACCGACGACGAGGACGACCGACGGCGCCCCTTCGAGCGCCAGGCGCTCCTGGCCCTCGACCGTGACCAGCTCGGTGATGACCTCCTCCAGCCCCTGGACGAGCTCCTCCTGGCTCGCGGGCTCGCGCTCCTCCAGGCGCCGCACGATCTCGACAGTCGCCGGAACGCCGCAGTCGGCGGCGATCAGCGCCTCCTCGATCCGTTCCCACGCCTCGTCGTCGCCGGGGTCGAACAGCAGCTCGCGGGTCAGCGCCTGCCGGCTGGCGGAGAGCGACTCGCGGAGGCGACCGAACCAGCCGCGCCGCGCCTCCTCGTCCTCGGCCGGGGCGTCCTCGCGGTCGCCGAGGAACTCCGGCCAGCTAAGCGTCACGAGCCCAATGACGGCTCGGCACAGCTCTCATTGGGCTCGAGGCTCTTGTCGTCACGCGCTGAGCGCCTCGGCCTGCGGCGCCGCCACGAGCCGCTTGGAGACGACCTGCGAGATCCCGTCGGCTCCCATGGTCACGCCGTAGAGGATATCCGCGGCCTCGATCGTCCTCTTCTGGTGCGTGACGACGATGAACTGCGCCCGGTCGGCGAACCGGCGCAGGAGCTCGGTGAACCGGCCGATGTTGGCGTCGTCGAGCGCGGCCTCGACCTCGTCCAGGAGGTAGAACGGGCAGGGCCGCGCGAGGAAGAGCGCGAAGAGGAACGAGATCGCGCCCAGCGCCTTCTCGCCGCCGGAGAGGAGCGAGAGTCGCGTCACGCGCTTGCCCGCCGGCTGGAGCTCGATCTCGATGCCCGGCTCGCCCTCCTCGTCCTCGACCCGGAGGATCCGGCCGCTCCCGCCGGGGAAGAGGGTGGCGGCGACCTCCTCGAAGTGGCGCTCCACCTCGCCCAGGGTCTCTTCGAAGCGCCGCTCGACGGTCTCGGCCAGCTCGTCGCGCAGCGACTCGAGCTCGGTGAGCGAGCGCTCGAGATCCTCGCGCTGCACCGTGAGCTCCTCGAGCCTCGCCTTCTCCTGAGCGTGCTCCTCCGCAGCGAGCGGGTTCACCTGACCGAGCGCCTCACGCCGCCGCTCGAGCCGGGCCAGCTGGGCGCGGAGGTCGTCCGCCTCCTCCTCGGTGAGCGCCTCGGCCTCGGCGTCCTCGGGCAGCCGGCGCAAGACCTCCTCGCGCTCGGCCTCGAGGCGCGCTCGCTCGATCCCCACCGCGGACATGCGCTCTGCGGCTTCGGACGCCGCCCGGCGGAGCTCGGCCTCGAGGCCCCCGAGCCGCCGGAGCTCCCCGCCGAGCTCGCCCGCGCGGCTGCTCCCCGCGTCCACCCGCGCCCGCAGCGCCGGCTCGAGACGGGCGGCCCGCTCGGCCGCGGCACCGAGCAGGGTTGCCGCCCGCTCCGCCAGGTCGGCGAGCGCGCGCAGCACGTCCTCGCGGCCGGAGGCCCGCTGCTCGGGGGCGGCCGCTGCCGAGTCGGCCGCGAACCAGCTCTCCCCGCCCGAGAGGGCAAGGAGCGCGTCGCGTCGCTCGGCGTGTGCCCGCTCGAGCCTCGCCACGGCCTCCGGAAGCTCTACGCGCTCGGGCTCCCAGGCGCCGGCGGCGGCGAGCGCCCGCTCCCAGCCCGGCGGCCTTGGCGGAGACGGAAGGCGCGGGCGGTCGGCGTCGGCGCGGAGAGCCGAGACGGTCTCCTCCGCGCGCTCGCACCGCAGCTCGAGCCGTTCGACCGCGCTCCGCAGGCGGTAGAGCGCGGCGGTCGCCTGCTCGTGGCGCCCGGCCGCCTCGGCCAGCCCTTCCTCGGCGCGGCGCCGCTCGGCGAGCACGCCCTCCAGGCGCTCGTCGCGCCGACGGCGCTCGTGACCCGCTTCGGTGAGCCGCTCGTCGACCTCGGCGAGCCGCCGGTCGATCGCCTCGAGCTCCGCCGCGGCGAGGCGTGTCTTCAGCAGGTCGATCTCGCCCCCGAGCTTCTCGGCCCGCTCGGCGGCGCTCGCCTGCAGCGCCAGCGGGCGCAGGCGCTTGCGGACTTCCTGCTCGAGGTCCCGCGCGCGCTCGACCTGCACCTGGACTCGGCCGAGCTTCAGCTCGGCGCGGTGGCGCCGGCGCTTGAACTTCCCCAGGCCCGCCGCCTCCTCGACGAGCGCCCGCCGCTCCTCGGGCTTGGAGACGAGGATCTCCTCGACCCTGCCCTGGGAGATGATCGAGTGCCGCTCGCCGGCCAGGCCGATGTCGGCCAGCAGCTCGACGATGTCCGTGCGACGCACCCGCGCGCGGTTGACGAGGTACTCGCCGTCGCCCTCGCGGTGCGCCCGCCGCTGGATCGACAGCTCCGCCACGTCGAGCGGCCCGTCGCCGGCCTCGTTGTCGAAGAGGAGCTCGACCTCGCACCAGTCGGCGGCCGGCTTGTCCTTCGAGCCCGCGTAGAGGACGTCGTCGGGCTTCTCGGCCCGGAGCTCGGTCGGGCTCAGGCTTCCGGCGGCCCAGACGATCGCGTCGGCGATGTTCGACTTCCCGGAGCCGTTGGGCCCGACGACGACGGCGACCCCCGGCTCGAGGCGCACCTCGACCGGATCCGGGAACGACTTGAAGCCGCGGATCTTGACTGCTCGCAGGTACAGGCCGCGAAGTCTGACGATGCCGACGGACGGGCCTAGAATTCGGGAAGGCGCAGCTCGAGGCAGCTGACGCCCTGCAGGTCGAGCCAGATGCGGCCCTCGCCGCGGACGACCCGCAGGAGCACGGCGTCGCAGCCCGGGCAGCGCGCGACCGACCCGGGGGCCTGGGCGTAGACGGCGAGCGCGCCGATCTCCCGTACGGCTCCGCACGAGCCGCACGTCGAGCGGGCGACGGTCAGGTCTCCGACGAAGACCTCGCCGAGGAGGCCGCCGATGGCGTTGCCGTCGAGCTTCAGGTCGGCGCTCTCCATGCTCACGATCCGCTGGGGCCGAATCGCTCGGTCCTGACGCGGCTCGGGTCGTAGCCTAGGCCGACGAGGCCGTCCGCCGCCACCTCGACGAAGCGCGTCGGGCCGCAGACGAAGGCGTTTGCCTCCTCGCCTCCGCCGAAGACGTCGGCGAGCATCTCGGCGTCGATCCGGCGCGCGTAGCCCTCCCAACCGTCCGGTTGCTCCCGGGTGAGCGTGTGCGCGACCGCGAGCGCGGGATCCTCGGCGGCGAGCCGGTCGAGCTCCTCGCGGTAGATGATGTCCGTGAGCGTCCGCGACGAGTAGAGGAGTGCCGCAGGCGTCTCGACCCCCTCCACGGCGCGATGCCTGAGCATCGCCATCAGGGGGACGACGCCGGAGCCGCCCGCCACGAGGTGGAGCGGCTCGCCCGCCGAGCCGTCCCAGACGAAGTAGCCGCCGATCGGACCGCGCAGCTCGAAGCGGTCTCCCGGCTGCAGCTCCTCCGTCAGGAACGGCGAGACCTCGCCGTCCTCGAGCTCCTCGACGGTGAGGACGAGGCGCTCGCCGTCGGCGGGCGTGGCGATGGAGTAGCTGCGCTGCGCCTGGTAGCCGTCCTCCGCGGTCAGGCGGACGTCGACGTGCTGGCCCGGGCGATGGCCCGCCCAGCCGGGGACGTCGAGGACGAGGCTCGTGACGCGAGGGGTCTCCGGCGCCAGCTCGACGACCTCGGCAAGGAGCCAGGTCAGTCGCCCCAGTACCGCTGCTCCCGCCACGGGTCTCCGTAGAGGTGGTAGCCGAGCGTCTCCCAGAAGCCGGGCTCGTCCTCGTCCGTGAGCCGCAGCCCGCGCACCCACTTGGCGCTCTTCCAGAAGTAGAGGTGCGGGACGAGCAGCCTCGCGGGGCCGCCGTGCTCGGGGTCGAGCGGCTCGCCGTCGTAGCCGAACGCGACCCAGGCCTTGCCGCCGGTCACGTCTTCGAGCGGCAGGTTCGTCGTGTAGCCGCCGTCGCTCCAGGCCGTCACGTAGCCCGCGTCGGTCTCGATCCCGTCGAGCAGCGTGTCGACGGAGACGCCCTCCCACTCGGTGTCGAGCTTCGACCACTTCGTCACGCAGTGGATGTCCCGCGTGATCGTCTCCGCGGGCAGCGCCCGCAGCTCCTCCCAGCTCCAGCGCCCGAGCTCCTCGCCGCCCTCGGAGATCGTGAACGTCCAGCTCTCGAGCGGCGTGTGCGGGGTCGGCCCCGCCGAGAGGACGGGGAAGTCGTGCGTCTCGTACTGGCCGGGCGGGATGCGCCCGCTCTCGTCGGCCTCGCGCCGGCCCCGGAAGCCGCGGGTGATGAAGGCCATGGCGCGAGCTTAGATCACTCTGCGCTCGACGCGGTCGCCGCGACCCACCAGGATCTCGGTGACCAGCTCTGGCGGGAAGAGCCCGTGCTCGACGACCCCGGGCGTCGCCGAGAGGCGGGCGGCCAACTCCGCCGGGTCGTCCACCGGTCCGAGGTAGTCGGCGATCAGCCCGCCGTCGGGGCTCGGCGGCACGTCGCGGAGCTCGGCCGGGGCGAGGCGCGCCAGCGTCGAGCCGGCGCCGTACGACAGGATCTCCAGCGGGACCGGCGGGCCGATCGCGCTCGACGAGCTTGTCGGAGGAGGCGATGATCACGAAGCGCGCCGCCGCGGCCGCGACCACCTTCTCCCGCGTGTGGGCAGCGCCGCCTCCCTTCACGAGCCAGCCGTCCGGCGCGACCTGGTCGGCGCCGTCGACGGCGAGGTCGAGGCGGTCGAGCTCGTCGAACGGCTCCACCGGCAGCCCCAGCTCGCGCGCGAGCGTCTCGGTCTGGAGCGACGTCGCCACGCACCGCAACGCGAGCCCGCGGCGTGCGAGCGCCGCCAGGAAGTGGGCGACCGTGGAGCCGGTGCCGAGCCCCACGACCATCCCGTCCTCCACCAGCTCCGCGGCAGCCTCGCCCGCGAGGCGCTTTTCATCCTCGGCGCTCATCCTCGCAGCGTAGGATCCGGGCAGGATGTCCTCCGAGGCCGAGCTTGCAGGGCAGGTCGCCCTCGTCACCGGCGGCGGGCGCGGCATCGGTCGCGGGATCGCGCTCGAGCTGACCGCGGCGGGCGCGCGCGTCGCCGTCGCTGCTCGAACGCGGGAGCAGGTGGAGGCGACCGCCGCCGAGACGGGCGGGATCGCGATCGAGGCGGACGTGTCCAAGCGCGACGACGTCGAGCGCATGGTCGCTCGGGCCGAGGAGGAGCTCGGCCCGCTCGACGTCCTCGTCAACAACGCGGGGATCGCCCTCTGGGAGGGCTCCGCCTGGGAGCTCGAGCCCGAGGAGTGGTGGCACGTCCTCGAGGTCAACGTGCTCGGCGTCTATCTCTGCTGCCGGACGGTGATCCCCGGCATGATCGCGCGCGGCGGCGGCCGGATCGTCAATGTCGCGAGCGGCGCCGCCTATCTCCCTGGCAGCCGATCGACGGCCTACAGCGCCAGCAAAGCCGCGGTGCACCGCTTCAGCGAGACGCTCGCCACCCAGCTCGAGCCGCACGGGATCCCCGTCTTCTCGATCAGCCCGGGCCTCGTGCGCACCGAGCTGATCGGCGACACCTTCGGCGACGACGCGCCCTGGACGCCGCCCGAGCTGGCGCCGCGCCTCGTCCGCGCCCTGGCCTCGGGCCGGCTCGACGCGCTCGCGGGCCGCTACCTCCACGCCGAGCACGACGACATCGACGACGTCACCGCGCGGGCGGAGGAGATCGTCGCCGCCGACCTCAACGCGATCCGGCTGCGGCGCTGATGGGCACCTTCCGGGCCGGCATCGACCTCGGGGCCACGAAGATCCAGGCGGTCGTCGTCGGCCCCGACCACGGCGTCGTCGGCCAGGCGCGACACCCGACGCCGACCGAGGGCGGCCCTTCCGCGGTCGCGACTGCGATCGCGGGCGCCGTCGAGGAGGCCGCCGGGTCGGCCGGCGTGGCGGTCGAGGAGCTCGCCGGCGTAGGCGTCGGGCTCGCCGGGCGCGGTCGACCAGGAGGCCGGCACCGTGGCCCATGCGCGCAACCTTCCCGACTGGGAGGAGCCGTTTCCGCTTGCCGCCACGCTGGCCGACGCGGTCGACGCGCCGGTCCGGATCGACAATGACGTCCAGGTGGCCGTGCTCGGCGAGCTCGAGCTGGGCGCCGGCAGGCCGTTCTCCTCGTTTCTCGGCGTCTGGTGGGGCACCGGCGTCGGAGGCGGGGTCGTGCTCGACCGGAGGCTCTGGCTCGGCCGCGGCGCCGCCGGCGAGATCGGGCACATGGTCGTCAAGCGGGGCGGGGCACGCTGCCCGTGTGGACGGCGCGGCTGCCTCGAGGCCTACGCGGGGCGGGGCGCCATGGAGGCGCGGGCGCGGGAGCTCCACGAGCGCGGGCACAAGACCGACCTCTTCCACCTGATGGAGAAGCGCGGCCGCGCCCGGCTGACCAGCGGCGTCTGGGCCGCCGCGCTCGACCACGACGACCACATGGCGACGACGCTCGTGCACCGGGCGGTCGCCGCGCTCGGAGCCGGCATCGCCTCCGCCGTGAACCTCCTCGACGTCGAGGCGGTCGTCATCGGCGGTGGGCTCGGGACGCGGCTCGGCGACCCGTACGTCGAGCGGATCGCCGAGGCGATGCAGCCGCACCTCTTCGTGGACGACCGGCCCCCGGCGATGTTCACGGCGGCGCTCGGCGACCTTGGCGGCGCGATCGGCGCGGCCCTGCTCGTCGACGGCTAGCGCGCTCCGGATTCCGCTACTCGCTGTAGGCGACCGTCGTGAAGAGCGGACGATCGAAAGCGATCACGTACGGACGACGATGAGCTCCAGGCGGCGCGGGCCGTGGACACCCTCGACGCGGGAGAGCTCGATGTCCGACGTCGCGGACGGGCCGGAGACAAACGTCACCGGCCGGCGCTCGGCACGCATGGTGTCGGCCAGGCGGCGGATCGCCGCGGGGACGCCGTCGACGACCTGGGCCTCCTCGACGACGCACAGATGGATATCGGGAACGAGCGTCAGCGCACGACGCCCTTGCCGCTCCCCGGCATCGAGCACGATCGTGCCCGTTTCCGCGATCGCGAGCGCACAGCCGGTTATGGCCGCGCCGATCTGGTCGAGGGCATGGATTTCGAGGTCGACATCGGCGACGACCTCCACGTCTTCGGGCAGCCAGTCCTTCGGAATGTCAGCGGGGACGACCACGCGCCGGATCCCGGCCCCACGGCACACCTGGGCGAGCGCCGAGGCGACCTCTGTTCGCGCCACCTCGGTGACACCGGCCCCGTAGTCGGAGACCCGCTCGATGAACCGGTCCACCGTTCCCTCCGGCTCGCGCTCGGAGTAGTCGCGCGGAACCTCCACGCCTTCGGGCTCCTCCGCGCTGGGAACGTCCGCGAGCGCCTGGCGAACCCTGGCCAGGATCTCCTCTCGCGACGTCACCGCGACGCCCACCAGTCGCGGAACGTCTGCCTGGCGACGGGGCGAAGGTCACGCGTCTCGGTCCAGGCCCCGAGGCCCGGAAGGCGCGTGATGCGTCCGCTACGGACGAACGGTCGACCGGCGATCCGGCCAAGACGTTGCGCCAACGCGAACCGCCGCTCCCCCC
The DNA here is from genome assembly GCA_963775625.1 of uncultured Actinomycetes bacterium. Lineage (GTDB taxonomy): Bacteria > Actinomycetota > Thermoleophilia > Gaiellales > Gaiellaceae > JAIBJN01. The sequence goes on along the minus strand of CAVZJM010000004.1, from coordinate 204,538 downwards.
CGAAAACCCACGCGAGCCCGCGCATCGCCAGTCGCTCGAGACGCGGCTGCGTCGTCTCTGCGACGACCCGGCCGCGCAGGTGGACGAGCACCTCGGGGATGTCGATCTTCACCGGACAGACCTCGTAGCAGGCGCCGCAGAGACTCGATGCGTACGGGAGCGATCCCGCCTGATCCAAGCCGCGGAGCTGTGGAGTGAGGATCGCGCCGATCGGTCCCGGGTACACGGACTCGTACGCGTGCCCGCCCGTTCGCTCGTAGACCGGGCAGACGTTGAGGCAGGCGCTGCAGCGGATGCACGCCAGCGTCTGCCGCGCCACGTGGTCGGCGAGGACGTCCGTGCGACCGGCGTCGAGGAGCACGACGTGGAGCGCCTGCGGCCCGTCGCCCGGCGTCACGCCGGTCCAGAGCGACGTGTAGGGGTTCATGCGCTCGCCCGTCGAGGAGCGCGGGAGGAGCTGGAGGTAGACCTCGAGGTCCTCGAGCGTGGGCACCAGCTTCTCGATTCCGACCACGGTGATGAGCGTGTCCGGAAGCGTCGTGCAGAAGCGTCCGTTCCCTTCCGATTCGACGATGCAGATCGTCCCGGTCTCGGCGACGGCGAAGTTGGCGCCGCTGATCGCCACCCGGGCGCGGAGGAATCGCTCGCGCAGGTGGAGGCGGGCGGCCTCCGCCAGGTCTCGAGGGTCCTCGGACAGGTCGGGCAGGCCCAGCTCGCGTCGGAAAAGGTCGCGGATCTCGATCCGGTTCTTGTGGATCGCCGGCACGAGGATGTGCGACGAGGGCTTCACCGGCCAGCTGACAGATCAGCTCCGCGAGATCCGTCTCCACCACGTCGATCCCGGCCTGGGCGAGGCGCTCGTTGAGACGGATCTCGTCCGTCGTCAGCGACTTCACCTTGACAACTTCTGTCTCGCCGGTCGCCTCGACGAGCCCGGCGACGATCCGGCAGGCCTCCTCCCCGTCCCGCGCCCAGTGCACGCTCGCCCCTGCACGCTCGACCGCCTGCTCGAACTGGATCAGGTAGTCGTCCAGATGGCGGAGAACGCGATGTTTGATCGCCCGGCCCGCCTCCCGGAGCTCCTCCCAGTCCGTGCGCTCCGCAACGACCGCGGCCCGTTTCGCTCGAATCGTGCGCGTCGCGACCCAAAGGTTGCGCCGGAGCTGATTGTCGCCAAGAGCCTCGTGCGCTGCTGCCGGGAACCCCTCGGTCACGCTTCGGCCGCCAGGATCTCGGCGAGGTGCGCGGTCCGCACCGACGCACGGCGACGGGAGAGCGCGCCGCCGATCTGCAGGAGGCACGAGTTGTCGGCGGCCGCGCATACATCGGCGTCGGTCTCGACGATGTTTCGCACCTTGTCGGCGAGAATCGCGGCCGACGTCTCCGCGTTCTTCACTGCGAACGTCCCGCCGAAGCCGCAGCACTCGGTTGCGTCGGGCAGCTCGACGAGCTCGAGGTCCCTGACCGCACGTAGGAGTCGGTACGGCGCGTCGCCCACACGAACCACGCGCAGGGAGTGGCACGTCGGGTGGTACGTGACCCGGCCAGGGAACGTGGCTCCGACGTCCTCGGCTCCCAGTCGTCGGACGAGCAGCTCGCTGAGCTCGAAGACGCGGGGGATGATCGCGGCGATCTCCCGCTCGAGGCCTGGATCGCCCTCGGCGAGTGCCGGATAGAAGTCTCGAACGGTGCCGACGCAGGAGGCCGAGGGCGCGACGATGAGCTCGGCGTCCCCGAAGACGCGGACGAAGCGACGGGCGAGCTCGCGGGCTGCCTGTCGGTAGCCGGTGTTCAGATGCATCTGCCCGCAGCACGTTTGCGCGCGCCGAAACTCAACCTCGTGCCCGAGACGCTCGAGGATCCGCACCACGGCCTGGCCGGTCTCGGGCGCCAGCGTGTCGGTCAAGCAGGTGACGAAGAGCGAGATCTTCACCGGCGCTCCATCATCGCATCGACCGCGCCGTGGTCGAAAGCGCCTACGAGCGCCTTGACGATCCGCCGTCACTGACCGGCGAGCTTCTCCAGAGCCTCGCGGGCGGCGACCTGCTCCGCCGACTTCTTCGAGGCTCCTTCGCCGGTGCCGACGACCTCGCCCTCGATGATGGCGGCACAGGTGAAGCTCCGGTCGTGCGGAGGCCCCTCGACGGTCACGACCGTGTAGGAAACCGCCAGCCCCCGGCGGGCAAGCTCCTCCTGGAGCTCCGTCTTGTAGTCGACGTGCCCTTCGAGCGCGTACTCGATCTGCTCCTGGAACGCGTCGACGATCGGCATGCGGATCGCCTCGAAGCCGTGCTCGAGATAGAGCGCGCCCAGACAGGCCTCGACGAGGGCGGCGAGCACGTTGCGGTTGGCGGCCAGCCGCCGGAGCTCGTCGGCGTCGATCGCGCCGGCGCGGCTCGCGAAGAGCTCCCCCAGCCCCATCCGCCTGCCGACGATGGCGCAGCTCTGGCGCGAGACGACGTGCGCGCGGATCTTGGCCAGGCGGCCCTCTGCCTCGTTGGGGAAGCGGTGGTAGAGCTCCTCCGCGATCGCCAGCCCGAGCACGCTGTCTCCGAGGAACTCGAGGCGCTCGTACGAGTCCGCGCGGCTGGGCGCCCACGAGGAATGCGTGAAGGCGCGATGAAGGTGCTCGGCCGGAAGCGCCTGGATCAGAGCGAGGAGCTTGCTCCCCGTCTCCTGGTTACTGGTGGGAGGAGATGTAGTCGACTGCCTGCCCGACGGTCTGGATCTGCTGGGCGTCCTCGTCCGAGATCTTGATCCCGAACTGATCCTCGAGCTCCATGATGAGCTCGACGAGGTCGAGCGAGTCGGCGTCGAGATCCTCCTGGAACGAGGCTTCCTCCGTGAGTTCGCTCTGCTCGATCCCGAGCTGCTCGACAAGGACATCCTTCACCCGCTCGGCGATCTCTTCGCGCGAAGCTGCCATCTCGGTTCTCTCCTGCCTTTCTCTGTTTCGGACACCCAGCGTGAACGGCGCCGGATGCTACCACGGTTCCGTGCTCGCTACCCTCGGTTCAGAGGGGCGGCGGTCTCCCGGACGCGGGCCGCGAGGCGCTCGGCGACCCGGTCGACGACTCTCCCGGTGACCCCGAGGGCCGCGTAGCGCACCGCGTTGGCAATCGCGGTGGCCGACGAGTTGCCGTGCGCGATGACGACGAGGCCCCGCAGGCCGAGGAGATAGGCGCCGCCGTAGGTGTCCGGATCGAGGCGCGTGCGCATGGCCCGCGCCGCCGGGCGGATGAGGAGCCCGCCGAGCTTGCCGCGGGCGGAGCCCGTGATCTCGTCCCTGAACGTCGCGAGCGTCGTCTGGATCGTGCCCTCGAGGAGCTTCAGGGCCATGTTCCCCGTGAAGCCGTCGCAGACGACCACATCTGCCGCCTTGCGCAGGAGGTCGCGGCCCTCGACGTTGCCGACGAAGTTGAGGCCCGGGGCCTCGGTGAGCTCGGCGTGGGCCTCCCGCACGAGCTTGTTCCCCTTCTCCGGCTCCTCGCCGATCGAGAGGAGCGCCACCGTCGGATTCGTGAGTCCCGCGACGTCCTCCGCGAAGACGGCGCCCATGTGGGCGAACTGGACGAGATGCTCGGGGCGCGCGTCGGCGTTCGCGCCCGCGTCGATCAGGATCGAGGGCCCGCCGAGCGCGGGGATCGGGACGGCGATCGCAGGCCGGTGCACGTCCGGGAGGCGGCGGATCTCCAAGAGCCCGGCCGCGAGCATCGCCCCGGTGTTCCCGGCGCCGACGACCGCGTCGGCCGTGCCCTCCTGCACGGCCCGGCACGCGAGGAAAAGCGAGCTCTCGCGCTTCTCGCGGACGGCGTCGGACGGCTTCTCGTCCATGGCCACGACCTGCTCGGCGGGGACGATCTCCAGGCCTCCGGCGAGCGGCTCGAGCACCTCGGGCCTGCCGAACAGGATCGGAGCGACGTCGCGGGACGCGGCCGCCTGTGCGCCCGCCACGACCGCTTCGGGCGCCCGATCGCCGCCCATGGCGTCGACCGCAACCCGGACGGGCTGCGCTGCCACTAAGGAGCGGTGGTGCGGAGCGGCTCGACCTCGCGGCCCCGGTAGGTCCCGCAGGTCGGGCAGACGTGATGCGGCCGCTTCGGCTGGTGACACTGCTGGCACTCGACGAGCGCGGGGATCGACGCCTTGTGGTTCGCCCGGCGCTTGTCGCGGCGCGACTTGGAGGTCTTTCGCTTCGGAACGGCCATCGCGGCGGCTGAGTATAGCGAGAGGGCCGACGCGGTCCGCTCAGAGGCGGTCGCGGAGATCCGAGAGCGCGGCCCAGCGCGGGTCGACGTCCTCGCCCTCGTGCTCGTGCGGCTCGCGGTTGAGGTCCTTGCCGCAGACCGGGCAGAGGCCGGCGCAGTCGTCGCGGCAGAGGATCTTGTCCGGGAGCGCGAGCGCGACGGCGTCGTGGGCCCAGGCCGAGAGGTCGAGCCGATTGTCGGCGAGGTAGGGCGTCGTCAGCTCGTCCGAGCCGCCCGGGCTCGACGCCTGGTACTCGCGACTCGCAACGTGGACGTCCAGGCCGGCGTCGGCGAGGCAGCGCACGCAGGGGCCGAGGACACGCGTCTGAAGCTCGAGCTCGAGGACGAGGCCGGAGCTCGTCTGGGAGAGCGTGAGCGCGGCCTCCGGGCGCTCGGGCACCGGAAGATAGCGCTGGCCGCCGAGCGCGAGCGGCTCGAGCTCGACCTCGAGGACGTCCCGAAACTGCTCGCCGGGGCGGAGCTTGGCGCTGCGGAGGTTGAACGTGGTCACACGTCCACCGTAGCGAAAGGTAACTCGATGTTTTTCGGCTCGTACTAGACCGGTTGTTGGTCGTCGACCATGTCGGCGACGACCGTCTCCTGGGAACGCTCGTGCAGGCGCTCCCGGCCCCGGCGCACGGCGCCCAGGAACTTGTCCAGGTTGACCTCGAGGGTGGAGAGGATCGAGTCGGCCCAGTCCTCCATCTCGAGGCGCGTCTCCCGCGCCTGGCGGCGGGCCTCCTCCACGATCTCCTGCGCCTGGCGCTCGGCCAGCTTGGCGATCTCGGTCTGTGAGGCCTCGCGCACGGCCTGCTCGCGCGCCTCGCCGAGGATGCGGTCGGCCTCGCGCTTGGCCTCGGCCAGCATCTCCTGGCGCTCCTTCACGATCCAGCGGGCCTGCTTGATCTCCTCGGGGATCGTGGCGCGCATCTGGTCGAGGATGTCGTAGATCTCCTCGCGGTCGATGCGGACCTGATCCGTGAGCGGAACGGCCTTCGCGTTGTGCACGAGGTCGTCGAGCTTGTCGATGAGCACGAGAACGTCCATGGGCGATGAGTCTACTCTTGCGGGCTGACGGGCGCGCCGGGCCTTCCCTGGGGGAAGAGCTCGCGAAAGCGCCGTGCCACGGGCTCCGGCACGAGGTCGTCCACGTTGCCCCCGAAGGAGGCGACCTCCTTCACGCCGCTCGACGAGAGGAAGCTGTACTGAGGGCTCGACATCAGGTACATCGTCTCGACCTCGGGGGCGAGATTTCGGTTCAGGTGGTGCATCTGGAACTCCCACTCGAAGTCCGAGATGGCCCGCAGGCCCTTCACCATCGTGCGGGCGCCGAAGCGGCGGGCAAACTCGACGACGAGGTCGGAGAAGACCTCGACCTGCACGTTGGAAACGTCCGACAGCGCCTCCCGCAGGAACGCCACCCGCTCGTCCACCGTGAACATGGTCGCCTTGTGCTGTGGATCCCGGACGACGCCGACGACGACGCGCTCGAAGATCCCAGCCGTGCGCCGGATGATGTCGAGGTGGCCGTTCGTGACCGGGTCGTAGCTGCCAGGGCAGATGCAGGTGACCGGGTCGGAGCTGCTCATCCCCGTGCCTCGAACACTGTCACCCGCACGGAGCCGTAGCGGCGGCTCGTGCGCCTGGAGAGCGGCAGGTCCGGCTCCTCCCGGGCGTCGGACTCGACGACGGCGACGCCGTTCGCCGCCAGGACGGCGGGCAGGTGGGCAGCCAGGATGGGCAGGATGTGCGTGAGCATGGCGTACGGGGGGTCGACCAGCACGAGATCGTAGCTCCTGCCTGCGGCCGCGTCGGCGGCCAGCTTGCGGCCCGCGTCCTCGCGCAGCACGACGGCGCCTTCCAGCCTCAGCTTGTCCAGGTTGCGGAGGATCGTCTCCGCGGCCGTGCGATCGGACTCGACGAAGGTCACGCGGGCGGCTCCGCGCGAGAGCGCCTCCAGGCCCATCGCGCCGGAGCCTGCGTAGAGGTCGAGCACGTCCGCGCCGTCCACCGGGCCGAGCAGGTTGAAGACCGCCTCGCGCACCCGGTCGCCGGTGGGCCGGGTGTCGAGGCCCTTCGGCGCCAGGATGCGGGCGCCCTTACGCGAACCCGCGATGATTCTCATCGAGCCTCTCCGCCTCGCGGCGCAGAGGCTCGATGACCGAGTCCTCAGCGTCCACGAGCTTCTCCGCCCAGGCGCGAGCCTTCGCAATCAACCGCCGGTCTCTCGCCAGCCGCGCGAACTTCAGGTCCGAGTAGCCCGACTGGCGCACGCCGAGGAGCTGGCCCTCGCCGCGCACCTCCAGGTCGACCTCCGCCAGCCGGAAGCCGTCGGACGTCTCGACGAGGGCGTCCAGCCGGCGGACGGCGTCGTCGGTCAGCTCCTCCTTCGGCCGCGACACGAGCAGGCAGTAGGACTGCTCGGCTCCGCGGCCGACGCGGCCGCGGAGCTGGTGGAGCTGCGCGAGGCCGAAGCGGTCGGCTTCCTGCACGATCATGATCGTCGCATTGGGGACGTCGACGCCGACCTCGATCACGGTCGTGGCGACGAGGACGTCGAGCTCGCCGCGCTTGAAGGCGTCCATGACCTCGCGGCGCTCGGCGGTCTTCAGCTTCCCGTGCAGGACGCCCACCCGGAAGCCGCGCAGCTCCGCCGTCCGCAGGCGCTCGGCCTCCTGCTCGGCGGCGCGCGCCTCGATCGTCTCCGACTCGGAGACGAGCGGGCAGACGACGTAGGCCTGGCGGCCGTCCTCCAGGTGCTTGCGGAGCCGCGTGTACGCGGTGCTGCTCCGCTCGTGGCCGACCCAGCTCGTGATCACCGGCCTGCGGTTCGCCGGTGGCCTGGCGATCTCGGTCACGTCGAGGTCACCGAAGACGGTCTGCGCGAGCGTGCGCGGGATCGGCGTCGCCGTCATGTGCAGGACGTGCGGCGTCGTCCGGCCGAGCGCCCTGCGCTGCTCGACCCCGAAGCGGTGCTGCTCGTCGACCACGGCGACCGCGAGCGACCGGAACTCGACCTCCTCCTGGATCAGGGCGTGGGTGCCCACCGCGAGGTCTGTCTCGCCGCTCGCCAGGCGGTCGCGAACGGCGCGGCGCTGGGCGGCCGGTACCGAGCTGGTGAGGAGCTCGCACCGGACGCCGAGGTCGTTGCAGATGCCCTCGACGGTGAGGAAGTGCTGCTCGGCAAGCGTCTCCGTCGGCGCCATCAGCGCGCCCTGGTGGCCGGATTCGACCGCACGCAGGAGCGCGTAGAGCGCCACGACGGTCTTCCCCGAGCCGACGTCTCCCTGCAGCAGCCGCTGCATCGGCCTGGTGGCACCGAGATCGCCGCCGATCTCGCCGATCGCTGCCCGCTGCTCCGGGGTGAGCTCGAAGGGCAACGCGCCGTAGTACCGACCGATCAGCTCGCCGTCGGGCGGGAGGGCGGGCGCGCTCGCCTCCTGCGCCACGGCGCGCCGGCGCTCCTGGAAACCCAGCTGGAGCACCAGCAGCTCCTCGAGCGCCAGTCGCTCGCGCGCGATCTCCGCCTCTCGACGGTCACCCGGACGGTGCGCGGCGACCAGCGCGTCGGCGCGGAGCGGCAGGCGCTCCTCGTGGCGCACGCGCGCCGGCAGCGGGTCGGGGAACCAGCGGATGCGCGGAAGCGCGGCGTCGACGTAGGCGCGCAGGCGGTACGACGGAAGTTCCTCGCTCGCGCGGTACTCGGGCACGAGCCCGACGGTGTGCAGGCCGGTCCCGCGCACCTCGGTGCGCGCGACTCGGAAGCCGCCGGCCAGCTCCCGCGTCCCGTGCAGGAGCAGCTCCGTGCCCGGATCGAGCTTGGCCAGGTACGCCTGGTTGAACCAGGTCGCCGTCTCGCGCACCCCGGAGGCGTCGACGACGACTCCCTCGACGATCTTCAGGTTGCGGCGCCGCGTCGGACGCACCCGGATGCGCTCCAGCGTGCAGCGCACCGTCGCCTCCTCCCCGGCCGAGAGATCGGCGAAGCTCGCCACCTGCTCCCAGTCGAGGTAGGCGCGCGGCACGTGCTCCGCCAGGTCGCGCACGGTGCGCAGGCCGAGCCGCTCCAGGCGCTCGGCGACCTTGGGCCCCACCCCGGCCAGCGTCTCGACCGGGGCATCCGGGTCCGCTCGGCGCCGCGCGGCTTTCGGCGGACCTGAGTCCGCGCCTGCGAACCCGATCGTCGCGATGGCTACGGCTCGCCGTCCCAGTAGCCCAGGCGCTCGATTCGCCCGATGACGCCGACCCCACGCAGGTTCACCTTGCCGGACCGGGGATAGAACGCGATGTCGTTCGGCTCGCGCGTGCCGTAGGCAAGGAAGACGAGCCCGGCGTCGCCTGCCGTGAACGAGTGCGCGACGCGAGTTCCCGGGGGCCGTCCGACGACGGAGCCGGGCCGCACGGGGTGCTCGTCGTCCCCGAGAAGGAGCGTCCCCTCGCCTTCGAGGACCACGAAGATCTCCTCTTCCGCCGAGTGACAGTGCGGCGGGTAGCCCATCCTGCCCGGCGGAATCGTGACGTGGGAGATGCCGCTTCGCTCCGAGCCCATGGGGCTCCCGAGGTCGCGGTCGTGGAGCAGGGAGTCGCTGTGCTCGGTGACGTACGGCTCGACGGTCGCGGCGTTGACGATCGAGGGCGGGCGCGGCGCCGGCTCGCCGACCTCGGGCTCCCCCGCCTCGGCCTCGCGGCGGTAGGGGTGTCGGCCGTCGCCGATCGTCGTCACGTCGACGTAAGCGGGCCACATCCAGGCCACGCCTGCGCGCGGGAGCACGCTGTTCCCGTGCATGGCGCGGTGCCCGTACGCGAGGACGCTGAGGCCGTCAGGGCCGGCACGGAGCGTGTGGGCCTCGCTCTCGGGCAGATGGAGGAGGCAGTCCCCGCCTGCGATCTCGTAGACGGCCCCATCTTGCCAGGAGAGGCCCGAGCCCTCGAGGACGTAAAAGATCTCCTCGGCCGCGCCTTCGACGTGGGCCGGCGTCGACCAGCCGCCCGGGTCGACGTCGATCCGCTGCACGCCAACGCCCTGGGTGGCGGCGGCCATGCCGAGGTCCCGCCACGTGCCTCGGAGATGGCCCACGTCACGGCGGCTCGGCTCGACCTCGTCCCAGTGGGTCACGTGCTGCACGGTGGCCTACGATACCGCGGCATGGCCGAGCCGAATGCCGTCGCCGAAGCCGCGGTGGAGGTCGAGTCCGGCGTCTGGGACTGGGGCGTCGCCAACGAGCGGATCGGCGGCGCGGAGAGCACCGGGCACGCGGTCGGCGCCGCGGACGGCGTCGTGCTGGTCGACCCGGTGCGCCTGGCGCCCGACGCGCTCGCGGCCCTGGGGGTGGTCTCCGCCATCCTCCTGACGGCGCAGTGCCACCAGCGCTCGTCGTGGCGCTACCGCCGGGAGCTCGGCGCGCCCGTGTGGGCGCCGGAGGGGACGCGGCCGATGGAGGAGGAGCCCGACGAGCGCTACCGGGCGGGCGACGTCCTCCCGGGCGGCCTGCGTGCCGTGCACACGCCGGGCCCCGAGGAGGTGCACTTCTCCTTCCTTCGGGTGAACGCGCCGGGCGTCCTCTTCTGCTCGGACCTGCTGACGAACTACGACGGCCTCGGCCTCGACTTCGTCCCGCTCGCCTACCACGACGACCCGGACCAGACGCGCCACACGGTCGAGGGCCTCCTCGACCTCGACTTCGCGGTGCTCTGCCTCGACCACGGAAGCGCGATCACGGACGACCCGAAGGCCGAGATCCGCGCCCTCCTCGCCCGGACGGCGGGCTAGGACCGAAATCCACAGGCGAACGGCCTGGCGCTCGTCGCACCTGGACAGGGCCTTGCGGCATGGTTCCGAGCTCCGGCGTCCCGATCGGCCATGGCAGGGGTCTGACCCCTGACACGGCCGGCGAGGACGCGATTGTGGAGGGGCCGCGACGCTTTCGAGTCAGACGGGCTCGTCCTGGAACCAGAAGAGGCCGAGGGTGCCCGGGCCGCCGTGGGTGCCGATGACGGGGCCGAGCGTGGTGACGATGTCGAGCGACGCGCTCGGGCGCCCGGCCCGGATGCGCTCGACCAGCCTCGCCGCGTCCTCGGGGGCGTCGGCGTGGCCGACGCCGACATGGAGATCGGGCGAGTCCTCGGTGGCCTCCAGGAAGAGCGACTCGAACTCGGCCAGCGCCTTCGCGCGACCGCGCACGCGCTTCAAGGGCGCCACCTCGCCGTCGTCGAGGTGGAGGATCGGCTTCACGTTCAGGAGCTGGCCCGCGAGCCCTGAGGCCTTCCCGATGCGGCCGCCGCGCACCAGGTACTCGAGCGTCTCGACCGTGAAGAGCAGCCCCCGGGTCCGCCTGAACCGCTCGACGACGCCCAGGAGCTCCTCCTCCGTCGTCCCCCGCTCGAGCCGCCGCTGGAGGGCGTCCGCGAGGATGACCGTTCCGCCGCAGACCACCCCGGAGTCGACGAGTGTCACCCGCTCGTCCCCGATGGACTCGGCGCCGAGTCGGGCGCTTTCGAGCGTCCCGGAGAGCCGGGCAGAGAGGAGGACTGCGAGAACCTTCTCGTAGCCGCCCAGCTCCTCGTAGGCCGCCGCGAAGTCGGCCGGGGCCGGCGTGGAGCTGCTCGGCGGCTCGGGCGATTCCCTCAGACGGCGGTAGAACTCCTCGGGCGTGAGGTCGACGTACTCCCGGAACGTCTCGTCGCCGAAGCGCACGTAGAGCGGGACGAGGCGCCAGTTGGGATGCCGGCCCTGCGGATCCGGGCAGTCGGCCGTCGAGTCGAGGACGATCGCGGTGTTCTCAGCGGAGAGCTGCACCGCGCTCCGCGGCGTCCCTGACGGCGCCGACGATGTCGTCCAGCTCCCGGTCCTTGGTGAGGCAGGCGACTGCGCCCGCCTCGTAGAGCGCGTCGATCTCCTCGCTCTCCGCGGTGGCGGTCAGGACGACCACGGCCGACATCGGGCAGGCCTTCCTGATCGCCGCTGTCGTCTCGACGCCGTCGAGCTCCGGCAGGCGGTAGTCCATCAGCACGACGTCGGGCTCGAGCTGCGCGCACACCTCGAGGGCGGTCCGGCCGTCGGGCACGGCGGCTACCACGCGTAGGTCAGGCACGGTGCCGAGCAGCAGCTCGAGCGACTCGCGAAAGACGTCGTTGTCCTCGACGAGGACGACCGTGATCGGATCACCTGTCACGTCCCCCAGAATATCGGCCTACTCCGCGCCGAACAGCAGGGGATAGTGCGGCTGGCCGCCCTCGTGCACCTCGATCTCGAGCTCCGAGTGCTGCTCCCGGAGAAACGCAACGAGGTCGTCCACCCCGTCCGCGTCCTCGCCGGCCAGGATCATGAGGACGTCGGCCTCCTGCTCCAACAGCCGGTCGAGCACCTCACGGGCCACCGGCTGGAGCAGCGGGCCCGCGGTCACGGGCTCGCCCTCGAGCAGACCCAGGAACTGCCCCTCCTCAACGGTGAGATCCCCGACGACGGCGTCCCGTGAGGCGCGCGTCACCGCCCCCGAGAGCACGCCCGCGGCAGCCTGCTCCATCTCGGCGACGTTGTCGGCCGCGAGCCGGCTCGAGTCGAAAGCGACCATCGCCCCCAGGCCGGCCTGCATCGACCCCGTCGGGACGAGCCGCGTTGGCTTGGCCGCAGCGCCCAGCGCCTGCTCGGCGGCGAGGATCACGTTCGTGTTGTTCGGGAGCACGACTGCCTCGCCGGCCGGGAGCGCCTCGATCGCCCGCACGATGTCCGCGGTCGACGGGTTCATCGACTGGCCCCCCTCGACGCAGGACGCGCCGAGGCTCTCGAAGAGCCTCCGATTGCCGTCCCCGGCGCACACGGCGACCACGCCGCACGCGGTTGCCTCCGAGGTCAGGATCCGCTCCTCGCGCTCGGCCGTCTGGACGTGCATGTTCTTCAGGTCCACCTCCTCGATCACGCCGACGGCCGTGGCGAGCGAGAGCACCGTTCCGGGCTCGTCCGTGTGGAGGTGCACCTTCACCGCGCCGCGGCCCCCGACCACGAGCAGGGAGTCCCCGAGCTTCAGGAGCTCGCGCTCGAGCTCGTCGGGGTCGACGCGATCACCCTCCACGAAGAACGACGTGCAGTAGCGGAACTTCGACAGCTCCTGGTGGACCGCCTCGAGGGGAATCGGCTCGAGAAGCGGCGCGGGCGCGGGCAGCTCCTCGCCGCGCACGTACGAGGTCACGCCGCGCACGATCTCGAGCAGGCCGGCGCCCCCGGCGTCGACGACTCCGGCCTGCTTGAGCACGTCCAGCTGCTCCGTCGTCCGCGCCAGGGCGACCTCGCCGACGGCGAGCAGGTCTGCGAGCGCGTCCTCGACGGGAGGGTCGTCCGCCGCAATCTCCTCCGCCCGCTCCGCGAGCGAGCGGGACACGGTGAGGATCGTGCCCTCCTGCGGGTTCCGCATGGCGGCGTAGCCCGCGTCGCTGGCCCCGCGCAGCATGCGGGCGACGGCGCCGGAGTCGATCGGCCCGCCCTGCGGCAGCTCCGCGAGGGCGCCGGCGACGAGCTGCGAGAGGATGACGCCGGAGTTCCCGCGCGCACTCATCAGGATCGCCCTGCCGATATCGGCCTCGGGATCACGCTCGAGGGCGTCCACGACCGCCCGGACGGTCAGGGTCATGTTCGTGCCCGTGTCCCCGTCGGGGACCGGGAAGACGTTCAGGTCGTCGATCCGCGCGCGGCTCGCCTCGAGCGCGGCGAGCGCCGCGCGTGCGAGAGCTAAACCGCCTTCTGGACGCGGCCCGACTTCAGACACCGGGCGCAGACGTAAGCCCTGCGGGCCGCCCCGTTCACGAGGATGCGGACCCGCTGGAGGTTGGGGTTGAAGCGGCGCTTCGTGGCCACCATCGAGTGGCTTCGGCTATGGCCGAACGAGGGGCCCTTCCCGCAGACTGCGCAGACCTTGGACATCGGCGGCTGAGTATAGCGGCACCCTGGAGCGCGGCCGTTGGCGCTACTCGCCGGCGCGCGACCGTAGGAGACCGAAGACGTCGGCCATCTCGAGCGCCGAGCGCGCGGCCTCGGCGCCCTTGTTCCCGGACGCGCCGCCGGCCCGCGCTTCGGCCTGCTCGCGGTTGTCGCAGGTGAGGACGCCGAAGGCGACCGGGATGCCCGTCTCGAGCGCCGCGAGCTGAAGCCCGCTCGCAGCCTCGCCGGCGACGAAGTCGAAATGCGGCGTCTGTCCGCGAATGACGCAGCCGATGGCGATGATGCAGGAGTACTGGCGCGTCCGCGCGAGCGCCATGGCGCCCAGCGGGAGCTCGAAGGCGCCGGGCACGGGGACGATGTCGATGTGCTCGCGCTCGACTCCGGCCCCCTCGAGCGCGGCGATCGCGCCGTCGAGGAGCTTGGACGTGATCTCGCCGTTGAAGCGGCCGACGACGATCCCTACCGCCCGGCGGGCGCCGTTGGGCGACCCTTCGATCACGCCGACCCCCTCCGGCAGGCGCAGCTGCCCGACGGCGTGGTCCTGCGCGCGCAGGCCGTCCGTCATTCCTGGTCTCCCGGCGGCTCGAACCGCTGTTCCTGGTGGTGGAGCCGGTGGCCGAGCTTGTCCCGCTTCGTATCCAGGTACTGGCGGTTCTCCATGTTGGGCGAAACCTCGATCGGCACCTGCTCGACCACCTTCAGGCCGAAGCCCTCGATGCCCGTGATCTTGCGCGGGTTGTTGGTGAGGATGCGGATCGTCGAGAGCCCCAGGTCGGAGAGGATCTGCGAGCCGATGCCGTACTCCCGCGCGTCCGGCGGGAAGCCGAGCTCGATGTTGGCCTCGACAGTGTCCAGGCCGTTCTCCTGGAGCTCGTAGGCTCTCAGCTTCGCGAGCAGGCCGATGCCACGGCCCTCCTGGGACATGTAGAGCAGGACGCCACGCTCCTCGCCGGAGATCCGCCGGAGCGCGAGCTCGAGCTGCTCGCCGCAGTCGCAGCGGAGCGAGTGGAAGACGTCGCCCGTGAGGCACTCCGAGTGCACGCGCACGAGCACGTCCTCCTCGCCGTCCACCTGGCCCTTGACGAGCGCGACGTGGTTCTTACCGCTCAGCACCTCGCGGAACGCGACGGCGGTGAACTCCCCGAAGACCGTGGGGAGCCGCACCGAGGTCATCCGCTCGACGAGCTTCTCGGTCCGGCGCCGGTACTCGATCAGGTCCTCGACCGTGACCATCTTGATCCCGTGCAGCTCGCAGTACGGGATCAGGTCGGGCACGCGGGCCATCGTCCCGTCCTCGTTCATGATCTCGCACACGACCCCGGCCGGGTTGAGCCCGGCCAGGCGCGCGAGGTCGACGGCGGCCTCGGTCTGGCCGGCGCGCTGGAGGACGCCGCCGGGGCTGGCCCGGAGCGGGAAGACGTGGCCGGGCTGGACGAGGTCGCCCGGGCCTTTCGTCGGGTCGATGGCGACCTGGATCGTGTGCGCGCGGTCGGCCGCCGAGATCCCGGTCGTCACGCCTTCACGCGCCTCGATGGCGATCGTGAACGCGGTCTCGTTGGGCGTCTCGTTGTTGTACGTCATCGGCTTGAGGTCGAGCTCGTCGCAGCGCTCCTCCGTCAGGCAGAGGCAGATGAGCCCGCGGCCGTGCCGCGCCATGAAGTTGATCGCCTCGGGCGTGGCGAACTGCGCCGCGATCGTCAGATCGCCCTCGTTCTCGCGGTCGGCCGCGTCGACCACGACCACGAGCTTCCCCTGGCGGATGTCCTCGATCGCCTCGTCGATCGTGGCGAAGGGCGTCGTCGTCTCCATCTGCACGCTCATGTCTCCCTGGGATCGTATCCCGGCTGCACCAGGCGCTCGACATGCTTGGCGATCACGTCCACCTCGAGGTTCACCTCGTCGCCCTCGCTCAGCGCTCCGAGAGTCGTGATCTCGCGCGTGTGGGGGATGAGCGCGACGGTGAACCCCTCGCCGCCGAGAGCCGCGATCGTCAGGCTGACGCCCTCGACCGCGATCGACCCCTTCTCGACGCAGTAGCGGAGAATCTCGCCCGCTGCTTCGATCTCGAGGCCCTCCTCGTCCGCGCGGAGCACGCGCCCGACTCCGTCGACGTGGCCCTGGACGAGGTGGCCGCCGAGCGGCTCCCCGGCGCGCAGCGCGGGCTCGACGTTGACCGACGCACCCGGCTCGAGGCGACCGAGCGAGCTCCGGCGCAGGGTCTCGGGGACGACGTCGAGCTCGATCGCGCCGTCGGCCGAGCCGACCGCGGTCAGGCAGACGCCATTCACGCTCACGGAGCCGCCGACGGTCGTCGCCTCGGCGGCCACGGGCGCCCGGACGCTGAGCCGCACGGCGCCTCCCTCCTCGCGCACCGACTCGACAGTGCCGAGCTCGCGAACGATCCCGGTGAACATGTGTCGATCTTAGGGCTCGCGCAGGTACGCGGTCACCAGCAGGTCCCCACCTACCCGCTCGGTGGACGGCCGCAGGAGCGTGAGGCGCTCGGGCAGCTCTCCGAGCCAGCGCGGCCCCGCTCCCGCGAGCGTCGGCGCGACGAAGAGCACGAGCTTGTCCGCGAGGCCCGCCGTGACGAAGGCGGTCGCGAGCGTCGGCCCTCCTTCGAGGAGCAGCGACTGCACGCCCTGGGCGGCGAGGCCTTCCAGCTCCTCCTCCAGCGGGCCGGTGAGAAGCTCGAGCCCGGAGCCCTCGGGGAGCGGCCCACGCCCGAAGGCAAGCCGGCGCGGCTGCCGCTCGGCGCCGACGTCCCGGGCCGTCAGCTGCGGATCGTCGGCCCGCACGGTGCCCATCCCGACCGCGACGGCGTCCACCTGCGCGCGCAGCTCGTGCACGCGGCGGCGGCTCTCCTCGCCGGTGACCCAGCGGGCGCCCGGGACCGTGACCCGTCCGTCCAGCGTGAGCGCGGCCTTGTAGACGACGAACGGGCGCCGTTTCGCCACCCAGGTGCGGAAGGCCTCGTTCTGCGTCCGGGCGCGCCACTCGAGCTCCCCGCCGGGAAGCTCGACCTCGACCCCCGCCGCGCGGAGCCGTTCGAAGCCCTGGCCGTCCGTCTCCGGGTTGGGGTCGCCGACGGCGGCTACCACACGCGCCACGCCGGCTTCGAGGAGCGCCTTGGAGCAAGGCGACGTGCGGCCGTGGTGGGCGCACGGCTCGAGGGTGACGTAGAGCGTGGCGCCCCGGGCCTGCTCGCCGGCCGCCTCGAGCGCGACGATCTCGGCGTGCGGGCCCCCCGCGCGCTCGTGCCAGCCCTCTCCCACCGCCTCTCCGTCGCGCACGATGACCGCGCCGACGACCGGGTTCGGCGCGGTCGTCCCACGGCCCCGCTCGGCCAGCTCGAGCGCGCGCTCGAGCCATCCGGCCTCAGTCATCCGGGGCGAGCTTGCGGACGAGCCGATGGTAGGCGCGGTTGATGTCCTCGAACCCGAAGACGGCCGTCCCGGCCACGATCGCCTCGGCCCCGGCCTCGTAGACCTTGTGGACGTTCTCGTGCGTGATGCCGCCGTCGACCTGCACCACGACCCGCTCGTGGAGCTGGGAGCGGAGCTCGCGAATCCGCTCGAGCGCCTCGGGCATGAACTCCTGGCCCGAGTAGCCGGGACGGATGCTCATGCAGAGGACCAGATCGGCCCCGAGCGAGGCCGCGACGGCGTCCCCGACCCGCGTCTCCGGGTTGAAGGCGACGCCGACGCCGAGGTCGTGCGAGCGCGCGAGCGCGATCGCGTTCCACGGCTCCTCGCAGACCTCGACGTGGAAGGTGACGCTGTCACCTCCGGCATCCTTGACATGCGGGAAGTGGTGCTCCGGGTTCGTGACCATGAGATGGACGTCGATGACGCCGCCGCCCTCGTGGATCATCGGCGCGATCGCGCGGAGAACGATCGGGCCGATCGTGATCGGCTCCACGAAATGCCCGTCGCCGACGTCGAAGTGAAAGACACGCGCTCCGGCGTTCAGGAGGTAGCGCACCTGGTCGCCCAGGCGGGTGAAGTCGGCCGCGTACAGCGAGGGCTCGATCTCCACCGTCCGGATCCAGTCCCGCCAGGGCACGGCTCGATCTTAGAACCCGAACCAGGATGACGCTTCGTCGGCGCGGCGTCCTGGGTGAGTGCGATGCAAGGACGCAGGGCGCGTTCGTAGCCGAGGCTACGGGCGCAACCGAGGACGCCGCAGCGCGCCGCCCAGGGCGTCGCGGCGGCTCAAGGCTTCATTTTGGTTCGGGTTCTTAGGCCGTCCTGGCAACGAGAACGAGCCGGCTCTCCCGGGTGAACGGACCGCCTTCCGGGTCGCCGTAGAACGCGGTCTCCGCGAAGCCGGCCTCGGCTGCCATGCGCGCGAGCTCGGTGGCCGTGTACACCCGCAGCCGATACTCGACCGTCGTGGGATCGCCGCCCTTCCGCCAGCACGTGAGCGCCACCTCGACGACCCCCTCCACCGAGTCGAAGGCGCGACGCTCGAGGCGAATGGCACCGTCTGGGAGCTCGTCCCAGCCTCTCTCGTCCAGGACGGTCATCAGGCGGTCTCGGTGCATCGTCTCGAGGACGAGCGCCCCACCGGGACGTAGGACGCGCCTGAACTCGCCGAGCACCTGTGAATCCTCACGGTCGCCGAAGAAGCCGAACGAGCTGAACAGGTTGGCGACCGCGTCGAAGCTCTCGGGCGGGAACGGCAGCTCCCGGTAGTCGCCCTCCACCCAGCTCGGACCGTCGTCGCCCTCCGAGCGTCGCCGTGCCTCGGCCAGGAGCACGGGCGAGCGGTCGAGACCCACGACCGCGTAGCCGGCGCGGGCGAGCACGCGGGAGTGGCGGCCGAAGCCGCACGCGGCGTCGAGGACGTCGGCCGGAGGATCGCAGGCCGCCAGCCGCATTGCGCCGAGCGCGAGCTGTTCGGCGTCCTCGTCGGGCTGAAGGGGCGCGTAGGTCCTGAGGTAGAGCTCGTCGAACAGTCGATCCCAGTCAGTCATGAGCGGAGGGCGGCCGGCCGGAGGTCTGCATCAGGCGAGCGTATCCGCTCGTCGCGGCTTGGAACTCGTTTCAGAATGATCCGTTCGACGGCACAAGGCTTCATTTTGAGACGGGTTCTTAGACCCGCATCCGGGCGATGAAAAAACCCGAAGTCCCGTGGACGTGCGGAAGCGTGAGCAGGAACTCCGGACGTCGTGGATGCCGGTGCTCGGGCCACTCCGCACCGAGATCCTCGACGGGCAGGCCCAGGGCGTCGACGACGTCCTCGTTCTCGGCGCGGTGGATGGTGCAGACGGCGAACGTGACCGTGCCCGCGGGCCGCACCCTCTCCGCGGCGACGCGGAGCAGGTCGAGCTGGAGCTCCGGCAGCGGCTCGGCGCGCCAGCGCAGGTCCGGGCGGGAGTTGAGGACGCCGAGCCCGGAGCAGGGGGCGTCGACGAGCGCGCGGTCGAAGCCGCCGAGGTCGTCCGGGAGCGCCAGCGCGTCGGCGTTGACCACGGTCAGCTCGACGCCGAGCCGGCGTGCGTTCTCGGCCAGCTCCCGGGCACGGCCGGGATGCTTCTCGACGGCGACCACCTCGGCGCCCGCCGCCGCCAGCTGCGTCGCCTTGCCTCCGGGCGCCGCGCAGAGGTCGAGGATCCGCTCTCCGGCGCGTGCGCCCACTGCGGCGCCGGCCAGCTGCGAGCCACGGCTCTGCGGCCAGGCGTATCCGCTCTCCAGCCACCCAGGCGGGATCGAGCCCACCACCTTCGGCCCCTCGGGCGTGCGAACCGCGGTCTCCGGAGGCTCGTTCTGCGCCCGCATCAGCGCTCGCGCCGCGTCCGCGCCCAGCTCCCGCCACCAGGTCTCCGCGATCCAGTCCGGGTAGGAGTGCAGGAGCGCGGCGGCGGACGGCGTCTCCTCGTGGAGGCGCGCGAGCAGGTCGGGGAGGCCGTCGGCGAGCCTCCGGAGCACCGCGTTCGTGAAGGGGACGGCCCGCTCGAGCCCGGCGTCCCGCACGAGCTCGACCGACTCGTGCACCGCTGCGTGCGCCGGGACGCCGTCCAGGTAGGCGAGCTGGTAGGCCCCGGTGCGAAGCGCGGCGCGAACGGGCGGGTCGAGCTTTCGCACCGGCCGGCGGCCCAGCGTCTCGATCGCATGGTCGAGCGTCCGCACCCGCTGCACCGTGCCGTACGCGATCTGCTGCGCAAAGGCGCGGTCGCGCGCGTCCAGGGGCTCGGCGGCGCTTCTGAACGCCCGGTCCGCGTAGGCGTCCTCCTCGAAGACCCGTTGGACGACCCGGGCCGCGACCGCTCTCGCCGTTGTCACTTCCGCAGTCCGCGGAGGTACTCCTCCACGGGCATACGGCGGCCTCCCTCCCGCTGCACCTCCAGCGGCTCGATGCCGCCGGCCACGAACGTCGCCTCGGGCCGCGCCGGCCGCCCCCGCCAGATGATCAGCCGCCGGCCGTCGACGAGCCCTCGCGCCCCGATGTGCGGCGAGAGCGCCCGGATCCGGTTGAGGTTCACCTCCGGCGGCAGCGTCCAGTCCAGGTCACGATCGGCGGCGGCGATCTTGTCGGCATGGGTGATGCCCACCTCAGGCTGGGGAACGAACGTCGGCTCGGCGAAGACCTCGTCGAGGAGCTCGAGCGCGACGCGGGTCGCGCGCTCGAAGACGACGCCGGCGTCGTCCTCGGGGCCGATCGGGAAGCGGCGCTGGGCGGCGATGGGCCCCGCGTCGAGCTCCGCGGTCGTCCGGTGGATGGTCACGCCGGTCTCCCGGTCTCCCTCCATGATCGCGCGCTCTACGGGGGCCGGCCCCCGCCATCGCGGCAGGAGCGAGGGATGGACGTTCAGCCAGAGCCTGTCGGCGAGCAGCCTCTCGGGGACGAGCACGCCGTAGTCGGCGACGATCACGATGCGCGCGTTCCCGGGGAACTCGGTGAGGCGGTCCGGTTGCTGGACGGCGAGCTGGTGCTCGAGCGCGACCGCCTTGGCCGGCGAGGGCAGCTTCTTGCGCCCGCGGCCCTGGGAGCTGTCGGGCTTCGTGAGCAGGAGCTCGATCTCCCGGCGGGCGGCGAGGCCGTCGAGGATCCCCGCGCCGAACGTCCCCGTCGCCGCGACCGCGATACTCATCGACCAACGCTCACACGAGGGGCCCGAGGATCGGCTGCGGACGGAGCTGCGCGAGCGCCTCGCGTCGGTCTTCCGGGGTCGTCCGGTCGAGGATCAGCACCCCGTCGAGGTGGTCGAGCTCGTGCTGGATCACCCTGGCCTCGAGGCCCTCGGCCTCCACGGTCACCTGTTCCCCGCCCGGAGTCACCGCTTCGACCGTGACGGTGGCCGGACGCGACACCGGCACGACGACCGCCGAGGCGCCGAGGGAGAGGCACCCCTCGTCGAGCGTCTCCTGCTCGTCCGAGCTCCCCGCGAGGCGCGGGTTGACAAGCGCCACCACGGGATCCTCGTCCGAGGCCTGGTAGACGAGGACGCGCCTGAGGACGCCGACCTGGGGCGCCGCCAGCCCGACGCCGCGAGCCTCCTGCATCAGCTTCGTCATGCGCTCGACGAGCTCCGCGACGGCATCGTCCACGTCCTCGACTTCGTTCGCGCGCATCCGCAGCGCCGGGTCGGGGTACTGGCGGATCTGCACGAGCGCAGCGCGACGCCGTGCTTCCCGCTCGGCGTCGAGCTGTTCGCTGCGAACCTGGCCTTCGACCTGACCCACGAGGGGGAGAAGTCTAAAGCCAGAGCGCTCCGTGGTTCGAGTCGATCACGAGCGGGCGCCCTGACGACAACTGGAGGCTCGGGTCAGGAAACGCCCTGCGGATCCACGTCCACCGACACGGCGAGGTCGTCCCGGCGCATGGCCGGGGCGGCCGCCGCGAGGAGGCCGGCGACGCGCGAGGCCAGGCTGCGCGGCGCTCCGGTCTTGACGAGGAGCTGCGCGCGATGGCGTCCCCGCAGACGCAGGAGCGGCGCGGGCCCGAGCAGGTCGGCGGCGGCCTCCGAGCGCCCGAGCTCCACGCGGAGCTCGGCGAGGACGCGCTCTGGGCCGGTGATTCCCGGCCCCGTGACCGTGATGCGGACGAGATGGCGGAACGGCGGATACCCGAGCTCGCGCCTGCGCTCGAGCTCGCCGGCGAGAAACTCCACCACGTCGTGGCGGGCGGCGAGCGCGATCGGGCGGGCATCCGGCTGGTAGGTCTGCACGACCACGCGGCCCGGGGCGTCGCGGCCGCTCCTGCCGGCCAGCTGCGTCACGAGCTGGAAGGTGCGCTCCTCCGCGCGGAAGTCGGGGAGGCCGAGGGCGGTGTCGGCGTCCACGACCGCGGCGAGCGCGACGCCCTCGAAGTGATGCCCTTTCGCCACCATCTGCGTGCCCAGGAGCACCCCCCGCTCGCAGGCGGCGAAGCCCGTCAAGACCTGGCTCAGCCCGCCGGGCCTGCCCGCGACGTCGGCATCGAGGCGGAAGCGCTCCAGCTCCGGCAGGCGGGCGGCGAGCTCGGCCTCGAGCTTCTCCGTCCCGGCGCCGAGGCGGGCCACCTCGGCGGCGCCGCAGGCGGGGCACAGCTCCGGCGCGGGCTGACGGCGCCCGCAGTGGTGGCAGTGGAGCCGGCCGTCCCCGTGGAGGGCGAGCGCCACGTCGCAGTCCGGGCACCGGAGCGTCAGCCCGCAGGCGCGGCAGTGGAGGGCCGGCGACACGCCGCGACGGTTGAGGAGCAGGATCGCCTTGCCGCCACGGTCCGCGAGCTTGCCGAGCTCGGCGAGCAGCGGCGCGGACAGCGGATAGCCGGCCTCCCGCCGCAGGTCGACGACCTGCACGGACGGAAGCGGGCCGGCGAGCCGGCCGCCGAGCTCGAGCTGCTCGAGGGATCGCCAGCTCTCCGGTCTCGGGGTGGCGCTGCCGAAGACGGCGACCGCGCCTTCGAGCGCCGCACGCTTCGCAGCCACGGTGCGGGCGTCGTAGCGGGGATCCGACTCCTGCTTGTAGGAGGCGTCGTGCTCCTCGTCGACGCAGATCAGCCCCAGCGCGGGCACCGGGGCGAAGACCGCGGAGCGGGCCCCGACGACGATCGGCGCCTCGCCCGAGGCGATCCGCTCGCGCTCGTCGCGCCGCTCCGCCTCCGTCAGCGCGGAATGGAGGACGGCCACCCGCTCGCCGAAGCGCGCGCGGAACCGCCCGAGCGCCTGCGGGGTGAGGGCGATCTCGGGGACGAGCACGATCGCACCGCGCCCGCGCGCGAGCGCCTGCTCGCAGGCGCGCAGGTAGACCTCCGTCTTGCCGCTCCCGGTGGCGCCGTAGAGCAGGAACGCGCCGCCACCGCCGCCGCCGCCGTCCAGGGCGGCCCCGATCCGCTCCAGTGCAGCTGCCTGCGTCTCGCTCGGCGCGGCCGGCGCCTGCTCCCCCGGCAGGTCGTCCTGGCGAAGCCGCCGCTTCGCCCCCGGGCGGCGCGCCGGCGCGGCGGGCGCGACGAGCCCGAGCGCCCGTGCCGGGGTCGAGCCGTAGTACTCGGCGACCCAGAGCGCGAGGTCGACGAGAGGAGCGGGAACGGCTCCGAGCACGCCTTCGACGGCGACGGGCTGGACCTCGGGCGGCGCCTCCTCCTCGAGCCCGACGACGACGCCGCGGCGCTTCGCCTTCCCGAAGCGGACCGAGACGACGGCGCCCTTCTCCAGCCCGTCCGCGAGGTAGGTGAAGGGCCGCGCGACGGCGCGCGCCGAGACGAGCGGCACGACGGAGGCGAACCGAGCCACGGTAAAATCATCGCTGACATGGCGGCTGGGCACTCGGTCGACGACTATCTCGAGACGATCTACTTCCTGGCTTTTCCCATCGGGGAGTACAAGCCGGACACCAAGGGCGCGCCCACGCTCGCCGTCCGCGTCGCCGACATGCTCGGCGTCTCACGCGCGTCCGCGGGCGAGATGCTGAAGCGCCTCGAGGCCGACGGGCTCGTCGAGCGCGGCGAGCACAAGGAGGCGATCCTGACCGAGCAGGGCCGCGCGATCGCCGAGCGCGTCGTCCGCAAGCACCGCATTATCGAGCGGCTCCTCACCGACTTCATGGGCTATACCGCCGCCGAGGCGCACGTGCAGGCGGACCTGCTGGGGAACACGTTCACCGACGACATGGTCGAGCGGATCGAGAAGCAGCTCGGCAACCCCGACCGCTGCCCGCACGGGTGGCCCGTCGACGTCAACTTCGAGCAGGCCGAGAACCGGGAGCTGAAGCCGCTGAACGACCTCGCCGAGGGCGAGAGCGCCGAGATCGTCCGCCTGGCCGAGCACGACGGCGAGCTCCTGCACTGGTACTACGACGAGGGCCTCGTCCCCGGCGCCCACGTCGAGCTCCGCCGCGCCGAGCCGGCGGCGGGCCAGTTCGCCCTCACCGTCGACGGCGACGAGCGCGCCATCGGCGAGAGGGCCGCAGCCGGCCTCTTCGTCAGGCCCGCCGCGTAGCCGGGCTCCCCTCTCCTTCCGACCGCGACGCCCCGAGTTCGGCGGCGCCACCGCGCTTGTGTTTCACGCGCACAAGCCCCACCCGTGCCGTTTTCGGCCACGTCGGCGGCGGATGGGGACGCTGCCATCCCGCCACCGAGCGTTTGTGCGCGTGGAGCACAAGGCCGGGTGGCGGCACGTAGGAGACGATCGCGGTCGGCGACTAGGAGGCTGGGACTTCGGCCGTCAGGCCGGCGGCGGCGCGGAGGGCGTCCGCTTGCTCCGTCCGCTCCCACGTGAAGTCGTGGTCGGCGCGGCCGAAGTGGCCGTAGGCGGCCGTCCTCGCGTAGATCGGCCGCCGCAGGTCGAGGTCGCGGAGGATGGCGCCCGGGCGCAGGTCGAAGTGCTCGCGGACGAGCTCCTCGATGCGCGCGAGGGAGAGCCGCTCGGTGCCGAAGCACTCGAGCTCGATCGAGACCGGGTGGGCGACTCCGATCGCGTAGGCGACCTGCAGCTCGCAGCGGTCGGCCAGGCCGGCGGCGACGACGTTCTTCGCCACGTGGCGGGCTGCGTAGGCCGCCGAGCGGTCGACCTTGGTCGGGTCCTTGCCGGAGAACGCGCCGCCGCCGTGGCGGGCGGCGCCGCCGTACGTGTCCACGATGATCTTCCTGCCCGTCAGGCCCGTGTCGCCCATCGGCCCGCCGAGCACGAACTTCCCGGTCGGGTTGACGAGGACAAAGTCACGCTCCTCAAAGCGGTGCTCGTCGTAGAGGTCGCGCGGGAGAATCGGATGGAGGACGTGCTCGATCAGGTCGGGCTTGATCAGCGTCTCCTCGTCGAGCCCGTCGCGATGCTGGGTCGAGACGAGCACCCGCACGACCTCGACGGGACGCTGGCGCCCGTGCTCGTCCACCTCGTAGCGGATCGTCACCTGCGACTTTCCGTCCGGGCGCAGGTACGGGAGGATCTGCGCCTTCCGCACCTCCGAGAGCCGCTTGGCGATCTTGTGCGCGAGCATGATCGGGAGCGGCATCAGCTCCTCGGTCTCGGTGCAGGCGTACCCGAACATCATCCCCTGATCGCCGGCGCCGATCTGGTCGAGCGGGTCGTCGTCGCCGTGCTGCATCTCGTAGGAGCTGTCCACGCCCTGGGCGATGTCCGGCGACTGCTCGTCGAGCGCCACGATCACGCCGCACGTGTCCGCGTCGAAGCCGTACTTGGCGCGGTCGTAGCCGATCTCCTGGATCTTCTTCCTGACGACGCGCGGGATGTCGACGTACGTCTCGGTCGTGATCTCGCCCGCGACGACGACGAGCCCCGTCGTCACCAGGGTCTCGCAGGCAACGCGCCCGTTGGGGTCGTCGGCGAGGACGTGGTCGAGGATCGTGTCCGAGACCTGGTCGGCCACCTTGTCCGGATGACCCTCGGTCACGGACTCGGACGTGAAGAGGAACTCGCGCGCCGCCATGGGGCAGAAGGCTACCGACGCGCCCCTAGTGGATGCCGAGGAAGAGCGAGAAGCGCTGCACGTCGCCGTCTCCGTCGCCCCAGAAGACGAGCCCGCCGAGCGGCTCGAGATACTCGCCGACCTGCGGCGGCGCGGAGGTGGCGGCGCCCGAGAGACCGAGAAAGAGCGGCACGGCGGCCTGGACGTCCACGTAGCCGAAGCCAATCGTCTCGCCGGGCATGCCGGCCTCGTCGAGAGCCTCCTCGAAGCGGTCGTCCTGGTCGAGGCGCGGGCCGTCGCCGCGAAGCGCGTCGAGCTCCTTCTGGGAGCTCGAGACCGCGAGAAGGCCGTCGAAGGCCTCGACGACGATCGGCTGCTCGGGGCCCGCCAGCCCGACCAGCCCCTCGGCGGTCCGAAGCGCCGCCGCCTCGTCGTCGACCTCGGTCACGAGCGTGATCGACGGCGTGGGGTCGCCGGGGCGGACGTAGACGGCGGTCTCCCCGGCGAAGAGCTCGGCGACCTCGTTCAGGTCGAAGGGGAGCAGCCCCTCGAGGCCGCCGGCGCCGCCGGCCAGCCCTTCGCCCAGGCCCTTGGAGGAGACGAAGGCAAGGACGCCGCCCGGCACCTCCTCGGCCAGCTCGGATGCGTAGGGCTCGACCTCCGCACCGCCCTCGGCTTGCTGGGCGGTGACGGCCCTGCCCTCGACCCGAACGCCGTTTCCCTCCGCCTTGACGACGGCCCCTACCGATCCGATCTGACCGCCGGTGGGCAGCGGAAACGCGCCGGCTGGGAAGCCCGGCTGGGACGCGAACGCCTCGACGATCGCCTCGCCGTTCACGTATGCGTGGACGAGCCCGTCCGCGAGATCGTCCATCGTCTCCGCGAACTCGGCGGAGCTCTCGAGCGTCGGCCCTTCCAGCGCGTCCCGGTAGCGCTCGAGCGTCGCCTCGTCGGAGGCGGCGACCTGCCAGCCGTTCACCTCGGCGAAGGCCGCCTCGCCGTCTTCCAGGAGCTCCCTGAAGGCGTCTTCGTCGCTCGGTTGGGTCAGGATGACGAGCGGGGGGTCCTCGTAGCCGACCGGGAGGTCGAGAACTGCGATGCCGACCTCGGATCCGAGCGCCTCCTTCAGCTTGTCCGTCGAGAGGCCTGCGCTGTCCGAGGCCTTCCCGAGCAGCTCGTCGAGGGCGCCTTCCCCGTCCGGGAACTTCGCGAGCAGATCGCGCACCGCGCGCCACTGGTCGCCCTCGAAGGACGTGTCCACCGAGAGGTAGACGGCGACGTCCTCGGGCACGGCCGAGGCAGCGCTCCCCGCAGAGCCCGAGCTCCCGCAGCCGGCCAGGAGCGCCAGGAGCAGGGCGGCGAGCAGAGCCGGGATGACGCGCACGACGATCACGCTACTCATCTGTCGGCGTTCTGCTCATCAAGCCTGAGACCAGGTCAAGGGCGCTCGTGCCCGTGAGCACCTCGCAGATCGCCTCGGTGATGGGAAGCTCGACGCCGAGCCGCCGCGAGAGGTCGCGCAGGACGGGCGCGGTGGTCAGGCCCTCCACGACCATGCCTATCTCCTCCTTCGCCTCCTCCGGCGAGCGCCCCTGGGCGATCAGCTCGCCGGCCCGGCGATTCCGGCTGTAGCGGGAGAAGCACGTGACGATCAGGTCGCCCATGCCGGCGAGGCCGGAGAACGTCTCGCCGCGGGCGCCGCAGGCCTCGCCCAGCCGGGCCATCTCGGAGAGGCCGCGCGTGATCAGACCCGCCTTGGCGTTGTCGCCGAACCCGAAGCCGTCGACACCGCCTGCCGCCAGCGCCATCACGTTCTTCGCCGCCGCGCAGAGCTCGACCCCGACCAGATCCGCGTTGAGGTAGACACGGAAGCGCGTCGAGATGATCGCGCGCTGGAGCTCGACGGCGAGCGCCTCGTCCTCGCTCGAGATCACGGCGGCGGCCGGGAGCCCCTGCGCGATCTCCTCCGCGTGGTTGGGGCCCGTGAGCACCGCGATGGGCCTGCCGCGGACGACCTTCGAGAGCCGCGAGCCCGTCTCCGGGTCGAGCCCCTTCGTCAGGCTGAGGACGGGCGCGGCGCCCACGAGGCTCTCCGCGACCTCCCTGTACGCGCGGCTCGGGACCGCCAGGCAGACGAGGTCGGCTTCGGCCACCGGCGCCTCCGCGAGCGTGGCGGCGGTGACTGCCGACAGGTCCGCGTCCGTCACGTAGCGCGGGTTCCGGCCGGTCTCGTTCACGACGCGCGCCTGCTCGGGGTCCCGGCAGGCGAGCGTCACCTCGTGCCCGCGCTCGGCAAGGAGGATTGCGAAGACCGATCCCCAGGAGCCGCCGCCGACGACGACCGCCTTCACGAGCGCCGCACGAAGTCGATGATCACCGGCACGCCCTGGAGCTCCAGCCGTTCTCGCAGCTGGTTTTCCACCCAGTAGCCGTAGTCGCGCGTGAGCAGGCCGGGGTCGTTGACGTGGATGCGGAACCGGGGCGGCCGCGTCGAGACCTGCGTGCCGTAGAGGAGATTTAGGCGCCTACCGTTCTTGCTCGGACCGGGCCGTGCGTCGCGCAGCTCCTGCAGGATCCGGTTGAGTCCTGCCGTCGGAACGCGGGCCGTGTGCTTGGCGAAGAGCTCCTCCACGCGGTCGAGGAGCTTGCCGACGCCACGATTGGTCTTCGCCGAAACTGCGACGACCGGCGGGCGCTGGCGCAGCTTGGTCTCGACGCGGGGACGCACATCCTCGATCCCAACCTCTGCAGCGTCCCATTTCGACAGGACGACGAGGGTCGAATCGCCGGCCGTGCGCGCGACGTCCGCGACGGCGAGATCCTGGTCGACGAGGCCTTCGGTCGAGTCGATGAGCACGAGCGCCACGTCGGCTCGCTCGGCGGCCTTGATCGCGCGGAGCTCCGAGTAGTACTCGATCCCCTGCCGGTGGCGGCGCTTGCGGCGAAGGCCTGCCGTGTCCACGAGGACGTAGGTCGTGTCGCCCCGCCGGAGCACCGTGTCGATCGAGTCGCGGGTCGTCCCGGGCTGGTCGGAGACGATCACCCGCTCCTGGCCGACGAGCGCGTTGACGAGGCTCGACTTGCCCACATTGGGCCGGCCGAGCACGGCCACCCGGATCGCGTCCTCCCCGACCTCGGGCCGCCCCTCGCCCGGGAGGAGCGAGACGATCTGGTCGAGCAGGTCGCCCGTCCCGTAGCCGTGCAGCGCCGAGATCGGGAGCGGGTCGCCCAGGCCGAGGCGGTGGAACTCGAGCGCCTCGTCGTCGCGCCTCGGATCGTCCACCTTGTTGGCGACGACGAGCACGGGCTTGCCGGAGCGCCGCAGGATGTCCGCGACCTCCTCGTCGCCCGGCGTCACCCCGGCCTTCGCGTCGACGACGAAGACGACGAGGTCGGCCTCCTCGACGGCGCGCCGCGCCTGCTCGGCGACCTGTTGGATCAGCGGCGACGGATCGGCGACGTCGACCCCGCCGGTGTCGACGAGGACGAACCGCTTTCCCGCCCACTCGCAGACGACGTCCTTGCGGTCGCGCGTGACGCCGGGCGTCTCGAAGACGACAGCCTCGCGCGTGGCGGTCAGGCGGTTTACGAGCGTGGACTTCCCGACGTTGGGAAAGCCGACGACGGCGACCGCGCCGAGGAGCGGCGGGTCGCTCACGCCTAGTGCCACTCCAGGCAATGCTGCCTAGCTCCTGCGTCGCGAGCACCAAGCCAGAGTCCGCACTCGACCGAAGCCAAGGCTAGAAGCCTTGGTGAGGGCGAGGGTGGGCTCTGGCGCCGCGTGATCGCGGGGCAGGGGCAGGCGTGTATTGCCTGGAGAGGCACTTAGACGACCTTTTGGGGAACGCTCGCGCGGCGCGGGGGCGTGGCCCGGCGCGGCCGCTGCTCCAGCTCGTGGATGTGGACGAGCCACGCCCAGAGGCGCCTGATCTCGGCCATGATCTCCTCCGACGCGGCCGCGTAGCCCTTCGAGTTCCGCGGGTGCTCGGCGAAGCGCATGGGCTCGCCGAATGCCACGGACACCGCGGCCCGGTTGCCGAGCTTCCAGGTCTGCGAGCCGTGGATCGCGGCGGGGATCACCGGCACGCCCTCGCTGATCGCCACCATCGCCGCGCCCGGCTTCGCCTCCCCCGGCACGCCGCTCGTCTGGCGCGTGCCCTCCACGAAGAGGCCGAGCAGGTCGTTCTCCCGTACCGTCTCGCGCATGCGCCGGAGCGCGTCGCGGTCGGACTCGCCGCGCCGGATCGCGAGCGTCCCGTGCGCGGCGATGAGCTGGGAGAGCCCAGGGACGTCGAACAGCTCGCTCTTCGCCACGAAGACCAGTCGGCGTGGGCACATGGTGCCGATGACGGGGACGTCGATAAAGTTGAAGTGGTTCACGGCGAGCACGGCGCCGCCCTCCCGCGGCACGCGCTCCTTCCCGTAGACCCGGATCGAGGTCGCGGCACGCGTCAGGCTCCCGAGGAAGCCCTTGCCGACCGTCCAGTAGACGAGGTCGACCGGCTTCATGCGCTCGCGCTCGTCCTCGCCTCGACGAGCCGCTCGATCCGGTCGAGAACCTCGTCGATGGTGAGCTGGGTCGTGTCGATCTGCTCGGCGTCGGGCGCCGCCTGCATCTGCGCGGAGTCGCGCTGGTCGCGGAGCCGCAGGTCGGTGGCCAGAGCCTCCGCGCCGATGTCGGGATGGTCGGCCTGGCGCCGACGCGCGCGCTCGCCCGGGTCGGCGACGAGATACACCTTCACCTCGGCATCCGGGCAGACGACCGTGCCGATGTCGCGCCCCTCGATGACCGCATCGCCTCCCTCCGCGAGCTCGCGCTGGCGCTCCTTCATGACCGACCGCACCCCCGGATGGCGCGCGACCGCGGAGACGACGCGGTCGATTCGAGGCTCGCGGATCGCCTCCGTCACGTCCACATCGCGGACGAGCACGCGCTCCCCCTCGAACGTGACGGGGTTCGCGAGCGCAAGCGCCTCGAGCGCCGGCCCCTCGTCGAGGTCGAGCGCGTCCTCGAGCGCGAGCCACGTGAGGGCGCGGTACATGGCCCCTGTGTCGAGGTAGCGGAAGCCGAGACGCTCGGCGAGGCCGCGCGCGATGGTGCTCTTGCCCGAGCCGGCAGGGCCGTCGATCGCGACGATCAATTGACCTTTTCCGCTTCGCGCAAAAGCTCAACCAAGAGAGAACGGGCCTTCACCGGTGACGTCATCCTTCATAGGACAGCCTCAGCGTACGCTGAGGCTGTCCAGCATGGGAAAGAAGTCGGGGAAGCTTACAGCGGCGGTCTCGACCCCCCGGAGCTCCACCCCCTCCCGCGAAACGAGCCCGGCGACCGCGCCCAGCATGGCGATTCGGTGGTCGCCGCAGGCGTCGATCACGCCCCCACCCTGAGGGCGGGAGGGGACCCCACGAACCCGGAAGCCATCGTGACGGGTTTCGATGTGGATGCCTAGTGGCCGGAGCGCATCTTTCACGCTTTCGAGACGGTCCGACTCCTTTACGCGCAACTCCTGTGCGCCCGTGACGACGCTGTCGCCGTGCGCCATCCCGGCGGCCAGCGCAAACAGCGGCAGCTCGTCGACGAGAGCCGGCACCTCTGCCGCGCCGATCGAGGTCGCCACCAGCTCGGCGGCCTCGACCTCGAGGTCGCCGACCGGCTCGCCCCCGGCAGCGTGCCGGTTGAAGACGGCGACGCGCGCGCCCATGCGCTCGAGGACGGCGAGGAGCCCGGTGCGCGTCGGATTCAGCCCGACGCCGTGCAGGCGCAGCTTCGAGCCGGCCAGGAGCGTCGCCGCGACGATGAACGGCGCGGCCGAGGAGACGTCCCCGGGAATGGTCGCCCGGAGCGGCTCCAGCCGTTCCACCGGCCAGACGGCGGCCTCCCTCGGCAGGCGCCGCACGCGGGCTCCCATCGCCTCCAGCATCCGCTCCGTGTGGTCACGGCTCGATTGCGGCTCGACCGCCGCGGTCGGCCCTCCCTGCGCGTAGAGCCCCGCGAGGAGGACGCACGACTTCACCTGGGCGCTCGCCACGGGGAGCTCCCAGCGCAGCGCCTCCAGCTCCCCGCCCTCGACGACCACCGGCGCGTGCCCGTCGGTCGTCTCCACGCGCGCCCCCAGCGCCCGCAGCGGCTCGGCGACCCGCTCCATCGGCCGCGAGCTCAGCGACGCGTCGCCGACGAGCTCGAAACGGCCGTGCTGGCCGGCCAGGATCCCGGGGAGGAGCCGCAGCAGCGTGCCCGCGTTGCCGCAGTCGAGCGGGCCGGCGGGCTCCTGGAGCCCCCGCAGGCCGACCCCGCCGATGCGGACGCGGTCGCCGTCCACCTCCACCCCCGCCCCGAGGGCGCGGACCGCCGCAACGGTCGAGAGCGTGTCCTTCGAGGCGCCGAAGCCGTCGAGCTTGCTCTCCCCGCCGGCGATCATGCCGAGGAGAAGCGCCCGGTGCGAGATTGACTTGTCCCCGGGGACCGCGATGTCTCCCTGGACCGACGACGCGGGCGCTACGAGCACGCTAGTCCTCGAATGCCGGTGAGACGATCACGGAGTAGCCCTGTGCCTCGAGGAGGTCGGCGGCACGGCGGGCGGATTCCTCGCCGGCCACGAGCACGTTCAGCGTCCCGCCGCGCTCCGGCGAGAGGTGGTCGAGCTCGAAGTCCTCGATGTTGATCTGCTCGGCGCCGAGCGCCTGCGTGATCCCGGAGAGCACGCCGGGCCGGTCCGGCACGTGCACGCGCACCCGCTGGATGGCGCCGGGATCCTCGTATGCCTCGGCCAGGAGCCTGCGCCGGTTGCCGCCGGCCTCGCCGATCCAGCGCGCGAGCCAGCCGGCGTCGCGCGCCTCGAGCGCACGCTCGAGCTCCTCGACGCGGCGTCGGTGCTCGGAGAGGGAGGCGCGCAGCTCTTCGGCGTTGTCGAGGAAGATGTCGATCCAGATGCGCGGGTTCGCGCCGGCCACGCGCGTCATGTCGCGCAGCGACCCGCCTGCGCCGGCGAGCGGCTCGTGCCCGTCCACCCGCACCGAGCCGGCGTGGTTCAGGACGACGTTCGCAAGCGCGTGCGGCAGGTGGCTGGTGAGCGCCAGGAGGCGGTCGTGCGCGACGGGGTCGATCGCCACCGGCACGGCTCCCAGCGAGGCGACGAACCCGTGCAGGACGCGGTAGCGCTCGGGCTCCGTCTCGGCGACCGGCGTCAGAAACCAGGTCGCGCCTTCGAAGAGCTGCTCGCTCCCGCTCGTCGGCCCCCGCGCTTCCGAGCCGCAGACGGGGTGCCCGCCGATGAAGCGGATCCGGTCGGGGACGGCGGCGCAGAGCGCCGACTTGGTCGAGCCGACGTCGGTAACGGTGGCCCCCGCCCCGGCCGCGTCCAGCACCTCCCCGATCCGCTCCCCGAGGGTCGCGACGGGCGTGGCGACGACCACCAGCTCGGCCTCCTCCACGGCGGCGACCAGGCTGCCCGCAGGCTCGTCGAGCGCGCCCCGCTCGGCGGCGAGAGCCAGGAACTCGGGGTCGGCGTCGTAGCCGGCGACGTGGCCGATGCCCGCGCGCTTGGCGGCGAGCCCGACCGAGGCGCCGATCAGCCCGGTGCCGACGACGGCGAGCTTCTGAACCTGCATCAGTGGCTCTCCAGGTGATGCTGCACCTCGTGAGCCACTAGACGCGCTGGAGCTCGGCGAGCCGGAAGGCCAGGTCGAGCGACTGGCGCGCGTTCAGCCTCGGGTCGCAGAGCGTCATGTAGCGGGCGTTCAGCTGCTCCTCGAGCACGGCCTCGGCGCCTCCGAGGCACTCGGTGACGTCCTCCCCCGTGTACTCGAGGTGGATGCCTCCGGGCCACACGCGTTCCTTGCGGCACGCGGCGAAGAAGCCCTCGATCTCGGCCATGATCACGTCGAAGCGGCGCGTCTTGAAGCCCGACTCGGTCACGAACGCGTTGGCGTGCATGGGGTCGGACGCCCAGAGAACCGGCTGGCCCGAGTCCCGCACCGCCCGGAGGATGGGCGGCAGGAGGTCGATGACCTTGTCGGCGCCCATGCGCGCGATGAGGGTCAGCCGTCCGGGGACGCGCTCCGGGTTGAGGCGCTCGCAGAGCTCGAGGATCTCGTCGGGCGTCGCCGTCGGGCCGACCTTCAGCCCGAGCGGGTTGTGCACGCCGGAGAAGAACTCGACGTGGGCGCCGTCCGGCTGGCGCGTGCGCTCCCCGATCCAGAGCATGTGCGCCGAGCAGTCGTACCAGTCGCCGGTCGTGGAGTCCCGCCGCGTGAGGGCCTCCTCGTAGTCGAGCACGAGGCCCTCGTGACTCGTCCACACGTCCACCTGGTGGAGCTGAGACTCCGCGGAGAGGTCGATCCCACACGCGGCCATGAAGCGAAGCGCCCGCTCGATCTCGGATGCGAGCTGCTCGTACCGGCGCCCCTCGGGCGAGGAGGCGACGAACTCCTGGTTCCACTCGTGGACGCGCATCAGGTCGGCGTACCCGCCCTTCGTGAACGCGCGCACCAGGTTGAGCGTCGCCGTCGCGTGGTTGTAGGCCTGCACCATGCGGTCGGGGTCGGGGATGCGCGCCTCGGCAGTGGGCGCGTCGTCGTGCACCATGTGGCCGCGGAACGACGGGATCGCGGCGCCGCCGACGTTCTCGGTCGGCGACGACCGCGCCTTGGCGAGCTGGCCCGCGATCCGCCCGACCTTCACCACGGGGAGCGTGGCCCCGTAGGTGAGGACGGCGGCCATCTGCAGCATGATCTTCAGCTTCTCGCGGATGTGGACCGCCGAGAGGTCGTGGAACGACTCCGCGCACTCGCCGGCCTGGAGGAGGAATGCGCGCCCGGCGGCCGCCTCGGCGAGCGCGGCCCGGAGCTGGCGGGCCTCCCCGGCGAAGACGAGCGGCGGCACGACGGCGAGCCGTTCGCGGGCGGCCTCGACCCGCTCCTCGCTCGGCCACTCCGGCTGGTGGAGGGCGACTTTCGCCCGCCACGAGGAGGGCGTCCAGACCTGCTTCGTCACAGCCATCGGCCTTCAGTCTAAGGAGGATTGGCGGAACGTCGCTCGCCGCCGGGGTGCGATGGTCGTTCCGAGGCAAGGACGCAGGGAGCGCTCGTAGCCGGAGGCTACGGGCGTCGACTGAGGACGCCGCATCGGGGCGAGCAGCGCGGCCCGGCGGCACAGACTGCGTTTCGTCAAGCCTCCTTAACGGTGAGGGATAATCGCCCGGACGTGCGCGTTCTCTCCGGGATCCAGCCGACGGGCGAGAAGCACCTCGGCAACTACGCCGGCGCCATCCGGCGCTGGGTGGCGGAGCAGCACGAGGTGGACGCGTTCCATCCGATCGTCGACCTGCATGCGATCACCGTTCCGCAGGAGCCCGACGAGCTGCGCGAGGCGACGCTCGACCTCACGGCGCTCCTGATCGCCTGCGGCCTCGATCCGGAGGTCTGCACGCTCTTCGTGCAGAGCCATGTGCCGGAGCACCCCCGGCTCTCCTGGGTGCTCGAGTGCATGACCCCCTACGGCGAGCTCCGGCGCATGCCCCAGTTTCGGGAGAAGTCGGCCGCGCAAACGAGCTTCTCGGTGGGGCTCATGACCTACCCGGTGCTGCAGGCCGCCGACATCCTCCTCTACGACGCCGACGTGGTTCCGGTCGGCGAGGACCAGCGCCAGCACCTCGAGCTCGCGCGCGACGTCGCGCAGCGGTTCAACCAGCGCTTCGGCGAGACGTTCGTCGTCCCGGAGGGGACCTACGGCGAGCTCGGCGCGAAGGTCATGGACCTCCAGGAGCCGGAGAGCCGCATGTCCACGTCGCTCTCGTCCGACGCCGGGCTCGTGAAGGTGCTCGACCCACCCGACATCATCCGGCGGAAGATCCGCTCGGCCGTCACCGACTCCGGGCGCGACATCGTGCGAGCCGAGGACAAGCCGGGCGTGACGAACCTGATCGACATCATGGCCGTGGCCACCGGCGCTTCCGCGGAGGCGATCGAGGCCCGCTACGACGGCGCCGGCTACGGGAAGTTCAAGGAGGAGGTGGCGGAGGCCGTCGTCGAGCTCCTCGACCCCATCCGCCTCCGCTTCGGCGAGCTGCGCGGCGACCCCGCCGAGCTGGCCGCGATCCTCGCCCAGGGCGCCGAGAAGGCGCACGCGATCGCCGCCGCGACCCTGAAGCGGGCGCACCAGGCCGTCGGCTTCGTCCCTCCCAGGTAACAGACTGTTACTTGGCTCGGGGCGCCGCCCGCAGGGTGGCGACCTCCTCCCGCGTGAGCTCTCGCCACTCGCCCGGCTCGACGCCGCTCAGCGTCAGGCCTGCGTACTCGCGGCGGTGGAGCCGGCGCACCGGATGGCCGACCGCCTCGCACATGCGCTTCACCTGATGCTTGCGGCCCTCGTGCAGCGTCAGCTCGAGGCGTGACGGCGCGAGGCGGCGCACGCCGGCCGGAGCGGTGCGGCCGTCCTCGAGCTCGACGCCCTCGCCGAGCCGGCGCATCGCTCCGTCGTCCGGCTCGCCCTCGACCTCGGCCTCGTAGACCTTGTCCACCTCGTAGCGCGGGTGCATGAGCCTGTGCGCGAGCGGCCCGTCGTTCGTGAGCAGAAGCACCCCGGTCGTGTCCGCGTCGAGGCGCCCCACGGGAACGATCCGCTGCGAGACGTCGACGAGGTCGACGACCGTCCGCCGGCCGTGCGGGTCGCTCGCCGTCGTCACCACGCCGCCCGGCTTGTGCAGGAGCACGTAGGCGAGCGGCTCGAGCACGAGCCGACGGCCGTCCAGCTCGACCGTGTCGCCGGGCTCCACGAACGTCGCCAGACCCGCCATCTTTCCGTTCACGCGGACGCGCCCCGCCTGGATCAGCTCCTCCGAGCCCCGGCGCGACGCCACTCCTGTGCGGGCGAGGAACGCGTTTAGACGCATGACCGGAATCATTGTGCCGCCCTGTGGACAGGCGTAGGGTCGGCCGATCCACCACGAGAGGAGGGGCCATGAAGCGCCTGCTCACCCTCATCGTCCTCGCCGCCGCGGCCACGCTCGTGATCACGCTCGCAGCCGGCTCGACGGGTGCCGCGTCCTCAGGAGGAGGGAAGCGGATCGCCGTCTTCGAGATCGCGACGACGGACACGCTCGTCGACCTCCCGCCGGCGGGAGACTCGCTCGGCGACACGCTGACGTTCGCCAACGAGGTCTTCGACGCCCGCAGCGGGAAGAAGGTCGGCACCGACCAGGGCCAGTGCGTCCGGACCGTCGTCGGCCAGGCGTTCGAGTGCTACTGGACGACGTTCCTGCCGAAGGGGCAGATCACCGTCCAGGGGCCGTTCTACGACGCCGCAGACTCGACGTTCGCGATCACCGGGGGCACCGGCGCCTACCGGAACGCCCGCGGCACGATGGATCTGCACGCGAGGAGCGCCACCGAGTTCGGCTTCGTCTTCCACGTGATCGGCTAGCGCCGGGTGGCCGGAGGGGGCCGAACCGGCCCCCTCCACCCCGCCCTGTCATGATCCCGGCGTGCCGGTCTACATCACCCTGATGAAGTTCACCTCGCAGGGCATGACCGGCATTCCGGCCTGGCGCGACCGGGTCGAGGAGGCGGCCCGCGCGATCGAGGAGCGCGGCGGGCAGCTGCTCGACGCCTACGTCACGCTCGGACGCTACGACGTCGTCGAGATCTTCGAGGCTCCCGACGACGAGACCGCCTACCAGATGCTCATCGAGCTCGCCAAGCACGGCCAGGTGACGACGGAGACTCTTCGCGCGTTCACGCGCGAGGAGGCCGAGCGGATCGTCAAGAGCAGCTAGGCGGGGCGCCGAGCGACGTCCTCGAGGCGCGTGCGCAGCTCCTCGACGTCGCCTCCGAGCTCGTCGAGCTCGGGCAGCTCCGACCGGTCTGCGAGGCCGAAGACGCGCTCGAAGAGAGCCGTCGTCTCGTAGCGGACGGCGCCTCCCTCCCGCTCCCGCCCCGCCTCGGCGATCAGGCCGCGCTCGACGAGGCCCGCCACCGCCGAGTCGGCGGCGACTCCACGGACACGGGCGATCTCCGGTCGCGACACCGGCCCGAGGTAGGCGACGATCGCAAGCGTCTCGAGCGACGCCTGCGTGAGGCCGCGCTGAACCGGCCTCTCGACGAGCCGCGCGCAGGCGTCCGCCGCCTCGCGGGCGGCGCGGAACGCGTATCCCCCCGCGACGTGCTCCAGCACGACACCGCTTCGGCCCTCCCGGAAGCGGCCCGAGATGAGCCCGAGCGCGGTCTCGACGCGCTCCGGGTCCTCCTCCGTCACCGCAGCCAGCTCCCCGATGGAGAGCGGCTTCGAGGCGATGACGAGGAGCGCCTCGACCGTGCGTGCGAGCCGGTCGACGGGATTCTCTACGAGGCGGAGGCGTTCCATACCGTGATCGGCTCGAAGGGGCCCGCCTGGGCGATCCGGGCCTCGTTTCGCTTCCCGAGCTCGAGGAGGGCGAGGAAGGCGACGATCTGCTCGATGCGCGAGAGCCGGTCCACCTCCGTGTCGAAGGCGAAGCGGCCGCGCGAGGCCAGGAGCGAGCGGAAGCGCTCGACGAAGCGGGCGAGCGGCGGGTAGGAGAGGACGAGGTGGCCAAGCGAGGGCTCCGGCGGCACGGCGGCGAGCGCGCGCAGCGCGACAACCAGCTGGGCGGGCTCCTGCCGGGCCAGGGAACGGGCCGGCAAAGGCGCGAGCGGCGCCGCGCCGAGGCGGAAGTAGCGGTCCGACTCGGCGGCGAGCCGCTCCTCGAGCCAGCCCGCCGCGGCGCGGAAGCGCCGGTAGGCGGCGAGGCGCTCGGCCAGCTCCTCGGCGGCCTCTTCCGGATCCAGGCCCTCCAGATCGAGGTCTTCTCCCGGGAAGAGCCCGCGCGCCTTCAGCTCGAGCAGGGCGGCGACCAGCACCAGGAACTCGCCGCACGCCTCCAGGTCGAGCTCGCCGCGCTCGGCGCGCGACTCGACGAACGCCAGGACGACCTCGACCACCTCGACGTCCCGGAGCTCGAGCTCCTCCCGGAGGACGAGCGTGAGGAGCAGGTCGAAGGGGCCCTCGAACGCGTCGAGGTCGAGGGGAAGCTCGCGCACCGCGACCGCCATGGCCGCGATGCTAGTGGTCCTACCGGACGCGGCCCTTGGGCACGGCCATCGTCGGCCCTTCGGGCGGCGAGGGCGGCGGCGGGGGCGCCGACCGCGTATCTGGCGCCTGCCGGCGCTGCGACCAGATGAAGGCGATGAGCGCGAGCACGAAGACGCCGATCGATACCCAGGCGTTCAGGCGCAGCCCGCCGAACTCGTGCGCCTCGTCGATCCGGAGGAGCTCCATCCCGAAGCGCCCGATGCAGTACCAGAGGACGTAGAGGCAGAAGAGCCCGGGCGCCTTCAGGTTGAAGCGCCGGTCGATGAGGAGGAGGACGGCCACGCCGAGCAGGTTCCACAGCGACTCGTAGAGAAACGCGGGGTGAAACGTCTCCACGAGCGCGTGCTCGACCGGCCGGTTCTCGACCGAGATCTCGACCGCCCACGGCAGGTCGCTCGGCTTCCCGTAGAGCTCCTGGTTGAAGTAGTTGCCCCAGCGGCCGATCGCCTGGGCGAGCAGGAGCCCGGGCGCGACCGCGTCCATGAACGCGTAGACGCTCTCGCCCGAGCGCCGGACGACCCAGGCGCCGACGAGCACCCCGGCCGCGATGCCGCCCCAGACTCCGAGGCCCCCCTCCCAGACGGCGAACGGCTCCCACCACTCGTCGTCCACCGTGCTCCAGCTCGTGATCACGTGGTAGAGCCGCGCGCCGACGATGCCGGCCAGGACGCCCCACATCGCCACGCGAAAGACGAGATCCCCGCGCGGGTCGCGCCAGAACGCCCAGCGCCCAGTCCAGCGCCGGCCCGTCAGCCACGTCGCCGCCACGATCCCGAGCAGGAGCATCAGCCCGTAGGCGTGGATCTGCACCGGCCCCAGCTCGATCTCGCCGCTGGACGGGCTCGGGAAGGAGCCGATCAGCACGCGAAGAGCCTACCGACTGGCCGGAGTGCTAGACGAAGGGAGGGTCGGGTGGAACGCCGCTCGTCGCCGGGGTGCGATGGTCGTTCCGAAACAAGGACGCAGGGCGCGCTCGTAGCCGGAGGCTACGGGCGGAACCGAGGACACAGTCTTCGGGGCGAGCAGCGCGGCCCGGCGGCACAGGCTGCGTTTCGCCCGCCCCTCCTACACTAGGATCTTGAGCGCCAGATCGGGCGAGCAGCCCTGGCGGAGGAGGTCGGTGGCCAGGTGGAGGTCGACGTAGGCCAGGTCGGCGAGCCTCCTGGCCTCGGAGGCCGGATAGCCGGCCCGCTCGAGCTCCTCCGTCCGCCAGATCCTGACGAGCTCCGCTTCGGCGTCAAATTCGAGATCGAGTTCTACCGCAGGCATCGTTGGTCTCATTTCGTTCCGCAGGTCGTACCTTCACCTTCGGTAAGAACGACTCGGCGGTTGTCCCCCGACCGGGGGAAGTGCTGCGGTTAACGAGCCCGTAATACGGGATGGAAGATCCGGGGCGGCCCGGCCGTCCTGTGGACATGAGCAATCGCAGGAACGACCTCCTTGATCTGCACCCGGTCTCCGTCGTCGGATCGCTCCTCGGCGCCCGTTCCCAGCAGGCCGTCGCGGCCCGCGACGCCGAGCCGGAGGTCTACGAGCCGCGCCAGAGCTTTGCCCGGCGCCTCGCCGCCGCCTACCGCTCTCGCAGGGCCGGCGCCGCCAGCACCGAGTCCGGCCGGGCCTAGTCCCTCCAGAGCCCTCCTTAATTGATCGCGGCCTCGCCGAGCAGCGCCTTCACCTCGGCGTGGAAGTCCGGCTCGGGGCGTACGCGGAACTCCGGCCCGAAGGCGTAGACCTGCGGCCCGCCTGAGGTCTCCAGCTCGAGCAGCACCTCGGCCTCGCCCGGGAAGCGGCGCACGACCTCGGCCAGCTCGCGGATCGTGCCGGCCGGCGCCCGCCTCGCGTCCAGCCGCAGGCGCACCTCGCCCTTGTCCGCGGAGGCCTCGAAGGGAACGATCTCGAGGGCGATCAGCTTCGTCTCGCCCTCCTTGTGGTCGACCCTGCCCTTGACGACCAGGACGCGGTCGGCCTCGAGCAGCTCGCGCGCAGCGGCGTAGACCGAGTTGAAGACCACGGTCTCGAGCGACCCCGAGAGGTCGTCGAGGCGCAGGAAGACCATCGGGTCGCCCTTCTTGGTCGTCAGCTGCTTGAGCGCGCTGACGATGCCGCCCACGGTGACGACCTCGCCGTCGCGCCGCCGCTCGACGTCGGCCAGGCGGCAGTCGGTCTTCCGGCGCAGCTGGTCCCGCACCGCGTCGAGCGGGTGCTCGGAGACGTAGAGGCCGAGGCTCTCCTTCTCGAGAGCCAGGAGGTCCCGCTTCTCGAACTCGTGCGCCGGAATCGGGCGACGGTGGAGACCGCCTCCCTCGACCTCGCCGGCGAGCTCGGGGGAATCGAAGATCGAGCCCTGTCCGGCGAGGCGGTCGGCGATCAGGCGCCCGCCCGAGACGAGCGCGTCCTCGAGCACCTCGAGCATCCCGCGGCGCGTCGCGCCCGTCGAGTCGAGGGCTCCCGACTTGACGAGGCTCTCGAGCGCCCGCTTGTTCACCTGTTGCGGGTCGACCCGCTCGCAGAAGTCCCAGATCGACGGGAACGCCCCGTCCTCCTCGCGCGCGGCGAGGATCGAGCGGACCGCGCTCTCCCCCACGTTCTTCACGGCGTTGAGCCCGAAGCGGATCTTGCCCTCGACGACGCGGAAGTCCTCGGCCGAGACGTTCACGTCGGGCGGCTCGACCTCGATTCCCAGCTCGTCGCAGGCGGCGACGTAGAACGGCACCTTGTCCTTCGTGTTCATGACGGAGGAGATCAGCGCCGCCATGTACTCGGCGGGCCAGTTCGCCTTCAGATAGGCGGTGCGGTAGGCGATCAGCCCGTAGCAGGCCGCGTGCGACTTGTTGAAGGAGTAGTCCTGGGCCTGCTCCATGTCCTTCCAGAGCTGCGTCGCCACCGCCGGGGTGACGCCGTTCGCCGCGCACCCCTCCAGGAACTTGTCCTTGAGGGACGCCATCAGCTTGTGGATCTTCTTGCCGATCGCCTTGCG
The DNA here is from genome assembly GCA_963775625.1 of uncultured Actinomycetes bacterium. GTDB lineage: Bacteria > Actinomycetota > Thermoleophilia > Gaiellales > Gaiellaceae > JAIBJN01. Next base: position 163,428 of record CAVZJM010000004.1, on the reverse strand, counting down.
CAGGTCGTCCGCCTCGGCGGGCGAGAAGCCCGCCAGCTGCTTGGCGATCTCCATGTACTGCTCCTGGTAGATGCAGAGGCCGAGCGTCGGCTCCGTGATCGGGCGCAGGCGCTCGTCGAGGAAGGTGACCTGCTCCTGGCCGTGCTTACGCTTCGCGTAGACCGGGATGTAGGCCATCGGCCCCGGCCGGTAGAGGGCCACGAGCGCGATCAGGTCCTCGAACTCCGTCGGCCGAACGAGCCGCAGCGCCTCGCGCATGCCCGACGACTCGAACTGGAAGACGCCGGTCGACTCGCCGCGCCCGAGCAGCTCGTACGTCTTCGGGTCGTCGAGCGGGATCCGGGTGATGTCGATCCCGCCGACCAGCTCGACCGCCTTGTCGATCACGTCGAGGTTCCGGAGACCGAGGAAGTCCATCTTCAGGAGCCCGAGCGCCTCCACGTCCTCCATGGCGAACTGGGTGACGAGCTCCTGGTCGGCCCCCTTCTGCTGCAGCGGCAGGTACTCCGTCAGCGCGCGGTCGCCGATGACGACGCCGGCGGCGTGGATGGAGTCCTGGCGGACGAGCCCCTCCAGCGGCTTGGCCAGGTCGACGATCTGGCGGACGACCTCGTCGGCGTCGTAGGCCTGCTTGAGCTCCGCGTTCGGCTTCAGGCAGTCGTCCAGGTAGACCTTCGGCCCCTCCGGGATCAGCTTGGCGACCCTGTCGACTGTCCCGTACGGGATGTCGAGCACGCGGCCGGCGTCGCGGACGGCGGCGCGGGCCATCATCGTCCCGAAGGTGATGATCTGGGCGACCTGGTCGCGGCCGTACTTGTCGGCCACGTAGTTGATGACCTGGTCGCGCCCGTAGACCGAGAAGTCGATGTCGATGTCCGGCATCGTCTTGCGGCCCGGGTTCAGGAAGCGCTCGAAGAGCAGCTCGTACTTGATCGGGTCGATGTCGGTGATCTCCAGCGCATAGGCGACGATCGAGCCGGCCGCCGACCCGCGCCCCGGCCCGACCCCGATCCCGTTCGTCTTGGCGAAGCGGATGAAGTCCCAGACGATCAGGAAGTAGTCGGCGAAGCCCATCTCCCGGATCGTCCGGAGCTCGAAGCGGAGCCGTTCCTGGAGCTCGGGCGTCACCGTTCCGTAGCGCTTTTGCAGGCCTTTCTCGCAGAGCTCGACGAGGTAGTCGAACGCGTCGCGCCCGTCCGGGGTCGGGAAGCGCGGCAGGCGGATGACGCCGAGCTCGATCGAGACGGAGCAGCGCTCGGCGAGCTCCAGGGTCCGCCGGACCGCCTCCGGGTAGTCGGAGAAGTCCTGCGCCATTTCCTCCGGCGTCTTGAAGTAGAACTGGTCGGTGTCGAAGCGCCAGTGGCTCGGGTTGGCGAGCGTGTCCCCGGACTGGATGCAGAGGAGCGCCTCGTGCGCGCGCGCGTCCTCGTGGCGCAGGTAGTGGACGTCGCCGGTGGCGACGAGCGGGAGGCCGGTCGCCTTCGCGATCTCGGCGAGCGTCGCGTTGATGCCCTTCTGCACCTCGAGGCCGGCGTCCTGGATCTCCAGGTAGACGGACTCGCGCCCGAAGATGTCGACCAGGCGGGCGACCTCCGCCTCGGCGTCGGGGCGGTTGCCGCTCTCGAGCGCCTTCGCCACCCGGCCGGAGAGGCAGCCCGAGAGCGCGACGATTCCCTTCCCGTGCGAGGCGAGCAGCTCCCAGTCGACCCGCGGCTTGTAGTAGTAGCCCTCGAGATAGCCCGCCGAGGCGAGCTTGATCAGGTTCGCGTAGCCCTCGTTCGTCTCGGCGAGGAGGGTGAGGTGCGCGTAGCCCTTCTTCTGCGCCCGCCGGTCGTCGGCCACGTAGACCTCGCAGCCGAGCAGCGGCTTGACCCCCTGCTTGCCGGCCTCGCGGTAGAGCTCGACGGCCCCGGCGAGGCTCCCGTGGTCGGTGAGCGCGACCGCCGGCATCTCCAGCTCGGCCGCGCGGGCGGCCAGCTCGGGGATCCGGCACGCCCCGTCGAGGATCGAGTACTCGGAGTGGACGTGGAGGTGGACGAAGGGCGCGCCGGCCATCGGGGAGGCCATTCTTGCAGGCGGGCTGGACGGCTTGTCCGTCCGCGACTAGGATATCCGTGTGGCTACCAAACAGATATCCAAACGGGACAAGACCTCGTTGGTCATCAACCGAAGAAAGGTGGCCGAGGTCCGCGAGATCCTGGGGACGAAGACGCTGGCCGAGACCGTGGACGCGGCTCTCGACGAGGTGATCGCGCTCGCGGCGCGGAGGCGTCTGATGGATCGGATCCGGCGTAGCAAGACAGGCGGGATCGGGCCCACACCGGCAGAGCTCCGGCGTCTGCGCCAGCCGTAGTGGCCCGCTACCTGGCAGATACGAGCGCCTGGAATCGCAGCCGGCTCGTGGCGGAGCGATGGTCGGCGCTCATCGACCAGAACGACCTGGCGCTCTGCACACCCGTCCGCCTCGAGCTCCTCCATTCAGCCCGCGGCAAGGCCGATTTCGCCGACTTCTCCTCGGAGCTCGACGGACTGCCGCACCTTGCGTTGTCGCATCGAATCGAGGCTCTTGCCATACGGACCCAAGCCGCGCTGGCCGACCGGAGGCAGCATCGTGGACCCAAGCCCATCGACCTGCTCATAGCCGCCATCGCGGAAACCCACGGTGCAACGCTCCTGCACTACGACCGCCACTTCGACCTGATCGCCCGCGCTACGGGCCAGCCCGCGGAGTGGCTCGCCAGGCGCGGCAGCCTCGACTAGCGTCGCGCGCTGACGAGCGCGGCGACGGTCACGGCGACGAACGCGGAGTACGTCCGAGCCGTGGCCGGATCTGCCCAGAGCGTGACCGCGACGAGCGCCGGAACGGCGATCCAGAGCGTGAGGGCCAAGCGGGAGAGCCGCCGGCCGTGCGCGGGCTCCATCGCCTGAAGGTAGGACTCAGGTCGGCTGGACTTCGCGGTGGACGGCGACGCCGCTGACCACGAGCGCAACGCCGGCGACCTCGACCGCGGTGGGGATCTGACCGAGCACGAGGATCCCGATCACCGTCGCCGTCGCGGGCAGAGCGAGACGAGCAGCGCATAGGTCGCCCGCGGCATCCGCGCCATCGCCAGCTGGTCGCAGACGTAGGGGATCACGGACGACGTCACTCCGACGCCGAGGCCGGCGAGGAGCACGACCGGGTCGGTGAGCGCCGGCACCGCGACCCAGCCTCCCAGCGGGGTCGCCACGACGAGCGCGACCAGCATCGCCGCCGCCAAGCCGTCGATTCCGGCCATGGCGCCGTGCTGCGCGACGCGGTGCGCGAGGACGATGTAGAGAGCGAAGAGTGCCGCGTTCGCGAAGGCGAAAGCGAGCCCCACGGGCTCGGCGGCGAGCTGCACGTCCGTGAGCAGGTAGACGCCGCCGACGGCCAGGGCGAGCGCCGCACCGTTTCGCGTCGTCCGGGCGCCGATCGCGGCGAGCAGGATCACCGGGAGGAACTCGATCGCCGCCACCGTCCCGAGCGGCAACCGGTCGATGGCGACGTAGAAGCAGACGTTCATCACGGCAAGCACCGTCCCCATCGCGAGCACCAGCTGCCGCCCGGAGGCGTCGAGGCGGGCGAAGGTTCGCCAGGGCCGGCGCCACGCGGCGAAGATCAACGCCGCGCCCGCGATCCGCAGCCACGCGACCCCGAGCGGCTGGACGAGCGCGAACAGGAGCACGGCGAAGGCCGGCCCGAGGTAGTGGAAGATCGCGCTCCCGACGAAGTACGACGCGGGCGGGACACGCTCGAGACGCCGGACGGCAAGGGTCGTCTCCATGGAGAAAGTCTCGCAATGGAGCTACGATTCCGAAATGGACGACCGAAGGCATTCGCGCCGCATTGCCTCCGCACCAAAGGAGTTCTGAGCCGATGGCCTACGAAGCACAGCTCCTGGACGAGACCAACCGTCGGATCGTCGAGGAGCTCCAGGCCGAGGCCCGCCTCTCGATGGCCGAGCTCGGCCGCCGCGTGAGCCTTTCCGCGCCGGCCGTCGCCGAGCGCGTGCAGCGGCTCGAGCGCGCCGGCGTCATCACCGGCTACCACGCGACCGTCGACCCGAAGGCGATCGGCTTCCCGCTCGCGGCGGTCGTCCGCGTGCGCCCGGCCTCGCGTCAGCTGCACAAGATCCCGGAGGTCGCGAAGGAGATCCCCGAGGTCGTCGAGTGCTACCGGATCACCGGCGAGGACTGCTTCTTCGTGAAGCTCCACCTCCGCGCCATGGAGGAGCTCGAGCCGATCCTCGACCAATTCGTCCTCTACGGCCAGACGACCACGTCGATCGTCCACTCGGCCCCCGTCGGGCCGCGTCCGCTTCCCCTGGATTAGAGCCGCTACCGGTAGCTCACGTCAGAAGAGATATACTGCGCTCGTGACTCCCGGTGAGCTCCTGCGCGACGCACGACGCCGTCACGGCGTCACGCAAGAGCAGCTTGCCGCGCGCGCGCGGACGTCCCAGGCCGCGATCTCGCGGATCGAGCGCGACGTCGTCTCGCCGTCCGTGAGCACGCTTGGCGACCCTCCTCGACCTCCTCGGCGAGGAGCTCGAGCTGACGTCGAGCCCGATCGACTACGGGCACGACCGGACGCTGATCAGGCGGAACCTCGAGATGTCGGTGGCCGAGCGGATCACTCACGGCACGGACTTTGCGAACTTCGTTCTCCGCAACCGGGGCGTGGCAATCCGTGGCTCGTAGGGAGTTCCGTCCGAAGCCGATCCTTGAGACCCTGGTAGCCCACGACGTGGACTTCGTGCTCATCGGTGGGTTGGCCGGGATGGCGCACGGTTCGTCGTATCCGAGCTACGACGTCGACGTCGCGTACTCCCGGCACCGGGAGAATCTGGAGCGGCTCGCCGCCGCCCTCACCGAGCTCGGCGCTACGCTTCGCGGGGCGCCGCCGGACATCCCGTTTCTGCTCGACGCTAAGACGATCGAGAATGGTGCGAACTTCACCTTCGACACTCAATTCGGCGCCCTGGACATCCTCAGCGATCCTGAGGGTGCGCCGCCCTATGACAGGCTCGTCGCCGGGGCGGGTGAGCCGGTGAAGTTCGAAGGTGTCCTGATCCGCGTCACCTCCCTCGACCACCTGATCGCGATGAAGGAGGCCGCCGGGCGGCCTCACGACAAGCAGATGGCCATGGAGTACCGCACGATCTCCGACGAGCTCAGGGCGCCGCGAGGCGACTGAGCCGCTCCAGGCCCGCGGTCAGGCGGTCGTCCGGCGTCGCAACGGAGATGCGCGCCCAGCCTGCGCCGCTCGGGCCGAACCCCTCGCCCGGCGCCACCGCGACCCGCGTCTCGGCCAGGATCCGCTCCGGGGTCAGACCCTCCGGTAGACGCCACCAGACGTAGAAGGTCGAGTCCGAGCGCGATCCGGGAATCGCCGCGACCACCTGGTCGCGCCGCCGCTCGTAGATCGCCCGTCGCTCCTCGACGGACTCCTGCGGGCCGCTGAGCGCGGCGACGCCCGCCTCCTGGACGGGCCGGAAGACGCCCGCGCGCACGTGATCCTGGAGCAGGTTGACGCGCTCGACCAGCTCCGCGTTCCCGACGACGAAGCCGAGCCGCCAGCCGGCCATCCCGTAGCTCTTCGACATGGAGAAGAGCTCCGCCGCCGACCTCCTTCGCGCCCGGCTCGGCCAGGAAGCTCGCCGGCTCGAGGCCGTCGAACATCAGGTCGGCGTAGGCGAAGTCGTGGAGGACGGCGGCGCCGGTCTCCTCCGCCCAGCGCACGACCTCCGCGAAGACGCCGGGAGGCGCCGAGGCCGAGCAGGGGTTCGAGGGATAGTTGAGGTAGAGCGCGGCGACGCCCTCGCGTGGAGCGCGGTCGAGATCCGGCGCGAACGCAGCGGCCGGGTCGAGCCGCACCCTCCCTTCCCGCGCGCCCGCGAGCGCGACTCCCGACGTGTAGTCGGGGTAGCCGGGGTCGGGCAGGAGGATCGTGGAGCCGCGCTCGGCCAGGCAGAGCGCCACCTCGACGATCGCCGTCTTCGTGCCCGGGACCACGGCCACCTCGCGCTCGGGGTCGAGCTCGACGCCGTAGACCTGCCGGTAGCGGCCGGCGAGGGCCTCCTTCAGCTCCGGGATGCCGCGGAAGGGCGGGTACCCGTGGGCGGAGTCGTCGTTCGCGGCCCGGCTGAGCGCGTCGATCACATGCTGAGGCGGCCCGATGTCGGGGTTGCCGCGGCCCAGGTCGATGACCTCGTCTCCCTCCACCGCGGCCGCGGCCGCCACGCGGGCGAGGAGCCCCGCGAAGTACTGCTCGGGGAGCCGCTCGATGCGGTCGGGTCTCCGGCGCACCCGCCGATGCTAGTGGGTCATGTACCGGGGACTTCACTTTCTCGCCGGTCCTGCCGATGAGGGCAGGGCTGCCGCGATCAGGCTTGGCCATGCCCGAGACCAACGACAACCACAGCGCCCCCGACACGAGCGACGTCCTCCACCGCGTGGCGGGAACCGTCGCAATCCACATCTACGAGGAGGAGCTGCAGCCGGACGGGAGCTATGTCTGCAACACGTTCATCGGCGCCGGCCTCGAGAGCCTGCTGGGCCCCCTCCCGACTGATCGGACGCCCGAGGAGGCGTGGGAGGAGGCCGTGCATCCCCACGACCGGGTTCGTTACGAGACCGCGTACGAGGACATCGAGCGCGGAGAGCCCTGCGAGATCGAGTATCGGCTCGTCGGCTATGACGGACGCACGCGCTGGGTCTGGGACCGCATGCATCCACGCCGAACCGACGACGGCCGCCTGCTGGTCGACGGGGTCGTCGTCGACATCAGCGACCGCAAGCAGACGACCGAAGCACTGGCCGACGCTCAGCGCCAGCTCAAGCACATCGCCTACCACGACGCCCTGACCGGTCTTCCCAACCGGATCGCGTTCCACCAGCGCCTCGAGGAGGCCGTCGGCGGCGACAAGCCGCGGGTGCCGATGCTCGCCGTCCTCTTCATCGATCTCGACGACTTCAAGCTCATCAACGACAGCTTCGGGCACCAGGCCGGCGACGAGCTCCTGGCCGCGGTCGCCGGACGCCTGCGCGCCGCGGCGCGCTCGGGCGAGATCGTCGCCCGCCACGGCGGCGACGAGTTCCTTCTCCTCTTGACGGGCGAGCACCAGACCGGCGATGACCCCGAGCTCGACGGCGTCGGCGTCCGCTACAGCGCCGAGGCGGTCGCGCGCCGGATCCGCCGCTCGCTCCGCGAGCCGTTCGTCGTCTCCGGCGTCGAGATCTTCGTGAGCGCGAGCATCGGGATCAGCCTGTTCCCGCTCGACGCTCCGGACAGCGAGACCCTGCTCAAGCACGCCGACGCCGCCATGTACAAGGCGAAGGACGAAGGCCGTGACCGCTACCTCGTCTACGCAGTCGACGGCGACAACCCGCTCGTCCAGATCTCCATGGCCGGGCGGCTCCGCGGCACGCTCGAGCGCGAGGAGGGCCTTGTCCTCCACTATCAGCCGCTCGTCCGCCTCGAGTCCCAGGAGATCGTCGGGGTCGAGGCGCTCATCCGCTGGCAGGACGGCAACCGGCTCGTCCCGCCCGGAGACTTCCTGCCGCTCGCCGAGCGCACCGGCCTGATGGGCAAGCTCAGCGAATGGGTGATCGGCGAGGCCTGCCGGCAGGCCAAGGCCTGGCGCGACGACGGACTCGACTTCTACGTCTCGATCAACCTGCCGCCGTCCTTCTGGCAGCCGACCGCGATGCGCCACGTGCTGGCGACGATCGAGACCTTCGGCCTCAGCCCCAACCGGCTCATGATCGAGTTCACCGAGGCTGCCTTCGTCTTCGACGGCAGGCGCAGCATGGAGTTCGTCCTCGACGAGCTGCACGACCGCGGGCTTCGCCTCGCGATCGACGACTTCGGCGCCGGCCACTCCTCGCTCAGCCGCCTCAGCCAGATGAAGGTCAGCATGCTGAAGATCGACCGCTCCTTCCTGGCCGGGCTCGATGACGAGGCCGGCACGGCGGTGCTCACGGCGTCGATCGTCCAGCTGGCGCGAAACCTCGGCCTGGAGCCGCTCGCCGAGGGAATCGAGACCGAGGAGCAGCGCCGCTTTCTCCTCGCCCACGGCTGCGACCTCGGGCAGGGCTTCCTCTTCAGCCGTCCGGTACCGGCGGCCGAGGTCGCCGGGCTCTACCACGCCAGCCGCGCGGACGGGCTCTCGGAAACCGCCGCCTAGGCCCCGAGCGCGGCGCGAGCCGCGTCCAGGTCGTCGGCGCCGATGACGAGCCGCGTCGCCGTCGCCAGGTAGACGAGCTCGAGGTTGACGCCTGCGTCCGCGATGCGCCGCAGGCACGCGCCGGCCGAGCCTGGGACGTCGTTCAGCTCATGGACGATCACCTGCCGGTCCTGGACGACCTCGTACCCGGCCGCGCTCAGGGCCTGGCGAGCGGCGCCGGCGTCCTCCACCAGCAGGTGCACCTGCCCGGCGGTGCCGGCCGGATAGGCGCAGCAGCCGTCGATGTTGACCCCCGCCGCGCCGAGCGCCTCGCAGGCGCCCGCCAGCGCGCCCGGGCGATCGACGAGCCGAAGCGTCAGGTCGGTAGACATGCGCCTCTAGGTTACGCCTTCGACCCGGTTTCGTTGCAGGCGCCCTCCTGGGCGCCCGCTAGTCTCGGCCGCGTGGCGGAGGATGTCTTCGCAGGGCTCAATCCCGAGCAACGGCGGGCGGTCGAGGCCGTGCGCGGCCCGGTCTGCATCCTCGCCGGAGCCGGCTCCGGCAAGACGACGACGATCACGCGGCGCGTGGCGCACCAGGTCGCGTCGGGGGCCTTCGCGCCCGGCGAGATCCTCGCCGTCACGTTCACCGACAAGGCGGCGACGGAGATGCGCGAGCGGCTGGCCCGCCTGGGCGCCACCGGCGTCCCCGCGCGCACGTTCCACGCGGCCGCGCTCGCGCAGCTCCGCTACTTCCGCGGCGAGGAGCTCGGCGAGCTGCTCCCGTCGAAGGCGCCGGTGCTGCTCCCGATCGCGCGCGCCCTGCCCGGGGCCTTCCGCTTTCGCCCGCTGGCCGACCTGGCGACCGAGATCGAGTGGGCGAAGAACCGGCGGCTGACGCCGGCGACCTACCGCCGGGAGCTGGGAGACCACGAGCCGCCGCTCCCCGCCGACCTGATGGAGCGCGTCTTCCGCACCTACGAGGAGCGCAAGGCCGACCGCGGGCTCGTCGACTTCGAGGACCTGCTCGAGCTGGCGATCCGCATGTACGACGAGGACGCCGCCGCGCTGGCCGGCTTCCGGGAGCGCTACCGGGCGTTCACGGTGGACGAGTACCAGGACGTCAACCTCCTGCAGCAGTCGCTGCTCGAGCGCTGGCTCGGCGAGCGCGACGACCTCTGCGTCGTCGGCGACGACTACCAGTCGATCTACTCGTTCACCGGCGCGACGCCGGAGTACCTCCTGGGAATGCCGGCTCGGTTTCCGGGCGCCCTCGTCGTGCGGCTGGAGGAGAACTACCGCTCGACGCCGGAGATCCTGGCGGTGGCGAACCGGCTCGTGCCGGAGCTCGGCGGGTCGGAGAAGGTGCTGCGTCCGGTGTTGCCGGGCGGCGAGGAGCCGCTGGCACTGGTCCAGCCGGACCGCCTGACGGAGGCCGAGTTCATCGTCGGCCAGGTGCGGCGCCTGGCCGGCGAGGGGGTCCCGTACGAGGAGATGGCCGTCCTCTACCGGCTGAACGCGCGCTCGGAGGACTTCGAGGAGGCCTTCGCGCTCGCGGGGATCCCGTTCCAGGTGCGCGGCGCCGCGTTCATCCAGCGGCCGGCCGCCCGGCGAACGCTGCGGCTGCTGCGGGGCCGGGAGGACGCCTCCGCGGTGGGCGCGGTCTCCGAGGTCGTGCGCGGGCAGGGCTGGGTCGCCAACCCGCCCGGCGGCCTCGGCGAGGAGGAGCTGACGCGCCAGGCCGACCTCGGCCGGCTGCTGGCGCTCGTGGAGCAGCTCCCGGCGGGCTCGTCCGTGGCCGACTTCCTCCGCGACCTGGAAGCACGCTTCGGCGCCGAGAGCCAGGGCCGCGGCGTCCATCTCCTCACCTACCACCGCGCCAAGGGCCTCGAGTGGGAGGCGGTCTTCCTCCCGCGCCTGGAGGAGAAGGAGCTCCCGTACGGCAAGGCGCGGAGCGAGGAGCGCCTGGCCGAGGAGCGCCGCCTCTTCTACGTCGGCATCACGCGCGCGAAGCGCTGGCTGACGATCACCTGGACGGCCGGCGCGAAGCCGAGCCGCTTCCTGCGGGAGCTCGGGGTCGTTGGCGCGTCACGCCCGAAGGCTCCGAAGCCGGAGTCGACCCCGGAGTTCGAAGCGCTACGCCGCTGGCGCGCCGAGCGCGCGAAGGCCGACGAGGTGCCGGCGTACGTCGTCTTCCACGACTCGACGCTGCACGAGATCGCGGCGGTCCGCCCGCAGACCCGCGAGGAGCTGAGCGCGATCTCAGGAGTCGGCCCGACGAAGCTGGAGCGCTACGCCGAGGATCTGCTGGAGGCGCTCGGCGCTACTGCATGAACTTCGAGGCCAAGTCCGCAACAGCCATCTTGAGCGCAGAACCGCGCTAGGTCACGATGCAAGCATGTTCGGCCGCGGGCCAGCCCCGGAGCCCGCTCTGGCGCGGGACGAAGTGCTCGACATCTTCGGCGGGCTCGCCGACATCCACGCGAACACCTTGGAGATCCTGCGTATCCTGCGAGAGGAAGACGATGAAGAAGAGGACGCCTGACGATCGTGCGCACAGCGAGGAGATCGGCCGCCGACTCAGGGAGCGTGTGGCGCGCCTCGAGGCCGAGCTCGCGGAGAAGGCCAAGGAATCCGGCCGCCCTAGGCGGCGTCGAGTCTTCGGGCTGCTAGCGCTCTGACGGAGCCAGACCCGCGACCTCGACGAAACGGCAGAGCGTCTCCAGGAGGCGCGGGCTCGCGACGACGTCGCCAGGCAGCGCGCGCAACACGGCCACGTTCAGGCTAGGAGGGCGCTAGGAAGCGGGCCGAAGCTCGACGAACCCGGCGGCAGCAAAGTCGCCGTCGAAGGCGAGCGCATCCCGGATCCCGAGCGACCGCATCAGCGCGAAGCTCGTGGCGTCGACGAACGAGTACGCTCGCTCGTCGTGCCGACGGAGCCACTCGAGCGCCTCGCGCTCGGTTGCATCGTCGACCGATACGATCTCGAGCCGGCGCGTTCGCTCGATCCGATCCAGGAAGGCGACTGCGATCCGGTGGCCGACGCGACGTCGCAGGAGCGTCCACGTCTCGCCACGAACCGGAGACGAGGTGAGGAGCCGCGCGCCCGCGTGCTCGGCCATCACCTGACGGGCCAGGTCATGCCGGTCGTCGGCCGGGATCGTAAGCCCGACCCAGAAGGACGTGTCGACGAAGATCAGGGCTTGGCCTCGGGCCCGTAGAGAAACTCATCGATGTCGCCGACGGGCTCGACGTCACCGGCAATGCCGACGAGCTCCCACAGCGGATCCTCGTGCAGGGGCGGCAGCGGCGCCAGGCGCTCGCGCACGTAGCGCCGGATCAGCGCAGCCTTGGAAACGCGCTCGCGCCGAGCCTGGCGCCCAAGCGCGGCGTCGAGGTCCTCCTCGATCATGATCTGAAGCCGCTTCACGGCCATAGGTTACATCACTTCTCCGATGTGATGTAAGAATCCCAACACACATCGACGCATCCGTGGTGAACGGATTTGAAACGGGGATGCGTCGTTCGATGTGATCTGATGGAGCTCGATGCACCTGCTCTTCCTGGACGAGAGCGGGCGGCTCGACCAGGGCGGGCTCTTCGCGCTCGGCGGCATCGCCGTCCGCGAGCGGGACTGGCCCGAGCTGAAGGAGCGCTGGCAGGAAGCGCTTCGCGCCCACCGTTGGCCGCTCGACCGCGAGGTCAAGTGGCACGGAATCCGCACGGGCGAGGTCCCCGACGCGCTCGCCGACGCCGTGTTCGACTCACTCGCACGGGCGCCGTTCACCGCCTACGTCGTCGTCATGGATCTCGACACCGGGCCGGAGGTCTTTCCTCCCACGCGAGCATGTCTACTTTCGCTCGCCTGAGGACGTTTACGCCACGGCCCTCATGTTCCTCGCCGAGCGGTTCCACCACCTGCTTGTCGAGGAGGACGACTACGGGCTCATCGTCATCGACAGCCGCTTCAAAGAGAAAGACGCGCGACTTCGCCGCTTCTTCGGCGACCTCACCGAGGAGGGCACGCCCTACGTGAGGCTCGAGCGGATCGTCGAAGGCCTCTTCCTCGGGCCGAGCCAGTACTCGATCGGGCTCCAGTGTGCCGACCTCGTGGTGGCCACGACCGTGGCCGGACAGCGAGGAATCGGGCAGGGAAGCGGCTACTTCAAGAAGCTCCTCCCCCGCTTCGCGCGGCACCCGGCCACCGGCGAGCTCGCCGGCGTCGGGCTCAAGCGGTTTCCGGAGGAAGAGCCGCGCGCCCGCGAGGAGCACCACCTGTTCTAGCCGCGGACGAGCTGCTGAACGCGCTGGTGTGAGAGCCCCAGAAGCTCTCCCGCATCACGGACGCTGAGCTGGAGGTCGCCGACCAGCGCCTGGGCCGCCTCCGCCGTCACGACCTGCGCGTCAATGCGCCGAGCTTCGGCCGCCTTGCGTGCTTGACGACTTCGCTTGATGGCGTCTCGCGCTTCCGTGGGGAGACGCACCTCCTCGGCGAACTCGACCGAGGCCGCGTCCTCGACCCAAAGCGCCAGGGCTTCGCGGATGCGCCGACGAGCCTGCTCGAGGGTGCGCCCATACGTATGGCAACCGCGTACGCGCGGGACCTGCGCGATCCACGCCCCGCTCTCGTCCCGTTCGAAGACAACGCGGTATGACCTCGACCTCATCGCAGCCACTTTCGTCCTAGGCATGGCTCGAGATCGCGCTCAATGGCCCGCAGCGTCCCGGGCGGGAGATCCTCGCCTGCGTGAACCGGCACCGTGGTCTCACAGCTGCCGCACCTCACGCGCACGTGAGAGCTGCGCCGGCGCACCTCCTCGCAGCCCAGGCGCCGCAGTACCCGCAGGAGCCTTCGGCCGGTCACATGCGAACCTCAGAGCCAAGTCCAACATCTCTGTCTAGTGTAGTAGACACTTCGGACGGCAGCGAGCAGTGCTGTACGGCCGATCGAAGCAGGCGAAAGCGCGCGCGTGGTGCACGGCTCCGTGCCAAATCGTCGCTGAGCTGTCACCGCTCTTCAGCCATCTCCACGAACCGGCAGAGCGCGTTCACCAGCCGCATCTGCTCCACCGTCCTGCAGCTCGTCTCCAGGAGCCGCGGGCTCGCCACCACGTACGCCAGGCACTTCGCCCGCGAGACCGCCACGTTCAGGCGGTTGCGGGAGAAGAGGAAGTCGAGGCCGCGCGGGACGTCCTCGCCCGACGAGCTCGCCATCGCGAAGAACGACACCGTGGCCTGCTGGCCCTGGAACTTGTCCACCGTGCCGACCCGCACCGCCTCGGGCAGCTGCTCCCGCAGCAGGCGCACGTGCGCGTTGTACGGCGCGACGACGATGAAGTCCGTCGTAGCGGAGCGGCCGCTCGACGCCGTCCTCGACGTACGGCGTCCCGAGCGAGCCGCTCGATCTCGGCGCGCACCGCCTCCGCCTCCTCCGGCGAGGCCTGGCTGTGCGCCTGGTGCGGGACGGCGAGGAAGCGCACGCCGTTCCCGGCCGCGATCGAGCGCGTCGAGGTGACCTCCGCCGGCTCGAGGCGCCCCTCGTAGAACGTCTCCGAGATGAAGCGCGTTCACCTCCGGCCGCAGCCGCCACGTGTGCTCGAGGAAGAGCCCGCGGTCGGGCGGCACGGTCTCGTCGTCGCCGAGCAGGTGGCCGAGCACGGACGCCTCCGCGCCCGGCGGGTGCGAGCCCTGCGAGACCTGCGGGAGCTGGTTCGGGTCGCCGAGGAGGACGAGGTTCCGCGCCGCGGTGCCGACGGCGATCGCGTCGGCGAGCGCGAACTGCCCGCCCTCGTCGACGAAGAGCGTGTCCACGTGCTGGTCGAGCTCCTCGCGCGCGAAGAGCCAGGACGTCCCCGCGAGCAGCTGGAGCTCGGGGTCGAGCATCGCGTCGTTCGAGTCGGTGCAGTCGACGAAGCGGCCCTCGTAGTGGCCCTCCCCGCTCCCCTTCTTCCGGCCGCGGAACTCGTAGCCCTCCTCGAGCGCCGCCTCCTCGAGGTCGTCCAGGAACTTGTGGATCGCCTTGTGGCTGAGCGCCGTCACGCCGACGCGCCGGCCCGCCCGCATGAGCGCGAGGGCCGCGCGCGCGCCGCTCCACGTCTTGCCGGAGCCGGGCGGCCCCTGCACGAAGAGGTAGCTCCCGTCGAGGCTGAGCGCGGCCTCGGTCAGCGTCCCGTCCAGCCGCGCCCGCGGCGGGCGCCGCTCGAGGATCTCGACCGCGGCCGGGTACCGCTCCCGGTTCTCGGCGAAGCGGAGGAGCGCCGCCCGCTGCGCCTTCGCGTACAGCGGCTTCGGCGGGATGAGCGCGGTCGGGAGCGGCTCCTCGGCCTGCTCGCGGCCCCAGCGGAGCTGGAGCGTCCCGTGCTCGTCGTCCACCCGCACGTCGAACCCGCGCTCGGTCTTCGGGTCGACGCCGCCCCCGTGGATCCTGTGCTCCTGCGCCTCGAAGCTGAACGGGTACCACCAGGACTGCTTCTCCTTGTACGGCTCGCCGTCGGGCACGAGCCCGCCGAGCGTGTTCCTGTTCGTCGACGAGCTCCTCGTCGTCGAGCTCCGCGGTGGAAGAAGTACTCCCACCACTGCGGCCGCTCCTCGCGCTGGTGGTAGTCGAGGAGGTGCGCGAGGAGCCAGTCGGGGTCGCCCTCCTCGGCGCCGGCGAGGAGCGCGTCGCGGACGCGCGCCCGCTCGGCGTCGCGCTCCTCCGCCTCCTCGCTCCGCTCGCGCTCGTCCGGCGGCAGCCGCCAGGGCATCTCCGGCGGCCGCCGCTCGAGCAGCCAGCGGTGCAGCTCGTAGAGCGAGACGCAGTCCTCCTCGTTGTAGTCGCGGATCCCGTCGAGGAGCGTGTCGTCGCTCGGTCTCGAGCCACGTCTCGAAGGCGTTCACCGACTCGCCCCCGCCCCCGACCTCGGCCGTGCGCTCGAACCCGAAGAGCTTCTCGACCTCCTTGATCGAGTAGCTCGGCACCGACGCGCGCAGCGCCTGCTTCGTCACGCGGAAGAGGTCGACGAGCACCTCGCCGCGGAGGAGGTCGTCGATCTCCTCCTCGCGCGTGCCGTGCTCGCCCATGAGCCGCGAGAGCGCGGTGCGCTCGTACGGCGCGTAGTGGTAGACGTGCATGCCCGGGAAGCGGCGGCGGCGCTCGACGATGTGGTCGACGAGCCGCTCGAAGCCCTGCTTCTCGGCGTCCCGGTCGCGCGACCAGATGTGCTCGTAGCGCGGCGCGCCGTCCTCGCCGAGCTCGACCCAGCCGAAGAGGTACTCGAGCCCGCGCGCCGGCTCGAACCACGGGTCGCCCTCGAGGTCGAGCCAGACGTCGCCCGGGCTCGGCTCCGGCAGGAGCGCGAAGCCGCGGTCGGGCTCCTCCGGGAGGTGCTCGATCTCGTGCTCGCCGGTGCGCCGGTGGTGGAGCTGGAGCCGGGCCTGGTGGTTGAGGCCCTGGAAGGTGGACGCGCGCATGCTCGGGACCTTGGTGTCCGGGTCGGCCTCGGCGAGCGCCTCGAGCGTCGTGATCCCGGCCGCGGTGAGCCGCTCGACCTGGAGCCGCGAGACGCCGGCGACGAGCGTGAGGTGGTCGTCCTCCGCCCAGCGCTCCTTGCAGAGCGAGAGGAAGTCGCAGAGCCCGCAGAAGTCGACCGGGTACGGGTAGGTCGGCCGCCGCTGCTCGACCGCGTCGAGAAACCGCGCGCGGAGCCGCCGGTAGTAGGCGAGGAAGTCGTCCGGCCGGAAGGACTCGCGCTCCCCGGTGCCCGTGACGACGTGCATCGCCGCGGGCGTGCGCCCCTGGATCCGCGCGAGCTGCTCGGTGTAGAAGCAGAGCTGGAGCACGTGCTGCGGCTTGGCGAGGCGGGCGAGCTTGGTGTCGACGACCTCGTATCCGTCGCCGTCGGCGCGGCGCTCGATGAAGTCCGCGAACCCGCGCCAGGTGCCGTCGGTGAGGGCGGCCTGGTAGACGACGTCGGCTCCGTCGTGGATGGCTCGCTCGGTCTCCCGGGCGGCGCGCGCCCAGTCGCGGTCGTCGAAGTCGATCGTCGGTGACCTGGCGCCCCTCGCGCCTGGAGCCGGGCCAGGTAGGCAGCCTCGTGCTCGTCCCCCTTGCGCCGGATGAGCTCAGCGTGCGGGTTGTGCCGGAAGGGCTTCTTGAGCTCGCCGCGAGCGACCGCGAGCTGGAGCGTGGTCAGGTGCTCGCACGCCAGGAAGGCGTTGAGGTCGGTCGGCGAGAAACGGAAGCGGCCGTCGTCGAGACGCATCTGTCCAATTGTCGCTTGTGGATAGGGCGTTCCTTACGGAACACTCCACCAATGAGCGGAGCGGAGACAGCCCGCCAAGGCCTCGCGGAAGCCGTGAAGGCGCTGGAGGAACGAGGGGCGACCGTGAGGGCCGACGCGAGCTCGCACTCGAAGAACACGCTTCGTGTGCAACTCCCGCACGGTGATGCTTGTGCCACGTCTACGTCAAGGGACTCGGCGGACGCGGATACCTGGCAGACGGACGTGGGAAAGCCGGATCCCTCCCGGCCGCGACCGACGTCGCCGGACGGCGACCCGCTACGGCCGCTCGGTACGCCGCTCTATCGATGGAACGCTCGGATCGCCCTCTTCGCGTCGATCAGGCGCGGCGCGTCTCTTCGTCTTGTTGTCGGCGACACAAACGACGCCGGAATGATCTCCCACGCGGTTGCCAACGACTGCCGTTGCGGTCTAGTGAACTCGCCCACGTTGGCACGCATCCGAGCGGTGCGCCCGAATCACGGGATCGCTTGCGTCGACGGACCTCACGCCAGCGCCGGGTGCTGCTCGGACATCGCTCGGCTTGGTAGCACGGCGGTGACGGCACGAACGCCGGCTTCTCTATCTGTCGACGAGGTAGAGGACATGCGGCAAGTCGCCCTAACGAGGCCTCGGTTGCAGGCAGCAAGCTGCATCATGCAGGTCTACGTGGGTCGCCAGGCCGAGCCGGAATCATCACCGACAAGGCTCGCTTCGTCCGGCGCCGTTGCAAGCCAGCTCTCGTCGCCATCAGCGGGCCGAGCATCCGGAATGTACCGCGTCAAGTGCGAGCGTCACAAGCTCCATGTTCATCGCCTGAAGCAACCTGTTCGCCTGACGTCCCGTAGCAGGCTCGCCGTCTCGCCACGTTCCCAAGACCTGGACAGCGGCGAGCGCCAGCGGTCTGCGATGGAAGATGTCGAACCGGAAGCTGTTCGGAATGTCCTGAATTCGGAATCCGGTCACAACGTTTGCATAGTCAGGGCCGTTGCGAAGAAGCTCGCCACCCCACCAAAGCCTGCCCAACGCATGGTCGTGCGGGGGGCCGACGAAGCGGGCGGAAGGCGCGTTGACGAACCGCCATCGAACGTAATCCTGGAACGTCACGAGACCCAGGTACGACCAGAGATCCCTGTCGCTGGCCTCGCGGCGCGTTAGCCGTAAAGCCGCGTGAACGCGCGGTCCAAGCCACTTGTCTGCCTCCGGAGGATCGCTGAACTCCCCGACGGCACGCTCGAGGACAGCCTTCGAGCGCATCAAGCCGTACCGATCTGGGAAAGTCGATCCGGCTCGGCTCGTACTCGCCG
The DNA here is from genome assembly GCA_963775625.1 of uncultured Actinomycetes bacterium. Taxonomy (GTDB): domain Bacteria; phylum Actinomycetota; class Thermoleophilia; order Gaiellales; family Gaiellaceae; genus JAIBJN01. The sequence goes on along the minus strand of CAVZJM010000004.1, from coordinate 145,672 downwards.
ACCGGCGCGCAGGCGCACATCTTCGCCTCGCGCGGGCGCGAGCTCGCCGACCTGCGCGGCGCCTTCCCGCTCGAGCCGGGGCAGTCGGGCGCGCTCGTCGCGCTCGGCCCCGACCTCGCTCTGCCTCGACTACCTCTCGCGGCCCGAGGCCTTCGCGCGGCTCTACCCGAAGCTGCTCGACGGCTACCTGCTCGACGCGCTCGGAGCGGCTCGACGGCGAAGCCGGCGCCGGCCGGGCGGCTGGAGGCGTTCGTCGAGGCCGTGCTCGCCGCGCCGCGGCGGCGGGAGCCGTCGGTCGGGCTCGGCGAGGACGTGCGGGTCACCGCGAAGGGCCTCGTCGGCTCCGGGCTCGAGCTGGACGGGGAGCTCTTGCAGCTCTCGGCGTACTCGACCAGCTAGGCCTGTTTGGCCATCTTGCGGCGCGGCCAGAGCGCGGCGACGATCCAGATGTGCTCTGGCGGAGACCCGAGCCCGGGCTGACACGGTTCGAGGTTGACACGATGTTCCGCGCGCTTTGGGACATCCAGGGACTCTGCCTTGACATCCTTCGTATCCTCAGAGAGGAGGACGATGGCGAAGCGGAAGCGGATGAGCCCTGAGGAGTTCGAGGCTCGCATGCGCGAAGCCGAGGCAGTTCAACGCGACCTCCGCACGATCATCGAGAGACGGGAAGCCGCAGCAAAGGCGCGCGAGGAGAAGAGACTCCGCCGGCGCCGGCTCTTCGGCCTGCTACCCCTCTGAGGACGCCCCGCGCGGGGGCGTCCGCGCCCTGAGCCAGCCGGCGAGCTGGTCGACGCCCATGATCCACACGCCGTCTCGGCGGTGCGGGCGGTCGTCTCGCTGCACCAGGCACAGGACCGGCGTGACCCAGCCGCCGACCTCGCCGTGGAGCCACGCTGCGTGGTGGCGCGCTCGGCCCAGGTGCTCGACGCGGTACGCGCGGTTCCTGGTCTCCACCAGGTACGAGCCGGAGGGGCCGTGGACGACCGTGCCGATGCGGCGGCCGTGGGCGCTCAGGAAGTCGTGCTCCACCGTCCAGCCGGCCTCGCCGGCGAGGGTGTCCAGCGCCGTCCGCACCGGCTCGTCGTCGACCGTCAGGCCGAGCTTCTCGTTGCCGGCGGCGATCGCGTCCATCACGTCGTCGCGGTAGAGGAGGAGGACGACGGCGGCGAGGGCGAGGATCGTGACGATGCCCTGCGTGGGCTCGACGAGGTCGGCCAGGATGGCCGTGATGATGAGCGCGTCCACCGCCAGGAAGGCGAGCGCGAGGGCGATCGCGTCCCAGGTCGCGCGTCTCGCAGAGGCCCCGGAGGACGGCATGCTCCCTCTATCGGCCGGGTACGCGGGCTCGATTTAGAGCGAGTTTGCGGCCAGCGGGACGAGCTCGAAGCGGTCGACGTCGACGAGGCCGCGGTCGGTGATCTTCAGCGCGGGGATCACCGAGAGCGCCAGGAACGACATCGTCTGGAACGGCGACGGATAGGTGCAGCCGAGGGCGCGCGCCGCCTCGACGCACGCCTCGCTCGCCTCCACCACCTCGGCCAGCGGCGCGTCCGACAGGAGCCCCGCGACCGGGAGGGGCAGCTCCGCCTGCACGCCGCGGCTCTCGATGACGACGATGCCGCCGCCGAGCTCGGCGAGGCGCTGGACGGCGCGGGCCATGTCGCCGTCGTCGGCGCCGACGACGACGATGTTGTGCGCGTCGTGGGCGATCGTGGAGGCGATCGCGCCCTTCTCGAGGCCGAAGCCGCGCACGAAGCCGAGGCCGATGCGGCCCGTGCGCAGGTGCCGCTCGACGACGGCGATCTTGAGGACGTCGCGCGCGGGGTCGGACTCGGCGAAGCCCTTCTCGACGCGCGGCTCCTCCTCGAGCGCGTCCGTGACGATCTGCCCCTCGACGAGCCCGATCACGCGGGCGGGGCCGCCTTCCCACGGGATGCGGAAGTCGTTGACGGCGACTGGCTCGAGGTTCACCGTGGACTTCACCCAATCCGGCACCTCGACGCGCGCGATCTCCTCGACCGGCTTGCCCGCCTTGAGGACGAGCTCGGGCTCGAAGCGCTCGAGGTCGGGGAGGACGAGGACGTCCGCCTGGTAGCCGGGCGCGAGCGCGCCCAGCTGCGTGAGGCCGTGGCAGAGGCAGGGGTTGAGCGTGGCCATGACGAGCGCGTCCTCGGGCGTGACGCCCTGGGCGACCGCGTCCCGCACCATCGAGTTGATGTGCCCGTCCTCGGCGATGTGCTCGGGCTCGCGGTCGTCCGTGCAGAACGCGAGCCGGTGCGGGCCGAACTCCTCGACGAGCGGGAGGAGCGCGGCGAGGTTGCGCGCGGCCGAGGCCTCCCGGATCAGCACCCAGATGCCGGCGCGCAGGCGCTCGCGGCCCTCCTCGGCCGTGTAGCACTCGTGGTCGGAGCGGATGCCGGCGGCGGCGTAGGCCTGCAGGTCCTTCCCGAGGACGCCGGGCGCGTGCCCGTCGACGTGCGAGGCGCCGAGGGCGAGCTTCTCCAGCTCGTGCGGGTCGCCGGCGATGACGCCGGGGAAGTTCATCATCTCGGCGAGGCCGATCACGCGCCGGCGACGGAGCAGCCCCTCCAGGTCGCCGGGGTTCAGCGGGCGGCGCGGCGACTCGAACGACGAGGCGGGCACGCAGGACGAGGCCATGAAGAAGACGTCGAGCGGCACCTCGGCGCACAGGTCGGCGAGCCAGTGGACGCCGTCCGTGCCGAGGACGTTGGCGATCTCGTGCGGGTCGGCGACGACGGCGGTCGTCCCGAGCGGGAGGACGAGGCGGGCGAACTCGTCCACGAGGAGCTTCGAGGACTCGAGGTGCATGTGCGCGTCCACGAAGCCGGGGACGACGTACTTGCCGCCCGCGTGGATGACCTCGCGGCCCGCGTACTCGCCGAGGCCGGCGACGAAGCCGTCGCAGATCGCCACGTCGGTCTCGAGCCACTCGCGCGTGAAGGCGGAGAAGACCTGCCCGCCCTGGATGACGACGTCGGCGAGCTCGTCGCCGCGGGCCACCGCGAGGCGTCGCGCGAGATCCGGCACGGGGAAACGGTATCGCGGCGAAGGCCAAACCCGCGGATCTTCGAGGCGAGCTACAATGCACCACTGGCCCTGCCAGCAGAATCTGGCCCAAAGCCCGCACTCCACCGACGCGCCTAGGCGCGCGAGGCGAGGAGCTTTCAAGGCAAACGGATTCGATCCGCGGGGCCAGCCTTTTTGAGCGACTTACGCGGAGGGGACGAGCGGCTCGCCGTACGCGTCGTACAGCGCGGACTCGATCTCGCTCTGGCAGCGCGACCTTGAAGCGGACGCGGCGCCCGACGGCCTCCCGCACCTCGTCGAGGCCGCGGTCGTCGGTCGGGTCGGCGACCGCGACGAGCAGCACGGAGTTGTGGAAGCCGTAGGCGATCGCCGTCAACCGGCGCGCGACGGACTCGGGGAGATAGTCGACTGCCGCGTCGTCGAGGTCGATCTTGGCGAGGTCGATGAACTCGAGCTTCTCCTGCTCGGCGAGGAGCCGTGAGAGGTCGCGCTCGCGGATCCAGCCGTGCTTCGAGCATGACCTCGCCGAGCCGGCGGTCGGTCTCCTGCGCCTCGACGAGCGCGTCGCGCACGGTTGCAGGGCGCGCGATGCCGTCGCGCACGATCAAGCTTCCCAACGGTAGATCCCGCAGATTCATCAGCCGCTTTCCAGGACCCAGCGTAGGCGCGAGATCTCTCTCGGGGATCACTCCAATGGGTGACTACCCGGTGTCATCGGTCGATTCTTCGGGGTAGGTCGCCTGCCACCAGGCCGTCCAGCGCTCCTTGAGCTCGTCGAATGCCCCCTCGTCGAGCCCGTACGTCGTGACCACGACCATGCCGCGGCTCGGCGCCGAGCCGCCGGCCACGACGATCAAGCCGTCGCCGTAGGCGTCAACGGACACGCCGATCTGGTGCGGCGAGCGGTACCAGATCTCGCCGGTCAGCCTTTCGCCGAGCGGTGAGTCGAGCTCGTACCGATGGCCAAACGCGCTCGAGGCGATCCCGTCGAGGCCGAGCGCGGCAGCAGGCAGCCCGTTCCGGGCGAAGAACTGGAATGTGCGGCGCTCCTCGCCGCGATGGCGCTCGAGCGCGAAGCGCAGCTGCTGGGCGAACGTCAGCCAGCCCTCGTAGATGTCGTCCCACTCGCCGGCGGCCGGCGCGGGCCTGGCCACCCGGATCACCGTCTCCGTGCCGCGCGGCTCGAGCGTGAACACGTCGCCGTGCGACCACGTGATCGTCCGCTCCTCCTCGGAAGGCACTGCCTCGTCCACGAAGATCTGTTGGATCTCGGCGTCGAGACCGTCGTAGTCCCAGCCGAACCAGCGCCGGATCTCGGCGGGATCGCGCAGCGCCTGCCAAACCGCGTCGACCGGCGCGGCGATCGTGACCTGAAACTCGGCTCTCCCAGGATCGCTCATGGGTGCGTTGTCGCACTCTTCCAGATCACCTGGTCTCCACGCCGCGCTCCGGGTCGAACGGGGTGCTGGGACAGGCGCCCCAGAGACCGAGCCCGGCCTCCCGCGCGGTCCGGGCCGCAGCGAGGAGCTCGTCCGCGTAGCGGCCGCGCTCGCGCTGGAAGAACCACACCGAGGCGGCTCCCCTGCGGACGAGCTCGAGGTTGACGTTCGTGCCGTCGCGGTGGACGTAGCGGAGGAGCCGGTCGAAGCGGTCGACGTCGTCGAGACGCGGATCGGCCTCCAGGCGGATGGAGGCTCCGGGTGGGAGAAGGTCGCCGAGCGCCGCGGAGGCCTCCGACGCGTAGCACTCGCTCTCGCCGAGCTCGGGCGCGTCGATCTGGACGAGGCGGACGCGCTCTCCGCTGTCGGTCTCGATCGTGTCGCCGTCGATGACGCGGGCCACGGCTGTCTCTTCGGCGGCGGAGTCCGAGCCCGTCGAGCACCCCGCGAGAGCAAGGATCGCGGCGACGGCGGCGAACAGTACCAGGCCATGCCGCGGATTCTCCTCTTTCGGGTAGTTGAAGCCGTCCGGAGGCGGCGCGCACACTCAGTGCACGGCGATCTCTGCGGCAATGACGGTTCATGTCTCCAATCCTGTGTTCGTCTACGACCTCCTCGCGTCGCTCCGGCGGGCCAATTACGACGTCTCGCAGACCGGCGAAGCAACGGTCGAGGTGAGCGACCCGCCGACCGCTTCGGCCGAGCAGGCGCGCCTCCACCTCGGCTTCTACCTCGCCAACTGGCGCGCCCGCCACCCGGGGATCGTCGCGGACATCGTCCACTAGGATCGGCGGCGCATGCGCGCCGCCGTGATCAGGGAGCTCGGCCGTCTGCCGGAGATCGGCGAGGCGCCTGATCCGGTGCGCGCTGAGGGCGAGGCGCTGATCCGGGTCGCGGCCGTGCCGCTGAACCCGGTCGACGTGAACGTCGGCGCCGGGCGTTTCTACGGCGGCAGCCCGCCTACCCCCTACGTGCCCGGGTGCGAGGGCGTGGGGCGTGTGGTCGAGGCGGAGACGCTGGCGCCGGGAACGCTGGTCTGGGCGCACGGTGCGGGCATGGGGACGCGGCGCGACGGGGCTCTGGCGGAGCTGCTGTCCGTGCCGGAGGACGTGGTCGTGCCGCTCGGAGACGACGTGGATCCTGTGCTCGCGGGGGCGCTCGGCGCCGCCGGGGTGGCCGGGTGGCTGCCGGTCGCCGTGCGCGCGCCGGTCGAGGAGGGCGAGACGGTCTTGGTGCTGGGCGCGACCGGGACGGTCGGGCTGGTGGCGATGCAGGGCGCGCGTTTGCTCGGGGCCGGGCGGGTCGTCGCGGCCGGGTCGGCGGCCGGAGGCGCTGGAGCGGGCGCGGCGGCTGGGCGCGGACGCGGTCGTGTCGCTGGACGAGGAGGACCTGGTGGCGGCCTTTCGGGAGGCGTGCGGCGGCGAAGGGGCCTCGCTGGTCATCGACCCGCTCTGGGGTGAGCCCGTCGTCGCGGCGGCGGGGGCGGCCGCGCCGGGCGCGCGGATCGTCAACATCGGACAGTCGGCGGGGGCTGCGGCGCCGCTCCTTTCAGCGGACGTGCGCGGCAAGCAGCTGAACGTGCTCGGCTTCTCGAACTTCGGGACGCCGCGCGAGGTCATGCACCGCGAGTACCTGCGCCTGCTGGAGCATGCCCGTGCGGGGGCGCTGGAGGTCGAGGTCGTGACGTTTCCGTTCGAGCGCGCCGCTGAGGCGTGGCAGCGCCAGGCTGAGGGCGCGGGCGCCAAGGTCGTCGTCACGCTGTAGGCGGGCCCGACCCCTTCATCCTCCGGTCCCTAGTTAGGGGCACCCCTCTCCCACCACCCGCTTTCCAGCGTAACGGCGAGAAGCGCGCGTGTCTGTGACGCGATGTGTCGAGAGTGTGACTACTCGTCCGCCGGCCACCAGCCTGGGACTACCTCCGCGTCCTGAGTGCCGCCGGTGCCCGGGCCGAACGCCAGCAGCTCGAGGCCGTCGGGGCCGGCCTCGAAGGCGCGGGTGACTTCGGGCGCGACGCGGAGGGCGTCCAGCGGGCGCAGCTCCACGAGCTCGTCGTCGAGCTTCGCCCGGCCGCCGCCGCTCAGGACCACGTAGATCTCCTCCTGCAGAGCGTGGTGGTGTCCGAAGGGCGAGCGGACGCCGGGGGCGAGGCGCTGGTGGGAGAGGCCGACCTGCTCGGTCTCGAGCGCGCCGCGCGCGAAGCGGGACTCGAGAGCCGGCGAGAAGCCGAACTTGACCGCCGAGTCCTCGATCTCCAGCAGGTTCGCGTGCGTGAAGCCGCTCACAGGCCCACGATCTCGTCGGGCCGCACGGGTGCGCGGACGAGCTCGCGGCCGGTGGCGTCCCGGAGCGCCGCGACGATCGCGGCGGTCGAGACCACCGTCGGCGGCTCCCCCACGCCCTTGACGCCGTAGGGGGCATCGGGCTCGGGATCCTCGACGAGCTCCGTCCAGACCGGGGGCATGTCGAGCGCGGTCGGGATCAGGTAGTCGGTGAAGCTCGCGTTCGTGATCAGTCCGTCCTTCGTTTGAATCTCCTCCATCAGGGCGAGGCCGAGGCCCTGTGCGGTGCCGCCCTCGATCTGGCCGTGGACGGCCTGGGGATTGAGCGCGCGGCCGACGTCCTGCGCCGTGCCGATCCAGACCACCCGCGTCAGGCCGAGGTCGACGTCCACCTCGGCGACTACCCGCATGGCCGAGCACGCAAACGCCACGTGCGCGCGCTCGCCGTCGGCGACCTGTCCGGTCTCCGGGTCGAGCGGATGCGTGCGGGCGTGGCGGTAGACGCGCTCGACGTTGATCTCGTCGCCGGGCTCGAGCGCGCCGCCGCGTCGTTCCAGCTCCTGCCTGACCTCGCGGCAGGCGAGCTGGACGGCCCCGGCGGTCATCCACGTCTGCCGCGAGGCGGAGGTCGACCCCGCCGATTGCACTGCCTCGGTCGTGTGCGGGGCGACGACGACGTTCTCGAGGTCGAGCTCGGTGCGCGCCACCTGGGCCATGACGTTGACGACGCCCTGGCCCACCTCCGCCGCCGCCGAGTGCACCTCGGCGACCAGCTCGCCGTCGGCGTCCGGGAAGAGGCGGACGCGCGCCGCGCAGAAGTCGTCGAAGCCCTCCGAGTAGCAGATGTTCTTGAATCCGACCGCGAAGCCGACGCCACGGCGCACGCCTTCGCCGCGCGTCGTGTTGCCGGCGCCGCCAGGGAGCCGGATCGGGTCGCGCGGCATCTCCTCCGCGTCCGGAATCGGGATGTCGGCACAGCGACGGATCACCTCGGCGACCGGCAGCGAGCCGGTGACGACCTGTCCGGTGGGGAGCACGTCGCCGGGACCGAGCGCGTTTCGCAGCCGCAGCTCCACGCGGCCGAGCGCGAGGGCGTCGGCGAGCTTGTCCATCTGCGCTTCGTGCGCAAAGCAGGACTGGACGGAGCCGAAGCCGCGCATGGCGCCGCAGGGCGGGTTGTTCGTGTAGACACAGGTCGCCTCGAGCAGCGCGTTCGGCACCGAGTACGGCCCGCAGGCGAAGGAGGCGGCGTTCGACGTGACCGCGGTGGAGCTGGAGGCGTAGGCGCCGCCGTCGAGCAGGATGCGCGCCTGCACCGAGACGAGCTTCCCGTCCCGGTTCGCGCCGTGCCGGATCCAGATGCGTGCCGGGTGGCGGTGGATGTGGCCGACGAACGACTCCTCGCGGTTGTAGACGAACTTCACGGGGCGGTTCGTGTGCAGCGCCAGCATGGCGCCGTGGATCTGCATGGACAGATCCTCGCGCCCGCCGAACGCGCCGCCGACGCCGGCCAGGTGGATGCGGACGCGGTTCGGTGTCAGGCCCAGGCACGGCGCCACCTGGTCGCGGTCGACGTGCAGCCATTGCGTGGCGACGTAGATGTCCACGCCGCCCTCCCCGTCCGGGACGGCCAGCCCTGACTCAGGGCCGAGGAAGGCCTGATCCTGGATGCCGAGCTCGTACGTCCCTTCGACCACCACCTCGGCCGCAGCGTCGGGATCACCGTGGCGGATGACCATGTGGCGAACGACGTTGGGGCGGGGGTCCTCGAAGTAGCCGTGGCCGTCGGTCCAGCGTTCGGGGTGGATCGACTCGGACTCGGTGGCGCGCTCAGGGTCGACGACCGGGTCGAGCGGCTCGTACTCGACCCGCACCTGCTCGGCGGCCCTGCGGGCCTGCTCCGGGTGCTCCGCGGCGACGATGGCGACGGGCTCGCCGAAGTAGCGGACGCGCTCGAAGGCGAGCACCGGCTGGTCGGGGAACTCGAGCCCGTAGCGTTTCTCGCCGGGCACGTCCTCATGGGTGAGCACAGCGTGGACACCGGGCATGCCCGCCGCGCGGGTCGTGTCGATCGCCGTGATGAGCGCATGCGCGTGCGGGCTGCGCACGGTGTGGCCCCAGAGCATCTCGGCCGCGTAGAGGTCGCTCGCGTAGGCGAACTCGCCGGCGACCTTGGGAATCGCGTCGACGCGGCGCACGGACTCGCCGACGCGCCCGAGCTCGAGCTTGCGGGCGGGCGTGCTCATCTCTTGTGACTCCGAAGCTCTTTCGTCACAGTCCGCGCACCATCGGTGCGGATTTCGTCGCTACGCTCGAAAGCGGGTGGAGGCATGGGGTGGCCCCTAGGCCTCGCCCGTAACAGTCGCCGCCGCCCGCACCGCGTCGAAGATCTTCTGGTAGCCGGTGCAGCGGCAGAGGTTGCCGGAGAGGGCCTCGCGGATCTCGTCGTCGCTCGGGTCAGGGCTCCGCTCGAGGAGCGCCGCCGTCGCCACGACCAGGCCCGGCGTGCAGAAGCCGCACTGGACGGCGCCGGCGTCCGCGTAGGCCTCCTGCACGCGGTGGAGCTGCCCTTCCTCCCCCAGACCCTCCACGGTCACGATCTCGTGCCCCTCGGCCTGGGCGGTCAGGACGAGGCACGCGCAGACGAGCGTCCCGTCGAGGAGCACCGAGCAGGAGCCGCACTCGCCCTGCTCGCAGGCGTTCTTCGAGCCGGGCAGGCCGAGCTCCTCGCGCAGCGTGAAGAGCAGGCTCTCGCCGGCCCAGACGTCCGCCTCGCGGCGCTCGCCGTTGACGGTGAGCTCGACCTTCACGTCAGCACCCTTTCGAGCGCGCGCCCGGTCAGCACCTTCAGCGCATGGCGGCGGTAGGCGGCGGTCCCGCGCACGTCGTCGATCGGGCTGGCCGCCGCGGCCAGGCGCTCCGGGAACTCGGCGCGCTCTCCGAGCGGGGCGGTGACGAGCGCCGCCACCGGGCCGGCGGAGCCGTACGCCGCCCTGATCTCCTCCCGCTCCCGGTCGACCGTGAGGGCGAGGGAGCAGACGGCGATCACCATGGCGTTGCGCGGCCCAACCTTCATGAAGGTCTGTCTGGCCTTGGACGGCGTCAGGCGCACTGCGAGGATCAGCTCGTCCTCGCCGAGGGCATTCCGCTTGGGGCCGACCAGGAACTCCGCCAGCGGCAGCGTGCGCGTGGCGCCGACTCTGGCCAGCTCCACCTCGGCGCCTTCGACCAGAAGGGGCGGCAACGCGTCGCCGGCCGGAGAGGACGTGCCGAGGTTGCCGCCGATCGTGCCGCGGTTACGGATCTGCGGCGAGCCGACGGTGCGCGAGGCCTCGGCCAGCGCCGGCTGAAGCTCGGCCAGCTCCCCCTCCATCGCCTCGGCGTACGTGAGGCCGGCACCGAGGCGAAGCGCCCCGTTCTCGCGCGACCAGCCGCGGAGCTCGGCGACCTCGTTCAGATTGAGAATCGCCTCCGGGCGGGCGCGGTCGAAGTTGAGCTCGACCATCACGTCGGTGCCGCCCTGGATCGGGACGGCGTCCGGCCGCTCGGCCTTCAGCGCGAGCGCCTCGTCGAGCGAGCGCGGAGTCAGAACCTCCACGCGTGCAGGGTAATCCATGGCTCGGCGGCTCTTGCGCGCCCCGCGGGCGACGACCTCGTCTGAACGGACAGGTGCTGAGCTAGCCGCCGGCCTCGCCCTCGACGAGCCGCGGCGGCTCGAGTACGACCCGGTGCGCGCTCGCCGAGCCGGACTCGGGCTCCACCTCGACGAGATCGACAGCGCGCGCGCGATCCTCCGCGTCGAGATGGACGAGCGCGAAGCCGGAGGGCTCCTCCCCGACGCCGAACGCGCCGCCGGCGCCGAGGGAGCCGCCGTCCACGAGCACGAGGACGCCCTCGCTCTCGACGTGCTGGCGGTGGTCGTGGCCCGTCAGGACGAGCAGCGGCGGGCCGCCCTGCCCTGCGAGCGCCTCGAGCAGGGCATGAGCGAGCGCATGCCGGTGGACGAGGACGACGTCGGGCCGCACGGGCAGCGCCTCGAACCAGTCGAGGAACTGCCGCTCCGCGTCGAGGAGAGCTGGTTCCTCGAGCTCGAGGAGATGGCCTTCGAACGTGCCGGTGGCGCTCTCGGCGGGGTCGTCCCAGCCTGCGACCTCGAACCCTGCGATTTCCACCACCGGCTCGCCGTCCGTGGTGCCGTCCGGGAGGAGCCTGCCGCTCCTGGTGAGCACGATCACGCCGCGCCTCGCCGCAGCCAGCATCAGCGGGCGCGAGTCGTGATTCCCGGAGACGGCGACAACCGGGGAGCCGAGCCGGGCGATACCGGGGACGATCCCGGTCTCGTACCGCGTCCCGCGCTGCGTCAGGTCGCCGACGATAAAGACAGGCTTCCCGGCTGTGAAACCCTCCAGCGCCGGCAGCACAAGGCTGTTCGAATGGAGGTCGGAGGCGACCACGATCGCGCGGTCGATGGCTGCGGGGACCTCCGAGCGCTCCCCGGCGACGGCGATCAGCTGGGTGAGGCCCTCGACGGCGTCCCCGTAGGAGTCGTCGTAGCCCTCGCCGGCGGCCAGAACGCGCTCGGAGAACTCGAGCAGCCTCGGCAGCTCCTCGCCATGGGCGTAGAAGGTGGGCTCGCGGAGCGCGCCGTAGTCGAACCGGCTCACGCCCGCGCCCACCAGGACGACGGCCGAGAGCGCGACGGAGAGGCCCGCAGCCGGCCCGAGCAGGACCCAGCGCCGGCGGTCGAACGCGGCGAGGATCGCACCTCCGAGCAGCCCGCCGAGTGCGCCGCCGAGGAGCGCGAGCGCGGCTGCCCGCCGGAGGCCGTCCGACACCGCATCGTGCAGCTCGCTCTCCAGCCCGCTGAGGCTCGCGTTCGCGCTCCCGCCCGTGCGGAGGGCGGCGAGCGCCGCGTCCCGGTCGAGGGAGCGAAACTCGAGCTCCACCGCGACCGGAGCCGTGTACGGCTCGGCCTTGACGCCCCAGTCGACTACCGGAACGTAGACGTCGACCTCTCCGCTTCGCGCCGGGACGACGTTGACGTCGACCGTGCCGAGGGTGACCGAGTGCGACTCGGGAGCGGACGCCCTGAGCGCGACGATGCTCCCCGCGAGCGCGAGCACGACGCAGACGGTGACGAACGCCGCAGTCCTGAGAAGACCCCTGTGCATTCCCGTCCCTCAAGTGTCGGCCTCGGCACGCGAGGCCTCGACCCTCAAAGGTCGAGATTCAGGCTACCGGCCGCCGAGCCGCCCACCGAGCGGACGCTGTGACACTTCCGTGGCATTCGGGGTGTCCTCTGCGGCCACGTCCAGGGTCTGACCCCTGGACGTGGCTCTAGTGGACGCCCAGGTTCGCCCGGGCCTTGTCGACCAGCGCGCGGCCGTAGTGGCGGTGCTCGCCCATGCCGAGCTCCCAGTCGGCGTGCGCCAGGCGCTTGTCCTTGCGGAGCTGCGAGCGCGAGACGGCCCGCCCGCGGTAGTGCGACTCGGCCAGCACGGTCGTCCGCATGTAGGAGCCCTGAGCCAGGCGGATGACCTCGTCCGCCAGCTCACGGCCCTCGACGCGCGCGACCGTGTGCCAGCGCTCCGGCTCCTCGGGGTCGGAGATCTGGACGTAGTACGTCGGCTCCGGGGGCATCTTGCCCCTGGGATTTCGCCTCCTCTAGCTCAGTGCCTCCTCGAGGGCCCGCCGCGTGAGGACGCGGACGAGGTGCTCGCGGTACTCGGCGCTGGCGTTGTGGTCGCTCGGCGGGCTGGTGCCCTCCGCGGCGTGCTCGGCGGCCTTGGCCGGGTCGGAGCCCGACGAGAGCGCCTTCTCGACGCCGCTCGCGCGGAGCGCCGTCGCGCCCATGTTCGTGAGCGCGACGTGGGCGCCGCCGTTCATTCGCACCGCGGCGACGCCGACGGTGGCCCAGTCCTGGGCCCGCCGGGTGGACTTCTCGTACGCCCAGCCGCCGGCTCCCGTCTTCGGGACCCGGATCTCGGTCAGGACCTCCTGCGGATCCAGGGCGGTCTGGAGGAAGCCGCCGAAGCTCTCGGCGACCGGGAGCCGACGCTCCCCTTTCGGGCCCTTGACGACGAGCTCCGCCTCGAGCGCCAGGAGGACGGTCGGCGCGTCGGAAGCCGGGTCGCAGTGGGCGACGGAGCCTCCGATCGTCCCGCGGTGCCGGACCTGCGGATCGCCGACGCGGCCGGCGGTCTCGGCGACGATCGGGCACTCGGCCTGCAGGAGCTCGCTCTGCTCGAGGTCGCGGTAGCGCGTGAGCGCCCCGATGGCGATCGCGTCGCCGTCTTCCTTCACGTAGGAGAGGTCGGAGACCCGGCCGATGTCGACGAGCAGCTCGGGCCTTGCGAGCCTCAGCCGCATCAGCGGGAGAAGCGAGTGGCCGCCCGCAAGGAGCTTCGCGTCCCTGCCGGAGCCGAGAAGCTCGATCGCGTGGTCGACGGACTCGGCAGCCTCGTAGTCGAACTTGGCCGGGATCACTTCGCACCTCCTTCCTGGATCGCGCGCCAGACCGTCTCGGGCTTCGCAGGCATCTCGACGTCGGTGACCCCGTAGGGCGAGAGCGCGTCGACGACCGCGTTCATGACCGCCGCAGTCGAGGCGATCGTGCCGGTCTCGCCGACGCCCTTCACGCCCATGGGATTCGTCGGGCTCGGGCTCTCCGTCCGCTCGAGCTCGAAGTTCGGCAGCTCGACTGCGGACGGCACGAGGTAGCTGATCATGGAGCCCGTGGACAGGTTGCCCGCTTCGTCGTAGATCGCCTCCTCGTAGAGGGCCTGCGCAACGCCTTGCGCGATGCCGCCGTGCACCTGGCCGTCCACGATCATCGGATTGATCACGGTGCCCACGTCGTCGACGGCGAGGTAGCGAGTCAGCTCGACCACGCCTGTTTCGGCGTCGATCTCGACGACGGCGATGTGGCAGCCGGCCGGCCAGCTGAAATTGGGCGGGTCGTAGACGTACGAGTCCTCGAGGCCCGGCTCGAGCCCGTCCGGCAGGTTGTGGGCCGTCCAGGCCGACAGCGCAGCGTCCGTGACGCTCATTGACTTGTCCGTGCCCGCGATCGTGAAGCGACCGCCCGCGTACTCGAGATCGTCCTCCGCCACCTCGAGCTGGTGAGCGGCGATCTTTCGCGCCTTTGCGATCACCTTCTCGGTGGCGTGGTAGAGGGCCACTCCCCCGACGGCGAGGCTGCGGCTCCCGTAGGTATCCATGCCGAGCGGGATCACCGTCGTGTCGCCGTGCAGCACCTCGACGTTCTCGATCGGGACGCCGAGCTGGTCGGCGACGATCTGCGAGAAGGTCGTCACGTGCCCTTGCCCGTGCGGCGAGGTACCGATCAGGACCTGGACGGTGCCGGTGGGGAGGCAGCGGACCGTGGCAGCATCCCAGCCGCCGGCGCCATAGCGGATCGCGCCGAGGATGCGCGACGGCGCGAGGCCGCACATCTCGACATAGGTCGAGAAGCCGATGCCTATCTGCTTCGAGTCGCTGCGCCCGCGGCGCTCGGCCTGGTCTCGACGGAACCCGTCGTAGTCGACGAGCTCGAGCGCCTTGTCGAGCGAGGCGTGGAAGTCGCCGGAGTCGATCTCCAGTCCGGACGCGATCGCAGCTGGAAAGTCCGTGATGAAGTTCTTGCGCCGCAACTCGACCGGATCCATGTCCAGCTTGCGCGCGAGCGTGTCCACCGCCCGCTCGATCGCGTACGTCGCCTCCGGGCGGCCCGCGCCGCGATACGCGTCCGTCGGAGTCGTGTTCGTAAAGACGCCGACGCACTCGAAGTCGTATGCCTCCACGTCATAGCACCCCGCGTAGAGCCAGGCGCCGAGCAGCGGGATTCCGGGCGAGACGAGCTGCATATACGCGCCCATGGCGGCCGTCAGGCGGACGCGGACGGCGGTGATCTTCCCCTCCGCGCTCGCCGCGAGCTCGATCTCCTGCAGGACGTCGCGGCCGTGGATGGTGGCCACGTAGTTCTCGGACCGTTCCTCGGTCCACTTGATCGGAAGGCCCAGCCGCCGCGCGAGCACGAGGCAGAGGGCCTCCTCCGCGTAGACGTTGAGCTTCGAGCCGAACCCGCCGCCGACGTCGGGGGCAATGACACGCAGCTTGGTCTCCGGGATCCCCGTCGTGCCGGAGAGGGTCACCCGCGCGATGTGCGGCACCTGCGTTGCCGACCACATCGTGTACTCGTCCGTCGCGAGCACGGGTTGGACGAGCACGCTGCGCGGCTCGATCGCGTTCGGGATCAGCCGCTGCTGGCGGTAGTGCTCCTTGACGGTGACCGCCGCCTCGGAGAAGAGCCGGTCGACCTCGCCGGTCTGCAGCGGCCAGGTGAAGGCGCGGTTGTGGTCGTACTCGTCGTGGACGAGCGGCGCCGAGTCCTTCACCGCTTCGCCGACGTCGGTGACCGCCGTAAGCGGTTCGTAGTCGACCTCGACGAGCTCGGCGGCGTCCTTCGCGAGCGCGCGGCTCTCCGCCACGACGACGGCGACGCCGTCGCCCGCGTAGCGGGCCTTGTCCGCGCTGAGCGGATGGTGCTGGGGAATGTGGCAGTCGCCGGTCACAGGCCAGGCGCATGGAAGCGAGCCCGCCCATTCCTCCGCCAGGTCGGCACCCGAGAACGCCGCGACGACACCGTCTGCCGCGAGAGCCTTCGAGAGGTCGACCTTCCCGATCTTCGCGTGCGCGTACGGGCTGCGCACGACCGCCATCCAGAGCATCCCGGGGAGCGTCATGTTGTCGACCCAGCGTGTCTCCCCGCGAAGCAGGCGAGCGTCTTCCTTGCGCTCGACCGAGGCGCCGATGTAGGTCGTCTTTTCTTCCGTGGTCGCCATCTCCCCTCCCCTCAGGCCGCCGCGGCGGCCTTGACCGCCTTGACGATGTTCACGTAGCCCGTGCAGCGGCAGAGGTTGCCCTCGAGCGCGTGCCGGATCTCCTCGTCGCTCGGGCTCGGGCTCTCCGCGAGCAGGCTGATCGTGGCCATGACCATGCCGGGCGTGCAGTAGCCGCACTGGAGGCCGTGCGCCTCGTGGAAGGCCTGCTGGACGGGGTGGAGCGTGCCGTTCGAGGCGAGCGCCTCGATCGTCGTCACCTCGTGGCCGTCGGCCTGAACGGCGAGGACGGTGCACGACTTCACGGACTCGCCGTCGAGGAGCACCGTGCACGCCCCGCACGAGGACGTGTCACAGCCGACGACCGTGCCCGTCAGCCCGAGCTGCTCGCGCAGGAAGTAGACGAGGAGCTGTCTCGGCTCCACCTCCGCCGAGCGGCTCTCGCCGTTCACCGAAATCGAAATCTGTGTCAACTCGACCTCCTTCCGATCCGTCGGATGCGGCGCCAGAGGCTGCCGAAGAAGAGTGAGAGCCCGGAAATCGGCTTCGCCTGGGCGGCGACGGCCTGCTCCGCCTCCGCGGCGGAGGCTCCGAGCTGGGCTTCGAGGCACTGGGCGAAGCTCGTGACCATCTGCGAGGAGATGTCCGCGATCATCCCGCGCCCGTACTGGGCGACGGTGCCGGAGAGCGAGAGGTCGGTGACGAGGTCGATCTTCGTCCCGCCCGCGGTCGGCGTCAGCGCCGACTCGATCGTCGCGCTCGCGCGCCCGCGGTTGCGCGTCTCGCGGGCGTTGGCGCCGAGCACGACGCGGCGATTGGCCTCGTCCGCCTCCTTCCGCTCGACGTCCGTGGCGAAGGTGAGCCCGATCGGGCCGAGCCTCACCTGCATCGTCGCCTTCCAGTGGTTCTCGTCGACCACCTCGTCCAGCGTCGCCCCGGGCATGCAGGGAACGATGCGCGGGACGTCCATGAGGAGAGCCCACGCCTTCTCCGGGGGCGCGGCGACCTCGAACGAGTTCTCCAGCTTCAAGCGGCGATCTCCTGGGGTCTCGGGGAGCGCAGGACCTGGACGATCTGGGCGGCGATGGCGACGGCGACCTCCTCGGGGGTCCGCGAGCCGATCTTGAGGCCGATCGGCGCATGGATGCGGGCGATCTCCTCGTCGGTGACTCCCTCGGCGCGGAGGCGCTCGGCCCGGTCCTCGTTGGTGCGGCGGGCGCCCATCGCGCCGATGTAGCCGGCCGGCGTCCCCAGCGCGACCTTCAGCGCCGGGATGTCGAACTTGTGGTCGTGGGTCAGCACACAGATGGCGGTGCGCTCGTCCACGGGAGCGTTCTCCAGGAACTTGTCGGGCCACTCGACGACGAGCTCGTCCACGTCGGGGAAGCGCTCGGGGGTGACGAACTTCGCCCGCGCGTCGCAGACGGTGACCCGGAAGCCGAGGTAGCGCCCCATCGAGGCGAGGGCGGCGGCGTGGTCGACGGCGCCGAAGACGTACATGTTCGGCCTGGGCGCGAAGGACGAGACGAAGACCTGGCCCTCCGGGCCGTCGATGATCCCGGTCTCGCCGCGGGCGAGCAGCTCGGCGGCGGGGCCCGTGTCCTCGGGGCCGACGAGGCGCTTGGCGCCGGCGTTCTCGCCGGTGATCGCGATCTCGAGCGCGATCGGCCGCTCCTCGCGCACCGCCTCGGCGATGGGCGCGACCAGCTCCGGGTCGAGGCGGTCGACGAAGATGTGCACGGTGCCCCCGCACGGGAGCCCGACCTCGAAGGCCTCGTCGTCGGCGATGCCGTACGTCTTCAGCCGCGGCGCGCCGCCGGCGAGCACGTCGCGGGCCTCGCCGTAGACGGCAGGCTCGACGCAGCCGCCGGTCACGGAGCCCGCGACCTCGCCTGCGTCGGACACGGCCAAGACGGCGCCCGGATCGCGCGGGGCCGAGCGCTCGGTGTCGACGACGGTGGCGATGGCGACAGGCGTCCCGTCGGCGGCCCAGCGCTCGAGGGTCTCGAGGACGTCTCTCACGAGGCTCTCAGGCCACTGTACCGCTCGGGCTCCGCCTCGAAGCGTGCCCGACAGTGTGCGGAGCAGAAGAAGACGGTCACCCCCTCGTGGACGGTCTGCTCGGCGGCGGCCCCGACCGCCACGGTCATGCCACAGACGGGGTCGACGGCCTCGGCCGGAGCCGGCACGGGGCTCTCCCCGCGCGTGTGCCGCCACGCGACCAGCTCCGCGAGGATGGCCACGGCGATCTCCTCCTGGGAGGAGGGGCCCAGGTCGAGCCCGGCGGGAGCGCGGACGCGGAGCACCGCCTCCTCGTCGAGGCCGCGCGCGCGGAGCTCGGCGAGCACGGTCGCGGCCCGCTTGGCGCTCGCCACGAGGCCGACGTAGCCGGCGCCGGAGTGAAGCGCCGCCGCGAGCAGGTCATCGTCGCCGTGGCCCATGGTCGCCACGACGACGGCGTCTGCCCCCTCGACGCCGTCGTCCCGGACCCGCCAGCCCACGGTGCGAGCGAGCGCGCCGAGTGTGCGCGCAGCCGGGCTCTCCCCCAGGATCGCCAGGAGAGGAGCGGGAACGACAGGCTCGATCAGCACTTCGACCACCCCCTCGGAGGCGCACTCGCCCTCCATGCGGGCGAGGCGAGGCTCGCCCTCGGCGAGCGCGCGGAGCGCCTCGCGGACGACGGTCGGCTCCGAGCAGGCGCCCCCGATCCAGCCGGTGACGCGCCCGTCGGGAGTGACGAGCGCGCGGTCGCCGCGCCGCGCGGAGGCGGGACGGACGACGTTGACGACCGTGGCGAGCGCATAGGGCTTCCCCTCGGCGGCGAGCTTACCCGCCTCGACGAGGACCTCGGCCGCGTTCACGGGCGCACCTCCACTGTCCCCTGTGGCCACGCGCCGGGGTCTGACCCCGGGGCGTGGCCGTCGCGGCCGGGATGTATGTGACAGAACACGCACAACGACGGCCGAAAGGGACGTCCCGGGACATGCCCAGGGGTCTGACCCCAGGACCTGCCGGGGACGGACGTGGTCGAACGGGACGAGGTGCTCACTCGGCCAGCCCGGCCTCCTGGAGGGCGGCCCAGACCTTGTCGGAGGTCACCGGCATCTCGAGGTTGCGGACGCCCGCGTGCTGGAGCGCGTCCACGACGGCGTTCACGAACGCCGCGGGCGCGCCGACGGTGGCCGACTCGCCGACGCCCTTGGCGCCGAGCGGGTGGTGCGGCGACGGCGTCACGGTCTCGCCGAGCTCGAACGACGGCGTCTCCCAGGCGGTCGGGATCAGGTAGTCCATCAGGTTGGCGCCGATGCAGTTGCCGTCCTCGTCGAAGTCGATCAACTGCATGGCGGCGATCGCGAAGCCCTCCGTCAGGCCGCCCGTGATCTGGCCTTCGACGATCATCGGGTTGATGCGGACGCCGCAGTCGTCCACGGCGACGCAGCGCAGCACCTTCCACGCGCCCGTCCCGCGGTCGACCTCGACCACGACCGCGTACGTGCCGAACGGGAAGGTGAAGTTCGGCGGGTCGTAGTAGTAGACGCCCTCGAGGCCGCCCTCCATCCCCTCCGGGATGTTCGTGTAGGCGGCGAAGGCGACGTCGGCGATCGTCGTCGACTTCTCGGGCGCGCCCTTGACGGTGAAGCGGCCCTTCTCCCACTCGAGGTCCTCCTCGGAGGCCTCGAGCAGGTGCGCGGCGATCTTCTGCGCCTTCGCGCGGATGCGGCGCGAGACCATCGCGGTTGCCGCGCCGGAGACAGGCGTCGACCGGCTCGCGTAGGTGCCGAGCCCGTAGGGCGTGTTGTCGGTGTCGCCCTCCTGCACCTCGACGTCCTCGGGCTGGAGGCCGAGCTCCTCGGCGACGATCTGGGCGAACGTCGTCTCGTGGCCCTGGCCCTGCGATTTGACGCTGAGCTTGAGCACCGCCTTGCCGGTCGGGTGGATGCGCAGCTCGGCGCCGTCGTTCATGCGCAGGCCGGCGATCTGGTAGTCGGCTCCGTGCCCGGCACCGACGACCTCGGTGAAGGAGGCCAGGCCGACGCCGATCAGCTTGCCCTCCTTGCGGGCTTCCTCCTGCTCGCGCCGGAGATCGGCGTAGCCGACCATCTCCAGCGCCTTGTCCATCGCGGCCGTGTAGTCGCCGGAGTCGTACTCGAACCCGGTGGCGGACTTGTAGGGGAACTGCTCCGGCTTGATGAAGTTCTGCTTCCGGAAGTCCGCGGGGTCGACGCCGAGCTCGTAGGCCGCGTTCTGCACGAGGCGCTCGATCAGGTACGAGGCCTCCGTGACCCGGAACGAGCAGCGGTAGGCCACGCCGCCCGGCGCCTTGTTGGTGTACGCGCCCGTGGTCTCGACGTGGGCGGCCGGGATGTCGTAGGAGCCGGTGACGATGTGGAAGAGCCCGGCCTTGCAGCTCGTCGGCTGCGCGTCCGAGAAGAACGCGCCGTTATCGGAGAGCATCTTCACGCGCAGGCCGGTGATCCTCCCGTCCTTGAGCGCCAGCTCACCGTGCATGTGGTAGTCGCGGGCGAAGCCGGTGGAGATCAGGTTTCCGGTGCGGTCCTCGACCCACTTCACCGGACGCCCGATCAGGAGCGACGCCGCCGTGGCCACGACGTAGCCGGGGTAGATCGGCACCTTGTTGCCGAAGCCGCCGCCCAGGTCGGGCGAGATGATGCGGATCTTGTGCTCGGGCAGGCCCGCGACGAGCGCGAACAGCGTTCGGTGGATGTGCGGGGCCTGCGAGGTCATGTAGATCGTTGCCTTCCCCGTCGCCGGGTTGACGTCCGCGATGCACCCGCAGCACTCGAGCGGCGCCGGGTGGCAGCGCGGGTAGAAGGTGTCCAGGTCGACGACCTTGTCGGCCTCGCCGAATGCCTTGTCCGTCGCCTCCTTGTCGCCCGCCTCCCAGTCGTAGATGTGGTTGTCCGTCTGGCCTTCCTTCTCGTCCCGGATGACCGCCGCGCCCTTGGCCAGTGCCTGCTGGGGGCTGGTGATCACATCGAGCGGCTCGTAGTCGACGTCGATCAGCTCGCAGGCGTCCTTGGCGATGTAGGCGGACTCGGCGATGACCGCCGCGACCTCCTGGCCCTGGAAGCGCACCTTGTCCGTGGCCAGCACAGCCTGCGTGTCGCCCGAGAGCGTCGGCATCCAGGCGAGGTTGTGCTGCGCCATGAGCTCCCCGGTGACGACGGCTACGACGCCCTCGACCGCCTCGGCCCGCGAGGTGTCGATGGACGTGATGCGCGCGTGCGCGAGCGGGCTCCGCAGGAACTCCAGGTGGAGCATCCCCGGGAGCGTGATGTCGTCGAAGTAGTTGCCCTTGCCGCGGATGAAGCGGGCGTCCTCCAGCCGCTTGACGGAGTGCCCGACGCCGCGGATCTCCTCGGTGGCCGCCACGGCTAGCTCTCCTTTCCCTTGGCGGCGGCGTACTGAACCGCCTTGACGATGTTCTGGTATCCGGTGCAGCGACAGATCTGGCCGCTGATCGCCCAGCGGATCTCCTCCTCGCTCGGGTCCGGGTTCTCGGCCAGGAGCGCGGTCGCGGTCAGCATCATCCCGGGCGTGCAGAAGCCGCACTGGAGCCCATGCTCCTCGTGGAAGCCCTCCTGCACGGGGCTGAGTCCGCCCGCCGGGGCCAGGCCCTCGACCGTCGTCACCTCGGACCCGTCGGCCTGGACGGCAAACATCGTGCACGACTTCACGGGCGTCCCGTCCACCAGCACGGTGCAGGCGCCGCAGCTGGTCGTGTCGCAGCCGATGTGCGTCCCGGTGAGCCCGAGCGTCTCGCGGAGGAAGTGGACGAGCAGAAGCCGCGTCTCGACCTCCTGCGCGTGCGAGGCGCCGTTGACCGTCACGGTGACCGGGTAGGTGAACTTCCCGGTCTCGACAGCAGTCTCGGTCATCGTCCCCTCCTCACGCGGCCGCCGTGGCCGCGGCCTTCCGGAGCCCTCGCTCCGTGAAGACGCGGACCACGCTCCGCTTGTAGTCGGCGCTCCCGCGCTCGTCGCTATGCGGCTGCGCGGCCTCGGCGGCGAGCTCCGCCGCCGCCTTGATCGTGTCGTCGTTCAGCTCGGCGCCGGCGAGCGCCGCCTCGGCGGTCTCGGCCCGCAGGTTCCGGGGGCCGACGGCGGTCAGCGCGATCCCCGCGCGACCGACGGTGCCGTTGTCGAACGAGAGGTGGACGGCGACGCCGACGGTGGCGTAGTCGCCGACCTTGCGCTCGAGCTTGAGGTACGTGCCCCCGGCGCGCGCACCGGGGTCGGGAACCTGAACGGCCGTTGCGATCTCGTTCGGCTGCAGGCTCGTCGTAAACGGGCCCTGGAAGAGCTCGTCGAGCGGGATCGTGCGCGTGCCGCCCGAGGAGACGACCTGGAGCTGGGCGCCCGCGGCCATCAGCGCGGAGCCCCAGTCTCCCTGGGGATCGGCATGCGTGAGCGAGCCGACGACCGTGCCGCGGTTCCGCACGATCGGGTCGGAGATCTGCGGAGCCGCGTCGCCGAGGACGCCGTAGCGCCCCTGCAGCGCGTCCGAGTGCTCGCAGTCCTTGTGGCGCACCAGCGCGCCGATCGCCAGGAAGCCGTTGTCCTCCTGAATCGAGTCGAGCCCCTGGATGCGGTTGATGTCGACGAGGGCGCGCGGCGACGCGAAGCGGAGCTTCATCAGCGGGATCAAGCTCTGCCCGCCCGCCAGCACCTTGGCCTCGTCCCCGTAGCGCTCCAGGAGCTCGAGCGCTTCCTCGACGCTCGCCGGAGCGTGGTACTCGAACCTGGCGGGGTACATACGGTGGCGCCTCCTTCCGGAAACCCCGAGTCCGACCGGTCCTTGCGGAAGCGAGAATACTCCGCCAGGCCCGGCCATTTCCATTCTCTGTCTCCCGTTACGCTTCCGACATGCAGTTTGGATCGGTCGTCGACGTCGAGCGGGCACTCCGCGGGGAGTCGTACCTCCCGGACCGGGGCCTGGCCACGGCGATCTTCCTGGCCGTCTCCATGGGCCGGCCGCTCCTCCTGGAGGGCGAAGCCGGGGTCGGCAAGACCGAGGTCGGCAAGACGCTCGCCCGCATCCTCGAGGCCGACCTGATCCGGCTCCAGTGCTACGAGGGCATCGACGCCTCGCAGGCGCTCTACGAGTGGGACTACGCTCGGCAGCTGCTCTATGCGCGCGCGCTCCAGGAGGGAGAGGTCGCCGTCGGGGAACGCGTGGCCGAGCTCTACGGGCCGGAGTTCCTCGTCGAGCGGCCCCTGCTGCGGGCGATCCGGGCCGGCGCGGGCGCCGTCCTTCTCGTCGACGAGCTCGACCGCGCCGACGACGAGTTCGAGGCCTTCCTGTTGGAGGTGCTGTCGGACTTCACGGTCACCGTGCCCGAGCTGGGGACGATCGCGGCTCCCGAGCCGCCCGTCGTCGTCGTCACCTCGAACCGCACGCGCGAGCTGCACGACGCGCTCAAGCGCCGCTGCCTCTACCACTGGATCGACTTCCCGGACGTCGCCCGCGAGGCGGAGATCATCCGGCTGCGCGCCCCCGACGTGGAGGAGCCGCTGGCGCGCTCGGTGGCGGAGACGGTGGCGCGGCTTCGCGCTTTGGATCTGGTGAAGCGCCCCGGCGCCGCGGAGGCGATCGACTGGGCTACCGCCCTCTCGCTCCTGGGCGCCGGCTCCGTGAACGGCGAAGCGGCCCGGGAAACGCTGGGCGCCGCGGTGAAGAACCGCGAGGACCAGGCCCGGGTCGAAGCGGCCTGGGGCGATCTCGTCGACTAGGGCGGCCATGTTCTGGGGTCAGGTCTTGCAATCACGCATCAGCCCCGACCTGCTGGAATGCAAGACCTGACCCCAGGACGGGGCGCCGTGAGCCATGGCCTTCGCTTCTGACCCCGTCGAGACGCTCGTCCGCTTCGGACGGGCGCTCTACGCGCCGCCGGGTTGCCGGTCGGGCCCGACCGGGTGGCGTCCTTCTCGCGCGCCGCCGCCGTGCTTGCCTCCCGGTGAGCTCTACTGGGCGGGCCGGGCGACGCTGCTCTCGCGGCCCGAGCAGATCGACGTCTACAACGGGCTCTTCGCGGCGTTCTTCGGGCCGCCGACGCCCTCGCAGGGGCCGCCGATCCGGATCAAGGTCGAGATGGAGGCCGAAGCGGACGTCGGGCTGGCGAGCCCGGTCGAGCTCCTGAAGGAGAAGAGCTTCTCGCGCTGCTCGCGGGAGGAGCTCTCCCAGCTCGCCGAGCTCATGAGCAACATCGAGCTGTCGGTTCCGAAGCGGCGGACCCGCCGTCGCGAGACGGCCCGCGCCGGGACTCCGGACCTGCGACGGACTCTTCGCCGGTCGTTCCGCACGGGCGGCGAGCCGCTGGACCGCGCCTGGCGCCGGCGGCGTAGGCGGCCGCGGCGGCTGATTCTCCTGCTCGACGTCTCGGGCTCGATGGACGCCTACTCGCGCGCACTCGTCATCTTCGCGCACGCCGCGCTTCGCTCGGACAAACGCTGGGAGGCCTTCTGCTTCGGGACGAGACTGACCCGCGTCACCCGCCAGCTCGAGGGAGCCGACGCGGACGCGGCCCTCGGCCGGGCCGCCGCCGAGGTCGTGGACTGGGACGGCGGCACGCGCATCGGCGATTCGCTCAAGCGCTTCCTCGACGAGTACGGGCACAGCGGCCTCGCGCGAGGCGCGGTCGTCGTCCTCTGCTCGGACGGCCTCGAGGTGGGCGACCCCGAGCTGCTCGCCGAGCAGATGGAGCGCCTGCACCGGCTGGCCTACCGCGTCGTCTGGCTCAACCCGCTCCAGGAGGATCCCGCCTACGAGCCGCTCGCCCGCGGCATGAAGGCCGCCCTCCCCCACGTCGACCACTTCGCGAGCGGCCACAGTCTTGCCAGCCTCGAGGAGGTCGGGGCGGCGCTCTCCCGCTGGTAGTCCAGGTCAAGTAACAGTCTGTTACTTGGAGTTCGTGGGGCCGGGGGCTAGCCGGTGTTGCGGAGCGCGGCCGCGATTCCGGCGATCGAGCGGAGGAGCGGGCGCTTGACCTCCTCGTCTCCCGTATCGCGCCAGCGGCGGAGGAGCTCGACCTGGATGGCGTTCATGGGGTCGACGTACGGGTTCCGCAGGCGGATGGAGCGCTGCACGACCGGGTGGCGGTCGAGAAGCTTCCGCGCCTCGACGATCTCGAGCACCGAGGCGACGGTCCGCTCGTGCTCGGCCCGGATCGGCTCGTAGAGGCTCGCGTCCTCGACGAGATCGAGGTAGCCGGCGGCGATCTCGAGGCTCGACTTCGCCAGCGTCATCTCCAGGTTCTCGACGAGCGAGCGGAAGAAGGCCCAGCCGCGGTAGAGGCGGCGCAGCTCGCCGAGCTCGGCGGCCGCGAACGCGATCCCGCAGCCGAACCACGCGGGGAGGATGCAGCGGTTCTGCGTCCAGGCGAAGACCCAGGGGATCGCCCGGAGCGAGGCGAGGAGCTCCCCACCCTCCGGCCGCCGGGCCGGACGTGAGCCGATCTCGAAGAGCGCCAGCTCCTCGATCGGCGTGAAGCGGCGGAAGAACTCCGCGAAGCGCTCGTCCTCCCAGACGAGCCCGCGATACGCGGCGAAGGCGTCCTCCGAGAGCGACTCGAGGGTCTCGCGGGCGCCGTCGGGGGGGTGCGAGCCCGCGACCTCGGGGAACGCGGCCAGCAGAGTCGCCGCGAGGGCGGCCTCGAGGTTGCGGTAGGCGAGCCCCGGCAGGCCGTACTTGAAGGAGACGGTCTCCCCCTGCTCGGTCAGCTTGAGGCGGCCGGGCGGGTGGCCGGCGGGCTGCGCGAGGATGGCGGCGTGGGTCGGGCCCCCGCCACGGCCGGTGGAGCCGCCGCGGCCGTGGAAGACCGTCAGCTCGATCCTGCGCGCAGACACCAGTGCCGCGAGGCGCTCCTGCGCACGGAAGATCTCCCACTGCGCCGTGAGGTAGCCGCCGTCCTTCCCCGAGTCCGAGTAGCCGACCATGACCTCCAGCCGGCGGCCGCGTTCCTCGACGACGCGGGCGAAGCGAGGCTCGTCGAGCAGCGCCTCGACGATCGCGGGCGCCTCGCGGAGATCGGCGATCGTCTCGAAGAGCGGGACCGGCGAGACACGGGCACCCGCCTCGGCGGCGAGGTCGACGACCGCCAGCACGTCGGCGGCTGACTCGGTCCCGGAGACGATCACCGTGTCGACCGCCGCCTCCCCGAGGCGCTCTTGCGCGGCACCGACGGCCCCGAGAGCGCCGTGGACGCGCGCCGTCGACTCGCCCAGCTCCGCCGCGTGAAAGCGGACGTCGAGCTTGGCCACGTGGAAGCCGAAGAGCTCGACCCGCCGGCCCAGGCGGGCCAGGCGACCGTCCGCGATCCGCTCGCCGCCGTGCTCGCGCAGGCTGCTGTCGATGACCTCGAGGTCGGCCCTGAGCTCCTCGACCCGTGCGTAGCCGTCGTTCCCGAGCCGCCACCAGACGAAGCTCAGCTTGCGGCGGTACGGCTCGTCGCGGTTCTGCTCCCCGATCTCCTCGGCGTAGCCGAGCAGCTCGCGTTCGTCGCGGGCAATCGAGTCCAGCAGCTCGTCCGAGACGCCCACGAGGCTGGTCGTCAGCCCGAGCGCCGCCGCAAGCTCGCGCACCTCGGCCCGGTAGCGGGCGAGGGCCAGCGTCCGGCCCCGGTCGAGCGCCTCGCGAATGGTCTCCGGGCCGGCGTGCGGATTCCCGTCCAGGTCCCCGCCGATCCACGTGCCGAAGGAGAGTGGGAGCGGGGCACCCGGGATCTGGCTCCGGTAGGCGGCGACCAGCTCTTCGGCGGCATCGAACAGGCTCTGCTCGAAGAACCAGAGGCCGTGACGAATCTCGTCGACGACGCGCGGCCGCTCGGGGCGCACCTCGTCGGTCTGCCAGAGGACGGTGATCTCCTCGGCCGCGCGCTCGGCCACGTCCTCGCCCGCGTCGAGGTCGGCCAGCAGCCCACCGAGCCGGGCCTGCGCCTGCAAGATGGTGCGCCGCGTCGCCTCGGTCGGGTGCGCGGTGAGCACGAGCTCGAGAGAGACGCCCTCGGCCGCCCGTGCCAGCGCGGCGGCGTCGATCCCCGCCCCCCGCAGACGCCGGATCGCCTCGGCCAGGGACTCCCGGGGGATGCCGTCCTCGCGCTCGACGTCTCGGCGACGGCGGATGCGATGGTGCTGCTCGGCGATGTTCGCCAGCTGGAAGAAGAGCGCGAACGCCCGCAGGATCTTCGTCTGCTGCTCGAGATCGAGCTCCGCGACCGCGCCGGCGAGCTCGGCGCGCACCTCCGGATTGCCGGTCTCGCGCGCTCGCCGTGAGACTCGGCGGATCTCCTCCTCGCGCGCGAGCAGCTCCTCCCCCTCCTGCTCCACCATGACGCGGCCGAGCAGGTCGCCGAGCAGGCGGACGTCCCGGCGGAGCGGCGCGTCGGTCGCCATGACGTGAGAGATTACGTGCCGTGAGGACGCTCTTCTCGAACGCCTACGTCGTCACGATGGACGACGCCGGCACCGAGATCGACAACGCGTGGATCCTGGTCGAGGACGGCTTCGTCGCGGAGGTCGGCGAGGGCTCCCCGCCCTTCGCGGAGCACTTCGAGAACCTCGGCGGCGCGCTCGTCACCCCGGGGCTCGTCAACACGCACCACCACCTGTACCAGACGCTCACCCGCACCCGTGCCCAGCAGGCTGACCTCTTCACCTGGCTGAAGGCGCTCTACCCGCTCTGGGCTCGCATCGACGCCGAGGCCGAGTACGCGGCGGCGCGCACGGGCCTGGCCGAGCTCGTGCTCGGCGGGTGCACGACCGTCTTCGACCATCATTACGTCTTCCCGCCCGGCCGCGCGGGGCTGGTCGAGGCGGAGATCCAGGCGGCGCGCGAGCTCGGCGTCCGCATCGTCGCCTCGCGCGGGTCGATGGACGTGGGCGAGTCGGACGGCGGTCTGCCCCCGGACGGGCTGGTCGAGGACATGGATGCGGTGCTCGCGGACACGGAGGGCCTGTTCGCGCTCCACGAGGAAGGGCCGGGCGCGTGGACGCAGATCGCGGTCGCGCCCTGCTCGCCCTTCTCGGTCTCGAAGCGGCTGATGAGGGAGTCCGCGGCGCTCGCGCGGCGCCTCGGCCTGCGGCTGCACACGCACCTGGCGGAGACCGTCGAGGAGGAGGACTACTGCCGGGGCCTCTTCGGCTGCCGTCCGGTCGAGTACCTGGAGCAGCTGGACTGGCTGGCCGGCGACGTCTGGTGCGCGCACTGCGTCCATCTCTCCGAGGAGGACGTGCGGGCGTTCGGTGCGGCCGGAGCCGGGGTCGCACACTGCCCGACATCCAACCTGCGGCTCGGCGCCGGCGTGGCGCCGGTGCGGGCGATGATCGACGCCGGCGTCCCGGTCGGGCTCGGCGTGGACGGCTCGGCGTCGAACGAGCGCAGCGACCTCTCGGCTGACGTCAAGCAGGCTCTCCTCGTCGCGCGCGGACGCGGCGGGCCCGAGGCCATGACCGTCCGCGAGGCGCTCTGGCTGGGCACGCGCGGCGGCGCGAACGTGCTCGGCCGCCGCGATCTCGGCTCACTCGAGCCCGGCAAGTGCGCGGACTTCGCCGTCTGGCGCCTGGACGGGCTCGAGTTCGGCGGCGCCGACGACCTCCTAGCCGCGCTCGTCCTCTCCGGCCCGCATCGCGCGGAGCGGGTCTACGTGGGCGGCGAGCCGGCCGTCCTGGACGGGCGGCTCGCCCGAGCCGACGAGCGCGAGATTGCCGCGGCCCACCGCGTGCAGGCGGCCCGCTTCCTCCTCTGAACCCATGGCCTTTCGGGCCACGCCCGGGGTCTGACCCCTGACGTGTCCGAATGGGGAGGACATGCCTGGGGAGCGGATCCCTTCCGCCCTGCAAGGCGCCTGCAGGGCCGTCCACAGGTGACCGTTTCGGTCGCCTGGCACCGGGACGTGGCTCGAGGGGACGGTCTCGGGGCGCGAACGCCCCGCGCGCTGGGCGGCCTCCTACGGGGCCTCGAGCCCGGGCGAGTCGACCGGATCGACCGAATCGACCGAATCGATCGCCTCGCCGTTTTCGCCGGCTTTCTCCGCGGCAGCCGCCTGCTTCCGCGCCTCTTTCTTCTGCTGTTTGCGCTCGCGCTTCTCCTGGAGAGCGCGCTCCCGCGCCAGCTTCGCCATCGTCGTCTGTCGCTTCGAGCTTGAACCCATCCGCAGCCCCTTCTCTCGACGTCCCCGAGGATGTCTCGGGGCCTACACCGTAGCCGCAGCGGCGGCGTGTAGGGTCGGTCAGGCTGCTGCGGGCTCGCGTACCGCCCGCAAGGAAGCGTCCATGATCTCGACGGCCAGGTCGATCTCGTCCTCCGTCACCGTCAGCGGCGGCGCGATGCGGAAGCAGTTCGCATGCGCCTGGGAGCGGACGATGTTCATGGAGAGCCCGCGCTCGTAGCACTCCCGCGTCACCGCCGCGCCGAGGGCATCGGCCGGGCGTCGGCTCTCCCGGTCCTCGACGAGCTCGAGCCCGACGAGGAGCCCGCGGCCGCGGACGTCGCCGATCGGCTCGTGCTGGGCCTGCAGCTCACGCAGGCGGGCGAGCATGTACTCGCCGCGCGCGGCGGCACGCCCGACCAGGCCCTCCTCGGCGATCACGTCCAGCACGGCGAGGCCGGCCGCCGCAGGGAGCGGGTCGGAGACGTGGGAGGTGACGTGGAGGAAGCCCTTCTCGTAGCAGTCCTGCTCGATCGCGGCCGACGTGATCGTCGCCGCGAGGGGCAGCCCGCCGCCGAGCGTCTTCGAGACGCCGACGAAGTCAGGGACGACGCCGTCGTGCTCGAAGCCGAACATCGTCCCGAGGCGCCCGAAGCCGGTCTGCGCCTCATCCATGACGAGGAGCATCCCGCGCTCGTCGAGCAGCTCCCGCACGCGCCGGAAGTAGCCGTCGGGCGGGACGATGATCCCGCCCGCGGAGAGCACCGGCTCGGCGACCAGCGCGCACAGCGACCCGATCGACTGCTGGTCGACGAGCTCGAGCCCGACCTCCAGGCACGTGCAGTCGCAGGCGCCGTCGCAGTGGCGGACGGGACAGCGGTAGGCGTACGGAGCCGGGATCGCGTACGAGCCCGGCAGCACCGGGCCGTAGCCCGCGTGCGCCATGGAGAAGTTGACGGAGGCGATGCCGGAGAGGAGCCCGTGGAAGCTCCGTGTGAGGCCGACGACCTCCCAGCGGCCCGTGTGCATCTTCGCCATCTTCAGCGCGACCTCGTTGGCCTCCGTGCCGGTGTTGAGAAGCAGCACGCGGTCGAGCGGGGGCGGGAAGAGCCCGGCGAGCCGCTCGCCGAGAGTGAGCACGGGCTCCGAGAGCATCCAGGAGTTCAGGTGGACGACCTCGTCGAGCGCCGAGCGCACCGCCGCGGCGATCCGCGGGTGGTTGTGCCCGAGCGTGGAGCAGATCTGGCCGGAGGTGAAGTCGAGGATCCGCTTCCCGCTCGTCGTCTCGATCCACGCCCCCTCGGCCCGCGCGACCGGCTCGGGCGCGAAGGAGCCCGCGTAGCGGATGAGGAAGCGCTCGCGCTCGTCCACGGCGCAAGAATACGATGCCGCCGTGGTCAGCATCTCCACCCACGTCCTCGACACCGAGCGCGGCGAGCCGGCCCGCGGGGTCAGGGTCGAGCTCTTCCGGGGCGACCTCCTCCTCGCCGTCCGGGAGACAGACGAGGACGGACGCATCCCCGACCTCGGCGGCGTGGAGCTTCCGGCCGACGTCTACCGGCTCGTCTTCCATCCCGAATCGCCTTTCTTCAGCGCCGTCGAGGTCGTGGTCGAGCTCGGCGAGGGCCACTACCACGTCCCGCTCCTCCTCTCCCCCTACTCGTGCGTGATCTACCGCGGCAGCTGAGCGTGGGCGAGCTCGCCGACCTCTTCCAGGCCCGCAGCCGCTTCGTGGAGGCGCTGGCCCGGGAGGAGGACCCGCTCGGGCGGGCGCGCGAGGTGCTGGCGGAGCTGCCGGAGGCGGACCGGGTCGAGGCGCTCGCGCATCATCCGCGCATCGGCGCGCCGAACCTCAGCGGCCGCTCGGCCGCGGAGCAAGGCGCGGACGCCGATCCCACGGTACTGGCGGAGCTCGCCGAGCTCAACGCCGCCTACGAGGAGCGCTTCGGCTTCCGCTTCGTCGTCTTCGTCGACCGCCGCCCGCGGGCCGAGATCCTCCCGGTGCTCCGCGAGCGGCTCGAGCGCACGCGCGAGCAGGAGCTCGAGACGGGCTGCGACGAGCTCGTCGCGATCGCGGTGGAGCGGTGGCGGAGCTCCTGAGAATCGGCTACGGCAAGGAGGCCGTCTCCGTCTACCGGACGGACGGCGTCAGCTCGCTCTTCGCCGTCGAGGTCGGCATGACGCTGCGCGGCGCGAGCTTCGTCCCCTCCTACACGGAGGGTGACAACACGCTCGTCGTCGCCACCGACTCGATGAAGAACTTCATCCAGATGACGGCGCTCGAGTACGACGGCGAGTCGCTGGAGGGGTTCCTGGAGCTGCTCGCCCGGCGCTTCCTGGACACGTACGGCCAGGTGGAGCGGATCGAGCTCACCGGCCGCGAGGTCCCGTTCGCGCGGCGGAGCGAGCAGTCGTTCCAGGCCGTCGGCGGCGACCGGGCCGTCGCCGAGCTCGCGCTGGGCCGCGACGGGACGCTCGAGCACCGCTCCGGCCGCGAGGGCCTCCGCCTGCTGAAGCTGACCGGCAGCTCCTTCGAGGGCTTCGTCCGCGACGAATACACGACCCTCGCGGATTCCCGCGACCGGCCGCTCTTCATCCACCTCGACGTCCACTGGCGCAACGTCGACTTCGCCGCGCGCGCGAACGGGGAGGCCGTCAGGGACTCCGTGGCGACGACCTTCGCCGACTTCGACTCGGCTTCCATCCAGGAGCTCGCGCACGAGATGGGCCTGCGGGCGCTGGACGCCTTCCCCGAGATCGAGGAGGTCTCCTTCGTCGGCGAGAACCGGCTCTGGGACACGGCCCAGGTCTCCGGCTCGGATCAGCGCGTGCGGGTCTACACCGATCCGCGCCCGCCGTACGGCCGGATCGAGCTGACGCTCCGGCGATGATCGTCCCCGGCCGCTTCAACGGGCCCCCGGGCTCGGCGAACGGCGGCTACGCCTGCGGTCTCGTCGCCGGGCTCCTGGGCGGCGTCGCCGAGGTGACGCTGCGCCGGCCGCCGCCGCTCGACCGTGAGCTCGAGGTCGTCCGGGACGGCAGGCGAGTGGAGATCCGAGACGTCGAGACGCTCGTCGCCGAGGCCGAGCTCGTGGAGCTCGAGGTCGACGTGCCCGCGCCGGTCTCGGTCGAGGCGGCGGCGGATGCGTCGACCCGCTACGCGGGCTTCGTCCACCACGCCTACAACACGTGCTTCGTCTGCGGGCCGCAGCGGGAGGACGGCCTGCGCGTGTACGCCGGGCCGGTGGAGGGCAGGACAGGTCTCCTCGCCGCGCCGTGGACGCCGGACGAGGGCGTCGGCCCCGAGCTCGTCTGGGCCGCGCTCGACTGCCCGAGCGGCTGGGCCGTGGACGACTTCCAGCGCGAGGGCGTCCTCCTCGGCCGCATGGCGGCGAAGATCGACCGCCTGCCGGAGCCCGGCGAGCCGCACGTCGTCCTCGCTTGGCGCATCGACGGGGACGGGCGCAAGCGTCACGCGGGCTCCGCGCTCGTGACCGCCGGTGGCGACGGTCCTGGCGCGCGCTCGCTCGACGTGGATCGTCCCGCCGTCGTGATCGCCCGTATCTGGAGAGGCTGGACGACCCGCGGCGACGCCGAGGCCTACGTGCGCTACCTGGAGGAGATCGCGGCCCCGGACTCGCTCGGGACGCCGGGAAACCGCGGCTTCTCCGTCCTCCACCGCCCGGACGGCGACCGCGAGGAGTTCCTCACCGTCTCGCTCTGGGACTCGCTCGACGCGATTCGCGCGTTCGCGGGCGACGACGTCGAGCGGGCCGTCTTCTACCCCGAGGACGACCGCTACCTCGTCGAGCGCGAGCTGACGGTCTCGCACTTCGAGTACGTCGCACCCTCCTAGGGGAACAGGTCGCGCTCCGGAGGCATGACGAGCTCGCGCGCGCTCCCCTCGCCGGCGGGCACCGCGTAGCCGCGGATCAGGGCGGCGGGGACGCCTCTCGTCTTGCCCATCACCAGCTCGGCCGCGCCCGCCAGCTCGTCGGCCACGGCGATCTCCGTCGACTCGAGCGGGCGGCCGCGCGCGTCCTTCTCCCCGCGCAGGTCGAGGAGCGGCCGCATGCCGGCGAGGCCGATGGCGACGTCCGTCGTCCCCTGCCGCCAGGCACGGCCGAAGGAGTCCGTGACGATCACCGCGGGGGCGACGCCGAAGCGGGCGGCCAGCGCGTCGCGGATCGCCGCGGCCGAGGCGTCCGGGTCGCGCGGGAGCAGCACCACCCAGCCTTCGCCGGGGGTGTTGGAGCGGTCGACGCCGGCGCTGGCGCAGACGAAGCCGTGCTCCGTCTCGGCGATGACGAGATCGTCGCGGCGGCGCCTGACGGCGCGGGCCTCGCGGAGGATCACCGCCAAGTGGTCGTCGGTGCGCTCGAGGCGGCCCTCGGCCTTGGAGACCACCTTCTGCGAGAGGACGACCACGTCCCCTTCGGACAAGCCAACCTTCTCGACCGCGTCTCCGAGCAGCGCGGCGAGGTCGTCGCCCGGCCGCACCTCGGGAATCCCCTCGAGAGGAACGACCTGGATCACCCTGGCAGCCCGGTGACCCTCACGCCCGCGTTCGTCTTGTAGCGGCGGTTCACGTTCAGGAGGACGGCCGTGAGCGTCTCCAGCCAGCGCGAGACCTCGAGGCGGCCGCAGTCGACCGCCCGGCCCTCGACCAGGCGCTCGGCGAGCCCGGCGACGACGTCCTTCGCCTCGGCGTCGTCCCCGGCCAGGAGCACGTCCTCGTCCAGCGGCACGTCCGGGTCGGCGAGCGCCCTCGCGCTGACGGTGTGGAAGCCGGCGACGACGCGCGCACCGGGAGCCGCGGCGGCGGTGACCTCCGCGAGCGAGAGCTCGCCGGGCGCGGCTCCCGCCTGGCCGTCCCGGAAGACGATCGGCGCGGCGACGCTCACCACGATGCGGCCGGCGAGCTCGTTGCGGAGCTCGTGGGACATGTCTCCGACGCCGCCCGGCGGGACGGAGAGGAAGACGACCTCGGATGCGAGGCAGGCCTCGGGATTGGAGACGAACTCGTCACGAGGCGTGCGCGACCCGATGACCACCTCCTCGCCGGCACGCCGCAGGCGCTCGGCGAGCCCCTGGCCGAAATCGCCGCTTCCGCCCACGATCCCGATCACCGGATTGCCTCGAGCACGCCTCTGCCCACCTCCGCTCTGGACTCGGGCGCAACCATAACGATGGGTGCGACGAGTGCCCCTGGGAGCTCGGCCGCGTCGACCGGGTCGACGACGATGTCGGTGGCAATCCCGTCGTAGAGCGCGGCCATCCCGCCGACGCCAGGCTCGTGGCCCAGCGAGGCCATCATCCCCGCGAGCGGCCCGCGCAGCGCCCGGCCGGCGACGAGCGGCGAGACGGCGACGACGCGCTTCGTGGCAAGCGCCGCGCGAATGCCTGGGACGGCGAGGATCGGCCGGATGGAGACGAAGGGGTTCGAAGGCGCGAAGAAGACGACCTGGGCCTCGGCGATCGCCTCGAGCACGCCGGGCGCCGGACGGGCGTCCTCAGCGCCTTCGTAGCGGACAGCGGTCACCTCGTCCGCGTGGCGGCGCGCGACGAACCACGTCTGGAAGTCGAGCTCGCCGGCCGGAGTGGTCAGGAACGTGCGCACCGGGTCGTCGGAGGCCGGCAGCAGGCACACGCCAACACCGAGGGCCTCGGCCAGGCGTCGGGTCGCCTCGGTAAGCGGCGCGCCTTCGCGCAGCATCCGCGAGCGAACGAGGTGGAGCCCGATGTCGCGGTCTCCGAGCGTGAACCAGCTCTCCCCGCCCACACGGGCAGCGAGCTCGAGGGCGTTCGTCGTCTCGTCGCGGACGCCCCAGCCGCGCTCCTCGTCGAGGAGGCCGGCGAGCGTG
Organism: uncultured Actinomycetes bacterium; assembly: GCA_963775625.1. Lineage (GTDB taxonomy): Bacteria > Actinomycetota > Thermoleophilia > Gaiellales > Gaiellaceae > JAIBJN01. The sequence goes on along the minus strand of CAVZJM010000004.1, from coordinate 111,034 downwards.
TAGAGGACCGTGTCGAGGTCCGGGGAGACGTGCAGCCCGAGGATCTCGACGTCGTCGCCGACGTTGACGATCGCCGTCACCTGCTCCGGGCCGGCGGCGCGCGCGAGCGCGTCAACGAACCGTGACCCGCCCAGGCCGCCGCAGAGAACGGCGTAGGGGCGCGGCTGTATGCTCATCGCGTGCTCGCGATCGTGCCTGTCAAGGGCCTCGACGGCGCGAAGACACGGCTCGCGCCGCGGCTCTCCGCGGACGAGCGCGCGAGGCTCGTCGTCGACATGCTCGACCGGGTTCTCGCCGCGTGCGCGGAGGCGGACGCCATCGAGCGAACGCTACTGGTCACGCCCGATCCGGGCCTCGCCGCGGCCGGCGTCGAAGCTGCTCGCGGACGCCGGTACCGGCCACGCCGACGCGCTCGCGCTCGCCCTCGCCGACCCGCGGGCCGCCGCCGGCGTGCTCGTCGTCATGGGCGACTGCCCGCTCGTCACGGCGGCATCCCTGGATCGGCTGGCGGGCTCTGCCCGGCCCCTGGCGCTGGCCCCGGCGAGGGACGGGGGCGTCAACGCGCTCGCCCTCGCGGAGGTGAACGGCTTCCTCCCTCGCTTCGGCGTCCCCGCCGAGACGACCCTCGCCGACGCCCGGGCCGCCGGCCTGGAGCCGGTGGTCGTCGAGGAGCCGGCGCTCGCGCTCGACGTCGACCGGCCCGAGGACTACGAGCTTCTCCTCGCGTCGAGATGAACGGCGTCGTCACCTACTCCCCGAAGGTCTTCATCCCGCTGACGAAGCTCTGCCGCGACGTCTGCCACTACTGCACCTTCGCGCAGCCCCCGCGCCGGGGCGAGCGCGCGTTCATGACGGCGGACGAGGTGCTGGCCGTCGCCCGCGCGGGCGCCGAGGCGGGCTGCCACGAGGCGCTCTTCACCCTCGGCGACAAGCCCGAGCTTCGCTACCGCGCCGCGCGCGAGGAGCTGGCCGAGCTCGGCTGCGGGACGACGATCGAGTACCTGGCGCGCATGGCCGACCTCGTCCTCTCGGAGGCCGGGCTCCTTCCCCATCTGAACCCGGGCGTGATGACCCGGGAGGACCTGCTCCTCCTGCGGCCGGTCTCGGCCTCGATGGGGCTGATGCTGGAGTCGACATCGCTCCGGCTGCTGGAGAAGGGCATGCCGCACCACGGCTCCCCGGACAAGCTCCCGGAAGCGCGGCTGGAGACGATCCGGCTCGCGGGCGAGCTGGACGTGCCGTTCACGACCGGGATCCTGATCGGGATCGGCGAGACGCGCCAGGAGCGGCTGGAGGCGCTCGAGGCGATTGCGGCGCTGCACGAGCGCCACGGGCACATCCAGGAGGTGATCGTCCAGAACTTCCGCGCGAAGCCGGGCACGAAGATGGCCGCGCACCAAGAGCCCTCGCTCGACGAGCTGATCTGGACGGCGCGGGCGGCGCGCGAGCTTCTGCCCGCTGACGTGCACCTGCAGGTGCCGCCGAACCTGTCCTACGACGACTTCCCCGAGCTGCTGGACTCCGGGATCGACGACTGGGGCGGCGTCTCGCCCGTGACGATCGACCACGTCAACCCGGAGGCACCGTGGCCCGAGATCGAGCGGCTCCGGGCGGCCACGGAGTCGCACGGCTTCGAGCTCGCGCCACGCCTCCCGATCTACCCGGAGTTCGTCGCCGATCTCGAGCGCTGGGCCGATCCGCGGGTCGCGCGGGAGATCCTGCGGCACGCGGACGCCTCCGGGCTCGCCCGGGAGGAGCGCTGGGCGGCGGGGGCTCCCGGGACAGCGCCCCCGCTGCGGGCCGAGAGCAGTCGGGCAGTGTCGGGACCGGTCGCCGGCGCACTCGCGCAGGTGCGGGCGGGCGACCGAGCTCGACGAGGACGCCGTCACCGCCCTCTTCGAGGCGCGCGGCGCCGACCTCGGCGCGGTGCTGGCCGCTGCCGACGAGCTGCGCCGCGAGGCCTGCGGCGACGAGGTCAGCTACGTCGTCACGCGGAACGTCAACTACACCAACGTCTGCTACTTCCGCTGTGGCTTCTGCGCCTTCTCCAAGGGGAAGCTGGCCGCGAACCTGCGCGGGAAGCCGTACGTCGTGCCGGTCGAGGAGATCGTCCGACGCGCGCGGGAGGCGTGGGACCGCGGCGCCGTCGAGATCTGCCTCCAGGGCGGGATCCACCCGGCTTTCACCGGCGAGACGTACCTGGAGATCTGCTCTGCGGTGAAGGAGGCGCTGCCCGACCTGCACGTCCATGCGTTCTCGGCGCTCGAGGTCTGGCAGGGCGCGGCCACGCTCGGGCTGCCGCTCGACGACTACCTCGGGCAGCTACGGGACGTCGGGCTCGCCTCGCTGCCCGGCACGGCGGCGGAGATCCTGGACGACGAGGTGCGCCGCACGCTCTGCCCCGACAAGGTCTCGACCGGCCAATGGCTGGAGGTGCACGACGCCGCCCACGGCGCCGGCCTGCGCTCGACGACCACGATCATGTACGGCTCGGTCGAGGGCCCGCGGTCGTGGGCGCGCCATCTCCTGGAGCTGCGCGATCAGCAGAAGCGGAGCGGCGGGTTCACGGAGTTCGTACCGCTCCCGTTCGTGCACATGGAGGCGCCGATCTACCTCAAGGGCCGCGCCCGGCCGGGCCCGACGTTCCGCGAGGCGGTGCTCATGCACGCGGTCGGCCGGCTCGCGCTCCATCCCTGGATCACGAACGTCCAGGCCTCCTGGGTGAAGCTCGGGGTCGAGGGGGCGCAGGCAGTGCTGCGGGCGGGCGCGAACGACCTGGGCGGGACGCTGATGAACGAGTCCATCTCCCGCGCCGCCGGCGCCGCCCACGGCCAGGAGATGCCGCCGGAGCGGATGGAGGAGGCGATCCGCGCCATCGGCCGCGTCCCGCGCCAGCGCACCACGCTCTACGGGACGCCCGACCCGGAGCGCACGCAACGCTCGTACGGCGCCCCGCCCCTCACGGAGCCGCTGAACCCGAGCGTCAACGATGCCGGCCTCGCGCGCCCGAAGCACCTGATCCGCCCGGGCCTCGCGGCGACGGGCTGATCGCAGCGCCACCCATGAAGGCGATCGTCCAGGACCACTACGGCCCGCCCGACGTCCTCGAGCTCAGGGACGTCGACCGGCCCGTGGCCCGGGAGGACGAGGTGCTCGTGCGCGTTCGGGCGGCGGGCGTCGAGCCGGGCGTCTGGCACCTCATGACGGGCCTCCCGTACCTCGTTCGCGTCATGGGCTACGGGCTCCGCACACCCAAGACGGCGGTCCGCGGCAGGGACTTCGCGGGAACCATCGAGGCGGTCGGCGAGAACGTCACAGGGCTCGAGCCGGGCGACGAGGTGTTCGGCCTCTGCGAAGGCTCCTTCGCCGAGTACGCGACAGCGCCGTCCGACAAGCTGGTACGAAAGCCGCCCGGCCTCACCTTCCAGCAGGCCGCGGTCGTCCCCATCTCGGGGCTGACCGCCCTCCAGGCCGTGCGCGACGTTGCGCACGTGCAGGCGGGGCAAAACGTAGTCGTCATCGGCGCCGGAGGAGGCGTGGGCATATTCGTGGTGCAGCTCGCAAGGGCGTACGGAGCGAAGGTCACCGGTGTGTGCAGCACCACCAAGATGGACCTGGTGCGCTCGATCGGCGCGGACCACCTCATCGACTACACCCAGGAGGACTTCGCGGACGGCGCGCGCCTCTACGACCTCATCGTCGACACGGCCGGCCGCCGCTCACTGTCCACCATGCGACGGGCCCTCGCCCCGAAAGGAACGCTCGTGATCGTGGGCGGAGAAGGGGGCGGCCGCCTGCTCGGAGGCTTCGATCGCCAGATCATCAGGGCGCCACTGGTGTCACTGTTCGTCGGCCAGAAGCTGCGGCCGCTCGTGTCGAGGGAGCCTCACGAAGACTTGGAGACCCTGAGAGATCTCCTTGAGGCAGGCACGATCGCGCCGGTCATCGACCGGACGTACCCGCTGGCCGAGGCCGCCGAGGCCGTCCGCTACATCCATGAAGGCCACGCGGCCGGCAAGGTCGCCCTCACCGTCTGAGCGGGGGGGTCAGTACCACTTGCCGCGGGCGAAGCCGCCGAAGGCGAGCAGCCCGATCAGCGCCACGATCACGCCGATCCAGAGGCTCCACACGAACATCAGCACGATCCCCACGATCACGATGATCCCGCCGACCGAGATGCCGAACATCGCTCCTCCCTTCACTAGGCGGTCGCGCCCGCGGCCGCGGTTAGCTGCTCTCCGAAGCGCGCCCGCTTCACGAAGCGGCCGTCGCCGGGCTGGCCGACGAGCTCGCCGCTCTCGACGATCACCTTTCCGCGCACGAGCACGACCTCGGGAGCGCCCGTCACCTCGGTGCCCTCGTAGAGGTTGTAGTCGACGCGCGAGTGGCTGCGCTCGGCGGAGAGCGTCACGCGCTTGTCCGGGTCGAAGACGACGATGTCCGCGTCGGAGCCGACGGCCACGGTGCCCTTGCGCGGGTAGAGGCCGAAGTACTTCGCCGGGCTCGTCGCGAGGAGCTCGACCATGCGGTTCAGGGAGATCCGCCCGCCGCGCACCCCGAACTCGTGGATCATCATCAGCCGGTCCTCGATCCCCGGCCCGCCGTTCGGGATCTTGGAGAAGTCGTCGCTTGCCGAGCGACTTCTGGTCGGCCCAGCCGAACGGGCAGTGGTCGGTCGAGATCACCGAGAGGACGTCCGTGGCGACCGCGCGCCAGAGGTGCTCCTGGTTCTCCTTCGCGCGCGGGGGCGGCGTGTAGACGTACTTCGCGCCCTCGAAGTCGGGCCGCTCGAGGAACGTCTCGTCCACGAAGAAGTACTGCGTGCAGGTCTCCCCGTGCGCGTTCCAGCCGAGCTCCTTGGCGCGCGCGATCGGATCGATCGACTCCTTGCAGGAAACGTGGACGACGTAGAGGGCGCAGCCGGCCACGTGCGCGAGCTGAACCGCGCGGTTCGTCGCCTCGCCCTCGGTCTCGGGCGGGCGCGTGCGCGCGTGCCAGATCGGGTCGGTCTTGCCCTCGGCGAGCGCCTGCTTGACAAGGACGTCGATGGAGTCCCCGTGCTCGGCGTGCACCATCACGAGCGCCCCCGTGTCGGCGGCGGTCTGCATGACGCGGAAGAGCGTCTCGTCGTCGACCATGATCGCGCCCTTGTACGCCATGAAGAGCTTGTAGCTCGTGACGCCCTCGTCGGGCATGCGCGCGAGCTCCTCGAGCGTCCCGCCCTCTTGCAGGTCGGTGACGGCGAGATGGAAGCCGACGTCGATCACCGGCTTCGCGGACTCGATCTTCCCGTGCCAGGTCTCGAGCGCCTCGGCGAACGTCTGGCCCTTGCCCTGGATGCAGAAGTCGACGTGACAGGTCGTGCCGCCGAACGCGGCGGAGACCGTACCGGACGTGAAGTCGTCGCACGACGTCGTGCCCCCGAAGGGCATGTCGAGGTGGGTGTGCGGGTCGATGCACCCCGGCAGCACCATCTTTCCGCTCGCGTCGATCACCTTGTCGGCCTGCACGTCGAGCGACTCGCCGATCAGGGTTACCGCCTCGTCCTCGACGTACACGTCCGCGACGTAGTCGTCAGCCGCGGTGACGATCCGGCCGCCTTTGATCAGAACCGACATGCTCTGCCTCCTCGGAAGGTGCCGCTGCAAGTATCGCTAGGCGAAGCCTGCGCGATCAAGACGGAGCCCCGGCGCTCCGCGGACGACGAAAGCATGCCAGCCCTGCTCGGAGAGCTCGACGCTCACCGTCGCACGGCCGTCGACCAGCTCCGGCGCGAGCGCTCGGCCGTCGGCGAAGACCGTCACCTCGGTCGGCGCGGCGGCGTCAAGCTCGAGCTCGGCGGTTCCCTCCCCGTAGAGCCAGAGCGCGCCCTCGCCCAGCTCGAGCTCGCCGTCCACCCAGCCGTCGCAGAGCAGGGGCTCGGCCGCGTGAGGGCTCGTCCGGGAGCGGAGCCGAGCCCGGGCCCTCCGCCCACAGGAAGACCGGGGCTGCTCCGGCCGCGGGCCCGTAGCCGCTACCCCGAAGGCCATCCCATCCGAACCAGGCCCCCGGCGTCTCGGACTGCCGGTAGAGCCCCCCATGCCACACGAAGTAGCGGATCCCGAGGCGCTCGAGCTCCTCCCGGTCCCCGGGAAGCCAGGCGCCGCAGTCGAGCCTGTTGAAGCGCTCCGTGAACTCGAAGACCTCCTCGGGCGCGAGCGCGTAGCCGGTCGGCCGCTCCCGGGGCGCCTGCTGCGTGTAGTAGTCGTAGACGCTGCCGAAGTGGCCCTTGCCCTCCTGGAAGATCGGCAGCCCGAGAACGCGCCCCGGCCCCGCATCCGCCAGCGCGGCGTAGGCGATGTTCCCGGGATCGGCCTCGCTCGAGCGCAGCGGGAAGACGAGCAGGTCGGCGGCCACGAGCGCGAGGAGCGCGGCGCCGACCGCGGCCCGGCGGCGACCCTCGAAGCGCGCCACGACGACGGCGGCCGCAACGGCGGCGAGCGCGGCGAGCGCCAGGTTCGCCAGCGGAAGGAAGCGCCCGGGCACGCGCGGGTAGCGGAGCGGGGGAAAGACGTCGCGCACGGTCTCGTAGAGCGGCAGGTTCGTGCCGAGCGCGAGCAGGGCCGGCACGAGCGCGGCGAGGCCCAGCAGGATCGCCAGCCCCCGCCTGCGCCGTGCGAGCAGCACCAGACCGGCACACGCCAGCACCGGCAGCAGCCAGCCGAGGAAGACGAAGCGCTCCGACCCGTGCAGGCGCCAACGGCTGACGAAGTCGATCGGGCCGGCGGAGAATGAGGCGACCTCCGCGAGCGTCCTCCCCTCGGACTCCGTCGAGCCGGCGATGACGACGGCCTCCGCCAGAAACCCGGCGGCTGCGGCGGCGAGCGCACCGCCCCAGGCCCAGAGCGAGGCGGTGCGCGAGTAGCGAACGGCGGCGTAGGCGGCCAGGAACGGAACGACGCCGAGCCCGAGATGGAGCTGGCCCGAGAGCGGGATCGAGACGACGCTCGCGGCTGCGAGCGCGCCCCACAGATGGACGGCGTGGGCGCTCTCCGCCCGGCGGGACCGCTCGAAGGCCCAGAGCGTCAGCGGGAGCAGGACGGCCGCCCAGCCCAGCAGGTGCCCACCGCTCTGCAGGAGCCGGTAGGGGGCCAGCTCGAACGCGAGCCCGCCGAGCGCGGCCGCGAGCGGAGGGAGCTCCAGCTCGCGGAGCCACAGATAGGCGAAGAGCCCGGCGGCGAAGGTGACGAGCAGGAGGAGCAGGTTCCACGCGACGACCGGGCCCCAGAGCGCGTTCAGCGGCCAGTACGGGAGCCCGTACGGCCAGCCGCCCAGGACGACCTGGGGCTCGACGAGCGGCTGGAAGCTGTAGGGATCGACCCAGGGCGCGTCGCCCCGCTCGAGCTGATGGCCGACGAGCCAGAAGCGATAGGTCGTCTGGAGATGGTCTCCGGACGCCGCCTCGCCGTAGCCGGGCGGATGCCGCTCCGTGATGAACTCGCTGCGCAGCCCGCCGACGGCCGGGAGGGTGGCCAGGACGGCCGCGACCGCGAACAGCGCCATCAGAGCCCACCGCACACGCCCAGTCGTCATGCTGACGGACTATGCCGAACGCGGGAGCGGCCGGAGCCGGCGCGCGGCGCGCCACGATCGGCGTCGCGGCCGGGGTGGCGGCGCTTGCCGCGGCCGCGACGCTCCCGGGGGCGATCGACCTTCCGCTCTGGCAGGACGAGGTCGCCTCGGCCCGGGTGCTGCTCGAGTCGACGCCGGCCGGAGTGGTCGAGCACGTCGAGCGCACCGAGTCGACGCCGCCCGGCTGGTACCTGCTCGCCTGGCTCGGGCGCGAGGCCGGGATCTCGATCGAGGGGCTGCGGTTCCTGTCGGTGGCGCTCGCGGCCGCGCTGGCCGGTCTCACCGTCGTCTACGCCGGCCGCTTTCTCCCGCTCTGGCTGGCCGGCGTCGCGGGCGTGCTCACCGCTCTTGCCTGGCAGACGGTCGTGCACGGGAGCGAGGTTCGGGCGTATTCCCTGCTCGCGCTCCTCACGCTCGCCTTCGCGCTGCTGCTCGAGCACGCGGCCGCCGAGCCTCGGCTCGGGCGGCTGGTTGCGCTCGCGGCCTGCACGGCCGCCGGCGCCTACACGCACTACTTCTTCGTCCTCGCGGCGCTCGCAGGGCTCGTCTGGCTCGCCGTCGAGCGGGAGCTGCGCCCGTCGGGTCTCCGCGCGGGGGCGGCGATCGTCCTCGGCTCGGCCACCCTGCTCGCCTGGCTCCCCGGCCTCGTCGATCAGGTCAGCGCCGAGCGCTTTGGCTGGATCGACGCCTTCGACCCGGTCAAGTTTGCCGCGCTTCCGTCGGCGCTCTTCTGGGATCCGGGGACGATGTACGCGGAGATCGGTGTCGATCCGGGTCTCTGGGAGGCCGCTGCGCGGGCGGCGATCCTGGCACTCGTCGTCGCCGGCTGCGCCGTCCTCGCGCGGCTCGGCTCCTCGGCCCGCCTCTGCGCGCTGCTCGTGCTCGTCCCCATCGGCCTTTCGGGGCTCGCCTGGCTTGCGGGCCTCCGCATCATCACCGGGAGGAACCTGATCGGCGTGACGGCCTTTGCGGCGATCGCCCTCGCGGCCGTGCTGGTGCCGCTCCCGCGCCGGGCGGCGTACGCCGTCGCCGTCGCCGGCCTCGCGGTCGCGGTCGCGGCCTACGTTCGGACCCCCATGGCCGAGCGCCCCGACTTCGACCGGGTCGCGGACACCCTGGTCGACGAGGGGTGGGAGCCGGGCGACCCCATTCTCGTGGTCGGCTCGCTCTTCGACTTTCGCTCGCCGCTCGAGTGGTACCTCCCCGGAGGCGTCACCCTCGCCCAGGCCGAGCCGGCGAGCGAGTGCAGCCGGCTCTTCGTCGTCACGGACATCCAGGACGGACGCGAGCTGCTCGACGTCACCGAGCCGGCGAGCCGCGTCGACGTGGGCACGGCGGAAGTCGCGCGCCTCCCCTGGCGGAGCAGCCTCGTTGCCGAGGCCGACCACTTCGACGGCGACTTTCTCGACTCGGCCGGAGGGGAGGGCTGCCTGCGACCGACCGAGGACCGTCACGTGGAGGCCCGGCCCTGACCGCCCGCTCGTGTCTCACGAGCGGGCTACGGCCGGCACGCCACGACGAGGCCCGACCGCCAGCCGGGAGCGCGCCCGCCGAGAGGCGGATGGATCGCCTCGACGGCAAGACCGCTGCGGGCGACCAGCCACGAGATCAGCGAGTTCGAGTTCCACATCTCGCCGGCCCGGAGCTCGTCCCGTCCCCAGACCGGCGTGGGCACGGCGGGCACGAGCTCGAGGACACGCTGCGCGAGAGCTGGGTCGTCCGTGAGACGCTGCGGGCTCTCGACCGCCTCGTCGACGTCCGGAATCGCGCCGCCAGGCCAGCGCCGGATCTCGTACCGGAAGATCCGCAGCGACCGAGCCAGGCGGCTGCCGACCGAGCCTTCCGCGACGACGCCGCGTTGCGCCCCGTTGCCGTCGGGGATCGGCGTCATCTCGATCACGAACTCTCCCTCCGGGACGCTGACTGCGAGTGCCGAGTGGTAGAGGTCACGTGCCGGTCGCCTCTCGAGCCGCGCCACCACCGCCTCGAAGATGCGCCCGTTGAGCCGGACGACATGCCCGCCGGCGCCCAGAGGAAGCCAGTAGAGGTCGACGCCGGCCCGCGTCACGCGGCACACGGCTCGCCGAGCGATGCGAGGGTCTGGCAGGTGGAGCGCAAGCCGCGCTCGACGTAGAAGCGGAGCTCCGGATAGCGATTGATCTCGACCGCGTCGAGCGAGGCGGCGAGCACGGCCGCGTTCGCCGCGAGCGCGTCGGCCGGCTCCGCGAACGGCCCCTCGGCTCGCACCAGGAGCCAGCCGGGGAAGAGCTGCGCGTCATAGCCTCGGCCGAGCGCTGCTTCGAGCTGCTCGAGATCGACCTCGGCCTCGCCGACCGGGACGGCCACGACGAGAGCGCCGGCCGGCTCCGGCAGGCGCGCGACGGCGCGCTCCAGCAGCGTCGTCTGCGAGTACGGGAGCGAGATCGCCTCGCCGGTCGCCGGCAGGCCCGCCAGGAAGACCGGCGAGTACGGGAAGAGCAGGTCGCCGTCGGCCACCGTCGCCCGCAGCCAGTCTGCCGGGGGATCGAGTCGCTCCCGGCTGCCGGTGGCGGTCGCGTCCGGCCCGCCTCCGAGGACGACGTTGGGCCACTCGCGCGGGTCACGCACGCCCCCCGGCGGCGAGAGCACGGCCACGAGCGCGACGACCGCGACCGCTCCCACGGCGAACGCCGGGTGGAGGCCGCGAGTGACTCTGGCCACCGCGACGCCGATGGCGGCCGCCCAGAGCGGCAGCGCGAAGACGAGGTGCCGGGGCGACAGCCCCATCACGCTCCCGGTGCGCAGGAGCATGAAGAGAAGCGGGGGCACGAGCAGGGTCAGCAACCCGAAAGCTGCGAACGCCGTGTGCGTCCGCAGCAGGATGACCGTGCCCGCGATCCCGAGCACGAGGAAGAGCGCAAACGTCCAGCCTCCACCGCCCGCGAACGACTGGAGCGCGCGGGAGAGCTGCGACCAGGCATCGCCCGGTCCTGCGAGCGACTCCTCCCCGCCGACGCCGACCGTGAAGCGGTCGGCGAGGCGAAGGTCGGCGACGGCGAACGGGGCGAGGAGCAGCCCGACGGCGAGAACCGGCAGCGCGGGCTTGAGCGGTCGACCCCTCCAGATCGCGAGCGCCACCACGGCCTCGGCTGCGACGACGATGGCCCCGTACGGATGCACGGCCGGGAGGAGCACCGCCGCGAGAGCGGCAACGAACGCGGCGCGCGCCGTCCTGAGCTCGAGCGCCCTGGCGAAGAGGTCCGCGGAGAGCGCGCTCACGAACGCCAGGAGCGCGTACATGCGGCCGACCGTCCCGTAGAGCGCGAGCACCGCCGAGGCGGAGGCGACGATGGCGGCCGTCGCCCCCGCGACCGGCCCGGCGAGCCGGCGGCCCAGGTCGAGGCAGAGCGGGATCGTCGCCACCGCGAAGCAGACCGACAGCCAGCGCAGCGCCTCCGGGGAGGAGTCGAACGCGAGCGCAACGTGGGAGAGGAGGAAGTGGAGCGGCGCGCCTCCACGGTCCGACAACACCGTCGGGAGCAGCTCGCCCAGAGGCCGGGCGCTCAGGAGGCCGGCGACCGCCTCGTCCTCGAAGAGCGGCTTGCCCCGGACGTCGGGGACGAGCCGCCAGAGCAGGACGGCTGTGCCGGCGGCCAGGGCTCCGGCGACGAGCAGCCCGGAGAGCGGCTCAGCCGGAGACCGGCGCGAAGGCTCCGGCCCGGTAGACCTGGCCGGGGAGATCCCGTCCGAGGACGCCCTCGAGCCAGGCGGAGACGCCGATGAGCGCGTCGAGGTCGACACCCGTATCCACCCCCTCTCCGTGCAGGAGGTAGACGAGGTCCTCGGTGGCGACGTTGCCGGTGGCGCGGGGCGCGAAGGGGCAGCCACCGAGCCCGCCGACGGACGCCTCGAACACGGTAGCGCCCGCCTCGAGGGCGGCGTAGGCGGCGGCGAAGCCCGTGTTCCGCGTGTTGTGGAGGTGCACGCCCACTCGTGGAAGACGCTTCGCGCCTTCCACGACCAAGTGCCGGACCTGACGAGGCACGGCGACTCCGATCGTGTCCGCGAAGACGACCTCCTGGGCGCCCGCGGACACGGACCGTACCGCGATCTCGAGCACCCGCCCCGGATCGACGGCGCCCTCGAAGGGGCACCCGAAGGCGACGCTGATCGAGACGCTCACTGGCCGCTCGGTCTCGATCGCGGCGAGCGTCGCCAGCGCCTCCTCCGGAGTCGCGTTCTGGTTCTCCCGGCCGAAGCTCTCCGTCGCAGCGAGGTTGAAGTGGAGCTCGTCGAGGTCCGTCGCGGCGAAACGGTCGGCGCCCTTCGCGTTCAGCACCAGGCCGGAGTAGACGACGCCGCCGCGCCGCTCGATGCCGGCGACGACCTCCTCGGCCCCGGCCATCTGCGGCACGCGCTCCGGATGCACGAAGCTCACGGCCTCGACGGCCGGCAGCCCCGCGGCCGCGAGCCGGTTGACCAGCTCGGCCCGCACGGCAGGCTCGAGCACGGCCGCCTCGTTCTGGAGCCCGTCTCGCGGGCCGACGTCGCATAGGGTCACCATGGATGCACGGTCAGCGTAACCGGGACGTCCTGGCGTTCGTCTCAGCCCACCTCCTACCCCCTCCCGCGCGCGTCCTCGAAGTGGGGTGCGGCTCCGGGGCGCTTGCGCGCGCCCTGGTCGCAGCCGGCTACGACCTGACGGCGATCGACCCGAAGGCCCCCGCCGGACCGCCCTTCGTCCGCGTGACGCTCGAGGAGCTCGAGACCCCCGACCACTTCGACGCTGTGGTGGCCGCGAGCTCGCTGCACCACCTGCACGATCTCCCGGCTGCGCTCGACAAGATCTCCGGGCTCCTGGTTCCGGGCGGCCTGCTGGTCGTGGACGACTACGCGAAGGAGCGCGTCGATCGGCCGACGGCCGAGTGGTACCACGAGCGGCGACAGGCAATCGCCGAGGCCGGTGGCCGCGCGGCGCCGGCGTCCTTCGACGAGTGCCTGCGCGAATGGCAGGAGGACGAGGCTGAAATCCACACGTACGCCGCGATGCGCCCCGAGCTCGACCTGCGCTTCAGGGAGCGTTTCTTCGCCTGGGTGCCGTACCTCTTCCTCGAGCTCGGCGAGGCGGCGCCGAGGGAGGTCGAGCAGGGCCTGATCGACACGGGCGCCATTCAGGCCACGGGCTTTCGCTACGTCGGCGAGACTTCGCCACCGTGAGCATCCCCGTCTTCGCAGCCCGGCACGTCTACGCGGCCGTCGACCCCTCCGACGCGGTCGAGGCCGTCCGCGAGGCGTTCGTCGCGCACGCGCGCGGCGAGTGGCTGATGCCGTCGAAGGTCTACGTCCCGGCGCCGCCCGACGGCGACTTCCGCGCGATGCCGGCTCGCGGAGGCGGTTACGCCGTGCTCAAGTGGGTGACGTCCTTCCCGCGGAACCCCGAGCGAGGCCTTCCGACCGTGAGCGGCATCGTCCTCCTCTCCGACGCGACAGACGGCCGTCTCCTGGCCCAGCTCGACGCGGGCGCGCTCACGGCGCTTCGCACCGGCGCGGCGGCGGTGCTCGCGGCCGAAACGCTGGGCGCCGGCGAAGGGCCTGCCGCGGTGGTCGGCTGCGGCGTCAACGGGCGGGCCGTCGCCCGGACGTTCCTGGCCCGTGGACGTGACGTCCTCCTCTGGGACGCCGACGCCGAACGGACTACGCAGATCGCCGGGGAGCTGGGCGCGGGCGCGGCCGCCTCGCGGGAGGAGGCGCTGGCCGCCGACGTCGTCGTCACCGTCACGCCCGGGCGGGAGCTGCTCTTCGGCCCGGGAAGCCTCAGCGCCGGCCAGCACGTCAGCCTGATGGGCGCGGACGGGCCCGGAAAAGCCGAGATCGCCGTCGAGGAACTCGCGCGCGCCCGGGTCGTCGTGGACGAGTGGGATCAGGCTAGCCACGGTGGCGATATCGCGAATGCCGTTCGGGCCGGCAAGATCGACCGCGAGGACGTCACCCAGCTCGGCGACGTGCTGACCGGCGGGGCGCAGGGGCGTCAGTCGGAGGACGACATCACGATCTTCGATTCCACGGGCCTGGCCGTTCAGGACCTGGCCGTCGCGATCGCCGTTTACGAGAGGGCAAGCGAACTGGGTATGGACGTTCCTATGATCGACCTCTAGAACTCGCGGGGCGCGGGCAGGTGAGTCCGAGCGAGTCAGTGCGGCTCGCGCCCTGGTCCGTCCGCCGAGACCTCAGCGGGTCCGTGCGGAAAGGCCCCGTGGAGGGGCCTCTCCGCTATGGGGCCTGAGTCCGATTGGTTAGGAGACGGTGCCCTGAACTCGCGGCTGGGAGCTCGCGAACCGACGCCGGTGGGCGAGGGTGCCCGCCCCGACGGCGAGCAGCGTCGCGACTGTCGCCGCACCGGCGCCGATGCCTGCGTCGGTCCAGTCCAACCCGTCAGGCTCGGCGACCACCTGGGGCTGTTCGCCACCGACCGAGCCGGGCGGGGTCTCAAGCGGCACGGCCTGCGCGGCGGGGGCGGCCAGAAGTGCGGCCGCCAGCGCGACGGCCAGTCGGTGCACAAGACGCCTGCGGCGTTGAGTCGTGGTCTTCATGATCCTCTCCTCTTCGGCTTGCGACCACCTCGTGTGGTCGGTCTGAGGGAGGGTGACCTCGACCTCTTAACCGACGGTAAATTGGCGCTAACTCGCGTGTTACCGTGTCTCGCGGAGACAGGATGGAGTTCCGGATTCTCGGGGCGCTCGAGGTTCGGGATAGCGGTCGACGAGTCCCCCTCGGCGCCGGCAAGCAGCGGGCCGCACTCGCGTTCCTGCTGCTGCACGCAAACGAGGTTCTTGCCAGCGAGCGCCTGGTGGACGAGCTCTGGGGAGAGAGCCCGCCCGCGACGGCGAGGAAAGCGCTCCAGGTCTACGTCTCTCGCCTACGCAAGGCGCTCGGGGCCGAGCGAATCCGGACGCATGGGCCCGGCTACCTCCTGGAGCTGGGTCCGGTCGAGCTCGACCTGGATCGCTTCGAGAGCCTCGCGGAGGAAGGACGGGAGCTGAGGGCCGCCGGAGAGCACGCACGTGCGGCAGCGGCCCTTCGGGACGCGCTCGCGCTCTGGCGCGGCTCCGCGCTCGCCGACTTCACCTACGAGCCGTTTGCCCAGGGCGAGATCGCGCGGCTCGAGGAGCTGCGTCTGGCTACGGTCGAGGAGCGGATCGATGCCGAGCTCGCCCTCGGGCACGGGCCCGAGCTCGTCGGCGAGCTCGAAGCCCTGGTCGCGAAGCACCCGTACCGCGAGCGCCCGCGCGGTCAGCTCATGCTCGCTCTCTACCGAGCCGGGCGCCAGGCCGACGCGCTCGCCGCCTACCAGGAGACGAGGAAGCTCCTTGTCGAGGAGCTCGGGATCGAGCCGAGCCCCTCCCTCCAGCGTCTCGAGAGCGCCATCCTCCGCCAGGAGCCTGAACTCGAGGCGTTGGCGGAGCCAACACCGCTAGCAATGCCTCCCGCCAGGCTCCCGGAGGAGCCACCGCGCGAGGTGCGGAAGACGGTGACCATCGCCGCCTTCGGCGTCGCGCACCCGGCCGGCAGCCTCGACCCCGAGGCTCTCCGCCCTCTGCAGCGAAAGCTGGCGACGGCAGTCTCGCAGGCGGTCGCCCGCCACGGCGGCACGGTGGCGGGCGGCGAGCATGGCGAGAGCCTCGTCGCCGTCTTCGGGATTCCCACGCTGCACGAGGACGACGCTCTCCGCGCCGTGCGCACCGCCCTCGAGCTTCGCGGGCAAGAGCTCCCTCTGCGAGCGGGGATCGAGACCGGACAGGTCGTCGTCGCAGGCGGCCAGGCGGGAGTGGAGCTTCTCGCCACCGAGGTCGTCGAGAGCGCGGCCCGCCTGCGCGACGCGGCCGACGCGAGCGAGATCCTCCTCGGCGAGGCGACGCGGACGCTGCTCGGCGAGGGCGTGCGCGTCGAGCCCGTGGACTCCGGCTGGCACCTGGGCGAGCTCTTGCCAGGAGCGCCACCGCGCGGTCGGCGGCTCGACGTGCCGCTCGTCGGGAGAGACGACGAGCTCGCCCAGCTCCGCGACCTGCTCACACGGGCCGTCCACACGCGCACCGTGCACATCGCCACAGTGCTCGGCGTCGCGGGGGTCGGGAAGTCGCGCCTGGCCCGCGAGCTCGCGTCGCTCGTCGGCGACGAGACCGCCGTGCTCACGGGGCGCTGCCTCTCCTACGGCGAGGGGATCACCTACTGGCCGCTCAGGGAGCTCGTGCAGGAGGCGGCCGGCGACGTGACCCGTGAGAGCGTGCTGGAGCTGCTCACCGGGGCGGACGACGCCGTGCCCGTCGCCGACCACCTCGCTGCCGCGCTCGGCCTCGCCGAGACGGGCGGGACGAGCGAGGAGGAGATCTCCTGGGCCGTGCGCCGGCTTCTGGAGACGCTGGCGCAGAGGCGTCCGCTCCTCATCGTGCTCGAGGATCTCCACTGGGCCGAGCCCGCATTTCTCGACCTCGTCGAGTACCTGGCCGAGTGGACGCGGGACGCCCCCGTGCTCCTCCTCTGCCTCGCGCGCCCCGAGCTTCTCGAGGAGCGAGCGCGCTGGGCGGGAGGCACGCCCAACGCGGCCTCGCTCCTCCTCGAGCCGCTGGCGCCTGAGGAGAGCGAGGCGCTCGTCGACGAGCTTCTCGGCGGCTCACCACTCTCCGCACGGACGCGCGCGCTCGGATCATCGAGGCGGCTGAGGGAAACCCCCTCTTCCTGGAGCAACTGCTTTCCATGGTCGCGGAGAGGGAGGAGCTCGGCCGTGAGCTGCCCATTCCGCCGACGATCGAGGCGCTCCTCGCCGCGCGGCTCGACCGCCTCGGCCCCGGGGAGCGAGCGGTGCTCGAGGGAGCATCGATCGTCGGGAAGGAATTCTGGCCGGAGGCCGTCGCCGAGCTTCTTCCGGAGCCAGCCCGGCCGGCGGCCTCGCGGCATCTCACGGCCCTCGTCCGCAAGCAGCTTCTCCGGCCCGTGGGCGCTCGGGAGGGGCGCGAGCTCTTCCGCTTCGGCCACGTCCTGATCCAGCAGGCCGCCTACCGCAGCGTGCCGAAGGAACTGCGAGCCGAGTTGCACGAGCGCTTCGCCGAGTGGCTGATCGCGACGGACGCAGGCGGGATCGGCGAGCTCGAGGAGCTCGTCGGCTACCACTTCGAGCAGGCGTCGCTCCGCCTCGCCGAGCTGGGATCGGCGGGCGCCCGGGCTGCGACGCTCGCCGACCGGGCGAGCGACCTGCTCCTGGCCGCTGGCCGCCGCGCAGCCGCGCGCGGCGATGATCGGGCGGCCGCCAACCTCCTCGGACGCGCCCGCGCTCTCCTCTCCCCAGGGGACCCGCGGCTGCCGGCTCTCGAGGTCGCGCTCGCGGAAGCGCTCTACTCCACGGGCGAGCTCAAGGAGGCGGAGGCGCTGTGGCTCGAGACGATGCAGGCGGCCGTGGCGAGAGGAGACAGGCGCAGCCAGTGGCTCGCGACCATCCAACTCGTCTGGCTCAGGGTCAGCTCGAGCCCGAGCGCTGGAAAGCCGACGAGGTCCGGCGAGCGGCACACCAGGCGCTCGCCGTCTTCGAGGAGCTCGGAGACGACCCTGGCCTCGCCCGGACCTGGCTGTTCTGGCCCAAGTGGATTTTGACGCCTGTCGCTATGACGCTGCCGCGCAGGCGTACGAGAAGGGACTCGCCCCCGCGCGCCGGTCAGGGGACAAGCAAGCGGAGCGCGATCTCATAGTCAGGCTGAACAGCGCGCTCTACTTCGGTCCCACGCCGGCTCCGGAGGCGATCGCCCGTATCGGGGAGCTCGCGCCGTCGGGCGGCCGGGTGGCCGAAGCGGCCGGACTCATAACCCTCGCCGTGCTGCACGCCATGCAGGGCCACTTCGCAGAAGGCCGCGCGCTCTACGAGCGGAGCAAAACGATCTACCGGGAACTCGGGCTCACGCTTTGGATCGCTCTTGCGACGATAGCCGCTTACGACGTCTACCTTCTCGCGGGCGAAGCCGAGGAAGCGAGAGTGAGCTTCGCTGGGCGTACGAGACGTTGGAGCAGATGGGAGAGAAGGCGTACCGCTCGACGGTGGCCGGCTGCCTCGCCGAAGCGCTCTACCGCCAGGGACGCCTCGAGGAGGCGGAGTACTTCGTTCGTGTCTGCCTCGAAGACGCCTCGCCGGAGGACATCGCCTCTCAGGTCATCGGCCGCGCAGTCAGGGCGAAGCTCCTCGCGGTTGAGGGCATGCGCGAGCGAGCGGGGCAAACGGCGAGTGAGGCCGTGGCCCTTGTGGAGAAGACCGATGACCTATTGATTCTCGGGCAGGCGCAGATGGCGCTGGCCGAGGTTCTCTTACTCGCGGACCGGCGCGAGGAAGCCATCGAGGCCCTCGAGGCTGCCGCGGAGGTGAGCGACCGGAAGGGCAACGTCGTCAGGGCCGGGCAGGCCCGCGCGCAGCTCGAAGAGCTCCGGTCGTCGGCAGGCTCATCATCCGAGGACTAGCGTGTTGGTCCGGCCTCGACGGCCGCGCGGAGGATCGAAGGGACGCTGCGTGTCCCGGCCTCGATCCGACCAGGTTGACGCGCGTGCTCTTCCACGTGGTCATGAGCGACCTAGAGTTCGATCGTGGGAACGTGATCGCCTCCGACGGCTCCAGGCCGTCCTCCCGGCAGGTGACGGCGCCGTGACGGCGTCTCCGAGCTTCCCGGGCTCCCCTCGACGACGCACAGCGCGCCCGAGCTTGAGCGCTTCAACTCGCGCAACCGCGCGCGGAGCCTCGACCCGCCGGACGTCCAGGCCGTCGCGCTCGTGCTCGACTTCGAGCAGGCGAGCCACAACGGCGACATCGCGCGCGCGGTCGAGGCGGGCGCGCTCGAGCGCGAGGACGTGACGGAGCTCGGTCGCATCCTCCTCGGCGAGGCGGGTGGCCGACGTGCGGACGAAGAGATCACGGTGTTCGACTCGACGGGTCTCGCCGTCCAGGACCTCGCTGTCGCCGCGCTCGTCTACGAGCGCTGGCGCGAGCGGCTACGGAGCCGCCTTCGCCGAGGTCGTCGAGATCGACTTGCATTGACCCGCGGCAGCCCTGTCACCCCGCCAGCCCAAGTAGACAGGGTCTCCTTGACAGCACGGTTCGAGAGTAAGAGACTCGCGCAACAAACACAGCGTGCGCGAGATCCTTCAGTTCGCGGCGTTTCGCGCCATTCGGCCGGGCAACAAGACTTCGCGCGACGGCGCGACAGATGCCAAGTTCGCGGGCCGCCAGTTTCGTGACTGTTGAGATTGCGGCTACACAACGCCACGCGAGGAGATCCGTATGAAGAGGCTGATCCTGATTCTCAGACCGCGTCGACCGTGCTGGCGGTCGTCCCGGTGGTCTCGGCCGACAAACCGACGCGTGAGTTCCTGCCAGCAGATGACGCCGTCATCGAGGGAGTCTGCCGTTCGCGGTGGGGGCCGACATCCTCGCGAACAATTCGTACATCAATACGTTCAGCGACGGCCGACAGCTCATCAACGGAACGCTGAAGGTGAGGCTGACCAATTCGACGAGCCGTCGAAGTCGCTTGACGCCAACATCTGCGGCCCGGTAGTCCAGACGGTGAGTCCGGAAGGGAGTTCGAGCGAGGGCAAGAGGTACCTGGTTCTTCTTCTTTCTCACGGAGAGCTGGAGCCGGGCAAACCCGGATTCATGATCCTCACGAAAGGACTCGCCATCCTTCGGTTCGACGCCGAAGGCAACAGGTCATTCACTCACACAGGTGCGACAACGACGGACGTCTGCGCCGCGCTTGCGTGACGGCAGACCGTGCGAGAGAGCGAACACAGGCCCGGCCACCCTCTCGCCCACCTGGGCGGCGAGCCGGAGGAGGACGACGGCCGCTGTGATCCCGGAGCGGCAGTAGGCGACCACCTCCTGACTCCCTTCGACGGCGCCGTCGACATGGTCGTCGTGGACGAGTGGGAGCAGGCGAGCCACAACGGCGACATCTCGCGCGCGGTCGAGGCGGGGACGCTCGGGCGGGACGACGTCGTCGAACTCGGCCGAATCCTCGCGGGCGAAGCGGCGGGGCGGACGCGGAGCGAGGAGACCACGGTCTTCGACTCGACCGGCCTCGCGGTCCAGGACCTCGCCGTCGCCGCGCTCGTCTACGAGCGCTACCGCGCAGGGGCGGCGTTCGACGGGGTCGTCGAGATCGACCTGGCCTGACCGGCCACCGTCCGGGCCGAGAACCTAGAAGGGTTTGACGAAATAGTCGCTGTGCCGCCGGGCCGCGCTGCTCGCCCCGAGGACTGCGTCCTCAGTCGCGCCCGTAGCCTTGGCTAGGAGCGCTCCCTGCGTCCTTGCCTAGGAACGACCATCGCACCCCGGCGACGAGCACTATTCCGCCAACCCCTTCTAGCCGGTCTCGGCCGGAAGCCCCCGGCCGCACCAGTCGCTCCACGAGCCGGGGTAGAGCTTCGCGTCGTCGCGTCCGGCCTGCGAGAGCCGCAGGAGGACGACCGCCGCCGTGATCCCGGAGCCGCAGTAGGCGACCAGCTCCTCCGCCTCGACGAGATCGGGCGGGAGCTCGCCGGGATAGGGCGCGTTGCGCGCGCCGGGGATGCGCCCGGCGACCGGGTCGATCGGCTCGACCTCCCCGCGGTAGCGCTCCGGGAGCCGCGCGTCGACGACGGTGAGACCGGGCTCGCCGAGCCGCGCCGCGAGCTCCTCGGCCCCGATCAAGTCGTCCGTGCGCAGCCGGGGCACGAAGACGGCCGGCTCGACCTCCTCCTCCCCGCTCGAGAGCGGCCCCAGCCAGGCGCCCATGCCCCCGTCGAGCACGGCGACGTCATCGTGGCCGAAGTGGCGCAGGAGCCACCAGAGCCGCGCTGCGCCGCCGTTCATCCCCTGGTCGTAGGCGACGACGAAGACTCCGGGGCCGACCCCGGCGCCGCCCGCCGCGCGGGCGAAATCGTCCGCGGTGGGAAGGGGATGGCGCCCGCCGGGGCTCGCCGGCGGCGCCGACAGATCGCCCTCCACGTCGAGGAAGGAGGCACCGGGAACGTGGCCTTCGAGATAGAGCTCACGGCCGCGGCCGGGGCTCCCGAGCTCCCAGCGGCAGTCGACGAACAGGTAGCGCAAGCCTCAGCGGGCGAGTCTGTAGATTACGCCGCCCCGGTGGACGACGAGGAGCTCGCCGTTCCTGCGCTCTCCGAACGACGCAATGTTCAGACCCGTGTCCCTGACCAGCCGTCCGTCGCGCACCAGCTCGCCGTCCCCGTTGACCTTCAGCCGCCAGATGCGGCCGGAGTAGTAGTCGGCGTAGAAGTACCAGCCCCGCAGGCGCGAGGGCAGCCTCCCGCCGCGGTAGGCGTATCCGCCGGTGATGGCCTGGCCCCGGGCATGGCTGTAGACCTCCTCCGGGAAGATGCGGTCGCCGGGGCCGCGAAGCCCGCCGGTCGGGCAGCCGCTCCGCGCCCGGCCCTCGTAGCGATCCCAGAGGTAGTTCTCGGGCGTGCCGCCGAGCCGCGAGGCCCGGATGCTGCTGACCTCCTCCCAGCGGCCCTGGCCCACGTCGCCGACGTAGTGGCGTCCGGTCGAGCGGTCGAACGAGAAGCGCCAGGGGTTACGGAGGCCGTAGCCGTCGATGCGCCAGCCCGCCGACAGGGCGTCGGCGTCGATGCTCAGGAGCTTGCCCTTTCGGCTCGAGAGGTCCTGGGCGTTCCCGCCGGGATCGCAGCCGCCGCCGCCGTCCCCGGTGCTGACGTAGAGCCGGCCGTTGGGGCCGAAGGCCACCTGCCCGCCGTTGTGATTGGCGTGGGCCGAATGTTCGACGTCGAGGAGCATCCTGCGCGTGCTCCGCCTGCCGGCGCTGAAGGACGCATTCGCGCGGAAGCGCGCGACGCGGACGTCGCCGCCGTTTTCGGTGTAGTTGACGTAGAAGAACCGGGTCTGGGCGTAGTCGGAGGGGAACGCGATCGAGAAGAGCCCGCGCTCGCCGCCGAAGGCGACGAGATCGCGAATGTCGAGGAAGACCGAGCGGCCGCCGGGACCGAGCCTCCAGATCTGCCCCTCCTGTCCCACGACGTGGAGCGTGCCGTCCCGCGGCGAGGCTGCCACGTGGACGGGCGAGTCGAACCCGCCCGCGACGCGGGCGAGGCGAATCGCCGAGGCCGGAGAGGGAGCGGCCAGGACGAGGACGGCCAGGATGAAGAGAAGCGTCGAGACCCCTGGGCGGCGCATCCCGGGACGGTAGCGGATCTAGAACCCCTTGCGAAATGAAGCCGGGTGCCGCCGGGCCGCGCTGGCCGGCACGATTCGGCGTCCTCGGTCGCGCCCGTATTCTCGAATACGAGCGCTCCCTGCGTCCTTGCCTCGCACTCGCCCAGCACACCCCGGCAGCGACGCATCATCCCGCAATGAGTTCTAGGCGGCCGTCGCCTCCGCCTTCTTGTCCCAGTACCGGCGCAGCCCGGCGTATGACTGCCAGAAGGGCCCCGCCTGCTGGAAGAGCTCGGCGGTCTCGCGATCGGCAGCTGCACGGACGTCGGCCTCGGCCGCGCGGACGAAGTCCTCCTCCGAGCCTTCCCGGGCGCGGTCCGCCCACGTGCGCAGGGTCGTGCGCAGCTCGTCGAGGTGGAGCGCCGGGTCGTCGACGACGCCGAAATGCCCGAGCAGGAGCCGCGCCGGCCGACGCGCCTCGATCGCGTCGATGGTCTGCTCCCAGGCGTCGACGTCGATGTCGGGCGGCGGCGCGACCGGCGCCACGTACCGGCCCGGGAGGATCCGCACGCCGGCCGCGTCGCCCGTGAGGCACGAGCCGTCCGGTGAGAGAAAGGAGACGTGGTGGGAGGCGTGCCCCGGCGTCGGGAACGACTCCAGGTCGAGCACGCGGTCGCCGACGATCCGCACGTTCTCCTCCGGGACGGGCTCGAGCTCGCCCCAGAGCCGGTCGAAGTCGTCCCCGTAGAGCCGGCGCGCGCTTCGCTCGAGGCGATCGGGGTCGACGAGATGCGGCGCGCCGATCTCGCTCACGTGCACGAGCAGCTGCGGGTTCTCCCGGACGAGCGAGCCCGCCGCGCCGGCGTGGTCGAGGTGGATGTGCGTCAGCACGAGGTGGCGCAGGTCCCCGACGTCGAGCCCGTGCCCGCTGAGCCCTGCCCGAAGACCTTCCAGGCAGCTTGCCGGGCCGCAGTCGACGAGCGCCGGCTCGCTGCCCTCGAGCAGGTACGAGCCGATGACGCGCCGACGGCCGAGATGCTCGAGGTCGAGGAGCTGCACCTCGGAAACGGTACTGGTCACTCGACCGTGAGCGTCCCCTCCATCCCGCCTTCGCGGTGTCCTGGGACGGCGCAGTAGAACTCGTACGCGCCGGCGTCGAGCGCCACCGAGAGCTCGGTGCTCCCCTCGGTGATCGTCTCGCTCACCTCTTCGATCCCGCTTCCCTCGACCTCTACGTTGTGGGGGATCCCGGAATCGTTGACGAGCTCGATCGTGACCTCGCCTGCCGACGCCGTGAGCTCCGTCGTGTCGAACGCCAGCGCTCCGCTGGGGTCGGCCGTGAGCGTGAGGGCTCCCCCTCCGGCTGCCGGGGCGCCGGTGTCGGTGGCCGCCGGCTCCTCGGTGGCCTCCTCGTCGTCGTCGCCTCCGCACGCCGCCACTGCAAAGGTGAGCGCGAGCGCGGTCAGCATGAGGGGAAACAAGCGTCGCGTCATGGGGCTCCTTCCTGAGATGGCTTTCGGAATCTACCTACGCCCCTGGCCGCAAAATGGATGAGGAGAGCCGTCCCGAGAATCGCCGCCCAGGCCCACGAGGCTTTCGGGACGGTCATGTTCGGGAGCTCGAGCGAAGTCGTGCCCCGCTTCGCGAGCTGCTCGAGCCAGAAGTCCTGCAGGGCGTTCGCCAGGCCATACACCAGCATGAGCGCCACGTAGAAGCCGAGCGCAGTCCGCAGGGACGGCGGGCGCACTTGCCCGACCACCCGGGAGAGCGCGAGGGCCGAGAGGGCGAGCAGCGTCCCGTCCAGGCCGTGGTGATGGCCGAGGTGCACTGCTCTCAGGTTCGGATGACCGGGCTCGGCCACGATCTCGTCGCTCATGAAGAAGCCGAGGCCGGGCACGTCGGTGACGTAGACGCCGATCTCCGCGAAGAGCCACGGCAGCGCGACGAGGACGAGGAGGACGGCCGCCAGGGCGCGCGCGACGTCCCAGCCGCCGCCGAAGGGGCGCGAGGCGCCGAGGCCTCCACGCGCGAGCGCGACTCCGGTGAGGACGAGCGCGATCGCCACGCCGAGGGCCGGGAGCGCGTTGACGGGCTTCGCATCGAGGTCCGACTGCTCGACGACTCCCGGCCAGGCAACGACCGCGCAGAGACCGGCTGCAAGCACGGCCACGACGGCGAGGCGGCCGCGGAGCCGGTCCGCGACGACGGCGAGGAGCGCGATCGCCACGAGGGCGGTGGAGTAGTTCGAGAAGACGAGCACCCGTCCCGCCCCGGCCGCAGAGCCCTCGCCGCTGACGTTGTAGAGATCCTGGGGGGACAGGCGGGAGGACGTGACCCACATCCCCGCGGCGACGACGCCGAAGAGCATCCAGACCGCCGCCACCTCGGCGAGCCCGGGCCGCGCCGTGCTTCCAGCGCTCACCCGACCAGACTACTCCCGCCCGGCCTGAGGACGCATTTTTCCGCGTTTACGGCGAAATGCGAGCCAGTGCTAGATCCCCCTTTCGAGTGAGGGCCGGGCCTCCGCTCCCAAGTTGAATTTGATCTGGCTTCCGTCGGGGGAGCCGCAAAGAGGAGGTGTCTGCGGCCGCGTGGAACTCAGAGAGGTGAACAGCCTGGTTCCCGAGGCGACCCAGGCGACTCCGCCCCACTCGCCTCCCGCTCGCACAGACGGGCTCGTCGATTCCTATCGCCGGCTGGCCGACGTCTTCCACGAGGTGCTCTCGGAGCAGACGCACTCGACTGTCCTCGAGCGAATCGCGGACTCGCTCGCGGACGTGATCCCGTACGACGCCTTCACGATCTACCAGGCCGACGAGGCCCGCCGGCTGCTGATTCCGGTGATGGCGCGCGACCGCTGGGCCGACGAGATCATGAGCGACCGACCGGTTCTCGGCGAGGGCATCACCGGCTGGGCCATCGACCACTGCGAGGCCCAGCTCGTGAACGACGCCCACCTCGATCCGCGCGTGAAGACGGTCCCGGGCACGCCCGACGACGAGCCCGAAGCGCTCATCTCCGTGCCGCTCGTCGCCCGCGGGGCCGTCAAGGGCGCGCTGAACGTCTACCGGCTGGGCACGGGGGCGCGCTTCTCCGAGGAGGAGTTCGAGCTGGCGAAACGCTTCGGCGATGCTGCCGCGCTCGCGCTCGACAACGCCCAGGTGCGCGCCGCGCTCGAGCTGCAGGCGCAGACCGACTCGCTCACCGGCCTCTACAACCACCGCTACTTCCACGACCGCCTCCGCTCCGAGCTGAACCGCGCGAGCCGGAGCCACGACTCGATCGCCGTGCTGATGCTCGACATCGACGACTTCAAGCGCGTCAACGACATCCACGGCCACGGCAGCGGCGACCTCGCGCTCGTCGAGCTGGCCGACCTCCTGCAGGGAATCGTTCGGACCTCCGACGTCGTCTGCCGGCTCGGAGGCGAGGAGTTCGGCGTGATCATGGCCTCCTGCGACGCCGGTGACGCGCTCGGCCTCGCCCGCCGGATCGTCGACAGTCTCGCCGAGACCGAGATCGCCCCCGCCGGCAGGCTCAGCGTCTCGATCGGCATCGCCCAGGGGCCCGAGCACGCGATGAACCCGCGCGAGCTGGTGGCCTGCGCCGAGATCGCCATGATGACCGCGAAGGCGCGCGGCAAGGACCAGGCCGTCCTCTTCGAGGAGGAAGCCGGCGAGCGCCCGGCGCCCGCCGCGGTGGGCCGTGACGTCCGCTCGATCGCGCACCTGAAGATGCTCCAGAGCCTCGCGGGCAAGCTCAACCGCCTGAACGACGTGCGCGAGATCGGCGACGCGATCGTGAACGAGCTGCGGATGCTCGTCGACTACCACAGCTGCCGCCTGTACGTCGTCGACGGGGACCTCATCGTCCCCGTGGCCTGGCGCGGCGACCTCGACCCCTACTCGGACGAGAGCGTCGAGGCGCTCACCTGCACGATCGGCGAGGGGTTCACGGGCCGGGCCGTCGAGACGGGCGAGTCGATCCTCCTCGCGAACGCGCTCGACTGCGACTACGCCGTCACCATCCCCGGCACCGAGGACGTGGACGAGTCGATCATCGCCGTCCCCCTGCACTACGGCACCCGCGTGATCGGGGCCGTCGTCATCTCCAAGCTGGGGGTCGACCAGTTCGACGAGGACGACGTCCGTCTCCTCGAGGTCCTCGGCGGCCACGCCTCGGTTGCCCTCGAAAACGCGCGCCTCTACGAGGCCGAGCGGCTCGAGGCGAGTCGGGCGAAGACGTCGCTCGAGATCTCCAACGCGCTCCTCGACTTCAGCCGCCGCCTCGCCCTCGCCGAGTCGCTGGACGAGGTGCTCGAGCGCGCCGTCGAGCTCGCCGCCCGGCTGCTCGACAAGCCTCGGTCCTCCGTCTGGCTCCAGGACCGCGCCGGCGAGGACCTCGTCGCCCGCGCGCTCTTCGGCTACGACTGGCGCGACTCGGCGGCCCTCGGAGGGATCGCCGTCCCCGACGAGCGCGCCCGCGAGATCCTCGACGGCGACGAGCCGTTCCAGCTCCAGGCGGCGAAGTTCCCCACGAGCGGGCGCGCGGAGCTGGCGCGCGGGCTGATGGCGGTCGCGCCGCTTCGGCTCGACGGCGACCGACTCGGCTGCATCGTCGTGCGCACCGGCCCGAAGGGAGGAGCGTTCGACGACCGCAGCATGCGCCTGCTCGCCGG
The DNA here is from genome assembly GCA_963775625.1 of uncultured Actinomycetes bacterium. Lineage (GTDB taxonomy): Bacteria > Actinomycetota > Thermoleophilia > Gaiellales > Gaiellaceae > JAIBJN01. The sequence goes on along the minus strand of CAVZJM010000004.1, from coordinate 84,569 downwards.
CGTCGCCCACCAGGTGAAGCTCGCGGTCACGAACGCGTCCAGCTACGAGAGCCTCGAGCGCACGTTCCTGTCGACCGTCGAGGCCCTCGCCAACGCTCTGGAGGCGAACGACGAGTACACCTCCTCGCACGCGCGCTGGATCACGGACATGGCCCTACACGTCGGACGGGAGCTCGGGATGGATCCCAAGGCGCTGAAGCGCCTCGAGCTCGGCGCGCTCTTCCACGACATCGGCAAGATCGGCGTTCCGGAGGCGATCCTGGCCAAGCCCGGGCCGCTCACCGACGGGGAGTGGAAGGTCGTCAGGCTCCACCCGGAGCTGGGCGCGCGCATCCTCGCGCCGATCGAGCGGCTGGAGCAGGTCTGCCAGATCGTCCGCCACTGCCACGAGCACTGGGACGGGAGCGGCTACCCCGACGGCCTCGCCGGGGAGGAGATCCCGCTCGAGTCCCGCGTCATCCTCGTCTGCGACGCCTACCACGCGATGACGACCGACCGGCCGTATCGCCGGCGCCTCACGGTCGAAGAGGCCAGCCGGCGGCTCCGCGAAGCAGCCGGCACGCAGTTCGACCCTCGCGTGGTCGAGGTCTTCCTCGCCCTGGACGCCCCGGCGCAGGCCGGACGCGCGGCTTGATTCTCACGGCCTAGGCCCCGACGAGCTCGACCCGCTGGATCGTGACGGGCTCGCGCGGGCGGTCGCTCGCATCCCGGTCAACCTCCGAGATCGCGTCGACCACGTCCATTCCGTCGCTGACCCGGCCGAAGACGGTGTGCTTCCCGTCGAGCCAGGGAGCGGCCTCGGTGGTGACGATGAAGAACTGGCTCCCGTTCGTGTTCGGGCCGCGGTTGGCCATGGCGAGGGCGCCGCGAACGACGCCGTGGTCGTTCGCCTCGTCCTCGAACTCGTAGCCGGGGCCGCCGGTACCGTCCCCGCTCGGGCAGCCGCCCTGGATCATGAAGTCGGGGATGACGCGGTGGAACGTGATGCCGTCGTAGAAGCCGTCGCCGGCGAGCTTCGTGAAGTTCTCGACCGTCTTGGGCGCGTCGTCGTCGTAGAGCTCGACGACGACGGGGCCGTGTGTAGTGTGGATCGTCGCTTCTGTCATGCCGCCACCGTATCGGAACCCGGGCAGGCGACTCTGGTACGCCATCTCGCTGCCGGAGCGGGCGATCCGGGCGCTCGTGGGCACGCTCGGCGGGGTCGTCCACGAGAGCGCGCAGGTGCTCTTCCCTCGCTTCGTCCGGCGGTCGCGCCTCTACGAGGCAACTGCGAAGAACGCCCTGCGGATCGCGGTCGAGGCGGTCGGCCGCGTCGAGCCCTCGGAGCCGCCCGAGATCTCCGCGCAGGAGATCACCAAGCGGAAGGCCGCCGGGAACGTGGTCGAGCTCGGCTCGATCGCCGCGTTCGGCTTCTCGCCGCTGTGGCTCCTGGCGGCGGCCGCCGACGTGGCGCACGGCTCGAGGGTGTACCTCGCGTCCTTCGTGGACGAGCTGAAACGGGTGGGCGTCCTCGCCGAGGAGCGGGAGATCGGCTCGGTCGACGAGCTCCTGGAGACGCTCGAGAACGCGTCGGGCCGCACGGCCGGGCTGATCGACATCCCGCCGCTCGAGCTCGCCGAGCTGCGCTCGACGCTCGGCGAGCTCCGCGCGGACGCCTCCGGCCTGCCCGGTCCGCAAGACCTCGCCTCGCTCTACCACGGGCTCCGGGAGGAGGCGAGACGCGAGCGCGGGTCGCTCCTGGAGGTCTCCGTCGGCATGGGCATGGCCTTCCTGCTCTCCGCCAGGAACGTGACGAACGCCCACCTCGCCATCCCCTACCGCGAGGACTGGGCGCCGCTTCGGCGCGAGGGCTTCGCCGCGTACGCGCGCCGCGTGAGCGCTCCGTACGCGCGGGCCGTGGGCGGGCACTTCGACCCGAAGCGTCCCTCGTGGACGGAACGGCTTCTGCTCAAGCTGGAGAAGGCGCGCTGATCGAGCTGCGGGCCCGGCGACCGCCCGGCTACCGGCCGTTCCGCGAGCGGGTGCTTCCGCGCGGCCCTCTCGCACCTCTCCCCTAGCAATCTGCCGAAAAGTTCCTAAAGTCTCATTAGGGACCCGCGCTGTTGCGGCCAGTGAGGGAGGGGTGCTTGCCTACCTGGGAGACCATGACGTGGATCGCCGTCGGCGTGTCCGTGCTGGCGCTGCTCCTGCTCGGCCTCTCCGTCGTGCTGGCCGCCCGCCTGCGCCGAGGAGGCGTGCCCGAAGCCCGCTCCGGCGTCGAGGTCGAACAGGCATGGGAGGAGGTCCGGCGCGAGCGCGCCGCCTCGACTCGGGCGCGCAGCGAGCTGCACTGGCTTCGCAACCTGGCCGAGGTCGGAGCCTCGGAGTCGATCGAGAGCTCGCTGCAGCGCGTGCTCGAATCGGCGACGGGGCTCGGCGAGTCCGGAGCGGCGCTGCTCGTCCTCCCCCGGTCCGACGGCGATCCGGTCGTGGCGACCTTCGGGCTCTCTCGCGAGGAGTCTTCGCGAGAGCTCCTCGGCCTGCCCCCCGGCGGCGGTGACGCGCGCGCCGTGACCCTCGCCTATCGCTACACCGAGGAGGAGGCTGCACGCGACGAGTTCCGCCTCAGCGGTGGCCTGGCGCTCCCAATCCTCGACCACGACAGCGCTCGCCTCGGAACGCTCGCCGTGTTCTGGCGGCGGGTGGAGCGTGAGGTCACCGAGGACGTGCTGGAGCGCCTCGAGGGCCTGGCCGGCGCGCTCGGCCCGTCGCTTCGCAATGTGTTTCGATTCGACGAGCTTCGGCGCGCGATCGACCGGGACGTCACGGGGCTCCCCGGGCGACGCACCCTCCGGGAAGCTCTCGCGGTCGAGTGCGCGCGGGCGCGGCGGTACGCGCATCCGCTCAGTCTGCTGCTTCTGCGGGCGACCGGCGGACCGGAGAGCGTCCGAAAGGCGGCGGCGCGGCTTCCGGGCGACGTCCGCACGCCCGACCGCGTTCATCACCTCGGCGACGGGCGCTTTGCCGTCGTCCTGCCCGAGTCGTCGCTCGTCGACGCCGAGCGCCTGGCGAGAAGGCTGCGCCTGTCGCTCGGAGAGGGGCGCACCCCGGCGGCGTTCGTCGAGCTCCGCTTCGAGGATGACGCGGTCTCGCTGCTGGAGCGTGCCGAGTCGGCCCTCGCCGGCGCGGAGATCCTGGCCGCAACCGGCCGAAACCTACCGAAGACTGTTGAATCCGGCGGCTGAGGCGTTTAGGTTTGCGGCGGCGTCCTGTGGCGACAATTCTCGATCTTGCGGACTATGCGGCAGTCTCCGCGGAGAACGTCCTGCGCGTCATTCACGGGGAACCGGTCAGCGAGGACGTCGAGCGGCGGGTGTACGAGGCGATCGACGCGCTCGGCGTGCCGCCCTATCCGCGTCAGGTCGAGGTCCTGCCGGCGATTCCTCCCGGCGCCTCGAGCGACGAGCTGCTCCAGCGCTTCCAGGACACGGCGGCCGAGCTGGAGACCACCCTGCCCGAAGGAGTGGGCTCGGTCGTCTACGAGGCGCTCCGGGTCGAGATTCGGCCGGTCGCGCAGCACGTGGCCGAGCTCGGAGCCCTCTTCGAGCGGGTGCTCGGGCGGCTCGAGCAGATCTCGACCAGCGTGGAGGACGAGCGCCGCGACCGGCTGGAGGACGTCGCGCTCCTCACCGAGCTCGTGACCTCCGGCTGGCGGTCCGTCGACCGGCGCCTCGCCCGCCTCGAGATGATCGTGGCCCGGATCGAAGCCGGGCGTAGTGGCCGTCGTGAAGCCCGCCTGTTCCGCCTCGACGACGCGGCGGGCCGCACTCCCGGCGAATAGCGGCGCACGAAGCCGATCGGGTCGTGGCATCGGCTCGGGTAGCCGGACGTTCAGCGCTCGGCCGGCGTCAACCCCTCCAGAAGCGCGAAGAGCCTCGGGTAGACGAACTCCGGCCGCGCCCACGGCTGGCCCGGGTCGATGACGTCGTGCTCGAGCTTCGGCGTCGAAGGCAGCCAGTAGAGCTCCACCTCGCGGCCGTGGTCGCGCCAGGCCTCGACGAGGTCCTCGGCGCTCGGGTTCGAGATCGTCTCGTCGTTCGGGTTGAGCATGACGGAGACCTCGGGCGCAGCCGGCTCGTCCTCCTCGGAGCGCTGGCGCACGTACTTGCCGAGGATGAACGTGTCGGCGATGCCTCCCGTCGACCACCCTTGATACTCGTGGTTCAGCTTGCTCACGCCTCCGATCGAGATGTCGGGGAGGTGGTCGAGGAGGTTTGTCCCCGCCCAGGTGATCCCGTAGGGCATCCCGGCCATGCCGATCCCCGGGGCGATGACGACGACCCGGTCGACGTCGCCGCGCTCCTGCGCCACCCAGGCCGCGACCGTCCCGCCGAGCGACAGCCCCATCACGTCGGTGCGCTCGCCGAGCCCGCTGCCGAGGTCGACTGCCTGATCCGCGTAGCGGGCGAGCTTCTGCGCGTCGAGGCCCTTCAGGTGCGAGACGGAGCCGATCTTCCCCGTCTCACGATCCCCGAGGCCGTGCTCGGGGAGCCGGAGGATGAGGACGTTCCACCCGCGTCGAAAGGCCTCCTCCCCGAAGAGCTCCCACTGCTTGGGGCAGTTCGTGAGACCGTGGACGAGGACGACGGCGCGCTCGGTCTTCTCACCGTGGGTCAGAAGCCGGCTGAGGCACGGATCGATCACGCCGTCGCGCACCTCCTGCCCGCGAATCCGTTCGAGCTCCGCGACGACGGCCTCGTAGTCTGCCTGCGGCCGTGGGGTCGAGCCGAGGCCGTCCGTCGAGGCAGGCCAGAGCGCGAGGCCGACGAGGAGCGCAACCAGGATGCCGGCCACGATCCCGACCCACTTCAGGATCCGGAGAGCACCAGCCATCGCCGCAGGTCGCCGCCCGTCCGTTCTTAGGCCTCGGGCTCCTCGTCCTCGTCTTCGTCCTTGTCCTTGCGCTCGTCCTCGTCGCGCTGGCGGCGGCTCGAGATCCAGCGCGCGTGCTCCTGCGAGATCAGGCCCTCGATCCGTTCCGCCAGGAGGCGCAGAGGGTTGCGCGAGCCGGCGTAGATGTCCGCGCGGGCGAGGTACAGGTACTTCTCGTGCTTGAGGGACTCGGCAGTGGAGCGGAACGTGATCCAGTTCTGGCGGTACTGGTAGGCCTGGAGCAGCCCCTCGATGAACACGACGACGCCGCCGAGGATCCCGGCCACGTACACGGGAACGTCGAAGGCCGCCACGACGGGGATCGAGGCGGCGACGCCCAGCACGGCCGCCTTCAGGATCTTGAAGCGGATCTGGGCTTGGCGGCTCTTCGCGTCATACCAGGCGATCTGGTTGTCCAGGCGCTCGAGCGTGGGGTGAGGGCCCTCGACCGACACGGCCGTCAGGGGCGCCTCGAGTTTCTTGACCTGCTGCTCCGTGACAGCCATCTACGGGACCTCCTCTGCAGACCGTACGCCCGGCGTCCTGCCACTCTGCGCGCGCGGGCGCGCGTGCAGGCCGCCGACGAAAATCGCAAGACCTCCGGCCAGCCCGACGAGCCCGCCGGCGCCGATCGAGCCGGGGTCGTCGAGCCGCCAGGCCGGGAACCCGACATAGCGGGCGCTCCAGAGCAGGCTGAGGAAGCATCCGAGCGCGATGAGAGCCCCGCTCGCGGCCGTCCGCCGCCTCGCCAGGAAAAACGACACGGCGACGGCGAAGGCAGCCGCCGCGATCAGCTCGAGCGCGCTCCAGCTGCCGTTTCGGTCGAACACCGTCCGCGCGTTCAGCTCCGGATCGCGGGTAAACGGGATCACGGCGCCGGCAACGACGAGCCCCGCGCCGCCGATCACCAGCATCCGCGACAGCAGGAGGCCCCCCGGACTCAGCTCCTCGCGGTCGGCAGCGATGCGGATCCCCGCAGCGGCGGCGAGCAGTCCGCAGCCCAGGAGCGCGATCCAGGCGCCCGACACGATGCGAGACGCCTCGTCGTCCGACGTGTTCGAAAAGACGCCCACGAGGCTCAGGTATCTGGCGACACCGGCAAGCGCGAAACCGAGAAGCAGCCCGGTCGCAAGCCTGGCCGCGCCGCGGGAGTACGAGAGGAGAAGCGAGCCCACCGCGCCGACCGCGATGGTCATCGGCGCCACGCTGGTGAAGAACCCCAGCCCGGCGCGGTCCCTGCTCGGGCTCGGATGCGCCCAGAAGTCCACCTGGAACCAGGTTCCGGCGATCAGGGCAAGGGCGCCGCCCACCGCAAGGCCCGTGGCGAGCATCGGGATCGGGGTCTCAAGAGCCTCACGGTGCTCCTGCGGAAGCTCGAAGGATTGCACGGCGACGGGCTCGTCCACCGGCTCGACGATGCGCCGGAGCGACGCGACGAGTCGCGCCAGGCCTGGACGCCAGTCCGCGTCGGCCAGCGTGACCGCATTCCGGCGCGCGAGGAGGGCGAGGTCGGGCGGCAGCTCGTGCTCGGCGGGCATCATCGCTCCGCCCACGAGCACGGGGATGACGACGGGGTCACCGCGCAGCGCGATCCCGATCTCGAGCCTGACGAAATCATCCGGGTCGTCCAGGCGCCGGTCACCGTCCAGGCTCGCCGCGTTCAGCCAACCGCGGCCGATGACGACGAGGAGCACGTCGGCGGTCCCCACCGCCGAGCGGATGCGCTCGACGAAGTCGACCCCCGGCTCCAGGGTGTCGACGTCTATGAACACCTGCTCCGGCCCGAAGTGGTCGGCGAGGCCGTCGTAGAGCCGGCCTGCGTGTGCAGGCGCATCTTCACGGCGGTAGCTGATGAAGATCTCGGACGTGCCGGCCCGCCTCCCCTGGCACCCAGGGCTCGGGTTCCGGTTCGAGTGTACGAGGCGCCTCAGACAGCGGCAAGCGGCGCCTAGCCGCTGCGCCGGGCCACGAGGACGGCGGCGACTCCCGCCACGGCGAGGGCGACCGCTCCCACCAGGCCCGTGATCCTGATCAGCGCGTAGATGGCGACGTTCGGGTCCGACGCGACCGGGTCGAGCGGCTCCGCGAGGCTTCCGACGACGTAGAGGCACCCGAGCAGCGCCAGCCCGGCGCCCGCGACGATCTGCCAGACGCGCCGCCGGACGAGCGCAAGGGCGGTGAGCACCGCCTGGGCGACCATCGGCGCCAGGGGCGGCGTAAAGAGCGTCCCGCGGGTGACCCACTCGCCGGAGACGTCGCCGGAGTCGCCGACACCGCTGAACTCGGCCGCCCAGCCGTGGTCGATGGACACCACGGTCATGATCAGGAGAAAGCCGAGCAGCAGCGCCGAGATCGGAGCGAGGAGCCTGGCCGCCCCCGTCACCACCGGGGCAGGTCCCCCTCACGGTAGGCACCCTCGACGTCCTCCGGGTAGGGCGCGTAGGCCTCCTTCGGGGACTCCGTCGTCTCGGAGACCGCAGCGCCGTGGGCCTGAGCGAACTCGGCCGCCGGGTAGCGCACCTCGGAGCCGGGCTTGCGGGCGCCCATGGCGAGGATGACGCACGGGCCGTCGCCGGCCCCTACGAGAACGTGCTCCGTCCAGGCCGGCGAGTGGAAGAAGTCCCAGGGGCCCAGCCGGCGCTCCTCGCCCTCCACGAGGAGCAGGCATTCGCCCGAGAGGACGAGGAAGTCCTCCTGCTCGCTCTCGCCGTGGTACATGCAGGCCGGCTGCCCCGGCGCCAATACGCCGATGTTGATGCCCAGCTCGGGGAAGCGGACGTCGCCCTCGAACGTCGTGTAGCGGCCGAACGCCTCGTTGGCGTTCCACCGCGTCTCGCGCGCGTTGACGACGAACCACCCGTCTCCCTGCGCGACGAGCCCGTTCTCGCTGGGCACGAGCTTTGCCTCGGTGACCATGCGGACCTCCTCTCGGCTACGCGACCAGCCTAGACTCCTCGCACAGATGGCGAGGCGCCACCTGATCGGGCTGCTTCTGGCCACCGAGGAGGACTGGCCGAGCGCGTTCGAGGCCATCCTCGGCCGGCTCGGCCCAGTCCGATACGGGGGCCAGACGCACGAGCTGGACGCGGCCCGGATCCTCAATCAGCCGTTCGACCTCCGCTCCGACCCGCGCTACACCCTCGTCATCGACCGCCTCTCCTGGTGGTACGACCTCCCGCGCGAGTGGCTGAAGAAGATCGCGCTGCTCGACGACGTCTACCTCCTCAACAACCCGTTCACGTTCCAGGCGATGGAGAAGCACGCCGCGTACTGCGCGATGATGCGGCTCGGGCTCCGCGTCCCGGAGACCTGGCTCCTTCCGCACCGGCTCCCGCCCGACAACCCGCGCTACGTGCCGATGGCGGAGCGGTACAACCCGGAGTTCGACCTCGGGCAGATCGGCGGGTGGGTCGGGTACCCCCTCTACATGAAGCCCTTCGACGGCGGCATGTGGGTCGGCGTCACCCGGATCGCGGGGCCGGAGGAGTTGCAGGCAGCCTACGACGCCTCGGGCGAGCGCATGATGCACGTGCAGGCGAGCGTCGAGGATTACGACGTGTTCACTCGGAGCCTCTCGATCGGGCCCGAGACGAGCGTGATGCGCTACGAGCCGGAAGCTCACGGCCACTACCGCTACCAGGTCGAAAGCGGCTTCCTCCCGACGGAGCTCGAGCGCGAGGTCGGCATCATCAGCCGCGTCGTCAACGCGTTCTTCCGCTGGGAGTTCAACTCCTGCGAGACGATCGTCAAGGACGGGCGGGCGCATCCGATCGACTACGCGAACGCCTCACCGGACATCGCGCTCGTCAGCCTCCACTACTACTTCCCCTGGGCGATCCGCTCGCTCGTCGCCTGGTGCGCGTTCTGCTCGGTCAGCGGCCGCTCGATGCGACTGAACCAGCGCACGAGGGAGTACTTCGAGGTCGGCGACCGCGACGACCTCTCCTACGAGGACAAGCTCGCCCTCTACGCGGGCCTGGCCGACGACTACTTCCAGACTGCCGAGTTCGAGGAGTTCCGCGCCGTCGTGCTCCCCCACCTCGACGAGCTGACGGTCGACTACGTCGAGAGCGCCGAGTTCGACGAGCTCGTCGTCACCGCCATCCGCCTCGAGGTCGAGCCCGAGAGGCAGGAGGAGATGATCGAGCGCTGCCGCAGCCTGACGAGGCAGTGGGCGGCCGACGAGCGCGCGGCGGCCTGAACCAGGAGGGTTTGGTGGAACGTCGCTCGCCGTCGGGGTGCGATGGTCGTTCCGAGGCAAGGACGCAGGGAGCGCTCGTAGCCAAGGCTACGGGCGCGACTGAGGACGCAGTCCTCGGGGCGAGCAGCGCGGCCCGGCGGCACAGGCTGCGTTTCGTCAAACCCTCCTAGGAGCCGGACTTGGCCGCGGCGCAGTCCTCGTTCGACTCGAGCTCTGACCCCAGCTCGCCGGTGTCCAGGTTTTCGAGCTCGTCGAGAGAGCTCTGCAGCTCCTGCTCGAGCTCACCGATCTGCGCGGTAGCCGGCCCGGCCTGGGCGATCAGGTCCTGCAGCGAGTCGGCGCCCTCGATGGTTGAGCGCAGATCGTCGGCGGTCGCCTGGATGCTCGACGTCATCGAGTCGACGATGCCGGCCGCCTCCTGTCCGGCCTCGGTCTCCGGTGCGCCGAGCTCATCGACCTCGTTCACGAAGGACTCGGTCGCGTCGAGACCGTCGTCGACCGCTGCCTGCACCGAGTCCACGTCGAGATCGGACGGGCTCTGGAACTGGCCGACGATGTCCTCCAGCGACGTCCGCCAGTCGGCCGCGGCCGAGCAGAAGTCGCTCACCCAGGCCTCGCTCGAGGACTCGTCCTCGCCGCCGCAGCCGGCGACCAGCACGAGCGCTGCGACGATGCAGATCAGAATCGTTCGGCTCACACAGGCTCCTCGTCTGTGATTATCCCTGCCGATGGCTCCGGCTGTCGACTCGACCCGTCCCGACAAGTTCCTCTCCCGCATCCTCTGGGGCAGCAGCGACCGGATCGCGGGCACGATCTACGGGACGATCCTCGTCATGGCCGTGCTCGCAGCAGGCGCCGACAGCAGCACGATCGACGCCTGGGAGCTCGACGTGATCATGGTCTCGACGGTGGTGATCCTCTGGGGCGCGCACGTGTACGCCCATGCGATCGCCGACAGTCTCTCGAGCGGCCGGCCTCTCAGTCGCAAGACCGCCACGGCGCTGGCCGGTCGGGAGAGCTCGATCGCGCTCGCCGGGGTCGCACCAGGAACGGCACTGCTGCTCGGCGTCCTCGGGCTGTACAGCGAATCGACCGCCGTCTCGATTGCGCTCGGCCTCTGTATGGTCACGCTCGGGTTCCAGGGCATGCGCTACGCGCGCATGGCGCGTCTGAGCACTCCCGCCACGGCCGTCTTCATCATGGTCAATCTCGCGCTGGGCCTCGTGATCGTCAGCCTCAAGGTGACGCTCGCGGACTGACGGGAGCACGCCGTTGGAGGCTCGGGCCGCCGGGGGCCGCGCTAAGCTCCCCTCCATGAGCGTCGAGCCTCTTCGGGTGGAAGCGGCGCCGGACGGCGCCCCGGAGCGGGGCGCGGGCGTCATCCGCTACTACGAGCTCGCCAAGCGCGCCGAGTGGCAGACCTCAGACGTCCCGTGGAGCGACATCCCGCCGATCCCGGAGACGCGCGGCTCCGCCGAGAAGAAAGCCCGGCGCACCGACGTCTGGCGCTCCGTGATCACGCAGCAGTACCAGGCGGACATCCTGGCGGTGAAGATGGCCGCGCAGCTCCTGAACGCAGCGCCCCACCACGAGGCACGCCTCTACTACTCGACGATGGTGCAGGACGAGTCCCGGCACGTGGAGGCGTGGCTCAAGCTCCTGGGTGAGGTCGGGGGCGCCGCCGAGCGCGACCCCCACCTGGACGAGCTCGCGCGCATGTTCCTGGACGAGCTCGACCTGCTCGAGGAGAAGGTGTTCCTCATGCAGGTCTTCTTCGAGCGGCTGATCATCCCGCGCTTCCGGTTGATCGCCCGCTCCTCGCGCGGGACGATCCTCGAGGACATCTGCAACCGCCTCACGATCGACGACGGCATCCACCACGGCGCCGGCATGGCGTACGAGCGGGTGCTGCTCGAGGACGCCACGCGGCGAACCAAGCAGAAGCTCGTGACCGCGGCGAACCGGATGCTCCCGATCTTCGTCGAGCACGCGCTCTGGCGCCCCCCGGCACGCGCCTGGATCGGGCGCGCCATGCACGATCGCGACGTGCAGCGGCTCCGCGAGGACCTCGACGACGGCGTGCGCCTGGCGAACTCGCTGGGCCTCGACGTCAGCGACGTCGAGCTGCCGTACTAGGCCCTCCTGGCAGGGCTCGCCCAGAGCGCGGCGAGCTGCGCTCCGAAGAGGAAGATCGCGGCGCAGAGGTAGACGAGGAAGAGGAAGCCGACCACGGCTGCGAGCGATCCGTAGACGAGGTTGTAATCGGCGAACCTCGACAGGTAGAAGCCGTAGCCGACCTGCGTCGCCCCGACCGCGACCGCGACGAGCAGCGCCGGCGCCCAGAGATCGGCGAAGCGAGGCCGCGCCGGCGGGCACGTAGCGGTACAGGAGGAGCACCACCCCGAAGATCACGCCCAGGGAGACCACCGCCTGCGCAACGTCGCCGGCCGCGGACCCGAGCTGCTCGAGACCGAGCGCCGATCCAACCTTGCGCCCCATGTCCTCGACGAGCCGGACGAGCAGCGTCAGGCCGAAGGCGACGAGGAGGAGAACTCCCGCAAGGAGAACGAGCACGAGGTCGACCGCCTTGCCTCGCCAGGCCTGCATGCGCTCGGTGCCCCAGACGCTCGTGAGCGCGATGCGGATGGCAGCCATCATGCCGCTCGCCGCCCAGAGGACACCGAGGAGCGCGATCAGCCCCAGGGCCGATGTCGGGCTCGCGAGCCCCGCGACCGCCTCGTCGAGCCGTACGCTCCCGTCCGGAGACAGGCTCAGGTTGTCGACGAGCCACGTGATGATCTCGTCGCGACGCTCGTCGTTCTCGATCAGGAGCCCGAAGATCGAGACGAGGAAGATCGCGAGCGGGAAGAGCGAGAAGAGGACGCGGTAGGCGATGGCCGAGGCAAGCTGGGGGCAGAGGTTCCGGCTGTAGGCCTCCGCGGCCTCTCGCCCCGCGTGCCAGAGACGCCGAACGAGGGCAGGCATGGCTTGCCCTCGTTCTCCTCCCGGCTACTCGTTCCTGCCGGCGCGTGTGGCGACCTCGATCAGGACGCCGAAGAGGGCGAGCTCGGGCATCGCGGCGGGAGTTCTTAGTCCGCCGGCGCGCAGTCCGCGGCGATCTCCTCCAGCTCGCGCGCCGCCCGGTCGAGCTCCTCGGCGGGGTCGTCGGCGGCGTACAGGCGCTCGAGCACGTCCGCGACCGCGGCCAGGCACGCCTCCGCCAGCTCGGCGCGGGCCCTCTGAGCCCTGGCGCGATCCTGGGCGGACGCGGCCGCGCCCTGCGCCTCGCCGAGCGCGGCGTCGGCCTCCTCGGCTAACTGCTCCAGCTCCGCCAGGCTGTCGGCGAGGTCCTGGCCCTTCGCGCCCAGCTCGGCGGCAACGCTCTCGTACTGCTCCCGGGCGGCGTCGAGCTCGCTCTGGGCTTCGGCGGCGGCGCTCTCGGCCGCTGCCTGCTGGTCGTCGAGCTGCTGCTGGAGATCGGCGACGTCCTGCTCGAAGTCCGCGACCTGCTGCTGGAGCTCGGCGTTCTCCTGCTCCAGCTCCTCGATCCGGGCGGCGCTCGCCGCGTTGACGTCGTCCTGGTCGCTCTGGAGCACCGCCGCCCAGATCGCCAGCCCGATGACGGCGGCCAGGAGCGCGCCCGTGAGCACGATCCAGCCGGTCGGGCGGCGCGCCGGGTGGCGCTGGTCAGTCACCCTGGGCACTCAGGTGCCCTGCGAAGAACTCGAGCGCCTTGCGCGTCTTCGTCTCCTGGTCGCCGCTCATGTCGATGCCCCGCTCGGTCAGGAAGGCGCGGGTCTCGGCCGAGACCTGGAACGCCTCGCCCGGGGCGCACTTGGTCGAGAGCTCGAGCAGGCGCGAGTCGTCGGGATAGAGCCACACTTCCGCGACGACCTTCCGCCCGAGCTCGGGCGGGGCGAACTTCACCTTGAGGACGAAGATCGGGCCCAACGTCGAGAGGTCGTCGAGCGCGAGGCCCTCGGGCGCATGCGCGGCGTAGAACGCCCGCTGCTCCTTCGTGAAGAGCTTGCGGAGCGGGCGGTCGCCCTCCACAGTCTCCCTGACGCGTGGCTTCTCGAGCGCGCCTTTCATCGAGCCGGAGCAGACGAAGCCGCCGGGCATCGCGTCGACCTCGACGTTGAAGGCCGGCATGGCACGGAGCTCTTCCGGGAGCTCCTGCGGCACCACCGGCCGCAGCTTGACGACGGTGTCGTCCCCCTTTCCCTGCACCCGGCGGGCGCGCACGACGACGCCGCTCCCGTTGAGCGTCAGGTCCGGGGTGTCGAAGAAGAAGACCTGACGGATCTGCGCGTCGAGCGGGTCGATGTCGAGCGCCTTGGCCGCCGTGCGCTGTGCGTCGGCGGGAACGGTGAGCTTGAGCTCGACGCTGTCCGAATCCTTGGTGAGCGCGAGCACCTCGACGATCTGCTCGTTGGTCAGCGCCGGTGGCGTCTTGGTGGCAGCCATTGTCCTCTCCTCCCGTTGGGGCAGCCATTATCGCGCCACGGCCGAGACAAGGAAGCGTCTTCTGCCGACGACGCGCTCAGGTCAGGCCGCGCGGATCTCGACGATAGTCGCCTTCCATACGCCACGCGGGGCCTGGACGTCGACCGTCTCGCCGGCCTTGCGGCCGAGCAGCGCCTTGCCGAGTGGAGAGGTCGGCGAGACCGTGCCGTCGCCGCCGACCGCCGAGATCTCCAGCTCCATCAGCGTGCCGGTCTCGTCCTCGACCACGACGTGTGAGCCGACGGCTGCCGTGTCCGAGCCTCCGGCCTCGACGACGACCGCGCCGTCGAGCCGTCCACGCAGGATGGAGATCCGCCGCTCGAGGAGCCCTTGCTCGTTCTTGGCCGCGTGGTACTCGAAGTTCTCCGAGAGGTCGCCGTGGCCGCGCGCGACGGCGATCGCCTGCACGATCTCGGCCCTCTTCGGCCCCTCGAGCTCCGCGAGCTCGGCGGACAGGCGGGCGTGCTGTTGGGGAGTCAGCCGCTCGTCCATCACACGGGAGCCAGGCCCCGCGCCTTGCGCCTGGCGGCTGACTGACGCCTTTGTCCCGAGAGCTCGACCTTGCGCAGGCGCACGTGGTTCGGCGTCACCTCGACGCACTCGTCCTCGAGGATGTACTCCAGGGCCTGGTCGAGCGAGAGCGGCCGCGGCGGAATCAGGCGGACCAGCTCGTCGGCCGTCGACGAGCGCACGTTGGTCAGCTTCTTCTCCTTCGTCGCGTTCACGTCGAGGTCCTCGGCGCGCGCGTTCTCCCCCACGATCATGCCCTCGTAGACGTCGACTCCCGGGGCGACGAACAGCGAGCCGCGTTCCTGCAGGTTCAGGATGGCGAAGGCCGTCGTCGTCCCGCGGCGATCCGCGACGAGCGCGCCCGTGGGCCGCGTCCGCAGCTCGCCGAACCACGGCTCGAAGCGCTCGAAGACATGATGGAGGATGCCGGTCCCGCGGGTCTCCGTGAGGAACTCGGTGCGGAAGCCGATCAGGCCGCGTGCGGGCACGACCACGTCCATCCGCACCCAGCCGCTGCCGTGGTTGACGAGCGCCTCGGTGCGACCCTTGCGGAGCGCGAAGAGCTGGGTCACGACGCCGAGGTAGTCCTCGGGCACGTCGATCGAGACGCGCTCCACCGGCTCGTGGAGGACGCCGTCGATGCGACGCGTCACGACCTGGGGCTTGCCCACCGTCAGCTCGAAGCCCTCGCGGCGCATCTGCTCGACGAGGATTGCCAGCTGAAGCTCGCCGCGCCCCTGGATCTCCCAGGCCTCGGGCCGTTCGGTCGGCAGGATCCGGAGCGAGACGTTTCCCACCAGCTCTGCGCGGAGCCGGCTCTCCACCAGGCTCGCGGTCAGCTGGTCCCCGTCGAGGCCCGCGAGCGGCGAGGTGTTGATGCCGATCGTGACCGACAGCGAGGGCTCGTCCACGGAGATCACGGGAAGCGGGCGCGGGTCAGCGGGGTCGGCGAGCGTCTCGCCGATCGTCACCTCGGGGATCCCGGCGATCGCGATGATCTCCCCGGGCCCCGCTGTCGCGGCCTCGACGCGCTCGAGCGCCTCGGTGACGTACAGCTCGGTCGCCTTCGCCTGCTCGATCGAGCCGTCGGCCCGGCACCAGGCGATCGGCTGCCCGCGCTGGATCGTCCCCTGCAAGACGCGGCAGAGCGCCAGGCGACCGACGTACGGCGAGGCGTCCAGGTTCGTGACGAGCGCCTGCAGCGGATGTCCCTCCTCGTAGGTGGGCGCCGGAATGTGCTCCAGGATCAGATCGAGCAGCGGTTGCAGGTCGGGGTCGAGGGCGTCCGGGTCGGAGTCGAGCGAGGCCCGGCCGGCCCTCCCGTTGCAGTAGACGATCGGGAACTCGATCTGGCTCTCGTCGGCGTCCAGGTCGAGGAAGAGCTCGTACACCTCGTTCACGACCGCCTCGATGCGCGCGTCGGGCCGGTCGACCTTGTTGACGACGAGGATCACGGGGAGCCGCGCCTCGAGCGCCTTGCGGAGCACGAAGCGGGTTTGCGGCAGCGGCCCCTCGCTCGCGTCCACGAGCAGGAGCACGCCGTCGACCATCGTCAGGCCACGTTCCACCTCGCCGCCGAAGTCCGCGTGGCCGGGCGTGTCGACGATGTTGATCTTCGTCCCCGCGTAGCGGACGGCCGTGTTCTTGGCGAGGATGGTGATGCCCTTCTCGCGCTCGAGGTCCATCGTGTCGAGCACGCGCTCGGCAACGTCCTGGTTCGCGCGGAAGGCGCCGGACTGCCAGAGCAGCGCGTCGACGAGCGTCGTCTTGCCGTGGTCGACGTGCGCCACGATGGCGAGGTTGCGGATGTCCGAGCGGAGGGGCACCGCGTGAGGGTAGCGACACGAGAGAGGGCCCCGGTCGGGGCCCTCTCCGCGAGTCGGCCGGCTAGCCCGGGCAGTGCCCGGGGCCGGTCTTGCCTTCGTTGTAGTCGCCGAGGGTGCCCGCGTAGGCGATCGCCTGCGCGCGCACGGCCTTCGAGAGCGTCGAGCTCGGCGTGTAGGCGGCGTAGAACGCCTCCGCCCCGGCCAGCGCCGCGTTGACCCCGGCCGACGAGCTCGTACCGCCGGCGAGGTTGAGCTTCGCCGCGATGTACTGGTGCGCGAGGATGTAGTACGCGTTCCCTCCGGCGGAGGACGTGTTGATCGCCTGATACCACGTCTTCCCGCTCGAGAAGAATGCGGTGTCCTCGCCGATCAGCGCCCACGTTGCGTCGTACGGCGCCGGGCCGTACTTCGAATGGGTCTTCCAGTACCCCTGCGTGAGCGTGCAGCCCGGCGCCGGCGGCTCCTTGCACGTGACGGTCACGCGCGCGTCGTCGCTTCGGCCGGTCTCGCGGATGGTCGCGGTGTTGTCGTGCGTTCCCTCGTCCTCGTCACACCGGAACGTCCGCGTGTACGTCCGCGTCCCGGAGCCCGTGAACAGCCAGGAGAGGCCGTTCGTGTCGTCCACGTTCACGGAGCCGTCGACGACCGTCGGGTCGGGAAGCGTGAAGTCGACCTTCTCGTTCGGGCCCATCTCCTCGCCCGGGCTCCGCGGGTCGTTCGTGACCGTCACCCGTGCGTTGTTGCGGTACGTCGCGCCCGCCACTGGCTCGAACGGGATCGAGTACGGATAGCAGTGCGACTCGCCCGGATCGAGCACCGGGTTCACGCTCATGTCGAGCGGCACCGAGGCGAGCGTGATCACGTCCTCGCCCACGAGCGCTTGCAGCCGGTCGACCACCTTCAGGTTCTCGGTCGGGCTCGCGCTGACGTTCTCGACGCAGACCTCGCCCTCGACCCAGAGCTGGTCGACGGGCGCGCTCTTCGTCACCTCGACCGTGTACGTGCTCGTGCCGGACTGGCCGGTCTCGAGATTCCACGAGTCGGGCGAGACGGACTTGTCGATCGTCCATTCGAACGTCCTCGTCCAGTGCGCCTCGGCTGTCTTGTACGCCTGGATCGGCGATGTCGCGCTCGCGACCGGCGCCATCACGCCGGCAACGACGGCCGTACATGCGGCAAGCCGCAGCATCGTGCGAAACCTCATCCAAACCCCTTTCGGTTCTCTGACGTTCCGGGTGCGTCAGAGCGGAGCGAGGGTACGGCCGCATCCTCGCTCGCCCTCCCTATCGGATCACCCCTTGCCCTTGTCGATAGGCGCGAGCCGAGCCCTTGTCAAGCAGGACCAGCCGGACGAGGGGGTCGATGCCCGACCCGCTAAGGTAGTGGGCTTCGCGTGCGCAAGGCGCTCGTCATCTCGCTCCTTGCTCTCGCCGTCCTCGTCGGGTCGGGCGTCGCAGCCCTGCACCGGTACGACGCGTCCCGCTCCGGGGAGATCGTCGCCGGGACGACCGTCGGCGGGGTGGACGTCGGCGGCATGTCCGAGGCGGAGGCTCGCGCAGCCGTGGAGCGGGAGCTCTCCCAGCGGCTCGAGCAACCGGTGATGCTCACCTACCGCGACCGCCGCTTCGAGCTCGACCCCGCGCTCGTCGACGTCCGCACCAATGCCGAGGAGCTCGTGCGCGCGGCGGTGGCGGAGAGCCGGGAGGGGAACTTCCTCGGGCGCTCGTTCCGCGACCTGACGGGGCGCGCCGAGGGAACCGACCACGAGCTGGACGTCGAGTTCTCGACCGCGGCCGTCGCTCGGGTCGTTGCCGGTATCCGTCGCGAGCTCGACCGCGAGGCACGCGACGCGACGGTGGCGGCGTCGTTCACCGGCGTCCGCCTCACTCCTGCGACCACCGGGGTGACCGTCCAGGCGCAGGCGCTTCGGCGCGGTATCTCCGAGACCCTCGTGACCGCCGAGGAGAGCCGCAGCCTGGCCGTCCCGACGAAGTCCGTGCAGCCGAAGGTGACGACGAAGGAGCTGAGCGATCGCTACGGCCACTTCATCGCAATCAGCCGTAGCCGTCGCGAGCTCCGACTCTTCGTGAACCGCAAGCTCGTCAAGACCTATCGGGTCGGTATCGGGGCGCTCGGCTTCGAGACCCCAACCGGCATCTACGAGATCGAGAGCATGGCCGCCAATCCCGCGTGGTACGTCCCCGACAAGGCCTGGGCGGGCGACCTCGCGGGCAAGGTGATCAAGGGAAACGATCCCGACAACCCGATCAAGGCGCGCTGGCTGGGCTTCTGGGACGGGGCCGGCATCCATGGGACGGCCGACGAGGCCTCCATCGGCACGGCGGCCTCACACGGCTGCATCCGCATGACCGTCCGGGACGTGATCGACCTGTACGACCGCGTCCCCCTGCACACGCCGCTGTCGATCGCCTAGGCAAGAGAGAGTCGCCCCCGGTTGGCCGCGAGTCCAGGGGCGACTTCTTGGAGTAGCGGAGCGCTACGGGCGAACGGAGCGCCCGGCGCTACTGGGTTCCGCCACTCGGTCCCGGGTTAAAAGAGAAATGGCCATAGGTAATGCAGAAATGCTTGGACCGCGGCCGGTGGCGTGGGCTCCACGGGATCCTCGTCCGTGGAGTCGCCGGGGTCGAGCGTCTCGTCAGCCGCAGGAGCCTCCGCGTCGTCCTCCGTGACGCCGTCGCGATCGTGCGCCTCGCGGGAGACGCACTTGCCGAAAGCGTTGGCCTTGTTCTCGTTCTCGCCGTACTCCTCGGCGAAGGCGTCGGCGCCCATCTGCTCGCGCTCGAACTTGCAGATCCACGCCGGGTTCTCGTGCCGGGGACCGTCCTCGCCGCCCTCGGTTGCACTACCTCGTGCCGCGCGACGCTCGGCCTTCCGCTCGGCCTTCTCCGCCTTCCGTGCCTGCTTGGCGGCCTGGTCGGGCTTGCCGGCACCCTTTGCTCCGCCGGATCCACCTGCCCACGCCGGGGGACCGTGCCCGTGTCCGTTTCCGTTGCCCGGCTTCGCGCCGGCCACCGGGACGAGCAGCACGGCGGCGAGCGCGCCGGCAAGCACCGCCGTCAGTCCACGCTTCATGAGATGTCTGGTCTCCAACTCGGTTTCTTGCCGGGAGTGGTCTTCACGTGCACAGACGCGCCGCAGGCCGAAAACCTGCGGCGCGCTTGAAGCTCGCCGAGAATCCGCAACAATGTGCGCATGGCCGTCGCCCCCGAGGCAAGTCGCGTTGCCCTGGCGCCGGCTGCCTCCGAGACGGCCGAGCAGCTCTTCCAGGAGCACTCGGGCTGGGTCTACGGCTACTGCCTGCGTCTTCTCCGCTCACCGGAGGAAGCCGAGGACGCGCTCCAGACCACGTACCTGAACGCCTGTCGGAGCCTGAACCAGGGGACGCGGCCGAAGGTCGGCTCCGCCTGGCTCCTCCGGATCGCGCAGAACGTCTGCTTCGGCCGGATGCGCTCGTCGGGCCGCCGCGGGAGGCTCGAGCAAGCCCAGGACATCACGATCCTCGAGGAGACCGTTGCGGCACCGGAGCGCTCGTCCGACGCCCTCATCGGCCTTACCGACGCGCTTTGCAGCCTGCCGGAGCGCCAGCGCGAGGCGATCCTCCTGCGAGAATGGCAGGGCCTCTCCTACCACGAGGTGGGACAACGGCTCGGGCTGACCCAGGCCGCGGTCGAGACGCTGATCTTCCGCGCGCGCCGCTCGCTCGCCGCCGCCCTCGACGATCCGGGCAAGCACGGGCGCGGCAAGGCGCTCTGCGCACTGGACGTGGGCGGGCTCGCCGCGGCGATCAAGGGGCTCTTCGCCGGGAGCACGGGCGTCAAGCTCGCCACGCTCACCGTCGCCGCCGCGACGACGGCAACCGTCGTCGCCACCGACCCGGCCGGCGTGTGGCGCGACAGGCCCGACCCGGGAGGCTCCCGTGCAATCTCGGCAGCGCAGGAGCTTCGAGCCGACTCGACCTCGTCGTCGGCACCGACGCGGTCGATCGCAGCTCCAGCGGAGACCGAGGTCTCGTCGCCCGTCGCCGGAGCTACGGCCGTCGCGACGAAGCCACGGCCGAAGCCCGAGGGCGGTCGCGCCTTTGGGCAGGCGACCGCCGCCGCTGCGAAGGCCAAGGACAAGAAGCACAACGGGAACGGGAACGGCAAGGCACTGGGCCACGCCAAGAAGGCAGCGTCGACGCCGGGCGGCCCGCACGGCCGTACGCCCCCCGGCCATGACAAGCCGGCCAAGGCGAAGAAAGGCCACGGCCCCCCGAGCCACGCTCCCGCCAAGGGTCAGGCGAAGAAGGACTCCTGATACGACCGCACGGCCCTGGGCGGGCCGGGCGGCGCTAGCCGCAGTCGGAGCGCGGAGCGGCCAGATTCGCGAGCAGCCGGCTCAGCACGCCCGGGTCGCCCGGCAGCGTGAAGTGGTCGACGCCGGGATTGTCCGTGAGGCTGAAGCGGAAGCACTGCATGGCCGCCCAGACGAGCACGGCGTCGTTCGTGATGTCCTCCTGGTTGATGTCGCCGTCGCGGATGAAGAACTCGTTCGACTCGTCCACGACCTGGCCGACGGTGAGATCGTCCAGCACCATCCCGACCGGCGTCTCGAGGCCCGAGCCCTTCTCCGCGTAGACGTCGACGTTCGGGAAGGCCTTCCGGCGGGCGAACTCGACGAACCCGATGTAGCGGTCGGCGAGGCGCTTCGCCCAGCCGAGCCCCGCGTCCCTGAAGAGCTGCCGGTAGTCGTCCGGCGTGTACGACCGCCCGTCGACGCGTCCTCGACGACGGTCTCGAGGCTGTCGAAGACCCGCGGATCGGCGGCGCTCATGTAGCTCGAGGGGTGGGTGAGGTACATGAACGCGCTGCTCGCGGCGTTCTCGGGAGTCGTGGGGAACGTGAAGTCGGTCACGTTGAGACCGGTGAAGAGGAGCGGGTACAGGAGCCCCTGCCCCGGGAAGTTCCCGGCGATCGGCGTGAAGCCGTGGATGTGTTTGTCCTTCCAGCGCTGCGACGTGTGCGTGAGCAGGTACTGGGCGTAGAGAGGCCCGTTCGAGTGGCCGACGAGATGCACGGGCCGCCTGCCGTTGTCCCAGTACGTGTCCCGGATCAGCCGCTTCGTCTGCTTGACGAAGTGCCTCATGTCGGGAGTGAGGCGCGAGTCGTAGCCCGCGACGCGAATGTCGCTGTTCCTCACGTAGCCGACGGCCTCGAGCGCCACGTACATGGGCTCGTAGAAGGGCGCGCTCTCGGTCGTGCCGTAGTCCTTGACGCTGACCGTCACGCCCTTCTGGTCATGGAACCGCTTGCCACGGTTGATGCGGAGGGTCAGGAGCTTGTCCTGGCAGACCTGCGAGAAGGTCGTGCTCGGGTTGTCGTTCAGGAACCAGTCCTCGAAGACCCCGGAGCTCGGGCACTCGGGCGCGACGACCTGGTCGCGCACGACGACCTCGAGCTTCGTGAAGTGGAAGGCCGGGAAGACGACGACGGGTGTCAGCTTGCTGCTGCTGCTGCCGCCTCCGTCCAGTGACGCGCCCGCCGTCCCGGGGACCGCCAGGATCGCGGCCACCGCCACCCCTACCAGCGCCGTCATCGTGCGGACCCTTCCGCGGTGCTCGGTCATCGGCCCTCCCGGGTGAGCTTCGAGGCCCGACTCTACTGCCACGGCGAGGGCTTTACAACGCCTCTCGGCTGGCGAGCCATTCGTCGAGCGGCAGGCGGGCGCCGAGGGACGAGACGTCGCCCGCATCCCGGATCTCCGTGGCGGCCGCCGCCATCGCGCCGGCCGCCACCCAGGTCAGGCCGCCTCCCACGCTGACTCGCTGCCCCCCGGCCGCGACGATCTCCGCCACCGAGAGCCCGGGCAGAGCCAGCACGTTCACGGGCCTCGAGACCGCCTCGCACACGGCCCGGATCTCGTCGGAGGCCCGCAGCCCGGGCGCGTAGAGAACGTCCGCCCCGGCCTCCTCGAAGGCCCGGAGGCGCGCAATCGTGTCCTCCAGATCCGGGTTGCCGCGAATGTGGTTCTCCGCCCGCGCGGTGAGCGTGAACGGAAAGCCGAGGCCGTGGGCAGCTTCTGCTGCAGCAGCGATCCTCTCGACCGCGTGGGCAGGCTCGTAGATGCCGCCTTCGGGGTCGTAGTCCTCGATCGAGCCGCCGACGGCCCCCGCCTCGGCAGCGCGGGCGATCGCGAGGGCCGCGTCCTCCGGATCGGGGCCGTAGCCGTTCTCGAGGTCGACCGAGAGGGGAAGGTCGGTCGCTGCGGCGAGCGCAGCGGCGTGCGCGACGACCTCGTCGAGGGTCACGTCGCCGTCCAGGCGCCCGAGCGTGAACGCGAAGCCGGAGCTCGTGGTGGCCAGGGCCTTGAACCCGAGCGCGGCCAGCACCCGAGCCGAGCCGGCGTCCCAGGGGTTCGGGATCACGAACGGCTCCCCGGAGTGCAGCGCCCGGAACTCCTCGGCCTTCTGCTCCTGTCTAGTCATCGACGACCCGGAGCACCACTTTGCCACGCTTGCCAGGCTGCATGCAGCGCTCGAAGGCCGCGCGCGTTTCGGCGAGCGGGAAGACCGAATCGACCAGCGGGCGCAGCTCGCCGCTGTCGACGAGGCGCGCGAGCTCGACGAGCTGCTCGCGGTCGGGCTCGACGACGAAGTAGATTCCGTCGCCCGAGGGCTCCTCCGCAATCGAGACGAGCCTCCCGCCCTCGCGCAGCACCGTCGGTGAACGCGCGAGCAGCTCGCCGCCGGCCGTGTCGAAGACGAGGTCGACCGGCGCGACGATCTCCTCGAAGCGGGTCGACATGTTGTCGACCACCTCGTCGGCTCCGAGCCCCCGGACTGTCTCGACACCTCCGGGCGACGCCGTACCGATCACGTGTGCGCCGCGGTGGCGGGCGAGCTGGACGGCGAAGCTCCCAACCCCGCCGGCCGCCCCGTGGACGAGCACTCGCTCTCCTGGCCGCAGCTTGCCGTGATCGAAGAGCCCCTGCCACGCGCTCAGCGCTGCAAGTGGGAGGGCCGCGCTCTCCACGTGGCCGAGCGTCTGCGGCTTGCGAGCGAGGAGACCGCTGGGCACGACTGCGTACTCGGCGGCGGCGCCGTCGCGCTCGAAATCGCCGAGCGCGTAGACCTCGTCTCCGACTGCCAGCCCATCGACGTCGTCCGAGATCGCAGCCACGACGCCGGAAAACTCGTACGACGGCGTCGCCGGGAGACGATCGACCGGCCACTCGAGCTCGTCTCGCGTGATCGCCGCCGCGTGCACGCGCACGAGCGCCTCACCGGGGCCAGGGCGGGGAGTCTCCACGCGTTCGTAGACGAGCGGCGGGTGCAGGCGGATGGCCCACATCGAGTCTGGAACAGCGGTCAAGGGTCCTCCTCGCCCTGGAAAGTATCTTGCTGGAGCGACGAGCCGCTGTGTTCACCGACGCCGCCATGCCTGGTCGGGCCGCAGAGGCGTCCTCGTCCCGGCGCCTCCTATGCCACCTCGAAGAAGATCGTCGTGAACGTCTGGTTCCCGCTCTCCTCGATCGCCTGGATCTCGAGCTCGTACTCGGTGCCGGGCTCGAGGAATGCCGCCGAGATCGGCACCTTCCTTGCCGACGCCGGGAGGTCGACGCTGTAGATGCGCAGCGGATCCTCGCGGGTTACGATCACGCGGTAGCCGCCGATGTCGATGCCGGGAGGCTCGGGCGGCCCGCCCCACCTGGCGACGACGCCCTTGCGGTCAACGGTCGCGCTGTCGGCCGGCGAGACAATCTGCGGGCCGTCCGGGATGTCGTGCGACAGCCTCGCCGCGCCGACCAGCTTGTCACCCTCGACGGTGGTCCCGACGAAGGTGTACCGGCCTTCGGGGAAGCGCAGCTTGAACTCCTCCAGCGGAACTTCGGCGAACGGCGGCTCGTTGCTCTCCGAGAAGAGCTCGGTCAGGCCCCAACCCTTCAGCCGCCCCTCGGCGTCGATCTCCAGCAACGTGCGCCCGTTCGGGCCCGAGATCGCCATCGACCTCCAGGGCTCGCCGTCCAGGAAGAACTGCACGCCTGCGTCGCCGGCGGTGGCGTCGACCTCGACGATCATCGTCGCCGCGTCGAGCCGAATCGGCTTCGCGGTCGCCGTGCTCTCCTGGTCGCCTGCAAAGGCCGCTCCAGCAAGGGCCACGAGGACGAGCGCCCCAATGAGTTGAGCAGATCGGATCTTCACGTCTCCTCCTTTCACGCGACTGCACGTGGAGGCGACGCTACGGAACGGATCTGAAACGACGATGAGAGCGTGCGCTCAGGTTGTTATGTCGTCTCGCGCCTCATACACTTCCTCGCCAGCCCACCACGCGGGAGTGGGCCCTCTACAAGGAGGCTCTCATGCGGCAGGGGAAGTGGCGGGCGAGGTCGCTCGTGCTGGTAGGACTCACGGCCTTGGCGGTCCTGGCGTTCGGCGCAAGCTCGGCGGGTGCCAAGGTCATCGGGCAGGAGCACTTCTCGGGCACAGACTCGTTCAGCTTCGACGACTGCGGCTTCACGCTCGACGTCGAGTCCGAGTTCTCGGGCCATGCGCTGCTCCGCGTGGACAAGACGGGCCAGGCGTTCCTGGAAGTCTCGAACCTTGCGTACCGGGACGTGCTCACGAACCCGGAGACAGGAAAGTGGTTCGTGCAGCGCGGTAAGCGTCTGTTTCACGACATCAAGGCAACGCAGGTGGACGGCACGATCTACGAGTTCGTAGCCATCGAGGCCGGTCAGCCGTTCGTCATCGAGGACTCCACGGGCAAGGTGGTCGTCAGGGATCGCGGCGTCATCCGCTACACGTATCTCTTCGACACGCTCGGCGACGGCATGCCGGGAGGAGAGTTTCTGGAGCTGCTCGACGCCTCGGTGCGCGGGCCCCACGAGGGCTTCGGCGACGACTTCGACTTCTGCGAGCTTGCAGCGGAGTTGACGGGCGCGTAACGCGGTCACGACAGGGACGGAAGCTCGAGGAGGCGGCCACGCTTGGTGGCCGCCTCCCCTCGTCGCGCTGGCGATACTGGGGCCGTGAAGACCGTTCATCCGGTCCGGCACCTCCTTCGCGCGAGGAACCTGTCGACGCCCGCTACCGCGAGCCGCTCGACGTGCCGACGCTCGCCCGCGCGGCTCACCTTTCGCCCCGCGCACTTCAGCCGTGAGTTCCGGCGCGCCTTCGGCGAGTCGCCGCACCAGTACCTCCTGACCCGCCGGCTCGAGCGCGCGGCGGAGCTCCTCCGCAACACCGATCGCACCGTCTCGGACATCTGCCTGCTCGTCGGGCTGCGGAGCGTCGGCTCGTTCACGACGAGCTTCGGCCGGACCTATGGGGTGTCGCCGAGCGCCTACCGAGCCGCCCACGCGCCTGCGCTCACCCGGGCCCGCGTCCCCACATGCGTCCTGCAGGCCTACGCCCGCCCGGCGTCCAGCATGTTTGGAGAAGACAGCCGCGGCACGCCCGGCTAACGTCGCCGGCGACGGTTCACTAGAGCGAAAGGATCACCATGCTCAAGCAGCTCACCCACACACAGGTTTGGGTCCACGACCAGGACGAGGCCCTCGCCTTCTACACCGAGAAGCTCGGGATGGAGCTCCGCGAGGACGTCACGGTCCCCGAGATGGGCAACTTCCGCTGGCTCAGCGTCGGCGTGCCCGGGCCAGCCCGACGTCTCCATCACGCTGATGGCCGTGCCGGGCCCGCCGGTCTTCGACGAGGACACGCGCGCCCAGATCCAGGCGATCCTGGCGAAAGGCGCCTCCGGCGGCCTCTTCTTCGCGGCGGACGACGTCCAGGCGAGCTACGAGGAGCTCAAGGGCCGCGGCGTCGAGTTCACGCAGGAGCCGACGGAGCAGCCCTACGGCGTCGACGCGGGGTTCCGCGACTCGTCGGGGAACCACTTCCGCTTGGCGCAAGCTCGGTAGGCGACCGGCCAGCGCGGTCCCCGGCCTCCGCCGGGGACCGCGTCTGCCTCCATCGCTACCGCTTCAGGCTGAGCCGCTTCATCAGGCTGCGCACCGAACGCGCAGGAGCGAGATCCTGCGTCGTGGCCGAGCCCTGGAGGCGCGGGGCGCCAGGCAAGGCCGGCCTTCCGGGCGTGAAGAGCCACGTCTCGAAGAGCGCATCGAGGTCCTGGCCCGAGATGCGCTCGGACAGCTGGATGAACTCGTCGGTCGTCACGTTCCCGCCCGCGTGGATCTTCGCCCACTTGCGGAGGATCCTGAAGAAGTCGGCGTCGCCGACCGCGAGGCGGAGCTGCTGCAGCGTCATCGCTCCGCGACGCGTAGACGGCGAAGTCGAACATGAGGTCCGGTCCGGGATCGCCGATGATCACCGACCAGAACGGGTCGTCCTCCGGGATGCCGAAGTAGAAGCTGTCGAAGTTCTCCTGCACCGTGGCGAAGCCCTCGTCCTCCGCTCCAGAGCCATTCGGCGTAGCGTGGCGAACCCCTCGTTGAGCCAGATGTGCTGCCAGGCGGCGACGGCGAGGCTGTCGCCGTACCACTGGTGGGCCAGCTCGTGGACGACGACGTTGTCGCCGGAGACCGGGTCGGTGAAGAAGAACTTGGAGTAGATCGGACGGGTCTGGTTCTCGAGCGCGAAGAAGAGGTCGTCGAAGTCATCGACGATCCCACCTGAGGTCGAGAACGGGTACCGGCCGAAGTTGTCGGACAGGAAGTCGATGATCTCGGGCTGTCGCGCGAACGAGCCCTCCGCGATCTCGCCCAGCGGCGGCGGCGTGTCCGCCTCCGTCCCGGCGATCCAGTCGTTCGGATTGGGTGCGCTCCCGGCCGGGGCCCCGGGCACCGTCCAGCCGTCGAACGTGTCCCCGTCGTCCTCGAACGAGGTCGACCCGGGCCCGCTGGAGACGACGATGTCGTCGACGAAGGCGCCCGCCAGCTGGACAGCGTCGTCGCTGGCGTAGCTGATGGACACCTCGACCTCGGTTCCGGCGTAGGCGGACAGGTCCACCTGCCACTGCTCATAGCCGCCGCTCGTCCCGCTGGCGGCCCACCAGTCTCCGGTGCTGCCCGCCGGCGAGCACGTGCCGTCGCCGTTGTCGGTCTGATAGTGCTCCAGGAACGGATGCAGGCTCAGCCAGAACGGGCAGGAAAATCCCGTGCCCTGGCCAGTGTGCCCGTTCGCGTCCTCAAGCGTCGTCCAGTCGTCGCCCCCGACCGTGTGCGCCTCGACGAAGACGAAGTCCCACTCCGGCTCGGTGTCGCGTGTGATCCAGAAGGACAGCGTCGCCCCTCCGGCCGGCACCGCGATCGTGCGAGCCAGCCTCTTGAACGAGGGCTCACTTTGCTGCGAGATGGCGAACTGCTCGCCCGTCCTCGGCTCGGCCACCGGGTCGAGCAGGTCCGGATCGATCGCGTCCCAGTAGCGGATGCCGTCCTGCTTGTAGGCGCGCAGGTCGAACTCGCCGACGTTCGCCGTAGCGAGGTAGGTGGCCATGGGCTCCTTGGCGTCCCAGGTCCAGGTCGTCGACCCGTGCTTCGTCCGCTTCTTCTTCAGCTTCCCGTTGGCGACCGCCTCGAGCCCCGCCGGGACCTTGACGCGGAAGGTGAAGGCGGCCTTGTCGGTCGGGATGGTCGTTGGCCGGGAACCACGTGGCGGCCACGTGGGGCTCGCCGATGATCAGCATGCCGTCGTCGGTGGCGAGAAAACCGCTGACGCCGAACGCGTCGACGATCGGCTCGGGGATCCCTTCGTAGCGCACGACCGTCGTGAAGCTCCTGCCCTCGCGGAGGCCCTTCGCGGGAGTGACGGTCAGCTCGGCGTCGTCCCGTGACCAGGTCGCGGGCCGCCCGTTGACCTTGATCGACTCGACCGTGAGACCGACGAAGTCGAAGTTGAAGCTGGACAGGTTCTGCGTCGCGCGGGCGCGGATGGTCGCCACTCCCTCGAGCACGTCCGTCTCGGGGTCGTAGCTGACGTCCAGCAGGTAGTGCTTGACGTCGTAGCCGCCGTTGCCGTCGAGCGGGAAGTACGGATCGCCCAGCCCGGGCGCTCCCGGCTCGAACACCACGGGCTCGTCGCCGCTTGCCGACGCGACGCCCGTCGCCAGGACGAGGCCGAGCACAACGGAGAGGCCGAGTCGGCGGTTCCGGATCCCGCGACCTGCGCTTCGAAGAGACATGCCCCTACCCCTTTCGACGTTCGCCGCTGGAAACCTTAGGCCGGGCGCCGGTCGTGCACCTACGCGAAGAAGCTGGAATCCCCTAGAGCCCGACGGCGGAAAGTGTCCTCGACCGCCTTTCGAAAGTCAAACACCCTCACCGGGCGGCTGCGGCGACCTCGAGGACGGCCTTGACGATGCCGTCGTACCCGGTGCAGCGGCAGAGGTTTCCCGAGAGCCCGATCCGGACCTCGTCCTCGGTCGGCTGCGGATTTCGCTCCAGGAGAGAGGTCGCCGAGATCAGCATTCCCGGCGTGCAGAAGCCGCACTGGACGCCGCCGTGCTCCAGGAACGCCTCTGGAGCGGAGCGAGGCTCGCGCCGTCGGCGAGACCCTCGACCGTCGTCACCTCGCGCCCGTCCGCCTGGGCGGCGAGGTACGAGCAGGAGTTCACCGGCTTGCCGTCGAGGAGCATCATGCAGGCGCCGCACTCCGAGTCGTCGCAGCCCTCCTTCGCGCCGGTGAGCCCGACGTGGTCGCGGACGGCGTAGAGCAGCGTCGTCGCCGGCTCCAGCTCGAGCGGGTAGGCGACTCCGTTCACGTTCAGGGTCACCGGAACCTTCATGACCCGCCCCCTGCGCCGAAGAGCGCGTCGCTGGCCGGCACCGGGACGGTCTCCCCGCGCGCGCGGGCCACCGCGGCCGCGATCACCCGTCGCGCGACGATCTCGGCCATCGCCCGGCGGTAGTCGGCCGAGGCGCGGACGTCGGAGATCGGCTCGGCCGCTCCTGCCGCCGCCTGTGCAGCTCGTTCGACTGCGTCCGCGCCGCCGTCGGAGCCGACGAGCGCCTCCGCCGCTTCCGGCACGAGCCTGATCGTGGGGGCGAGCGCCGTGATCGCGACACCTGCCTGCTCCACCGACCCGTCCGCGATCGTGACCGCCGCCGTCGCGCCGACGACCGCGATCTCCATCTGCCGCCGGTACTCGAGGCGGGCGTAGCAGCTCCCGGTTCCGTCAGGGGGAAGCGGGACCTCGACCGCGGTGAGGAGCTCGTCCGGGGCGGCGACGGTCGTCCCGGGGCCCGTCACGAGGTCGGCCACCGGAACTTGCCGCTCGGCCGACTCCGACCGGAGCGTGACCGTCGCGCCGATGACCATGAGCGGCCCCCCGACCTCCATCGCCGGGGAGGCGTTCATGACGATTGCCCCCGATCGTCCCCTGCGCCCGCGTCGCGTGGGAGCCCACGATCGAGGAGGCATCCGCAAGCGCCGTCAGCCGCTCGAGGACGAGCGGGTCGGCTGCGATCTCGGCATGGGTGACGAGCGCCCCGAGCCGGAGTCGTCCGTCCGCCGCGTCCGAGGCGCGAAGCTCGTCGAGGCGGTGGATGGCGACGATGCTCTCGGGGAGCGGCGCCTTCCCCTGCCGCGAGCCGACCACGAGGTCCGTTCCGCCCGCGACGGGACGAGCGCCGCCGGCCAGCGCCGAGAGCGCCTCGTCGAGGGTCGCGGCCGAGACGAACGTGGAGGTCATGCGCTCGGTCCGGCCGCCGGCCGCCCAGACTCGCTCGGGCGTCATCGGCAGCTCCTTGACCCGGGCGCCGAGGACGCGGGCGATGGCGTTTGCGATCGCGCCCGGAGTCGGCACGGTGGGCGGCTCGCCGACTCCCTTGGACCCCTTCGGGCCGCCGTTCTGGGCGGGCGTCTCGATCCACTCGACGTCGATGCGTGGGGCGTCGGCGGCGGTCACGAGCTTGTAGTCGAGAAGATGCGGATTGCGCTGGCGTCCGTCGGCGTCGAGCTGGGAGGCCTCCAGGAGCGCCTGTCCGATCCCCATGACGACGCCGCCGAACACCTGCCCGGTGGCGCCGATGCGGTTCACGATCGTGCCCGAGTCATGCACGGCCGCGACCTGGAGGACGCGCACGACGCCGGTCTCCCGGTCGACCTTGACCCGCGCGGCGTGGGTGAAGACCTGCGGCTCCAGGAACGATTCCATGCCGAGCCGCCCGAGACAGCCCTCGACGTGGCAGGGCGGGTTCTCGGGCACCGGGCCGGAGCCCTTGCCGATGAGCTGCTCGCCGGAGCCGGCGAGCTCGGAGATCTCCACCGCCTTCGACGGCGAGCCGACGACGCGCACCTGCCCGTCGGCGAGCTCGAGATCCTCGCGGGCGACCTCGAGCTTCTCCGCGGCGAGGTCGAGCAGCTTGTCGCGCACCTCGCCGGCGGCCGCGACGACGGCGCGCCCGTTGTTCATCGTCGTCTGCGACCCCGACGAGCCTGCGTCGAAGGGCGCGGCATCCGTGTCCTGGTAGAGGATCGAGAAGTCCGACGGCTGCATGCCGAGCACGTCGGCGACCAGGAGCGGGAGGGCCATCACGGCCCCGCTGCCGTTCTCCTGGGCCCCGGTGACGATCGTGCCCGACCCGTCGCCGTTCAGCTTCAGGTAGGCGCCGGAGGGGTTCCCGAAGGACGGCCACCAGCCGCAGGAGACTCCGATCGCCTCGTCCTCGGGGAGGTCGCCGTCGGGCGCGATCATCTCCACGGCCCGCTCGAGCGTCTCCTTCATCGCGATCGGCCCGAAGACCTGCTGCGTCGGCCCCTTGTCGCCCTCGGCGATCAGGGTGCGCCGGCGCAGCTCGACGGGATCGAGCGCGAGCGCCGCGGCCAGCTCGTCCATGTGCTGCTCGACCGCCCAGCAGACTTGCGGCGCGGTCGGCGCGCGGATCGAGCCCGAGGGCTGGTTGTTCGTGTAGACGAGCCTGGACTCGACGCCCACGTTCTCGATCACGTACGGGCCGCAGGCGTGCATGGCCGCGAGCTGCGCGAAGAAGCCGCCCTCGCCGCAGTAGGCGCCGCCGTCGAGGACGAGGCGGCCACGGCGGGCAACGAGGGTCCCGTCCTCGCGTGCGCCGGTCTCCAGCTCGATCACCATCCCCTCGCGCCGGTGGTCCGGGCGCGATGAACTCCTCCTCGCGCGAGAACACGAGCTTCACCGGCCGTCCCGCGGCGCGCGCGAGCGCGGCGACGTGCGCCTCGTAGTGGAAGTCGCACTTGGAGCCGAAGCCGCCGCCGAGGAGCGGAACGACGATGCGCACGTGGGACTGCGGGATCTGGAGGACGTGCGCGACGCCGGCCCGGGCAGCGTAGGGAACCTGCGTCGAGCTCCAGACGGTGACGCGGTCGCCCTCCCACTGGGCCAGGAGCGCGCGCGGCTCGATCGGCGCCCCCTGCGAGGAGTCGGTGACGTAGCGGCCCTTGACGACGACGTCGGCGGTCGCCATCGCAGCTTCGGCGTCGCCCTTCACGACCGTCGAGTAGCCGAGGACGTTGCCGTTGCGCCCGAGCTCCTCGTCGGCCTCGTAGGACTCCCAGTCCTCGTGGATCAGCGGCGCATCCTCCGCGAGCGCGGCCTCGATGTCGCTGACGGCCGGCAGCGGCTCGTACTCGACCTCGATTGCAGCGGCGGCCTCGGCGGCGATCTCAGGAGTCAGGGCGGCGACCGCCGCGACGACGTCGCCCTCGAAGCGCACCCGCTCCTTGGCGAACAGGCGGCGATCCTGGGCGAGGTCGCCGTAGAGCACGTCCGGCACGTCCTCGTGGGTGACGACGGCGAGCACGCCCGGCATCGCGCGGGCGCGGCCGGCGTCGATCGAGACGATGCGGGCGTGCGTGTGGTCGGCGTAGCGGAGCTTCGCGTGGAGCTGGCCCGTCAGGTTGAGATCGGCCGTGTAGCGGCCGGAGCCGGTGACCTTCTCCTTCCCGTCCGGTCGGAGGAACGTTGCTCGGCGCAGTCTGGACGCTCATGACTGCGGAGAATAAACCGTTCACGAGCCTGCACAACGAGTCGACGGCTCCGTTTAGGGTTGCGGTCGACCATGAACCTGCTCTGGGGATTCCTGATCACCGCCGGGGCGACCGCGCTCGCCGTCACGGTGATGCTGCTCGTCCGCAGGCGGGCGCCCGAGGGCAGCTACTTCCAGGACGGAGATCGGGCGTCCGGCGTCTTCGGCGTGCTCGCGACCGGCTTCTCGGTCCTGCTCGGCTTCATCATCTTCCTCACGTTCACGAGCTACGACCAGTCGCGGACCGGCGCCGAGGCTGAGGCGCTAGCGGTGATCCAGCAGGTCGAGACCGCCCAGTTCTTCCCGGCGTCGACCGTCGGCGATCTGACGGGTGAGCTCGTCTGCTACGGACGCCTCGTCGCGAACGGCGAGTGGGAGCGCATGGAGGCCGGGACTCTGGGCGATGCGCTCAATCCGTGGGGAGTCGCGATGTTCGAGACCCTGGAGGGGATCGAGCCGACCAGCGCGAGCGAGCAGTCGGCGTACGACAAGTGGCTCGACCAGACGTCGGCCCGGGAGGATGGCGCGCCTCGACAGGGTCCACGGGGCGGTGGGCGTGATCCCGACGCCGCTCTGGATCGTCCTCTTCTTCATCTCCATCGTCATCTTCGTGTACATGCTCTTCTTCGCGGACAGCGGCGAGGGCGCCGTGACGCAGGGCGTCCTCATGGGATCGGTCACGTCGGTGATCGTGCTGATGCTGCTCCTCCTCAGCTTCCTCGACAACCCGTTCCATTCCGATGTCGGCGGCCTCCGCCCGGTTGCCATGGAGCGAACGCTCCGCATCGTGGACGAGGCGCTCGACGCGATCGATGCCGACGTTCGGATTCCATGCGACGCCGAGGGGAATCCCTCTGAGTAGCGCCGGCAAAGAGAGCATCGACCGAGTCGAGACGTTGGCGGCTGTGATTCTGGCTCTCGCGACCGTCGGCACGGCGTGGAGCGGCTACCAGGCGAGCCGGTGGAACGGCGAGCAGGCGAAGGCGTTCAGCCGGGCCAACGCCGCGCGCATCGAGTCGACCGCCGCAGCCGACCTCGCGAACGCCCAGACGCAGATCGACGTGGCGACCTTCACCCAATGGGTGGACGCCTACGCCCAGGAGCAGACGGAGCTCGCCGACTTCTACTTCAAGCGCTTCCGCTCCGAGTTCAAGCCGGCAATGGACACGTGGATCGCCTCGAGGCCGCTCGAGAACGCAGACGCCCCTCTAACCCCCTTCGTCATGCCGGAGTACAAGCTGGCCGCGCGGCAGAAGGCGCAGCAGCTGCAGGTGGAGGCGGACGCGTTGTCCGCCCAGGCCAGGGCGAACGTGCAGCGGGCGACCAACTACGTGCTCGCGGTCGTCCTCTTCGCCACCGCCCTGTTCTTCGCCGGCATGGGTGCACGGTTTCGGACCGAGCGGCTTCGCGTGGTGCTGCTCTCCTTCGGGGTCGTCGTCCTCGTCGGCACGGTCATCTGGCTCGCGACGTTCCCCGTCAGCATCTCCGTGTGACCGGTCACAGTGGCGCTGATGCGCGTCCTCCAACGATGATCGCCTCGTGAAACTGCGACACGCCGCCCTCGCCATCGTGCAGCCCTCGGTGCCCTCTATGTCCGTTTCCTCCGGACGCCAGTCCTGACCTGGGGAGCGACGGACGAGGAGGCGGCTGCTCGGCTGCCGGGCGACGAGCTGCTCGAGGAAGCCGACGGAGTCGCGACGCGCGCCGTCGGGATCGACGCGCCCCCCGCCGCGGTCTGGCCCTGGATCGCGCAGATCGGCCCTTCGCCCCGCGGTGGGGCCTACACCTACGACTGGATCGAGAACCTGCTCGGCCTCGACATGCACAGCGTCGATCGCATCCTGCCCGATTTCCAGCACCCCCAGCTCGGGGACACGATCGGCTACGGCTCGAATCGGATGCGGCTCGAGCGGGTCGAGCCGGAGCACGTGCTCGCGTGGCGCTCCGACGACGGCAACTGGGTGTGGACGTTCGTGCTCGAGTCCCGCGACGGCTCGACGCGGGTGATCAGCCGCAACCGCTTTCGACTCCCGACTCTCGCCGCTCGTCTCGGGATGGTCCCGATGGAGCCGGCCTCGCTCCTCATGGAGCGGAAGATGCTCCTGGGGATCAAGCAGCGGGCCGAGCGCCTCCTCGAACGTCGCCCCGACGCCCAGCGCGCCGGCTAGCCTCCGTCGGCGAGGCCAGCGAGGGCGAGCGCCTCCTCGAGGCCCAGCACCCCTTCGACCGCGCCGACAGCCGTCGTGGCGAGCGCTCCGACCGCGTTTCCGAAACGGGCCGAGCGTTCGAGCGGCCAGCCCGCGAGGCGGCCGTACAGGAGCCCGGCAACGAACGCGTCGCCGGCTCCCGTGCCGTCGACGGCAGCCACCGAGAGCGCGTCGAGGGCTCCCTCGAAGCCCTCCCCCGAGACGTAGCAGCCCGAGGCGCCGCACTTGAGCACGACCTCCCCCACGCCCCGCTCCCGGAGGCACGACGCGATCGCGGCCGGTTCCTCCTCGCCGCTGATCGCACGGCCTTCGGCCAAGCTCGGAGCGAACAGGTCGACGTGCGGCAGAACGGGAAGGACACGCTCCCAGCGCCCCGTCGCGTCCCAGACGGTGTCGAGGCTCGTCACGAGCCCGCGCGACCTCGCCTCGGCGAGCAGACGCGCTGCGGGCTCGCCGTCGAGCGCTTCCAGCACGAGCGCACCCGCGAAGTGGAGGCACCGTCCCGAGAGCAGGAACGCCCGGTCGAGCTCGTCGGCCCGCAGGCTCGCGCTTGCGCCCGGGAGATGCAGGAACGTCCGCTCCCCGGAGGAGTCCACGAGCACGACGCTGCCCGAGGTCGCGACGGCCGGATCCACCAGGACGCCGTCACGGTCGACGCCGCGCTCGTCGAGGAGCGCGAGCAGGAAGGCGCCCAGGGCATCGTCGCCGACCTTGCCCGCGGCGCCCGAGGAGAGGCCGAGCCGGACGAGCGCGCTCGCCGTGTTGAGGGCGCACCCGCCTCCGTGGAGCGAGATCTCGTCGACCAGCGCGAGGGAGCCGCGCTCCGGCAGCTCCCCGACCGGGCGGGCGATGGCGTCGGCCACCAGGATTCCGAGACAGACGACATCCATGGCGGACGGATACCGTATCCCGGTGGGCTCGGCATGAACGTGCAGTTCGTCCGCGACGTCGAGGCTGCGATCGGCTCCGTCGGGGTGATCACCGAGCCGGAGCAGCTTCGCACCTACGAGTGCGACGGCCTCACGGGCCACCGGGTCGTCCCCGGGCTGGTCGTCCTCCCGGCGAGCACGGGCCAGGTTCAGGAGGTCGTTCGCCTCTGCGCCCGCGACGGCATCCCCTTCGTCGCCCGGGGAGCCGGAACGGGGCTCTCGGGAGGCGCGCTGCCCGTGGCCGAGGGGATCGTCGTCTCGCTCGCGCGGATGGACAGCATCCTCGACGTCGACCTCGAGAGCGCCCGCGTCACCGCGGAGCCCGGGGTCACGAACCTCGCCATCACGGAGGCCGTCGCGCCTCACGGCTTCTTCTACGCGCCGGACCCCTCCAGCCAGCAGGTGTGCACGATCGGGGGCAACGTGGCCGAGAACTCGGGGGGAGCCCACTGCCTGAAGCACGGCTTCACCGTCAACCACGTGCTCGAGGCGGAGATCGTCCTCCCCGACGGCGAGCTCGTGAGGCTGCGCGCCGGGGATCCCGGGCCGGACCTGCTCGGCGCCTTCGTCGGCTCGGAGGGGACGCTGGGCATCGCCACGGAGATCGTCGTCCGTGTGCTCCGCCGGCCGGAGGCCGTGCGCACGCTCCTCGCCGGCTTCGACTCGACCGACCAGGCCGGGGCCGCGGTCTCGGGGGTGATCGCGGCCGGCATCCTCCCCGCCGCGATCGAGATGATGGACCGACTCACGATCGAGGCTGCCGAAGCCGCGGTTCACCCCGGCTACCCGAACGTCGCCGCCGTCCTCATCGTCGAGCTCGACGGGCTGACGACGCAGGTCGAGCACGATCTCGCCGCAGTCGAGGCCCTGTGCCTCGAGGCGGGCGCGGCGGAGATCCGCGTAGCGGCCGACGACGCCGAGCGGGCCCTCCTCTGGCTCGGCCGCAGGTCGGCGTTCGCGGCCATGGGCCGGGTGAGCCACGACTACTACGTCCAGGACGGCGTCGTCCCGCGGACGCGCCTGCCCGAGGTGCTCCGCCGCATCGCGGAGCTCGAGCGCGAGCACGGGCTCCGGGTCGGCAACGTCTTCCATGCCGGTGACGGCAACCTGCACCCGCTCGTCCTCTACGACGCGCGCGAGGAGGGCCAGGCCGAGCGGGCCCAGACGCTGGCCGTTGCCATCCTCGACGCCTGCATGGATGCCGGGGGCTCGCTGACCGGCGAGCACGGGATCGGAGTCGACAAGGCCTGCGCGATGCCGAGCATGTTCGGCCCCGACGATCTCGAGGCCATGGCCCGCCTCCGGCGCGGCTTCGACCCCGCCGGGCTGGCCAATCCGGGAAAGGTCTTCCCGACTCCGCGTCTGTGCGGCGAGGTGCCGGGCCCCTACCGAGCACATCCCCTCGAGAAGGCGGGACTTGCCGAGCGCCTTTGAAGCCGAGCCTCTGTCGATCGCCCAGGCCGCCGAGATCCTCGGGCAGGCCGGGCGCGAAGGCCAGCGCGTCTCGATCGAGCGGGCGGGCGGCGAGCTCGTCGTGTCGACGCGCTATCTCAACCGGCTGCTCGAGCACGAGGCCGGCGACCTCACGGTCACCGTCGAGGCGGGCATCCACCTCTCGGCGCTGAACGACCGCCTGGCCGAGCACGGCCAGCTGCTCGCGCTGGACCCTCCCGGCGACCCGACGATCGGCGCGGCGATCGCGGGCGACCTCTTCGGCCCCCGCGCCTACCGGTACGGACGCGCGCGCGACCTCGTTCTCGGGGTGACCGTCGTTCTCGCCGACGGAACGATCGCCAACGCCGGCGGCAAGGTCGTCAAGAACGTCGCCGGCTACGACCTGGCCAAGCTTTTCTGTGGCTCCCACGGACGCCTGGGGCTGGTCGCGCGTGCCAGCCTGCGCCTCCATCCACGCCCCGAGGCGAGTCGCACGCTCGTGGTCTCCGTCTCCACGCCGGACGACGTGCAGACGCTCGTGCACACGCTGATCCACTCATTGCTCGTGCCGAGCGCTGTCGACCTCGTCTGGAGCCAGGAGCGATCCGTCCTCGCCTTCCTCTTCGAAGGACGCGCAGCGACGACCTCGGATCAGCTCGACCGGGGCCGCAGCCTCCTGGGAGGAGATGAGGACGGCGACGTCTGGGCCGAGGTGGCCGCGCGCCAGCTCGCCTCGTGCTCGCGAGGCGCATTCGCCGCCGGCGAGCTCGGAGCCGTGCTCGCGGAGCTGCCCGAGGCGCTGATACGGATCGGCGCTACCTGCTTCGCCTACCTGCCCCAGCCGTACGAGCAGCCGTGGCCCGCGCTCGCCGAACGGGTGAGAGCGCAGTTCGACCCTGAGGGAACTTTCGCATGACCGAGATCGACCGCGAGCTCGTCAGCACCTGCGTTCACTGCGGCTTCTGCCTGCCGACGTGTCCGACGTGGGGCCTCTGGCGGGAGGAGATGGACTCCCCGCGCGGGCGCATCTACCTGATGGAAGGGCTCGCCGACGGCACGCTCCGCCTCAGCCCGACGGTGGTCGAGCACTTCGACCGCTGCCTCGGCTGCATGGCGTGCGTCACCTCCTGCCCGTCCGGCGTCCTCTACGACCGCCTGATCGAGCAGACGCGCGCGACGATCGAGCAGGAGTACCGTCGCCCGCGCCGCGAGCGCGCTCTGCGATCCACCGTCCTGGCCGTCGTCGCGCACCCACGCCGGCTGCGAAGGGCGCTCAGGCTCGCGCCGGCCGGACGCAGGTTGCCCCTCCCGGGGCTCTTGCGCCCGCTCGCCGACCTGGCGCCGCCCTGGCGCTCCGGAGCCGAGCCGCCCGAGCTGACCGAGCCCGTGGGCGAGCTGGTCGGCCGCGTGGGTCTCCTCACGGGCTGCGTGCAGCGCGTCCTCTTCGGCGACGTGAATGCCGCCACGGCGCGCGTCCTCGCGGCCTACGGCTTCGAGGTCGTCGCGCCACGGGCCCAGGGCTGTTGCGGCGCCCTGGCAGTGCACGCGGGGCGGCGTGACAAGGGCCTCGAGCACGCTCGGCGCACGATCGACGCGTTCGAGCGGGCCGGCGTCGACTTCGTCGTATCCAATGCCGCCGGCTGCGGCTCGAACCTGAAGGACTACGCGCACCTGCTCGCGGACGATCCGGCCTACTCCGAGCGAGCGGCAGCCTTCTCCTCCCGGGCACGCGACGTCTCCGAGCTCCTCGCCGGGCTCGAGCCCCGCCCCGAGCGGAGCCCGCTCGAGCTGCGCGTCGCGCTCCAGGACGCCTGCCACCTCGCCCACGCACAGGGGGTGCGGGCCGAGCAGCGGGCCGTGCTTGCGGCGATTCCCGGTCTCGACCTCGCCGAGCCCGAGGATCAGGCGCTCTGCTGCGGAAGCGCCGGCATCTACAACCTCGTGCAGCCCGAGGCCGCGCTCGAGCTGGGACGACGCAAGGCCGAGCGGGTTCTCGCCGTCGAGCCCGACGCCTATGCGGCCGCCAACCCCGGCTGCCTCGTCCAGGTGACGGCGGCGCTGCGCCGGGCCGGGCGCCCGCTTCCGGCCTTCCACCCGGTGGAGCTGGTCGATGCATCGCTCCGCGGCGTGGCGGCCGGAGAGCTGCTCACGCACGCGCGCCGCTGACCTGACCCGAAAAGCCACGCCCTGGGGTCAGGTCTTGCATTGCCACATTTCACCCGGAGCCGTGCCGGAACCGTGAAAACTCTGTCCGCGCAGCCTGAGGTCGGGGCGCTCTCCTTCTAGCATCGTGCCGTGGCTCGGCCGCTGCGAATCTGCGTCCCCGGAGGCGTCTATCACGTCATCGCCCGCGGCAACGCGCGCGCGCTGATCTACCAGGACGACGCAGATCGGTTCCGGTTCCTACACGCACTCGCCCGTGTCGTCGACCGGTTCGGCTGGCTCTGCCACGCCTACTGCCTCATGGGAAACCACTACCACCTGGTCGTCGAGACCCCGAGCCCGAATCTGCCGACCGGGGTGCAGCAGCTCAACGGGCCGTACGCGCAGGGGTTCAATTGGCGACATGGACGATGCGGGCATGTCTTTCAGGCGCGCTATCGCTCGATCCTCGTCGAAAGAGACAGCCACCTGTTGGCGCTGTGCCGCTATGTCGTCCTCAACCCAGTCCGGGCCGGCCTGTGTCCCGACCCCGGCGACTACTTCTGGAGCAGCTACAGAGCCACGGCCGGACGCGTGTCCGCGGAGCGCTTCCTCGTCACCGACTGGATCCTAGGCAACTTCGCGGCTACGAAAGATGCGGCCCAGGAGCGCTACCGCACCTTCGTCGCCGAGGGTAGTCGCGACGCTCTTGCAGGGCTCGTGCGCGGCGAGCGTCTCGGCAGCTCCAACCTCCTCAAGGAGCGCTTCGGCCACGATCCACCGCTCGCCGAGATCCCGCGCGCGCAGGTCGAGCCGCTCCCGCCGACGCTCGCGGAGATCTTCGCCGGCGACCGCCATGCGCCCGTCTCGATCGCCTACCGGCGCCACGGGTACACGTTGCGAGCGATTGCGGAGCACCTCGGCTGCCACTACTCGACCGTCAGCCGGCGGCTGCGACGGGAGGAGAAGGTGGATGCGTGAATGCAAGACCTGACCCCAGGGCGTGGCCTAAAGAGGCACTACCGAGGACGTTGCTTGCGACTCGAGGGCCGCGGTGAAGAGGCGATGGGTCGCCGCCGCCTCCTCGGGCGTGGCGCAGTGGAAGGGCTGGCGCATGCCGTCTCGCCCGTGGGCGAGCTCGTCGAGGAAGGCTGCCCACATCTGGAGGATCGCGTCGGAGAACCCGAACTCGAAGATCGCGCCGGTGATCGACGGGTAGGCCGACTCCGACCCCAGGTCGAGAACGCTCCAGGCCTGCCGCCCGCCGGGCTCGTAGGCCATCCAGCGCAGCGTCTTGGGGTGCTTGGTGGTGTAGG
Source organism: uncultured Actinomycetes bacterium (assembly GCA_963775625.1). Lineage (GTDB taxonomy): Bacteria > Actinomycetota > Thermoleophilia > Gaiellales > Gaiellaceae > JAIBJN01. Next base: position 44,630 of record CAVZJM010000004.1, on the reverse strand, counting down.
CGATCGACCCCACCGTCCCGTCCACCTCGATGATCCAGGTGTTCGTCTCGCCCGGGGCGATCCGCTTCGTCTCGATCCGAAGCGGGAAGGCCTCGCCGTCCTCTTCCGCCTCGCAGAGGAGGAGGGCGTTGTCCCACGTGTCGCAGGGAGCCGTCCCGCCGAGCCCGTCCGGGCGTTCGCGAACGACGTCGGAGAGGATCGCGCGCACGTCGCTCGGGAACCAGCCGGCGCGCAGCGGCAGGTGCAGGGCGTGCATGCCGAGGTCGCCCATGACCCCGTACTCGCCGTTCTGCGCGGCGCGGCGCTTCCAGTTGATCGGCTTCGTCGGATCGAGATCGCTGGAGTGCAGAAAGGCCGAGCGCACCTCGAGCACCCGCCCGTAGCGACGCTCGGCGATCCAGCGCCACACGCGCTGCCCTCCGGGGTAGAACGGAAGCTCCGAGGAGCAGCGGACCAACAGTTCGGGGCGTGCGTCGATCTCGGCGCCGATCGCCCGGTTCGCAGCCAAGTCGATGCCGAACGGCTTCTCGCCCAGCAGGTGCTTCCCGGCTCGAAGGCAGGCGGTGTAGATCTCCTCGTGGAGATGGTGAGGGACGGCGCAATAGACGGCCTCGACCGAGTCGTCCGCGAGCAGCTCGCGGTAGTCGGAGAGGAGCCGCGGCGGCGGCTCGAGCCGCTCGTACCAGGCGAGCACGTCAGGGCTCACGTCGCAGACCACGGCCAGCTCGGGCCGGACGCCGAGCGCGCCGATGTGCATCCAGCGGGCTGCTGCGCTCGCGAACTCGCGTCCCATGAGCCCTCCGCCCACGAGGCCGAAGCGGACGACCCGCTCAGGCACGGGCGGCAAGGCCTGCGAGCGCCTGCTCGGCGGACGCGCCCTCGTGGACGACCGCCATGAGGGCGAGCGTCATCCCGACCGGATCCGCGTGCTGCACGACGTTGCGCCCGTAGACGATCCCCGCGGCGCCCTGCTGGAGGACCGCCCCCGTGCGTCGCAGGATCTCGTCGTCGGGCGCGCGTCCGCCGCCGCGGACGAGCACCGGCACGCGGCCTGCGGCCTCAACGACCCGCCCGTACTCGTCCAGGTCGTCGGTGGGATCGGCCTTGATCACGTCGGCGCCCAGCTCGACAGCCTGGCGGACGAGGGTCACGACCGTGTCGGCATCGCCGTTCACGCCGTAGCCGGCGTCGCCCTGCTTCATCGCGAGCGGCTCGACCATCAAGGGCATGCCGAGCGGATCGCAGGCGGCACGCAGCGTCGACACGTTGCGGACGCATTGCCGGTGGAGCTCGTGCTCGCCGGGGAGCGAGAGCAGGTTGACGACCACGCAGGCGGCGTCGAGCCGAACCGCCCACCCGGCGGCGTCCTCGACGAGCTCGCTCCAGAGCGTGCGCGGAGGACTGGGGCCGTAGACGTTCGCGACGTCGGTGCGCAGGACGAGCGCCGGCTTCCCCGGGCCGGCCATGCGCTGCAGAAGCGGCGCCTGGCCCGGTGAGAGCTGGATCGCGTCGGGCGCCGCCTGCACGAGTGTGCGCACGGCGCGCTCGAGGTCCTCGATCCCGGTGAGGAACGAGCTCTCCCCGAAGAAGCCGTGGTCCACGGCGACGTCGAAGCAGCGCCCGTCGGCGGCGAACAGCCGGTTCAGGCGAGCGCTAGCGATATGCGACCTCCTCGCGCCGACCCGACTCGCTCGAGCGCACGATCGCGTCACAGACCTCGGCCGCCCGGTAGCCGTCCTCGAACGTCGCTCCGTGCGGCCCGACCTCCCCGTCCTCCGCGATCGCCGTGAGGAGGTGGTGCAGCTCGTGCACGAACGAGTGCTCCCAGCCGATGATGTGGCCGTGCGGCCACCAGTGCTCCCAGAAGGGATGATCGGCTTCGGACACGAGCACGCTTCGGAACCCCTGGGCCCGATCGCCCGGCTTCGAGTCGCGGAGGTGCACCTGCAGCTCGTTCAGCCGCTCGAGGTCGAAGGCGACCGAGCCCTTCGAGCCGTTGATCTCCCAGGCGAAGGCATTCTTGCGGCCGGGGCAGAAGCGTGAGGCCTCGATCGTGCCGACGGCGCCGTTCTCGAAGGTGACGACCGACTCGAACGCGTCGTCGACGTCACGCCCCTCCTTGAAGGTCCGCGTGGCCCCGCTCACCGACGCGATCTCTCCGACGAGGTAGCGCGCCAGGTCGATCACGTGCGCGCCCAGGTCGCCGAGGGCTCCCGAGCCGGCGGCGCTCTTGTCGAAGCGCCACACCTGGTCGTCGATGTCGCCCCACTCCTGGAGATACCGCCCCCTGAAGTGGTAGATGTCTCCCAGGTCGCCGGCCTCCAGCAGCTCGCGGGCCAACCGCACCGCCGGAACGAACCGGTAGTTGAAGGCGCACATGTGCTTCACGCCTGCCGCCACGACTCGCTGCCAGACCTCGTGGCTCTCATCGGCGGTGCGCGCGAGGGGCTTCTCGCAGACGACGTGCTTGCCGGCCTCGGCCGCCGCGATCGTGGGCTCTGCATGGAGGTCGTTCGGCCCGCTGTTGTCGAAGAGCTCGATCTCGTCGTTCGCGAGCAGCTCGTGCCAGTCCGTCGCGTACCCCTCGAAGCCGTAGCGCCGCGCGGCCTCGGCGACCGCCTCCTCGGTCCGCCCGGAGACCGCGACGAGCCGCGGCACGAGCGGCGGCGGCCAGGTCATGTAGGCGATCTTGCGATAGGCGTTCGAGTGGGCCTTGCCCATGAAGGCGTAGCCGAGCATGCCGATCCCGATCGTCCGGGCCTCGTCCGTACCCCCGGCCCGCCCCATCGTGACGAAGCCGACCTCGCTCTCGTCTGCCATCGTCAGCTCCTCTCGTAGGCCGCGTCGAAGGCGAGCGCGGACGGGGTGAAGTCGCTCTTGCGCACGAAGGCCAGCGCGTCCTGGGCGCCCCACTCGCGATCCATCCCTGCGTCCTCCCACTCGATCGAGAGCGGCCCTTCGTAGCCGATCCGGTTGAGGGCACGGAAGACCGACTCGAAGTCCACGTCCCCGTGCCCCGGCGAGACGAAGTCCCAGCCGCGCCCGGCCTCGCCGAAGTTCAGGTGGCCCCCGAGGATCGAGCTGCGGCCGTCGAGGTTCTTCTGCGAGTCCTTGACGTGGACGTGGTAGATGCGGTCGGCGAACTCGTCGACGAAAGCGGCCGAGTCGAGGGACTGGTGGGCGAAGTGGCTCGGGTCGAAGTTGATTCCGAAGCCCTCGCGCCGGTCGATCGCCTCGAGCGTCTTGCGAGTCGTCACGAAGTCGTAGGCGATCTCCGTGGGATGCACCTCGAGCCCGAAGCGAACGCCCTCCGCCTCGAAGACGTCGATGACCGGGCCCCAGCGCTCCGCGAAGTCACGATAGCCGGCTTCGATCGCGTCGAAGTCGTTCGGCGGGAACGAGTAGAGAAGATGCCAGATGGCCGAGCCGGTGAAGCCGTTCACCTGGGTGACGCCGAACCTGGCCGCGGCCCGGGCCGTGTCCTTGACCTTGTCGGCCGCGCGCTGCCGCACCCCTTCCGGATCGCCGTCCCCCCAGACGTCGGGAGGCAGGATCGCCCGGTGGCGCTCGTCGACGGGGTCGCACACCGCCTGGCCGACGAGGTGCGTGGAGATGGCGAAGCACTGAAGGTCGTGGCGCGCGAGGATCTCGCGGCGTCCGTCGACGTACCCGGGGTCGGCGAGTGCCTCGTCGACGTCGAAGTGGTCACCCCAGCAGGCCAGCTCGAGGCCGTCGAAGCCCCAGGCGGAGGCCTTGCCGGCGAGCTCGTCGAGAGGAAGGTCGGCCCACTGGCCGGTGAAGAGCGTGACGGGACGTGCCATGCGCTGTCCTCCTTAGGCGGTGGTGGAAGGGGCGGTCTTCTGGCTCTCGGCCAGGATGAGGTTGACGCCGGCAGCCTCGTAGGCCTGGATCGTCTCGGGCGGAAGGCCGTCGTCGACCACCAGAGCGTCGAGCTCCTCCGGGCGCGCGATCGAAAGCAGGGCCGAGAGGCCGAACTTGGACGAGTCGAGGAGGCCGATCGTCTTGGCCGAGGAAGCGGAGGCGGCTTTCAGGGTGTCGGCAAGAGCCCGCCTCGTGGTGGTCAGCCCGTTCTCGAGCGTGACGCCTCCGGCCGAGACGAACGCGATCTGCATGTTGAGGCCGGCGAGGAACTCCGCCGCCCACCGGCCGCCGATCATCCGGAGCGTCTGGTCGACCTCGCCGGGCGTGACGACGATGTGGATCGACTGCGCGTGCAGCTCCCCCGCGATCGCAGGGGAGTTCGTAACGAGGGTGAGCGCCCGCGGCGGATGGCGCACCAGGTGGCGGGCGAGCACGAGGCAGGTCGTGGACGAGTCGACGAAGATCGTCGAGCCGTCCTCGACGAAGCGGACGGCCCGCGCTGCGATCGCCTCCTTCGCGGACAGCGCATGCTCCAGCCGCTTCGTCCAGTCGGTCGCCACGCGGAGCTCGCTGGGGCCGCTGCCGGGGAGGCGAGCGCCTCCGTGGACGCGCTCGATGAGGCCTTCCCGACCCAGGCGCTCGAGGTCTCGGTGAACCGTGATCTGGGAGACGCCGTAGTCGCGCGCGAGCTCGGCGATCGACGCACCCCCGTCGCGCTGGATCCGCTCGAGAATGCTTGCTCTACGGAGATCGGCCGGCATCAACCCATCCCCTCAGGTCGCAGACGGCGCGGAGGCCATGACGAGGTAACGCTCGGCGACGAGGTCCGCGAGCTCCGGGTCGTTCACGTGGGTGTCGACGAGCTCGAGCTGGATCTCCGGCCGAAGCGCGGCGCCGAGCGCGTCCAGGAACGCCGCATCGGCCTCCGGAAACCAGAGGTCGCCGCCTTCGACGTCCGCCAGCGAGAAGCCGAGGGTCGGAGCAACGACGTGAACGGCCCCCCGCGCGTCGTTTAGCCGTTCGGCGACGACGCGTCCGAGCTCGCCCATCTCCGCCGGCTCGAGCCGGACGAGCGTCGCGACCGGATTGTGGTAGTAGCTCTTGCGGGCGCGGTACTCGGCGGGCACGGTCTCGGGCGCCCCCTGGTTGAAGAAGTCGACGCAGCCGGGGACGACCACCTGCGGCAGACCATGCGCCCCCGCGACCCGAAGGCGCTCGGGCCCCGTCGCATGGAGCCCGTCGAGAAGCGAGTTCGCGAGCTCGGAGAGCGTGTAGTCGATCACTCCCGCGAGCGCACCCGCCTCCACCAGCTTCTCCATCGCCGGCCCGCCCACGCCGTTCGCGTGGAAGACGACCGGCTCGTGGCCTGCTCGCTCGAGCGCCGCGCGGATGCGCATCACCGCAGGAGTAGTGTGGCCGAGCATCGTGATGCCCACGCTGCGGCCGCCCAGGTCCTGCAGCGGGCGTCCGGCGTCTCGAGCCATGCCCGCGACGGCGGCCGCCGCGTTGTCGAAGACCGCCCGCGCGATCGGGTTGAGCCCGAGGATGTCGACGACCGAGTGCATGACGAGGACGTCGCTCTCGCCCACGAAGGGCCCGAACGCTCGGCGCCCCGAGGCGCTGGGCGTGACGATCACCTTCGGGACGCCGACCGGGAGGGCGCGCATCCCGGCTGCTCCGAGGAGCGCTCCTTCCGCCCCACCCAGACAGAGCACGCCGTGCAGCCGGCCCTCGAGCCATAGGCGGAGGCAGACGGCACGGACGCCTTGCTCCATGAGCTCGACCGCGGCGCCCCGGCTCCCCGCCGACTGGACCTGCTCCAGCTCGTAGCCCGCCTCGCGGGCCACCTCCTCGCGCGTGATGTCGGCCCTCGTCCCCGGCTCGCCCAGGATCCCCGAGTCGATCACGACCGGCCGAACGCCGAGGCCGGCGAGGCGCTCGCGCACGTACGCGATCTCCTCGCCCTTCGTGTCGAGGGTCCCGATCAGCGCGATCTGCGGCTCGCTCGTCACCGGTCGCTCACGCTCGCTCGAGCCACTCCCGTGTGTGCACCTCGACCGGCACCTTCTGGAACTCCTCGAGCGCCTGGGCGAGGTGCCCGGCGTAGAGCTCGTAGGTGCGCTCGCCCTTCTCGGCCGTGGCACGAAACGGATTGCCGATCACGCCGCTCGGCGTGAAGTCGCCGTGGTCCGTGGGGAAGAGGAAGTACTGATACCCCTGGAACTCGACCTCCGGCGCGCCGTCCAGCTTGACGAAGCCCTCCGGGAACCAGTCCGGACGGCTGACCTTCTGGTTCACGGCGCGGTCCATCCGGACGAGCCGCTCGTCGTGTGCCATCACCTGCGCCGTCTCGAGCTCGCTGGAGTGCCAGCCGGGCGTCTCCTCCGGCGGGTTCTCCATCACCGGCTCGATCAGCCCGAGGTAGCGCTCGGCGTAGAGCTTGGAGAACGTGACGAACGCGCCGGTCTCGTAGCGGATCCGCCGCAGCAGCGGGTCGATGATCTTCGTGTTCGAACCGTGGTTGTTCACGAACACGAGCCGGTTGAACCCGTGGTGGATGAGCGAGCGCGCGACGTCGTGGTAGACGTCGAGCAGGATCTGCGAGCGGATCGTGATCGTTCCCGTTCCCTCGCCGGGCCCGTACATGTGCTGCGGCGAGTAGCCGAACCAGACGCACGGCGTGTAGAGGACCTGAGCCCGCTCGGCCGCCCGCCGGGTGATCTCGTCGGCCTGGATCGTGTCCGTCGCGAGCGGCAGGTGCGGCCCGTGCTGCTCCAGGCTCGCGATGGGGATCATCACGATGTCCTTCTCGCCCAGGTACGCCTTGATGTCCGGCGGGGCGAGATCGGCGATGTTGTAGGAGGGGAGCTCCATCGGATCTCCTCTAGGCAGGAGCCGCAGCGCTCTGGGCCTGGCGCAGGCAGTCGATCGACTCCTGCACGTAGGTGTCGTACAGCTCCTCCGGCACGGCGCCCGTGCCGTGATCGCGCAGGAACTGCTCGAGCCCGACGCTCGCGTCCGCCTCGGACGCATCGCCGATCTCCGTGCGCTCGGAGATGCGGCTGCGATCGACGGTGGCGACGAACTCGACGGTGAGATAGCCGTCGTAGCCGATCTCGCCCAGCGTGCGCACGATCAGCTCCCAGTCGATGGCGCCCTGCCCGGGCGGCATGCGGTTGTTGTCGGCGACGTGGAAGTCGACGAGCTGATCACCGGCGGCCCTGATGGCGGCCGGCCAGTCGGCCTCCTCGATGTTCATGTGGAAGATGTCGAGGCAGACGCCGCAGTCGCCGCCCACGTCCTCTGCCAGCGCGAGCGCCTGGTCGCACCGGTTGAGGAAGTACGTCTCGAAGCGGTTGAGCGGCTCGAGCGCGAGCCGGACTCCGCACTTCTCGGCGTGGGCCTGGCACTCCTTCAGGCTCTCGACGGCCCACTTCCACTCCTCCTCGGGCGTGGACATCGGCGTGACCTTGCCGACGGTCGAGGGGACGACCGTCAGGATCGAGCCGCCGAGCGCCTTGATCAGGTCGAGCGTGTCCTTCACGTACTGGACGCTGCCGACGCGGACGTACTTGTCCTCGTGCAGGAGGTCTCGGCCGCCGACCATGAGCGTCACCGACCCCCAGCACTCGAGCCCGTTCTCCTCGAGCAGGGAGCGCACCTGCTTCGCGTCGTAGAGCGCGGGCTCTCCCGAGATCTCGATGCCGTCGTAGCCGCAGGCGGCCAGTCGCCGGATCGTCGTCTCGATCGGCTCGGGCCGCATCCAGTTGTGCATCGCCACCTTCAGTCCCATCGGTCCTCCTCGCGTTGCCGACTGCCTTACAGATCGAGCTTGCCGGGATTCATGATCCGATTCGGGTCGAGCACCTCCTTGATTCGCCGCAGGACGTCGAGCGCCGGCCCGTGCTGGGCGCGCATGTACGGCGCGAGCTTCAGCCCGACGCCGTGGTGGTCGTTCATGACGCCGCCGGCGCCCAGCATCGCCTCCACCGCGTCCTCCCAGATGCGGTCGTGCAGGTCGATCGCGTCCGGCCCCCCGTCCGGGACGATGAAGCGGCCGTACATCATCGTCCCCCACGGGTACCAGTGGCTGAAGTGGACCTTGAGCGTGAGGCCGTGCTCGGCGTAGGGCGCCTCGATCGCCGCCTTCACCGCCCGGTAGACGTCGTAGATGCGGGCATAGGGGGCGACGGCTTCGATCGTCCCCCAGATCGAGGGAAGCTCGGGATGGTGCGGCGGCTTGTAGAACTCGTAGCGGCGGCGCCACCAGGTCTCGCCGAGCCCGCCGTCCAGGACGACCCCGTCGTGCTCGCGCGCCACCGCGAGGAGGGTCTCCGCCTCCGCGTCGACGACGGCCGGCTCCCCTTCGCAGCAGAAGACCGTGCAGACGCCCTCGAGCTCCCGATCGACGACCGGGCCGAGCGACGTCCGCGTCGCCACCTCGTCGTACATGCGCACGACCGACGGGCGCAGGCCGCGGGCGATGACCGAGCGCACGGCTGCGATCCCCTCGGGCACCGACCCGAACGACACCGCTTCGAAGCGACGCGCCGCCGGGAGAGGGGCGAGCTGCAAGGTGGCGCGGGTGACGACGCCGAGCGTGCCCTCGGAGCCGACGAACAGCTGCGTCAGCTCGGGCCCCACTGCGTGCCTCGGGACGGCAACGGTCTCGATCACGCTTCCGTCGGCGAGGGCGACGCGAAGCGAGAGGACGAGGTCCTCGATCTTGCCGTAGCGCGTCGAGAGCACTCCCGAGCCCCGCGCGGCGACGTAGCCGCCGACGGTCGCCAGGTCGACCGAGGCCGGGTAGTGCGGGAGCATGAGCCCCCGCTCGTTCAGGGCGCGCTCGAGCACCTCGCCGTTGACGCCCGCCTCGGCCGTGACCGTCAGTGATTCCTCGTCCACCTCGACGATCCGGTCGAGGCGCGTGAGGTCGAGGAGGATGCCGCCGCCGACCGGGACTGCTCCGCCCTGGCTTCCCGAGCCGCCGCCGCGCGGGACGACGGGAAGACCGCGCTCGTTTGCGAAGCGCAGCACGGACGTCACGCCCGCCTCGTCGGCGGGCAGGACGGCGGCGTCGGGGAGGCCGAGCGGAGCCCCGTGCGCCCGCGCCGCGAGCGCCTTCCAGTAGGTGTCCGCGGAGTAGCGCTCCAGGAGGTCCGCATCGGCGACGACGGCGTCGGCGCCGACGAGGTCACGGAGATCCCGCGCCAGGGTCTCGGTCTTGTGGGTCTCGACGCTCACGCCGAACGCAACGACCTCCAGGGCTCCTCGCCGGAGACGTCCACGAGCTCGTAGCCGCCCTCCCCGACGCACGGGCCGAGGGCGACCGTCAGGCGTGCGGTCTCCTGCCCCGTGTTGAACGAGGCATGGACGGTCCCTCTGCCGATGAAGACGGCCTCCCCGGGCCCGAGGACCGTCTGCTCGGCTTCGAGCCATTGCTCGATCGCACCCGCCTGGACGACGATGACCTCCTCCTGGTCGGGGTGCGTGTGGAAGTCGTGGCCGTGGCCGGGCTCGAGCGACACGTCGATCACCGTGAGCTGCTGCGCTCCGGTGGAGGGCGGCCGGCTGATCCACCCGAGCCCTCCCCAGTCGAGCTGCTCGCGGTCGATGTCGGCCTCGTGGACGAATCTCCCGTTCATATGCGCTCTCCTTCCCTCGGCCGGGCCGGAATCGCCTTGAAGCGCTTCACGGTCTCTGTCAACGCCACCTCGGTCGGGAGCCGCTCCATGCTCGAGGCGCCGAAGAAGCCGACGACGCCCCGCGTGCGCTCGAGCACGTAGGCGGCATCCTCGGGCTCGGCGATCGGGCCGCCGTGACAGAGGACGAGGACGTCCGGCGAGACCGCCACGGCCGCATCGTGCATTGCCTGGATGAGCTCGACCGACTCGTCGAGCGTCCTGGCGGTCTCGGCCCCGATCGTCCCGCCGGTCGTCAGCCCCATGTGCGGAACCAGCACGTCCGCTCCCGCCTCCGCCATTGCCCGCGCATCGTCCGGCGTGAAGACGTAGGGGCACGTGAGCAGGTCGAGCTCGCGGGCGGCGCGGATGGCGTCCACCTCGCGCGCGTAGCTCATGCCCGTCTCCTCGAGGTTCTGACGGAAGGTGCCGTCGATGAGGCCGACGGTGGGAAAGTTCTGGACTCCCGTGAAGCCGGCCTCCTGCACCTGGCGGAGGAAGACCGGCATGAGACGGAACGGGTCCGTGCCGCAGACTCCGGCGAGGACGGGGGTCGACTCCACGACCGGGAGCACCTCGCCGGCCATCTCCATCACGATCGCGTTCGCATCGCCGTAGGGAAGGAGCCCCGCGAGGGATCCCCTGCCCGCCATGCGATAGCGCCCGGAGTTGTAGATGATGATGAGATCCGCGCCGCCGGCCTCCGCGCACTTCGCCGAGAGCCCCGTGCCGGCGCCGGCGCCGACGATCGGCCGGCCCTCCCGGACCTGCGCACGAAGGCGCTCCAGGGCCTGCTCGCGCGTCATGCCCGCACTCCCCCGGCCGTCCACGCCCGGTAGTGCTCGTGGAGAGTGTCCACCATGGCCTGCGCGAACGCGGGATCGTTGATGTCGGTGTCGAGCTCGCGCACGTCCACGCCGGAATCGAGCGTCTCGCGAAGGCCGTCGAAGAGGGCCCGGTCGGCCTCGGGATCGTGGAAGACCTGCCCGTCCACGTCGATGAGGGACACCCCGCGAAGCGGGATGAAGAGCGTCACGGGCCCGGTCGCCGCCGAGAGCTTGCGGCCGATGCGGCGCCCGAGCTCGGCGGACTCCTCCGCCGTCGTGCGCATGAGCGTGACCGTCGGGTTGTGCTTGTAGAGGAGGCGATCGCGGAACTCGGCCGGCACCGTCTCGACCGGGCCGAAGTTGACCATGTCGAGCGCGCCGAGAGAGACCACTTGCGGGATCCCGAGCTCGCCGGCGGCCTCGAGCCGGTCCGGGCCGGCCGAGAGGACGCCTCCGACGAGGTCATCGGCCAGCTCCGTCGTCGTGACGTCCAGCGAGGCGGTGATGAAGCCACTCCGCATGAGCGCCTCCATCGACTGCCCGCCCGTGCCGGTCGCATGGAAGACGAGCACCTCGTAGCCGAGCTCCTCGAGGCGCTCGCGGGCCGCGGTCACACACGGCGTCGTGACGCCGAACATCGACGCCCCGACGAGCGGCTTCCCGCCCTCGACCGGTGGCGGCTCCGATTTGACCATGCCCGCCATCGCGGCCGCGGCGTTGGCCAGGATGCGGGACGAGACGGCGTTGATCCCGGCGATGTCGACGACGGAGTACGTCATCGTGACGTCGGTCGCGCCCACGTAGGGGCGCGTGTCGCCCGAGGCCATCGTCGAGACGATCAGCTTCGGCACCCCGACGGGCAGGGCACGCATGGCCTCGGCGGCCACGGCCGTTCCGCCCGAACCCCCGAGCGCCAGGACGCCGTCGAGGCGGCCCTCGGCGTGGAGCCGCGTCACGATCTCGGCGGCGCCGCGCGCCATCGTCTCCACCGCGACACCGCGGTCGGCGGCGTCGGCGAGCGCGCCGACATCGGCGCCCGCCGCCCGCGCCACGTCCTCGCGGGTCACGTCGGCGGGAGTGCGTGGCTCGCCGAGAACGCCGGTGTCGACCAGGATCGTCTCGACCCCGTGCCCGCCCAGCAGCGAACGCAGGAACGCATACTCGTCCCCCTTCGTGTCGAGCGTGCCGAGCAAGACGACGTTGGCCACGATGTCTAGTCGACCGCTCCTTCCACGCGGGTGACGCCGAGGTAGCGCTGCTGAGCGTCGGGGTCGGCGAGAAGCGCGGCGGCGGTCGTCTCGGTCGCGATCTCGCCGGCGACCATGATGAGCTGCCGCTCGGCAAGCGACGTGGCGACACCGAGGTTCTGCTCGACCAGCAGGAGCCCGACCCCCTCCTCGACGAGGTTCAGGCACGTCTCGACGAGACTCTCCACGATCGCGGGCGCGAGACCTTCGGAGGGCTCGTCCATGATCAGAAGCTTGGGATTGCCGTAGAGCGCGCGGGCGATCGCCAGCATCTGCTGCTCCCCTCCGGAGAGCTGGGCGCCGCTGATCTTGCGGCGCTCTGCGAGCCGCGGGAACAGCTTCCAGATCGCCTCCTTCGTCCAGCGGCCGCCGTTGCCGGCGCCGAGCATGTCGATGTGCTCCTCCGTCGAGAGCGAGGGGAAGAGGCGCCGGCCCTGCGGCACGTAGCCGATGCCGGCGCCGGAGATCTTGTAGGGGGCGCGGCCCATGAGCTCCTGCCCCTCGAAGCGGACGGAGCCGTCCGCGTGCGCCATCAGACCCATGATGGCGAGGCAGAGCGTGGACTTCCCCATGCCGTTGCGGCCGATCACGGCGACCGGCTCGCGGCCCATCTCGAAGCTGACGTCCTGCAGGACCTGCCCGCGCCCGTAGTAGGCATTGACCTTCTCCAGGGTGAGGACGGGATCACTCATCTCCGTAGTGATGCCTCCCGAGGTAGAGGTCGTGCACCAGCTCGTTGGCGCGGATCTCGGCCGGCGTGCCCTCGACGATCACGCGCCCGTCGTGCATCATCGTCACCTGCTCCGCCACCGTGAGCGCAACGTCCATGTCGTGCTCGATGAGGATGAGCGTGACGTCTCGGTCGAGCGAGAGCAGAAGGTCCGTCAGCAGGATCCGCTCGCCGCGCGAGAGGCCTGACGCCGGTTCGTCCAGCATCATGATCTTCGGGTCGCACGCGCGCGCGACGCCCACCTCGAGCTGGCGTTGCTCGCCGTGCGAGAGCGATCCCACCACCGTCCCGAGCTGATCCTTGAGCCCGATCCGCTCGGCGAGCTCACGGGCACGCTCGCGAACGGCGCCGTCGCGGCCGGGCAGGCGCACGGGGCGGAGATGCCCGCCCCGTGGGCCTAGCGCGGCCAGGTAGAGGTTGTCCTCGACCGTCAGGCCGAGGAAGAGTCGCGAGGTCTGGAAGGTTCGGGTGAGCCCGAGCCTCGCCCGCTTGCGAGCGGGCATCATCGTGACGTCGCGTCCGAAGAGCTCGACGGTTCCTCCCGTCGGCGGAAACTCACCGGAGATGACGTTGAAGAGCGTCGTCTTGCCGGCGCCGTTCGGGCCGAGCAGGGCCCGGCGCTCGCCGGGCTGGACGTCGAGGTCCACGTCGCGAACGGCGTGGACGCCCCCGAAGCGCCGGCCGACGCCGCGGAGGCGGACGATCGGCTCGGCGCTCTGGGGCTGTGTCGCTGCGACGGTCACGGCTCGTTCGGGCTCGCCTAGCCCCCTCCGCCCTGATCCGTCCACGGAGGCGGCGTTCCCTCCACGCACTCAGGGTTTTCCCGGTCGGGCGAGGGCGTCTCCGGGCTGAACGCGCCCGCGAACGTCTGGTCGACCTCGGGGATCGTGGCCAGTGTCTGCACGTCGGGGACGCCGTCACCGGTCTGGTCGTCGACGATCTGCTGCAGGAAGTTGTCCATGATCGCCTGGCGGTTCTCGTCGAGCGTGATCGGCCCGAGTGGAGCCTCCAGGGTCAGACCCGCAAGCGCGTCGTTGAAGGCCGCATGATCGTCCGAGAGGTCGCCTTCGACCTGCTCGAGCGCCTGCGCGATCGCCTCCATCGCCGTGTAGTAGCCGTAGAAGAACACGCTCGAGCCGGTTCCTTCGAGCTCCGGATAGGCCTCGGCGATCTGCTCGGTGTACTCGACGTAGGCAGGCTCCTGCGAGTCGCCGGCCGTCATGCCGGCCGTCACGACTCCGACGACCTGATCTCCGAGCTCCTCGAGGATCACGGGGTCGGTCATGAAGATGCCGCCCATGATCTTGTCGGAGAGGTTGCCGCGCAGCTGCCCGTACTGCTTCACGAACGCAACGGTCCCGGTGCCGCCGACGCCCATGAAGAAGCCGTCGACGTCCTCGGGGATCTGCGTGATGTACGAGGAGTAGTCCTCCTCGCCCAGCGGCGGCCACAGCCGCTCGGTGACGTTCCCACCGATCGAGCAGAACTCGGCCACGAAGCCGGCGATCTGCGAATACGGGAAGTCGTAGTCGTCTCCGATTGTGACGACGTTCCGCCAGCCGAGCTCGTTGTAGGCGTAGTTGCCCAGGCCGGCCGTCCACTGGGTGCCGTCGTTGTGGAAGCGGAAGAAGTTCGGAGAGCGGACCTTGAGCGTCGTGTCCTGCGCGCCCGAGATGCCGTTCACGAACGTGACTCCCGGCTGCTCCTTGGAGTACTCGGCGACGGCGATGCCCTCGCTCCCCGAGAGCGGCCCGACCAGGATGTCGACCTGCTCCTGCTCGACCAGCCGCCGGGCCTCCTCGACCGCCTTGTCCGGGGTCGAGTCCGAGCCGCCGTAGACGATCTCGACGGGGTGTCCGGCGATCACTGCGTTCTCGACGCCTTCGGTCGAGTCGCCGCTGACAGGGGTGGCTCCGCGGTTGATCAGCGGGAGCATCGCTCCGCCCCAGGTTTGCCCTTCGAAGGGCGCGAACGCGCCCTCGTTGTTCGCGAAGACGCCGATCTTGATGGGCTCTCCGGTCGCTTCGCCGTCCGTCGCGCCGGTGTCGGTCGGAGTCGCCTCCTCACCGTCATCGTCGTCGCCCCCGCAGGCTGCGAGGGTGCCCGCGAAGACGAGCACGAGCACGGCGAGCAAGGCCCAGAACCGAGCCCTCCCGCCCTGGGTGGAAACTCTCATTCCTACCTCTCCTCCTGTTGGATCCATCCGAACGCCCGGTTGCCGGCCGGGGTTCCCATCGAGCGGTTGGCGCGCGTGGTTCCTCCCTTCTCCGTCATGACGGCTGTGGACTGTCCGACGCCGGTCGGGCCTCGGCCCCCGGGCCCGCCGAGGGCTGTGCCGGGGGCCTGCCCGAGAGTCGGCTCGCAAGAAAGTCGGTGATCGACTGCCAGATCCCCATCAGCCCTCCCGGTGACACGAGGACGATGGCGAGGAAGATCGCCCCGACCACGGTGTTGAATCGCTGGCCGACGATGTCGAGGCCCCGGGTCCAGTTGTCCAGGGCCACGAACACGAACGCCCCTAACCACGCCCCTTCCAGCCGGTAGAGCCCTCCGATCACCGCGATGACCAGCACGTCGATCGTGCGTGTGAGATCGATCGAGCCGGGCGAGATCCGGGTGTTCCACCACACGGAGAGAATCCCCGCGAACGAGGCGATCAGCGCCCCGAGGCCGAACGCGAGCATGCGCAGGAGCGGCACGTTGTACCCGAGCGCGCGCATGCGGGACGGGTCGTCCCGGACGCCCTGGAGCGCGAGGCCGAAGGGGGTGCGCGCGAGGTAGCGGACGAAGAGGTACACCGCGGCCGAAGCGGCGAGCGCGATGTAGAAGAGGTTCTGGGGATCCCTGACGGGGTTCGAGACGATGCCCGGGCGGGTGACGTTGTTGACGCCGCCGAAGCCGGAGAGCTGGGTCACCTGGGCGAAGAAGTAGAAGGTGAGAACGCCAACGGCGAGCGTGATCATGAGGAAGTAGATCCCGTAGCTGCGGCTCGCGATCGCGCCGATGAAGAGGCCGGCGCCGACCGCGGCGAGGATGCCCCCGAGGGTGGCCGGCCACGGGCCCCATGCAATCGGCGAGCCGCCGTTGGCCGCGACGAGATTGGCCATCGTGAAGCCGGCGATCCCGTACAGCGCCACCTGGCCGAGCGAGACCATCCCGACATAGGCGGCGAGGAAGATCAGGCTGGCTGCCGCGATTCCGAGCCAGAGCGCCTTCGTGATCACCTGGCTCAGGTAGAAGTCGGTGAAGAGCAGCGGCGCGACCGCGAGGACGAGCACGAACACAAGCCCTGGCCCCCACCAGAGGACGCGCTCCACGTTCAGGGCGGACCGGTTCACCCGGGTCTCCCGAGGAGCCCCTGAGGCCGTATCGCGAGGACGAGCACGAGCAGCCCGAAGATGAGGAGGATCGAGTAGTTCGTGTAGCCCGCCGGCAGATAGACGTCGCCGAAGGAGTCGACCAGCCCGAGGGCGAGGGCCCCGATCGCCGCGCCGGCGAGGCTCCCCATCCCGCCGATGATCACGACGATGAGCGAGATCAGCAGGTACTGCGTGTCGTTGGCCTTGTCGACCGAGATCATCGTCCCGCCGAGGACGCCGCCCAGCCCTGCGAGCACCGCGCCCAGGAAGAACGCGCTCGCAAAGACGAGCTGGATGTTGATGCCGAGCGCCGAGACCATCTGCCGATCGTCGACGCCGGCGCGCACGATCATGCCGAAGCGCGTGCGCTGGATCATCGCCCAGAGGGCAAGGCCGACGGCGATCGCGACGAGGAGGACGAAGATGCGGAAGAAGGGATACGTGAGGTTGGAGAACGGGAGGTCGACGCTGTCGGGGAAGACGTCCGGCGCTGCCAGCGACTCTGCGATGCCGCCGAAGTGGGCCAGGGTCTGGTCGGCGATGATGATGCCGATGGCGATCGTGATCAGCGCCTGACGCAGCTCCTGCCCCTGGTTCCAGCGCAGGAAGAGCTGCTGCATCACGAGGCCGATCGCGCCGACGGCCAGGCAGGCAACGACTAGCGGGATCAGCCAGTCCCCGAGACCCGCCTCGGACGACCCGAAGGCCGACGTCGCCTCGCCGCCGGTGAGGGTCGTCTGGAGCTCGAGCGCGAAGAAGCCGGCCAGCATGTACAGGGAGCCGTGGGCCATGTTGACCACCCGCATGAGCCCGAAGATGAGCGTGAAGCCGCTCGCCACCACGAAGTAGAGGCCGGCGAGCGTGAGGCCGTTGAGGCCCACGATGACGAACGTGCGGGGGTCGCCGTACGCCTTGTAAGCCACCCAGACCGCCACGAAGGCGATGACGAGCGCGACGCCGACCCGAAGCGCGAGCGCCCCGGGCGGCAGGCCCGTGAGCCGCAGGCGCCGGCCCAGATCCGCGGCGGTCGCAGTCTGCCCGCTCACGTGAGCCGCTCCCCCCAGCTGGCGCAGAATGATCGCTTTTGAAGGAACATGAACGGTTTTGAAGCGCGAACGTAACAGGCTGAAGCATGGGAGTCAACGGCGTTAGACTGCGCCGCGTGGCAAGCGCGGTCAGGCGTCTCCAACACGTCTCGACGCCCTACCCGCGCGGGCGGCAGGACGACGTCCGCGCCTTCTACGGCGACGTGCTCGGCCTCGTCGAGAAGCCGGTTCCGGACTCTCTTGTCGACCAGGCGCTGGTCTGGTTCGAGGCGGGACCGCCCGACTTCGAGCTCCACTTCCTTCCCGATCCGGTGCCGCCGGACTTCGGCGCCCAACGACACTTCTGCCTCGAGGTCGACGACCTCGATGACTGGCGGGTGAAGCTGGAGGACGCCGGGGTCGAGACGATCGACGAGACGGCGATCCCGAATCGGCCACGCTTCTTCTGCCGCGATCCGTTCGGCAACCTCATCGAGCTCACCACGATCCTGGGGGACTACCGCACATGAGCAACGGACTGAAGACGAGCCTCGGCATCTGGGCCCTCGGGTCGATGATCACACGCTTCGTTCCCGGCGGGTACAAGCCCGAGTACGCCGGCGAGACGACCGCCCAGCGGGTGCGCCGGGCCGTCGAAGGGCTCGGCGACATGATCGACGGCTACGAGTTCCACTACCCGCAGGAGCTCAACGAGGACAACCTCGACGAGGTCCGCGACGCGCTCGACGGACACGACGTGTACTGCATGGCTACCGGCCTCCATCTCGACCCGCGCTTCGGCCGCGGCGGCCTTGTCTCTCCCGACGACGCGACCCGCGCGGAGGCGCTGCGTCGCACGACCGCCGCGATCGACTTCGCCGGCGAGCTCGGCGCGCACTTCATCATCTGGCCGGGGATCGAGGGCTACAACTACCCGTTCCAGGCCCCGTACAAGGAGAGCTGGGCCTGGCTCGTGGAGGGGATCGGCGAGGCCGCGCAGCGCTGCGCCGACCGCGGGATCCTGCTCTTCCTGGAGCACAAGAACTCCGAGCCGGCGATGAAGATCCTCATGCGCAATCTCGGCATGACGCTCCACGTGATCCACAAGCTCCGCGAGCAGGGGCTCACCAACGTGAAGGTCAACATGGACTGGCAGCACCTGCTCATGAATCGGGAGAGCCTCGCGGAGTACGCCGCCCTGCTTGCAGCGGAAGGGCTCCTGGGCCACCAGCACGCCAACTCGGGCTGGGGGGACTTCGACGACGACAACATGGTCGGCGCGACTGCCTTCATGGAGACGCTCGAGCTCGCGCTCGAGCTGCGGCGGGCGGGCTACGGCGAGAACGGCGAGCGGCTCGGCTTCGACCTCTACCCGTACACCGAGGACGCCGTGGCGGTCGTGCGCCGGAGCGTGCTGCAGTGGCGCTTCATCGACGGGATCGCCGCGCGGATCGACGACGCCGCCCTCCGCGAGGCGCAGTCGTCGAAGGACGCGATCCGGGCCTACGAGATCGTCTACGCCGCCATGGGCGGGGAGTGAGCCCGACAGCGAGGCACCGTCACGAACGCTGAGCGCCTTCGAAGGATGCACGATCGCGCACATTTGGTGGGAAACCCGTCCTTTCCACGCCAATATGCACGATCGTGCACAGCGCCGGGCTGAGCCTCGTGTGAGACGCTAATATGCACGATCATGCATTCGGAAGCCCGCCTCGCTGCTCTCATCGCCGCCGAGGTACGCCAGGCGCGTCACGAACAGCAGTTGCGCCAGGACGAGCTCGCTCTCGCGGCCGGCGTCAGCGTTCGCTCGATTCACCAGATCGAGGCCGCGAAGCCGACGACGAGACTCGATGTCCTCGAGCGGGTACTCAACGCGCTCGGTCTGACGATTGACCTACGGTCAAGGCACGGCAGCCAGACCGGCCACCGCCAGCAGTGATGAAATGCCAGCGTCGACGCTTCGCGCTCTCGATGTCTACCTAGCCGGCGCGCATGTCGGCAAGCTCTATCGGCCCGGCTCGGGTCGCTTGGCATTCGAGTACGACCCGGCCGTCGCCGAAGAGTCCGCAGGCAGACTTCTCCTGTCGGCGTCGCTGCCCGTTCAAGCCGCCCGCTTCCAAAACAGCGCAACCCGCCCGTTTTTCGAAGGACTCCTGCCCGAGGGGCCCGTCCGCGAGCAGGTAGCGCGCGAGCGGGGGGTCAGCGTACAGAACGCCTTCGGCCTGCTCGCCGAGATCGGCGCCGAGTGCGCGGGCGCCGTCATGATCGTCCCTGAGGGGCAGGAGCTCGCCGCGACGGACACGTCCGCGGTGCGCTGGCTCTCGGACGAGGAGCTCGCCGAGGCGCTGGCCAACCTTCCCACGCATCCCCTCGGCGGCGGCACCGACGTACGCGTCAGCCTGGGTGGCGTTCAACAGAAGCTGATCGTGACCCGAGCGCTCAACGGCCGGTTCGGTCAGCCGCTCGGCGGCGCACCGAGCACGCACATCATCAAGCCGAGCATCGCCGCCTGGACCGACATCGCCGCAAACGAAGCCTTCTGCCTGAGGGTCGCGCGCTGCTGCGGCCTCGCAACAGAGACGTCTGAAACTGCCGAAATCGGGAACACAAGCTGCCTGGTCGTCGAGCGCTTCGACCGCACGCTGACCGACGACATGCGCATCGTTCGCATCCATCAAGAGGACTTCTGCCAGGCCCTTGGGGTTCTCCCGGCGTCGAAGTACGAGGCGGAGGGCGGCCCGTCAATCGCGGGCATCGTCACCGCGCTCCGAGACGTCAGCGCCGCTCCGGCCGCTGACATCAACGCGCTCCTCCGTGCTGTGGCGATCAACTTCCTCGTCGGTAACAGCGACGCTCACGGGAAGAATTTCGCCTTGCTCTACGACCCTGTTGCGGGCGCGCGGCTCTCGCCGCTCTACGACATCGTCTGCACCGCGGTCTATGACGTCACGCCGAGAATGGCGATGCTGATCGGCGGCGAGGAGGAACCGAGCGCCCTCACCGAGGAATCGTGGCGTCAGCTGGCAGACGACTGCGCCGTCAATGCGCCGCTGCTCGTTCGTGACCTTCGAGCGCTTGCCAGTCGCGCTCGTGAATGCACTACCGCAGTTGCCGCCGCCGCAACTGCTGAGGGCTGGCACCGACCGGTTATCGACGAGATCGTTCGAGTCATCGACGAACGAGCGACCTTGCTCGGCGCCTAGCCATCCTCCCACCCCAGGTCGAGGGCGTCGGCGACTTCCCCTCGCCTGCGCCTCACGTCCGGGTGCGGTAGTGAAGAAACACGGTGCCATTGCGGAATCGGCGTTCGTCCAGCAATTCGAGCTCGATGCGGACATCGCGGGGTAGCGCCTTCGTGCCGGCTCCCACGACGACCGGCACGACGAACATCTGGTACTCGTCGACCAACCCCGCCCTGATCGCCTGGGCGGCGAGATCGGGACCGCCGATTGCGACATCGCGATCCGACTGCGATTTCAGCCGCCGGACCGCCTCGGGGTCGAACTCGCGCTCGATCCGCGTCCTGCCAGTCCGCGCCGTCTCGAGTGTCCTCGAGTAGACGACTTTGTCCACGGCTTGCCAGATCTCCGCGAACTCCTGCACGAAGGACGGCTGCTCGTCGAGGGCCGGCGGATCGTCCCAGTACGCCAGCACCTCGTACATCCGGCGTCCGAGCAGATGCGTGCCGACCGACCGCTCAAGCTCGTTGATGAACGAGTGGACCTCCTCGTCCGGCTCGGCCCAGTCGAACTTGCCATCCTCGTCCGCGATGTAGCCGTCGAGGGAAGCGATCGCCGAGTAGATCAGGCTGGCCATGGTCTGTCCTCCTTAGCCGTTACCGATGACGTCGCAGCGCGTAATCAGCACCTTCACGGTCCGCGGATCCTCGAGGAACGCGCCTATGACTCGGCGCGATGCCAGAGCATGAGCAGCGAGTTGGCCAGGTGCTCGGGCTCGATGCGGTGCGGGGGGTCGAAGTGGTGGCGTTCCGGGAACGTCTCGATCGTGAAGTCCGGGAACATCGCAGCTAGCCGCTCTGCCATACAGCCGAAGTAGTCGGGGTTGCTGCGGCCACCGAGTGCGAAATAGACCGGCCGGTCGAACGCCCGCAGCACGGCGGCGTCGAGGTCGCCCTCGTCGAATGCGTCGAGGAGCGCTCGGATACCCGCGGGCCGCTTGGCCATCCAGGCTGGAGGCGTACCCTCGGGAGGCGGAGGCGGGTCGACACCGGCCGCGAGTTGGAGTCGCAGGAACCCCGCCATGAACTGATCGGGTGGGAGCGGCTCGAGCGCGCGCAAGCTCTGCACCGCCGCTTCCTCCGGCGGGGTTCTGTCGTTCCCGGCCCACGCCGGTTCAAGGAGCGCGAGGCTCAGGAGCCGGTCGCCGTGTGCCGCAGTGAATGCGAGCGAGGCGGAACCGCCGCCCGAATAGCCGACGAGGTGGAACCGGCCGAAACCGTGGGCGTTCGCCACTCGTAGGATCCCGTCGACCTCGGTGTCGAGACCGTACCCCGGTGGCGGCTGGTCGCCGGCATACACCTCGAGATCCTTCGCGACCGCGTCGACGCGCTCGCCGAGCACCTGCAGCAACGCTCCGTATGCCGGCTCGGCCGGCAACACGATGCCCGGCACGAGCACCACGGCAGGTCGGGTCGCCACAACCTCGACTCTACTCCCTGACACCGCGCCAACGACTTCGAAACGTTCGCCCTACGCTCGGCGGTTAAGCGGGGACTAACGGCACGAAGGGTCGCAGCTCGTCGGCACCGGGCTGGACGATGCCGACGTGGGATTCGGGCACCTCGTTCCAGGCGCCGGCCAGATCGCCGAGGGGCTCGGAGACGACGGCACGCGACTCGTCCGACAGCGCCGCGAGCTCGGCGCTCTCCGGATGGAGGGCCTTCAGAGCGTCCATGCGGGTGCTGAAGTAGAGCGACCGAGACTCGCCCTCGCTCGAGTATCGGAAGGCCCAGACCGTACGCCCGTCGGTCGTCGCGACGGTCATCTGGATCGGATGCTCGACGCCCTGCTTGCGTCCCGTCTCCTCGACGAAGCCGACCATCTGCTCCACCGCGGCGACGGGGTCGTTCTCGAGCCCGAACGTGAGAGCGAGGTAGAACATCGCCTCCGAGTCGGTCGTGCCCTCGATCGAACTGAACAGCGAGTCATCCACGGCGAGTGCCAGCTCTCGACGCATGCGCGGAAATTCGCGGATGAGCCCGTTGTGCATCCAGAGCCAGCGCCCGTACCGGAACGGGTGCGTGTTCGTCTCCTGGATCGCCGTTCCGGTCGAGGCCCGGATGTGCGCAAAGAACAGCGGCGAGCGGATCCCGGCCGCGAGCTCGCGCAGGTTGCGATCGTTCCAGGCGGGATGGGTGCTGCGATAGAGCCTCGGCGTCTCGCCTCCGTCGTACCAGCCCATGCCGAAGCCGTCGCCGTTCGTCGTCGTGGCGCCTTGGCGTGCGTGCAGGCTCTGGTCGATCAGCGAGCGGTCCCGTTTGAACAGGAGCTCCTCGAGCGGGATCGGAGATCCCGAGTAGGCGAGCCAGCGGCACATTTCTACCCGCCGGGGGACGGCGCGGGGGCCAACGGGTCGGGCTCCTGCCGGGGCCCGCGGATTCGCTTCCAAACGAGATCGAGCACCACGGCGAGCGCGGTGACGCCGACGATCGCGACGAACGTCTCGGGGGCATTACGGAGGGTATCGATCGCGAAGAAGACGAGGACGATCGCGGTCATTGCCATCCCCAGGAGGACGATCGCGCCGACGGATCCCGTCTCCCTCCTCAGCCGGAAGCCGGAGGCGCCGACGAGCAGGAAGATGAGGAGCGAGCAGGCGCTGCCGACCGAGGCGATCGCGGAGAGGTCGATGAGATTGGAGATGACGAGCACGATCCCGGCGGTGATCAGCATGCCACCGTTCGAGCCGAGGCGGGAGCCGCGCCCGAAGAAGGGAGGGAACTGCCCTACCTCGGCAAGCGTGGCGGTCAGGCCCGAGGAGGCGTAGAGCACCGCGTTCACCGAGGACGACGTGGCCAGCAAAGCGGCGATCGCCATGATCACGAAGCCGGCGTCCCCGAGCGCCGGTCGGGCTGCTTCGGCGATCGCGGTCTCTCCGTAGCCGATCACCTCGTCGACGGTCAGGGTTCCGAAGACGCCCAGGGAGATGAGGACGTAGGTCAGTGTCGTGATGCCGAGCGCGAGGTACATCGCCTTCGGGAGCTCCCGCGCCGGATCGCGGAGGTCTCCGACCGCGAACGTGATCACGCTGAAGCCGAGGTAAGCGAAGAACGTCAGCGCGACGCTCGCGACGATGTCGCTGAAGGACGGATAGCCGCTGAAGGCGAGCAGGTCGGTGTCCATGTCGACGATGGTGACGGCGATGAAGACCGCAAAGACAGCAAGGAGAGCGAACACGATCAGCGACTGGGCGCGGTCGACGAAGCGGGCGCCGATCAGGTTGATCGCCGCCATGGCGACGACGATGGCCGAGGTGAAGACGTTGTCCCAGGCGGCCCCGGCATCGTCTCCGATGAACAACGACGTGGCATAGCTCCCGAAGGCCACGGCCACCATCGAGCAGACGATCACGATTGCCGCGAAGTAGCCGAGCCACGACGCGATCCCGACC
Organism: uncultured Actinomycetes bacterium; assembly: GCA_963775625.1. Taxonomy (GTDB): domain Bacteria; phylum Actinomycetota; class Thermoleophilia; order Gaiellales; family Gaiellaceae; genus JAIBJN01. Next base: position 21,249 of record CAVZJM010000004.1, on the reverse strand, counting down.
AGGCGCCCGTTCCCGAACCCCTGGACGAGGTAGGCGATCAGCCCGCCCGAGGACGGGTAGCGGACACCGAGCTTGACGGTGGTGTAGCCGAGCAGGGCCGCGACGATGCCGGCGATCAGGAAAGAGAGCCAGACGGCGGACCCGGCGACCGTGGCGGCCTCGCCGAGCAGCGCGAAGATGCCGGCGCCGACCATCGCGCCGATGCCGAGGAAGGCTGCGCCGCGAACGGTCACGTCAAACCACGATCTTGAGCTCGTGGGGCGTGTTGTTGAAGCGCCGTCCGCCCTCCGCGGTCACCGTGACGATGTCCTCGATACGGACACCGAAGCGGCCGGCGAGGTAGACGCCGGGCTCGATCGAGAAGCACATGCCGGGCTCGAGCTTATGCGTCTCGCCCTCCACCATGTACGGCGGCGGACTCCGCATACGAACCGAGCCACGTGACGCGGATCGGAGAAGCGGATGAAGCACGTTGGAGGCAGCGGCGCCCCGGCGCGCAAGATTCGGCGACTGCCGGCTCCGGCCGATTGCACGCGACGGAGGCCGTCGCTGCCGTAGGCCTGATGCATCTCGCCCCGCGGCTGCATGAGCGATCCGACTGCCAGTCTCGACAAGGTTCCGCCCTCTCTGCCATAGTCCCCGCCCATGTGTTGCCTGGTGCTGACGGCGGGTCTCATCGGGCCGCGTATCGCCCTCCTCGTCTGGTGGATTTTCGGCGATCGCGTCGAGCTCGCGTTCGACTCCTGGATCTGGCCGCTGCTCGGTCTTCTCCTCCTGCCGTGGACGACGCTCGCGTACCTGATCGTCTGGTCGCCGGTCGTCGGTGTCGACGGAGGTGAGTGGATCGTCGTCGCCATCGGGTTTGCTGCCGACGTGCTGACCTATTCCGGCCGCGCCGCGTCCTCCCGGTACGAGACTTCACGCGGCTACTAGCCTCGGCGACCGAGGACGCGTCTTCCGGACGCATCGGTGACGCATCCCTGGCTCAACCAAGCCGATGGAGGCGGCAGGAATCGAACCCGCGCAAGATGCCTGGCGCCGGACCAGCTATGTCGACAGGCGGTGCTCGACAAAGGCGCGGACGTCCTTCATCAACATCATCAAGTGCAGCGGATCCGTGGGCGACTCCTCGAACCCGTACTGCTCGTACCAGGCCTTCGCCCGTTCGTGCTTCGCGTGGACCAGGAGGACTCGAACTCCGACCGCGTCAGCGGCCTCTACGCACCGAAGCAGGACATCCTGCAGAAGCGACCGTCCGAGGCCGGCGCCCTGGTGTCGCTGGTCGACAGCGAGACGGGCAAGCAGGACCGCCGGCACCGGGCGGCGGGACGGCTGTCCCTTCTTAGCCCGCTCGGTCGCCTCTTCGGGCTCCACTTGGGCAGCCGCCAGGGCGTAGTAGCCGACTACGGTGGCTGTGTCCTCGTCCGTCGTTACGACCAGAACGCGCGCCGATTCAGATGCGTTGGCCGCGCGAGCGTGGTTCTTGAGCCACTCGTCGAGGGCCGGCTCGCCACAGGCGAAGTCGTCGAATTCATGATGGCGCGCGAGCGGCTCCGGGCGCCGATACCTCACCGAGTTACTCGAAGATGCTCGGCTTCGCGAACAGCTTGCTCAGCCCGGGATTCTCCTGAGGCGGGCGGTCGAGCAGCGCCACGAACCGCATCCATCGCTCATCCTCGAGTACGAAACGCGTGCGGTCGCCTAGCACGCGGTCGGCCTCGACAACCGCGGCCTCGACTACGAAGTCCGTCAGGGTTCGGTGGGAAACGTCAGCGGCTCGACGGACGAACTCGTCGGCTTGCGCCTCAACGCGGAACGCCCAGCGGTCTGTAGCTCGAGCTGCCTTAGCCATACGATCAGTGTACGGACAACGTACGTACGCGTCAAGCCCCGGGTTTCGGGAATCTGGCATGGATCCTGCATCCTCCCGGAACATGGTGATTTGCAGGAGCGATGAAGGAAGCTAGTCCTGTTCCCTGACCTCGTAGGTCGTGAGTGGGGTCGCGGGGCCCCTGCAGGACAGGGCCGGTCGTGACGTCGAACCGCGACCCGTGGCACCTCGGCCGACACCTGCGGCTCCGGAGGCGAGATCGCGTTCACCCGGCCAGCCTGGGAGGGATTGGGGAAACTCGCACCGACGGCAATGCGGAAGAGGATCTCGAAGCGACATGTGCTCGGCGGCGGCCTCGGGATCGCCGTGGTGGTCGGAACGTTTGTATTCGTCCTGCCGCGCATCGCCGACTACCGCGACGTGTGGGACGTCGTCAAGGGCCTCTCCTGGGCGGAAATCGGGCTTCTCGCGGGAGCGACGGCGCTGAACCTCGCCACCTTCGCGCCTCCGTGGATGGCCGCGCTGCCGGGCCTCCGGTTCCGCCAGGCGTTCGTCGTCACCCAGGCATCGACGGCCTCGACCTACGTCGCGCCGGCGGGCGTCGCCGTCGGGATGGCGCTGTCGTTCGCAATTCTACGGGGCTGGGGCTTCGCGGCGGCGGCCGTCAGCCTAGCGGTGGCGGTGACCGGCGTCTGGAACCAGCTCGCCATGCTCGCGTTTCCGACCGTCGCGCTCGCGCTCCTGGCGCTGAGCGGCACTCCCCATGCCGCCCTCGACACGATCGCGTTCATCGGGCTTGCCATTCTCGTGATCGTGCTGGCCGGCTTCGGCGCGAGCCTCAGCACCCCAAGGCTGGCGCGCCGGATCGGCGACCTCGCGGCCCGAGCCGCCTCATCGGGCAAGCGGCTGTTCCGGAAGAAGCCGGTGACGTGGGACGGCGAGGCGTTCGTGCGCTTCCGCGCCCGAACGAACTCACTCCTCAGGCGCCGCTGGCACGTGCTGACGCTCGCGACGCTCGCCGGGCACCTCACCGTCTACCTCGTGCTGCTCGTGTCGCTCCGCGTCCTCGGCGTCACCGCGGACGAGGTCACAGCCGTCGAGGCGTTCGCTGCGTGGTCCCTCGTACGCCTGCTCGGCTCGATTCCCATCACCCCGGGTGGGCTCGGCATCGTCGAGCTCGGCCTGACAACCGCGCTCGTCGGCTTCGGAGGCGGCCAGGCCGAAGTCGTCGCGGCAGTCCTCGTCTACCGCGTCCTGACCGTCGTACCCACGCTCCTGATCGGCCTTCTGACCGGGGCGACGTGGAAGCGCCACCGACCCGACCACGGCCCGACGGACGCCGCGCCCGACACCGGGACCCAACCCCACCCGCGCGAGCCCTGAAGCGGAGGCGGCGGGAATCGAACCCGCGCAAGATGCCTGGCGCCGGACCAGCTTTGTCGACAGGCGGTGCGCGCGCCGCTCGTTCCGATCAGGAAGAGGTAGAACAGCCCGGTCGTCGCCAATCCGAGCGCGCCGCACCATCGATGCTCTCGCGCCCGCGTCCTACGAGGCCTCGCGGCGCGCCGGCCACCAGGCCGGCTCCTCGGCGGATCCGGTCTGGACTGCGAGGGCAAGCGAGTCGAAGACCGACCACGCCTCGACGATCTTGTCGTCGTCGAGCTTCAGAAACGCGGAGCCTTGGACCTCGATCGCATTGCCGCTCGGCGGCAGATCGGGCTGCTCGCCCGTGTGCGTGCCCGTGAGCAGCCACTCGATGGCGATCTGGTCCTTCGCGCGGATTTCCTGCGAGAGCTCCATCCTGATGTCGGGCACGATCGAACGCCAGTACCCGATGCTCTCCTCAGCCAGAGCAGGGCCGCTCTCGTTGGGACCAAGGTCGGGAGAGAAGCCGTTCATGAAGACGGCACAGTCCGGCGCGACGTGCTTCTCAGCCTCGCTGAAATCGCCCTCGTTCCAAGCGGCCACGAGGAACTTCACGGCCGGATGCTTCGGCTCGTGCTCCTCCTGCTTGCCGTGTTTGAAGTGCCTCACGGCCAGAGCGCCGAGTGTTGGAATGATCGCCACCTCGACGTCGGCGGGCAACAGGAGCTTGGCCAGCACCCAGCTGCAGAGAGCGGCGAGCGTCATGACCGACAGGAAGAGAAGCTTGTCGTTTCCCTCAGTAACGAGATGACTTTGGCTCACAGAGTTCTCCTCTCTCCTTATGAGGATCGCTGACGCCGCCGCCTAGGCGCTGATCCCGTGGGCCGCTGCCACGTGCGCGCCGCCCTCGTGCAGCGCAACCTCGTCATCGTGGCTGCCCGGCTTGAGGTCGAAGACGACCTTCTTGACCGTTCCGGTGAAGGGGTAGGGCGATCTTGCTGCGTAGGCGCGATCGACGGGCAGGCCGTTGTCGCGGCCGACGTCCATGCCCGCGTAACCGGAGAAGCGGACGGCGACCGTCCTCTCGATCCGTCCTTCGCCGATCTGCTTGTCGTTCGCGTAAAGGTAGACGGTTCCGCCCGCCGATCGTTCCTGCCGGTCGGCGTCGAACTGCATCCGGACCGTGACGTCCCCGGTGGGAATGGGCTTGGCCGAGACCTGCTCGTACCGCTCGACGCCCATCACCGAGTAGCTGTGGTGCAGGAGGCCGTTCTCGTCGACCCACAGCGAGAAGCCGCCCATCTCGTCCGCCTCGGCGACGATCACGCCCTCGGCACCCTCACCAGGGACTGAGAGCTCCGCCTCGATCGCGTAGGAGCGGCCGTAGACGCGCGGGATCATCCCGGCCGCGACGTTCTCGACGCCGCCGTAGAACGTCTGGGTCGTGAACGTCGGCATCGGCGGCAGGATCCCGAAGAAGACCGAGAGCGCGGCCAGCAGCGGCAACACGTTGTGCTTCTCGGCCTCCTCCCAGAAGAGCTCTTTCAGCTCGGCGAGCTTCTCCGGGTTCTCCGCGGCGAAGTCCTTCGCCTGACTGAAGTCCTCGGGAAGGTAGTACAGCTCCCAGGTGTCCTGCTCGGGGTCGTAGGCTCCGGGTGCGAACCTCGCCATCGTCGGCGGCGAAAGGTCCCACGGGATCCGGTCCAGCTTGCAGGCGGCCCACCAGCCGTCCTTGTAGATCGCCCGGTAACCGGCAATCTCGAAGTACTGCACGGTGTGGCGCTCCGGTGCGTTCGCGTCCTCGAAGGTGTAGAGAAAGCTCGTCCCCTCCATCGGCTTCTGGGGCGTCCCGTCCACGACCTTGGGCTCGGGAATGCCAGCCGCCTCGAGGATCGTCGGCCCGATGTCGATGCAGTGAGTGAACTGGGAGCGCAACCCGCCGGCGTCCTGGATCCGCTCCGGCCAGGAGACAACCATGCCGTTGCGCGTGCCGCCGAGGTGGGAGGCGCACTGCTTGCCCCACTGGAACGGCGCGTTCCCGGCCCACGCCCAGGCTGCCGCGTAGTGAGGCGCGTACGCGTCCGTGCCCCAGGCGTCGAGCCCACCGTACTGCTCGATCAGCGAGAGCTGCTGCTCGGCGGTGAGGGCGAACGCGTTCTGCATCGTCAGCTCGTTGAACGAGCCGGTCAGCGTTCCCTCCAGGCTCGCGCCGTTGTCCCCGAAGATGTAGATGACGAGCGTGTTCTCGAGCTCGCCCATCTCCTCGACCGCGTCGAGCATACGGCCGACGTTCCAGTCGGTGTTCTCCTGGAACCCGGCATAGACCTCCATCTGCCGCGCGTACATCTTCTTCTCGCTGTCCGAGAGAGAGTCCCAGGCCGGGAGCGCGTCCGGTCGCGGCGTGAGCACCGCATCCGGCGGGATCACGCCCAGCGCCTTCTGCCGCTCGAACGTCTCCTCGCGGAGCACGTCCCAACCCTGGTCGAACTTCCCGCGGTACTTCTCGCTCCACTCGACCGCGACCTGGTGCGGCGCGTGCGAGCACCCGGTCGAGTAGTAGATGAACCACGGCTTTTCCTGGTCCTGGGCGCGCACCTCGTGCAGCCAGTGCACCGCCTGATCGGTGATGTCGTCCGGCCAGTAGTACTCCTTCGTGTCCTTGCCCTGCGGGACGCCGATGATCGTGTTGTCCTGCGTGATCACCGGGTCGTACTGGCCTGCTTCGCCGCCGAGGATGCCCCAGAAGCGATCGAATCCCCACGCGTTCGGCCAGCGGTCGAACGGCCCCGCTGCACCTTGGACGTGATCAGGGGTCAGATGCCACTTGCCGAATCCCGCGGTCGAGTAGCCGTTGGCCTGAAGCGCCCGGACGAACGGCGCGCAGTCCTTCGGCACGCTCGCGCAGTAGCCGGGGAACGGGCCGGGGAACTCGCCGATCGACCCGAAGCCGACCGTGTGGTGGTTTCGGCCCGTCAGCATGGCCGCGCGGGTGGGCGAGCACAACGCGGTGACGTGGAAGCCGTTGTATTTGAGGCCCTGCTCGGCGACCCGCGTCATGGCCGGCGTCGAGACGGGCCCGCCGAAGGTCGACGGGTTGCCGAAGCCCGCGTCGTCGATCAGCACGAGCAACACGTTCGGCGCGCCCTCTGGGGGCGACGGCGTCATGTTGATCGTCCAGTCGGCGACGGACGCGTCGAGGGTCCGCCCGATCGTGCCGCCGAAGTTCGGATCGGGGATCGGCAGCACCGTACGGTCAGGGCTGAACTTCCCCATCGCCTCGCCGAGCGACTCCTTCAGCGCGCCCATGCCCTTCTTGTCGCCCTGGACGACCGACCGGAGCAGAGCGCCGGCGAGCGCCTGCTCGACACCGAGCCGCTGCTCGTCGTCGAAGATAGCGATGATCCCGGCCGACCCCGGCGGCAGGTTCTCGCCGATCTTGTCGTGAAGCTCCTTGTTGACCTTGTTGCCGGCAAACCTGCCGACGACCCTGCCGGCGACGGCCCCGACTGCGACCGACGCGAGCAGCGGCGGCGCGAACAAACCGACCGCGAGCCCGACGCCACCCCCCCAGCCCATCCCCTTACGGCCGAGGTTGTCGCCGGTCCGCTGCACCGCGACGCTTCCGTCCTCCGCGTGCGTGACGAGGATGACGCCCTCGATCGAGACCTTCTTCTCCTTGACGAGCGCGACCAGCGCCTCGAAGTCCTTTGTCGCCTCGTCGATGTCCTGGTAGCCGGCAACGAGGACGTCGGTGGGTTTCTCAGCCATTAAGGCTCTCCCTTCGATTCCGAGCTCGCGGCTCCCATGCCGCGCTGCCCAGCATCGCACAGACGCGGTGACCGAGTATCGCCCGGCCGCGCGTTCACCCGGGTGAATGTGAGCCGCGGGTGATGCGCGATCTACGAGATTGCAGGAACCTCGTGCTGGACGACCTGCCGGATCGACCGAAGGGAGGACGATGCAATCGTTCTGGGCAACGGTCGTGTATCTAGGGCTCGCGACAACAGGGGCTCTGGTTGCATTCGTGATCTTCTACTGGTTCGGCGCGGCGGCGTCGCGAGAAAGGGCGTATTCACGAGCGAAGACGCCCAGAACCGCCGCGACCGGGCGAATGCACTACCATCGACGCGTGACCTGAATCGGCCGGCGAGTGCACCGACGGATGTCGAAGCGCTACGCGGGCCGCAGCGGGCAAGACCGGGTCCCCTACCGGATTGTGATTCGCGGTGAGATCGGAGAGCCGCTCGTGGGACCACTGGAAGGAATGACCGTCGAGGTCGTCGGCGAGGAGTCCGTGCTGACGGGGGACCTCCGCGATCAGGCCCAGCTCCAGGGAGCATTGAGCTGGCTGACCAAGCTCGGCGTCGAAATCGTCAGCGTGAACCCGGCAGACGACCAGTCGCAGCGATGACCGGATGACGAGCTTGACTCCATCGGCAAACGGGGAGCACGAGTCGTTCTGGCGGCACCATGCCGGGGCGCTCTTCCTCGGCGGATTCGGCCTCCTTCTCCTCGTCATCGTCCTTGGCCAGCTTCTCGACCAGGGCGACGTCCAGGCATGGCTGGCCGAGCAGTCCGCCGCGGCGGCGTACCTCGTCGTCTTCCTCCTGGTCGGCCTGGACGCCGTGATCCCGATCTTCCCCGGCGAAACGACGCTGAACGCGGCGTCCACAATCGCAACCGACGGCGGGCTCGAGCTCGAGCTCGTCATGCTCGCCGGTGCTCTCGGAGCGATTGTCGGCGACTCCTGTCTCTTCTGGATCGCCCGCAAGAACGCGGCCAAGGTCCGGCCAAGCCTGGACAAGGCAACGAAGAACCAGAAGGTTGAGGCCGCCTGGAGCATGCTGGACGCCTCGCCCGGGCTCCTCATCGTCGGGGGCCGCTACGTCCCCGGAATGCGCTTCGCCGTCAACGCGTCGATGGGACTTTCCGACATCCCATATCGCCGCTTTCTGCCTTGGTCGGTTCTCGGAGGTGTGCTGTGGTCGATCTACACGTGCGGTCTGGCCTACCTGGTGGCGTCGACGCTTGCCGGCTTCCCGCTTGCATCCATGGTCATCGCCGCCGTCATCACCTCGTGCGTCATCGTGGCCACCTACTTCGTCTACCGGCGCAGACAGAGGCGCGTCGCCGAGCAGGCCGCGAGTGACGCATCGGCCCCCGCTGGTTCATCGCGATAGACCCCTGCAACGACGCAAACGATCAGAGAGGAGATGTGATGGCAATCGGACCCGTTCAGCTCATTGTGTTGGGCTTTTCTCATCCCGAGTTCCACGGGGAGATCGTCGCCGAGTTGGAGCGGCTGCGCGAAAGCGACACGGTGCGAGTGATCGACGCCCTCGCAGTCCACAAGGACGCAAGCGGGGAGATCGAGGTGGCGCACCTGAGCAACCTCAGCGACGAGGAGGCGATCGAGCTCGGCAGCAAGGTCGGCGCCCTCATCGGCCTCGGCATCGAGGGCGAGGAAGGCATGGAGGAGGGCGCGCTGGCGGGCGCCGAGGCGGCCGCCGAGCACGGCGTGCATGCGTTCTCGGACGAGGACGCGTGGGACGTGCTCGAGGAGATCCCCAACGACTCGGCCGCCGCGCTCCTGTTGCTCGAGCACCACTGGGCGGTTCCCCTCCGCGATGCGATCGGGCGCGCGGGAGGTTTCCGCATCAGCGACGGTTTCATCAGTCCGCTCGACCTCGTCGAGATCGGGCTGGTGTCCGCCGAGGAAGCCAAGGAGCTCCACGCGATGGAGGCCAAGGCCGAGGCCGCAAGCGCTACGTAGCGCCCGGCGAGACGAGATCGGAGGCAAAGAGATGCTGAGGACCCGCAGAGTCGCGCGACGGACCAGCCGACGCACTGCCAGGCGTCGGCGCCGTTAACCCAGCGGCCGGCAAGAAGGGCGCGGGTGCCGGGCAGGAAGCTGACCGGCACCCGATGCTCGAGGGACGTTCCCGAACAGGTGACCTACACCGCTTCCGCTCTCCCCGTCGGCTGCATGAAAGCCCCGATGATCCAGAACAGCGGGAGGAAGCAACGCTAGATTCGCCGCGCGTTGCAGAGACGACGGCTTCACCCGGGTGAACGAGGCTGGCGGGTGATGTGACGACGCCGGCGTGTCGCGATACTGGCAAGCCAGCATGGAATGGGCACAGGGAGGCAGACCGTGAGCTCGAATCAGGTCGTGACCCGCCGCTTCGCAGCTGCCCTCACGGCCGCCCTTCTGGTGGTCCCCGCCCTCGGCTGCGCTTCGGATGACGACGTGAGCGCACCGACCGAGGCCGCGACCGAAACCAACGCCGATGCGGATACAGGCACCCTCGATGAGGGCATCGACAGCCTCCAGGAGGCTCAGGCGGAGCTCTGTCCCGAGCTGTCGGACGTCGAGGCGGACCTCTCAGAGGTCTCCACCAGCGGGACGGAGGCCGGCCAGGAAGCCCTTGCAGGCTTCGGATCCTTCGCAGCGGCTCTCGAGGCCGCGGCCGCGGCTCTCACCTCCGCCGGGGCTACTGACGCGGCGACTGCCGCCGACGACCTTGCGGCCAGCCTGGAGTCGCTCTCCACATCCGGCGGGGAGGACGCCCGTGCCGCGGCCGGCGAGGCGGCCGACGGGGCGCAGCAGCTCACAGAGGCTCTACAGTGCCCGTGACCAAGTATTGCCACGACGCCGTTCACGCACCCGTCGGGCATGAGAAAAGGAGAACTCGATGAGCCAAAGTCATCTCGTCATCGACTTCCCGATCAAGGGTCCCGCCAACGCCAAGGCGCTAACCGAGGAGCTGCCCGCGTCGATGCCCGATCTCGCGAAGGCGCAGGACGACCTCGGTACCGTGCATTTCTCCCGTTTCATGGTCGAGGGAGACGAGAAGCTTCTCTTCCTGTCGGACATCGACGGCGAGGGCGATCAGCATATTGAGCGGCTCGTGGAGAGTGCCGGCCCGGTGTTCGACGCCATCTTCGAGCACGTGGACGACCCTCCGGCCACGCCCGTGGCTGATGACCCTCAGAGAGTCGTCAAGTGGCTGAAGCAGCATGTCCGGGAGCCTCTCGATACGTATTTCGCTTACGAGGACGCGTCCGTTCAGGACATCACGGAGTGCGCGCGTGCGGCGGGCTTCACGGGCAATACGCCGCAAGGCGCCTTGCTGACATACATGTCCATCAAGTCAGGTGTGCGAGACTTTGGCCTGAAGCTGGTCGGGAAGCACATGATCGGAAAGAAGGGGCACGAAGCATCCGACTCTATTGGGACACTGCACTTCTCCCATTGGGTGCCTTTTGAGAACAACATCATGGGCTTCTTCACGATCTTCGACGGTGACTTCGCGAAATACATCCAGGACTTCGCAGACAAGACCTCGTTTGTCTTCGATGCTCTTTTTCCACACGTCGATGGCGCGCCGCCAACCCCAGTAGCAAAGAACGCCCAGGCGTTCTATCAGTGGGCATTGGAGAACAACTATCCAGCTATCGGGTTCTACAGCGCCTATCCAGGCCTCGGGGTTCAAGACATCAAGGCCCTGCTGGCCGACCATCAGACGTCACCGTCGACCACCGCTCGATAGCAGCACCGGCGATGAAGGGTCCGGGGCTTCTTCGTCACCTCCTCGGTCGTGAGGGCGGCTCGGAGGCCACGGAAGGGTCTGCGCTCGACCTAGCCGACATTCAGGGATTCGTTCTCCGGGCTTACAGGATGCCGATGGTGCGGCACTTCCTGTTGACGGTAGGAAGTCCGGCAGACGCGCGCAGGCAGCTCGGCCGGCTCGTAAGCGGCGATGAAGCCGACACCCCGCAAGTGACGACTGCCCAGGACTGGCATGTGGGGTTCGCGCCCGGACCGGGAGACAATCCGGCCGATGCCCCGCGTCGCAAGCCCGACTACTGCCTCAACGTCGGCATTACGTGGCCCGGACTGGAGGCCCTTGAGATAGACGAACGAGTCCCAACGCTGTCGTTCAAGTCGTTCGGTGCATTCATCGAAGGAGCCGCGCAACGAGCGGGGCTGGTCGGCGATACCGGAGCCAGCTCGCCCGAGAACTGGGTCCAAGGCTTTGGAGGAGGGGACGATCACGTCCTGGTGACGCTGCATGCCATCAGCCCGGAGGCGATGACGAGCTACAGCGACAGGCTGCAGGCTTTGTTTGCCGAGGGAGATGCCTTTCGCGAAATCTGGCGGCAGGACGGGATGGCGTTGATGGAGATGCAAGATGGCCAACCCGTGCCGACCGCCAAGGTGCACTTCGGATACACCGACGGCATCAGCATGCCCACCATTCGCGGCGGTCCTGAGAACTATCCTCCTGACCACCAGGAGCCCTGCGAGCCATGGCTCTTCGTCTTGCTGGAAGACGCCACGAACTACGAGGTCCCGGAGCCCCGACAACTGGGACTGAACGGCAGCTTCGCAGTCTTCAAGAAGGTCGAGACCGACGTCGTTGGCTTTGAAAACTTCTTGCAGTCGAACAAGGACCAGATCGATCCCGAACTGCTGGCGGCGAAGATGTGCGGACGATGGCGGAACGGCGTTCCTCTCGCCTTGTCACCGGACACGGATAGCCCTACGGGAGGGACCTCGCCCGAGAGGTTGAACGATTTCGAGTACGTCGATGCCGAGGGTTCGGGAGATCCAAGGGGGCTCCGCTGTCCCGTCGGCGCGCACATACGGCGCGTCAATCCACGAGGCCAGCCGGTCGCCGGCCAGGGGGTGCCCGGCGGCAGCAACAACGCCCACCGGCTGATTCGTCGCGGCCTCCCGTACGGGCCAACCTATGACCCAGGGAAACCCTACGACGGAATCGAGCGCGGGATGCTCTTTCAGTTCATCAACGCGAACATCGAAAACCAGTACGAGTTCGTGCTGCGACAGTGGGTCAACGACAGCGAGTTCGCCGGGGCCGTCAGACTTCATCCGAGGTCGAAAGATCCAGTGATCGGCACCCAGGATCCCGCGGAAAGCATCTTCGTCATACCTCAGGCAGACGGGGGCCCGCCGATCGAGGTGAGAGGTCTCTCGAGCTTCATCACGACCAAGGCTGCTGCGTACGTGTTTCTGCCGAGCATCACGGGCATCAAATTTATCGCCGGCTTGGAAGAAGGCCTGTAACCTCCCACATTCTCATCTCGGCCCCCGTGATGGAGAATTGCGCTCGTGACGACCGCTGAGACTGCCCAGTCGGAACGCGCGAGCGGCACGAAGCTGGTGTTGCTGACGTTGGCCGCGGGGCAGTTCTTGATGACGCTGGACACGTCGGTGATGAACGTCTCGATCGCGACCGTGGCGGAAGACGTGGGGACGACGGTGACCGGGATTCAGGGGGCGATCACTGCGTACACGCTGGTGATGGCGGCGTCGATGATCACGGGCGCGAAGGTGGGGGCGCTGATCGGGCGCAAGCGGGCTTTCGCGATCGGCTGCGTGATCTACGGGTGCGGGTCGTTCACCACGGCGCTCGCGCCGAGCCTGGAGGTGTTGCTGTTCGGCTGGTCGTTCCTGGAAGGGATCGGCGCCGCCCTGATCCTGCCCGCGATCGTTGCGCTGGTGGCCGGAAACTTCGCGGTCGAGCGCCGGCCGGCCGCCTACGGCCTGGTCGCGGCTGCGGGCGCGATCGCGATCGCGGTCGGGCCGCTGATCGGAGGCTTCTTCACGACCTACTTCTCCTGGCGCTGGGTTTTCGCCGGCGAAGTCGTGCTCGTGCTCATCATTTTGCTTCTGACGCGGCGGATCGCAGACGCTCCGGCCGAGGAGCGTCCACAGCTCGACGTGGTCGGCGCCGTGCTCTCGGCGCTCGGGCTCGGGCTGCTCGTCTTCGGTGTCCTCCGCTCGGGGGAGTGGGGCTGGATTCAGCCCAAGGAGGGCGGTCCCTCCTGGGCAGGGTTGTCGCCGACGGTGTGGCTGATCCTGGCCGGACTGTTCGTGATGTGGCTCTTCTTTCGCTGGCAGGCTCGGCGGGAGTCGCGGGGTGAGGAGCCGCTCGTGCGCCCGGCCATGTTGCGCAACCCGCAGCTCAACGGCGGGCTGATCATGTTCTTCTTCCAGTACCTCGTTCAAGCGGGTTTCTTCTTTGTCGTGCCGCTGTTTCTCTCCGTCTGTCTGGGTCTGTCCGCCCTCGAGACGGGTGCGCGGCTGCTGCCGCTCTCGGTCACCCTGCTCGTAGCTGCGATCGGGATCCCCCGCTTTCTTCCCGACATCTCCCCGCGCCTCGTCGTCCGCAGCGGCCTGCTCGCCCTGCTCGCGGGCACGGTCGTGCTACTCGGGGCGCTCGACGCGGACGCCGGGCCGGAGATCGTGGCCGTGCCTCTGCTTCTGATCGGGCTCGGGATCGGCGCGCTCGCCTCACAACTCGGAGCCGTCACCGTCAGCGCCGTCCCAGACGACGAGGCCCCCGAGGTAGGCGGCGTGCAGAACACGGCGACGAACTTGGGCGCCTCGATGGGCACTGCGCTGGCCGGCTCGCTCCTGATCGCCACCCTGACCTCGTCCTTCCTGGCCAACATCGAGCAGAGCCCGGCAATCCCCTCCCAGGTGAAGGCCCAGGCCCAGGTCGAGCTGGCCGGGGGCGTGCCGTTCATCTCTGACGCCGATCTCGAAACGGCACTCGACGAAGCCGGCGCCGACACGGAGACAAGCGAGGCCGCCATGGTCGCCTACCAAGACGCGCGTATCGACGGCCTTCGCTCCGCCCTCGCCATCCTCGCCCTGCTCGCGATCGTGGCCCTCTTCTTTGCCCAACGCATCCCGACGACCCAGCCTCGCGGAGCACCGACCTAGCCGACGGCGGGCCAGCGGGATCCGGCCAATGCCCTTGCTCACCGGACATGAGAGGATGGACGCAGATCATGGCGGACGTTGAACACTCCGCGGACACCGTCGCCGCGCCGGAGACGCCAGCCATCCGTCGCCGCGGATCGGAGTCGGAATCGGGCCCGAAGAAGGCGTCCTCCCGGAGCGTCCAGGCTTGGCTCACACCCGCGGAGCGCGCCGCGCGGGGAAAGCACGTGCGAGGCGAGGTCCCGCGCTCTAGCCACGCGGAGTGGGAGCCGGCCGCCGATCGGCGCGATCCGGTCGACCTGCTCGACGAGCAGGCGGCGACCCGCCTGCGCGAGCTCCTCCCGGTCCGGTACGGCCGGATGCTCGTGTCCCCGTTCACGTTCTTCCGGGGCGCCGCCTACGTCATGGCCGCCGATCTCGCAGGCTCACCCCGCACGGGCCTGCAAACGCAGTTGTGCGGAGACGCGCATCTGTCCAACTTCGGCGGATTCGCGGGACCGGACCGCCGGCTTGTCTTCGGCCTCAACGACTTCGACGAGACCTTGCCGGGCCCATTCGAGTGGGACGTCAAGCGCCTCGTCGCGAGCTTCGCGGTTGCGGGCAGGGACCGCGGCTTCGACAAGAAGGAGCGTCGCACCGTCAACCTCGAGGTCGTTCGTTCCTATCGTGAAGCGATGGCCGCCCTCGCCGGAATGAGGGACCTCGAGGTCTGGTACGCGCGCCTCGACAAGGACGAGTTCATGCGGCTGATCAACCAGGTCGCCTCGAAGAAACAGGCGAAGCGGACGCAGGAGAACGTCGTCAAGGCGCAGGCGAAGGACAGCCTCAGGGCGCTTGCCAAGCTGACCGAGGTCGTGGACGGGGAGCCGCGCATCGTCAGCGACCCGCCGCTCATCGTGCCGATCGAGGAAGTCGCAGCGGGCGCGGGGGCGGATGCGGAGCGGATCGAGGAGTATGTCCAGGGCGTGCTCTCGTCCTACCGCGAGACCCTCACGGACGACCACCGGCGTCTGCTCGAACGCTTCCGTTACGCCCACGCGGCACGCAAGGTCGTCGGTGTGGGGAGCGTCGGCTCACGCGCCTGGATCGTTCTCCTTCTGGGCCGCGATCTCGACGACCCGCTCTTCCTCCAGATCAAGCAGGCCGACCGGTCCGTGCTCGAGCCCTTCCTCGGCGAGACCGAGTTCTCCAACCACGGAAGGCGCGTCGTCGCGGGGCAGCGCCTCATGCAGGCGGCGAGCGACATCATGCTCGGCTGGACACGAGTCGACCAGTTCGGCGTGCAGGCCGACTTCTACGTGCGTCAGCTCTGGGACGGCAAGGGCTCGGCCGACATCGACTTGCTGAACCCGCGCGCGCTCACGTTCTACGCCCACCTCTGCGGCTCGACGCTCGCGCGTGCACATGCCCGCTCGGGCGATGCGATCGCGATCGCGAGCTATCTCGGCACAGGCGATGCTTTCGATCGCGCTCTGGCCTCGTTCGCGGAGATCTACGCCGACCAGAACGAGCGCGACTACTCAGCCCTACGCGAAGCCGTGGAGTCCGGCCGACTGTCCGCGATCGCATGATTGGCGCGATCCATATTTCGCTCAACCGAGCCGATGGACGTGGCGGGAATCGAACCCGCGTCCGAAGCCGCCCTCGGCCCGCAAGCAAAGAGGCACTCTCTGCAAGCCCGAGCAAGCTCGCTCGCGCAGGAATGTGCCTCGGGAAGACCATGCCACTCCGACATGAGGAGCGGGGCGTTTTCGCTAAGGCCAGTTGCGTGCCGGTTACCCCGTGGGTGCGACGGGCTGCTCGACCGCGCCGTCAGCCGTGGCCCGCTCGGCACGCGCGTCCACCCCGTCCTCTGGTCCGGCCTGGAGCGTGTGCCGCCAGCTCGCGAGGATGCCGTGAACGCTTGCCGCGCCGATGATCGGCTCGGCGGGCACGTCGAGGTGCGCCGGGTGGAGGATGAACGGCCGCGTTTGCAGACCGCCGATGCCGCCGTGGAAGCAGATCAGCTCCTCGAAGGCACAGCCCTCCTCGAGCTCGGGGTCGTAGAAGCTGCCGACCATGATGTCGGCAACGTGCTGGAACCCGTCAGTCCGCAGTAAGTGCCGCGGCGCGGTGGGCGAGAACGGCGCGAGCGGGTCTTCGCCCTCGACGCGGCCCTCCGTGAGGTAGTGAACGCCGTCGGCGCCGAGCGCGACTGCCCCGTGCTCGGACGAGCGAAGGAGCAGCCAGCCGACGTGCGGATGGGAGCGAAGCTCGTAGATGAGCTTCGGGTGGCGCGCCTCGATCTCCTCCAATGTCAGCCGGCGGGGCTCCTCCATCAGGTAGACGAGGCCGAGGTTGCCCGAGCCGAGCACGACGACGTCTCGGTCGGAGACGTCGTTCTTGGGCCGCTTCGCCTTCTTCCCCGTCGCTTCGCTGAAGGCGTTGCCGACCATCGAGCTCTGCTCGTCCCCTCCGGCGATCCCTTCGACATCGCCCTGTGCGAGCGATCGCTCGACGAGCTCGTCGAGGCCGTAGCCGTTGCGCTGCTTGAAGGTCGCGCCCTGCGTCTGGCCGTGGTCGGAGAGGACGACGATCTCGTACGGGCGCGGCGCGTAGCGGCACGCCCGCTCGATCTGCGCGAAGTGGCCGTCGAGCTTGCGCAGGGCCTCGAGGGTGTCCGCGCGCTCGAGTCCCGAGTGGTGCGCCACCTCGTCGTAGCTCGAGAAGGTCGCGTAGACAGCGGGCCGCCCGCGCATGATGTCGGTGAGGACGCCCGAGACGATCAGGTCGCGCACGAAGACGCAGAGCGCGGCCCTCATCAACGGGTAGATGCCGCCGCGGTGGCCGCGCGGATGCACGTCCCGGCGGATCGCACGCGCGGCCGCCGTCCACTCGAGCACGATCTCCCAGCCGAAGAGGACGAGCGTTCGCAACGCATTGTCGCCGTTGGAGAAGAACGCCCGATAGCCGGGATTGGACTTCTTCTCCGCCTCCATGCGGCTGACGGTGAGGATCACGTCCTCCGCCTCGCCGGAGAGGAGGTTCCCGCGGCTGGCGCCGCCGTCGACGAGTAGGCCGATGCCGGTCGCGTGGCGCCGCTCGATCTCCGCGCAGTCCGGCGGCGCCGAGCACGTCATCAGCGTCGCGGTCTCCTTCTCAACCCAGCGGAAGGCCGAGATGTCCTCGTTGGATCCGAGCAGGATCCCCGCCTGGCTGGCACCCGTCTGCGAGGAGAGATCGGTCTCCCATTCCGTCAAGCGGTGCGTGTCGTCGGCCAGCCAGCGGGCCATGGTGGACGCGTTGCCGTCGCGCATCGCACGGCGCAGCACGGGCAGAGCGAGCCCGTCGATCTCGAGGTAGATGATCCCGGGGACGTCGGTGCTGGCGATGATCCCTTGCCGGCGTGCGATCCGCTGCGCGATTCGGATCGACGACGTGTCGTCCGAGCCGAGGATGACGGCGAGCACGAGGCTGACGGCAGCGACGATGAACGCCGCCAATAGCGCCCAGCCGAAGTTGTCGACGCTGAGCACGCCGTCGGTTACGTTCAGTTCGGCGGCGATCAGGAGGATGAGTGCGTCCGCGATCAGGACCACCAGGAAGCCAAGAACGAGGGTGAGCGGAAGCTTCAGCGCGGCCAGCACGGGCGGGATGACCGCGTTCAGCGCCGCGACGATCGCCGCGACGAGCAGCGCGCCCCAGAAGCTCTCGATGTCGACGCCCGGCAGGATCGCCGCTGCCACCATCAGGGCGAGGCCCGTGGCGAACCACGAGACGAGCAGGGGGAACAGCCGCAAGCGTGGACGCTCGGGCTGCCAGGCTGTGGACTCGCCGTAGGACGGCTCGGAACTGCGGGCCATCTAGTTCTCCTCCTCCTTGAAGGGAAGCGCCGACGAAGGGTGGGCGGCGGCTGTCTCGCTCATGCCCCGATCGTCACCCGGCGCCCCCGGTGCCACATCATCCAATCTGTGTGAATCGTGCGGCCGCAGAGGGAGGTCACGCAGCGGCCCGATTCACCCATATAGTGCGATGCCGCGCCGCCTTGGCCGCGACAGCGTTTCCCGGAGCAATCGTTATCTCAGAAGGGAGCAAGTGCAATGGCATCGCAAGACTCGTCGTGGAGTGGGTGGATCGTCTTCGCCGGCTTCGTGCTCGTGATCGTCGGTGCGCTCGACATGCTGCAGGGCTTCGTAGGGATCCTCGAGGACGAGTACGTCGTCGCCACGGCCAAGGGACTCGCAATCGTCGACGTGACGACGTGGGGCTGGATGACGCTCATCTGGGGCGGCCTCCTCGTCCTCACCGGCCTCGGCCTGCTCGGCGGGGCAGGCTGGGCGCGCTGGCTTGCCATCATCGGCGTCTCCGTCAATGCGATCGGGCAGATCGCGTTCATGGCGAACTACCCGCAGGCGTATCCGCTCTGGAACATCCTGATCGTCACGCTCAACATCCTCGTGCTCTACGCCCTGACGGCACGCTGGCAGGGCTTCAAGGAAACCGTGGCCTGACCGCGGCCTGCGAACCGGATCGAGGGTCGCTTCTGTCCCAGGTCCCTCGATCCAGGTTCGCCCGTGGCGAACGAAATCACCTTGTCTGGATGAGGTCGAGCGCTCGTGAATCGGGCACCTTCGGCCGGTAGTGAGCGGCTCGGCACCCGTGGGCAATCGCATTCACTTCACAAGCTCCCGTCGATCCGTCGCTCGACTGAGCGGGAGACCGCCGGCGGGAGCTACGAGCTCCCGCTCTGGCGCGTCTCGATTCGCTCGAGCCGCGCGTTGATCTGACGGAGCTGCTCGGCAAGCGAGGTCTCGGCGTCCGAGTCGGCCGGCTCGAGGCGCGAGCGCGACACGAACGTGCTCGTGATCGCGGCGGTGATGACGGTCAGGAAGCCGATGCCGACCAGCATGACGAACGCGGCGAGGAACCGTCCGGCGTAGGTCGTCGGAACGTTGTCGCCGTACCCGACCGTCGTGGTCGTCTGGACGGCCCACCAGAGCCCGGAGCCGATCGACGGGTAGTTCTCGCGGTCGAGGACCGTCATCAGGGTCCCGGCGGCGACGGTGATCGCGATCGTCGCGGAGGCGATCACGATGGCGGCCCCCCGCGGCGTCACGGCTCGGGCCACCCAACGCTCGAGCCGCCGTTCGAGCCTCGTCTCCTTCGCGTGTCGGCGGGGTCCTCGTTCATCGTTCTCAGTCCTCCGGTTTCATGCGGGTGAAGCCCCCGGCGAGCCCGTTGCCTCGTCACCGCGGCCTTCTCGCCCTTCGCGCGGAGCTCTTCGTAGAGCGAGTGGTTGAGAATGGGTGAGCCGACGACGAGGATCCCTAGGAGGTAGATGAAGAAGATGAGCGTCGCCGTGGCGCCGAGACTGCCGTACATCGACGTCGACTTCTCGAGCTCATCCACGAGGAAGGCGTCGACCAGTCCGCTGAGCAGTGGGACGCCGATCCCGATGAGGACTGCGCCGGGCAGCAGCGCCCGCCAGGGAGCGTCCCGGTGCGGAAGCTGAAGTGAAACCCAGAGCCACAGCCCGGCGAGCGGTGCGATCGTGAGCGCGGCAGACATCAGGCCGTGCCACGCCACGTCAGCGAACCACGAGCCGAGCCCGATGGTGGCGATGGTCGCACACAGCATTCCGGTAAAGACAAGTGAGGCCTTGAGCGGATTGGCCTTCGGAGGAGGTTCGTCCCAGACGAGCGAATGAACGAGCAGTACTGCCTTCGCGCCTGTCAAACCCGCCCAGAGGAGAAGGGGCACGCCGACCGCGAGGAGCCACCACGAGTTGGAGTCAGCGGACACGCGAGGCATCGCCGATCGCGTTGGAGATCGCCCCCGGGACGCCGCCGCCTTCGACCGCGTCCTCGGTGCTCTTAGCATTGCTGAGGCCGAGAGCGCCTCCGACGATCAAGCCGAACGGCAGCAGCCACAGGAAGAGCTTGTAAGCCACTCCGCCGGCGAGAACGCTTCCCGCGACGCGCCGGTCTCGTTCCGCCGCCCGGATGGGGACTGCAAGGGCCACGTGCCGTTCGCTCGCACCCTTCGCGCCCTCCTTCGCGGCGCATCGAGCTTGGCGCGCGCTCGCTCGCTGCGACCAGCGCCGGATGCATCGCGGCTCTCCGCCGGTTCGTCCCGTCGATCGTCGAGGTCGCTCATCGTCTCGCCCTCCAGGCTCCAGTCAGGCCACGGCGTAGCTTCGATCCTCGACCAGGTACGCAACGAGCAGGGCCAGCGGGAAGAAGACCAGGCTGAAGAGGAAGTAGAGGAAGAAGCTGTGCCCCTTCCGCGCGGCAACGCGGGCCGGCCAGAACGCGATGGCTATCCAAATGCCACGAACAAGATGGTCCAAAGCCAGTACATCTATGCCTCCGTCGATTTGGTGTGTCTCGGTGGCTCGGTCACGGACACTGCAGGGCATCCGTCAGCTGCTCGCACGCCGTCGGCCGCCTCGCCTGCGCGCGCCTGGGCGTCCTCGCCGCCGGAGGCGGCCAGCGACTCCAGGCTGGATGCGAGGTCTTCGGCGGCGGAGGCAGCCTCATCCACCCCGGCCTCGGTCAACGCTGTTGCGCTGTTTGCGAGAGCTGCCGCGGTGGATCCGATGGCTGCAAGGGCGTCCTGGCCGGCTTCGGTCCCGCTGGCGGAGATCTCCGTGAGGTCCGCCGAGAGGTCCGACAGCTCGGGACAGAGCTGCGCCTGGGCCTCTTGGAGGTTTTCGATTCCTTCGCCGAGCGTGCGCGTTTCGGTATCGGTGGCGCCGGTCGCGGCCTCGGTCGTTGCGCTGTCGTCGTCGTCGGAGGCGCAGCCGAGGGCTGAGACCAGGACGACGACGGCAACAGCGAGGGCTGCTGCGAAGCGGCGGGTCACGATGCGGTTCGAACTCACTGTCTACCTCCTTGGCTGCCGCGAGGGGCCGGGCCGAGCCGCCCGCCCGAAGGAGGGCGGCTCGCCGGCGACACGGCTCGGTTACTGGGCGTCCAGGTCGTCCTGATCCTCGAGCTCGGCGACCTCGATCGCGACCTCGAGCGCCGCGGCGATCGCGCCCGTGGCGGACGCGACGCGCGCAGTGCCGACGATCGGCGCGACCGCGGCGAGGACGCCGCGGATCCGCTCGGGGTCGATGCCCATCTCGCGTGCCGCTCCGAGGTTGAGCAGGTACGAGGCAGGCGGGGCATCGACCGCGACGAGCGCAGCGATGCGAACGAGCATCAGCGCCTCCGGATCGAGGCTCGACGCCTCGACCGAGTCCGCGGTCATGCTCGCGAGCAGGTCGAGGACCGGCGTGTCGGTGGTCGGATCAGCCATGGTGCTCTCCTTTCGT
>CAVZJM010000003.1:0-204750 GCA_963775625.1 uncultured Actinomycetes bacterium | reverse complement strand
GGTCAGCGACTCGAGTGGACCGGTCTCCTACTACGAGACCGTGCTCGCCGACGATCCGGGAGGCTACTGGCGCCTCGGCGAGACGAGCGGCGGCGCGCTCGATGAGACGGGCGGGCCGGCCGGGACGTACAACGGCGGCGTCACGCGCGGCGTGCCCGGCGCGCTCCTCGGCGATTCGAACCCGGCCGCTCATTTCGACGGCGTCGACGACTACGTGAGCGTTCCGGATCACGCCTCCCTCGACGTGGGGGACTTCTTCACCTACGAGCTCTGGCTGCGGCGCGGGGCGGCGCGCGGAGTCACCCAGCGCATCATTCACAAAGGCGGCGGCGCGGCGGCTCTCGGATTCGGGACGAACAACAAGCTCGTCCTGATTCCGGGCGGCTCGGGCGCAACGGCGATCGCCAGCTTCGTCGGCTGCGATCAACGACTCGAACTGGCACCACGTCGTCGCGACGAAGAGCGGCACGAGCGTCCATCTCTACGTGGACGGCATCGACGTCACCGTGCTGGGAACGAACACGACGACCACGAACAACGCGACCGCGCTCAATATCGGCCGCGCGACGACGGGGACGGCCTACTTCGACGGCGATGTCGATGAAGTTGCGATCTACCCCTTAGCGCTCTCCCAAGCGCAGGTGCTCGAGCACTTCTGGGCTCGGTGAGGTGCTATCGCTCACTATGACCAGGATTTGGACATAGACGGGTCTGCGTCCATCAGCATCCGCCGCGACGCACCGGAGCGGTTCACGTTCGAGGAATACGCACCGGCGGAATCGCACAAGGTGCACAAGCTGGCGGCGGTAACCCCCTACGACGTCTTCAACAAGGCGCTGGGGCGGGCGGAGGGTCTTCTGCTCCTCCATCCGGTGCTGTGCGCCATTGGCGGTAGGCCGAGACGACACGCCGGCGACCTGCTCCGGGGCACGCTCGTGCTGAGCGTTGGCGCGCTGGACGCTCTCGTGCTCGAGTCGGTCGTGGCCGCCATTCCTCGGGCCGAGCGGGATGGGACGCTGATGCGAAGCGTCGCGAAGTGGGTCAAGGAAGACGCCGAGGGATCTCTTGCGCTGCTCGGCGACCGGCAAGCGAGCGCGAAGGCGGCCGAGCTGTGCCGTCGGCGGCTGGGGCAGCCGAGGCTCGAGCGGGCGGCGGCGATCGAGGATGTGATTCGAGATATGGCGCGGCGCGACCCGCCTTGGCCACGGGCTGCCGAGATCCTGTCCTCGGACGGACGCGCGTGGGATGCCGCCGCGGTCAAGGACCAGCTCGACCAGATCGTCGAGCGAGAGCATGCGATCGCGTACGGAGGGGATCTGCTTCCGGACTCGACGTCCCGTCGAATCCCGCAGCCGTACGTGCAGGAGGCGGTGGGCGTCATCCGGGCGGTTGGTACGGCCGTGGCGGAGACTCTCACCTAGATCGCTGGCTCGGGCCGACTATCGCCCACGCCTGAAGACCCCGCGCCTAGGCGGCGCGCTCGCTGATGTCCACCAGGTAGGCCGCCTGGAGCAGCCGCTCGAGGCGGCGCGCGTCGGCCAGGCCGACCTTCTCGCTCAGGAGCACCCCAAGCTCGTACGGATAGGCGAGCTGCGCGCGGTAGCCGGCGGAGTGGGGGAGGACGCGGCCCCAGAGCTGCACCCGGCCGAGCACGATCGGGTTCGGCACGGCGGCCTGTGCCCACCCGGCCCATTCGAGCGCTGCCTCGCGCGTCGTCACCGCGTAGATCCCGCAGCCGCAGCCGGGCTCCGGCTGCGCGTGCTCCGGACAGTAGGCGGCGAGCGCCTGGCGCTCGGGCCAGGGATCGCCGTAGACGCACGACTCGAGCACGGTCTCGACTCCCTCCGTCTCCGGGTCGATCCGCAGGCGCCAGCTGCGCCAGGCGAGGATCGGCTCGTCTCGCTTCACGCCGGCTCGCGCTGTCGCTCCGGCACCGGGGCCGGCTCGGGCAGCTCGACCGGTCCGGGGACGGGCTCGACCGCCGGGATCACGTCGATCTCCGGCTCGAGCGGATCGGGGACGCCAATGTCCGTCACGCCATGTCCTTCCTCGGTTGTGTGTGCGCGCCTACCCAGGGCGCGAAAGACCGCCAGCGCGGTCGGGCCGCAGAACTATGGCCTCAGCGTGGATCGGGCCCGCTGCCCGGTCAACTCCTCGAAGGGCTAGCTGCGGCCGAGCAGTCGGCCGAAGGCCGCCACGAGCTCTTCCGTGCGCTCCTCGCGGAGCTCCGCGGACTCGGGGCCGAGGACGCAGTGTCTCGTGTGGCCGTCCAGCAGGCCGAGAGCGACCTTCTCCAGTGCGCCCTCGATTGCGCTGATCTGGGTGACCACGTCGATGCAGTAGCGGTCTTCTTCGACCATTCGCTGGACGCCCCGGACCTGGCCCTCGATGCGGCGCAGCCGCCCGACGAGCTGCTCTTTCGATGCGCTGTACCCGCGCGTTGGTGTCGTGTTGGACATGAGCTCATGGTATACCCCCACCGGGTAGGCGGCGCGCTAAAGCGCACTAGGCATCCATGGCAGCCTCGACGGCCTGTTCCTGGAGCCAGCTCAGGTACGCGAAGACGGAGAGCTCGTACGCCTGCGGGTCGCGCGGGTCGATCTCGCGCGCATAGACCTCCTCCGAGACGTCGAGGCGGGTGCCGAGCGCCAGGCGCAGGTCGGTGAGGGCGCGGAGCCAGGCGTCCAGCTCCTCGGAGGTCAGCCGGTCGCCGGCGGCGGTCGCGGCGAGCGTGCGGAGCGCGTCCGACCGGCCCGCCCGGAGTTCGCCGTCCGTGAGCCGCCGGTACTCGTCCTCGGCCTCGGGGTCCTCCTCGTACGCCGTAGGGCGCAGGCGATCGAGCGCGGGGTCGCTCGGGTCGCTTGCGAGAAGCTCGAGGAGCTCGACCGGCAGCCTTCCCAAGCAGCTCCCGCTCGCCGTCGGAGAGCCGCAGCCGAAAATCGCCCCGGCCCGTGCGCTCGATGGGCCTCGGGGAGAGCATCAGTCCTGGCGCATCGTCGCCCAGAGGCCGTGCGCGTGCAGGCGGGCGACGTCGTGCTCGGCCTTTTCGCGCGGACCGCCGGAGACGACCGCCTTGCCCTCGTTGTGTACCTGGAGCATCAGCTTCGTCGCCTGCTCCCGGCTGTAGCCGAAGAGCTTCTGCAGGACGAGGGTGACGTAGGACATGAGGTTGATCGGGTCGTTCCAGACGATCACGATCCACGGCCGCTCGTGCTCGGGAACGTCCTCGTCGACGGGATCCTCCAGCTCGACCTCGACCGGGGAGAGAGTCGCAGGGGCCATGCCCGCATTGTGCCCTTGGAAGACCCGAGCGAGTGCTCAGACGGTCGCCGCCAGCCGGTCCAGCAGCGCGTCGGCATCCGCCTCGATCTCCACGGGCCGCAAGCATCCCGTCACCGGCTGCGGCGTCTTCAGCCCGTCGCCCGTGACGAGAAGGACCACCTCGTCATCGGGGCCGAGCTCGCCTCGTCGCACCGCCTCGACCAGCGCTCCGAGCGTGACGCCGGCGGCCGCCTCGCCGAAGACCCCAGCCCGCTCGGCCAGCAGCGTCATGTTCGAACCGATCTCGTCTTCGGGAACTGCGTAGACGGCGCCTCCCGACGCACGGGCCGACGACACGGCGGCGTCGCCGTCCGCCGGGTTGCCGATGGCGAGCGAGCGCGCGCCTGTGCGCGGCTTGACGGGTCCGACGCGCCGCTCCTCCGCGAAGGCTGCCGCGACCGGCGAGCAGCCCTCGGCCTGGCCGCCGAACAGCCGCGGGCGGGGGCCCGCGACCAGCCCGAGGTCGAGGAGCTCCTCGAAGCCTCGCTGAATCCGGGAGAACAGCGCGCCCGAGGCGATCGGCACGACCACCGCGAATGGCGCGCGCCAGCCCAGCTGCTCGGCGATCTCGTAGGCGAGGGTCTTCGATCCTTCCGCGTAGTAGGCCCGGAGGCCGACGTTGACGAACGCCCAGGGAAGCTCGAAGGAGAGCTCCACGGTAAGCCGCGAGCAGTCGTCATACGTACCGTCGACGGCTGTACACCGTCGCGCCGTAGACGGCTGTGGCGACGAGCTTCTCCGGCTCGAGATCGGCCGGGCAGAAGACGACCGCCTCGAGCCCCTCCGCGGCTGCCCGAGCGGCGACGGCGTTTGCGAGGTTGCCGGTGGACGAGCAGGCGAGCGTCCTCAGGCCGAGCTCTTGCGCCTTCGCAGAGGCGACGGCGACGACCCGGTCCTTGAAGGAGTGGGTTGGATTGGCGGTGTCCAGCTTGAGCCAGAGCTCGCGAACGCCCACGGCCTCGGCGAGGCGCGGTGCGCGCACAAGGGGTGTGAGGCCGGGAGCGAGGCGGGGCTCGGCCGGGGGCTCGACTGGGAGGAGCGGGGCGTACCGCCAGAGCGACGGCGGGCCCGCTGCGAGCTGCTCCCGCGTCGCCATCCGGAGTTGCTGGTCTCGGTCGTAGACGGGCTCGAGCGGCGCAAAGCAGCTGGGGCAGGCGCCGATTCCGTCGAGCCCGAGCTCGGCGTGGCAGTTGGTGCAACGAAGTGCGGTGGCGGGCACTGGAGCCTCCTGAGTTCGCTCGACATCCTTCGGGCCGAAGCCCGCCGGGCTTGGCACCTTGCCTTCACGGCAGGTTGCCGAGGCTTCACAGGGCCGGTTCCCTCAGCCTCTCTCGATGCGGAGCGGAGTGACCCGCTCGACGCGGAGACTGTACCTAGCGGCGCTCTGGCACGTCGTGCCGAAGCAGCGGCTAGCGTCGCCTAGCGCCGCCGCCGCTCGAGCTCGGCCTCGACGTCGCTCGGGTCGAGCCCGCGGGCGGCCAGCGCCACGTAGCTGGCGAACCAGAGATCGGCGATCTCGGCGACGACGCGCGCGTCGTCCTCCGAGCTCACGGCGAGCGCGGCCTCGACGCCTTCCTCGCCCAGCTTCTGCGCGACCACGCCCGGGCCTGCGTCGAGGAGCTCCGTCACGTAGGAGCCCTCCGGGCGCGTCTCGGCGCGCTCGCGTACGCGGCGCCAGAGCCACGGCGCGAAGCAGGAGACCGACCCGGTGTGGCAGGCCGGCCCGTTCGGGCGCACGCGCAGCAGGTAGGCGTCGCCGTCGCAGTCGTCGCGGAGCTCCTCGACCGCTCAGCGTGTTCTCCGACGTCTCGCCCTTGCGCCAGAGCCGGTCGCGCGAGCGGCTGAAGAAGTGTGCCTCGCCGGTCTCGCGCGTCAGCCGGAGGGCTTCGTCGTCCATCCAGGCCAGCATGAGCACGCGACCGGACTCGGCGTCCTGGACGATCGCCGCCCGCAGCTCGCCCTCAGCAGCCACGGGAGCCCCCTCTCAAGTAACAGACTGTTACTTGACAATGCTCATGCGGCATCTCGGAGCGGCACTCCCAGGCCGCGCAGCTCGTCTCTGAGGGTGGCGAGGCGGGCCGGATTCTCATGGAGGATCGAGGCAAGCAGCGCCGCCTGGGCTACCCGGAGCGCCGCGGCGACGTGCTCGGCCGAGCCGGCGCCCCCCGACGCGATCACCGGTACCGACACCGCGCCGCCGACCTCTTCGGTCAGCCCGAGGTCGTAGCCGTCGCGCGTTCCGTCGGTGTCGATCGAGGTGAGGAGGATCTCGCCGGCGCCGCGCTCCTCGCCCTCGCGGGCCCACTCGGCAGCTCGTCGGCCGGTGGCGACGCCGCCCGCGTGGGAGCGCACGTCGCCCCCGGTGGCGTCGATTGCCAGCACGACCGCCTGCGAGCCGAGCCGCTCCGCCAGCGCGGACAGGAGCTCCGGGCGCGCCAGCGCGGCCGAGTTCACCGCGACCTTGTCCGCGCCCGCTTCCAGGAGCGCGTCCGCGTCCCCGACGGCGCGGACCCCGCCGCCGACCGTGAAGGGGATGGCCAGCTGCTCGGCCACGCGCCGGACGAGGCCGACCAGGGTCTCGCGCCCTTCGATCGTCGCGGAGACGTCGAGGAAGACGAGCTCGTCGGCGCCCGCCTCGGAGTAGGCGGCGCCCAGCTCGACCGGGTCGCCGACCTCCCGGAGGCCCTGGAAGCGGACGCCCTTGACGACGCGGCCGGCCTCCACGTCGAGGCAGGGGATCAGGCGCGGGAGAGGCATCGCTCCAGGAACCGGGCGCCCGCGCGGCCGCTCTTCTCCGGGTGGAACTGGACGCCGACGAAGCTCCCCGACTCGGCAACGGCCACGACGCCCTCCGAGGTGGCCGTCGCAGCGGGCGTCTCCGCCGCGAACGAATGGGCGAAGTAGAGCTCCTCGCCGCCCGGGTCGACGCGCGCCCAGCCGATGCGGGGAACGCGCCCCTGGCGGAGGCGCACGGCACGTCCTGGGAGGAGGGCAAGTCCGCGGACGCCGCCGTCCTCGTCCGACGACTCGAGAGCCAGCTGGAGGCCCAGGCAGATCCCGAGCGTCGGCCTGCCCGCGGCGGCCCGCTCGCTGAGAGCGTCGTCGAGCCCGCGGGCGGCGAGACCTTGCATGGCGGAGCGCGCCGATCCCACACCTGGGAGAACGGCGAGATCGGCGCGCGCCACCATCTCCGGATCGCTCGTCGCGCAGACGTCGGCGCCCAGGCGCTGAAAGGCCAGCACGACCGAGCGCACGTTGCCGGCGCCGTACTCGCAGACGGCGACCTTCACAGCGATCCCTTCGTCGAAGGCACTTCCGCACCCTCGAGCCGTACCGCCGAGCGGAGCGCCCGCCCGACGGCCTTGAACGCGGCCTCGGCGACGTGGTGCGGATCCCGGCCGGTCGATTCGACATGGAGGCCGAGGCGCCCGGCCTGAGCGAGGCTGCGCAGCACGTGCTCGGCGAGCCCCGGGTCGCGCTCGAGCTCGACCTCATTGGCCGGCCGGCCGCCGAGGTCGACAGCCGCCCGCGCGAGCGCGTCGTCCATCGGGAGGACTGCGTCGCCGAAGCGGGCGATCCCACGCCGGTCTCCCAGCGCAGCATCCAGGGCCTCGCCGAGGGCGATGGCGGCGTCCTCGGCCGTGTGGTGCGCGCCGGTCTCCAAATCGCCGGCCGCCTCGAGCACGAGGTCGAAGCCGGCGTGGAAGGCGAGCTGCTCCAGGAAGTGGTCGTAGAGACCGGCGCCCGTCGACACGCGGACGCGGCTCGCTCCGTCGAGAGCAAGCCGCACTCGCACCCGCGTCTCGGCGGTCGCGCGCAGGTGGCGGACGCTCCGGCGGCCGGGCCCGGCGACCGGAGCCGGGCGGTCGAGGGCGCGCGCGATTCCATCGAGCAGCAGGTCGTCGTCCTCCGGATCCCTGGCCGATGCCCGAATCCCGTCGGAGAAGACACGGACCACGAGCCCGGAGCGGAGGAGCGCAGCGCCCACCTCCTCCGGCGCCTCCATGGGGACGAAGACGAAGTTCGTCCAGGACGGGAGCGGAGTCAGACCGAGGGCCCGCAGGCCGCGCGCGAGCCGTTCTCGCTCGTCGACCTGCGCCGAGACGTCGGGCGGATCGGCGAGCGCCGCGACCGCAAGCGCCGCGGAGAGTGTCGAGATGCAGGCGGGCGACTGGCGCCGGTTGAGCTCGGCGGCGGTCTCCGTGTCGGCGAGCGCGTAGCCGACGCGCCCGCCCGCCAGGCCGAAGGCCTTCGAGAGCGTCCTGATGACGACGACGCCGTCGTCGAGCAGCCCGGCCGCCGTCTCGCCCGCGTACTCGTAGTACGCCTCGTCCACAACCAGCGGCCTCGCGGCGGGGAGGTCGCCGAGGGCGCCCGAGGGGTTGTTCGGCCGGCAGCAGAACGTGACCACGGGGTCGTCGTCGGCGATCTCCGCGCCTGCGAGGATCGAGGCGATGCGAAAGAGCGGGTAGGTGGGCTCCTCGGCGATCGCGACCCGGTCGCCGGGGCCGGCGAAGGCTCGCGCGCAGAGGAGTATGAGGTCGTCGGCGCCGGCGCCCAGGACGATGTTCTCAGGGGCGACCTCGGCATAGCCCGCAACGGCCGCGATCAGATCCGTGTAGCCGCCGTGCGGGTAGTTCTGCACGTCCGCGAGCGCCGCGGCGAGCGCGCCCGGCCGGGAAGAGGGGAGCGGCCAGGCCGGCACGTTGCCGTCGAAGCGCACGATCTCGCTCTGGTCGAGGCCGAAACGGTCGGCGAGCTCTCGGGTCGACGGCGCCCAGGCGTACGCGGTGAACTCGGCCGGGAGCGCCTTCATCGCCGCACCGCCTCCGCGTGCGCGGGCATGCCCTCGAGCGCCGCGAGAGCCTCCACGACCGGTCGCACCCGCTCGAGGCCCGCGGGAGTGAGGCGCTGCACCGTCACCGGCTTCAGGAACGCCTCCAGGCCGAGCCCGCCGACCGCGCGGGCGCGGCCGCCGGTCGGGAGGACGTGGTTTCCGCCGGTCGCATAGTCGCCCGCGGCGACCGGCGACCAGCGGCCGACGAACACCGCCCCTGCGTTTCGCACGCGCGGCGCCAGCCCCTCGGCGTCCTCGCCGAGCAGGACGAGGTGCTCGGGGGCGAGCGCCTCGACACGGGCAAGCGCGCCCTCGAGGTCGCCGTCGGCCTCCACGACGCGGCAGACGGCGTCGGCCCCGTGCTCTCTCTGGGCTGCGAGCTCGAGCTCGGCGACCGCGAGGTCAGCTCCCGCCGAGGCGAGGACGACTACCTCGGACGGCCCGGCGGGGAGGTCGACCGCGACGTCACGGGAGACGAGCAGCTTCGCCTCGTTCACGAACGCATTTCCGGGGCCGACGATCTTGTCCACCGGCGCGATCGTCTCCGTACCGTAGGCGAGAGCGGCGATCGCCTGTGGCCCGCCCACCGCCCAGACCTCGGTGAGACCGAGGAGCTCGGCGGCCCGCGCCACGACGCCGGCCCCGTCCGGGGGCGTGACGACGGCAATGCGCTCGACCCGGGCGACCTGCGCCGGGACCACGCACATGACGAGCGTGGACACCAGGCGGCGCGGGACGTAGACGCCCACGGCGCCGAGCGGCGTCCAGCGCCGCTCGAGGACGACGCCGGGCAGGATCTCCGCCGCCAGGTCCGCGGGACGCTGCAGCTCGTGCCAGCGGCGCACGGCATCGGCCAGTGCGAGCAGCTCGCGCTCCGGCACTTCTCCGGCGGGCTCCGCCCGTGCGGGCCCGACCCCGTCGAGGCGCTCGGACCAGTCGGCGAGCGCGGCGTCGCCGCGCTCCCGCACGTCCGCGACGATCGTCGCCACATCGGTCATGCCAGCATCCGCTCCACGGGAACGAGCAGGATCGACGTCGCCCGAGCCGCCTCGAGGCGCGGCAGGAGGCGCCAGACGTCGGCCGCGGGGACGAGCGCATGCACCGCGACCATGCCTGGCTGGGCGAGCGGGATCACGCTGGGCGCCGAGGAGCCCGGGACGAGAGCGCAGATCTCCTCGAGCGCGTCCTCGGGCGCGTTCAGCATCAGGTAGCGAGCCTCGCGGGCCGAGACGACGCTGGCGAGGATCGGCCGGAGGCGGAGCGAGGCGGCGTCGGGCTCCTCGGCTGCGACGAGCACGGCCTCCGACGAGAAGAGCGCCCCGAGCGAGCGAAGCCCGTTCGTCCGCAGAGTGTTCCCGCTGGAGACGAGGTCCACGATCGCGTCCGCGAGGCCGAGCCTCGGCGCGACCTCGACCGACCCGGTCACGTCCACGAGCTCGACCGAGATCTCTCGCTCCTCGAGGAGGCGCGCGGCGAGGCGCGGATAGACGGTCGCCACGCGCAGCCCGCGCAGGCCGGGGAGCTCCGCCACCGGAGACTCCTCCGGCACCGCGGCTTCCAGCGTGCAGCCGCCGAAGCCGAGGCGCAGAAGCTCGGTCACGCGCGCCCCGCGCTCCGCGACGAGGTCGGCTCCGGTGATCCCGCAGTCGACGACGCCGTCCTGGACGTACTCGGGAATGTCCGCGGCGCGCACGAGCAGGACCTCCACCGGCGCGTTGCGGCAGGGGAACGCGAGCGCCCGCTCGCCGGGCTCCTCCGGCCCGAGCCCGGCGTCCTCGAGCAGGGCGATGGCAGGCTCGCGCAGCCGGCCCTTCGCGGGGAGCGCGATCTTCAGGCTGTCGGCGAGAGGAGCGCCCGGCGGTCGAGCACCGTCCGGTAGCCGCCCTCCCCGTGGCGGAGCCAGTGCGCCACGCGGGTCACCGTCGTGGTCGACGCGCCCGTTTGCCTGGCGATCTCCTGATACGGAAGCCCCTGGTCGAGCAGCTTCACCACCTCCCAGCGGTGCGCCATCGCCTCGAGCTCGCTCAGCGTGCACAGATCCCGCAGGAAGCGCTCCACCTCCTCGGGCCCCTCGAGGCTCACGATCGCCTCGAAGAGATCCTCCATCTCGGCCGTCCGCCATGGGTGTGATCGATCCGCCATCGGGTGTCGTCATATTAGCATGTTAATATGGCAGCGCAATGGCAGAGGCCCGGCACGACGGGTTCCAGCTGATCCCGGCGGTCGACGTCGCCGGGACCGAGGCCGTGCGCCTGCGCCAGGGCGACTTCGACGCGGTCGTCGCCCGGGCGGGTGATCCGGCGGACCTGGTCACCCGCTTCGCGGCGACACGGCCGCCGCTCGTGCACCTGGTCGACCTCGACGGCGCCCGCACGGGACGGATCCGGCCGGAGCTCGTCGGCGAGCTCGCCGCCGCGGCCGCGCCGACACCGGTGCAGGCTTCCGGCGGCATCCGCTCGTCCGCGGATGCCCAGGCGCTTCTGGACGCCGGGGCGGACCGGGTCGTCGTCGGGACGGCCGCGCTCGACTCGCCCGGCACGCTCGCCGAGCTCGCCGCCGCGTTCGAGGAGCGGCTCGTCGTCGCGGTCGACGCCCGCGAGGGCCGCGTGGCCGTGGCCGGCTGGAGCCGGATGACGGAGCTCTCGCCCGACGAGTTCGCGGAGCGCTGCGCCGAGGCCGGCATTCGGCGCCTGCTCTGCACGGCGATCGACCGCGACGGCACGATGGCGGGCCCCGATCTCGGGCTGCTCGAGCGCGTGCGCGAGCGCTCCGGCCTGCCGGTCCTCGCGGCCGGGGGCGTCCGCACCGACGAGGACCTCGACGCGCTCGCCGCGCTCGGCCTCGAGGGCGCGGTCGTCGGGCGCGCGCTGCTCGAGGGGACGATCACGCTTTCGTAGCGAGCGGCGGCGCTCTCCGGCCGGCTCGGGCAGGAGCAGGCCGATGAGGACGGCCTCGAAGACGTCCTGGCCGTCCAAGGAGTACGCGGCCGTGAACTCGGGGGCGCCGTTCACCTCCAGGACGGCGTGGCCGCCGTCGGGCCGCGGGATCAGGTCGACGCCGGCGAGGTCGGCGCCCGCCGCCGCAGCCGCGGCCACCGCGAGGTCGCGCTCCTCGGCTGTGGGCCGCAGCGGCCGCCGCTCCGCTCCCAGGCTCACGTTCGTCCGCCATTCGCCTGGAGCCGCGACCCGGCGAACGGCTCCGACGACCCGCCCGCCCGCGACGAGGAGCCGCAGGTCCGATCCCGTCGGCGGGACGAGCTCCTGGATCAGCGCTCCCTGCCGCCGAAACCACGCCTGCCGGCGTAGGCTGGCCAGCAGCGCGCCGAGCGCGTCCGGATCGCCGCAGCACGAGACGTGCTCGCCGCGGCTTCCGAACCGGGGCTTGACGACCACCGGGTAGCGGAGACGAGAGACGTCGCGGCGGCTCGAGGACGCGCTCAGGTAGGCCGTCTCCGGGTGCGGCAGCCCGGCGCGGCCGAGGCGCAGGGCGGTCACGAGCTTGTCGTGGCAGGCCAGCATGGCATCAGGCCCGTTCAGGACGGTGATCCCCCGCGCGTGCAGCCCCCGCAGCTTGGCGACCCCGGGCTCGACGCCGTCCAGCGACGGCCTCACGTCGAGACGGGAGAGGACGACGTCGCCGTGCGCAACCCTGCGGGCAACCTCGGGCGGAGTAGCCACGACCGTCTCGAGCCCGATCTTCCGCCCGGCGGTGGTGAGCGAGATCGTGACGGGCGACTCGCGCCAGGCGACGATGAAGAGCCTCATCGCCCTTGATCCTGCGCGAGAGCCCTGTCTCCGCGCGGGAACGTTCCTGTGGTCGTTCTGGTCTAGCTCTCTTCGAACACGATCGGCTGCGCGCCCTCCCAGAGCACGACGCGCCCGAGCTCGGAGAGCTGCTCCTGCCCCTCGACGATGGTCGCGAAGTGATTTCCGGCGAGCTGGCCCATCTTGCTCGCGAAGCACGTCGCCCCGTACGGGAAGAGGATCTCCACCTCGGAGAGCCCGCCCGGGTAGAGGAGGAGCTCGCCGGCCGCCGGATAGCTGTTGGCGTTCTCGGGGCCGATCCCGAGCTCGAGCTCGAAGCCCATGGGCACCCAGGCGGACTCGCCGCTCCAGCGGGCCTGCACGAGGTGGCTGCGAAGCGGGAGCAGGGCCCGCAGCGCCGTGATCGTGCTCGGCGCGGCGTCCTCCTCGAGCCGAGCGGCGAAGCGGAAGCTGCCGGCGGTGATCGCGAGCACGGCGAGACCCTACCCTCAACGAGGTTGACAGAGTTGTGAGTGATTGCTAACTTCCTCGCCGGGCATCGCCGTGAGCCTCTCCACCGAATCCCTCGCCCGCGCGTGCGCGCTCCATCCGTGGCGGACGGTCGGCCTCTGGGTCGCCGTCGTCGTGCTCTCCATGGGCGTCGTCGCGGTGCTCCTCGGGGACACGCTGACCACCGAGGGCGAGGTCACGTCGCCCACGGACTCGAAGCGGGCCGAGGAGCTGCTCTTCGAGCACTTCCCGCCGTCGCCGGAGTCCTTCGAGCAGGCGACGAGCGAGGTCGTCGTCGTCAGCTTCCAGGGCGGCGCCGTGGATCGCGAGCGCGTGGACGGGCTCGCCGAGGAGCTCCGGCAGGTCGGAGCGACCAACGTCGTGACCTCCGCCGACGAGAGCCAGGAGCGGCTGGACTCTGCGGACGGAAGCGCCACCGCCGTCCTCGTCGGCCTCGGCCGCAACGAGGACAGCCTGCCGGACGTCGTCGAGGCGGTGCAGCGCCTCGACGAGGATCCAGCCGTCGAGGCGGCGATGACGGGCGAGCTCACGATGGACGAGGACCTGAGCAGGCTCTCCGAGGAGGACCTGCAGAAGGGCGAGCTCTTCTTTGGCGCCCCGGCCGCCCTCATCATTCTGCTGCTCGTGTTCGGCGCGGTCGTCGCGGGCGTCATCCCGCTCGTTCTGGCGGTCCTCTCGATCGTCGTCGCGCTCGCCCTCACCGCCGTCGTCGGCCAGGCGTTCGAGCTCTCGACCTTCGTCACGAACATGATCTTCGGCATGGGGCTGGCTCTGGGGATCGACTACTCCCTCTTCATCCTCAGCCGCTTTCGCGAGGAGCGCTCGCAGGGGCGCGAGAAGCTCGACGCGATCGAGACTGCGGGCGCTACCGCCAGCCGGGCCGTCCTCTTCAGCGGGGCGGCGTTCGTGCTGGCCATGCTGGGCCTGGAGCTCGTGCCGAACACGATCATGCGCAGCCTGGCGACGGGCGCGATCCTCGTGGGCATCGTCTCGGTCGTCGCCGCGCTGACGCTCCTCCCGGCCGTCATCAGCCTGCTCGGCGACCGCATCGACTCGCTCCGCATCCCGTACTTCGGGCGGGCGGCGGCGGCCGGGGCGGAAAGCCGCTTCTGGGGCAGGATCGTGCGCGGCGTGATGAGACGGCCGGTCGCGAGCCTCGTCGTCGCCGTCGGGCTCCTGCTCGCGGCCGCCGTGCCGGTGCTCTCGCTCGAGAGCGGCACGGCAGGGATCAGCACGCTCCCGGACCGGTTCGAGTCGAAGCACGGCTTCCTGCTCCTGAACCGCGAGTTCCCCGGCCAGACGACCGACCCCGTGCGCATCGTCGTGGAGGGCGACACCGCCTCCGCGGACGTCCGTGCGTCGGTCGAGGCGCTGCAGGCTGCGCTCCTGGAGCGTGAGATCTTCGGCGAGCCGACGATCGAGACGAGCCCGGACGGCAGCCTCGTCGTGCTGACCGTCCCGGTGGCCGGGGACTCCCTGTCCGCCGAGGCGGTGGCCGCGGTCCGCGACCTGCGGGAGGAGGTCATCCCGACGGCTCTCGCGGGCTCGGACGCCCAGGCCTTCGTCGGCGGGGCCACCGCCGAGGACATCGACTACTACGACGTCATGGACGCCTGGCTGCCGATCGTCTTCGTGTTCGTCCTCGGCCTCAGCTTCGTCCTGCTGACCGTCGCCTTCCGGTCGATCGTCGTCCCGGCGACCGCGATCGCCATGAACCTCCTCTCCGTGGGCGCGGCCTACGGCCTGCTGGTGCTCGTGTTCGTCGAGGGCGTCGGCAACGAGCTCTTCGGCTTCCAGCAGGTGGACACCGTCGAGGCCTGGGTGCCGCTCTTCCTCTTCGCCGTGCTCTTCGGCCTCTCCATGGACTATCAGGTGTTCCTGCTCAGCCGCATCCGGGAGCGGTACTCGCAGACGGGCGACAACGACGAGGCGATCTCGTTCGGCGTCGGCTCGACCGCGCGCCTGATCACCGGTGCGGCGCTCATCATCATCGCCGTCTTCCTAGGCTTCGCCCGGGGAGACCTGGTCATGTTCCAGCAGATGGGCTTCGGGATCGCCGTCGCGCTCTTCATCGACGCGACCATCATCCGCTCCGTGATCGTGCCCGCGACCATGAAGCTCCTCGGCCGCTGGAACTGGTACCTGCCCTCCTGGCTCTCCTGGCTCCCCGACGTCCACGTCGAGGGCCACGAGGAGGAGCTCCGGCCGCGCCGCGCTACCTGACGATCGGCGCGTTCGCGCTGGCCCTCTGGGTCGCGGCGGCCTCCGGCGAGGCGCTGACCGGGATCCTGCCCGCGCTGGTGGTCCTCGTCCTCGCGCCGGTCGACTACGCCCTCTGGGCGAGGTGGAACCGGCCGTGGCACGACCGGACGGTGATCCTCCTGCTGCTCCCCGCGATCCTCGCGGCGGTCTGGATCGGCGTCGGCGGCCTCGTGACCGGCGTCGAGCGCTCGGACGAGGCGCGCGTGCTGCTGGAGGTCGGCCCAGGCGTCGCCCTCACCGGGCTCCTCTGCACGCTCATCTCCTACCACGGGCGCCACCACCCGCTGGACGGGCGTCTAGTTCTTCGCTCCTGATGCTCAATGTAGCCTACTCATGAGGTCGTTCACTCTCTAACTTCGAGGGCCAGCCCTCCTGCGGAACGACGTTCCCGAGCCGAGCGCCGGCGAGAACGAGCTCGTCGTACGCGTACACGCGTCCTCGGTCAACCCGGTCGACGCCTTCATCGCCGCGGGCGCGCTGAAAGATATGGTCGAGCACGAGTTTCCGGTGGCGCTCGGCCGCGACTTCGCCGGCGTCGTCGAGCAGGTCGGCGCGGGCACCTGCCGGTATCGAGTCGGGACGAGGTCTTCGGCTTCGTGCTCCACGCGATCCGACCGTGCACGCCGGGAGCTGGGCCGAGCTGATCGCGCTGCCGGAGCAGCTACCTCCCGGCCGCCGCGCCGCGCGGCTTCGACCTCGCGCCGCCGGCGCGGCACCGGTTGCCGGGCTGACCGCGATCGCGGCCTTCGAGGCGCTCGCGCTCTCCGGGGCGAGACCGTTCTCGTCGTCGCGCCACCGGCGGCGTCGGCAGTTTCTTCGTACAGCTCGCCCCCTCTGCGGGAGCGAAGGTGATCGCGCCCGCTCTCGCCGAGGATCTCGACTACCTCCGCCGGCTGGGCGTCGCGAGCTCCTCGACCGGAGCGCCGACCTCGCCGCCGCCGTGCGGTCGGCGTACCCGGACGGTGTCGACGCGGTCTTCGACGTCGTCTCGCGGACCCGGACGCTCGCTTCTGACGAGCGGCGGCCGACTCGCCTCGCCGCTCGGCGCAGCAGGGGGACCCGGGCGCTTCAACGTCATGGCGGTGCCGACGCCGGCGAACCTCCAGCGCCTCGCCGAGCTCCTCGCGGCGCGCTCCGCGTGCCGATCCGCGCACCTACCCCTCGAGCAGCCGAGCCCTCCACTCTCCCACCGCCCACACGCAGGCAGCTGGCGTGACGATCGCGTAGCCGGCCTAGCCGCGCTTCGCGGGGGCTTCGGAAGCGCCTGAGCCTGAGGGAGTTCGTGACGACGAAGAGGCTCGAGCCGGCCATGGCCGCGGCGGCGACCATGGGGTTGAGGAGGCCCGCGACGGCGAGCGGAATCGCGGCAACGTTGTAGGCGAACGCCCAGAAGAGGTTGCCCTTGATCGTCCCGAGCACGCGCCGCGAGAGGCGGATCGCGTCCGCCGCCGCGCGCAGGTCGCCGGAGACGAGCGTCAGGTCGCTGGCCTCGATGGCCACGTCCGTGCCGGTGCCGATGGCGATGCCGAGATCGGCCTGGGCCAGTGCGGGCGCGTCGTTGACGCCGTCGCCGACCACGGCGACCACCTCTCCTTCTCCCTGAAGCCGGCGCACCTCGGCGGCCTTGTCGGCGGGGTAGACCCCGGCCAGGGCGCGTCCGATCCCGACCTGCGCGGCCACCACGCGGGCCGTCTCCTCGCGGTCCCCCGTCATGAGCACAGGCGTGAGCCCGAGCTCTCGCAGCTCGCGCACCGCCTCTGCGCTCGTCGGCTTGACAGCGTCCGCGACCACCAGCGTGGCGCGCGGCTCGCCGTCCCACGCCACCGAGATGCCGCCCTCGCCGCGGCTCACCTCGACCGTGTGCCCCTCGACGTGCCCGACGACGCCGAAGCCCGGACGGCTCTCGAAATCCTCGACGGGCGGCAGCGCGCCCAGCTCGGCCCGTGCGGCCGCCGCGACCGCCTGCGCGATCGGGTGCTCGCTCGCGTCCTCGACGGCGCCGGCGAGGCGGAGGACGTCGGCGCGCGTCGCGCCGTTCGTCGGGACGACGTCGACGAGCTCCATTCGTCCCTCGGTGACCGTGCCCGTCTTGTCGAGGACGACGGTGGTGACTCGCCGCGTCTGCTCGAGCACCTCGGGCCCCCTGATGAGGATGCCGAGCTGCGCGCCGCGGCCCGTGCCCACCAGGAGCGCCGTCGGGGTGGCGAGCCCGAGCGCGCAGGGACAGGCGATGATGAGCACCGCCACGGCGGCCGTGAACGCGGCGGCGACGTCCCCGTCGATCAGCAGCCAGCCCGCCAGGGTCGCCAGCGAAAGGCCGATCACGATCGGCACGAACACCGCCGAGACGCGGTCGGCAAGGCGCTGAATGGGCGCCTTCCCGGCCTGGGCCTCGGTGACGAGCCTGGCGATCTGGGCCAGAGCGGTGTCGGCGCCGACACGCGTCGCGCGGACGATCAGGCGGCCGGACGCGTTCACGGTCGCGCCGGCGACCTCGTCTCCCGGCGCCACGTCAACCGGAACGGGCTCGCCGGTCAGCATCGACTGGTCGACGGCGGAGCGGCCCTCGACGACCACGCCGTCGGTGGCGACCTTCTCGCCCGGCCGGACGACGAACAGATCGCCGACCGCGAGCTGCTCG
The DNA here is from genome assembly GCA_963775625.1 of uncultured Actinomycetes bacterium. Lineage (GTDB taxonomy): Bacteria > Actinomycetota > Thermoleophilia > Gaiellales > Gaiellaceae > JAIBJN01. Next base: position 187,415 of record CAVZJM010000003.1, on the reverse strand, counting down.
AGCGGAACCGCGACCTCGGCGCCGTCGCGCAGCACGCGGGCCTCCTTCGCGCCCAGCTCGAGAAGGGCGCGCAGCGCTGCGCCCGAGCGCCGGCGCGCCCGCAACTCGAGCCAGCGTCCCAGGAGGATCAGCGTCGTGATCACGCCGGCCACCTCGAAGTAGACCTCGGCGTCCTCGAGGGCGAGCAGCGCGACGAGCGACCAGACGTACGCCGCCGTCGTGCCGAGCGAGATCAGCGTGTCCATGGTCGCGCCGCCGTGGCGCAGGCTCTCGAGCGCCGACCGGTGGAAGGGCCAGCCACCCCAGGCCCAGACCGGCGTCGTCAGCACGAGCGCCAACCACTCCCAGCCGTCGAAGCCGAGCTGCGGCACCATCGCGATCAGGGCGACCGGGACGGTCAGCGCGGCCGCGACCGCGAGCCGGAGCCCGAGGCGCGATCCCCCTTTGCGCTCCGTGCGGGTCAGGGAGGCGCCGTACCCCGCGCCCTCGACCGCCGTGACGAGGTCGTCGAGCGCCACGCGCCCGTCGTCGTAGCGGACGGCTGCCTTCTCGGTGACGAGGTTGACGCTCGCCTCGACGCCGTCGAGCCTGTTCAGCGCCCTGTCGATCCGGGCGGCGCAGGCCGCGCACGTCATCCCCTCGAGCTCGAGCTGGACGGTGGCCATACGTCTCGCAGTATACCCGTTAGGGGTATAACCGGAAAACGTCCCGCACCTCGCCTCGGCGGTCGATCGCCCGCACCCGGAGCGAGTCGGCGTCGGCGCGAAGGTGCAGCCACCCGTGCTGCTTCAGCCGCTCCACACGCCGCGGAAACCAATCCGGGCACGGCTGGAACGGGTAGAGCTCCGCGCCACCGCCGCCGTGGACGACGTACGTGACGCCGGCGCGCTTGGCGAAGCGTTGGTAGTTGTGGTCGTGGGCGGCGAGCACGAGGTCGACGTCGCCCCGCTCGAAGATCGGAACGAGCCTCCTCCGCACCCGCGCGTCGCCGAGGTAGCCACCGCAGCTGTAGGCGGGATGGTGCATGGCGACGACCTTCCAGCGAGCTGTGGTGGAGGCCAGGGCCGTGTCGAGCCAGTCGAGCTGGCTTCGGCCCAGCCGGTTCGAGTCGAGGAGGAAGAGCTCGACGCCTCCGACACGTCGCTGGTAATAGCGGCCCGGCATGCCGAGAAGCTCGAACTCGTAGCGGCCGCCGTCGACGCGGATGTCGTGGTTCCCGAGCGTCCCGGCGACGAGCAGCCCGTCGGCGGCCGCCCAGCCGAACGAGTCGAGCCAGTTCGCCTCGAACGCGGCCGGCGACTCCGTGTAGTCGTTGTCGCCGAGCGTGACGAGCGCATCGACCTCCCGCCCGTCGGCAAAGCGCTCGACGGCCGCGCCCCTCAGGCTCTGCCGCTCGCCCCCGACGCCGAAGTCGCCGATGGCGACGATGCCCTTGGCAGCGCCCGCGAGCCGCGGAGCCGGACAGCGCCAAGAGCGCGGCTGAGATTGTCCGACCCAGACCGCATAGCGAAGGTCTACCAGTCGGCGCGGCCGGGCTTCGTGAGATCCCGCGGGGTCGTGCCGTCGTGGTGGGAGGCGTCCGTGAACTCGCGGAACTCGCCGCTGACGAGGAAGGCCGTCTGCTCGCCGATGTCGACCGCGTGGTCGCCGATCCGCTCCAGGCAGCGCGAGACGATGATCATGCGGAGGCCCCATTCCTGGAGCGCCGGATCGCCGCCGAGCGACAGAACGTGTCCGACCACCCGCCGGTTGGCGCGGTCGATCAGCTCGTCGAGGTCGACGAGCGACTCCGCCCGCGCCGCGTTGCGGTCGCGGAATGAGTCGAGCGCGACTCGGATCATCTCCTCGGCCCGCTGGCCCATCTCCTCGAAGCCCTCGAGGATCGTGACGTCGTGCGGGACGTCCTGCACGAGCTTCGTCAGCTTGGCGATCGTCACGCAGTAGTCCGCCATCCGTTCCAGGTGGAGGTTGTTGTGGAGGATGGCGAGCACGAGGCGGAGGTCGACGGCGACAGGAGTCTGGCGTGCGAGGAGCGACTGGATGCCCTCCTCGATGCCGAGATAGGCCGCGTCGATCTCGTCGTCGAAGGCGATGACTTCGTCGGCCAGCTCGATGTCAGATTGCAGCAGGGCGTTCATGGAGCCGCGAAGTGCCTGGAGGGCCTGCGCACCCTCCTCCTGGAGCCCGGCCTCGAGCTGGTCGAGCTCTTCCTGAAGGGTGACCCTCATCCGAATCGCCCCGTGACGTAGTCCTCCGTCCGCTTGTCGGAGGGGTTGGTGAAGATCGTCGGTGTCTGGTCGTACTCGACGAGGATCCCGGTGCGATGGTCGCGCTCCTCGTCGACCTCGACGCTGAAGAACGCCGTCATGTCGGCGACGCGGGCGGCCTGTTGCATGTTGTGCGTGACGATCACGATCGTGAACTCGCGCTTGAGCTCGTGCATGAGGTCTTCGATCGAGGTCGTCGAGATCGGGTCGAGCGCGGAGGCCGGCTCGTCCATGAGCAGCACGTCGGGCTCGACGGCGAGGCAGCGCGCGATGCACAGGCGCTGCTGCTGGCCGCCGGAGAGGCTGTATGCGCTCGCCTTCAGGCGGGCCTTCACCTCGTCCCAGAGGGCGGCGTGTCGCAGCGCCCTCTCGACGCGCTCGTCGAGGTCCTTCTTCCAGCCGAGGATGCGTGGGCCGAAGGCGACGTTGTCGTAGATCGACTTCGGGAACGGGTTCGGCTTCTGGAAGACCATGCCGATGCGCTTCCGCACCTCGACCGGAGTCCACCTCGGGGCCGTAGAGGTCGATCCCGTGGTAGAGGATCCGACCCTCGACCGCCGCCGTCGGAATGAGGTCGTTCATGCGGTTGAAGCAGCGGATGAACGTGCTCTTGCCGCAGCCGGACGGGCCGATGAACGCCGTGACGTGATTCTTGAAGATCTCGAGCGACACGCCGCGAAGAGCCGGGATGCCCGAGTACTTGACCGTCAGGTCGCTGACGTCGAAGAGCACGTCCCGACGCGCGGATTCGGCTTCGCGCGCTCGCTCGGCGAGCAGCTTCTCGTCCATGCCGGGAATCTTTGCAGGTGCGGCAGGGGCGCTCTCCATATCGGACATCACCATCTCTTCTGGTAGCGGTTGCGGAGCCAGATCGCGAAGGCGTTCATTGTGAGCAGAATCACCAGGAGGACGATGATCCCGGCCGCGGCCAGCACCCGGAACTCGTCCTGCGGCTGTCCGATCCACTGGTAGATCTGGACGGGCAGGGCGGTGAACGAGCCGAGCAGGGTCGGGTTGACCGCGACGTACGTCAGGGCGCCGACGAGAAGGAGCGGCGCGGTCTCGCCGATCGCTCGGGCGAGTGCGAGGATCGAGCCGGTTGCGATCCCCGGAATCGAGGCCGGAAGAACCTGCCGCCAGACGACCTGCCACTGTGTGGCGCCGAGCGCGTAGGCGCCCTGTCGGATCGAGTCGGGCACCGCCCGGATTGCTTCCCTGCTGGCCACGATCACGGTCGGGAGCACCAGGAGGGTCAGGATCAGCGCGCCGGCGAGGAGGACGTAGCCGAGCCCGATCCCACGGACGAGGAAGGCGAGGCCAAGGATCCCGTAGACGATCGACGGCACTGCCGCCAGGTTCTGGATGTTGATCTCGAGCAAGCGGTTGTACCAGCGTTCGCGGTTCGCATACTCCTCGAGGTAGAGGGCGGTCCCGACCCCGATCGGCACGACGAACAGGAGGAGCAGCACCATCATGTAGATCGTCCCGCGGATCGCCGGCCCGGCCCCGGCCTTGTTCGGATCGGACGAGTTCGGCTCGTTCAGGAGCGTCAGGTCGACGTAGCCGATGCCCTTCCGGACCACGTCCACCAGGAGAACTCCGAGGAGCAGGAAGCCAACCGTGACCGAGATCAGCAGGAGGACGTAGAAGGCGGCCCCGCGCACCCGGTCGCCCTGAGAGCGGCGTCCAAGGCTGGTCTCGGCAGCGCTCACTCGTAGATCTCCCGGTACTTCCGGACGAGCCGTATCGACACCATGTTCATGGCGAACGTGATCACGAAGAGCGTCAGGCCGACCGCGAAGATCGTCTTGTACTCGATCGAGCCGGTGGGGACGTCGCCGACCCCTGTCGCGCCGATGAACGCTGTCATCGTCTGCGACTGCTCGCGCGGATCGAAGGTGATCTGGGCGAGCCCGCCCGCGGCGATCAACACGATCATCGTCTCCCCGATCGCGCGCGAGATCGCCAGCACGTAGCTTGCGACGATGCCCGAGATCGCGGCCGGCACGACAATCCGGGTCGAAACCTGCAGCCGGGTGGCGCCGAGCCCGTACGCGCCGTCTCTGAGCTCTTGCGGGACCGCGGTCATCGCGTCCTCGGAGACCGAGGCGACGATCGGGATGAGCATGACGCCCACGACGAGACCGGCCGCCAGGACGTTGAACACGTTGACGCCGAGCCCGAGGTCCTGCAGGAACGGGGTGAAGAAGGTCAGGGCGAAGAATCCGAAGACGACCGTCGGAATCCCGGCGAGCGTCTCGAGCGCCGGCTTGAGAATGTTGCGGACACGCGGGCGCGCGTACTCGCTCATGTAGATGGCCGCTCCCAGCCCGAACGGCAGGCAGACGACGCACGCCCAGAACGTGACGACGAGCGTCCCGACGAGCAGCGGTCGGACGCCGAAGGACGCGGGCTCGAAGAGCGGCGCCCACCTGTCGCCGGAGAAGAACTCGACGATCGACACCTCGCGAAAGAACTCGATCGACGGCTCGAGGAGAGCAATGATGATTCCGATCGTCGTCACGACCGAGATGAGCGCGCAGAGGGCCGAGGACCCCCTTGACGAGGTCCTCCCCCCAACGCCTCCGCGCGGCGCGCAGCCGGATCGCCATCCGGCTGCGCGCTTGCGGTCAGGTCGCTCGTCGCCACGGGTCGGGCTAGCCCTCCTGCGTGGCGAGCTTCGAGAGGTTCTCCGAGATCACGTCCTCCGTGACGGGGATGAATTTCGCGTCCTCGGCGAGGCTCGCGAGGTTGTTGAGGTAGTAGTCGACGAACCCCTTCACCTGCGGCTTCGTCTGAATGGACTCGTCCTTCACGTAGATGAAGAGCGGCCTGGCCAGGGGCGTGTACGTGCCGTCCTGCGCGCTCTCCGCGCTCGGGGCGACGCAGCCTCCGCCGCTGTCGACTTCGACGGCCTTGAGCGTGTCGAGGTTCTCCTCGTAGTACGAGAAGCCGAGGTAGCCGAGCGCGCCCTTGTCGCCGGAGACCGCCTGGACGGTGACGTTGTCGTCCTCGGTGGCGTTGTAGTCGGCGCGGCTTGCGCCCTCCTCGCCGTTGATGACGTCGGTGAAGTAGTCGAAGGTGCCCGAGTCGGTGCCCGGGCCCGTGAGCGTCAGCGGCTCGTCCGGGAAGCTCGGGTCGACCTGGTTCCAGTTCGTGATCTTGCCTTCGGCCTTGGGCTCCCAGATCGTCATCAGCTGCTCGGTCGTCAGGCAGGTCGCCCAGTCGTTCTCCGGGTTGACGATGACGGTCAGGGCGTCGACGGCGACGGTGTAGTCGACGTACGTGACCCCCGCGTCGGCGCAGAGCGGAGCCTCTTCGTCGTCCTTGATCGGTCGGGAGGCATCGGAGATGTCGGTCTCGCCGGCGCAGAAGCGTTCGAACCCGCCGCCGGTCCCCTTGATGCCGACCTCGACGTTGACGCCGGGTTGGATCTCGCGGAACCCCTCGGCGGCGGCCGTCGTGAGTGGGCCGACCGTGCTCGAGCCGTCCGCGATCACGTCGCCGGACAACTCTTCCGCCGGCGTGGTATTGGCAGCCGCAGTGTCTGGGCTTTCGGCTGCATCGTCCCCCTCGTCGTCCCGGCCACACCCGGCCGCGCCGAGCGTCAAGGCCGCGAGCGTCAGCACGAGAAGGGCAAGCCTCAGAACAGGACGAATTCCCACGGTTCTCCTTTCACGTCGTTGCATCGAGGCGAGTGTCGCCCTGCCCTGCTGCGGTGTGGGCTGAAAGGCTGTGAACGACTGGTGAAGAGATGGTGAACCGGGTCGGACGGACGGGTCCGGACGAGAGACGCCCGCGTTTTCGCGCGTTCGTCAAGCCCTCCAGTAACGCGCTAAGCTTGTTCTAACAACGCTCCCCGACCTCTTTGACCCTTCATGGCCAATCTGGCCTGGAGGGCAGGAAGGAGAAGGTCGTGGAGGACGGCCAACAGCAGAGTGTGTCCTGGATGGCCAACGATCGCATCTACAACGAGCTGTGGGGTTTCGGGGCGCCGGATGGAGCTTTCATCTGTGAGTGCAAGAACTCCTGCACCGTGGAAATCGTGATGGCACCATCGGAGTATGTGCGCCTGCGTGACCTGGGCGAGGTCGTCTACGCGCTCGGGCACGACACCGCGATCCCGTAGTCGTTTCCGTGGCGGCGTGAGAAGCTGTGCGGATCTTCTTGAGATGAGAGGAGCGAAGCAATGCCATGGGCATACGTGCAGACAGTCGAGGGCGTCGACCTCCAGGGCTACGACGCCGTCAGTGCCGAGGTAGGCGAGGAGACGCCGACCGGCGCGATCTCCCACGCGGCCGGGCTCTATGAAGGCAAGCTGCGGATCATCGAGGTATGGGAGTCCGAAGACGCGTACCGTCGCTTCCGCGACGAGCGCCTCGTGCCTGCCCTCGAGAAGGCCATGGGCCCCGAGGCCGTGAACCGCGATTGGCCGCCTCCGGGCCTCGAGCCCATGGAACTGCACAACCTTCTGCAAGCCGAGTAGCGACGCCCCTCATTCGTCGGACGCTCATCGCCGTCAGGATCGTCGTCGGCGACGGTCGCATTCCGAGGCCCCTTCGTTGGGGCGGCGCGCTTGGGCTTCTCCCCGTCCCCGGTCTCTTCGACGAGGCCGTCCTTCTCCTCGTGGGCGGACTCCTCTGGCCGTTCTACCGTGACCAACTCACCGAAGCGTGGCGACAAGCCGGACAGCCACGTTTCGCACCGGAGGGATAGGTCAAGAAAGAGCCGAAACAGGGTCAAGAATAGTTGCTGTGGCCGGGAAGTGACAGCGGACCGTCAGCCCGTGGCCCCTTGTGCCCGTCGCTTCCACCGTGCCGCCGGCAGACGTCACGACGTGCTTCACGATCGCCAGGCCGAGTCCCGTGCCGCGTGATGCCCGCGCACGATCGCTGCGGTAGAAGCGCTCGAAGAGGCGGGGAAGATCATCCTCCGCGACGCCGACGCCGTCGTCGGCCGCGACGAGCTCGACGCCGCCCTCGGCATGTCGGGCGCTGAGCCTGAGCGTCGAGCCGGGGCCCGCATAGCGGACGGCGTTCTGCGCGAGGTTCTGGACGACCACGCGGATCATGCGCGGGCGCATCGGCAGCTCCGACGTCCTCGTCGGCCTCGACCTCGACGGTGACGCCTGCGCGCCCGGCCTGCTCCTCGAGGCTCTCGGCGATCTCGACGAGGATCGGGAAGACGGGCGTCGTGCCGAGCCCCACCACCTCGTGGCCGGACTCCAGCTCCGAGAGGAAGAGGATGTCGTCGATCAGCTCCCGGATCTGGTCGACCTCGCCCTGGGCCTGCTCGACGAGCTCGATGACGTCGGCGCCGGGCAGGGTCGCCGTCTCGAGCAGTGCCAGCACCCGCGCGAGCGGGGTGCGCAGCTCGTGCGAGACGGCGGCGGTGAAGCCGGCCCGCAGCTCCTCGTAGGCGGCCATGTCGCCGGAGTCGCGCGCGTAGAGGATGGTCTCACGCCGGCCGTCGACCTTGTACGGAATCGAGAGCGGCGCGTTCTGCAGGAGGGCGTCCGGGGCCGCGGCTCCCTCCTCGAGCCCGCCGAGCAGCTCGCGTGCCCGCCGGCTCGCCGTCACGACCCGGTCGTGCTCGTCGAGGACGACGACGATCTCCCGGCTCTCCTCGACGAGTGCGCGCCCGCGCCGCGCCTCGAGCCGAAGCTCCTCCAGCCCCGGGTCTGCCGGCTGGCTGTCGCCGCTGCGTCGGAGGAAGCTCCGCACCTCGCCCGGATCGTAGCGGGCTGCCCTGCGGCTCAACTCCTGGGAGCGACGGGCTTGCCGTCTCGCAGCAGCGCTTCGCCGTCGAGCTCGATCGTCGGCCGGAGGAGCAGGCCGTCGATGTGAACCGAGCAGTCGTTGGTGCCGCCGAACGACGTGTTCGCCCCGAAGGCGACGTGCGCCGTCCCGACGACCTTCTCGTCCTCGAGGATCGAGCCGCTGAGAGTGGCGGCGGGGTTCGTGCCGATCCCGAGCTCGGCGACGAGCCGCCCGGCCGGGCCGCCGGCGTCCAGCGTGGCGAGGAGCCACTGCCCGGCCTCGCCGGCGGCCGCCGTCGCGCGCCCGCGGACGAGGGTGACCTCGACCGGTTCCCGCAACAGCCCGTAGCCGGCGACGGAGCCGTCGAAGACGACGCGGCCGTCGCCGACTCCCTCGACCGGCGCGATGAAGCTCTCGCCGGCGGGCAGGTTCCCGAATGCGCCCACCGCCTGCAGGCGGCCGTCGTCGACGATCGCGGTGCGCCCGGCGAGGCTGAGGACGACGTCGGTGCCTGCGGGTGACGTGATCCGGCAGGTCGAGGCGGCGTTCAGGCGGGCTGCGATCCGCTCTCCCGCGCGCGCGAGCTCGGCGTAGTCGATGCGCAGGGCGCGCACGAACGTCTCCTCGCGGAGGCCGGGCAGGGTGGCGATCCGGGCGCCCCGCCCGGTGGCGTCGATCCGGGCGCGGGTGTGGCTGAGCGAGCACACGGTCGGGGCGAAGATCGCCGTGGCGCCCAGCATCGCCTCGGCGACGAAGCCCGGCGGCTCCTCCCCGTCGCGCGTGAGGGCGGGATAGGCGAGCGCGCGGGCGCTCCGGGCCCGCGCCTCGGCGGCCGTGGCCAGCGAGTCGGCCACCGCGCGCTGCTCCTCGTTGAAGACGACGAGCACGTCGTCCTCGGCGCCCACCGCGAGGCACTCGAGGGCGGCGGCGGCCGCGTCGGCCAGGCGGTTCACCACTACTTCACCACTCCGCTACCGTTGTACCACCCCTGAGCCGTGCCCGCGCGGGCAGAATCGGGAGAGACGTGTCGAGGGTGTTGATCATCGAGGACGACGACGTGATCGCCGAGGGGATGGCCCGGCACCTGACCTCGGCGGGCTTCGACCCGCTCTGGGTGAACAAGGGGGAGTCCGGTCTCGCCCGCCTGCGCTACGAGCGGCCCGACGTCTGCGTGCTCGACCTGATGCTGCCGGGCATCGACGGCTGGAAGCTGATCGAGACCGCGCGGGAGGAAGGAATCGGGACGCCGATCGTCGTCGTCAGCGCTCGGGGGACCGAGCACGACCGGGTGCACGCCCTCGAGATCGGGGCGGACGACTACCTGGTGAAGCCCTTCTCCATGAAAGAGCTTGTCGCGCGCGTGCGCGCGGCGGCTCGTCGCGGCATCCGCGTCCAGGACGAGCGCCGCGGCGAGCCAATCGAGATCGAGGAGCTGAAGGTCGACCCGCTGAACGTGCAGGCGTACGTGCGCGGGGAGAGCGCCGAGCTCACGCCCACCGAGTTCCGCCTCCTCTATGCGCTGGCGCTCGAGCAGGGGCGAGTCGTCACGCGGGACGAGCTCCTCCAGAAGGTCTGGGGGCGCCGGCTCACGCACCGTGACCGCACCGTGGACGTCTTCGTGCGCAAGATCAGGGACAAGCTCGAGTCCTGTGCGCCGGCGCACACCTTCGTGCAGACGCGGTACGGCGTCGGCTACAAGCTCGAAGCGGTCGCCAAGTAGCCGACGTTCCGGCAGCTCTGCCTTTAGGATCGCGGCCTGTGTCCGTGATCGCCGACCACATGTCGCGCGAGCTGCTCAAGGCCTCGCCCGGACGAGTCCCTCGCCGAGGCGGCTCAGCACATGGTCGCCCGCGGCGTCGGCGCCGTGCTCGTGATGGACGGCGAGCGGCTCCAGGGGATCCTCACCGAGCGGGACATCCTCAAGGCCGTGGCGATGGGGCTCACCGAGAGCGCGCGCGTGCGGGACTGGATGACGACGAGCCCCGAGACGATCGAGGCCTCCGACGACACGGGGCACGCGGCCGCGCTCATGATCCACGGCGGCTTCCGGCACCTGCCGGTCCTGGACGGCGGCGCGGTCGCGGGCATCGTCTCCATCCGCGACCTGATGCGGGTCGCGCTGGACGACTCGGCTCCCCGCGGCGTCTAGTTCCGACGGCGCGGCCGATGAGTTTGCTCGGACGCAACGGTCTTAGCTCAGGTCCGGAGCAACCTGCGAAAGCGAGGCGGCGATGAAGACCGTCGAACCCGTGGATCTGGAGGAACTGCGCAGCTCGTTCGCGGGCATCGTGCTCGGCCCTGCGGAGCCCGAGTACGACTCCGCGCGCGTGTGCTTCAACGCGTCCGTCGACCGACGGCCGGCGGTGATCGTGCAGTGCGCCGAGCCGGCCGACGTCGCGACTGCGTTCGACTTCGCCCGCGCGCACGACTTGGAGATTGCCGTGCGCGGAGGCGGGCACAACCCCGCCGGGCATTGCCTTCTCGACGACGGGCTCGTGATCGACCTCTCGCGGATGCGAGGCGTCGAGGTCGACGGCGAGGCGCGGGTCGCGCGGGCCGAGGGTGGGTCGACCTGGCTGGACTTCGACGCTGCCACGCAGGCCTACGGCTTGGTGACCCCTGGAGGCGTGGTCGGCTCCACGGGCGTCTGCGGGCTCACGCTCGGCGGCGGGATCGGCCACTTGACGGCGCAGTACGGACTGACCTGCGACAGCCTCGTCGGGGCCGAGGTCGTGACGCCGGGAGGTGAGGTCGTCCGCGCGAGCCGCGACGAGAATCCGGAGCTCCTCTGGGGGCTCCGAGGCGGAGGCGGGAACTTCGGCGTCGCGACGTGGCTCGAGTTCGGCCTTCATCCGCTCGACCGAGTGGTGGGCGGCTTGCTCACCTTCCGTGGAACGGGCGTACGCGACGCGCTTCGCCGGTTCCGGGACCTGGTCGCGGGCTCGCCGCTCGACCTCAGCTGTCAGGCGGTCATCTCGGTGGACGAGTTGCTGGCCCCGGTTCTGGTCGTCGCGCCCTGCTACACGGGCCCCAGCGCCGATCCGGGGGAGCTGCGTGCCTTGCGCTCGGGGCCGGGGCTGATCGAGGACACCGTCCGCGGGCAGGCCTTCCTGGAGCAGCAGCGGGTCTTCGACTCGCCCTACGGCGAGAACAGGCACTACTGGAAGGGCAACTTCGCGCGCGAGCTTCCCGACGAGCTCATTGACGAGCTGCTCGGGAGCGTCGTCGCGCTGGGCCGCCCGCCGGGCGGCATCCTGATCGAGTCGTTGCACGGAGCGCCGAAGGACGCTGCGGTTGCCGACGGAGCCCTCACGTTTCGCCGGGCGGCGTTCAACATCAGCGCGACCGCGACCTGGCAGAACGCCGCGCTCGACGAGGAGTACGTCGCTTGGGCGCGCGAGACGGCGGCTGCGGTCGAGCCGTGGTCGCTCGGAGGCGGCTACGTCAACTACATGCAGGCGGACGAGCCGATCGAGCGCGTCCGTGCCGCGTTCGGGGGCGAGGCCTTCGAGCGGTTGCAGGCTCTCAAGAGACGCTACGACCCGGCCAATGTCCTGCGCCGCAACCAGAACATCCCGCCCGCCGGCTAGCCGCTCCGAGGCCGGATCTTCACCACACCGCTTCCCACGCGCGATGCGCGATGGGCGAGATTGAAAGGACAGGAACAGGTTCCTCCGGGAGCTCCCACCGGCTCGGCGCACCGGCCTTTCCGTGCAGGAGGCGGGCACCGTCCACCGTCCTGGCCGCCCGCGCACGTAGCCCCGGGCTCCCACTCGCACCGCCCAGGCAGCCCGCCGATTTCCTCGCCGGCGGGCTGCTGCCTTTTCCCACGACCTTCACCACACCGTTGCCCATCGACGCGCGGCGTCGTCGGACACTTCGGTCATGGAGCCTGTGCTTCTCTGCGAGCTCCACGCCCACACCACCTGGAGCGACGGCGAGCTCTCGCCGCGCGAGCTCGTCGACCTCTACGGACAGGCAGGCTTCGACGTCCTCTGCGTCACGGATCACGTCCTGCGCTCGGACGACCCCTGGCATCTGCCGGAATCGTGCGTGCACGACGCGAACTTCGCCTCGTACATCGCGGCGGTCGACGCGGAGGCCGAGCGGGCGCGGGCGCTGTACGACCTGCTCGTCGTGCCGGGCCTCGAGGTGACGCACAACCACGAGGATCCGGACCTCGCGGCGCACGCCGTGGCGGTGGGGCTCCGCGAGCTGGTCGCTCCCGACTCGGGCCTCGTCGGCTCGCTGCTTGCGGCCCGCGAGGCCGGCGCCGCCGTCATCGCCGCCCATCCCCACGGGCCGGACGGCGATCCCGTGCCTGCGCGGATGACGCGGCGCTTCTGGCGGGAATGGGAGACGCTCTCGCCGCTCGTCCATCGTGCGGAGCTGTTCAACGGCTCCGACGTCTACAGCTGGATCGCAGGCGCCTCGGTGCCCCCGGTGGCGAGCGGCGACACCCACGCGCGCCGGCACCTTTCCTCCTGGAAGACGCTCCTCCCCTGTGCGAAGGACGAGGAGGCGCTCGTCTCGTTCCTGCGCTCTGCGAGCCCCGCGTACCTCGTCCCGTTCCGCGCGGAGCCGGTCGTCGTGCCGGCGGCGGCCGCGTAGCGCCTTCTCCAGTCTTTCACCAGATCGTCACCTCGGCTCGCGCTGCGACCGGGGATGATGCAATCTTCATCCATGGCGACCGCGACCGGCAAGATCTCCCAGGAAGGCGAGCGGCTCCTCAACCGGGAGCTTTCCTGGCTCGATTTCAACGCGCGGGTGCTCGAGCTGGCCGCGGACGCCTCGGTCCCGCTCCTCGAGCGCGTCAAGTTCTGCTCGATCTTCTCCGCCAACCTCGACGAGTTCTTCATGGTGCGCGTTGCCGGTCTGCTGGGCCAGGAGGCGGCCGGGATCGCCGTGCGGTCGCCGGACGGCCGGACGCCGTCGACGACCCTCGCGGAGATCCGCGAGCGCGTTCTTGCGCTCACGGCGCGCCAGTCCAGGCTGTGGGGCCGGGAGCTCGTTCCGGCGCTGAGCGAGGCGGGGATCGCCATCGCCCAGGTCGACGAGTGCTCCGAGAAGGAGGTCGCCGAGCTCGAGCGCCGCTTCGATCGCGAGATCTACCCGGTGCTGACGCCGCTCGCAGTCGGCCCGGGCCAGCCGTTCCCGTACATCTCCGGGCTCTCCAACAGCCTCGCCGTCCTCGTGCGCGACCCCGAGACCGGGGAGGAGCGCTTCGCGCGCGTCAAGGTGCCGGAGGGGCTGCCCCGGTTCCTCCAGGTCGGCAAGCGCAGCGCGTTCGTTCCCCTGGAGGGCGTGATCGCGCACTTTCTCGACTGGCTCTTCCCGCAGATGGAGATCATGGAGCGTGCCGTCTTCCGCGTCACCCGCGACGCCGACTTCGAGGTCTCGGACGAGGCCGACGATCTGCTCGAGGCGGTGGAGCTCGAGCTGCGCCGGCGTCGCTTCGGCGACGTCGTCCGCCTCGAGGTCTCGGGCTCGGTCTCGAACCGGATGCTCGGGCGCCTGATGGAGGGGCTCGGCGCCGGGGAGGAGCAGGTGTACCCGATTCGCGGGCCGCTCGACCTCGCCGACCTCTCGCAGCTCGCGGCGCTCGACCGCGACGACCTGAAGGACGAGCCGTGGGTGCCGAGCACGCCGGCCCGCCTCGCCGCCGTGCATGGAGGCGAGGGGTTCTTCTCGGAGATCCGGCGCGGCGACGTGCTCGTCCACCATCCGTACGACTCCTTCGTGACCACGTTCGAGCGCTTCGCGAGCGAAGCCGCCCGGGACCCCGCCGTGGTCACGCTGAAGACGACCGTGTACCGGACGAGCGACGACTCCCCGGTCGTCCCCGCCCTCATCGAGGTGGCCGAGGACGGGCGCCAGGCCGTCTGCCTCGTCGAGCTCAAGGCCCGCTTCGACGAACACCGGAACATCGAGTGGTCGAGGGCGCTCGAGCGCGCGGGCGTCCACGTCGTCTACGGCTTCCCCAACCTCAAGATCCACGCCAAGACCACGCTCGTGGTCAGGCGAGAGGGGAACGCGCTGCGGCGCTACGTCCACATCGGGACGGGGAACTACCACGCGCTCACGGCCCGGATCTACGAGGATTTCGGCCTCTTCACGGCCGACGAGGAGATCGCCGCCGACGTCGCGGACCTCTTCAACTACGTCACCGGCTTCGGCCGCCCGCAGGCGTTCCGCAAGCTCCTTGTCGCGCCGTTCAACCTGCGCCGCCGCCTGGTCGAGGAGATTCGCGCCGTCGCCAAGGCGGCCGAAGACGGCGAGCACGCGCGCATCCGCCTGAAGACGAACGCGCTCACCGACGAGACGATCATCGAGGAGCTCTACGCCGCCTCGCAGGCCGGCGCCCAGATCGACATCGCGGCCCGCTCGATCTGCCAGCTCAGGCCCGGCGTGCCCGGGCTCTCGGAGACGATCCGCGTCCGCAGCATCCTCGGCCGCTTCCTCGAGCACAGCCGCTTCTTCGTCTTCGAGGCGGGCGACTCGGCGACGACGTTCCTGGGGAGCGCCGACCTCATGACCCGCAATCTCGATCACCGCATCGAGATCGCCGTGCCCGTGGAGGATCCGAGGGTGCAGGCCCAGCTCGCCGCCGCCTTCGACGTCTTGCTCGACGACAACACGGCCTGGACGCTGCAAGCGGACGGCGGCTGGAAGCGCCTCAAGCCGCGCAAGGACCATGGCGCGAAGGGGAGCCACGACGCGCTCATGCGAAAGGCGCGCACGCGTGCGCGCCGCCGCGTCGCGCGCCGGCCTCGCTAGACGGTTACAGCCGACCAGGAGGCGAGAATCCCTCGCCATGAAGATCGGCATCGTCGACGTGGGCTCGAACACCGTTCGCCTGCTGGTGGCGCGCCGCCAGGGCGGCGAGCTCGTGCCCTTGCGCGAGGAGCGCGTGCACCTCTTCCTCGGAGAGGACGTCGAGCGCGACGGTCAGCTCTCCGCCGCGCGCATCGGCGAGGCTGCCCGCTGCGCAGGAGGCTTCGCCCAGAGGGCTCGGACGCTCGGCGCCCGCGCGATCGACGTGCTCGTCACCGCACCGGGGCGCCAGAGCGCGAACGGCGACCGGCTCGTCCGCGAGCTCCTCGCCGCGACGGGCGGCCCGGTTCGCGTCCTCTCCGCCGACGAGGAGGGGCGGCTCGCGTTCGCGGGCGCCGTCGCGGCAGCCAGGGGGCTGCCGGAGAGCGTTGCGGTCTGCGACGTGGGCGGCGGCTCGGCCGAGGTCGTCGTGGGAACGGCCGAGGGCGGGCCGGCCTGGTCCCGCTCGCTCGACACCGGGGCCGTCCGGCTGACGGAGCGGTTCCTCGGCACCGACCCGCCCGGCAGGCGTGCCCTCGCCGCCGCGAGGGACGAGGTCGAGCGCCATCTCGAAGCCTTCGCGCCGCCTCTCCCGCAGGCAGCGCTGGCGACCGGGGGCACCGCCCGCGCGCTCCGCAAGCTGGTCGGGTGGGAGCTCGAGAGCGAGGAGTTCGACGCGGCGCTGCGCATCCTGGGCGCGCGCCCGTCGGCGAAGGCGGCGAAGACCTTCGGCCTGCACGAGCATCGCGTCCGCACGCTCGCGGCGGGGGTCGTCATCCTCTCGTGCCTCCAGGCCCGCCTCGGCGTCCCGCTCGAGGTCTCCCGCGCCGGGCTGCGGGAAGGGGCCGCGCTCGCGCTCCTGGACGAGCTGGCCGCCTCGGCCGCTTGACCCGGAGCCCGAACCGCTAACACGTTCCTCACCGAGGGTTCATGGGGACGTAACCCACTCCGACCGATGCTCTCGGCACCATGGGCTCGTGGGCAGGCACGAGGACAACCAGGGGCCCGAGCAGCTGCTTGCCGACTGCCGCGGCTTCGGCGTGTTCGGGCCGTCGGCGCAGATCGGCGTCGTCGAGGACGTCCGGATCGACCGGGAGAGCGGCCACCCTGCGCTCCTCTCCGTGCGCGCCGGCCTGCTCGGGAGCTGGCTCGTGCACGTCCCCGTGGCAGAGGTCGACGAGGTGAGCGTCGGCGAGCGTCGCATCGTCCTTCGTTCAGGGGGCCTCCTCGCCGGCCCGAGACGGGTCTAGGCGGGGGGAGGCAGATAGTCGCGGCGGCTGAAACTGTCGCCGCCGGGGTCGGCGTCGACCACCCACGTCGAGCCCTTCTCGGGCTCCTCGTCGAGGAGGACGCCGAGGATGTCGCCGTGCGTGCACAGGACCGCCGTCGTTCCGGCGAGCTCGGCGACCAGGGCCCAGATCTCGGCCTCGCTCGCTCCCTCCGCCAGCTCGTCGCGCTCCTCGACCGGCAGACCTAACGCGTGCGCGAGCGGGACGACTGATTCCCGACAACGGACGTACGGGCTCGTGACCACGCGTTCGATCCCGAAGGCCGCGTAGACCGCCGGGAGCACGTCCGCCTGGCGTCGACCGCGCGCGTCCAGCGGTCGCAGCCGGTCCTCGGCCTCCTCGACGCCCGGGCGCCGGTGGCCTGCGGTCGCGTGGCGGAGGAGCAGAAGCGACATCAGCCGCCGCTCGCGGCGAAGGCCCGCAGCACGTTGTCGTCGTGGCGATGGCTGAGCAGCTCCATCGCCGCATCGAGGGAAACCCACCGGATCTCGTCCACCTCACGGTGGGGGCGGAAATCGCCGTCCAGCGGCCGCATCGCCCAGTAGCGGACGACCTTCGGCCGGCGCTTGCTGTCGTGGTAGCTCGTCGAGGGGAGCTCGCGGCCGAGCTCGCAGCGAAAGCCCGTCTCCTCCTCGACCTCCCGCACCGCCGCCTCCTCGTGGGTCTCACCGGGCTCGAGCTTCCCCTTCGGCAGCGTCCAGTCGTCGTACCGGGGCCGGTGGACGAGCAGCACCTCGACGGCGCCCTCGGGGCCGGGCCGGGAGACGACCCCGCCCGCGGCCTGCACCGTCTCGCCCTCGGTGCTCAGCGCCAGGCCCGCTTCCCGCTTCGCTCTAGCCGCGACCAGGCTCCCGGGAAGTCGGCACGCGCCTGGCGGCGGCGCTCCTGCTCGCGCTCGACCAGCCTCCCGCCCACGAAGTGCGCACGGGTGCCCTCGGACCGAACGAGCAGGTCGCGTATTCGCGCCTCGGCGACGACCGCGTCCTGGTGCTCGCCGATGATGTCCTGGAAGCGCTTCGCGTCCTCGACGAAGCGTCGCGCCGGCTTGCCGACGACACCTTGCGCCAGCTCGGCCGCGTAGCGCGACCGCTTGCCCCGGATGCGCACCGCATGCAGCTCGTCGTCCGACGGGTCTGGCGGGAGCTGCCGGACGGCCTTGCGGAGCTTGCGAAACTCTCGTGCCGCGATATCCCGCAGCGAGACGTCGGCAGCCTGTGCGCGGGGCGCGACGGCCGCCGCCTCGAGTCGGGTGAGGAGCTCGGCGTAGCGGGCGCTCGTCAGCGCGACGAGCATCGCCCCCCGCGCGGAGGCCCGGTCGTCATCGAGTGCGCTCAGGAAGTCCTCGGCCGCACGGCGCTCGGGTGGCTCCAGTTCGGCGATCTCGGCTCGGAGGCGCTCGAGGAGGACGTCGAGGTCGCGAACCGGCCCCAGCGCGCCCCCCAGCCAGGCGAGCTCGCCGCGCAGCGACTCCGTCCAAGCGGGATCGAGCAGGGGGAGCGCTGCCCGCAGCACGGCCCGCAGCCGGCGCGTGGCCACGCGCACCTGGTGGAGCTCCTCCGGGTCGGCGCCGAGCCTGGCTCCGGGATCGTGCGCGATCAGCTCGCCGACCTGCACGGCGATCATCGCCCGGACGTGCTCGGGCGCCGGCGCCCAGCGTGGCGCGGCCATCGGCTCCGACGGGAAGTAGCCGAGCGCCCGAAACGCCTTCGACCGCCCGTCTCCGGGCGTGGCCCCGGCGTCGAGCAGAACGCGCTCGAGCGCGGGGAGGGCATCGGCGCCGCCGGCGAGGGCCTCGACCTCGAGCTCGACGAAGCGCTCCCGCACTCGGCGCCCGTCGAGCACGGCGACCTTGTCGATGGTCACATCGGCGACGGCGCGCCCGTTCGCCCGCGCGCGCACACCCTCGCGCGTGGTCCGAAGCGCGGCGACCGGCTCGAGGGGCCGTCCGCGGAGAACGCCGGCGAGCAGCGTGTCGAGCTCTTCCGGCGGCCCACCCGGCCCGCCGGGAACCTCGAGCTCGAGCCGCTCGCCCTCGCCGGGCAGCTTGAGCTGCCAGAGGCCGCGCCGGTTCTGCACGCGTCGCCGCAGCGTGATCCCTGCGCGCGCGAGCGCGCGGTCGGCCGTGTCGTGGTAGGTGGACGTGAACGTCTCGGGGCCGAGCTTCTCGCCCGCGATAGCGGGCAGCGCGAAGCCGGGCGGAACGGCGAGCTTCAGCTCGCGCTCGTGCGTCTCGCGGAGCCTCGCCACGGTCGGATGGTAGCCCGCAAAGAGTGTGGCTAGCCGTATTCCCGGCGATTCACCGCTTTGCCACCATTTGCGCAACGATGGCTTACAGGGTCCTGATTATCGACGACCACCCGAGCTTTCGTGCGACGGCCAGGACGCTGCTCCAGGCCGACGGATTCGAGGTCGTCGGGGAGGCCGAGGACGGCCGCTCGGGCCTCGAGGCCGTCAAGCGCCTCCAGCCCGATCTCGTCCTGCTCGACGTCCAGCTGCCCGACATGGACGGCTTCACGGTGGCGAACGAGCTCTGCCGCCAGAACGGCATCGGCCCCAAGGTCGTCCTCACCTCGAGCCACGACGAGTCGGATTTCGGCTCGATCGTCGCCCGCTGCGGCGCGGCCGCCTTCGTCACCAAGGGCGAGTTGACGGGCGCCGTGCTCCGCGCTGTGCTTCGATAGCCACATGCGCCGGCGCACGTTCGCAGGGGTCCTGGGCCTCGGGCTCCTCCTGACCGCGGGGGCGCTCGCTCTGCTGCTCACGAGCGACCACGAGGACGCGCCCGCGTTCGCGGTCACCGCCCAGGTTCTGGGCGCGTGGTCCTTCATCCTCGGAGGTCTCTTCGCCTGGGCCCGGCGGCCGGACAACCGTTTCGGGCCGCTGCTGACCGCCGTGGGGCTTTCCGTCTTCGTCGGTGCCCTGAGCGCTTCCAACGAGTCGTTCGTGTTCACGCTCGGCTGGACGTTCGGCGGGATCTTCATCGCCGTCTTCGTCCACGCGCTCCTGGCGTTCCCGCGCGGCTACCTGGAGACGCGGCTCGTCCACACGATCGTCGGTATCGCGTACTTCGAGCTCACCGTCGGCGCGCTCCTGATCTCCTTCTTCGACGACCCGGACCGGAGCTGCACCGGCTGTCCCGAGAACGCGTTCCTGATCGTCGACTCTCCCAACGCCGTCGCGGCGATCAACGGCGTCCTCATCGCCGTCGCGATCCCGGCGCTCGTCGCCTCGCTCTTCGTGTTCCGGCGGCGGTGGAAGGCGGCCTCGGCGCCGCTCAGGCGCGTCCTCCTCCCGGTCTACCTGACCGCCGGCACGACGCTGGCCTTCCTGGGGCTCGCGCTCGTCGCGGGAAGCGTCTCGACCCGGGCCGGGGATCTCATCTTCTGGGTCGTCGTCGTCACGTTCGCATGCGTCCCGCCGGCGTTCATCGCCGGCCTGCTCAGCGGGCGGCTGGCACGCGAGGGAGTCGGGCAGCTGATTCTCGAGCTCGGGCAGGCGCACGCTCCGGGCGAGCTGCGGGAAGCGCTCGCCCGGGCGCTCGGCGATCCCACGCTCCGGCTGGCCTACTGGATTCCCGAGACGCACTCCTACGCCGACCTGGACGGGAGCCCGATCGAGCTGCCCCAGGAGCGCGGGGAGGAGCTCGCGACCATGGTCGAGCGCGACGGGCAACCGGTGGCTGCGCTCATTCACCATCGCTCGCTGGAGGAGGACCCCCTTCTCCTCGAAACCGTCGCCGCGGCGGCCGCGTTGGCGCTCGAGAACGAGCAGCGCCTGGCCGCTCTGGCGGATGCCCAGACGCGCATTCGGGCGCTGGTCGACGCCTTCCCCGACCTGATCTTCCGCTTCGACCGCGACGGCACGTACCTGGAGTACAAGGGCAAGCCCGAGGATCTGGCGGTGCCTCCCGACCAGCTGCTCGGCGCGACGGCACACGACGTCCTGCCCCGCGACGTGGCCGACCAGCTCGTCGCAGGGATTCGGCGCGCGATCGACACCGGCGAGCTCGTGACTGGCGAGTACACGCTCGAGCTCGACGGAGTTCCCCGGGACTTCGAAGCCAGGATCGTCAAGGCAGGAAACGAGGCCGTCCTGATCGGACGGGAGTTCACCGAGCGAAACCGCGCCCAGGCGGAGCTCGAGCGCCTTCACGCCGAGCTCCAGCAGCGTCACCGCGACCTCGAGCACGAGCGCGACTTCATCCGCACCGTCGTCGACTCGACGCCCAGCCTCCTCTGCCTCGTCACGCCGGGCGGCTACGTCCTCCGCGTCAACACCTCGCTCGAGCGGCTTTCGGGCCGTCGCGACAACGACCTTACGCGCGGCTATCCGTTCTGGGATCTCTTCATCGCTCCGGAGGAGCGCGAGGCGGTGCGCCGCACGCTCGAAGAGGTCGTTGCCGAGGGCGGGCGCGGGGAGTACGAGAGCACCTGGATCTCGGCCGGCGGCGAAGGCCGCAAGGTGGCGTGGTCGACGACGCCGCTCCGCGACGACCGCGGTGAGCCGCGGCTTCTCATCTGCGGCATGGACATCACCGAGCGGACGCTCCACGAGAGCGAGCTGCGGCGCTCCCGCGCTCGGCTCGTCGAGGCCAGCGACGTCGAGCGGCGCCGGCTGGAGCGCAACCTCCACGACGGCGCGCAGCAGCGGCTCGTGTCGCTCTCGCTCATGCTCCGGCTCGCGCACGCACGGCTGCGTAGCGAGCCCGAGCAGGCCGAGACCCTCCTCGGCGAGGCCTCCGACGAGCTGGCCCAGGCCCTGGAGGAGCTGCGGGAGCTCGCGCGCGGAATCCACCCCGCCGTCCTCTCCGATCGCGGCCTCGGCGCCGCGCTCGAGGCCCTCATCTCCCGGACTCCGCTTCCCGTCGAGCTCGAGCTCCTGGAGGACCGGCTGCCCGAGCCGGTGGAGGCCGCCGCGTACTACGTTGTCTCGGAGGCGCTGGCGAACGTGGCCAAGTACGCCGAGGCGTCCTCGGTCGCGGTTAGCATCGCATCCGTGAACGGGCACGCGGTGGTCGAGATCGCCGACGACGGAGTGGGCGGCGCGGATCCGAGCAGGGGCTCGGGCCTCCGGGGCCTCGTCGACCGGGTCGAGGCCCTCGACGGGCGTCTCCACGTCGAGAGCCCGCCGGGCAAGGGAACGCGGATCCGGGTGGAGATCCCGTGCGGGTAGTGCTCGCCGAGGACTCGGTCCTGCTCCGCGAGGGCGTCGCGCGCCTGCTCGAGGACCAGGGCTTCGACGTCGTCGCGCAGACCGGCACCGCCGACGACCTCATGCTCAAGGTGCGGAGCTACTCGCCGAACGTCGTCATCGTCGACATCCGCATGCCCCCGACCCACACCGACGAGGGGCTGAGGGCCGCCCAGGAGATCCGCGGGACGTACCCGGAGGTGGGCGTGCTCGTCCTCTCCCAGTACGTCGAGCCGACGTACGCCATGGAGCTCCTCTCCGAGAGCGCCGAGGGCGTCGGCTACCTGCTCAAGGACCGCGTCTCCGACGTGGGCGAGTTCGCCGCCGCCGTGCGCCGTGTGGGGGAGGGAGGCTCGGCTCTCGATCCGGCGATCGTCTCCCAGCTCGTGGGCAGGCGCCGCCGGGACGACCCGATCGACCAGCTCACGCCGCGCGAGCGGGAGGTGCTCGAGCACATGGCCCAGGGCCGCTCGAACCAGGGCATCGCCGACCAGCTCGTCGTCACGGAGCGCGCCGTCGAGAAGCACGTGACGAGCATCTTCGCGAAGCTCAGGCTCCCGCACGCGGCCGAGGATCACCGGCGCGTGCTCGCGGTGCTCACGTACCTGCGTCAGTAGCCGCCCATCTCTATGTGCGCACTAGTGTGCTAAGTTAGGCACATGCGCGTGCACATCGTGTTGCGAGAGGACGTCGTCCGCGAGCTCGACCGGCGCGTCGGCCCGCGCGGCCGCAGCTCGTTCATCGCGCGGGCTGTCGAGCACGCGCTCGACGACGAGCGACGCTGGGACCTGATCGAGTCCTCCCTCGGCTCCATCGTGGATCAGGGCCACGAATGGGACGTCGATCCATCCTCGTGGGTGCGCGCGCAGCGCCGCCTGGACGAGCGCCGCGTCGGCTAAGGCCTCTAATGGCGGTCGTCCTTCTCGACACCACGGTCTTGATCGACCTCTTGCGTGGGCGCGCGGAGGCTCAGCGACGGCTGCGTGCGCTTCGGGAAGCGGGGGACAGCCCGTTCGTCTGCGCCATCAACGTCGAGGAGACCGTGCGGGGCCTCTTCCCTCAGGAGCACGAGTTAGCCCGCAGGCTCTTTGCCGGCCTTCGAGTCGCTCCCCTCGGAGCGAGCGAAGGCTGGCAGGCCGGCGAGTGGAGGCGCGGGTTCGCGGCACGCGGCCAGACCCTCACTCAGGCCGATTGCCTGATCGCCGCCGCGGCCCACGGCCTCGGCGGACGGCTCGCAACCGGGAACCCGCGGGACTTCCCGATGGGCGAGGTTGCCGTCGAGCACTGGCCCGTTGGGTCCTAGCGCGAGGCCGAGGCTCCACCGGTTCGAGGGGTTCGGATCGCGAGGCTTGGCCCGGCGAGGGCGGCGGAGCCTCCCTGTTTGCCCCCGAGGTCGAGCACGCGGAGGTCGTTCTCAGGCCGTGGAGCCACTCTCGTGCTTCTGCGGGCGTCCTGCGTGAGACCGTCGACTGGCCTGCGACGGCCGAATAGCACTCCCGCAAGAGAAGTGCGGAAAACCGCACCGATGGAAGCAGGCTGGCCCCATGTCCGTCCTGTGTGTGAGGAGGGAGAGTGGGGGCATGAAGAAGACACTGTTCATCGGCGCTGTGATCCTCGGGATCCTGCTCCTCGCCGTCGGCGGCTGGACCGTTCGCGGCGCACGCTGGGCCGTCGCGGGTTAGCCGGTGCAGCCGGCGCCTCGCATCGGCCTCTCGCTGGGCGCGCTGGCGCTGCCCACCTTCGCGCTGGCGCTCGGGATCAGCGTCCTGACGACCTACGCGCCGTTCCTGCTCGGCGAGGTGACTTCGTCGGCAGGCGCGATCGGAATCGCCGTTGGGGCCGAGGGCGCTTTCGCACTCTTTCTGCCGCTTCTGATCGGCTCGCTCTCCGACAGGACGAGGAGCCGGCTCGGGCGCCGCATCCCGTACGCGCTCATAGGAGTGCCGCTGCTGGTCGTACCGCTCCTGATCCTTCCCTTCGCGCACGGCTACGCGCAGACCGTCGCGCTCGTCTCCCTCTTCTTCGTCGGCTACCACGTCTACTACCCGCCGTACCAGGCGCTCTTCGCCGAGCTCGTGCCCGCCTCCCACCAGGGCCGGGCGCAGGGCTGGCAGGGCGTCATGCGGGGTCTCGGGCTCGGCGTGGCGCTCGTCGCCGGCGGGCTCCTGCTCTCCGTCTGGACGCCGCTTCCGTTCCTGCTGGGCGCCGCGGCCGCCTTGCTCGCCACGGTCGTGCTCGTGCGCGAGGTGCGCGGGAAGGAGCGTCCGCTGCCGGCCGCGGTCGCGGCGGCACAGCCGAGCCCGGGTGTCTTCCGGCTCGTGCGCGAGCGCGCCGACGTGCGCGCGTTCGTCGCCGCGAACGCTCTCTGGGAGCTCTCGTTCATGGGCCTCAAGACGTTCATCGTCCTCTTCGTCGTCAAGGGGCTCGGCGAATCCATGGGAACCGCCTCGGCCGTGATCGGCGTCGTCGCCGGCGCGTACGTGATCGCGTCCTTCGGCGCCGGCCGCCTCGCCGACAAGGTGGGCATCCACCGCCTCATGCGTGCCTCGATCTGGGTCTACGGCGTGGGGCTGCTCG
Organism: uncultured Actinomycetes bacterium; assembly: GCA_963775625.1. GTDB lineage: Bacteria > Actinomycetota > Thermoleophilia > Gaiellales > Gaiellaceae > JAIBJN01. The sequence continues at coordinate 163,520 of CAVZJM010000003.1, read as the reverse complement.
TCGGCGCCGGGCTCTCGTCGCTCGACTCGTTCCTCATCGGCCTGCCCTTCATAGCCCTCGCGGGCGCGGTCGTGATGACCCTTCCCTACGGGATCCTGGCCGGTATGACGCCCGCCGGCGCCGAGGGCGCGCTCTCCGGGCTCTTCGGCTTCTCCCGGGCGCTCGGCGCCGTGCTGGGGCCGATCGTCGTCGGCGTCGCCATCGACGTGCTCGCGCCGGCGTTCTCCGCCACGAACGGATACGGCGCCATGTGGATCGCGATCGGCGTTCCCATCCTGCTCTCGCTGCCCTTCCTGAACGCCATCCGCAGCGAGGCGCCCGAGGTCGAGCTCGAGCTCGCCGCGCCCGTCGTCGCAGCGGTCGACGACCTCGCGCTGGCCGCCTAGCGCCGCACCGTCCCGTCCGGCCACGCCCTGGGGTCACACGCCCTGGGGTCAGGTCTTGCATTCCCGCAGCTCGCCTTCGCGTGCTCGATTGCAAGACCTGACCCCAAGAAGGGCGGGCGCGGGGCGGGTGGCTGGCCACACGGGGACGGCTCGCGCTAGCCCCACCCGAAGACGCCGGGTGGCCACATTCCCGCTCGGCATGCGGCCTGCGAGCCTACAGCTACGCACCCAAAGAGTCACGAAAGGAAGCCATGACCCCGCTCGCCAAGTCCCAGAACCTCGCGGCCCGGATGGGCCGCTGGAGCGCCGCCCACCGGAAGACCGCGATCTTCGGGTGGCTTGCGTTCGTCGTCGTCGCCGTCGCGCTCGGAAGCGTGATCGGGACGAAGTCGCTCGACCCGGCCGACGCCGAGGCCGGCGACTCCGGCCGCGCGCTGCAGATCATCGACCGCGGCGGCTTCGACGAGACGGTCGACGAGTCCGTCTTCGTCGAGAGCGAGACGCTCTCGGCTTCGAGCCCTGAGTTCCAGGCCGTCGTCGCGGACGTCGTCGCGCGCCTCTCCGAGGCCGACGGGGTCTCCGCCATTCGCTCGCCGATCGAGGATCCCACGCTCGTCTCTCCGGACGGCAACGCAGTCCTCGTCCAGTACGAGCTCTCCGACACCGGCGTCGGCGCGGTCGACCGGATCGACCCGATCCTCGACTCCGTCGCCGAGGCGCAGGCTGCGCATCCGACCTTCACGGTCGCGGGCTTCGGCTCGGCGAGCGGCGAGAAGTCGGTGGACGAGACGATCGCGGGCGACTTCCAGCGGGCGGAGTTCACCGCCGTGCCCCTGACGCTCGGCATCCTGCTGATCGTCTTCGGAGCGGCCGTCGCCGCCGGGATCCCGCTGCTCCTCGGTCTCTCGGCCGTCATGGCGACCCTCGGTCTCCTGGCGATCCCGAGCCAGCTCGTCCCCATGGACGAGGCCTCGGCCTCGATCATCCTCCTGATCGGGCTCGCGGTCGGCGTCGACTACTCGCTCTTCTACCTCAAGCGTGAGCGTGAGGAGCGGGCGGCCGGCAAGGGCTCCGCGGCCGCGCTCGAGGCCGCCGCGGCGACGTCCGGCCGGGCCGTCCTGATCTCGGGCCTGACGGTGATCATCGCGCTCGCCGGTCTCTTCCTCGGCGGGACAGCGATCTGGACCTCGATCGCGATCGGGACGATCATGGTCGTCGCCATCGCCGTCGCCGGGTCTCTGACCGTCCTTCCGGCGCTCCTCTCCTGGCTCGGCGACCGCGTCGAGAAGGGCAAGATCCCGTTCGTCCACCGGCTCAGCCGGAAGGACGGCGACTCCCGCGTATGGGGTTGGATCCTCGACCGCGTGCTGCGCCGACCGCTCGTCTCGGCGGTCGCCTCCGCGGGCGTGCTTGTCCTCCTCGCGCTTCCCGCGATCGGGATGCACACGGCCTTCCCCGGCATCTCGAGCCTCCCGCGGGACATTCCGATCATGCAGACCTACGACCGGATCCAGGCGGCCTTCCCCGGCGGCCCGCTTCCCGCCGTCGTGGCCGTCGAGGCCGACGACGTCACCTCCCCCGAGCTCGAGGCAGCGCTCGCCGACTTCCGCACGCAGGCGCTCGCCACGGGCCAGATGGAGGACCCGATCCAGGTGCAGGTGAACGACGCCGGGACCGTGGCCGTCGTCTCCGTGCCGCTCGCCGGCACGGGCACCGACGATGCCTCCACCGAGGCGCTCATGACCCTCCGCGAGGACGTCATCCCCGTCACCATCGGCGCCGTCGACGGAGTCGACGTCGCGGTGACGGGCGAGGCCGCCTCCTCGTTCGACTTCAGCCAGCTGACCAAGGACCGGGCGCCGATGGTGTTCGCCTTCGTCCTGCTCCTCGCCTTCGGGCTCCTGCTGGTCGCCTTCCGCTCGATCGTGATCGCCGCGAAGGCGGTCGTCCTCAACCTCCTCTCGGTGGCTGCCGCCTACGGGCTGCTCGTCATCGTCTTCCAGTGGGGCTGGGGCGAGTCGCTCCTCGGCTTCGAGTCGACCGGCGCGATCACGGCCTGGCTCCCGCTGTTCATGTTCGTGATCCTCTTCGGCCTCTCGATGGACTACCACGTGTTCATCCTCAGCCGGATCCGCGAGGCGTACGACCGCGGGCTCGACACCGACGCGGCCATCGCCCACGGGATCAAGACGACCGCCGGCGTCGTCACGGCGGCGGCGATCGTGATGGTGGCGGTGTTCTCGATCTTCGCCACCCTCTCGACGATCGACATGAAGCAGGCCGGCGTCGGGCTCGCCGCGGCGATCCTGATCGACGCGACGATCGTCCGCGCCGTGCTCCTGCCGTCGGCCATGAAGCTGCTCGGCGATTGGAACTGGTACCTGCCGAGCTGGCTCGAGTGGCTGCCGCAGGTTTCGCACGAGACCGAGTCCGCTCCGAAGGCCGCACCGGTCCCGTCGCCCGCAGGCCGCTAGGGCTCCGGCGTTCTTCCTCCCAGGCCCGCGTCCCTTCGGGGGCGCGGGCCTTCCGCGCGCACGAAACGAGGGCGCACGCGAGGCGGAGCCCGTTGCGGCGGGGCTCCGCCTCGGCGTCCGTGGGCTTACGAGCCGGGGGAGAGATCCGGGAGCCTGCGGCCAGCTCCAGGGCCTCCGGCCCGCGGCCCAGAGGGTACGCCCCTCCGGGCCCAAGATCGCCGGCCGTTGGGAAAATTTGCAGAATCCTCACAATTTCCTCAAGCGGGTAGGCTGGCCGGGTGCCCGACCTCGAGGAGCTGGCCGAGCGCCTGCGCGAGCTGGCGCTCTCCCTGCCGGAGACCTACGAGGACGAGCCCTGGGGCCATCCGGTCTTCAAGGTGGCCGAGAACCGCATGTTCGCGTCGATGTCGGTCGCGGAGGAGTGCGTGCGCCTGACCGTCAAGCTCACTCCGGAGGAGCGCGAGATCGCGCACCTGCTCCCCTACGTGAGCACCGCCGCCTACGTCGGCCGGTACGGCTGGGTGACCGCAGACGTGGCCGACGACGAGTCGCTCGAGGCCGCCCTCGAGTGGCTCCGCGAGAGCTACTGGCTGAAGGCCCCGCCGCACCTGCGCTCGGCCGTCGAAGGCGAGTGACCACTCGCGTGCGAGCGCGCGTCGCGTAGCCGTATCCTCTCTTTCCATGCGGGTGATCCTCCCCGACGAGACCGAGCTGGAGCTTCCCGACGGCGCGAGCGGGCTCGACGCCGCGCGGGCAATCGGGCCCAAGCTCGCTGAACAGGCCGTGCTCGTGCGTGCGAACGGAAGCGTTCGTGACCTGCGCCTGCCGCTCGCCGACGGGGAGCGGATCCAGATCCTGACGACTCGGGATCGCGAGGATCCCGACGCCCTCTACGTGCTGCGCCACTCGGCCGCCCATCTCCTGGCCGAGGCCGCCCGGCGCCTCTATCCCGGCACGAAGGTCGCCATCGGTCCGCCGATCGAGAACGGCTTCTACTACGACTTCGAGTTCCCGGAGCCCGTCACCGAGGAGGCGCTCGAGCGGCTGGAGGAGGAGATCCGGCGCGAGATCGGCGAGGGCCGCTCCTGGGAGCGCCGCGAGTCGACCCGGGAGGAGGCGCGTGCCTATTTCGAGCAGGCCGGCGAGCCGTTCAAGGCCGAGCTCGTCGAGACGGCCGAGGGCGACATCTCCATCTACGAGCAGGGCGACTTCGTCGACCTCTGCCGCGGCCCGCACCTGCAGGACGCGAGGCCGATCAAGGCGGTGAAGCTCCTCTCGCTTGCCGGCGCCTACTGGCGCGGGGACGAGAACCGCCCCCAGCTCACGCGGGTCTACGGGACGGCGTTCTTCGATCCCGCCGACCTGGAGGACTACCTTCACAGGGTGGAGGAGGCGAAGCGGCGCGACCACCGCCGGCTCGGCAAGGACCTCCACCTCTTCGACTTCTCCGAGCTCGCGCCCGGGATGCCGTTCTGGCATCCCCGCGGGATGGTGATCTGGAACGTGCTCGAGGACCTGCGCCGACACGAAAACGCGCGGCGCGGCTACCACGAGGTGCGCACGCCTCAGCTCTACGACTCCGACCTCTGGCGCACGTCGGGCCACTGGGAGAAGTACCAGGAGCACATGTTCCGGGTGGAGATCGAGGAGCGCGACTTCGCGCTGAAGCCGATGAACTGCCCCGGCCACTGCCTCCTCTACTCGCTCTCGCCGCACAGCTACCGCGAGCTGCCGCTGCGGCTGGCCGAGGCCGGGAACCTCCACCGCAACGAGCTCTCCGGCGTCCTGCACGGCCTCCTGCGCGTTCGCCACTTCGTCCAGGACGACGCGCACGTCTACTGCATGACGGAGCAGATCCAGGACGAGCTGCTCGCCTGCCTCGACTACGCCTACTACCTGTACGACCTCTTCGCGCTCGACATGCGCGTCGAGCTGTCGCTCCGGCCGGACAACAAGCTGGGGGCGGACGAGGAGTGGGATTTCGCAGAGGAGGAGCTGCGCAAGGCGCTCGCCTCCAAGGGCCTGGAGCACGTCGAGAGCGAGGGGGAGGGGTCGTTCTACGGACCGAAGATCGACCTGCACATGTCGGACTCGCTCGGGCGCAGCTGGCAGCTCGGCACGGTCCAGCTCGACCTGCAGATGCCGAAGCGCTTCGGGCTCACCTACCAGGGCGACGACAACGCCGAGCACACGCCGGCGATGATCCACCGGGCGCTCCTCGGCTCGCTCGAGCGCTTCGTCGGCATCTACCTGGAGCACACGGGCGGCGAGCTCCCGCTCTTCCTCGCGCCCGAGCAGGTACGGGTCCTGCCGGTCGGCGACGCACACCGTGCGGACGCGGAGTCGCTCGCCGACCTCCTACGGGCGGAGGGCTTCCGGGCCGCGGTGGACGAGCGGGCCGAGACCGTCGGCAAGCGTATTCGCGACGCCGAGCTCGCCAAGGTCCCGTACGTCGTCGTGTGGGGCGACCGCGAGTCGCTCGAGTCCGTGTCGGTTCGCCGCCACGGCGGCGAGCAATCTGTGACGTCGGCACGGGCTCTTGCCGAGGAGCTCAGAAGCGCTGCTAGACTCTGAGCCTGCAAGCAGGAGCATCGTTTGTTTCCTCACCTCCGGAGCCTCGGGCTCATCGGGGGTTCAACCGAATCGGGGAATTGACGGGCTGCCTGTGTGCAGCTTTTCATTGTTCTAAGAGGAGGAAGTCGCACAGCTTGGTGACGTTTCAGTGAGGCCGCGGCGTAGGTTCGACCAGGCCAGGCCACAGCAGGACACGACCCGAATCAACGAGTCGATCAGGGTTCCGCGCGTCCGGCTGGTCGACTCGGACGGCTCGCAGGTCGGGATCAAGCCGACAGCCGAGGCGCTCGAGTACGCGTACTCCAAGGATCTCGACCTGGTCGAGGTCGCAGCCGGCGCCGACCCGCCCGTGGCCCGGATCATGGACTACGGCAAGTACAAGTACGAGCAGGAGCAGAAGGCCAAGACCGCGAGGAAGCACCAGTCCCAGATCCAGGTCAAGGAGATCAAGCTCCGCCCCAAGATCGGCGTCCACGACTACGAGACGAAGAAGGGCCACGTCGTGAGGTTCCTGGGCAACCGGGCGAAGGTGAAGGTGACGATCATGTTCCGAGGCCGCGAGCAGACGCACCCCGAGCGCGGGCGCGACCTGCTCATGCGACTGGCAGAGGACGTGAAGGAGCTCGGGATGATCGAGTCGCCGCCGATCCAGGACGGACGCAACATGGTCATGGTGCTGGCGCCGCACAGAAACGTCGGACGGGAAGTGGGAGCAGCTCAAAGTGCCTAAGCAGAAGACCAACTCAGCCGCGAAGAAGCGGTTCAAGATCACCGGCTCGGGCCGCGTCCTGCGGCGCCATGCCATGCAGAGCCACAATCTCGAGAAGAAGTCCGCCAAGCGGCACCGCGCCTTTCGCAGCGACCAGCCCGTGGACGGAAGTGACGTCCGCGAGGTCAAGCGCCTGCTCGGGCGGTAGTGGCAGGAGGAGGAAGCGATGCCCCGCGTCAAGCGATCCGTTCACGCGCGCAAGAAGCGCCGCAAGGTGCTCGAGCGCGCGAAGGGCTACGTCGGCCAGAGCTCGATCTCGTACCGGAAGGCCAAGGAGGCCGTCCAGAAGGCCGACAACCACGCCTACCGCGACCGTAAGAAGCGCAAGCGCGTCTTCCGGCGGCTCTGGATCGTGAGGATCAACGCGGCCGCACGCCAGGAGGGGCTCTCCTACAACCAGTTCGTCGCCGGCTGCCGCAAGGCGGAGATCGAGCTCGACCGCAAGGCGCTCGCCGACATCGCGGTGCACGACCCGGCGGCGTTCTCGAAGATCGCCGAGCGGGCCAAGGCCGCGCTGGACGCCTAGAGGAGCGCCCGACGGAACACGGCCTGAGCCGCAGGGCCGCGCTGTTCGCCCCGAGGACAGCGTCCTCAGTCGCGCCCGTAGCCTCCGGCTACGAGCGCTCCCTGCGTCCTTGCCTCGGAACGACCATCGCACCCCTGCGGGAGGCAGCGTTCCGCCGGGCGCTCCTCGCGTGATCACGTCCGCGGCCAACCCGCGGGTCAAGCTCGTCCGCAAGCTCGAGTCTCGGCGCCAGCGCGAGAAGCTCGCGCTCTTCGCGTGCGAGGGCGAGGATCTCGTCGCGGCGGGGCTGGACGTCGGCCTCGAGCCGGTCGAGGCGCTGGTCGACGCGGAGCGCCCGGCCCTCGTCGAGCGGTTGGCGGGCACCGAGCTGGTCGCGCCGGACGTGATGGCGGGCCTCTCCACGCTGCCGCACCCGGCCAGGGTGGTCGCCGTCTTTCGGCGCGCGGACCTGCCGCAGGCTCTGGACGCGCCGGTCGGGCTCGCGCTCTGGCGCGTCTCGGATCCCGGAAACCTCGGGACGCTGCTGCGCGCCGCGGACGCGCTCGGGCCGGCGTTCGTCCTCCTCTCCACCGGTTGCGCCGACCCCACTGGGCCGAAGGCCGTGCGGGCGTCGGCCGGCTCGATCTTCCGCGTGCCGCTCGGCGGCTTCGAGGCCGGCGACGGTTTCTCCCGCGTCGCGCTCGTGCCCCGTGACGGCGAGCCGCTGGCGGAGATCGAGCTGCCGGAGCGCGTGCTCTTCGTGCTGGGCGCCGAGCGGGAAGGCCTCCCGGAAGCGGTGCTCGCGGGCGCGGATCTCTTCGCGACGATTCCGCTATCGGGGCCTGCCGAGTCCCTGAACGTCGCGACGGCCGGCGCGATCGCCCTCTACGAATGGAGAAGAAGGCAGCCATGAACGCAGCGGACTGGATCGCCGCCTACGGCCGTGCCTGGATGGGACGGGACCCGGACGCCGCGGTGGCGCTCTTCACCGAGGACGCGGTCTACAGCTCGAGCCCGTTCCGCGAGCCCCACGTCGGCTCCGGCGGCATCCGCGCCTACTGGACGCAGGCGACCTCGACCCAGGAGGAGCTCGACCTTCGCTTCGGGGAGCCGGTCGTCGAGGGGAACAAGATCGTCGTCGAATGGTGGGCGATCATGCGCGACGAGGGTGCGTGGATCACGCTGCCCGGAGCGCTCCTCCTCCGCTTCGCGGAGGACGGGCGCTGCGAGGAGCTCCGCGAGTACTGGCACGTCGAGGACGGCCGGCACGAGCCTCCGCCCGGCTGGGGCCGCTAGCGTCCAGAAGGGCCAGGCCCCGGGGCCAGGCCCCGGGCGTGTCCGCAGGGGACAGCCTGGGGAACGTTGTCACGGGCTGGCCTGGGCTGGCGGTGCGGAGCCCGTCATCCTGTCCCCAGAAGGCCATGGCCCGGGTCAGACCCCCGGCGTGTCCGCTAGGGACGCTTGGCGAGCCAGATGGAGTCTTCGCCGCCTGCGTAGGGGCGCAGGTCGAACCAGCCGTAGCAGGCGACGATCTCGAACCCCGTCTCTTCCAGGAGTGCCCGCCAGTCGTCGGTCGGGAGCCAGGAGAGCCGCATCGCGGTCTCCGACTCGGGCCCGCGCACCCGCAGCGTGAGAACCCGGCGCTCCAGATCCCAGCAGGCCAGCTCCCAGATGCCGGGCTCGCGCTCCAGCCAGCGGTCGTGGGTCTCCTCGATGTCGGCGACGCTCGGCGCGAAGACGTCGAAGACGAAGCGACCGCCGGGCTCCAGCAGCCGGTAGGCCGAGGCCAGCGCCGTCCTGCGCTCCGCGTCCGACTCCAGGTGGAGGAGCGTCCGGAAGGGCGAGATCACGAGGCGCACTCGCTCCAAGACCGGAGGCTCGCGCAGATCTCCGAGGCGCAGGTCGAGCAGGCGCTCGACTCCCTCCGCCTCCGCCCGTCTTCGACAGACGTCCAGCATCCCGGCTGAGGAGTCGACACCGATGACCGGCACCCCGGCGGCGGCCACGGGCACGGCGATCCGTCCCGTTCCGATCCCGAGCTCCACGACCGTGCCGTGGGCCTTGCGGGCCTCCGCGACGTAGAAGTCGACATCCTCCGTGACCGTCCGGCTCCAGGGGTCGTACAGCTCCGCGATTGCGTCATAGGCGCTCACGAACCCGATGATACGCTCCGCCGATGGACACGCAGGCCGTGGAAACCGAGGCGCGAAGCGCGATTGCGAGCGCTTCGACCCTCGCCGAGCTCGACGAAGCTCGCGTCCGCTACCTCGGGCGGAAGAGCGACCTGAAGCAGGCGCTCCGCGCGATCCGCGAACCGGAGGCGGGGCGGACGCTCAACGCGCTCCGCGAGGCGCTCGAGGACGCCGTCGCGGAGAAGCGGGCGGAGCTCGGCCGCGCAGCGCTCGACAGCCGTCTCTCCGGGGAGCTCGTCGACGTCACGCTTCCGGGCGAGGCGAGGACGCGCGGTCGTCTCCACCTCATCACGCAGATCCGCCGGGAGGTGGAGGACGTGTTCCTCGGACTCGGCTACCGCATCGTGGACGGCGACGAGGTCGAGGACACGTGGCACTTGTTCGACGCCCTCAACATGCCCCCCGGGCATGTAACGCGCTCTCCGCTGCACACGTTCTTCCTGAACGGCGACGTCGTCCTGCGGACAGAGACCTCCCCCTCGCAGATCCGCGTCATGCAGTCGCAGCCGCCGCCCGTCTACATGGTCTCGCTCGGGCGGACCTACCGACGGGACACCCCGGACGCAACCCATACACCGATCTTCCACCAGGTGGAGGGCCTCGCCGTCGCCGCCGGCATCACGGTCGCCGACCTCAAGGGAACACTCCTGCACCTGGCACGCGCCCTCTTCGGCGAGGAGCGCGAGGTCGCCTTCGGAACCGACTTCTTCCCCTTCACCGAGCCTTCGCTGCAAGCTTCCGTCTCCTGTTTTCTTTGCGACGGAGCCGGGTGCTCGGTGTGCAAGCACACGGGCTGGATCGAGATGGGCGGCTCGGGGCTCGTCGACCCAAACGTCCTCGAGAACGTCGGGTACGACCCGGAGGAGGTCTCCGGCTTCGCGTTCGGCCTCGGGCTCGAGCGCATCGCGATGCTTCGCCACGGGGTGCCCGACGTTCGCATGTTCTGGGAGAACGACCTCCGACTTCTGAGGCAGTTCTGACGTGCGGGTCCCCCTGTCCTGGCTCCGCGACTACGTCGCCGTCGATGCCCCCGTCACCGAGCTGGCCGAGCGCCTGAGCGTCTCGGTCGCGGGCGTCGAGCGCATCGTCCGCCGCGGGGTCGCCGACGAGGACGGAAACCTCGGGCTCTATCGCGTCGGGCGTGTTCTCGAGGCCGACCGGCACCCGAACGCGGACCGCCTCCAGCTCTGTCACGTCGACGTGGGGGAGGAGGAGCCGCGTCAGATCGTCTGCGGGGCCTGGAACTTCGGCGCCGGGGCGACCGTGGCTGTCGCGCTCCCGGGGGCGGTTCTCCCGGACGGCCGCGTTCTCGAGCGGGCAAAGCTGCGCGGTGCCGTCTCGGACGGGATGATCCTCTCGGAGGCCGAGCTCGAGCTCGGAACCGACCACGCAGGAATCCTCGTCCTTCCCGAGGCCTGGGAGCCGGGAACGCCGCTCGGCGACGTAATCCCTCTCGCGGATGTCGCCGTCCAGCTCGAGATCACGCCGAACCGCCCCGACCTCCTGGCCGTCTACGGCGTCGCCCGGGAGGTCGCCGCGCTCTACGACGTCGAGCTCTCCCCGCCTCCGGGCCGCGACCCGGAGCGATCGGCCGACGAGCCGGTCGACGTGCTGATCGAGGACTACGAGGGCTGCCCGCGCTACATCGGCCGGCTGTTTCGGGACGTCGAGATCGGCCCGTCTCCACCCTGGCTCAAGGCGCGGCTCACGGCCGCCGGCATGCGCCCGATCTCGAACGTCGTCGACGTGACGAACTACGTCATGCACGCGCTCGGCAACCCATTGCACGCCTTCGATTTCGACACCCTCGGCGGTGGGCGGATCATCGTGCGCCGCGCGCGGAAGGGGGAGGAGTTCACGAGCCTCGACGGCAACCTTCGCAGGCTCGATCCCACCGATCTCGTCATCGCCGACGCCGAGCGGGCGATCGCCTTCGCAGGAATCATGGGCGGTCTCGACACCGAGGTGCGCGACGAGACGGCCACCGTGCTCCTCGAGGCGGCCAACTTCGAGCCGCTGGGCATCCTGCGGAGCTCAGAGCGCCACGGGTTGCGCACGGAGGGCTCAGGCCGCTGGGAGAAGGGCGTCGATCCGTACGTCGCGCCGCAGGCCGCGGCGCTGGCGACGGAGCTCATCGTCGAGCTCGCGGGTGCGCGCTGGACGGGCGAGACCGACGTGAGGGGGGAGCTGCCGGCGCCTCCCTCGATCCGGCTCCGGCCCGAGCGGGCCAGCAAGCTCGTCGGGCTGGAGATCCGCGCCGAGGAGCAGGAGCGACTGCTCGACAAGCTCGGCTTCGCGTCCGCATCCGGCGGCTCGGTGGCCGTTCCGACCTGGCGCGCGCGCGACGTCACCCGAGAGGCGGACCTGGTCGAGGAGGTCGCCCGCTTCCACCTGCCAGAGGTGCCGTTCACCCTCCCGCGCGGTCAGGCGGGCAGGCTGTCGCGCGACCAGGGCCTGCGTCGGGCGGTCGAGGAGATCCTCGTCGGCCGTGGGTGCTCGGAGGCCTACACGTCGAGCCTCGTCGCCGAGGATCCGGACCCGAACGCGATCCGGCTCCCGGTCCCGCTGTCCGCCGAGCAGGCGATTCTGCGCACGACGCTGCTCTCCGGGCTCGTCCAGTCCGCGCGGTTGAACGTCGATGTCGGAAACGAGGACGTCGCGCTCTTCGAGCTCGCCCGCGTCTACCTCCCTTCCGGCGGCCCGCGCCCGGACGAGCGCTGGCACGTCGGGTGTGTCGTCGAGGGAGGCTTCTTCCGGGCCAAGGGGATCCTCGAGACCGTCTGCGATGCGCTCCACGTCGCGCTTCGGGTGGAGCGGACGCAGGCGAGCTTCCTCCACCCGGGGAAGGCCGCCCGGCTGGAGGCGGGCTGGGTCGGAGAGCTCCATCCTTCGCTTCTCGAGGGGGTCTGGGGCGGTTTCGAGCTCGACCTGCCGACGTTCTTCGCGCTGGTACCCGAGCACGTCGTGTACGAGGACGTGATCACGTACCCCGCTCTGCGGCAGGACCTCGCCTTCGTCGTCGACGAGGACCTGCTCGCGGACGACCTCGTCGACGCGGCGCGTGAGGCGGCCGGCCCCGAGCTGCGCGACCTGGCCGTCTTCGACGTCTATCGCGGCGACCCGATCCCGACGGGGAAGAAGTCGGTGGCGCTCCACGTCTCCTTCCAGTCCCCGGAGCGGACCCTCTCCGACGAGGACGCCCGCGCGATCCGCGAGCGCATCGTCTCCGCCCTCGCGGAGAGGTTCGATGCCGAGCTCCGCGCGTAGGCTGATCGTCGTCCTCGGCTACTCGGACGGGCGGAGCCACGAGCTGCACCCGATCTGCGCGGCGCGGCTCGAGCACGCGGCGAGCCTGGCGGCCGAGGGGGACGTCGTCCTTCTCTCCGGCTGGTCGCGGCGTCCAGGGCGGCTCCCGGAGGCGGAGCTGATGCGCCGGGCCTGGACCGGCGCCCCGGAAGCGCTCCTCAGCGATCCCGATGCCCGCATCACCGCCGAGAACGCGGCGAACGCCGCCGCGCACGCTCGTGAGCTCGACGCCCGCGAGGTGGTCGTGGTCACCTCCTCCTGGCACCGCGCCCGCGCCGGAGTGCTCTTCCGCTCGCTGTTGCCCGGCGTCCAGGTCTCGGTCGTGGGCGCCCGCACGCCGGGGTCGGCTCGCCTCTACCTGCGTGAGGCCGTGGTGTTCCCGCTCGTCCCGCTCCAGCTGAGGATGGCCCGACGCGCTAGAACAGGCGGCGGAGCCGAGTGAGGAAGCCCTCCCTCGGCAGGCGCTCGACGACCGGCTCCGTGTACGGCCTCAGCACATCGAGCTCGGCGGCAGTGAGGTCGACCTGCACGCGTCGCGGCCAGATGCCCATCACGCGCTCGGCGGGCAGGTAGCGCTTCGCGTCCAGCGGCCCGAAGACGATCACGAGGCCGTCGAAGATGTCCGCCGTGCGGTCGCCGGCGATCTCGACGACCTGGGCGAGCGCGGCGCCCTCGGCGCTGACGACCGCGGCGTCGGTCTCGATCGCCTTCCAGGAGACCTGCGGCTCGGAAGGCTCGGTCACACCGCCCGCCCGTCCTCGCGCCACACCGGGCCTTGCGAGAACGGGGAGCTCGTGTCCGAGAGGACGCGCAGGATCCGAAGGCGCCCGCGCAGGCCCTCGTCGTCGAGCCGCTCGAAGGCCCGCCTCGCCATCGGCGGCGCGACGCCGTAGCCCTCGTGGCTCGCGGCCCGGAAGCGAAAGCTCGGGCCGCCGGCGCGGGCAGGATTGACGGGCGCCAGGAGGAGCGCGCCCCGGTCGAGGTAGTCGCTGGAGTCGAGCTCGACCTCGGCGTAGAGGTCGCTCCAGTCCGCCGGGAGGCGCCGGAGCAGCGAATCCCAGGAGGCGGCGAGCGCCATCTGCTCCTTGGCAGCCGACGGAGCCCGCGCTGGAGGGCGCTCGGCCTCCGCGAGACGAAGTCGGCCTCGGATGCCCTCCTCGTCGAGGCGGGCGAGCACGCGCCGGGCGAGGCCGGGTGTCGTTCCAGCGCCGGCCGAGTCGCGGGAAACGTGAAAGGTGAACGTCTTTCTGGACCTCCCCGGAGTCGCCGAGGCCAGGATGAGCGCGGCCCGATCGGTGTCTTCGTCCTCCTCGAGCCTCAGCTCGATTCGCGCGCGCTCCCAGTCGCGTGGAAGCCCGCGGACGATCTCGTCGACTCGGTCGGCAAGGGCCATGGGGGATGCAGATTATTCCTGCTAGCTTGTCGGCGCCTTGGCAACCCTCGAGGAAAAGGGGCAGGCAGTGCCGACGGAGCGCCTGAGGGAGTTCCTGCGGGAGATGCTGCTGATCCGCCGGTTCGAGGAGAAGGTGGAGGAGCGCTTCCGTGCCGGAGAGCTTCCCGGCTTCCTCCACGTCGCCATCGGCCAGGAGGCCGTCGCGGTCGGCGTCTGCCGCGCGCTCGAAGAGGGCGACGTCATCGCGTCGACCCACCGCGCGCATGGGCACACGATCGCCAAGGGGACGCACCCCAACGAGGTCATGGCCGAGCTCTACGGCAAGGTCGAGGGCTGCAGCCACGGGTACGGGGGCTCCATGCACCTCTACGACGTCGAGCGCGGAAACCTGGGCGCGAACGCCGTCGTGGGAGGCGGGTTGCCGGGCATCGTCGGCGCCGCGCTGGCCTTCAAGCTGCGCAGCGAGCCGCGGGTCGCGGTCGCCTTCTTCGGCGACGGCGCGACCAACATCGGCACGTTTCACGAGTCGCTCAACCTCGCGCAGCTCTGGAACGTTCCTGCGGTCTTCGTCTGCGAGCACAACCGCTACGCGGAGTCGACCCCGTCGGCGCAGCACCTTCCCATCGAGGACATGACGAAGCGGGCCGAGGCCTACGGCATGGTCTCGCTGGCCGTCGACGGCCAGGACGTCGAGGCCGTGTTCGAGACCGCAAAGAAGGCGCTGAGGCACGCGCGGGACGGCAAGGGGCCCGTCTTCGTCGTCGCGGACTGCGTCCGGCTCACCGGGCACTACGTCGGCGACCCCCAGGTGTACCGCCCGAAGGAGGAGATCCACGAGCTGCGCAAGTCGCGCGACCCGATCGAGCTCCTGCGCGCGCGCCTCCAGCTCCCCGCCGAGGAGTTCGCGGAGCTCGACGGCGAGGCGACGAGGATCGCCGAGGACTCGGTCGAGTTCGCGAAGAAGGGCACGGATCCGAAGCCCGAGGATGCCCTCAAGAACGTCTATGCCTGAGCTGACCTACCGCGAGGCGGTCCGCGACGCGATGAGCGAGGCGATGCGCCGCGACGAGGACGTCTTCGTCATGGGCGAGGACATCGCCGAGATGGGTGGATCGATGGGCGTCACGCAGGGCATGCTCGACGAGTTCGGGCCCGACCGGGTGCGCAACACCCCGATCTCCGAGATGGCCATCGTCGGCGCCGGCATCGGGGCGGCCGTCTCCGGCATGCGCCCGATCGTCGAGATCATGTACCAGGACTTCATGACGCTGGCGATGGAGCAGCTCGTCCAGCAGGCCGCGAAGCACCGCTACATGTCGGGCGGGCAGATCAAGGTGCCGTTGACGCTCCGAACCCAGGGCGGCGCCGGCTGGTCACCGGGCGCCCAGCACGCGCAGCAGCTTGAGGCGTGGTTCGTCCACGTGCCCGGGATCAAGGTGGTTTTCGCCTCGACGCCCGTGGACGCGCGCGGGCTTCTCTGGAGCTCGATCTACGACGACAACCCGGTCGTCTTCTTCGAGCACCGGACGCTCTACAACCTCAAGGGAGAGGTCCCGGACGAGATCGAGGGCATCGAGATCGGCAAGGCCCGGGTGCACCGCGAGGGCGAGGACGTCACCGTGGTCGCCACCGGCAGGCTCGTGCACGACGCGCTCACGGCCGCGGAGGAAGCCGAGGCCGAAGGGATCTCGGTCGAGGTCGTCGACCCGCGCACGCTCATCCCGCTCGACGAAGAGGCCATCGTCGGCTCGGTGAAGAAGACGACGCGCTGCGTGGTCGCCCACGAAGCGATCGTCCGCATGGGCTTCGGCGCGGAGATCGCGGCCGTCGTCCAGCACGGCGCCTTCGACTACCTCGACGCGCCGATCGAGCGCGTCGGCGCCACCTTCACGCCGGTTCCGTTCGCGCCGGTCATGGAGCAGTACGTCATCCCGCACGCCGAGGACGTGCTCGCGGCCGTCAAGCGGACGGTCGGCAAGGAGTAGGTGCCTCTCTAGTGCCCAGCCAGGTCATGCTCCCGCGGCTCGGCCAGGGCATGGAGTCCGGGACGATCGTGCGCTGGCTCAAGGCCGAGGGGGACCCGTCGAGAAGGGCGAGCCGCTCTACGAGCTCGACACGGAGAAGGTGACGCAGGAGGTCGAGGCCGAGGCCTCCGGCACCCTGCTCCGGATCCTCGCCGGGGAGGGAGAGGAGATCGAGGTCGGGAAGGCGATCGCCGTCATCGGCGAGCCCGGCGAGGAGGTGCCGGACGCGGAGCCGGAGGCCGAGCCCGTGCCCGCGACCGCCGCGGAGCCGCCCGAGCACGAGCCCGAGGCGGAGCCGGTGCCGGTGCCCCGGGCCCAGAACGGAGGCCGCGTGAAGGCGTCCCCGCTGGCCCGGCGGATCGCGCGCGAGCGCGGCATCGATCTCGCCTCGCTCCACGGCACGGGCCCCGAAGGCCGGATCGTCGCCGAGGACGTCGAGCGGGCGGAAAAGGTTGCGCCCGAGGCCGCTCCGGCGGCCGTGCCGCTGCCGGAAGGCGAGATCGAGGTGATCCCCCTCACCGGGATGCGCAAGACGATCGCGCGCCGGATGACGGAGGCCTGGCAGGCGCCCGCCTTCCAGATCACGATGACGGCCGACATGAGCGCGGCGATCAGGCTCAGGGAGGGCCTCGTCGCGCGCATGGGCGAGGGGGATGCGAAGCCGACGTACTCGGACATCCTCACGAAGGTCAGCGCGGTCGCGCTGATGCGCCACCGGGCCGTGAACGCGCTCTTTGCCGGCGAGGAGGTGCGCCTGATCCCGACCGCGAACGTCGGCATCGCGGTCGCCGTCCCGAACGGGCTCCTCGTCCCCGTCCAGAGGAGCTGCGAGACGAAGACGATCCCCCAGCTCGCCGACGAGCGCGCCGACCTGGTGGCGCGCACACGGGAGGGGAAGCTCCGCCAGGAGGATCTCGAGGGCGGCACCTTCACGATCTCCAACCTCGGCATGTACGGCGTCGAGCGCTTCGTCGCGGTGCTGAACCCGCCCCAGGCGGCGATCCTGGCCGTCGGCGCGATCGAGGAGCGCGCCGTCGTCCGCGAGGGGGAGGTTGTCGCCAGGCCGGTGCTGGAGATGACCCTCACCTGCGACCACCGCACGGTCGACGGCGCGACCGCATCGGACTTCCTTCGCACCGTCAAGCAGTTCCTCGAGGAGCCCGGCCTGGCTCTATGAGCATCTGGTACCGGGTCAAGGATCTCGACGCGGCCCGGACGTTCTACTGCCGGACGCTGGGGTTCGACGAGGCCTACGTCGACGAGGAGGACCGCTGGGCGCGGCTCACGCGGGGAACCGTGGAGGTTGCCATCGCCGAGGGTGACCCCGAGGAGGGGGAGGCCGTGCTGACGCTGGACGTCGGCGACGTCAAGGCCGAGGCGGAGCGCCTGCGCGCGGCCGGCGTCGAAGTCGGCACGGTGGTGGAGATTCCGGGAACGATCCGCCTGCTCGACGTCTACGACCCCGACGGCAACCGCCTCCAGCTCTCGCAGGATCTGTAGGCGAGCTCTCGGCCCCCTGAGACTCGGCTGCGGGGGGCGCCACCCTTTCGAGGGATCGCCCGCGAGAGCCCTGCAGTCGTTACCTGCTGCGAAACCGGATTCAACCCCGGGTTCACGGCGAGGGCGGCACAGGGGCCGCCCTCCCGTTTTAAGCTCTCGGCAAGTGCCCCTCCCCGGATAGGATCGCGGTTAGGAACGCGAACCGACGGAAAGGGCCAGAGCATGGAATGTGACGTCGCCGTCCTCGGCGGCGGCCCGGGCGGGTACACGGCGGCGATCCGGGCCGCGCAGCTCGGGGCGACCACCGTCTGCGTCGAGAAGGAGGAACGGCTCGGAGGAACGTGCCTCCGCGTCGGCTGCATCCCGACCAAGGCCTGGGTGCAGACGGCCTTCGCGCTGAAGGAGGCCGAGGAGACCTTCCCGAAGCTCGGCGTGACCGTTGGTCCTCCGGAGCTCGACTTCGCAGCGGCGAACGTCTGGAAGGACAGGATCGTCGACCAGCTGACCGGCGGCGTCGCAACGCTCTTCAAGGCGAACGGCGTCGAGTGGGTGCGCGGAAGCGGCCGCTTCAAGGACGCGAACACGATCGCGGTCGAGGGCGGGGAGGACGTCAGCTTCAAGAGCGCGATCGTGGCCACCGGCTCGTACGCGTTGCGACCGCCGATCGACGGCATCGACTCTCCGCGCTGCGTGGACTCGACCGGGCTGCTCGCCCAGACCGCGGTGCCGAGGCGGATCGTGATCCTCGGGGGCGGGATCATCGGCTGCGAGTTCGCGTCCGTCCTGCAGCGGTTCGGGAGCGAGGTGACGATCGTCGAGATGCTCCCGACCTTGATCCCGCAGGAGGACGAGGACGCGGCGAAGGAGCTCCTGAAGCAGTTCAAGAAGCGTGGAATCGCCGTCCACCTCGACTCCCAGTGCGACCGGATCGAGGAGTCGGCCGGCGGCCTCACCGTCCATTTCGCCGGCCAGACCGTGGACTGCGACCTCATGCTGGTCGCCACTGGGCGCGGCCCGGTCACTCAGGACCTGGGCCTGGAGGCGGTAGGCGTCGAGCTCGACCCGCGCTCGGGCATCGCGGCCGACGAGCGCCGGCGCACCACCGTTTCGCACATCTACGCCGTCGGCGACTGCGCCGGCTACTGGCAGCTCGCCCACACCGCGTTCCGCGAGGGCGAGGTGGCGGCGGAAAACGCGACGGGCCACGACGCGGTCGTCGACAACCGCGGCGTGCCGCGCCCTATCTACACCGATCCGGAGATCGCCGGCGTCGGCCTCACCGAGCGCGAAGCGCGCGAGCAGCACGGTGACGACGTCCTCGTCGGAACGTTTCCGTTCTCGGTGAACGGGCGGGCGATGATGCAGAACGAGACCGTCGGCTGGGTGAAGTCGATCCACGAGGCCCGCTACGGCGAGCTGCTCGGGATCGTCATGGTCGGGCCGCACGTCACCGATCTCATCGAGGCGGGCGTCGTGGCGCTCGACGCCGAGGCGACCGTCGAGACCGTGGCGGACGGGATGACTGCACATCCAACCCTGTCGGAGGCGGTGAAGGAAGCGGGGCTCCTCGCGCTCGGCCGCGCCATCCACCTCCCCAACCGGAAGCGCGCAACCGCCAAGGCCTAAGGAAAGGACGGCCATGCTCAGCAAGCGGAAGGCAATGATCGGCTACGGCGTCTACACGCTCGGCAAGCCGCTGGCGAGGCGAAAGCTGCGCCAGCAGCAGGCCGAGGCCGCCAAGCGCAAGAAGCTCGTCGGCGGCATCGCAGCCGCGGTTGCGGCCGCAGGCGCGACGATCGGCGGGCTCGTCTTCTGGCGCAGACGGCGCACCGGAGGCGCGGAGTCGACCGGGGGCTAGGCCGAGCGGACACCGTCGTCGTCGGAGCCGGCATTGCCGGCTGCGCGGCGGCGCGGTTCCTCGCGGCCGCGGGGCAGACCGTGCTCGTGGTCGACCGGGGCGGAATCGGCGCCGGCGCCTCCGGGCGGAACGGCGGCTTCCTCTTCCGGCAGCCGGCGGCCTGGATCGACGAGCTGCTAGACGAGGCGATCCGCTGGTACCGGGAGCTCGAGGCCGAGGGGCCGGTCCCGCTCGACGTGCGGGAGTGGCCCATGCTGCTGCTCGCCGTCGAAGACGCGGAGCTCCCGGACGCCCGCGCCTACGCCGACGCAGTCGGCGGTCGGGAGGTCGATCTCCGGGAGGACCCCTGGCTCGCCGACGACCTCGCCGGCGGCTTCGTCGTCGAGGGCGGCGTGACGCTCGACGCCATGGGCGCGACGGCGGCCGCGGCCGAGTCGGCCCGCCGCGCCGGCGCCCGCTTCGCGCTCGGCTGCGAGGCCAAGCGGATTCTCGTCACCGGCGGCCGGGTCGACGGAGTGGCGACAGACGACGGAGTGGTCAGCTGCGAGCGCGTTGTCGTGGCCACCGGGGCGCGCCTGCGCTTCCTCCTCCGCACCGCGGGCGCCGACATGCCGGTCTCGTCCTCGCGCGGCTGGCTCCTCGAGACGGGCAGGGTCGATCCGCCGCCCCCGTACGCGATCGAGCAGGCTGCCTGGCCCGAGCAGGAGGAGATGGGCCCGCTGCTCGCCGACCCGACGCTGGCCGAGGTCGCCGCGGGAGCGACGGAGGAGCCGGGCCTGGTCTCGCTCCTCCTGGGCGGCCGGCCGGCCGGGCACTGCCTGATCGGGACGTCGCTCGGCCGCTCGCTCATGGAGGAGCCCGAAGGCCCGGAGACCGTTCGGCGGCTGGCGGAGCGCGCCGTCCGCGTGGCGCCGCATCTCGCCGGCGTGCCCGTCGTCGCCTCGTGGTCGGGCCGGCGGGCGATGACCCCGGACGGGCTGCCGGTCGTCGGGCAGGTCGGCGGCATCGACGGGCTCGAGGTGATCGGGGGCCTCTCCTCGATCGGGATGATCACGGGGCCGGGGATCGCGCGACGGCTCGCGGAGGGCGACCCGGGCCCGTTCGCCGCGGAGCGGCTCTCGTGATCCGGCCGTTCGTCGACGAGGATGCCGAGGCGGTCGCGGCGCTCCTCGACGAGGATGTCACCCCACACGTGCTGACGCGAGCGGGCGTCCGTCACTGGGTCGCCAGCCAGCCCGAGCGGGCGCGGGCACGCTGCTGGGTCGCGCTGGCCGACGAGCAGGTCGTGGGCTGGTCCTGGGCACGGCTCAAGTGGGCGACGAGCGTCGAGGGAACGGCCGAGCTCCGGACGTTCGTCCGACCGACGGTCCGCCGCGGCGGGCTCGGGGCCGAGCTCTACGACGCCGGGCTGGAGCATCTGCGAGCGGTCGGCGCGACGTCGCTCGAGGCGTGGGCGAGTGACGACCCCGGAGCACGCTTTCTCGCCGCCAGGCGGTTCCGTCCCACGCGCGCCATGCGGATGCTCCGGCTCGATCTGCCCGCTGCCGACCTCACGGCCTACGCTCGTCTGCGGGCCGCGAAGGAAGCCGAAGGGTACTCCGTCGTCGCCCTCTCGTCGGTCGCTCACCGGACGGAGCAGCTCCACGCGCTGGACGCCGCGTCCCTCGTAGACGTGCCCGCGACTCACGCCGAGGACGACTTCCGCTACGACGACTGGATCGAGGAGACGCTGGGGCATCCGCAGCTCACTCGTGCGGGCAGCTTCGTCGTGCTGGCGGGCGACGAGCCGGTCGCCTACACGTTGCTTCACGTCGATCCGGGCTCGCGCCTGGCAATGAACGAGATGACAGGCACGCGGGCGGACCAGCGCCGGCGGGGGCTCGCGCGCCTCGCCAAGCTGGCCACGATCGCCTGGGCGCGGGAGAACGGCTTCGCCGCGATCGTGACGACGACCGACGATGAAAACGCCGCGATGTTCGGGCTGAACGAGAGCCTCGGTTACCGCCAGGTCGCGACCGGGACCCAGTACCTGCTGGAGGATCTACGATAGGCGCCGTGGATCCGCTGCTGGAGCCGATCGAGGGCGCCGACCGCCGCGAGGTGGGGGGAGCGATCGTCGAGATCGTCAGGGTCGGGAACGGACGCGTGAAGCGGGCGATCTACCCGCCCGGCTTCCGCTGGTCGACGCACATGCGCCCGGCGGTGCGGAGCGAGCGCTGCATGCACGCCCACGTCGGCTTCCTCGCCCGCGGCCACATCCAGGGAGAGTACGAGGACGGCTGCACCTTCGACTTCACCGCGCCGCAGGTCGTCACCATCGACCCTGGCCACGATGCCTGGGTCGTCGGCGACGAGGAGGCGGTGCTCATCCAGTTCGACTCCGAGGAGGGCACCGCGCGCCGCTTCGGCCTCCCGGGCGAGCACAGGCACTAGCCTTCCGGGGCCGTGTTCGAGTCGCTGACCGAGTACGTCTCGGGATCTCCGTGGACGTACCTCTTCCTCTTCGTCGTCGCCGCGCTCGACGCGATCATCCCGCTCGTGCCCAGCGAGACCTCGGTGATACTGGCCGGGGTCCTCGCCTCGATCGGCGACCTGAACCTGGTTCTCGTGATCCTCTTCGCCGCCGCCGGGGCGATTGCGGGCGACAACGCCTCCTACTGGATCGGCCGCACGGTCGGCCACCGCTTCGTGGAGCGCTTCTTCAAGGGCGAGCGTCGGAAACAGGTGGACTGGGCGCACCGGCAGGTGGAGGAGCGAGGCGGCTACCTGATCATCATCGGCCGCTTCATCCCCGGCGGCCGGATCGTCGTCACACTCTCCTGCGGGATGCTGGAGATGCCGTGGCGGCGCTTCTTCGCCTTCGACGTGGTCGCGGGTCTGGTCTGGGCCACCTACGCGGCGATGCTCGGCTACGTCGGCGGCCGGACCTTCGAGGAGAACCCGTTCCGGGGCTTCCTCCTCGCCTTCGCCGTCGCCCTCGGGGTCGCAGGCGTGATCGAGGCCTATCGGTGGTATCGGAGGCGCCGTGCCGTCGCTGACAGCTGATCTCGAGGCCGCTGCGCGGATCGGGGCGGACCCACGCGGCGGCGTCAGCCGCTTCGCGTGGACACCCGAGCTGGCCGCGGCGAACGCGTGGCTCGCCGAGCGCCTCGCCGAGCTGGGGCTCGAGGTCGAGCTCGATCCGGCCGGCAACGTCGTCGGACGCTGGCAGGCCGGGGAGGGGAAAGCGGTGCTGATCGGCTCCCACCTCGACACCGTGCCCAACGGCGGGCGGTACGACGGCGCGCTGGGCGTCCTGGCGGCACTGGATGTCGTCCGCCGCCTGAAGGGCGAGGGCGCCGAGCCGAAGCGGCCGATCTGGGTCGCCTCCTTCAACGACGAGGAGGGGGCGCGCTTCCAGACCGGGATGCTCGGCTCCCGGGCGTTCTGCGGCGACTGCGACCCCGACGACTGGGGCCGCCGCGGGGTCGCCGACGCGATGGCCGAGGCCGGCTTCGACTTCGCCCGGATCGGCGAGGCGCGCAGGCTCGACGAGGTGGGCGCCTATCTCGAGCTCCACATCGAGCAGGGCCCGGTCCTGGAGCGCGCCGGCGTCGACCTCGGCGTCGTCACGGCGATCACCGGCATGCTCGGCTTCCGCGCGCGCTTCCTGGGCGAGGCCAACCATGCCGGGACGACGCCCATGGAGCTTCGCCGCGATGCGCTCGCCGGGGCGGCGCGGGCCGTCCTCTCCCTGCGCGACGAGGCCCGCTCGCGCGAGGACATGACCGCCAACGTCGGCGTCATCTCCGCCGAGCCGGGTGGCTTCAACGTCATCCCCGGCGTTTCGGAGCTCACCATCGACGTCCGCTCCCCGACGGCGGACGGCTTTGCGCGGCTGGAGCCGCTCGTCCGGGAGACGCTCGAGCGGATCGCGGCCGAGGAAGAGCTCGGGCTGGAGCTCCGAGAGACGCATCGGAAGCAGCCGGTCGCGCTCGATCCCGAGCTGCAGGACCGGCTGGAGGAGGCGGCGGTTGCGGAGGGGGCGACCACCCTCCGCCTCGCGAGCGGCGCGGGCCACGATGCAATGGTTCTGGCCCACCACGTTCCGGCGGCGATGCTCTTCGTGCCGAGCCGCGGCGGCCTCAGTCACACGCCCGACGAGTTCTCGTCGCCCGAGCAGTGCGAGCTGGGCGCCCGCGTGCTGGGGCGCACAGTACGGCAACTCATCCTAACGGCATGACGCATCCGTCCTTCAGGTCCGTAAGGATTCCAGGGTGAGCCCGCGCACGCGCAAAATTCTTGCCTGGGTGCTGTTCGTCCTCGGGACGCTGATCGTCTTCGTCGGCTCGCTCACGCTCTGGGTCAAGCGCCAAGCCCTCGACACGGACTCGTGGGTCAACACGAGCTCGAACCTCCTCGAGAACGACGAAGTGCGGAGTGCGCTGTCCGTCTACATCGTCGACCAGCTCTACGCGAACGCCGATCCGCAGGCGGTCCTGGAGCAGCGGCTGCCGGAAAACCTCCAGGGCCTCGCCGGTCCGATTGCCGGGGCGCTTCGCGAGCCTGCCGTCGAGGGCGTCGACCAGTTCCTGCAACGCCCGCGGGTGCAGGCTCTTTGGGAGGACGTCAACCGAGTCGCACACCAAGAGCTGCTTGCCGTGCTCAACGACGAGACGCGCGGGAACATCACGACCGGGAGCGGGACAGTCACCCTGAACCTGCGCACGCTCGTCATCAACATCGGAACGGAGCTCGGCTTCGGGGAGGAGCTCGAGGCGCGCTTGCCGCCCGATGCGGGCCAGGTCGTGATCCTCCAGTCCGATCAGCTCGAGGCTGCTCAGACCGGGGTGAAGGCGATCAAGTGGATGAGCGCGTTGGTGATCGTGATCGCCCTGGCCTGCTACGCAGGAGCTATCTGGCTCGCCGGCGGTCGGCGGTCGATGCTTCGCAACGTAGGTGTGGCACTCCTGGTCGTCGGCATCCTGCTGCTCGTCATCCGGAGGGCGGTCGGGAACTACATCACCGACGCGCTTGCCTCGGGCGAGTCCGTGCGCGGAGCGATCGACTCCAGCTGGCTAATCGGCACGAGCCTGCTCAGTGAAGTGGCCTGGGCGCTGATCGTCTACGGCCTCGTCATCCTGCTCGGGACCTTGCTCGCCGGGCCGTGGCGCTACGCCGCCCGCATGCGCCGGGCGATCGGGCCGACTCTGCGCGATCGCCCTGGGCTCGTCTGGGGCGCTCTGGCAGTCGTCTACCTGCTGTTGGTCCTCTGGGGCCCGGTCCCGGCGTTGCGCAACTGGGTCGGCATCCTGCTGCTCGCGGGGTTGGTCGCGCTCGGGTTCGAAGCCTTCAGGCGTGTCGTCGTGGGCGAGCTCGGACCGGGCGATCCCTCGCCGCCTCCGAGTGCGCCGGCCGCGGCTGCCTGAGGCGGAAGCTCAGCGGGCTAGTGCCCGCAGCGGCAGACCTGCTCGCCCAGGTAGCGGCGCTCGAGCTTGAGGCCGCACCCGCCGCAGGTGGGCGGCAGCACGCGGGTGTAGACCAGCACGGCGCGCGCCACGATCCCCCAGGCGAGGAAGCTGAGCAGGGCGAAGGAGAGCGGCACATCCCAGGGCATTGGTCTCATATCGGACGCGACACCTCGGTCCCTTAGGGTCAGCACTACAATGAGGGGCGTGGGGTGGATCGCGATCGGACTTCTCGTCGCCGCCGTCCTCGTCGTCGTCGGGGCGGAGTGGCCGAGGCTGTCCGAGCGCATCGGCGCGGACGCCTGGGCCGCGCGCTCCAGACGACGCCGCAAGGAGAAGCTGACCCTCATCCAGGGCGACGAGGAGGACGACGAGTTCGTGAAGAGCGTCGAGCGCGACCTCGCCGACCTCCCGGTCCTCGACGAGCACGAGGACCGCCCGCGCCGCTAGGAGCGCCCCTCCGAGCAATACCCGCCGGGCAGCATTACTCGAAGGAGCGCGCGGGCTACACTTGCCTTCCGCGCGGATGTGGCGGAATTGGTAGACGCGCACGGTTCAGGTCCGTGTGGGCGCAAGCCCGTGGAGGTTCAAGTCCTCTCATCCGCATTAGGCGTCTGAGCAGGCGCTTTCATGCATGTGCGCTGCGGCGGTGCCCGCAAGATGCCAGAAGGCCTCAGAAGTCGCAGCTCACGAGCAGCCCTTGGTCGATCTCGGGCCCACGTCTGTCGGCGTGGCCTGACCTCGCCGGGGCGTGGGCAGGGCGGTTTGCCGCTGGGCGGGTTTGCCGCTGGGCGGGTAGGATCCTGACGCAACCGACGTTTGGGACCAGGGGGTCATCGGGGTGCGGCTTGCGGTCTTCCTTCTTTTCCTCGCAATCGCTCTTGCGGCGTCCAGCTCGCCCGCCGTCGCGCAAGTTCTCCCAGCCGCCGGAGTGGAGACGTCGGCCAAAGTAGACGACGGCGATGAAGACGACGGCCCTGGCAACGGCAACGGCAACGGCAACGGCAACGGCAACGGCAACGGCAACGGCAACGGCAACGGTAACGGCCACGACGACGACGAAGACGGCGACGACGACGAAGACAGCGGCGACGACGAAGAGGACAGCGGCGACGACGAAGAGGACGGCGGCGACGACGAAGAGGACGAAGACAGCGGCGACGACGAGGGCGAAGACGGCGACGACGAAGGTGAGAGCGGCGGGGGATCGGGCGGCGGCGAATCCGGCGACGACAGCGGCCCGATCGGCCAGGACCCGTCAGACCGGGATCGGTCGACTGGCGGCTCCCGCTCCGCAGAGGAAGGCGGCCGGCATCCGCTGGGGGATGATCCCGGCTGCACGGAAGAGTGCGACTTGCCCGGGGCCCTCACTGACAGCGGTGGAGAAGACGCGATCCTCGTTGGTTCCCGCGAGTCTGGTGCGTCGGCCCAGGAGGTGAGCACGCTGGGAGCCGTGGACCTGGCAGGCGAGTTCGAGGGCGGCGCCCTTAGCCCGGTCGAGGCCGCAGACGTGGGCCCACTCGCCCTCGCCCTGGTCGCCCTGTCGGGGCTCGGCCTGCTCGTCGGTCTTGCGGGCGGCCTAGCTGCGCTTCACGGCCGCATCAGAGGCGACTAAGCAAACCGGCCCGCAGGAGACTTCCTCAGAGCACGTCTCAAAATGAAGTCCTGTGCCGCCGGGCCGCGCTGCTCGCCCCGAGAGCTGCGTCCTCAGTCGCGCCCGTAGCTTCCTGCTACGAGCGCTCCCTGCGTCCTTGTCTCGGAACGACCATCGCACCCCGACAGCGAGGCGTCATTCTGAAACGTGCTCTTAGCGCACGCGCGCGTAGACGCCTGTCGGCTTCGCGTACGGGAGGAGCTCCGGGTCGTAGTAGACGAGCTCCATTTCGTCGAGCGCCTCCTTCCGCAGCCGGGCGTTGCCGGCGCCGCTCTTCACGCCTGCGACGTGGAAGCTCTCGCTCTCGAGCTCGCCGAAGCGCACCTCCCAGACGGCGACTGTGTCGCCCCTCGAGTCCTTGCCCCTCGTGAAGCTGCCGTCACGATTGGCCAGCACGTAGCGGAAGGTGAGATAGAGGCCCTCGGTCGAGGCGCCGCTCGCGGGCCGGTCGGTCTCGAGCGCCGCCGCTACCTCCAGCTCCGGGAGCCCCTGGCGCAGGGGCAGGAGGCTGGGAGCGTGGTCCGAGCCGTTCTGGAAGTACAGACCATTCGAGGCCCGGGCGACGCTCGCGCTCAGCACCTTGGCGACGAGCGGCGACAGGTGCGACAGCTCGACGAGCCTGGCGAGTGGCGGAGAGCCCGACTCACGCATCTGCTCGTCGATGAGGTCGAGCCTGCGGTACGTGAGCCCGATGGCCCGCCCGATCATTTCCGGCGTCAGGTCGGCGACGCCGGCGAGGTGCGAGGTTTCGCCCAGGCACTCTGGCCACGCACGCCTCCCGACCGGCGCGGAGGGAAGCTCGATGTCGGCCACGACGCCGTTCCCGACGTCCTGCTCCGCCTTCTCCACGAGCTCGGAGAGACTCAGGCCGAGCGCCTCCGCCAGGTTGGCGGCGACGGCGAGCGTGGGCTGCCTGGAACGCCGCTCGAGCAGGCCGATGTACGTCCGGTGCACGCCTGCGCGCTCGGCGAGCTCGTCCATGGACATGCCCTCCTGACGACGCGCATCGGCGACTAGCTGGGCGACGATATCGCTGAGCTCGATCCCCCGCTCGGACATAACGGCCTCTCCAAGGGTGCCAAGGCAGGCCCCGGATTTCTACGAGACTATAGTCTCTGGCGCTAATAGTTGCGAGCGGGCGTCGGTCGGGGCGGCGTTCGGTAGGGGCTGGGCCAGCCCTGACCCGGGTCGAATCCCCAGACCCTGACGAGATCACGTTCGTTGCTGCGGGCCTGGGAGTGGCTGTAGGTCCACACGGTCTCGCGCGCCGCGCCCGTCACCCGGACGATCTCGAGCGCGCTGACGATGCCCTCGCGGCCCGGGTCGCGGCGCTCCAGAAACGCGAAGGCGAAGTCGACGGCCCCGCCGAAGTCGGGGGTCTCGAAGCGGAGGCCCAGGTCGAGGCCCGGCTCTCCGGCGAGAACCTCGTGCACCTCGTACCGATCGTGCTCGGCCGCATGGCTTACGGTCTCGGCCATGCTGCGACTCCTTTCCGGTTCGAACGGTAGGAGACCGTCCGGTATCCGTACAATCCCCCGAACGGGGAACGGGCACGCCCGCCTCGTCTTTGCCTCCTCGGGGCCGCAAGTACCTCGGATGCGGGTTGAGACCGTTCCCTGCTCGACCGATGAGACATCCGATGAGAGGGCTCTACGACCTGTGCCGGTCCCCGCGGGGGAAGCTGGCCCTGAACCTCGTGGTCGGAGTCCTCGCCGTCTCGATCTCGGTGCTCGCGGCCCGGCACTTCGCGGGCATCGGGTGGCCCTTCAGCGGGGCAAACGTGGGGCTCGTCGCGGCCGCGGGCG
Source organism: uncultured Actinomycetes bacterium (assembly GCA_963775625.1). Classification (GTDB taxonomy): domain Bacteria; phylum Actinomycetota; class Thermoleophilia; order Gaiellales; family Gaiellaceae; genus JAIBJN01. The sequence goes on along the minus strand of CAVZJM010000003.1, from coordinate 135,633 downwards.
TCCTCTTCCTGGTGGCCTACGCGTTCAAGGCGTTCGGCTGGCACCGCCTCTTCGCCCCCCACGAGCGCCCGCAGCCGCTGACCCTCGGCGCTGCCTGCGGGGCCGCCAGCGTCACCGGCGCCGCGCTGCCGGGGCGTTTCGACGACGTCGTCCGCGTCGCGGTCGTTCGGCGAGCGACCAACGGCCGCGCCGGCGTCGCTCCGGTGTGCCTCTCGCTCTTCATGCTCGGCCTGATCGACACGGCGGCGCTCATGCCCCTCGCGGGCACGGCCGCCGCGACGGCCGACGCGTCCGGCGCCGCTCGCGCCGCCCTGGGGGTCGTCGCGTTCGCCGGCCTCGGCGCCGCGGTCGTGATCGCCGTGCTCCCGCGCCTGATCGCGAGCGGACGCCTGATCCGCTTCCGCATCGCGCGCTGGCTCGGCGCGCGGGTGATCCCGCCGCGCGACGCCTGGCAGGCGTGGGTGCTCGTGCTCGCCTCCTGGCTCACGCGGGCGTTCGGCCTCTTCCTCCTCCTCCACGCGCTCGGCTTCGCGCTCTCGCTCCCCGTAGCGATTGCGTTTCTGTGCGCAGCCGCCGCCTCCGGCGCCCTTCCCATCGCCCCCGCCGGCGCGGCCACCCAGGCCGGCGCCGGGGCTGCGATCCTGATCGCGAGCGGCGTGGGCACGACCAACGCCATCTCCTTCGCCGTGGGAGCGCAGGCGCTTCTGATCCTCGCCGGCGCAGCTGTCCTCGTCTTCGCCGCGCTCTGGCACGGCGGCAGGCGGCTCGCGCTCGCGGTTTTCTAGGAGGGCTTGGCGGAACGTCGCTCGTCGCAGGGGTGCGATGCTCGTTCCGAGACAAGGACGCAGGGAGCGCTCGTAGCCAATGCTACGGGCGCGACGGAGGACGCAGTCCTCGGGGCGAGCAGCGCAGTCCTGCGGCACAGGCTGCGTTTCGCCGAACCCTCCTCATGGCAGCGCGGCTAGCACCTTGTCGGCGTGGCCGTCCGGCTTCACGCCGGGCATGGCCTTCGCCACGTTCCCGTCGGCGTCGATGACGAACGTCGAGCGCTTGATCCCCATGGACTTCCTCCCGTAGGCGTTCTTTTCGACCCAGACGCCGTAGAGCTCGGCGACCTCGTGCTCGGGGTCGGCGAGGAGCGTGAATGGGAGGCCGTACTTCTCCTTGAACTGGACGTGGGAGGCTTCCGTGTCGGGGCTGACGCCGAGGACCGTGGCGCCGCGCTCCTCGAGCTCGCCGTACACGTCCCGCAGTTCGCAGGCCTGCGTCGTGCATCCCGGCGTGTCGTCCTTGGGGTAGAAGTAGAGGACGACCGTGCGCCCGCGCAGGCTCGACAGGCGCAGAGGCTCGCCGCTGTCGCTGGCGAGCTCGAAGTCCGGCGCCTGTTTTCCCTCCTCGACCACGGATGCGAATTGTAGGCTGCGAACGGTGCGCGAGCTGCACGCAGTGAACGCCGTCGTCCTGATCGTCGCCAACGGCCTCGCGGCCGGCTGGGGGCTCGCCTTCGTCTGGCGGAAGCGGACGCCGGGCCGTGTCTACGCTCACATGCTCGCCCTCGCCCAGGCGCTCCTGATCGCACAGGTCGCGCTCGGGCTCCTGCTGGTCTCGGACGGGAGCCCGGTGCCCGACCGGCTCCACGCCGTGTACGGGAGCCTGGCGCTCGTGGCCGCTCTCGCGCCCTGGGTCTACGCGCCGCCGGTGCCGGCGCGGCGGCTGTTGTGGTTCTCGGGGGCGGCGCTGGTCGCCACGGCGCTCTCGATCCGCGCCTACACGACCGGCCTATGAACGTGAACCCGACACTCAGGGCGTTCGGCGTCCTCGTCCTGATCGCCGCCGTGATCACGGTCTTCCAGCTCGGCTTCGGGCTGGTGGTCGTCGTCCGCTTCCTGCAGGTGCTCTTCCTCGTCGCGATCGCGTACGTCCTCATCGTGCTCTGGCGCCGGAACCGCGAGGAGATCGCCATGTGGTCGATGCGCTCGCGCGTCGTCTTCTACGGCGGCGCGGCGCTGGCGATCGCCGCGGTCGGGCTCGCCTTCACGCCGTGGTTCCCGACGAGCGGGCTCGAGACGCTCGCGTGCATCGCCGCCGTCGCGGCCGGCGTGTTCGGCATGTGGCGCGTTTGGCGCGACGAGCACACGTACGGCTACTGAGCCGGGATTCGGCACGTCCGCTGCGGCCACGCCCGGGGCCTGACCCCTGACGCGTCCGCTGGGGACAGGCGGCCGTCCACACCCCACATGCTCGGCGCCCGGCGAAAGGCCTTGCGCCGGGCGCTGTCAACAGCATGTCCAGCGCGGACACGCCCAGGGGTCTGACCCCAGGACTCGGCCGTTCGGGACGGGGCGCCTACGAGGTGACGCGCGTCGACGCGCCGTCGAGCGAGTCGAGGATCTCCCGGATCTCCTGCGCGGTGCCCACGAAGATGGGCGTGTCCCGCTCGGTGTAACGGCTTGCCTCGGTCTCGCGCAGCGTCTTCATGAGCTGGAGGAAGTCGGACGGCTCCTCGCACTCGAACGCGGTCATGAACTCCTGGTCGTCGATCCCGAACGAGTACGTCGTGTGGTTCGTGATCGTGACGAAGCGGCTGCCGACCGCCGCGTGCTCCTGCATCGCCCGGCGGCGGTCGTCCATCGAGAGCGAGTACCACTCGCGCTTCTTCACGAACGGGTAGACGACGAGATACGGCGCGCCGCGCGGGATCACCCGGCGGGGGCGCTTGCTCTTCTCCTCGAAGTACTGGGACGGCTCGCTCGCGGCCAGGTAGGAGTACGGCGTCGTCAGCCACCCGGCCAGCGGCGTCCCGTTGAGGGCGGTGCCGAGCTCGCGGAGGTCGTCGTAGCGCTCGGTGAGCTTCCAGAGCATGAAGTCGGCCTCGGGCCGGACGCCGACGAGGCTGTAGGAGCGCAGCTCCATGCGCTCGGCCCAGTCCTCGACCACCTCGGCGAAGGCGTCCTTGGCGGCGGCGCGCTCCTCGATCGGGAGCCGGAGCCAGGCCGAATCGGCCTTGTAGAGCGTGTACGCGACGTACTGCGTTGAAGTCTCCGCAGACACGGCTCAATCGTACCCACTCGTGTGACGCCTTCCCTCGTACGCTCGAAGGTGGGCGCGGCGCGCCCGCCGGCGGGCAGGCGGGCGCCCGCCGCCTCCCTACATGTCCGCGACCAGGGTCGCCCAGCCGAAGCGCTCGGCGCCGACCGGCCTGCCGTCAAGGGGGTCGTAGAACTCGTTGAAGCCGCCGCGCTCGACGACCTGGCGCGAACGCTCTGCGATCCGGTCGGCCGCCTCACCGTGCCCGTGGCCTCGAAGACCGTGAACGAGGAACCAGTTCGTGTTCAGGGAGAGCGGCCCGCGCCAGATGAAGCGGAAGCCGCGGAGCCGGTGGTCGTGGAGGAATGTGGGCTCGTCGAGCGCGACCGAGGGCACGGGCCAGGGCGCGCCGAAGGTGCGCGGGTCGTCGAGATGCTCGGCCAGCCGCCCGGCGATCGCCGGCGGGAGGTCGGGGAGGACGAGCGGCATGAGCCCGTGGATCGTCTTCACGTGCGAGCGCCGCTCGTCGGGGCCGGCCAGGTTGACGAACAGGCCGAGCTGCTCGTCCCAGGAACGCTCCAGGAGGGTCTCGGTGACGACATCGGCCGCCTGCGAGGCCCAGCGCGCCGTCGCCTCGCGCCCGGCGCGCTTTGCCAGCCGTGCCAGCGCGCGCAGGCCCTGGCCGTAGACGGCGTTGACGAGGACGTCCTCGAGGTGGTGCCGGTAGCGCCGGAAGATCGCCTCCGTGTCGTAGTTGGCCAGCTTGTTCCGGAGCTGCGGGAGCCGCGAGCGGAGAAAGAGCGCCGCCGGCGCGACTCCCCGCAGCCCGATCGACTCGTCGTAGACCGGGCTGAAGTCGAGCCCGCCCTCGAACTGCGAGACGATCGAGATCAGCCCGTCGTCGTCGGGGTCGCGCAAGGCCGCCAGGTAGCGGTAGTAGCGCTCGAGCTGGGGGAGTGCCTCCGCGAGGAAGCCGTCTGCGCCCGCGTCGACGACGCGCTCCACTGCCTGCGCCAGCACCGGCGGCTGCATCTGCGCGGTCGTGTGCGGGGTGCGGTGGAACGGCACGCGCCCGCTCGTCCGGCTCTCGAGGTGGTGCCACTGGAGCCGGGAGACGAGATCGCCCTTCCAGAAGACGACGTGGGGGATGAGCCCGTCCGGCTCCTGCACGGCGAGGAGGCCGCGCAGCTCGTCCGCCGCCCGCTCCGCGTCGAAGCGCGACCAGACGATCGCGTGGAAGCAGGAGTCCCAGAACCACTGGAACGGGTAGTTGCGCACGCTCGGCACGGTGAACCGGAAGAGCCGGCCGCGAAGCTCGCCGGTCTGGGTGTTCGCCGCGAGCAGGTCGCGGGCGCGCTCGTCGAGCGTCGGGGGGATGCGGGTCGCCGCTATCCCCCCACCGTAGGCGAGAGGGCGGAGGTCGGCTGGCTAGCCGTCGGCGGCGACGGCGAGGGTGACGCCGGCGTCCGGCAGCTGCCTGACCTCGGCCTGGCGCGTGAAGAGGCTTCCGCGCGACATCAGGAAGAGCTCGGGGATGATCTCGGCCCGCACCTCGCCGCGCGAGAACACGCGCACGACCGAGCTCTGCGAGACGACGACGGCGATCGCGCCGGTCGTCCGGGAGATCGAGGCAGCGGCGGCGTGGCGCGTGCCCAGACCGGGGAGGAAGTTGTCCGGCGCGCTCACGTCGACGTCGATGAAGCGCCCGGCGGAGACGAACGTCCCGTCGTCCGCGAGCAGGAACGCGCCGTCGAGCTGCGCCAGCTCCTTGACGGTCTCCCGGAACTCGGGCCGCTCGATGCGGAGCAGCTCGTCGTCGTGCCCGAAGAGCGGGTCGAGGATAAGCGGCCGCGACTGCTCGGTGACGAGGTCGACGTCGCCGATCACGAACAGGGTTCCGATCTTCCGTCCCTCGCGCCCCTCGCGGGCCAGCTCGACGCCGAGGTTGACGACCTCTTCGAGCGTGCGGCGGCGCGCCTCGGAGCAGCCGGTGGTCTCGCAGACCGAGCCGAAGGTCGCGTCCAGCATCCTCTGCCGCCCGTTCAGGTCCATCCACTGGTGCGAACGACGTTGCGGCAAGGCTTGTTCCCGAAACCGAGCCTTGCGGTTCCGCGGCGTCTACTACTGTGAGTGCGTGGCGAGCCTTCCAACGACAACCTCGTGGACGCTGAAGCGGAGGCTCGTTGTCGTCGCCGTCGCTTCGCTCCTGGTCGCGTCTCCAGCGACGGCGCGCTCGGAGCCTGCGCCCGAGCGCGCGCTCGCGTGCGTGGTGCCCGAGACGATGGCTCATCGCGGCTACTGGAAGCGACACACCGAGAACACGCTCAAAGCGTTCCGGGCCGCCGTCGACGGCGGGGCGCAGTGGTTGGAGACCGACGTCCGCTGGTCGCGGACGGGCTCGATGGTGATCATGCACGACGAGACACTCGGGCGGACGACCAAGGGAACCGGGCGGGTCTCCCGACGCGGCGGGCCCTACATCCGCCGGCACCGCGCGAACGACGGCCAGCGCGTTCCCTGGGTGACGGAGACGCTGCGCCTCGCCCGGGACTCGGGCGTCTCGGTCGCTCTCGATGTCAAGCCCCGCCTGAATCGCAAGCGCGCCGAGCAGCTGATCGGCGCCGTGTACCGGGTGGGGATGGCCGAGCGCGCCATGCTGCATTCGGCGCGCCCGAGCACGGTCACCCTGATCGAGGAGCTCGCGCCCGACCTCGCCACCGGGGGCCACAGCCACGACCCCGACTGGCACACGCTGACCGGCTCCGACTACCTCTTCCCGGACCTCGGCTGGACGAACGCCGAAACGGTCGCCGCCGCCCACGCGAACGGCGTCGAAGTCGTGGCCGCCGCCAGGCCCTGGGCGCCTCGGCCGGAGGTGTGGTCGCAGCTCTTCGAGGCCGGCGCCGACGTCGTCATCGCTGACGATTCCCCGCAGCAGGCCGCCTTCTATCGAGATCTGGCAGCCACCTGCCGCTGACGAAGGAGGGCCTGTGATCGACCGGCTCGTCCAGCTGGTCGCCGGCAACCAGCCGTGCGTCGTCCTCACCGGCGCGGGTGTCTCCACCGAGAGCGGCATTCCGGATTTCCGCTCCGCGAGCGGGATGTGGGCCGAGTTCGACCCGCGGGAGTACGCGACGCTGGGCGCCTTCCGGCGCAATCCCGAGAAGGTCTGGCGCTTCTACGCGCCGCGGTTCGCCATGCTCACCGCGGCAGCGCCGAATCCCGCGCACCTCGCCCTCGCCGAGCTGGAACGACTCGGGCTGGTGCGAGCGATCGTGACGCAGAACATCGACCTGCTCCACGAGCGGGCGGGCTCGCGGGACGTGGTCGAGGTGCACGGCTCGATCCGCACGTCGTCCTGTCCTGGCTGCGGCGCCGTCTACCCGCTCGCGGAGGTCGAGCCGCTGGTCGAGGCGCACGGCGCGCCGCCGTGCCCGAAGTGCGCCGCGATCCTGAAGCCGGACGTCGTCTTCTTCGACGAGCTCCTTCCGGAGGGCGCGATGGAGCGGGCGACCGAGCTGGCCGAGGAGGCGGCGCTGCTGCTCGTCGTCGGCTCGTCGCTCGAGGTCTACCCCGTCGCCGACCTGCCGGGCGCGACGCTGGCCGCCGGCGGCAGCGTCGCCGTGATCAACCGGACGCCGACCTGGGTCGATGCCCGTGCCGAGGTGGTCGTGCGGGAGAGCGCGGCGGAGACCCTGGTGGCGGTGGCGTCGTCCCTCCGCTGACCCGGCTTGTGTTCCACGCGCACAAGCGCGGAGAGGGGTGATCTCGTGGAAGAGCAGGGAGGATGGCTTGTGCCTGTGAAACACAAGCCTTCGGGGTGGCGGGGACTTCGGGGCGCGTGGCTAGGCTGACTTCGACATGGCCACCGCCGCCGCATCGACCCGTGAGGAGCGCATCGAGGAGCAGCTGAAAGGGCTCCCTGCCAAGCCGGGCGTCTACCTCTTCCGCGACGCGAAGGGGACCGTGCTCTACGTCGGGAAGGCCAAGTCCCTCAGGGCCCGCGTGCGCTCGTACTTCCGCGGCGGCGACAGCCGGCTGGGGCTCGACAGGCTGATCGAGCGCGTGGAACAGATCGAGGTCATCGTCACCTCGACGGAGGTCGAGGCCTTTCACCTGGAGCAGAACCTGATCAAGCGCTACAGGCCGACTTTCAACGTCCGCCTGCGCGACGACAAGAGCTACCCCTACATCGCCGTGACCGTGGAGGACGAGTACCCGCGCGTCATGTTCACGCGGGAGCGGCATCGCCGCGGGGTCACCTACTTCGGCCCGTACGCCTCGGCGAAGAAGGTGCGGGAGACGCTCGACGTCTTGAACCGGGTCTTCCCGTACCGGCCCTGCGAGGGGCCGCAGCCGGGCCGCCACTCGGGGATCCCGTGCCTCGACTACCACATCGACCGCTGCCTGGCCCCCTGCGTCGGCTATGTCACGAAGGAGGACTACCGCGCGATCATCGAGCGCGTGATCGAGTTCCTCTCCGGCGACTCGCGGCCCGTCCTGCGCGAGCTGGAGGAGAAGATGCACGATGCGGCCGAGCGCCAGGAGTTCGAGGAGGCCGCCCGCTATCGCAACCGCCTCACAGCCGTCAGGCATCTCGCCGAGCGGCAGGCCGCCGACAAGCGCGCCATCGGGACGGTCGACGTGGTCGGCATCGCGTCGGGCGGCCGGACTGCGGCCGTGCAGATCTTCCCGCTCCGCGGCGGCCGCCTCGTCGACCGGCACACCTTCTACCTGGAGAACGAGGCCGGGGAGGACGTCCCGCAGCTGCTCGAGTCCTTCTGCCTCGAGTACTACGGCGGCGCGCCGAGCATCCCGCCGCTGATCGTCGTCCCGCCCGACGTGGGCCCGACGGACGCGCTCTCCGGCTTCCTCTCCGACCTGCGCGGCTCGAGGGTGGAGGTGCGCCCGTCGCGCCGCGGCGAGAAGCGGCGCCTGCTGGAGCTGGCCCAGCAGAACGCCGAGCTGGCGCTCGAGAGCGACGCCGCCAACCGCGAGCGGAAGCGCCTACGCCGTATCGAGGCGCTCGAGGAGCTGCGCGAGTGCCTCAACCTCGAGAGCCTGCCGATCCGCATCGAGTGCTTCGACATCTCCAACATCCAGGGATCCTCACCGGTCGGCTCCATGGTCGTCTTCCAGGACGCTGTGCCCAAGAAAGCGCACTACCGGAAGTTCGGGATCAAGGGCGTCGAGGGCCCTGACGACTTCGCGATGATGGCCGAGGTGGTCTCCCGCCGCTTCGCCCGCACGAAGGAGGTGACGGCCGAGCGCTACGACGAGGGGTTCGCGGCGATCCCGAACCTCGTGGTCGTCGACGGCGGCAAGGGGCAGCTCTCGGCGGCGCTCGCCTCCCTCCAGGCCTACGACCTGCCGCGGGTCGCGGTGATCGCGCTGGCGAAGCGCGAGGAGGAGGTCTTCGTCCCGGGCAGGCCGGAGCCGATCGTCCTGCCCGGCGACTCGGCCGGCCTGCAGCTCCTGCAGCGGATCCGCGACGAGGCGCACCGCTTCGCGCTCGGCTTCCACCGCCGTCGCCGCGACGCCAAGGCGCGCGAGTCGATCCTCGACGCGCTGCCCGGCGTCGGGCCGGCACGTAAGCGCGCCCTGATCCAGCACTTCGGCTCGCCCGAGCGCCTGCTCTCGGCGAGCCCGGAGGAGCTGGAGGGCGTCCCCGGTGTCCCGGCCAAGGTCGGCCGGGAGATCCACGCGGCGCTCCATCGCGCCGGCGGCGCATAGCGGAAGGGGCCGGCCGGGGAAGCCCGGACCGGCCCCGGTGCTACGAGCCGATCGCGCTCAGCGCAGTGAGATCGCGACCTGCTCCAGGAGGTCCATCGCGTCCTGCATGCCGTCTTCCATGCCGGACTCGATGTGTGCGTCGCGGTGCTCCTTGCTCGAGTGCTCCACGAGGATCGTGAGGATCGTGCGCCCGTCCACCTCGGCGAGCGTCAGGGTGTCCAGCGCCTCTCCGTCGGGGAAGCCCTCGTAGACCTCGGTCGAGACGAGCCGCTCGTTCGGGACGATCTCGCGGTACTCGCCGTGGAAGCCGACCTCGAAGCCGCCCTCCGCGATCATGACGTAGCGCCACGTGCCGCCGACCCGCAGGTCGATCTCCGCGACGGTCATCTCGCCGCGGTTCGCGTGCCACCACTGCCTGATGAGCTCGGGGGTCGTCCACGCCTTGTAGACGAGGTGCTTGGGCGCGTCGAACTCCCGGGTGATGAGGATCTGCTCGTCCGTCGGGAGCGTCACTTTTGCCGTTCCGCTACTCGTTGCTGCCATCGTCTTCCTCCTCCTTCTTGAGTTCTTCCAACACGAGATCCAGCCGGTCGAACCGCTCCGACCACGAGCGCTCGTAGGTCTTTACCCAGTCGTGGATGGGCTTGAGCGCGTGGCCGTTCAGCCGGTACAGGCGCTGCCGTCCTTCGTCACGCACGTCGACCGCCCCCACTTCCCTGAGCACCCGCAGGTGCTTGGACACCTGTGGCTGTGCCAGCCCGAGCAGGCGCACCAGATCGTTCACGGGGCGCTCCCCGCCGGCGAGGACGTCCAGGATCTGCCGCCGCCGGGGCTCCGCCACCGCGTTGAACGCATCCGCGGTCGTCGCTGCTCGTGCCATGGCGAGCATCGTATACCTATATAGGAATATGTCAAGAGGCCCTCTCGCCTGTCGCGACGGAGTAGCCTGGCTCCGTGGACGCGCTGCCCGTCGCGATCTGGAGCGACTACACCTGACCGTTCTGCTACGTCGGCCTCGCCCGGGCCGAATGGCTGGAGCGCCGGTTCGGCGCGCAGATCGACTGGTTCCCCTTCTTCCTCCATCCCGAGTATCCCGCGGAGGGGCTGCCGCGGAGCGACCTGGAGCGGCGCTACGGACCGGGGATCCACGACCACACGCAGCGGCTGGTCGAGGCCGCCGGGCTGACGTTCGCCCCGTCGCGGAAGCTCCCCAACACCCTGCACGCGCTCCAGGTCACCGAGCTTGCCCGAGACCAAGGCCTGCACGAGCCGGTGCACTCGCGGCTCATGCACGCCTACTGGTCGGAGGAGAAGGATCTCGGCGACGACGAGGTGCTCCTCGACCTGGTGGCCGAGGCGGGGCTCGACCGCGGCGGGGCGTCCGAGGTCGTCGCCGAAGGCCGCTACGCCGATCGCATCACCGCCTCGACTCAGGACGCGAACCGGCTCGGGATCAACGCCATCCCGGCGTTCGTCCTCGACCGGCGCCTGCTCGTCCTCGGCGCCCAGCCCGAGGAGGCTTTCGAGCAGGCGGTCGCGCAGCTCCAGGCCGGCGAATCGCCCTCGGGCGATTGACACCCGCTCGGAGCCGTGGAATTCTCGGCCGCGAGTAGGGCTCAACCGGGAAGGAGGGGCCATGGAACACCACGGCTCGGAGAGCTACTACGTCCTGGGCGAGGGGCTCCTCGCCGAGAGCGACGGCGGGCGCGCTCGCTCCCTGGCAGCGTCCGTCGAGGCTGTCGCGCCACCGTTTCGCTTCACGAGGCTGGGGCCGAAGGGCGCCCGGCTGTCCGACTCCGCGCTCGCGCGCGTCGCCGGCGCGATGACGAGCGGCGAGCCCCGGCGCGACGGGCGGATCCCGGCCGGCTACACGTATCTCGGCCAGTTCGTGGACCACGACCTGACGTTCGACAAGACCGAGGTGGCGCTCGGCGAGCGTGTCACGCCCGCGCAGCTCGTGCAGGCCAGGTCGCCGAGCCTCGACCTCGACTCGCTCTACGGTGTCGGCCCTCAGGATCCGGTCTCCGCCAGGTTCTACGAGGACGACACCCACCTGAAGATGGGAAAGACCGTCGCGATCGGCCCGGACGAGGCGAGGGAGGGCTTCGATCTGCCGCGGCGCACGAGCGGGACCGCGGTCCAGAAGCGCAAGGCCGTGATCCCCGATCCGCGAAACGACGAGAACCTCGCCGTCGCCCAGACGCACCTCGCGTTCATCCGCTTCCACAACCGCGTCGTCGACACACTGCCGTCCTCGGTGCCGGCCGCCCAGCGCTTCGTCACTGCGAGGGAGATCGCGGTGAAGCACTACCAGTGGATGCTCCGCCACGACTACCTGCCCCGGATCTGCGACGGCGCCGTCGTTCGCGACGTCTTCAAGAACCTGCGCAAGGTCTTCGAGGTGGGAGCGGCCCCGACGGACGTTCCGACCATGCCGATCGAGTTCTCGGTGGCCGCGTTCCGGCTCGGGCACAGCATGGTGCGGGAGGAGTACAACTGGAACAAGCGCTTCGACTTCGGGAGCGGCTTCCTCGATTTCCTGTTCGACTTTTCCGGGCTGAGCGGTGACCTGGGCGGCAATCCGCGGCTGCCCAGCAACTGGATCGCCGACTTCCGTCGGCTCTACGACTTCGACGAGGCCGACCGGGATGACCTGACCGTCCCCGCCGCGAGGTTCAACCGCGCCATGCGCATCGACACGGCGCTCGTCCGGACGCTGCGGAGGCTCCGCGGGGTCGCCGCCGGCGAGACGTCCAACCTCGCGCTCCGCAACCTGCTCAGGGCCAAGATGCTGCGGCTCGCCACCGGCCAGCAGATGGCCAGGCTCCTGCGCAGCAAGGGCGTCGCGGTGACGACGCTCACCAGGTCGCAGATCAGGAACGGCAGGAACGGCGCCGAGCTGGAGGGGCTCACCGCGGCGCAGCGCGACGCGTTCCTCCGGGACACGCCGCTCTGGTTCTACATCCTGCGCGAGGCCGAGCTCGACCGCGGCAAGCTCCGTGGGGTGGGCGCCCGGCTCGTGGCGGAGACGTTCCACCGCGCGATGGAGGGAAGCGAGTTCTCGATCGTCCGCGACCCGTCGTGGCGCCCGACGCTCGGGCCCGACTCGAAGACGTTTCGGATGGTCGACCTCCTCCTGTTCGCCGCCAACGGGAGGAAGCGGGTGATCGCTCCCCTGGGTTAGCTCCCGTCCTGGGCCATGAACGGGTAGCGGTAGTCCGTCGGCGGGACGAAGGTCTCCTTGATCGTCCGCGGGCTCACCCAGCGGATCAGGTTCCAGAGGGAGCCTGCCTTGTCGTTCGTCCCCGACGCCCGCGCGCCGCCGAAGGGCTGCTGCGCCACCACGGCCCCGGTGGGCTTGTCGTTCACGTAGAGGTTCCCGGCCGTGTAGCGGAGCACGTCCGACGCCTCGATCACGGCCTCGCGCTCGCCGGCGAAGATCGCCCCGGTGAGCGCGTAGGGCGCCGTCTTGTCGATCAGCTCGAGCGTCTCCTCCCAGCTTCCGTCCGGATACACGAAGGTCGTGACGACGGGGCCGAAGAGCTCGTCGCGCAGGAGTCGGAAGTCGGGATCCTCGGTCCGGATCACCGTCGGCTCCACGAAGTAGCCCTCGCTGTCGTCGTACCCGCCGCCCACGACGACCTCGCTCCTGGCGTCGGCCTTCGCCTCCTCGATCGCCTCCTTTTGCGTGGCGAACGAGGAGGCGTCGATGACCGCGCCCATGAAGTTCGAGAAGTCCGAGACGTCGCCGTACTTGAGCTCGCCGACCTGCGAGACGAGCTGCTCCTGGATCGCCGGCCACATGCTCTCCGGCGCGTAGACGCGTGACGCCGCCGAGCACTTCTGGCCCTGGTACTCGAAGGAGCCGCGCAGGATCGCCGTGGCGACGGCCTCCGCATCGGCGGTCGGGTGCGCGACGATGAAGTCCTTGCCGCCGGTCTCCCCGACGATGCGCGGGTAGCTGCGGTAGCCGGCGATGTTCTCGCCGATCGTCTTCCACATGCCCTGGAAGACGGCCGTCGAGCCGGTGAAGTGGACGCCCGCGAGATCGGGGCTCGCGAGCGCCGGGTCGCCGATGTCCTTGCCGGAGCCGTAGACGAGGTTGATGACGCCGTCCGGGAGCCCGGCCTCCTGGAAGATCCGCATCGTGTAGTGGGCGGAGAGCATCGCGGTCGAGGCCGGCTTCCAGAGGACGGTGTTCCCCATCAGCGCGGGCGCGCCGGTGAGGTTGCCGCCGATGGCCGTGAAGTTGAAGGGCGAGACGGCGAAGACGAAGCCTTCGAGCGGCCGGTACTCCAGGCGGTTCCAGACCCCGGGGCTCGACACCGGCTGCTCCTCGTACATCCGCGTCATGAACGCGGGGTTGAAGCGCCAGAAGTCGATCAGCTCGCAGGCCGCGTCGATCTCGGCCTGGTGGGCCGTCTTCGACTGGCCGAGCATCGTCGCCGCGTTCAGCGTGTCGCGCCACGGCCCCGCGAGAAGCTCGGCCGCGCGGAGGAAGATGGCGGCCCGCTCCTCCCAGGGAACGCGGTGCCAGTCCTCCCACGCCTCGGCCGAGGCCTTGATCGCCGCCTCGACCTCCTTCGGCCCGCCCTGGTGGACGTCGGCGAGGACGTGGTCCTTGTCGTGCGGCATGACCGCCTGCTTCGTCTTTCCGGTCTGGACGTCCTTGCCGCCGATCACGAGCGGGATCTCGAGCCGCTCGCTCTTCATCTGCTCGAGCCGAAGCTGGAGGCTCGCGCGCTCGGGTGCGCCGGGCGCATAGTCCCGAACCGGCTCGTTCACCGGCGTCGGGACGCGGAAGATCCCGGGTGCGCTCACGACATGGGCATTCTATGGGCGTGGCAATGGACGTGGTCGTGTACGACGTGCCGGCCTGGGGGGTCGGCGAGCTCTACTTCAGAGTCGGGAAGCTCCTCTACCACGAGCTTCCGCGGGCGGGCTCGTCGAGCGCCGACCGTTCGGAGCACCCGCTCGCAGATCGCGTGCTCGCGTACTTCCGCGGCGAGCGCGTCTCCTTCGGGGACGTGGAGCTCGACGCGGAGTGGGCGACGCCGTTCCAGCAGGCGCTCGCGGATGCTCTCAGGGACATTCCCTGGGGCGAGGTGGTCACCTACGGCGAGCTGGCGGCGCTCGCCGGCCGTCCCCGTGCCCCGCGTGCCGCGGGGACCTTCTGCGCCGAGAACAACTTCCCGCTCGTGGTTCCGTGCCACCGGGTCGTCTCCTCGGCGGGGCTCGGGAGCTACGGCTCGCTGGGCGTCGAGTACAAGCGGCGGTTGCTCGCGCTGGAGGGTGTCGAGCTCTGAGCTTGTCCGGTGACGTCCGCGAGGAGCTTGCGGCGATCGAGCCGCGGAAGGCCTGCTGCCGTCTGGCCGAGCTCTCGGCGCTCGTCCGCGGCGCCGGGAGCGTCCACCTGCGCGGCGGCGGTCGGATCGCGCTCCATCTCGAGCTGGCCAGCGGGCCGGTCGCGCGGCGGGCGTTCTCGCTCCTACGCTCCTACGGCGTTCCCTGCGAGATCAGGACGTACAAACGGCGTGCCTTCGAGCAGGCGACGCGCTACCAGCTTCACCTCGAGGACGACGCCCGCGCCCTGCAGGCGCTGAACGAGGCCGGAATCCTCGACGCGAACCTCGCGCCGCTCGAGCGCCCGCCGAAGCGGGTCCTCGCACGGACGTGCTGCCGCACGGCCTACCTCCGCGGCGCCTTCCTCGCCGCCGGGTCGGTGAGCGGCCCGCGCAACGCCCACCTCGAGCTTCGCGCCGCCGCGCCCGGAGCGGCGGTCTTTCTCGCCGAGCTCGCCGCCGCCGAGGGTTTCTCCCTCGCCGTGTACGAGCGCAGCCGCCATGCCGTCGCCTACGCGAAGGGGGCCGAGACGATCGGCGAGCTCCTCGCCTTCCTCGGCGCCCAGGAGGCGGCCCTCCGCTTCGGCGAGGAGGCGGTCGTAGCCGCGACGCGCGCCCGCGCAAACCGGCTCGCCAACGCCGACCACGCCAACATCGTGCGCACGAGCCGCGCGGCCGACGTACAGCTGCGCGCCATCCGCCGCCTGGAGCGCGAGGGTCGCCTGGGGGAGCTGGCGCCGGAGCTGGGGGAGATCGCGCGGCTGCGGGTCCGCCATCCGACATTCTCCCTGCGCGAGCTCGCCCGCCGCTGCGACCCGCCGGCGACGAAGGCGGCCGCTCATCGCCGGCTTGCGCGGATCCAGCGGCTGGCGGAGCCCTAAAAGCCACCGAGAGCGGGCCGGAGGGGAAGCTCCGAGGACGACCTCCCCCTCCGCTTGCGCCCACGCTCCGGACCGTGGCGCCGAACGGGGTCTGAATCCGGCGCCGGACGAGCGTAGACCCGCTCTCCCGGCGAGCGTAATCCGCTGCCTGAAAGGGTGCAAGGCTTCGCGACCAGAATTTTCCACCGAGCCGAGGCGCACGGCCGCCGCGGTTAGAATCGCCGCGCTGAGGCAACGTCGAGGAGGCGGCATGAGCGTACGGGTGGGCATCAACGGGTTCGGGCGGATCGGCCGCAACTTCTTCCGCTCGGCCCGCCGACGCGGCGAGGGCGTCGACATCGTGGCGGTCAATGACCTCGGCGATGCGGCCACGATGGCCCACCTGCTGAAGTACGACTCGGTGCTCGGACCGCTCGACGCGGACGTGCAGGCGACCGACGGCGCCATCGTCGTCGACGGCGAGGAGCTCAAGCTGCTGAACGAGCGCGATCCGTCGGCCCTCCCCTGGGCGGACCTCGGCGTCGACGTGGTGCTCGAGTCCACCGGGCTCTTCACGAAGCGCGAGCAGGCGCAGATGCACCTCGACGCGGGCGCCCCGCGGGTCGTGATCTCCGCGCCGGCGACGGATCCCGACGTGACGCTCGTCCTCGGGGTGAACGACGACGCCTACGACCCGGAGCAGCACCGGATCGTCTCGAACGCCTCCTGCACGACGAACTGCGTGGCGCCGCTCGCCAAGGTCCTGAACGACGCCTGGGGGATCGAGTCCGGGTTCATGACGACGATCCACGCGTACACGAACGACCAGCAGATCCTCGACCTGCCGCACAAGGATCTACGCCGCGCTCGGGCCGCGGCGATCAACCTCATTCCCACGTCCACCGGCGCCGCCAAGGCGATCGGCGTCGTCATCCCGGACCTGAAGGGCAAGGTGGACGGCGTGTCCGTGCGCGCCCCGGTTCCGGACGGCTCGCTCACCGATCTCGTCGTCCGGCTCGGCAGCGAGGTGAGCGCCGACGAGGTCAACGCCCGCTACCGCGAGCTGGCCGACACCGGGCCCCTTGCAGGGATTCTTCGGTACTCCGACGAGCCCCTCGTCTCCTCCGACGTCGTGGGCGACCCCTACTCGTGCATCTTCGACAGCGAGCTGACGATGGCGCACGGCAGCACCGTCAAGGTCTTCGGCTGGTACGACAACGAGTGGGGCTACAGCTCGCGGCTCGTGGACCTCGTCCAGCGGCTGTAGTGCCGAGGCCGCGCTCCGTCGAAGCGGCCGAGATTGGCGGCAGGCGCGCGCTCGTCCGCGTCGACTTCAACGTGCCGCTCGAGGACGGGCGCGTCGCGGACGACACGCGGATTCGCGCGGCGCTGCCGACGATCAGGCTCCTGCTCGACCGGGGCGCGGCAGAGGTGGTGCTCATGTCGCACCTCGGCCGGCCGCAGGGGCCCGACCCGTCGCTCTCGCTCGCGCCCGTCGAGGCGCGGCTGCGCGAGCTCCTGCCCGACGAGCGCGTCCGCCTGCTCGAGAACACGCGCTTCGACCCGAGAGAGACCGGCGAACGACCCTGAGCTCGCGCGGGAGCTGGCGGCGAACGGCGACCTCTTCGTGAACGACGCGTTCGGGTCGGCTCATCGCGCCCACGCGTCGACCGAGGGAGTCGCGCATCAGCTCCCTGCGTACGCCGGGCTCCTGCTCCTGCGGGAGCTCGAGGAGCTCGGCTCGCTGCTGGAGGGCCCCGAGCGACCGTTCGTCGCCGTGCTGGGCGGCGCCAAGGTGGCGGACAAGATCGGCGTTCTCGCCTCGCTGGGCGAGCGGGCGGACACGGTCCTGATCGGCGGCAAGATGGCCGAGGAGGTCGAGCCGCGGCGCCGGCTTCGAGCTGCCGGAGGACGTCGTCGCGGCAGCGGCCTTCGAGCCCGACGCCGAAGCTCGCGTCGTCTCGTGGGACGAGGTGCCGGACGGCTGGCTGGGGCTCGACATCGGCCCGGCGACGAGGAACCGGTACGCAGCGAGGATCGCCGAGGCGCGCACCGTCTTCTGGAACGGCCCCATGGGCGTGTTCGAGTGGCCGCGCTTCGCGGAGGGGACGAGGGCGGTGGCGGAGGCCGTCGCCGCCGCCGACGCGCACACGGTCGTGGGCGGCGGCGACTCGGTGCGGGCCGTGGAAGAGCTCGGCCTCGCCGAGCGGATCGACTGGATCTCGACCGGAGGCGGCGCTTCGCTCGAGCTGCTCGAGGGCAGGGAGCTCCCGGGCGTCGTAGCCATTCCGGAGGCATGAGTCGTCGGCACACATTCGGCACGCTTCCGCGCACCACGCGCGCGCTTTTTCACGATAGGCTGGAACCGGTGGGTGGCCCGCGGCGGCCCCGCGTCAAGAGGACATGTCCGTGCTGATCGCCGGCAACTGGAAGATGTTCAAGGGGCCGGGCGAGACCGCGGCCTTCTGCGCCGAGCTCATCGAGCTCCTCGACGACGGCGAGGGCGCCGTGGACGTCGTGGTGGCGCCGCCGTTCGTCTCCCTCCAGGCCGCCGCCGCCGAGCTCGAGGGGAGCCCGATCCGCCTCTTTGCCCAGAACGTCCACTGGGAGGAGGAAGGGGCGTTCACGGGCGAGGTGTCGCGCTCGATGCTGATCGCCGCCGGGGCCGCCGGCGCGATCGTCGGCCATTCCGAGCGCCGACAGCTCTTCTGCGAGACGGACGAGACGACGGCACGCCGGGCACACGCCGCGCTCGAGGCCGGGCTCGGCGTGATCGCCTGCGTCGGCGAGACGCTCGAGGAGCGGGAAGCAGGGGAGACCCAGGCCGTCCTCCGCCGGCAGGTCGAGGCGATCGCCGCCGCCGTCCCGGAGCCGCCCGGAGAGCTGGAGGTCGCCTACGAGCCGGTCTGGGCGATCGGAACAGGCAGAACGGCGACGCCCGCGACGGCCCAGGAGGCGCACGCCTTCATCCGCGGCCTCTATCCGGTCGGGCGCATCCTCTACGGCGGCTCCGTCAAGCCCGAGAACGCCGAGGAGCTGCTCGTCGAGCCCGACGTCGACGGTGCCCTCGTCGGCGGCGCCTCTCTCGACGTCACGTCCTTCACCGAGATTTGCCGGACGGCCGCCCGCCTTTCCCGCTCGTAGCGCTCGTCGTCCTCGACGGGTGGGGGTGCGCGCCGCCGGGGCCCGGTAACGCCGTCGAGCTCGCGGACACGCCGGTCTTCGACGCGCTCTGGGAGCGCTACCCGCACACGACGCTGAGTGCGTGTGGGGAGGACGTCGGGCTGCCTCCGGGCCAGATGGGTAACTCCGAGGTCGGTCACCTGACCATCGGCTCGGGGCGGGTGATCCCGCAGGACCTCCTGCGCGTCAACCGTGCGATCGAGTCAGGCGCCTTCTTCGAGAGCCGCGCGCTGACCGCCGCCTTTCGCCGGGCAAAGGAAAGCGGCGGCAACGTGCACCTGCTGGGGCTCGTCTCCTACGGGGGCGTCCACTCGCACGTCGACCACCTGCGGGCGCTGCTCGAGCTGGCACGGCGGGAGGGGATGGCGGAGCGAACCTACGTCCACGCGTTCACCGACGGGCGCGACGTCTCCCCGACTTCGGCGCGCCGCGATCTGGCCGAGCTCGTCGCCGAGGGCGCGAGGATCGCAACCGTCTGCGGGCGCTTCTACGGCATGGACAGGGATCAACGATGGGAGAGGACGGAGCGCGCGCTCGCCGCGATCTTGGCGGGGGAGGGAGAGCGCGTAGAGGACCCGGTGGCGGCGATCGAGGCCTCCTACGCGCGCGGCATCACCGACGAGTTCGTGGAGCCGGTCGTCTTCGCGGCGCCCCGCCTGACGCGCGCCGATGCCGCGATCCACTTCAACTTCCGCCCCGACCGGGCGCGCCAGCTCTCCCAGCGGCTCCTCGAGGAGGGGATCGACCTCACGACGATGACCCGCTACCGCGACGACTTCGACTGCCCGGGGGTGTTCGAGGAGCAGGTCATGACGGACACGATGGCCGAGGTGCTGACCGAGCGCGGGCTGCGCCAGCTCCACGTCGCCGAGACGGAGAAGTACGCGCACGTCACGTACTTCTTCAACGGGGGCAGGGAGGAGGAGTGGGCAGGCGAGACGCGCATCCTCGTCCCCTCGCCCCGGGACGTCGCCACCTACGACCAGAAGCCGGAGATGTCGGCCGGGGAGGTCGCGGACCGCTTCGCGCGCGAGCTTCCCAACGGCTACGCGTTCGCCGTCGTGAACTACGCCAACCCGGACATGGTCGGGCACAGCGGCGTGATCCCTGCCGTCGTGCGGGCGGTCGAGGCGACGGATGCCGCTCTCGGTCGCACGGTCACGGCGGTCGAGGAGCTGGGCGGCGTTAGCCTCGTCACCGCCGACCACGGAAACGCCGAGGAACAGCTCGAGGCCGACGGCGTCAGCCCGCACACGGCGCACACGATGAACCCCGTGCCCCTCGTCGTGACGTTGTCCCAGGCGGAGCTCGAGGAAGGCGGCGCGCTCGCGGATCTCATACCGACGTGTCTGTGGCTACTGGGCGTGCCTCCCGCGGAGGGGATGACCGGCAGGAACCTCGTTCGCGCGGTCTAAGGACTCCTCTCGAGATGAGGGACGACCGCCGCCGGGCCGCGCCGGACGGCGCGATTCGGCGTCCTCAGTCGCGCCCGTATTCTCGAATACGAGCGCTCCCTGCGTCCTTGCCTCGCACTCGCCCAGCGCACCCCGACAGCGACACCTCATCCCGAAATGAGTCCTGACACGGAGCTATACTCCGCTCACCCCGCGGCCAGGGCCACACGCGTGCCTCTTCCTCAACCCGACCATCTCCTCCTTCGGCGAGCACAGAAGGGGGACGAACGCGCCTTTCAGGCCATCCTCGAGATGTACGAGGGGCCGGTGTTCAACTACGTCCTGCGGATGGTCGGCGACCGGGCGCTCGCGGAGGACCTCACCCAGGAGATCTTCCTCCGGATCTACCAGGGCCTGCCGGGGTTCTCGCTTCGCTGCCGCTTCACGACGTGGCTCTTCCAGATTGCGAAGAACCGCGTGCTGGACGAGCTCCGTGCGCGCGAGCGCAAGCCGCAGGCGATCGTCACCCTCGACGACCTGCCTCCGCTCGAGGTCGTGGACACGCCGCCCGAGCGCACCGAGGTGATCGACGCCGTGTGGCGCGCGGTCGGCGTGCTGAATCCCGACCTGAAGATGGCGCTCCTCCTGCGGGACGTCGTCGGTCTCTCGTACACGGAGATCGCCGACTCGCTCGAGATCACGCTCGCGACCGTCAAGTGGCGGATCTTCAAGGCGCGCGAAGAGGTGCAGCTCGCGCTCGAGCGCGAGGGCATCGAGGTCGAGGTCTCGCGCCAGCCCGCCGCGCGGCTCTAGACGGTCTAGACGCCGTGCTCGAGACGGGCGGCGAGCGCCTCCGGTAGCCCGCGCTCGCGGATCTCCGCCTGCGTCTTCTCGACGTCGTAGGAGACTCGCCTGAAGGTCGCCCGGCGCGTCTCGAGGTCGAGCAGCAGCCACGCCGCGCGGGGGTCGCCGTCCCGCGGCTGTCCGACCGAGCCCGGGTTGAGCAGCCAGCGGTCGTCGACCAGCTCGGCCTCGGTCCCCTCCGCGGCCGTGGCGAGCGTGGTCGTCGACAGGCGGAAGACGAGGGCGATGTGGCTGTGGCCGACGAGGACGAGCTCCTGCGAGGTCGCTGCCATGCCGGCGTAGGCGATGCCGGGGGAGAGGACGTACTCCCAGACCGGGTCGCGCGGGCTCGCGTGGAAGAGACCGACGGCCTCGCGCTCGCTCTTCGGCTCGAGCGCCTCCAGGAACGCGCGGGCCTCCGGCTCCAGCACCCCGATCGTCCACGCCGCGGCCAGGGCGGCGTCCGGCGAGAAGATCTCGAGGTCGAGCCGGCCGAGGGCGGCAAGGTCGTGGTTTCCTATCAGGCACACGTCCGCCCGCTCGGCCACGACGGCGCAGCAGCGGTTCGGGCGCGGGCCGTAGCCGACGAGGTCGCCGAGGCACCAGATCTCGTCGGGCGCGTCCTTCTCGATCGAGCCGAGCACCGCTTCGAGGGCCTGGAGGTTCCCGTGGATGTCAGAGACGACGGCGACGCGCACGGCAGGACGGTAGCGAAGCGTCTCGGGCTCGTCGTCCTGGCGGCGCTCTGGATCGGTGCGGCGGTCGTCCTCTGGCGCACCCAGGTTCCCGACCTGGCGCTCCCGGACCTCGACCCGCGCGACTACTTCACCGCAGCCGAGCTCGAGCGGATCGAGGACTACCGGAGCGTCTCCCGGGCGCTGCTCCTCGGGTCGCTGGCGGTCGAGATCGCGGTGCTCGCGCTGCTCGTGTGGAAGGCGCGGCCGCTCGCCGCCGCGCTGGAACGGGTGGGCCGGGGGCCCGTTCGCACCTCGGTTCTGGTGGGCCTCGTCGTCGTGTTCGCCGTCTGGCTCGCGGGATTGCCGTTCGCCGCGGCGACGCTCGTCCGCCGCCGCGACTTCGGGCTCTCGGGGCAGGGCTGGGGCGGCTGGCTCGCCGACCAGCTGACCTCGCTCGCCGTCCAGGCCGTGCTGGTCTCCATCGCCGTGGCCGGGGCGGTCTGGCTCGCAGGGCGCCTCGGGCGCCGCTGGTGGCTCGTCGGCGCGCCGGCGCTGGTTGCGATCGCCGTCGTCTTCGTCGTCGTGCAGCCGCTCGTCGTGCAGCCGCTCTTCAACCGCTTCGAGTCGCTGCCCGACCGGGGGCTGGCGGGCGAGATCCAAGGGCTGGCCCGGGAGTTGGGCGTCGACGTCGACGAGGTGCTCGTTGCGGACGCGAGCCGCCGGACGACCACCGCGAACGCCTACGTCGCCGGCCTCGGCCCGACGCGCCGCGTCGTCCTCTACGACACGTTGCTGGACGGCCGCTTCTCCGACGGGGAGATCCGCTTGGTCGCGGCGCACGAGCTGGCCCACGTCGAGCGACGCCATCTCTGGAAGGGGCTCGCGTGGTTCGCCCTCCTGGCGGTTCCCGGCGTCTTCCTCCTCGCCTGGCTCACGGATCGGCTCGGCGGCCTGGGCCCGCGCCTGGTGCCGCTCGGGCTCGCGTTCGCCTTCGCGTGGATCCTGGTGACGCAACCGCTCGCCAACGCTGTGTCACGCCGCTACGAAGCCGAGGCCGACTGGCTCGCGCTGCAGGCCACGCGCGACCCGGCGAGCGGCGTCTCGCTCGACCGCAACTTCGTCAGGACCGGGCTCGCCGACCCGGATCCCCCTGCGTGGGTGACCGTCCTCTACGGCACGCACCCGACCCCGATGCAGCGGATCGCGATGGCTGAGGCGCGCCGCTAAGGGCTAGGCGTCGTCCTGTTCCTGCTCGGGGAGGTTCCTGATCCCTTCGCGCGTCGACCACTTGGACCAGGAGTCGGTGATCGCGTCCATCAGCTCGCGCATGAAGCGCGGCGACATGTTCACGCGGGTGACGACGACCCCGGGGACGTCGCCCTCCTCGACCTCGTGGTCGATGCGGGCGAAGGTGAGCGTGAACTCGTAGTCCGAGAAGCTGACGTTGGCGAAGTTCGCGTAGACGCCTGCCAGGTTCTCGGGGTCGAGATGGATGTTGAGCTGCCGCTCAGGGCGGTCGTCCTCCACGGCTCCCTACGATATACGCCATGGAGGTGGGGAACACCGCCGCGACGGCCCTTCGCCGGCTGGAGGAGGAGCTGGCGCTGCTCGCGGGCGCGCCCGTCGCCCTCGAGCGTCCGGCGAAGGCCGAGCACGGCGACTACGCGACCAACGTCGCGCTTCGGCTCGCCGGCGCGCAGAAGCGCCCGCCGCTCGAGATCGCGGCCGAGCTCGCCGAGGGGGCGACCGCGCTCCCCGGCGTGGAGCGCGCCGAGACCGCGCCGCCCGGCTTCCTGAACCTCTGGCTCTCGCCGTGGTGGTACGGGGAGGCCCTGGCGGAGATGCTCGCCGCCGGGAGCGACTACGGCGCGCGCTCCGCAGAGGCGCCCGAGCGGGTGCAGGTGGAGATGGTGAGCGCCAACCCGACCGGCCCCGTCACGGTCGCGGCAGCGCGGAACGGAGCCTACGGCGATTCCGTCGCCCGCCTGCTCGAGCTCGCCGGCCACCAGGTCGAGCGTGAGTACTACTACAACGACGCGGGCACGCAGATGGAGCGCTTCCGCGCGTCCGTCGAAGCTTCCCGCCGCGGCGAGCCGCCGCCCGAGGACGGCTATGCCGGCGACTATGTCGCCCAGCTCGCGGCGCTCGAGGGCGATCCCGTCCCGCACGTGCTGCGCCAGATCGAGGAGAGTCTCGAGCGCTTCCGCATTCATTTCAACTCCTGGGCGCGGCAGAGCGAGATCGAGGGGCAGCTTGCCGAGCTCCTGGAGCGGCTGGACACCTACGAGAACGAGGGTGCTGTCTGGGTTCGCTCCACCGCCTACGGAGACGAGAAGGACCGGGTCCTCGTCCGCTCCCAGGAGCGGGGCGGGCTCCCGACCTACGAGGCCGCCGACATCGCGTACCTGAGGGACAAGCTCGAACGGGGATTCGACCGGGCCATCTACATCCTCGGCGCCGACCATCACGGCGTGCGCGGCTGGTACGAGGTGATCGCGCGCATGCTCGGCTACGACCCCGGGCGCGTCGAGGTGATCCTCTACCAGCTCGTCCACCTGACCCGCGGCGAGGACGTCGTCAAGATGGCGAAGCGGCGGGGGGACGTGGTCACACTCGACGAGCTCATGGACGAGGTGGGCGTCGACGCGGCCCGCTGGTATCTGGCGGCGCGCGGGCCCGATCAGACGATCACGATCGACGTCGACCTCGCCCGGGAGAAGAGCGAGAAGAACCCGGTCTACTACGTGCAGTACGCGCACGCGCGGATCGCGGGGATCCTCCGGAACGCCGGAGCGGCCGCGCCCGATCCGCAGGCGCCGGTCGACCTCGCTCCCGAGGAGCGCGACCTCGTCAAGCGCCTCGCCGAGTTTCCCGCGCTCGTCGCCGAAGCCGCCGAGCGGCGCGGCCCGCAGGCGCTTCCAACCTACGCCATCCGCCTGGCGGACGACTTCCATCGCTTCTACCACCACCACCGGGTGCTGGAGAGCGAGACGCAGGGGTTCCGGCTCGCGCTGGTCACGGCCTCGAAGGCGGTCATCGCCCGGAGCCTCGACCTGGTCGGCGTGGAGGCGCCCGACCGGATGTAGCCGTTCTCTAGCTTGCGGCGGCCTCCCAGCCGTCGTACTCGCCGGATCGGGCAGCGGCCAGCGCCTCGAATCTCGGTCGCATGACGACCACCGAGTCCTCGTCGACGACGGTGTCCTTCCTCGCGAGGGCCAGCCAGGGATTGGGCGGGCCTGTGTCGGAGTCGGCGGAGGGCTCCACCTCGACCGTGTAGCCCTCGTTGCGGAGCTCGGACGCCGCGTCGTCGGCGTCCTCCTTCGTCGGGAAGTAGACGAAGTGCAGCACCTCTCGCGGCTTGCTCAGGTCGGCTCCCAGCAGCCGAAGCTGCTGGACGATCAGCTGGTCTCCGTCGGCGGGACTTCCGTTCGCGACTGGGCGAAAACGGTCCAGCAAGCCCATCGGTGGACCTCCTTCTGCGTTGTTCTCCGGGCCCGGGGTTGTTGTCGGCAGGCGGAGCCGGCGCCTGAAGCCGAGGACGAGCTGGAGCCTTGCGCCGGCCGCGCGCGGCTGCGATCGTCGCGGTCGCGGAACACTCACGGAGGAGGCAGGAGAAATGCTGGAGCAGGCACGCATTGCGGCGATCGTCCCGGTCTCGGACGTCGAGGCGGCGATCGGCTTCTACGGCGACACGCTCGGGCTCAGGCTGAAGGAGCGCCGGAGCGACCTGCCCGAGAACCGGGAGGCCGAGTTCGAGGCGGGCGACGGGACGCTGCTCGTCTACGAGAGCGTCGGCGCCGGGCAGAGCCGGCACACGGTCGCCGGCTTCCGGGTCGACGACATCGACGCGGCGGTCTCGACTCTGCGAGAGCGCGGAGTCGCGTTCGAGGAGTACGACCTGCCGGACCTGAAGACGGAGAACGGGATCGCCGCCGTCGGCGACGTCCGCGCGGCGTGGTGCAAGGACCCGGACGGGAACATCCTCGCCGTCGAGTCCGTCGGCGGCCGCTGACGCGGGCGTACGGAAAACCGCACGTGGAGACACCTGTCTCCACGCGTATCGACGGGTGTTTCCCCGGTGGGCGGAAGGGGCGCCGTCCCTGAAGGTTCAGGCACGTCACCACGAACCGACAGGAGGCACAGACGTTGAGCACCCATCCCACTTCCATCCGCGCCGGTCACACGATCGTGAACCCGGCCACCGGCGAAACCGTCCACTTCCTGCGGACGGCAGCCGACACCGACGGCGAGCTCGTCGAGATCGAGGTCACGGTCGAGGCCGACGGCGCCGTCGCCGCCGCGCACGTCCACCCGTACCAGAGCGAGCGCTTCGAGGTTCTCGAGGGCACGCTCGAGTTCCGCCGCGGCCGTGACAAGGTCGTCGCCGGCCCGGGCGAGGTCGTCACCGTCCCCGCCGGAGCGACGCACAGCTTCCGCAACGTCGGCGAGACCACCGCCCGCTTCCGCTGCGAGGTCCGCCCGGCGCTCCAGTTCGAGCGCTTCCTCGAGACGATGTTCGGCCTCGCCGCCGACGGCAAGACGAACAGGAAGGGCATGCCGAGCCCGCTGCGCCTCGCGGTCATCGCCAACGCCCACTTCGCCGACGTGCGCCTGCCCTACGTTCCCGCGTTCCTGCAGAAGGCCGCGCTCGCGACGGGTGCCGGCGTCGGCCGCCTGGCCGGCTTCGAGCCCACCTACGAGCCGACCCGTGGGCTCGAGCCCGCGTTCGTCTAGTCGCTTGCCCGCTCCACAGCGCTGAGGGCGGCCGTCGGGCCGCCCTCAGTCGCCGAACGGCCCTTCGGCCAGGAGCTTGCGGAACGCCGGGTACTGGCCGAGCTTGCCGACGGTGACGAGCGTGTCCCCCTGCTGGATCGAGTCGCTCGGCTGGGCGCCCACGACCGGCTCCGGGTCGCGCAGGATGGCGATGATCGTGATGCCGGCCCGCTGGCGGAAGGCGCACTCGGCAAGCGTCTTTCCGATCGCCGGGCTCCCGTCCGGGACCGGCACCCATTCGATGGACAGCTCCCCGAAGGCCATCTCCAGCTCCTCGACGATCTTCGGCCGCTCGTAGGCGCCGCCGATCAGCGCCCCGAGCTGGCGCGCCTCCTCGTCCTCGAGCTGGATGACCGCCTGCGGCTCGTCGTCGTCCGTGTGCGGGAACCAGTAGAGCTCGCGCTGGCCCTCGTTGTGGAGGATCACGGTGAGGCGCCCGCCGTGCGCGGTCAGGCACGTGTACTTGACGCCGACGCCCGGCAGTCGGGTCTCACGGAGCTCGCGGGCCATGTGTTCCTCCTTCTGGAGCCAGTTTAGAGCGCCTAACGGGATGATGACCCGGCATGGCTCCTCATTGCGTTAGGCGCTCTGAGGCGGCGTGGGGAAGAGCCTGCGCCCGATGCGCTTCGACTCCTTCATCAGGAAAACGCCGATCACCGCGGTGGCGAGCACGTAGAGGCCGGCGAACGCCACGAGGTCGCTCTCGTGCCGAGGCGGAGACTGCGGGGTTCTCCGTCGCCACCTGGGCCAGGATGACCGTGAACTCGCCGCGGGCCACCAGGGCGGTGCCCGCGTTGAGACTCTGGCGCGGCGTGAAGCCGCCCACCCTTCCGGCGGCGTAAGTGCCGCCCAGCTTGCCGATGACGCTGAGGACGACGGCGAGCGCGATCAGCCACCCGAGCGAGCCCAGCGCCTCGATGTCGATCGAGAGCCCGAACACGAAGAAGAAGAGCGCCCCGAAGATGTCCCGAAAGCTCAGGAAGCGCTCCTCGAGCTCGTGGCGGGCGGACGTGTCCGACAGGATCACGCCGGCCATCAGCGCTCCGATCGCCTCGGAGAGCCCCAGCCAGTGGGAGATGGCGCTCATTCCGATCAGGAGCGCGAAGGTGAAGAGCAGGAAGAACTCCCGTGGCATCCACTCGAGGAGCCGGTCGATGGGGCGGGCGAGCCAGCGCGAGGCCGCGAGCGAGACGACGATGAACGTGATCGCCTTGAAGGCGAGCGCGAGCGAGTCCTCGATTCCGCCGCCGCCCCCGCTCGCGAAGGCGAGCACGAACGCGATCGCGATGTCCTCGACGATGAGGATGGCGAGCACGAGGTCGGTCTCGTCGTCGGCCAGCCGCCGGAAGTCGATCAGGCCCTTGACGGCGACCGCGGAGGAGGAGACGTAGATCGCGCCGGCCAGGATGAGGGCGGCGAAGGAGAGCCCGAACGCGGTCACGCCGACGATCAGCCCCAGGGCGGCGTTGACGACGAAGTCGATCGACCCGCCGATCCCGAGGTGCATGCCGCTGCGTCTCAGGCGGTCGAGCGTGAACTCGAGGCCGAGGAAGAAGAGGAGGAAGATGATGCCGAGCTCGGCCACGAACTCCGTCACCTCGGAGGGCTCGATGAAGCTGGTGAGGTCGGGCTCGTTCGGGCCGAGGAGCATTCCGGCGAGGAGGTACGCCGGGATGGCGGAAAGCCCGAAGCGGCTCGCCACCAGGCCGAGCACGGCGAGGACCGTCACCGTCACCGCCAGCTGGCTGAGAGTCACCGTCCTCCCTCCCGTCGGATGATCGGGATCCTAGGTGCCATAGGATGGTGCAGGCATGGCGGACGGCGCCGTCCCCGATCGAAACCTCGCGCTCGAGCTCGTGCGGGTGACCGAGGCCGCCGCGCTCGGCTGCGGGCGCTGGATCGGCCGCGGGGACAAGAACGCCGCCGATCAGGCCGCCGTCGACGCGATGCGGGCGATGCTCGACACCGTCTCCATGAGCGGCCTCGTGGTCATCGGCGAGGGCGAGAAGGACGAGGCGCCGATGCTCTACAACGGCGAGGAGGTCGGCAACGGGCAGCCGCCCGAGGTGGACGTGGCCGTCGACCCCCTCGAGGGCACGCGCCTGACGTCCGTTGGACAGCCGAACGCGATCGCCGTCATCGCCGTCGCCGAGCGAGGCTCGATGTTCTTTCCGGGCGCCGCCGTGTACATGGACAAGCTCGTCGGCGGGGAGGAGGTGGCCGAGGCGGTCTCGATCGACGCCGCCCCGGGCGAGAACGTGCGGGCCGCCGCCGAGGCCAAGGGCGTGAAGCCGAGCGAGATCGCCGTCGTCGTGCTCGACCGCGAGCGAAACCAGGCGGTCATCGACGGCCTGCGCGAGGCCGGCGCCAAGGTCAACCTGATCACGGACGGCGACGTGGCGCCCGCGATCGCGGCCGCGCGCCAGGGAACCGGGGTCGACCTGATGATGGGGATCGGCGGGACGCCCGGAGGGCGTCATCGCCGCCGCGGCGGTCAAGTGCCTCGGCGGTGTCGTCCAGGGGCGGCTCTGGCCCCGAAACGACGAGGAGCGAGAGGCGCTGGTCGACGCGGGCTACGACCCCGACCGCGTGCTCACGACCGACGATCTCGTCGCCGGCGACAACGTCTTCGTCTCGGCCACCGGCGTCACGGACGGCGCGCTCCTCCGCGGCGTCCGCTTCACGCGCGGCGGCGCGCAGACGGAGTCGGTGGTGATGCGCTCCCGTTCGGGCACCGTCAGGCGCATCGAGGCCCAGCACGCCCTCGACAAGCTCGAGCGCTTCTCGGGCCGCGAGTACCGCTAGACGGCGGCCAGCTCCTTTTCCATGTCGGCGGTGTAGCTCCCGTCCCGGGCCGCGCCGTTCATGCGCGCCCGGTGGGCGAGCGCCTCCTGGCCGGCAAGAACATTGGCGTCCTCGCCCTTCCAGGCCTTCAGCGACGGCGCCTGGAGCGCCCGGCCGTAGGAGAAGGAGAGCTGCCACGGGTGCTCGCCGAGCGCGTTCATGGCGTTCAGGTTCGCCGTCGCCTCCTCGTCGCCCTGGCCGCCCGAGAGGAACACGATTCCGGGCACGGCCGCCGGCACGACGCCCCTGAAGCAGCGGATCGTCGCCCTGGCGATCTCGTCCGGAGTGGCCTGCTGCGGGCACTCCTTCCCCGAGATGACCATGTTCGGCTTCAGCAGCATCCCTTCGTAGACGACGCGCTGGGAGAACAACTCGTTGAAGACCGCCTCGAGCGTCGCCTCGGTGACCTCGTAGCAGCGCTCGAGCGTGTGGCTTCCGTCCATGAGCACCTCGGGCTCGACGATCGGGACGAGGCCGGCCTCCTGGGAGAGCACGGCGAAGCGGCCGAGCGCGTGCCCGTTCACGTGGATGCAGTAGGCGCTCGGGATCTTGTCGCCGTCGATCGCGATCACCGCGCGCCACTTCGTGAACTTCGCGCCCAGCTCTCTGTACTCGGCGAGCCGCTCACGGAGCCCGTCGAGGCCCTCGGTGACGGTCTCGCCCTCCGCCCCGGCGAGCGCCTTGGCGCCCGTGTCCACCTTGATCCCGGGGATGACGCCAGCGTCCTGGAGGATCTTCGTGAAGGGAACCCCGTCCCTGGAGGACTGGCGGATCGTCTCGTCGTAGAGGATCACGCCCGAGACGTGGTCGCCCAGGCCCGGAGTCGTGAAGAGCATCTCTCGATAGTCCCGGCGCTTGTCCTCGGTCGACTCGACGTCGATCGACTTCAGCCGCTTCTCGATCGTCCCGGTGCTCTCGTCCGCGGCCAGGATGCCCTTGCCCGGGGCGACCAGCGCTCGCGCGATCGCTTCCAGCGTTTCCTCTGCCATCACAGCTCCTCTCCTGATTCTCTCCAGCCAAGTATTCCATCCCCTCTGGGGACGGAGCCTTCCCGGAGGAGCTGAACCTAGGTCAGGAAACCGACGACGGTCTCAACCCGGGCGACGATGGCGTCGGCCATCGTGGCGAACAGCAGGATGAGCACCGGCGTGATGACGCCGAGGATGACGGCGTACTCGGCCATCGTCTGCCCTTCCTCGCAACGCCTCAGCTGTTTGCTGCCCACTGCAGATACCTCCTGCTGACCGGGCGGGTGGTGGCCGCACGCCGCACGTCCGATTTGCTCTTAATCGTCGTCAGAAATCGGGTGTTCGACCATCCCTCCGATGAGTCATTGGAAAACGGGCCCGATGGTATGGTTGAGCGGCTTTGAACTCGTTTCAGGATGACGCTTCCCCGTCGGGGTGCGATGGTCGTTCCGAGGCAAGGACGCAGGGAGCGCTCGTAGCCAAGGCTACGGGCGCGACTGAGGACGCAGTCCTCGGGGCGGGCAGCGCGGCCCGGCGGCACAGGACTTCATTCTGAGACGAGTTCTCAGGCGGACGTAGCTCAGCTGGTAGAGCATTGGCTTCCCAAGCCAAGGGTCGCGGGTTCGAGCCCCGTCGTCCGCTTCGGGAGTGTACCGATCGAAGCATGCCCGATAGAAATCCCGGGAGCACGGACCTACCACTTCGTAACGCGGGCTGGCAGCCTGATATCTCGATGCCAGCTACGCGTCCGTTCGGGCGGACCCGCAAGGAGGCAAGGGATCGGCTTGCACGAGCTGATGCCGCCCGTCGGGATGCGGCTGATGTCGCTTTGCGGTGAACGCGACGCGCCAGGCTAGGCAGCCGTTGCCGGCGAATCCGCATGTCACACCCCGGTGCGCTTACCCTTTTGGAGCGGTGAGCGACGACGCCGACGCGACGCCCTCCGAGAACCCGTGCGCTGACAGCCGGGCATCGTGTCGAGAAGGCTCTGGTGCGAGTTCGACCAGTGGATCTCGCAGCCGAACGACGGCTGGGCGATCGCCGCGCGCTGGGCGATCGCGATCGTGCTCTTCGCCGTCGCCGTCGCCTTTCTCGTCTTCCTGAGCTTCCTCCTTCGCGGCGCGGGGCTGTGGGGCGATCTCGCCTTCGCGATCGTCGTGACTACCGGCGTCTTCTGGATCGCCCGGCGCATCGCGAGCAAGTGGCTCGAGGAGGGGCCGCTCAAGTCGCTCTTCCGTGGCTTCTCGACGACGATCTTCGTCCTCGTCGGTGTCCCCGTCGCCTACGTCACCCGCCCGGTCGGCATCGTGCTGCTCCTTCTGCCGACCGCCGTCTGGGCCGGGTTCAGGATCGTGGACAGGAAGTGGCCGATCCGCCACAAGCCGGTCTTCTGGCAGGCCGAGGTCGCGGGCGTCCTGCTGCTCGGAATCGTGCTCTTCGTCGCGCCCTCCGTCGGGTCGCCCGCGCAGGATCCGGTGCCCGTGCCCGAGGCCGGCGAGGAATCCCCGACCGACGCGGAGCTCGCGGAGACGTTCAGGCCGCTGCTCTTCTTCGACTCCGGCGAGCGGCGGTTCCCCCTGAACATCGAGCACGCGATCGAGGACGGCCGCGTGGAGATGTGCCGCAAGGGGGTCCGCGTCGACGTCTGCGAGCGCGTCGACGACGCGGCCGGGATCGATGCGAGCCTCGACTACCTCGAGCTCTCGGAGGACCCGGGGACCCCGCTCGGAGGAGGCGACACGAGCACGATCTACTACCACGTCGTCCGCCAGGACGAGCGTGTCTTCCTCGACTACTGGTGGTTCTACTCGCGGAACCCGTCGCCGGTCGCCGACAAAGTCTTTTGCGGGCCGGGCCTGCGCACGCCGCCGTTCACCTGCCAGGAGCACGCCGGCGACTGGGAAGGGCTGACGGTCGTGCTCGCGCAGTGCGCGACTGCCGGCGAGTCCTGCGTGGACGTCGGCGGCGAGCTTCTCGGCCCGGAGACGGTCAACTACGGCCAGCACGAGCGCGTCATCGCCTACGACTGGGGCGAGACGCTCGTGCCGCTGTGGCGCTCGCTGGTGGCTCCGGAGGCGCCCGGGCTCGCGGAGGTCTGGGAGAGCCAGGTGCTACCGGCGCTCCGCGAGGACGGGGTCCACGCGGTCGCCTTCGCGGCCCGCAACAGCCACGCGTCGTATCCGGCGCCCTGCTTCTCGGACTGCAAGCAGCAGGGGAGCGACCTGCCGGAGGCGCGGCACGACGGCGCCGTCCCCTGGGGGCAGAACGCCGCCTGCACCGGCTGTGTCGCCGCGCTTCCCCTCACGGGCGACGGCCTGCCCGCGCTCTGGAACGCCTTCCCCGGGCGCTGGGGCGAGCAGCGCTGCATCCTCGCCGGGGCCTACTGCGACCTGTCGGGCGCGCCGAAGGGCCCGTCGTTCCAGGAGCGCTACGAGGGCCCGCAGGGGTCGGTCAACTTCGAGTTCTGCCTCGAGGGG
The DNA here is from genome assembly GCA_963775625.1 of uncultured Actinomycetes bacterium. Lineage (GTDB taxonomy): Bacteria > Actinomycetota > Thermoleophilia > Gaiellales > Gaiellaceae > JAIBJN01. The sequence goes on along the minus strand of CAVZJM010000003.1, from coordinate 103,512 downwards.
ACGCGCCTCAGGAAGTGCTAGGCCTCGGCCGCGGGGTCGCCCCAGGTGTGCCAGCGGTCGATCTCGACGAAGACGGTCATCCCGCGGTAGTCGCGGTCCTCGTAGGGCTCGCCTTCGTAGTGCTGTGAGAGGGCGTCGATGTCGGCGAGATCGTCGTCGCTTCGGAACTCGACCGCCCGGCCGAGGATCGAGACGTGGGAGTACCAGTCCTCTCCCAGCACCGTCAGGGCGACGCGCGGGTCGGCGCGGAGGTGGCGGAGGCGGTGGCTCTCGTGGTCCATGGAAAGCATCACGCGGCCCTGGCCGTCGATCCCGTACCAGCAGGCGGTCGTCACCGGCGCGCCGTCGGTCCGCGCCGTCCCGACGACCGCATGGCGCGGCTTGGCGACGAAGCGCTGGAGCTCGGGAGGAAGCGGTGCCGGAGGCATCCGGCGATTCTAGAACCCTCAGAGCTCAGAAGGCGGCGCGGGGCAGCGGCCGCGGACAGGCGCCGAGAGGGCGGCTAGTCCTGCACGAGCCCGCGCTGGAGCTGGGCGACGTAGGCGTTCAGCTCCTCCTCGCGGCGCTCGAGCCGGGTGCGCAGCTCGGCGAGCTCGCCCTCGCGATGCTCGAGCTCACCGCGCAAGACCTCGAGCCGGGCGGTCTGGCGGACCTGGTGCTCGTCCAGCTCCTGTTCGCGCACGTCGAGCTCCCGCCGGCGCTCCTCCAGCAGCGTCTCGGCCTCCGCGAAGGATCGATCACGCTGGGCGACCCACTGCGTGTCGAGGGCGTCGGGGTCGAGAAGGTCACGGTGGAACTGGGCCAGGTCGCGCTCCCGGTCGGCAAGCCGGCGCTGCTCGACGCGCAGCCGGTCGCCCTTCTCGGTGAAGGTCTTCTCCCGCGCGGCCAGCTCGGCCTCCGCCTCGATGAGCTTCTGCAGCCGCTCGCGAGTCGCCTCGGTGGCGGCCGCCACCTCGGCGCCGCGCTCGGAAAGGCTGTCGAGAGCGCGCTCGAGCGCCTGGCTCAGCTTCGCGGGCATCGGCCCGAGCTCCTCGAGCGCGCGCGCCCGGTTCTCGAGCTCGACCTCCGCGCGCTCCAGCGTTTCCTCCTGCTCGGAGAGCTGCTGGCCGCGCTCGTCCAGCTCGGCGCCGCGCTCGTCCAGCTCGGCGGCGCTCTTCGCCAGGTAGCTCTCGAGCGAGCCGCGAAGCTTGTCGGTGATTCCTCCGGACATGGCTCGGTCAGGCGGCAACCGGGCCCGGAGCCCGATTCCGCACGAGGTCGCCGCCGACGAGGACGAGCTCCGGGGTCGTGCGCTCGACCGGCTCCTCCTCGAGGAGGAGCGCGAGGTCGCGGCTCGAGGGCAGAGGAGCCCGCTCCCGGACACGATCTGCTCGCTCGAGCTTGGCCCGAAGGCCGGTCCCGAACTCAGGAGTACGCGCGGCGTGGTCGTTCATGCGGCACGTCGAATCATGGACTCCAGGAGAGGCCCGTCGTCCCCCATTCGGGGTACCGCCCGCGAGTGTTTAGCCCGTCGTCAGTCGACGACCCTGAGGGCCGCCTCGCGGACGACCTTGCCCGCCTTCTTGAGCTTCCCCGGCCTGACACGGCTGATCCGGTCGCACGGCAGGTGCCAGCAGGCGTCCCAGCGCCACTCGATCCAGGTTGCAGGAACGCCCCGGTTCGTGAACTCGTCGTGATCCGACTGGCCGGTGTCCTGCAGGTAGCTCGCGCTGAGGTCGAGGTCGTCCGCCGCTCTCAAGAGCTTCCGGGACGAGCTGTTCGGCGCAGCCTCGAGGCCGCGGATGTTCAACGTCGAGCCCACGCCGACCATGTCGGCGGAGATCGCGAGCCGCACGCCCTCGCGCTGAGCGGGCGTGAGCGACATGCTGAGCGTGCGCGACCCTAGGTGGTACCCGGCCCCGGTGTTCCGGCGCTCCTCGGCGCCCACAGCCGCGACGAGCACGCCCGGCTTGTCCCTGAGGTACTGGGCCAGCATCAGCATGAGGCCGACGCCGGAGCCGTTGTCGTTGGCGGCACTCGTCCCGGGCATGCCGTCCATGTGCGCGACGATGATCACCTCGATCGGGCCCGACGTCCGGCCGATGACATTGCGCGAGCGGGTTCCCTCCGGCAGGGTGAAGCGCTGCGTCTCCACGGCGTAGCCGAGCGCCTGGAGCCGCGTGCGGACGATCGCGGCGGCCTCACGCTCGTGCTTGCCGCCGGCCGGCCTCGGGCCGACGGCGGCGATCCTGGCCACCCATTCCTTCGCGCCCTTGCCGTCGAAGGGGGCGGCGGCGGACGGCGACGCTCCGAAGAGCGCAGCGGCAACCGATGTGACGACGACCCCGACGGCGAGACGGCGCATGCCCGCGGCATGGTAGCCGCGATCGCGGCTGGTATCGTCGGTTGCGATGAGCGAGCGGCTCGAAGGGCTTCTCCGCGGGGCGTTCCCGGAGGCCCAGGAGGTCGAGGTCGTCGACCGCACCGGCGGGGGCGACCACTTTCACGTCACCGTCGTGGACGGGGGATTCGGCGACCTCTCGCTGGTCGAGCAGCACCGGCTCGTCTACGACGCGCTGGCCGAGCCGTTGCGAGACGGTACGATCCACGAGCTTCGAATCACCACGAGAGGAGAGGCATGAGCGACCTTCGCGGCCGCATCAAGGACACGATCGAGCAGGAGCCGGTCGTCGCCTTCATCAAGGGGACGCACGAGCAGGCTTACTGCGGCAACTCCGATCGCGCCCTGCAGGCGCTGCGGGGGGTGGGCGCCGGCTTTGCCACCGTGGACGTCCTCCCGGACCCGCGCATCCGCGAGGAGCTCTCGGTCCTCTCCGACTGGCCCACGATCCCGCAGGTCTTCGTCGCGGGCGAGCTGGTCGGCGGCGCGGACATCGTCCAGGAGCTGGCCATGACCGGCCAGCTCGAGGCTACCCTCGACGAGAAGCTCGGCGAGGCGTGGCGCAGGCCGGGCGACGAGCGGACGGTGTCCGTCACGGAGGGGCCGGGGCTGCGGGTGGTTCCGGGCTAGCTCGCTGCGAGGATCGCCTTGATGGCCTGGCTCGACTCCTCGTCCGGGGACTCCGAGATGACCGTCGCCGGGCGGTCGAACCGGGCCAGCGCGTCTCGCAGCGGCTCGGCCCGGAGCGTGCCCTCGCCGTAGGGGAGGTGCTTCGTCTCGTTCCGGTTCGCGTAGGCGATGTCGGAGAAGTGGATGTGGAACGGGGCGCCGGGCCCGAGCACAGTGTCGGCTCGCGCCAGCGCCTCCGCGAAGAGCTCGGCCTCGACGTAGGCGCCGTCAGAGGTCGCGTGCATGTGCGCGAAGTCGAGCACCGGGCGCACCCAGTCGACGTGCTCGGAGATCCAGAGCACGTCGTCGAGGGTCCCTAGGTCGCGAACGCGGCCCATCACCTCGACGCCGAAGGGCACGGCGCGGCCCTTGCCCTCCAGGCGCTCGCGCAGCGAGCCGAGCTGGTCGGCGACCGCCTCGAGCGCCGCCTCGCGCTCGCGGCCGAGCAGGAAGCCGGGATGGAAGACGACGAGCTCCGCGCCGCAGGCGACCGCGACGCCGGCCGAGTGGTCGAGCATGCCCGTCGCCATGTTGTGCTTCTTGTCCCGCTCGAGGTGGCCCATGAAGCCGGCAATGGGGGCGTGGACCGAGAGCGCGATGTCGGCCTCGCGTGCGACCTCGCCGAAGCGCTCCGCCCAGGGGTAGTCCATCCAGAACTTGCCCTCGAAGTCGATCTCGCAGGCCGAGTAGCCACGCTCCAGAAGCAGCTCGACGGCCGCCTCGGGGCTCTCGCGGGAGGGCACGCGGGCAGGGCCGATGCGGGTCAGCGCCACATGGGCCAGCGTACTGGTCCGTCCGATCCGCTGAGTACCTTCAGCCCATGGCGAAGCGACCTTCCCGCATCGACCTCCTCGAGCTGGACATCGACCTGCGGCTCGCCGATCTCTGGGGCGAGGCGTGCGGCGTGGGCGAGTGGAACCTCGAGGTCGTGGCCGCGTTCCTCCGCGCCGCCTACGGGAAGGGCTACTGCGACGCGCTCACCGAGGACGCGCCGGGGAGCCTCTGCCGCGACCACGGCTACCGCATCCCGGACCGCCGCCCCATGCATACCCCCGAGTAACTAACAGAACCGCCGGTAAACTCGAAGCGTGGCAAGACGGCGCAATCCCGTGCGCCTCGTCGTCGCGCTCTCCGTCGCGGCGGTGCTGGCGGTCTTCCTCATCTGGACGAGCCTCGCAGGCGGGACGCCCTCGCTGCAGCCGAGCCAGCTCGAAGGCAAGACGGGCGAGGTCGGGCTCGCCGGCATCGTGGTCGGCCCCGTCGAGGGCGACGCGCGCGCCGACGGGCTCCGCTTCACGCTCCGCGACATCGAGGGCGAGGCGACCGTACCCGTGGTCTACACGGGCTCGGTGCCCGACCTCTTCAAGGTGGGCCGCGAGGTCTACGTGAAGGGCGAGCTCACCGGCGGCACCTTCGTCGCGACCGAGGACTCGCTCGTCACGAAGTGTCCGTCCAAATACGCCCCCGAGGGCTAGTTGCCTGAGCTCGGGCGCGCCGCCCTGGTCGCCGCCCTCGGCCTGATCCTGTACGCGGCCGTCGTCGGCGGCTACGCGGCCTGGCGCGGGCGGCGGCGCCTGCTCGACTCGGCCACGAACGCCCTCTACGCGGCGTTCGCAGCGGTCGGCGTCGCCTCACTCGTCCTCCTCGCCGCCCTGGCCGGGCGCGACTTCTCCTTCGACTACGTCGCTCGCTCGACGAGCCGCGAGCTGCCGCTCGGCTACACGCTCGCCGCCTTCTGGAGCGGGCAGGAGGGCTCGCTCCTGCTCTGGCTGCTCGTGCTTACGGGCGCCGCCTCGGCCGCGGTGGCGCTCAACCGAAGGCTGGTGCGCGAGGTCCTTCCCTGGACGGTCCCGATCGTCGCCGGCGTCGCGCTCTTCTTCGCCTTCCTGCTCGTCGTGATCGCGAGCCCGTTCGCGACCCAGCCCGCGCCCGCCGATGGCGCGGGCATGAACCCCAGCCTCCAGAACCCGTACATGATCGCCCACCCGCCGATGCTCTACCTCGGCTACGTCGGGCTGACGATTCCGTTCGCGTTCGCCATGGCCGCCCTGGCGTCGCGCCGCGTGGACGAGCGCTGGATCGTGGTCACGCGGCGCTGGACGCTCGCGGCCTGGACGTTCCTCGGCGTCGGGATCCTCCTGGGCGCCAAGTGGGCCTACGAGGAGGTGGGCTGGGGCGGGTGGTACGCCTGGGACCCCGTCGAGAACGCCGCGCTCATGCCGTGGCTCGTCGCCACGGCCTTCCTGCACTCGGTGATGGTGCAGGAGAAGAAGAACATGCTCCGCGTCTGGAACGTGATCCTCGTCGCCGGCGCCTTCGCGCTCTCGCTCTTCGGGACGTTCCTGACGAGGAGCGGGGTCATCAGCTCCATCCACAGCTTCACGCAGTCGTCGATCGGGCCGTTCTTCCTCGGTTTCATCGCCGTCGTGGTCGCCTTCTCGATCGCGCTGATCCTCTGGCGGCTCCCGCTCCTGAGGTCGCCCACGCGGCTCGAGTCGCTCGTCTCGCGCGAGGCCGCGTTCCTCTACAACAACCTCTTCCTCGTGGCGCTCGCGCTCACGATCCTCTGGGGCGTCGTCTACCCACTCGTCTCGGAGGCGGTGCGCGGCGTCGCCGTCTCGGTCGGCGCGCCGTACTACGACTTCTTCGCGATCGTCTTCGGGCTCCCGCTCGTGCTGCTGATGGGAATCGGCCCGGTGGTCGCCTGGCGACGTGCTTCGCTCCGCTCGCTCGCCTCGCAGCTGGTCTGGCCGGCCGGCGTCGCGCTGGCGACCGGCGTCCTGCTCCTGCTCGGCGGAGCGGGATCCAGCGTCGCCGGCCTGGTGGGCTACACCTTCGCGGCGTTCGTGCTCACGACCATCGTGCTCGAGTTCGTGCGCGGCACCCGGGCGCGCAAGGCGATCGGCGGCGGCGGCTGGTGGGCTGCCTTCTCGGGGCTCGTCGCGCGAAACCGCCGGCGCTATGGGGGCTATGTCGTCCATGCGGCGATCGTCGTCCTCCTCATCGGGGCGATCGGGATCGGCGGCTTCTCGACGAGCCGGGAGGCGCGCCTCGCCCCCGGTGAGTCCGTGGCCGCCGGCGACTACCGCCTCGTCTACACGGGGAGCGAGGAGAGGCGCGGCGCGAACGCGCAGGAGGTGCGCGCGCAGCTCGACGTCTACCGGGGGGACGACCGGGTCGGGACGATGGAAGCCGGCAAGAACAGCTACTTCGCCGAGGAGCAGACGTCGAACGAGGTGGGCATCCGCACGGACTGGCTGCGGGGCGAGGATCTCTTCGTGATCGCCGACCGCTTCTATCCGGACGGGTCGGTCATCCTCGAGGTGATCGTGAACCCGCTCGTCAACCTGATCTGGCTCTCCGGCCTGATCTTCGTGCTCGGCTCCGTGGTGACCATGTGGCCCGACGCCCGCGAGCAGCGACGGCTCGCCGCCCGCTTCGCCGGCGAGGGCGCCGTCGCGCGCGCGTAGTGGGGGAGCACTAGGTGGAGCTGCTCGCACTGGCTCTTGGCGCGCTGCTCGCGGCCGCCTGCGTCGTCTACGTCGCCCGGCCGCTCCTCCGCTCCGGCCGCGGTGACGCGCTCGTCGCGACGGATCCCGAGGAGGAGAAGCGCCTGCTCCTCTTGGACGAGCGCGACCGGGCGCTCGCGGCGCTGAAGGAGCTCGAGTTCGACCACAGGACAGGCAAGATCTCCGACGAGGACTACCGCGCCCTCGTCGGCCCGCTGCGCCGCCAGGCCGGCGAGGCGCTGCGGGCCCTCGAGCATGACGATCGCCCGGATCGGGAACGAGAGGAGGCCGATGTCAGTCGTTGAGTGCCCCACGTGTGGCGCGACCGTGGCCGCCGAGCCCGGGTTCTGCACCGAGTGCGGGAGCCCCACCCCGGGCCTCGACGGCGTGGAGGCACGAGTGCGCAGGTACTGGTCGGTGCCGGATCTCGGGTTGCTGGCGGGCGGCGCCCTCGCAGTGACAGGGATCGTGCTCCTCGGCGCCCAGGTCTGGTTGTGGGCCGTGGCCGCGCTCGGCCTGGCCGCGCTCGTGCTCCTCCTCCGCTGGGAGGTGGGGCGCCGTCGAGCCGGCGCGGCAATGGCCAGGCTCTCCGTGCACCGCCGTGTGGTCGGCGCCCGCTCGCGTGGCCAGCTCGAGCTCTTCCGCCTCCGCCGTGAGCTGGCCGAGCTCCAGGCCGAGCGAAGCGGCGCCTACCAGGAGCTGGGGCGCGCGACGCATGCGGGCGAGTCGGAGGCGGCCCGCGCAGCAACGGCCCAGGTCGACGACGTGGACAGCCGCATCCAGCTGCGAGAGGCGGAGATCGGCGCTCTGCTCGGCGAGATGAAGGAGCGGGTCCGGCAAGCGCAACGGGCCTCCGGGGCATCGAACACCTGATCGGGTGAGGAACGCACGGTGACCGCCGGCCGTGCTACAACAGAGGCCGTTCGAGTCCGAAGACCCCCGGTGGGGACCGCAGGGACTCCTGCATTTCCGCCGAAATCGTTCCGGTGGTTGACGCTCGCCGCATCTGCCTCGCAGCAGCGCTTCTCGGCGTGCTCGTCGTGCTGGGCGTGCCCGCGGCCCTCGGCCAGTCCCCGGCCGATCGCAAGGCGGACCTCGACCGGAGGATCTCGGGGCTTCGCGAGGAGATCAAGGCGGCCAAGCGGAAGGAGGGGGTCCTCACCTCCGACATCCAGGCCGTGAGCCAGCGGATCGACGCGCTCGGAGGCGACATCGGCGCGCTCTCGGCCCTCATCGACGACCTCGAGACCGACCTCGCCGCCCACGAGCGCCGGCTCGTGGTGCTCAAGGAGCGCGTCGAGGAGCAGACCCGTGGGATCGAGCACCTCCAGACGCAGTTCACGATCGCGCAGGCGCGTCTCGAGGAGCGGCTCATCGAGCTCTACCAGAGCGACGAGACGGACGCCTTCGAGATCCTCCTGCAGGTCCAGAGCCTCGACGACATCGTCGACCAGCTCGAGTACTTCGAGTCGATCGGCCGCCAGGACCGGGCGATCGCGGAGCAGATCCAGACGCTCCGCGACGAGCTCAGGGTCGCGCGCGAGGAAACGCGGCTGACGAGGGTCGAGGTCGCGGTCGAGACCCGGGCTCTCGCCCGGAAGACGGCCGAGCAGGTGGCCGCGAAGGAGGCGCTCGTGGCGCAGCAGAACGCGCTGGCCGCCGCCAGGGCCGACCGTCAGAGCGTCCTCGCATCCGTCCAGGCGAATCGCCACGAGGCCGAAGAGGACGTCGAGGCGATGCAGGCGCAGAGCGCGAAGCTCGCCGCCCAGATCCGAGGGTCGAGCGGCGGCTCGAGCGGAGGCTCGACGGGCGACGGATCGTCGTCGAGCGGCTTCATCTGGCCCGTCAACGGGATCGTCACGAGCGGCTTCGGCTGGCGCTGGGGGCGGATGCACGAGGGCATCGACATCGCCGCGCCGAGCGGGACGCCGATTCGCGCCGTCGCGAGCGGGAGGATCATCTACGCCGGCTCCATGAGCGGCTACGGGAACATCACGATCATCGACCACGGAAACGGCCTGGCGACGGCTTACGCGCACCAGTCCAGCTTCGCCGTCGGCGGCGGCTCCGTCTCGCAGGGGACGGTCATCGGCTACGTCGGCACGACCGGGAACTCGACCGGGCCGCACCTCCACTTCGAGGTGCGCGTGAACGCGACCCCGGTCGACCCGATGGGCTACCTGTAGTCAGGAGGGTGCAGCGTGTGCCGCCGGGCCGCGCCGAGCGACGTTCCGCCAAGCTCTCCTAGGCTAGCGTTCGGCGGCCAGCCGCAGCCCGAGCCCGACCAGCACGGTGCCGGTGAGGGCCTCGAGGGCCCGCTTGACGCCGGTGCGCCGGAGGAAGCCCTGAGCGCGTGAGACGACGACCGCATAGGCGATCAGCCACAGCAGGGTCATCGTGCAGAAGAGCAGGCCGAGCAGGAGCAGCGGGGTGAACGCCGGCTCGCCGGCCGGCGCGAACTGGGGCAGGAGGCTGGGGAAGAACGCCGCCATCTTGGGGTTCCCGAGGTTGCTGACGAGGCCCTGGCGGGCCGCCACCCTGGGCGCGAGAGTGGACGTCCCCCCGGTCGCGACCTCCCAGGAGCCGCCGCGCCAGGCCGCGACGAGCGTCTGGGCGCCCAGGTAGACGAGGTAGGCGGCACCGGCCAGCCGCACGGCGGCGAACGCAGGCTCCGAGGCGAGCAGGAGCGCAACGACGCCGAGGCTCGTCGCGAGCGCCCACACCGCCTGACCGCCGACCACCCCGAACGCGGTGGCGATTCCGCCAGCCCGGCCGCCGATGAGGGTGTTCCGGATCGTCAGGGCCGTGTCGGGCCCGGGAGTCACGATCACGAGGACGGCGACGCCGAGGAAGCCGATCAGCTCGGCCGGCATGTCCGGAGGTTACTCGTCGGTGACGTGCACGTCGGGCAGGCCGCGGTAGCGCTCGTGCAGGTCGAAGCCGTAGCCGAGGAAGAACTGGTCGGGAATCGTGAAGCCGACGTAGCGCATCGGCAGGTCGTCGACCAGCCGCCTGTAGGGCCGGTCGAAGAGCGTGCACACGGCGATGCTGCCCGGGTCGCGGAGCGTGAGCGTCTTCACGACGTAGTTCAGCGTCAGGCCGGTGTCGACGACGTTCTCGACGAGGAGGACGTCCCGCTTCGCGATCGGGAGCTCGAGGTCCTTGAGCAGCCGGATGCGCGTGCGGCCGCCCAGGTCGCCGCCGTAGCCGGCGAGGACGAGGAAGTCCATCGCGTGCGGGATCGTGACGGCCCGAGCGAGGTCGGACGCGAACATGAACGCGCCCTTGAGCACGGTGACGAGGAGAAGGTCGCGGCCGGCGTAGTCGCGCGCGATCTCGGCCCCGAGCTCGTCCACGCGCGCCGCGAGCTCCTCCCGGGAGAGATAGACCTCGCCGGGGCGAGGCTCTACGTAACGAGGTTCAGGCCGTATTTCTGACCCAGCCGCTCGAAGTCACGCCGTGTGAAGAGCTTGACCTTGACGTCGGGGTACCGTTCGCGGAACTTCCGGATCTTGCGGTTCTTCCGCGTGACGAGCGACTGCTTCATCACGGTGACCTCGAGGTAGAGATCCTGCTCGGGGAGGTAGAAGTCGGGCGTGAAGGCCTCCACGACCCGGCCCTCCTCGTCCGTCTCGAGCGGGAACGAGCGTGGCTCGTAGTCCCACCGGATGCCGTGGTAGTCGAGGAGGCGCGCACACTCGACCTCGGCCTCGTTGGCGAAGACGGTCCCGGAATACTCCTGGAAATCGCCGCTTTCTGGGCGCATCCTCCTGAAAAGGTAGCAACGACCTCGGACGGCCACCCCTAAGATTCGAATACCGCCGTCTGCGAAGGGGCTCAGGCTGTTCAAGATCGCGCACTTCTCCGATCTCCACTGCGGCTCGCCGTACTTCGTGCCGAACCTCGCCGATCGCGCGATCATGGAGATCAACGAGCTCGAGCCGGACATCGTCGTGTGCTCCGGCGACCTGACGACGTTCGGCTTCCAGCAGGAGTACGCGGAGGCCAAGGGGTACTTCGACCGGCTCGAGTGCGAGCACGTCGTCGTCGTTCCGGGAAACCACGACTCGCGGAACGTCGGCTACATCCACTTCGAGGAGCTCTTCGGCGAGCGCAGGCGCACGCTGCACGTGGGGGGCGTCTCGGTCGTCGCGATCGACTCGTCCGAGCCGGATCTCGACCACGGCGTGATCGGGCGGGGCCGCTACCCGTGGATCGAGGAGCAGTTCGCCGAGCCTGCCGACTTCCGCATCTTCGTCCTCCACCACCATCTGCTGCCGGTTCCGGGCACCGGGCGGGAGCGCAACGTCGTCTACGACGCCGGCGACGCGCTCGAGGTGCTCCAGCACGTCGGCGTCAACCTCGTCCTCTCCGGCCACAAGCACGTGCCGTACGCCTGGCGGCTCGAGAACCTCTTCGTCGTCAACGCCGGCACCGTTTCCTCGCTCCGCCTCAGGGGCAAGACCAGACCGTGCTACAACCTGGTCGAGATCGAGGGCACGCACGTGGACGTCTGGCGCAAGTACCCGTTTCACGGGCAGGAGCGGATCATCCAATTCTCGACCGAGACCCTCGAGTACGAGAAGTACACGGCCCGCATCGAGACCGAGCTGACGCGGCGGCAATGAGGGTTCCAAAGGCGCTCGCGCTCATCGACGGGGAGCACTACCCGGACGTCGTCGTCGAGACGCTGGCGAGCCTGCCCTACGAGATCGTCGGCGCGGTCCTGCTCGGGGGGACCGAGAAGCTCCGCGGAGGCGTTCCCGACTACGGCGTCCAGCTCTGGAGCACGCTGGCCGAGGCGCTGGCCGAGGTCGACGTGGACGTCGTCGTCGACCTCTCGGACGAGCCGGTCGTGGGCCCGCGGCGCCGCTTTCGGCTCGCCTCGCGGGCCCTCTCGCACGGAGTTCCGTACGTGGGAGCCGATTTCAGGCTCGACCCGGTCCGGTTCGCGCCCTACGCGCAGCCGGCGCTGGCCGTGATCGGGACGGGCAAGCGCGTGGGCAAGACCGCGGTGGCGGGGCACGTCGCCCGGCTGCTCTCCCGTTCGCGCGAGATCGTCGTCGTCGCCATGGGCCGCGGCGGCCCACGGGAGCCGGTCGTGATGCCGGCGCCCCCTTCAGTCGCCGACCTGCTCGCGCTCTCGCGCTCGGGTGTCCATGCGGCCTCCGACTACCTCGAGGACGCCGCGCTCGCCGGCGTCGTCACGGTCGGCGCCCGTCGCTGCGGCGGCGGGCTGGCCGGCGAGCCGTTCGTCTCCAACGTCGAGGAGGCCGCGCAGCTCGCCGCCGGGCTCGGCCCGGACCTCGTCCTGCTGGAGGCGAGCGGGGCGACTCTCCCTCCGATCGACGCGGGCGCCAGGATCCTGGTGGCAGGCGCGCATCAGGAGCCGGAGACCCTGACGGGCCACCTCGGCCCCTACCGCCTGTTCCTCAGCGACCTGGTCGTTCTCACCATGTGCGAGGCGCCGCTGGCCACGCCCGAGCAGATCGACGTCCTCCGTCTGGCGATCGCCGGCGTCGATCCCGACTTGCCCGTGATCGCCACCGTGCTGCGCCCCCGCCCGGTCGAGTCGGTCGCCGGCCGCCGGGTCGCGTTCTTCTCGACTGCGCCGGCCTCCATCCACGACAAGCTGCGCGAGCACCTCACGCACGCGCACGGCGCCGAGGTCGTCTTCGTCTCGGGCAGCCTGGCCGATCGGGACGTCCTGCTCGCGGAGCTCGACTCGTCCGAGGTCGCCGGCGCCGAGGTCTACCTGACGGAGATCAAGGCGGCGGCCATCGACGTGGTCGCCGAGACCGCCGAGACGCGCGGCGTCCCGGTCGTGTTCGCCGACAACGAGGTTCTGCCGCTCCCCGGAGAGCTCGACCTGGACGAGGCGGTGGAGGCCGTGGCGGACGCGGTGATCGCCGCCGGGACGGTGGCGTGAACAGCGACCGCCGCCCTCCCGAGGCGCTCCTCTCCGAGGACGTCAGGCTCCCCTACTCGAAGGGGCTCATGGCCAGGACGCTCATGGGCACCGGCATCCGTCCCGAGCGGGCCTACGAGCTCGCCCGGCTGATCGAGGGCGAGCTGGCGCGCGGGCAGGAGGACGAGGCCGTCGCCGCCGAGCGCCTCTACGACGTCGCCGCGTCCGTGCTCGCCGAGCACGAGAACGGCGAGGCGGTTCTCCACCTCCGCCGCCTCCAGGCGCTGCGCGAGCTCGACCTGCCGATCGTCCTCCTGGTCGGCGGCGCGACGGGTACCGGCAAGTCCACGGTGGCGACGGAGATCTCCCATCGCCTGGGCATCACCCGGGTCACCTCCACGGACACCGTGCGCCAGACGATGCGAGCCTTCTTCGCTCAGCGGTTCATGCCCTCGATCCACTACTCGAGCTTCGAGGCCGGCCCGGCGGTTCGCATCCACGAGGGCGAGGAGGTCGACGTGGCGCTGCTCGGCTTCAAGGAGCAGACCCGAAACGTCCTCGTCGGGGTCAAGGCGGTCATCGCCCGGGCGCTCGAGGAGAGCTATTCGCTCGCCGTGGAGGGCGTCCATCTCGTACCGGGCGCGCTCCCGCGCTCCTACGACGGAGCCGTCGTCGTTCAGTGCATGCTCGCCATCGCCGACGAGGACGAGCACGCGCGGCACTTCTGGATCCGTGACGCCGGCTCGCAGGGCCTGCGGCCGATGCAGAAGTACCTCCGGTCGCTTCCCGAGATCCGGCGCATCCAGGACTACCTCGTCGAGCGGGCCGAGAAGGCGGGCGTGCCGGTGATCGAGAACGCCCGGATGGAGACCGCGGTGAACGGGATCATCCATCTGGTCCTGGCCGAGGTCGAGCGCGCCCGGGACCAGGCGCGAGCTTGACCGACCAGGACGTCCGCTGCCGGTGCGAGGCCTACGCGGCCGTCACCGAGCGGGCGGCTCTCGCAGGCGCGCGCTGGCTCGGCCGCGGCGACGTCAAGGGTGCGGAGGAGTCGGCCGCGACCGCGATGCGCGAAGGGCTCGACGCGCTCGAGATCACCGGCCGGGTGGTCGTCGGCGGCGACGAGGAGCACGATGCGCTCGCCATCGGCGGCACGGTAGGAAGCGGTGGGCCCGAGGTCGACCTGGCGGTCGACCCGCTCGAAGGGCGGGCGGTCGTCGCCCGCGGCGACTACGGGGCGATGTCCATGATCGCGTCCGGCGAGTCGGGCTCCTTCCCGCGCCTGCCGCAGATGTACATGCGCAAGATGGCGGTCGGCCCCGTCGCCCGAGGCCGGATCGACCTGGGGAAGCCGATCGGCGAGAACGTCGCCTCGATCGCCGACGCGTACGGCCGCCGGCCGGCGGACATCACCGCGATCGTCCTCGACCGGCCGCGGCACCACGACCTGATCGAGGAGATCCGCGCCTCCGGCGCCCGCATCAAGCTGATCCAGGACGGCGACGTCACCGCGTCGATCACGGCCGCCGTGCGCGGCACCAACGACCACCTGGCCGTTGGGATCGGCGGCGCGCGCCAGGCCGTGGTCTCCGCGGCCGCCCTGCGCTGCCTCGGCGGCGAGCTCCAGGCGCAGTTCTGGCCGACCTCGCGCGACGAGATCGAGCAGGCGCGGGAGCACGGGATCGACGACCTCTACAAGGTGTTCGAGACCGACGAGCTCGCTCCGGGCGAGGTGATCGTCGCCGCCACCGGGGTCACGAACGGCGATCTGCTCAGGGGCGTTCGCTTCCTGACCGACAGCGCCCGCTCGCACTCGCTCGTCATGTGCACCCGCCACAACTGGGTGCGCTTCGTCGACGGGATTCACTTCTTTGCCCGCGAGCGGCGCAAGGAGGTGCGCCTTCTCGGGTAGCCTTGAAGCCATGCCAACGCGCGAAGACATCTTCGAGGCGCTACGGGTCGTCGAAGACCCGGAGCTCGGGATGGACATCGTCGAGCTCGGCCTCCTCTACGACGCCGAGGTCGAGGGCCCGAAGGTGCACGTCACCTACAGCCTGACGTCGATGGGTTGCCCGGTCGGCCCGATGATCGAGCAGCAGATCCGGGAGGTCGTCGAGAGTCTCGAGGGCGTCGAGCAGGTCGAGACCGAGCTCACGTGGGAGCCGCCCTGGAGCCCCGAGCGCATGTCAGAGGACGCCAAGTTCGTCCTCGGCTTCGGCTAAGCGGCAGCCGCGCGGGCCCAGTCGGCCGCGGGCACGACCGCGGAGCCGTCGCCTCCCGGCGAGACGTCGACCTCGCCCTCGACGCCGTCCACGACCGCCCCCGCGAGCGTGACCCCGTGCACCTTGGAGCCGAGGAGCGTGGCACCGGCGAGCCTGGCCTCGTCGAGGCGCGCGCCGCGCAGGTCGACCGCCTCGAACACGGCCCCGCTCAGGTTGGCGCGTGAGAAGTCGGCGCGCGGCGCTTCGGCGAGCTTGAAGTTGGCGTTCTCGCAATCCGCCCCGGCGAGCACCGCCGCATGAAGCTTCGTCTCGCGGAACTGGGCGCCGACGAGAATCGCCTCCCTGAACGAGGCGTCCTCGAGCCGAGCCCTGTAGAAGTCGGCATACGTGAAGTCGACCCGCGCCCAATAGGCGTCTTCCGCCTTTGCGTTCGAGAGGTCGGCGCTCCGCAGGTCGCCGTAGGTGCCCTTGGACACGGTCGCCGCCCGCTCCGTCCAGGGGTGGCACCGACGCTCCGCGGTCGCGTCGTCCGCCCAGGGGTGATGGAGGACGACCTGGATGGTCAGGGTCTTCAGCACCTTCTCGCTCGTCTCGATCGCGAGCGACGCAGCCAGCACCTGCTTCGTCAGCTGCACGAGCTCGTCGTGGCGCGTCCCGGAGACCTGCCACTCGCGAGGGAACGCGCGCAGCAGCTCGCCGAGCTTCACGGCCGCCGCGGTGCGCAGGAGGTCGCTCTGCCCCGACAGCTCGACGACCATCTGCTGGTAGAGGTCGTCGACCTTCCGCCGGTCCTCGAACTCGAGCCGCTTCCGCGTCGTCCGGCTCTGGCCGATCAGGTAGCCGCCGACCGCGCCGCCCACGGTGACGAGCACTGCCAGCAGCTTGAGCCAGAAGAGGCTGCCGCCGGTGTCGCTGCGGATTTGGCGGATCTCGGCCGAGAGCTTGTCGACCTCGCGGAGTTCGCGCAGGCTGGCGGGGTCGGTGGCCGTGCTGAGGGCGTTCCGCTCGATCACGAACTGCGAGACGTAGACGAGCGACGCGATCGCGACGAGGAGCGCGACGACGGCCAGCGCGATGCCCCACGGCTCACTGATGCGCCGGGCTTCCGTCACGGCCAGCTCCCGTACGTGCGCATCGCCTGCCCGGCGACATCGAGGTGCACGACCGGGCGGCCCGTTGCGAGGGCGTGGGAGACGGCGTCGCCCGTCCCTCCTCGGCCGACCGACGGTCGCCCGTCCCACGCGGCCACGAGCAGGTCGCACGTATCGACGACCCAGCGCATGGCCGCCTCGTAGGCGCCTTCCGAGCGGGCGTAGAAGGGGAGCCTGGTCTCGGTCACGGCCTGGCCGCGGAGGGCGGCGTGGCGCTGACGCGCGCGCGGCTCGGCGAAGTCGGACTCGTACTGGGCAAAGGGCGTGACAACGTGGAGCGAGAGGCCGAGCTCGAGGGCGGCCTCCGCGAAGAGCGTGTCGGCCCCCTCGGCCAGGGCCGAAACGGCGTCCACCCGTTCCCACCGGCCTCGTGCCTCCTCCAGCACCGTCCGTGAGTACCGCGCGACGAACGCCTCGACTGACGCACTCCCGAGGGCTCGATGGCCGACGATTGCGATGCGGCTCAAGCTGGCAGAGATCATCCCACTCACGGCGGCCGGAGCCTGGGCGCAGACTCGACTTTCGGTGGGGGGCGGACACGCCGTTCGGCGGTTCTCCCACCCCGGCTCCCGGGCCCACTCTTAGCCATGGGCGATCGGGTGGAGGTCAGGCGCGCGGGGCTTCCGGAACCGGCGAAGGTGCGCCGGTGGCGCAAGTCGCAGTTCATCGCCCTCGGCTTCAGCGCGAGCGACGCGAACGCGCTCACGAGGGCGCCGGTCGACCTCGGCGAGATGCGCAAGCTCGTGGCGTCCGGATGCCCGCACGAGATCGCGCGGCGGATCCTCCTCTAGCGGGGGTTACCCACTGATCTTGAGCACGACCTTGCCCAGCTGGCGGCCGGCCTCCAGGTGCTCGTGCGCGGCGGCGGCTTCCGCCAGTGGGAAGACGCGGTCGACGACCGGCTTCGCCCGTCCGCTCGCCACCAGCTCGTAGACGGCCTGGAAGTCCGCCTGCGTCCCCATCGTCGAGCCGACGACGGTGAGTTGCTTCCACCAGATGCGGTGCAGGTTCGCGGGAGGGTTCGGGCCGCTCGTGGCGCCGCAGACTGCGATGCGCCCGCCCGCCGCCGCCACCTGGAGCGACGTCTTCCAGGTCGCCTCGCCGACGTGCTCGACGACCACGTCGGCGCCGTGCCCGCCCGTGACCTCGCGCACCGTCCCGGCGACGTCGCCCTCGGCGTGGTTGACGGCGGCGTCGGCGCCGAGCTCGAGCGCCCGCTCGAGTTTCTCGTCGCTCGACGAGGTGACGACGACGCGTGCGCCGAGCGCCTTCGCAACCTGCAGCGACGCGGTGGCGACACCGCTCCCGATCCCCCACACGAAGACCCACTCGCCCTCGACGAGGCCGGCCCGCGTCACGAGCATCCGGTACGCGGTCTCGAAGACGAGAGGGAAGGCGGCCGCCTCCTCGAACGAAAGGCCGTCCGGCAGTGGATAGACGTAGTCAGCGGGGAGGGCGATCAGCTCCGCGTGGGTGCCGTCCATGTGCTCGCCCACGATCCTGGCCCCCTCGTCGAGGCCCGGGTTGATGACGACCGCGTCGCCCTCGGCGAAGCGGTCGACGCCGTCGCCGAGCCCGACGACCGTCCCGGCTCCGTCAGCGCCGAGGATCCGCGGCTTGGGCGCCGAGGGGAGGCCGCGGCGCAGCCAGATGTCGAGGTGGTTGAGCGACGCAGCCTCGAGACCTATGAGCACCTCGCCCGAGCCGGGCTCGGGGTCGGGCGCGTCCTCGTACCTGAGGACCTCCGGTCCGCCGTCCTCGTGGATGCGCACGGCCTTCACGGCGCGATCGTACATTGGAGCGGCTGCTACCTTGCGGGCGAGATGACGAGCGCGGAGCTCGCCCGGCTGGGGGAGGAGCTCGGAATCGACGTCGTCGGCGCGACGGCGGCCCAGCCGTACGCCGAGACCGAGCGGGCGATCCTGGAGCGCCGCGCCCGCGGGCTCTTCGCCGACATGCGCTTCACGATGGCCCAGCCGGAGGTCTCCTGCCATCCCGAGACGCTGCTCCCCGGCGCCCGCACGGTCGTCTCGGCGGCGCTCTGCTACTACGCGCCCGGGCCGGAGCCGGAGCCCGCCGAGGGGCGCCTGCCCCGCTATACGTGGGACGACCACTACGCGCAGCTCCGCGAGAAGCTCGAGGAGCTGGGCGACCGGCTCGGAGGCGCCTACCGCGTGCTGGTCGACGCGAACCAGCACGTCGACCGCGAGGGAGCGGCACGGGCGGGAGTCGGCTTCTACGGCAAGAACACGATGCTGATCACCCGCACGCACGGCTCCTGGGTCGTGCTCGGGACGCTCGTCACCGACGTCGAGGTCGAGCCCACGCCGCCGCTCGAGCTCGACTGCGGCTCGTGCACCCTCTGCATCGAGGCCTGCCCGACCGGAGCCCTCGACGAGCCCGGGGTGGTCGACTCGACCAAGTGCCTCTCCTACTGGACGCAGGCGCCCGCGGCGATTCCCGAGCCCTACCGGGAGGAGCTCGGCCCGCAGGTGTACGGGTGCGACATCTGCCAGGACGTCTGCCCGTGGAACCGCGGCGTCGAGAAGCGCCGTGCGGGCGTCGTGCCCGAGCCGGGCGCCGAGCCCGTCGTCTCGCTCCTCGACTGGCTCAGCGCCCCGGAGGACGAGCTGCGCGAGCGCTACGCCCGGCTCTACTTCCCACGCAACGATCCGCGCTACCTGCGCAGAAACGCCCTTGTCGCCGCGGGCAACTCGGCCGATACAGGCCTGGTGGAAGCCGTGCGCCCGTATGCCGAGGGCGACGACCAGCTGCTCCGCGAGCATGCCGAGTGGGCGCTGGCCCGACTCCAGGCCGAAGATGAGCGCTGAGCTCGAGCGCCGTCGGCGCACGGAGATCTGGATCGCCTGGGTCCGGGTCTTCGCGGTCCCGTTCGCCGCCTTCGAGGTTGCCGTGGTGGGCGACGACCACCCGCCCGGCTACGAGCGCTGGGGCTGGGCGACGGCGGCCGCGCTCTCGCTCGGCGCCGTGGCCTTCTTCTGGCTCGCGCGCCGCCCGCTCGATGCAAGGCGCTCGGCCGCATCGGCTTCCTCGCGCTCGCCTTCGACACGGCGATCGTCTACGCCTTCGTCTTCGTCTACACGTTCGAGCCCAGCACGCCCGCCTGGGGGATCCTGTACGTCCCCGTGATCGAGGGAGCGCTTCGCTACGGGATGAAGGGCGGCGCGATCGTTCCGGTGGTCGTCCTCCCGCTCGTCTTCCTCGCCGAATGGTGGCGCGCGGAGGAGTTCGGGCCGCCGCCGTTCGACTTCGACCACGTCACGCTCCCGTTCGGCCTCCAGATCCTGATCGGCCTCGTGGTCGGCTGGCTCGTGGACCGCCTGCGCGCGGAGACGTCGGTCGCAGAGGCGCGTGCTGCCGAGGCCGAGGACCTGCGCGACCGGCTCGGGCACCGCGCGGACGTGCTCGAGGCGGTCAACCGTGCGGCCCGGGCGCTCGGCTCCTCCCTCGACCAGGGCCGCGCCCTGGCTGCCTTCCAGGACGAGCTGCAGAGCATGATCCCCTTCGACCGGCTTCGCATCGAGGTGGCGGGGGAGACCGACTCCGTCTTCGCCACCGCGGGGGGCCTGCTCGAGGGCGAGGGGGGCGACGAGGTCATCGCCCCGCTGACCCTCGGCGACCGTGCGCTCGGCACCCTGATGGTGGCGCGCGACGCCGGCCCCGCGTTCACCTCCGAGGAGGTCGAGATGCTGACGCTCCTGGCGAGCCAGGTCGCCGCGGCGGTCGAGAACATCCGCGCCTACGAGGCCGAGCGGAGCGCCGCGGAGGAGCTCAGGCGCCTGTCGTCGCTCCGCGCGGACTTCGTCTCGATGGTCTCTCACGAGCTGCGGTCCCCGATGGCCTCCGTGATCGGCTGCGCCCAGACGCTGAACCGGCGCTGGCGCGAGCTGACGCAGGAGCAGCGGGAGTCCTTCCTCGGCCTGATCGAGAGCGAGACGTCACGCCTCTCCGACCTGGTGGGAGACGTGCTCGACACGTCGCGCATCGAAGCCGGGACGTTCCCGTACTCCTTCGACGACGTTGACGTCGAGGAGCTCGTCCGCGAGACGGCCGCGGTCGTCTCCCTGGGGCAGGACGAGGTACGGGTCACGACGCGCGTCCCGCCCACGCTCCCGCCGGTGCAGGGGGATCGCGAGCGGCTGCGTCAGCTGCTCTGGAACCTGCTCACGAACGCGATCAAGTACACGATCACGGGCGACGAGATCGAGGTGGCCGCCGCGAACGAGGACGGCGTCGTCGCCGTCAGCGTGCGCGACCACGGGCCCGGCATCCCGCCCGAGTCGCAGCGGCTGATCTTCGAGAAGTTCGGGCGCGTGAGCCAGGACGGCGGCTCCAAGCCGGGCGCCGGCCTCGGCCTCTTCATCGCCCGCTCGATCGCCGAGGCCCACGGCGGCACGCTCGACGTCGAGTCGCAGGCCGGCCGCGGAGCGACCTTCACCGTGCGGCTGCCGCCTGCACGCGCCTGAGCTCTCTTCGTTAGCCGCTCGCCCGCGCGGGGCGCTTTGCCAGCGTCGTCTTGAGCTTCTTCGCGCGGGCGGCCACATCCTTGCGCAGGTCGCCGGGCTCCAGGACCTCCGCGAAGCCGCGGTGGGAGAGGATCTCGCCGACGAACCAATCGGTGCCGCCGACGCCGACCTCCTCGAGCGCGTAGCCCTTCGCGAGGGCCAGCGCGCCGCGCTCGATGCGCCAGCGTGCGACCTCGGGGTCGAAGAGCACCTTGGCCACGCGGACGTCTCGCAGCTTGCGCGGCTCCAGGCCCGGTCGCGGGTCGAACGTCCCCTTCTGGAGCGTCGCTCGCTGCATGCGGTCGAGGCGAAAGCTCCGCTGGGCGTCGCGCGTTCGGTCCCACGAGTGCACGTACCACCACGGCAGCTCACGCTCGAGAGCGTGCGGCTCGATCACCCGGACGCTCTTCTCCTCGCCGACGGCCACGTACTCGATCTCGACGAGGCGCTGCTCGCGGATCGCCTGCGAGAGCGTGCGGATCAGCTGCTCCTCCTCGGTGCCGGACTCCTGCTCGGTCGCCTCGGGCATGGCGAACTCGCCGAAGGTCTCCTCGAGCTTCTTGCGGACGCGCTCGAGCGGTGTCTGCGCCTCGGCAGCGATCATCGGCCCGACGAACTCGAGAGCGAGACGGATGGCGCGCGCCTCGAGCGGCGTCAAGCGCGGCGGGCGCCGGAAGGCGTCGCCGAAGAGCTCCTTGTCGACCCGCACCTCCTCGCCGTCGAGCGAGGCATAGACGGCGTAGCAGCCGCCGCCGAAGTTGACGAGGTTGAGAAGCTGGAGGTGGTCGTCGAGCTGGTCGTAGGGGATGTGGAAGCGCTCGACGAGCTCCTGCGCGGGAATGGTCGCGCGCGTCTCGTCTCCGCAGCGGGCGAGCAGGTGGGCGAGCAGCGCCTGGAGGACGCCGAAGCGCTCCGGTGCGAGCGGCCCGGTCGGGCGCTCGAGCTGCTCGGCCTCCGGCTGGGCCTTCGGCCGCGGCGGCTTGGTGGGCTCGCCCTGGTGGCGCTCGAGGACGCGCTCGAGCCCTGCGCCCACCTCGTCCACCAGCTCCGGCGGGGAGAGCGGCCGCGCCCGGCCCTCCTGGCGGAGAGCCCACCCCGCAAGCAGGTCGAGGCGCGAGTAGGGAGTCGTGAACGTGCCGTCGACGACCTCGCCGCGCTCGACCATGCGCTCCACCCACCACGCGGTGTCTGCGTCGAGGTCCAGCTCGGCCTCGCCCTTGGCCTCGCCGTACTGCCAGGGCTGACGGCCGCGGAAGCCGGACGGGTCGTACTCGGGCATACGGAAGTCGCGCTCGCGGCGTGTCGCGAAGCGGATGTCACCGACGATGCGCGAGACGCGGAACGTACGCTCGTCTTCCTGGTCCAGGTCGCGCCCGATCAGGTACCAGGAGCCCGCCTCGGGCAGGAGCGCATACGGGTTCACGCTGCGCTCGCGCGTGCGGTTGCGCGAGATCGACCAGTACGTGAACTTGACGGTGCGCTGCTTGGAGATGGCGCCCTCGAGCTTCGTCAGGCGGCCCGACATCTCGTCCGAGTAGTCGGGATCGCGCACCTCGACCCGGAGAGCGCTCTCGGGCGCCGCCTCGAGCTGCGTCGGCCGGCCCAGCGCGAGGTTTTGGAGCGCGAGCCGCAGCGGCTCCGCGTAAGCGAACTGGCCGTCCAGGAGGTGGAGCGCGATCTGGAGCGCCGCGAGCTCCTCGTCGTCGAGGTCGAGCTTCGGCAGGAAGTACTGCTCGGCGCGCAGCGTGTAGAGCTCCTCGCCCGTGAACTCGTCCCGCTGGGAGTGAAGCGGCACGCCGAGCGCGACCAGCTCGCTCCGGTCCGAGTAGAAGCGGCGCGCGAAGGCCTCGTCCGACATCTCCGAGTACCCCTCGACCACCGACTTGATCTCGCGAGCGGTCAGCGGCCGCCGCTCCGCCATCAGAAAGGCGACGAGCGAGAGTTGCCGGATCAGCTTGTCGGTGTCGTGCGACACGGTTCCTATCCTTCCATGCCGTGGTGATCGTCGCGCATCTCGACCTGGACGCCTTCTTCGCGGCCGTGGAGGAGCTCGAGAGCCCCGAGCTGGCCGCACAGCCGCTCGTCGTGGGAGGGGACCCTCGCGGCCGAGGCGTCGTGGCTACCGCTAACTACGTCGCCCGCGCCTACGGTATCCGTTCGGCGATGAGCTGTGCAGAAGCGTTGCGGCGCTGCCCGCACGCGGTCTTCGTCGCGCCGAGGCACCGCACGTACTCGGAGTACTCGCGCGCCGTGTGGGCCGCGATCCGCGAGGTCGTCCCGACCGTGGAGCGCACCGGGATCGACGAGGGGTACCTCGACGTCGGCGAGGTGGCTCCCGACTTCCGCCGCGCCCGCGTCGTCGCCGAGGCCGTCCAGGCCGCGGTCCGAGGCGCCACCAGCCTGTCGTGCTCGCTGGGCGTGGCGAGCTGCAAGGTGGTCGCCAAGGTGGCCAGCGACCGCAAGAAGCCGGGCGGGATCACCGTCGTGCCCGCGGGCCGCGAGGCCGCCTTCCTGGCGCCGTTCCCGGTTCGGCGGCTCCCGGGCGTCGGCCCGAAGGCGGAGGAGCGGCTGGCAGCCGGGGGCGTCGAGCTCGTCGGGCAGCTCGCCGCGCTCCCCGACGGCGAGCTCGCTCGCCTCCTCCCCGGGAGTGTCGGGCGGCTCCTACGCGACCGCGCCCAGGGAATCGACCCGCGCCCGCTCGAAGAGCCCGTCGCCAACATCTCGATCAGCAACGAGGAGACGTTCCCGCGCGACGTGTCCGATCGTGAGCAACTCCATGACGAGCTGCGGCGCATGGCCCGCCGCCTCGCCGCCCACCTGGCGGAGTCGGGCCAGGTCGCGCGGACGGTGACGACGAAGCTTCGCTACCCGGACTTCTCCATCCGCAGCCGCTCGGCGACGCTGGCGGCCGGCCTCGCCGACGGCGAACGCATCGGCCAGCTCGCGTGCGACCTCCTCGACCGCGCGCTGGCCGACCGGCCGGGGGCGCTGCGCCTGGTCGGCGTCACGGTCTCGAAGATCGAGGACTTCGAGCAGCTGGCGCTCGAAGCCCGCTAGGCGATGAGCGCGTCCAACCCGCGTGTCAGGCCGACGCGGGCTTGCACGGAGCGGATCGCGAGCAGGGTGCCGGCGACGTACGGCGCCGGGCTCTCGCCCGGGTCGTGGCGCAGCGTCAGCCGCTCGCCCTCCGCGGCGAACACGATCTCCGTCGAGACGACGAAGCTCGGCAGTCGTACCGAGTGGACCTGCGTGCCTGCCACCGTCGCCCCGCGGGCTTCGACCGGCCCCAGGATCGTGTCCAACTCGCGTCCGAGCGCGGCTCCGCCTGTTTCGCCGAGCCGCTCGGCCAGCTCACGCGCGGTGCCGCTCGGGACGTCCGGCTTCCCGGCGCTGGCGTAGTCGACGATCTCCCAGGCCGGCACGTGGCGGGCGATCTCGGCGGCGCTGCGGGAGAGGAGCGCCGCCAGGAGCGAGAAGTTGCCGGCGGCGATGACGCCGACCCCGGCGTCCCGGGCGCGCTCGTCGATCTCGTCGAAATCGTGCGCCGTGAGCCCGCTCGAGCCGACCACGACCGCCGCGCCCCCGGCGACGGCGGCGAGGACGTTGTCCTTGACCGCGGCCGCGTCGGTGAAGTCGACGACGACGTCGGCGTCGGCGCCCGCCAGTGCCTCGGTGACCGACCCGAAGATGGGCGCGACGAGGTCCTCCAAGGTCGAGCCCGCGGCGGAGCGGGAGACGCCGGAGACGAGCTCCAGGTCGTCGGCGCCGGCGATCGCCCTGGCGATCGGGCCGCCGGCCCAGCCGGTAATGCCGGCGACGCAGACGCGGATCATCCGCGAGAGCCTAGCGCGCCGGGCCGCCTCGACTGCGCACCCGGACACGTCCGGGTCTGACCCCGGACGTGTCCCGCCGGGGCCGTTGTGCCGGGTCGTTCCTGTGGAGAACGGCCGGGGTAGCTCAGCCGGGATGGAACCGTGCTTCCCGTCGAGACTGGACCGGCCAGCGCGGCCGGTCCTCCATCCACATTCACGGCCTGTCGGGACACGGCTGGGGTCAGACCCCGGGCATGCCCTGCGTGGACGCGGCTAGAACGTCCGGGGCGGTGGTTGAGCGGCGGGCAGCTAGGCCGCGGCCGGGCGCGCTTCGAGGTGCTGGTGCGACGGGCAGTACTCGCGCTCGGGGAGCGGAGTGCGCTGGCACGGCTTCCCCTTGCGCGTCGTCGCGCGGCAGCGGGCGACGCCGCCGTCGAACGCGCCGGCCTCGATCTGCGCCTCGATGTACTCGACCGCGGCGCCGATCCCCTCGGTCACGGCCCAGGCGACCTGCGCCTGGTACGTGATCGGGAAGTAGCGGCGGATGTCCTGGAAGAGGGTGCGGTCGGGATGGGCGAAGTAGCGTGGATCCTTGGCCAGGCGCTCGACGCACTCCTCGCAGGCCGCGAGGACTTCTCGGCGGTACTCGAGTTGCTTCTCGGGCTCCGCCCACGGGTCGATGAGATCCTTGATCGACCGATAGATCGCCCTGGAGTACTGATACATGCGGGTGACAATCCTCTCGTGGGCCTGCTCGCTCACACGCTACCCCTTGCCGACGTGAAATGCCTGCAAATCATCATTAACATCGGGTTAAGGGAGCCCCCGAAACCGCTCCGCCGGGGGAGTCTAACACGGTCCGTGCGGGTGTTACAAAGTCGCGCCTGAGGCGTCCGTCACAAACTAGTCGGCGACGCGGCGGACGTACGCGGTGGGGAAGCCTTTGCTCCGCGCGTTCGGCAGGGCGCCCTCGGCCTGGGTCTCGCTCGTGTACACGCCGGTGAACGTGACGTAGTAGCCCGGGTTCAGGCTGTCGTAGTCCGACGAGTTCAGCACGCCGACCTGGCGGAGGCCGGCGTTGATCGCCTGCTGGGCGGCCGAATCGGCGGGGCCTCGGCCCTCGCTCGTCGGGGTCGAGCGCAGGATCACCGTCCACCCGTCCGTCCCGGCCGGCCAGGAGATGATCGTGTTCGACGTCGTCGTCGTCCCCTGCGTGCTCGTCGTCGGCTGCGTCGAGGTCGTCGGCAGCGTGGTCGTCGTGGGGAGCGTGAGGGTCGACGGAGTCGTGAGCGTGTCCGTCGTCGGGATCACCGGGACCGTCGGGACGGTGTCGGTGGTCGGAGCCAGGCTGGAGACGCTCGGCGCGGCGTCCTTCTCGTCGTCGGTGGCCGCCAGGGCCACGATTGCGCCAGCCGCCAGGGCGACGAGGAGCAGGGCTCCGAGAGCTGTCCAGAGCCAGATCGGCGACTCCCGCGACCAGACGATCGTGCGCGTGTAGCGCTGACGCGGGAGGGCCACGAGGCGGAGCCCGCACTCGAGGCAGTACTCCTGCAGCGGGTCGTGAGGCGCGCCGCAGCGTGGGCAGTCGAGCTGCCCGTCGTGCGCGGGCGGCGGATCGTGAGGCGGGGTGCTCACAGCCGGCCCTGAAGCTCGTCGTCCGGAGGCGAGGGTCGCACCATGGTCTCCTCGACGGGCTCTGGTGCGGGATCGTAGTCCTCGGCGGCGGCCGGGTTCCCGCAGAACGAGCAGAAGTTGACGCCCGCAGGAAGCGGCTGGCCGCAATGGATGCACGTGAGCACCGGCGGGGTCGTGGGAGCCGGTCGCCCGCAGTGCCCGCAGAAGTGGACACCCGGGACGAGCGGCGCGCCGCACCGGCAGTAGGAGACGTTCGGGAAGCTCCGGACGGTCGCCTCGGCGACCAGGAGCGCGTCGAGCTCGTGCATGCGCTGCTCGAGCGCGAGCACCTCGTGCGCGCGGGAGACGAGGAGGTCGGGGTTCCAGCGGTCGCGGCGCACCATCTCGACGGCGAGGCCGCCCACGTCCCGCATCTCGATCTCGCGCCGGTCTGTCAGCTCGCGGCGCTCGCGCTGGAGCCGCGCGGGATCCGGCTCGGGCGGCGGACCGGTCGTCTCGACGACCTCGACGACCTCCTCGCCGGGCTCGGGTGGTCGGGCCTGGCGGGAGAAGTCGTCGTTCATGCGTCCAGGCATCGCAGCCAGCCGTCGAGTCTAACGGACGCCTTGGATCGCGAACCCTGCCGCGCCGCAGTCAGCGGGCGATCACGACGAGCCGCTCCTCGGTCATCTCGCGCACCGAGTAGTGCGGCCCCTCCTTCGTGTTGCCCGATGCCTTCACGCCCCCATAGGGCATCTGGTCGGCCCGGAAGGTCGGCGCCTCGTTCACGAGCACGCCGCCGAACTCGAGCGCCGACCCGGCCGCCATGGCCGTCTTGACGCTCCGCGTGAAGATCCCGGCCTGCAGGCCGTACTCGGTGCCGTTGGCGCGGTCGAAGGCCTCGTCCAGCGAGTCGTACGGCGAGACGGTGCAGAGAGGGCCGAAGACCTCGAGGCAGGAGACCTTCATCTCGGGAGTCACGTCGCCGAGCACGGTCGGCGAGAGCAGGCCGTCCTCGGTCGTCTCGCCGCCGGCGAGCACGGCCGCGCCCTGGGCCTTCGCCTCCTCGATCCACTCGAGGATCCGCTCCTTCGCCTCGGAATCGATCACGGGGCCGACGTCCGTCGTGTCGTCCGCGGGGTCGCCGACGCGCAGCGCCTCGACCTTCGGGAGGAACCCGGCGAGGAACTCGTCGTAGGCCGGACGGGCCACGTAGACGCGCTGGATGGAGATGCAGCTCTGGCCGGCGAAGGAGAACGCGTTCGCGGCCGCCTTCGCGGCCGCGTCCTCGACGTCGGCATCCGCCTCGACGATCATCGGCGTGGCGTTCCCGAGCTCGAGCAGGACTTTCTTCTTGGCGGCGCGCTCGCGGAGCTTCCAGCCGACCTCCGCCGAGCCGGTGAAGCTGATCAGGCGGACGCGCTCGTCCTCGACTAGCACGTCGCCGATCTCCGCCGCCCGGCCGACGAGCACGTTCAGCCAACCCGGCGGGAGACCCGCCTCGGCTTCCAGCTCGGCGAGCAGAAGCGCCGAGAACGGCGTCTGGCTCGCAGGCTTGAGCACGACGGCGCAGCCGGCGGCGAGCGCGGGCGCGACCTTGTGGGCGACGAGGTTGAACGGGAAGTTGAACGGCGAGATCGCGCCGACGACGCCGATCGGGAGCCGGGTCGTGTAAGCGACCCTGCCCACGCCGGCCGGGCTCGCGTCCATCGGGACGACGTCGCCGGCGAGCGTGCGGGCCTCGGCGGCGGCGGCCCGGAAGGTGGAGACGGCGCGCTCGGCCTCGACCCGTGCGGTCTTGATCGGCTTGCCGGCCTCGTCGCAGATCGTTCGGGCGATCTCCTCCTGGCGCTCAGCGACCAGGTCCGCGGTCCGATCGAGGATCTCCGCGCGGGCGTGCGCCGGCAGGGGGTCGGCCATCGCGCGGGCCGCGGCGTCGACGGCGCGCTGGGCCTCGGCGCCTCCGGCGCGGGCCACGCGCCCGACGACCTCCCCGGAGTAGGGGGAGCGCACCTCGTGCCACTCGCCCGTCTCGACCCATTCGCCGTCCAGGAGGAGCTTGCGCTCGCGGGCCGTGACCG
Source organism: uncultured Actinomycetes bacterium (assembly GCA_963775625.1). Lineage (GTDB taxonomy): Bacteria > Actinomycetota > Thermoleophilia > Gaiellales > Gaiellaceae > JAIBJN01. Next base: position 75,640 of record CAVZJM010000003.1, on the reverse strand, counting down.
CCATGCCGCTATTCAAGCACGTGAATCGCGAAGCGGCGACAATCACGGCCGGATGGGCGGAGCCGCTGTGCAGAGGGTGGGCGTCGTCGGTCTCGGCACGATGGGCGCCGGGATCGCGCAGGTCTGCGTGCAGGCCGGGATCGCAACCGTCGGCCGCGAGGTGAGCGACGAGCTCTGCGAGCGCGCCCGCGAGCGAATCGCCCATTACCTGGGCCGCGGCGTCGACAAGGGCCGACTGACCGCGGACGAGCGCGACGCGGCTCTGGCCCGGCTGACGACGACGACGGAGCTCGACGGTCTCGCCGGCTGCGACCTGGTGATCGAGGCGATCGTCGAGGAGCTCGACGCCAAGCGCGAGCTCTTTCGCGCCCTCGACGGCCTGGTGGGGGAGAGCGCCGTCCTGGCGACCAACACCTCGGCCCTCTCCGTCGCGGACGTGGCCGCCGCGACCACGCGCCCTGAGCGCGTCGTCGGCATGCACTTCTTCAACCCTGCACCGGTGCTGCCGCTGGTCGAGATCGTGCGCACGGAGCTCGCGTCGCCCGAGGCCGTCGACACGGCCTTCGAGCTGGCCGAGCGGTTGGGCAAGGAGCCGATCCGCTGCAACGACACGCCAGGCTTCGTCGTCAACCGCATCCTCATCCCGCTCCTGAACGACTGCGTCCGCGTCCTCGACGAGGCCGGCGTCTCGCCCGACGATCTCGACAAGGCAATGACGCGCGGCGTCAACTGGCCGATCGGGCCGTGCGCGCTGATCGACCTGATCGGCGTCGACGTTCACGTCCACGCTTCCGAGGCGCTCCACGGCGCGCTCGGCGAAGAGCGCATGGCGCCGCCAAAGCGCCTGGTCCGGATGCGGGACGAGGGCAAGCTGGGGCGGAAGACCGGCGAGGGCTTCTTCCGCTACGGCTGACCGCTGTCCAGTAACGCGGCGCTAGTTGGCCAGCTCGGCCTCGAGGAGGGCCGCCTCCGCGAGGACCGTTTCGGCCTCCTGGGGCGTAAACGTGCGGTCGGGGAACTCGGCGTCGAGCACGAGCAGCGTGTCGTGGTCGCCGACCACCGGGACGGCCACCTCCGAGCAGACGCTCTCGTCGGTCGTCATGTAGTCGGGATCGCGCCTGACGTCCTCGACGAGCTGCGGCTCGCGGGTCTCGGCGGCGCGCCAGCAGATGCCACCCTGCTCGCGCCTGACCTCGTAGATGAGTCGAAGCCCGCCTTCCGCGGCGACGACGCGCAGCGAGTTGGCCACCCGGAGATGGCAGTAGAGGTGGGCCTCCGGCAGCTGCTCGCCCAGGCGCTCGAGCGCCTGGCGGCAGATCTCCCTGACGCTCTCGTCGCGCTCGAGCGGAACGGGCGCGACCGGCCTCGAGTCCGGGTACCCCTGGCCTCCGGGCATTGCCCGAGCAGTATGCCGCAGGTCGCGGCGGTTGGAGGCGCTCGCGCCGTCCGAGGCCCTCCCTACGATCGAGGGGCAGATGACGCTCTGCGTGCTCTGCCGCCGGAACCTCCTCGCCGGGGAGCACTTTCGGTACTGGCGGAGCGCCGAGGAGCGTCAGGTGCCGCGGGTCGTCTGCCACCTCTGCGAGCCGGCCGCGACCCAGGACGGCTGGTCGCGCACCGAGCGCCACGAGCGAGAGAACGCCGTCGGGCTGCGCGGCACCGTCCGCCTAGTGGCCTGATCCGGTCGGAGCTCGCTCAGGCGGCCAGCAGCCGCGGCCCCCGCCTGCACCACGCGGCGCGTGGGTGCCGGCTCGCCACGGCGCTCCAGACCGCGTCGCCTTCCTGCGCGCTGATCAGCCCGAGCTCGACGGCGTGCCGGGTGGCCGCCACCGCGGCGACGATCTCCGGCTCGAACCGGCGCTCGCCGCGCGGAGCCCGCTCGCACGCATCCGCGAGGGCTTCCAGGCGCGCCTCGAGGAGGCGCAGCGTGCGATCATGCCGTGCCCGCTCGTCCATCAGAGGTCTCGTCGATGGTACGGACGGCCGCGGACGCACCCGGGCGGCCGGCGGAGAGCCGTCGCGACGCGTTTACAGATTTCTTACAGGCAGGTAATTGAAGTCTCATGCGGTGAGAAGATAGTTCTGTGCACATGCGGCGAATCCTGGTCCTGTTTGCCGTCGCGGCGCTCGCGGCCGGCGTCGCCGAGGCCGCGTTCGGGTCGGTGCCGGTCGTGCTTCGCACACCCGGGGCGGAATGGCTCGACTTGCAGAGGGGCAACGGCCGAGCGGCTGTCACCGGGCGGGGCTCGCTCTTCGTCACCATCGGCCGCGGCCGACTCAGGATCGTCGACGCCTCGGGCCCAGGGCGGCCCAACTACAATTGCTCGAGGCGCCCACGCCGGGTGAGCTCGCGCACGGTCGAGCTTCGCGGCAGTTCGATCGGCTGCCGCATCTGGTCCGGCGGCAGATGGCAGGCGATCATGACCGGGCGCCGGATCAGCGCGGGCGGCAGGGTGCTGGGATCGCTCACGCTCGACGCAGTCGACCAGGGGCCGACCGGCAGGTACAGAATCGGCGGGGGAAGCTGGCACAACTGGCCGCGGTCCGTGCAGACACGCCGCCTTGACCGCAGGTAGGCCGCTGACCTCCGCTGCCTTCTCCGGGAGTGTGCCACCATACGGTGTCGTGGGCGTGAAGAAGCAGGCGATCCTCATCGTCGAGGACGAGTCGAGCATCGCGTCATTCGTCGGGATGTACCTCAAGCGCGCGGGCTTCACCGTGCGCGTCGCCGACACCGGAGGCGATGCGCTCGAGAAGGCGAGCGCCGACCCTCCGGCGCTGATCATCCTCGACCTCATGCTCCCGGACCTCGACGGGATCGATGTCTGCCGCCGCATCCGCCAGCGTTCCGACGTTCCGATCCTCATGCTCAGCGCCCGCGACGAAGACATCGACAAGATCATCGGCCTCGAGGTCGGCGCGGACGACTACCTCACGAAGCCGTTCAACCCGGGTGAGCTCGTCGCGCGCGTGAAGTCGATCCTGCGGCGCTCGGGCCCGGAACGTCGCGAGTTCGTCAGCTCGGTGCTCGAGCACGGCGACCTGCGTGTCGACGCGGGGCGCCGCGAGGTCACCGTCCTCGGCGAGGAGGTGCAGCTCGCGCCGAAGGAGTTCGACCTTCTCTGGGACCTCCTCGACCATCGCGGGCTCGTGCTCACCCGCGACCAGCTGCTCGAGCGCGTCTGGGGTTACACGTTCGCGGGCGACACCCGAACGGTGGACGTCCACGTCCGCCAGCTGCGGCGCAAGCTCGGCGACGCCTCCCCGATCGTCACCGTCTGGGGCGTGGGCTACAAGGTCTCCACGGAGCCCAAGGCCGCGCGCGCCTCCTGATGCCGTGCCCCGTCAGGCAATACATGCCTGCCTCTGCCCCGCGATCACGCGGCGCCTGAGCCCACCCTCGCCCTTGCCAAGGCGTCCGGCCTTGGCCGCGGTCGAATGCGGGCTCATGCTTGGTGCTCGCGACGCAGAAGCTAGGCGGCATTACCCGCCGGGGCACTAGGCAGCACGGTGCTGCGCTCACTGCGCTTCCGGCTCCCGGCGATCTTCCTTCTCGGCGTGCTGGTGGCGGCGCTCGTGACCGCGGCCATCGCCGTCCGCTTCTTCCAGGACGACACGCGCGAGCGGACCCTCGCCGAGCTTCGGCGCCAGGCCGAAGGCCTCGCGGAGCTCTACACGCTCCAGGCGACCACGAGCATCGACGAGGGTCTGCGCGCGCCGCGTTTCGCCCCGCCGTCGCTCGAGGAGGCGACCGGCTCCCGCCTCTACTACGCGGGCGTCGAGATCTTCCCGGGCCAGGCGTCCGGGCTGCGGACGCTCCCGCTGAGCCTCCTGGACGAGGAGGCGCTGGACGCCGGGCGCGTGCAGACGTTCGACTTCCAGCCGCCGGGCGCCGAGCGCACCTATCTCGCGGCGGCCCATCCGATCCGGCTCGGGGACGAGACCTTCGGGGCGATCATCGTCGCGAAGCCGCAGGCGGAGCTGCAGGCACGCTGGATGGACCTCACGAGGCGCCTGGGCCTCGCGTTCCTCGCCGGCCTCGCGACCGCGCTCCTGCTCGTCTGGTATCTGAGCCGGCGCCTGACCAAGCCGCTGCTGGCCCTCTCGCGGGCCGCCGACGAGGTGGCGGAGAGGCGCTACGCGGCCGAGCTTCCCGAGCCTCGCTCGAGCGACGAGATCGGCCATCTCACCGAGCGGTTCCGCGAGATGACGGAGCGGCTCGCGGAGGCCGAGGCGTACGAGCGCAACTTCCTCGTGCGGGTCTCTCACGAGCTGCGAACGCCGCTGACGGCCATCCGCGGCCACGTCGCGGCCCTCGGCGAGGGGCTCGCGGACGATCCGGCGGCCAGGGCGGCCTCGCTCGACGTCATCCGCGCTGCGACGGACCGGCTCGCCCGGCTCGTCGGCGACCTGGTGGACCTCGCCCGCCTCGAGGCGCACAGCTTCACGCTCGAGGAGGAAGAGGTCGAGCTGAAGCGGCTGGTGGAGCAGGGCTACCACTCGTTCGCCGAGGAGGCACGCCGCCGCGAGATCCGCTACGAGCTCGCGCTCGGCGCCGATCCCGTCGTCCAGACGGACGGCGACCGCGTCCTCCAGATCGTCTCCAACCTGCTCGCGAACGCCTTCTCGTGGACGCCCGACGGCGGCTCGATCTCGCTGGCGCTCCTGCAGGCGAACGGGTCGGTTTCGGTGGCGGTCACGGATTCCGGCCCGGGCATTCCCCCCGGCGATCGCGACCGGGTCTTCCGGCCGTTCGTGAGCGAGAACGGCGAGGGCACCGGGCTGGGACTCGCGATCTCGCGGGAGCTCGCCCAGGCGCTCGGCGGTGACCTGACCCTGGACTCGGTGATGGGGCGCGGCTCGCGCTTCGAGCTCCGCCTACCGTCGGGCTAGCGACCCTTTCGGCTAGGTCTTGCGGCCGTCGATGCGGTAGAGAGCGGCTCCCGGCCGCTCCTCGAGCGCTCGCTCCAGGCGGTCGAGAACACGCTCGGCGCGGTCGAGGCGCCGCTCGACACCGCGCCAGCCGGAGCCGATCAGGTCGACCAGGAGCGCCAGGTCTTCGAGCCGGTCCCGCCGCTCGGCGGTCATCTCCCCCTGCAGCCCCTCGAGCCGCCGCACGACCTGGCCGGTCAGCCCGCGCACCTCCGCGATCTGGCGCGCGACCGGCAGGACCTCCGCGTGCATGCCCTCCTCGATCGCGGCTCCCAGGCGCTCGGGAACGACGGCTTCCAGCTCGGCGGCGGTCCGGGCCAGCTGGTCGAGCGCGCTCTCGGCCCGTTCCACCGCGGCTTCGAGGTCGACCCGGCTCGGCCGCTCCTCCCGGGCCTCGGCAAGGCGCGCGTGAGCACGCTCCAACGCTGCGCGATCCATGGGCCCGGAATCTACTCTTGGCGTCGGACCGCATGAAAACCGCCGATCTCGACTACGACCTGCCCCCGGAGCTGATCGCGCAGCGGCCCCTTGCGCAGCGCGACGAGTCACGGCTCCTGGTCTACGAGCGGCGGACCGGAGCGATCCGCCACCGGCGCTTTCGCGACCTTCCCGAGGAGCTTCCCGCCGACACGCTCGTCGTCGTCAACGACACGCGCGTCGTGCCGGCCCGCCTGCGCCTGCGCCGGCCGTCGGGCGGCGAGGCCGAGGTGCTCCTGCTCGAGCCCTGCCGCGATGGGCTCTGGGAGGCGCTCGCGCGCCCGACGAAGCGGCTTCGCGGCGGGATGACCCTGGGGGAGGGGGAGGTCGAGCTCGTCGAGCACCGAGGCGACGGGCGCTGGCTCGTCCGGCTGGACGGCCCCCCGGCCGGCGAGGTGCCGCTCCCGCCGTACATCGTCGAGCCGCTGGCGGACCCGGAGCGCTACCAGACGGTGTACGCCGACGAGGACGGCTCGGCCGCGGCGCCGACGGCGGGCCTCCACTTCACGCCGGAGCTCGTCGCCCACCTCGACGTCGAGCGGATCACGCTCCACGTCGGGCTGGACACGTTCCGGCCGGTGTCCGCCGCCGACCTAGACGAGCATGAGATCCACAGCGAGCGCTACCGGGTCGAGCCGCGAGCGTGGGAGCGGATCCGCGAGGCCGGGCACGTCGTCGCGGTCGGGACGACGACCGTCCGGGTGCTGGAGTCGCTCGCGCGCGGCGCCCCGCTCGTGGGGCGCACGAGCCTCTTCGTCACGCCCGGCTTCGAGTTCGAGCGGGTCGACGCGCTCGTGACGAACTTCCACCTGCCGCGGTCGACCCTGCTCGCCCTCGTGATGGCCTTCGCGGGCGTGGAGGAGACGCGGCGGCTGTACCGGACGGCGATCGAAGAGCGATACCGCTTCTACTCGTTCGGCGACGCGATGCTGCTCCTGTGACCGCCTCTCCCGTGTATCTGGTCCGGGGCACCCCATCCCACCACCCGCTTTCGAGCGTAGCGTCGAAAAGCGCACCTGTGTGTCGCACGCTGTGCCGAGAGTGCACCGGAGCCGGCCCATGAGCTTCACGGTGACCGCGACCGACGGGGCGGCGCGGGCGGGCGTTCTTCGCACCGCCCACGGCGACGTGCCGACGCCTGCCTTCATGCCGGTCGGCACCAAGGCGACCGTGAAGGGGGTCGACCCGCAGCGACTCCGCGAGTTGGGTGCGACGGTCGTGCTCGGCAACGCCTACCACCTCCACTTCCGGCCCGGAGAGGCGACGATCGCCGAGCTCGGGGGCCTCCACCGCTTCATGGGCTGGCACGGCCCGATCCTCACGGACTCCGGCGGCTTCCAGGTCTTCTCGCTCCGGGACACCATCGTCCGCGCCGACGACGACGGCGTCACCTTCCGCTCCGTCTACGACGGGGAGGAGGCTCGCTTCACGCCCGAGCTCGCGGCCGCGATCCAGGCGCAGCTCGGCTCGGACGTCGCCATGTGCCTCGACATCTGCCTGCCGGCGGACGCCTCGCGGGATCAGCTCGCGCTCGCCGCCGAGCGCACGACCCGCTGGGCCGAGCGCCAGCTCGGGGCGGCCCGTGCCGCCGGTCAGCTGCTCTTCGGGATCGCCCAGGGAGGCACGGACCGGGAGCTGCGCCGCCGCTCCGTCGAGGAGATTGCGTCACTGGGCCTCGACGGGCACGCGCTCGGCGGGCTGAGCGTGGGGGAGGACCGAGACGCGATGCTCGAGACGGTCACCTGGGCCGCGCCCCTGCTCCCGGCGGAGAGGCCGCGCTACTTCATGGGGATCGGGGACCCGGCCGGCATCCTGGAGGTGGTCGAGCGCGGCGTCGACATGTTCGACTGTGTCCTGCCGACACGGCTCGGCCGCACCGGCTCGGCGCTGACCTGGGAGGGGCGTCTGAACCTGCGCAACTCCCGCTACGCCCGCGACCCCGAGCCACTCCAGGACGGATGCCCCTGCCGCGCGTGCACGGACTACTCGCGAGCGTATCTGCGGCACCTGGTGAACCAGCAGGAGCTGCTCGGCCTCGTCCTCCTCTCGGAGCACAACCTCCGCTTCCTGCTCGACCTGACGGCGGGCGTACGCGCCGCCGTCGAGCGCGGCGAGCTCGCGGCGTTCAAGACGGACGCCCTCCACCGGCTCGAAGCCTGATCGCCGGTCGCCGCCTGCTACCTTTTCGCCGCACGACGTGCGATTCCGTCCACCTCGAGGACGCGGTATCTGAGCGGTCCGAGGTGATCGAGGCAGCCTGCTAGGAGGCTCGGCAAGTGGATCCAATCTTCATCTTCTTTCTCGTGATGCTCGTGTTCCTGTACCTGCTGTTGATACGTCCGCAACGCCAGCAGGCCAAGCGCACGCAAGAGATGCTCCAGAACCTCCAGGTCGGGGACGAGGTGATCACCGCCGGAGGCATCTACGGCGAGGTCACCGGGATCGACGACGAGCGCGTGCAGCTCGAGGTCGACGCCGACGTCAGGATCGCCGTCTCGCGGCGCGCGATCGCGAACAAGGTGACGCCGGAGGAGGCCGCCGACATGGCCGGGGAGCCCGAGGAGGCCCCCGAGCCCGAGACGGCTCCTGAGCCCGAGACGTTCGAGGAGCCCGAGCCCGTGGCCGAGGAGCAGAGCAGCCGCTAGTGCCCATTCAGGTAATCCAGCCCAGATTCTGCGTCGCGCCGCGTGATCGCGGGGCAGAAGCGGGCCTGTATTGCGTGGAGGGGCACTAGGGCACCTCCCGGCACGTGCGTCGCTACCTCCTCATCCTGCTCGTCCTCCTCGGCGCCATCGCCGCGGTCGTCACGTTCGGCTACTTCCGGGAGCCGACGCTCGGGCTCGACCTCCAGGGCGGCCTCGAGGTCGTGCTCGAGGCCCGGCCGGAGGCGGGGCAGGAACTGACCGACGCGGACCTCGACCGCTCCGTGGAGATCATCCGGGAGCGCGTCGACAGGATCGGGGTCTCCGAGCCCGAGATCCGCACCCAGGAGCCCGACCAGATCGTCGTCGACCTCGCGGGCGTCTTCGACGCGCAGCGGGCGGCCGCGCTGATCGGGCAGACGGCGCAGCTCGAGTTCTTCGACCTCCAGGGCGACGTCGAGCCGGTCTCCTCGGACGGCAACGGAAACCCGGTGCCCAGCGAGACCCTCCTCCCGCTGCTCACGGCGGAGGACGATCTGCCCGAGGGGACGACCGCGCGCGAGTGGTACCTGTACGGGGACGAGCAACAGCGGCTGGCCGGGCCCGCGGCGAGCAAGGAGGAGCTCCTCCAGCAGGTGGAGGGAGGGGAAGCCCCAGAGGGTGCCGAGTTCTACGTCGTCCCGAGCAACCAGACGGTGCTCACCTGCGGGAGCAACGCCAGCGCGGACGACGCGGCCGCTGCGGCCAAGCCCTGCCCGGGGGGCGTCTCGGCGGCCCAGCCCTGGTACTACCTCTACAAGTACCAGCCCAACGACGCCGAGCGCCCGATCCCGGAGCTGACCGGTGAGGACCTGAACGCCGACGGCACGCGCCAGGACTTCGACCAGAACGGGCAGCCGAACGTCCTCCTCGACTTCACCGACGAGGGCGCCGACCGCTTCCACGACATCACGCGCGAGCTGTCGCAGCGAGGCGCGCTCCTCGCCGCGCAGAACGGGATCACCGGCCGCGGCGAGGACGCGCGCGCCTTCGCGCAGGCCTTCGCCATCGTGCTCGACGACGAGATCCGCTCGTTCCCGATCATCGACTTCACCGACCCGAGCCTCGCGGACGGGATTGCGGGCGGCAGCGCACAGATCACCGGCCTCGACGGGATCGAGGAGGCCAAGGACCTGGCGCTCGTCCTCCAGACCGGCGCCCTGCCGGTCGAGTTCGTCCAGGTCGACTCGACGCAGGTCTCGGCCACGCTCGGCGAGGACTCGCTCCGCCAGGCGCTCATCGCCGGCATCGGCGGCCTGCTCGCCGTCGCCCTCTTCCTGCTGATCGTCTACCGCTTCCTCGGCGTCGTCGCCATCATCGGGCTCGCCGTCTACGGCGTCTTCCTCTACGGCGCCATCCTGGCTTTCAACGTGACGATGACTCTGCCGGGCATCGCCGGGATCATCCTCACGATCGGCGTCGCGGCCGACGCGAACATCGTCATCTTCGAGCGCATCAAGGAGGAGGTGCGCGCGGGCAAGTCCGTGCGCGCTGCGATCGCGACCGGCTATCGCAAGGGCTTCGCCACGATCGTCGACGCCAACGTCGTGACCATGATCACGGCGGGCGTCCTCTTCATGGTCGCCACCGGCGGCGTGCGGGGCTTCGCGCTCATGCTCCTCCTGGGGACGCTGATCTCGATGTTCACCGCGGTGCTCGCCACGCGCGCGCTGCTCGGCGTCCTCAGCCGCTTCCGCTGGTTCGACAACCCGAAGTTCATGGGCGCGAGCGCCCAGAAGATCCCGGACTGGCAGAAGATCGACATCGTCGGCCTGCGCCGGATCTGGTTCACGACCGCCACGGTCATCCTCGTGATCTCGGTCGCCGCGATCATCTTCAAGGGGCTCAACCTCGGCATCGACTTCAAGGGCGGGAGCCAGGTGTCGTTCGAGACCGCCGAGCCCACGTCGGTCGAGGAGGTGCGGCAGGAAATGGCCGCCATCGGCCGCGCCGACGCCGTCATCCAGGGCCGGGGCGACGAGACCGGCGGCGAGTACGCGCAGTTCCAGATCAAGACGGAGTCGCTGACGACGGCCGACCAGAACGAGCTCTCGCTGGCGCTCGAGAACGACCTCGGCGCCGAGTCGATCGGCATCCGCAACGTCTCCGGGAGCTTCAGCGAGCAGATCCTCAGGAGCGCGATCTACGCGATCATCGCCTCGCTCGTCCTCATCGTCATCTACGTGACGATCCGCTTCGAGTTCGTCTTCGCCCTGCCGATCTTCCGGGCCCTCTTCTACGACATCACGGTTGCGATGGGCGTGTACGCGCTCTTCGGGTGGGAGGTGACGGCCGCAACCGTGGCCGCCCTGCTCACCATCCTGGGCTACTCGATGTACGACACGATCATCATCTTCGACCGCGTGCGGGAGAACATCCCGCTGATGCGGAAGTCGAGCTTCGCGGCGATCGCCAACCAGTCGCTCTGGGAGACCGTCCGTCGCTCGCTGGCGACGACGTTCATCACGCTCCTCCCGATCCTCTCGCTGATCCTCTTCGGCGGCGACACGCTCAAGGAGTTCGCGTTCGCGCTCCTGATCGGCATCGCCTCGGGCGCGTTCTCGACGATCTTCATCGCCACGCCGTTCCTCTCGGTCCTGAAGGAGCGCGAGCCGGAGTTCGCACGGCGGAAGGACGCCGGCCTCCAGGAGAAGCTCGATACGGTCGGCGAGCAGTCCGATCGCCGGGCCGACGAGGAGGCCGAGCCGGAGGTCGAGGCCGAGCCCGAGGTCGAGGAGGTCGAAGAGGTCGAGGAGGAGGAGGCGGTGACGGCCGTCGCCGAGAACGGCGAGCCGGCGACTCCCGAGCCCGACCCGGCGGGGGAGGGGACGACGGACGGCGCCGCTGCTCGGCGGGAAGCTCGGCGAAAGCGTCGGCGCGCGAGGCCGCATGGCCGAGCCCGGTAACGGCTCCGACCGCTCGCTCCGCGCCACCGCGGAGGAGTTGTTTCTCGCGGGCGTCGGCGCCGTCGCGCTGACGAAGGAACGCACCGAGGAGCTCGTCGAGGAGCTCGTCGGCCGGGGGAAGGTGAGCCGCGAAGAGGCGCGCACGATCGTCGACGACGTCGTCGGACGCTGGCGCGGCGACGCGGTCCGGGTCGGCGAGCGCGCGAGCGCGACGTTCTCCGGCCTCTTCCGCGAGCTCGGGCTCGTGACGCGTCGCGAGTACGAGGAGCTCGAGCTCCGCCTGGCCCAGCTCGAGCACCGCCTCCGCCTGGTCGAGAAAGGAGTGACTGGATGAGCTCCCGGCCCGCAGTGCGGCAGCTGGGGCGGATGTCCGAGATCGCCCAGGTCGCCGCCAAGCACGGGTTCGGATACCTCTTCGAGACGCGCGGGCCGTCCATCGTGCGCTCGCGCCTGGGACGCGAGGTCGAGGTCGACCCCGAGGGGTCGCCGCGGGGGCAGCGCCTGCGCGAGATGCTCGACGAGCTGGGCCCGACGTTCGTGAAGTTCGGGCAGCTGCTCTCCACCCGTCCGGACATCGTCCCGCCGGACATCGTCTTCGAGCTGAAGGCGCTCCAGGACGCGGTCACGCCCTTCCCCTTCGAGCAGGCCCGAGCGGTCGTCGAGGAGGAGCTGGGGCTCACGCTCGAGCAGCTCTACCTCGACTTCGAGGAGACGCCGGTCGCCGCAGCGTCGATCGGGCAGGTGCATCGCGCGACGCTTCCGAACGAGCGCGAGGTCGTCGTCAAGGTGCAACGGCCCAACGCGCCGCGCCAGATCGAGGCCGACCTCGAGCTGATGTACCAGCTCGCCCGGCTCGCGCGCGAGCGCATTCGCGCGCTCGAGTTCATCGACACCGTCGCGGTCGTCGACGAGTTCGCGCGCTCGATCCGGCAGGAGCTCGACTACCGCATCGAGGCTCGCAACGCCGAGCAGTTCCACCGGAACTTCGCCGGCTACGCGCACGTCCGGGTGCCGCGCGTCCACTGGAGATACTCCGGGTCGCGCGTGCTCACGCTCGAGCTGCTGAAGGGCGTCCAGCTGCGCGACCTCGACCAGAGCCGGTACACGATGTCCGAGCGCCGTCAGGTCGCCTACCGGATCGCGGAGACCTGGATGGCGATGATCTTCCGGCACGGCTTCTTCCACGCCGATCCCCATCCGTCCAACATCCTCGTCCTCGAGCAGAGCGGCCAGATCGGCCTCGTCGACTTCGGCACCGCCGGGCAGCTCGCGCCCGACGACGCCTCGAAGCTGACCGGGCTCTTCATCGAGGTCGTGAACCAGAACGTCGAGGCGATCCCGCGCCGGCTCGGGTCGCTCGGCGTCCGCTACCCGAGGGAGCGAGAGGACGAGTTCGTCTCCGAGCTGCGCGGGATCTTCGACCGCTACTACGGCGCGAGCCTCTCCGAGATCGACCCCGTCCAGGTGATCCGCGAGGCCTTCGCGCTCATCTACCGCATGCAGCTCACCCTGCCGACGCGCTTCATCCTGCTCGACCGGGCGATCGCCACGCTCGGCTCCGTCGGCATGGAGCTGTACCCGGACTTCAACGTCTTCGAGGTGGCGAAGCCGTACGCGCGCGAGCTCATGATCGAGCGCTTCACGCCGCAGCGGGTCGCCGCGCGGGCGCAGCACGAAGCCCGCAACTACGCGGGCATGCTGCTCGAGCTCCCCTACCAGGTGCACGACATCCTGGAGGAGGTCCGCGACGGCCAGATCGAGGTCGGCTTCCGCCACCAGGGCCTCGACGACCTGATCAAGCGCATGGACATCGTGTTCAACCGGCTCGGCATCGCCATGGTCGCCATGGGCGGGGCCGTCACCTCCGGGATCCTCGCGGCGTCGATCGAGGGCGGCATTCAGATCCTGGGCGTGCCGCTCGTCGCAGCGATCGGCCTCTTCCTCTCGGCGTTCCTCAGCATCTGGCTCGTGTGGGGCGTGACTCCGCTCGGGCCGCCTGTAGCAGGAGGCCTCGGGCCGGACGCGAAGGGGACGGGCATGCACGTCCCTCTCTGGTGGCGCCGCCGCAGGATCCTCCGCGCCTGGCGACGCGGCACGATCGACTACGCGCAGGCCCGCTGGCGCTACGAGCGCCTGGCGCGCGGCCTCTAGCCGTCCGTCGGGGACAGCTGCGGGACGCTCGTCACGCTTTCTTCCGAAAGGACATCTGGCTGCCCTCGTGGCCCGTTGCTAGCGTCGGCTCCATGGGCGAAGCGGTGCTGCTGGTCGAGCGGGAAGCCCCGACGAGGGCCCACCTCTCGCGCCAGCTGGCGGACGACGGATTCAGAATCTTCGCCGCCGACGGAGCGGCGGAAGCGCTCGGGCTCCTCGAGGCGGAGCGTCCCGACCTCGTGCTCCTGGACGCGATCCTGGCCGATGCGTCCGGCTTCGACGTCTGCGGCCGCCTGCGGGCGGGGGAGCCGGGACGGGCCTGGAACCGGGACGTGCCGGTGATCATGGTCAGCGCCCGCGGCGATCCCTCCGACCGGATGCGCGGCTTCGCGCGCGGCGCGGACGACTACGTCGTGCGGCCGTTCGTCTACGAGGAGCTGGTCGCACGGATGCGCGCCGTCCTGCGACGCGTCGCGCCCCCGCACCATCCTCGCCTCGCCGTCCGCGACCTCGAGATCGACCTGGCCTCCCGGGTCGTCCGCGTCGGAGGGGTCAACGTCCTGCTCTCGGCGAAGGAGTTCGATCTCCTGGTCGCGCTCGCCGAGGACCCCGACCGCGTCTACAAGAAGGAAGAGCTGTTGCGCGACGTCTGGGGCTTCCGGTCGCTGGGCAGGACACGCACGCTCGACTCCCACGCGAGCCGACTGCGCCGGAAGCTCAACCTGGACGGCGAGGCTGCGTACGTTCTCAATGTATGGGGCGTGGGGTACCGCCTGGTCGCAGCGGCGGCGTAGTGGCGCCCTCTTCACAGGGGGACCGGGGTCCGGCATCCTTGTTTCCGCAGATGATGGCGAGCGGCCCTCCCACCGGTGCGATCCGCGTTCTCCTCGCCGACGGGGACCGCCTACTCGCGCGGGAGCTGATGAGGACGCTCAGCGCCGAGGAGCGCTTTGACGTCGTCGGTTGTGCACGCGACGGCAGGGAAGCGGTCGAGCTCGCGACTTCGCTCCTGCCCGACGTCGTCTTGATGGGTTTGGAGATGCCTGCACTCGACGCGATCGAGGCGACTCGCCGCATTCGCGGGCAGGTTCCGTCGGCGCGGGTTCTCATCATGGGTTCCTTCGATGAGCCTGACGATGTGGATCGTGCGCTCGCCGCGGGGGCGGCTGGATTCGTTCGACGGAGTTGCGCTTCGGCAGAATTGGTAGCGACGATCCTCGGGCTTGCCCTGGTGTTCGCGTTCGACCCGACCGCCGTAGCTCGGGGTAGGGCAGAGCCGCCGGGTTCTGCTGGTCATCGGTTTTTCGACCTAGGCTCACGCTAAAGCTCAGCTTGATGGTTGGTTGTTGGCCATGCCTTCCTCTGCGAGCAGGCCTTGCTCGTAGGCCCAGCGGGCTGCCGCGGTTCGGTTCGACACGCCGAGCTTCCGGTAGATGTTTCCAAGGTGGAACTTGACCGTCTGTTCGGTTACCCACAGCTTCCTCGCCATGTCGGCGGTTGACAGTCCTTCAGCGACGAGCTGGAGGATCTCGGTCTGGCGAGGGGAAAGCGGCGACTGCCTCTGTGGGTTGGTGATCCGGTCTCCGGCGAGGTGGATGGAGTGCTCGAAGAAGAGCTGCCGGATCGCCATGGCGAGGTCGTCAGGGTGTGTCTTGTGGACGTAGGCCAGGGCGCCCGCAGAGAAGGCGGCCAGGATCTGTTCTCGATCGTCAGACCTGGATAACACGATCGTCTTGAGGTCGGGCACGCGTGCTCGCGCTTGGCGCAGGCAGGCGATTCCGTCGATCTCGGAATCGCCTGTCTCGATTTCGGCGATCAGCAGATCGGGTTTGCGCTCGGCAATGAGCGCGAGCGCACGCTTCGGCGAGCTGGCCTTGCCAACGACGTTGATGTGGAGCCGCTCGAGAACCCGCTCGACCGCTTGCGACCAGATTGGGTCGCGATCGAGCACGACCGTCGTCAGCGGTCGGGAGCGGGGCGCCTTCTTGGGATCTGGCGTGCCCCTGGTGGCGAGGCCCGCCGACCCATTCTTGGGCCCCCCTCCAATGCTTTGTTGACTTCGATTGCTGGACATCAGCGCATTCCTCCATGTTTGGCATCTCGGAAAAAGCGCCGCGGGACACAAGGGCCCGCCGCGCCTCAAGTCGCCCGGGGGAAGCGCTAATCAGGCCGTTCGAGGCCGCCGACGAGCGTAGGTGCCCGCACAGGAGTAAGGGACAGGCTCACAACCCGCCCCAACCCAGGGGCCACCAGAATGAGAGATCCGACAAGGGCGGCGAAGAGGCCACCGGAGAAACCACCGCCGGAACCGCCTGAGGCTCCCGCGCCCGCAGGCGCTGGCGCTGGCGCTGGCGCCGGCGGAAGCCGCTGCGGATCGAGAACTGAAGGCGAGGGACGCTTGCTCCGGCCGGAATCCAGGCGGGGGGCTGAAGGCTCGCCGACGTTCACGGCTCGTGCAGATGAGTCCGACGAGGGCACGGAGAAAGGCGCATCGATGCCCGGTGTGGTCGAAGCGGGGTTGATCACGACAATCGAGTCGCCGCTCCCTGACGCCGCGGGGGCCTCGCTCACGGGGTCCGTCACTTCTGCGGGTGGTTCGGCGGGCGTGGCGGGGGCCTCGCTCACGGGGTCCGTCACTTCTGCGGGTGGTTCGGCGGGCGTGGCGGGGGGCTCGCTCACGGGGTCCGTCACTTCTGCGGGTGGTTCGGCGGGCGCCGCGGGGGGCTCGCTCACGGGGTCCGTCACTTCTGCGGGCGGTTCGGCGGGCGCGGCGGGGGCCTCGCTCACGGGGTCCGTCACTTCTGCGGGCGGTTCCGCAGGCGCCACGGGAGGCTCGCTCACCGGCTCGGTAACCACCTGGGCACTCGCAACACCCGCGTATGCCAAGCAGACGAGGGCAATCGCGAGCGCCACGCCGAGGTGCGGCGCCTTTGGGGGTCGCGTCATCGCGCTCATTCCCCGGTCGCCCGGGCGCCCAGCAGTCTCGGTCGGGGAGAAACTCCGATCGGACTGGCCACAGATCACCCGTACCCTCGTCATGGCTGGAAAGGTCAGACTACCCCCATTCCGAAACAGGTGCAGCCGACCGGGGAGTGGGGTACCGACTGGTTGCTGCCGCATAGGCGAGAGGGCGGCCGGGGCCGATCCGGGCGGACCGACCGCTCAGAGGACGAGCCGAACGAGGGCCGTGGCAGCCGCGGCGGCGGCGACCACGACCAGGAGCGGGGCCCGGAGGAGGATGGCGACGGCCGCCGCGCCGAGGCCGACCAGGCGGGCGTCGAGCACGATCTCCTCGTCTCCGCCGACCACCTGCGTGACGACCAGCGCCGCGAGGAGCGCGGGCACGAGCAGCGCGACGACGCCCGTCAGGTGGCCCGGCAAGGGCTTGCCGCCGAGGAGGACCGGGCCGACCGCCTTGAGCGCGATCGTCGCCGCGCCGACGGTGCCGATGACGATCCACGTTTCGCTCACGGCCGCCTCCAGCCGAGGAGACACGCTGCGGCCGCGGCGACGACCGGGACTCCCGCCGGGGCGACGGGAAGGAGCGCCAGGGCGATCGTCCCGCCGAGCACCGCCGCTGCGAGGGCCCGCCTCGAGTGCACCTGCGTCACCAGGATGGCGAGGAAGAGTGCGGGAAAGGCGGCGTCGAGTCCCAGGCTCGACGGATCCCCGAGGGCGTCACCGATGGTCGCGCCGACGGCCGTGCCACCGACCCAGCAGACGTAGAGGAAGAGCCCCCCGCCGACGAGCAGGCGCCGGTCGTAGCTGCCGTCAGGCCGGCGCGACATCGCCCAGGACTCGTCCACGATCAGCTGCGACTCGAAGAGGCGCCGCACGGGGCCGCCGACGAAGACCGGCGCCACCGAGACGCTGATCGGCGCGTAGCGAGCGTTCAGGAGCGTTGCGGCCACGATCGCGGAGAGAATCCCGCCGCCGACCCCCAGGATCGACGCCGCCGCGAACTGCGCCGAGCCGGCGAAGGTCGTCGCCGACATGACGATTGCCTCCAGCGAGCCGAATCCCGACGCCGGAGCGAGGACGCCGAAGCTCAGCGCGAAGGCGAAGGCTGCGACGGCGATGGGGGCGATCTTCCTCGCGCCGTCGCGGTAGCGGGCCGGGCTCACCCTTCCGGAACCCAGTCGCGCGTCAGCACGAGCCAGAAGGCGAGGCCCGCGTAGGGGCCGTAACGGCGGAAGCGCCGCTCGATCGCCGCGTCCTTGACCGGCTTCCCTCCGTTGAGGCTCGCGTACTTCGGACGCGTCCAGGAGTCGAGGACGAGACGGGAGTAGCGGCCCAGCAGCATCATGACGTGCGCCGCCGCGTAGGGGCCGACGCCGGGGAGCGCCAGCAGGAGAGCCGCGACGTCGTCGTCCGGAAGCTCGTCGCGGCTCGCCCGCCCGAGCGCCTCGAGGTCGAGGGCACCGGAGGCGACGTCGGCCGAGAGCGCGCGGAGGTAGGCGCCGCGGTAGCCCGCGCGCACGACCTCGCGGAAGAAGGACTCGTCCGCGGAGGCCATCGCCTCCGGCGTGGGAAAGGCGCGACCGAACGGCCCCTCGGGCGCGCCCTCGGCCGGCTCGCCGAGATGCTCGACGAGCGCTCCGACCATCCGCTCGGTCGCCGACCAGGCGCAGTTGGTCGTGCAGATCGTCTTCACGACCTCCTCGAAGACGGTGGGGCTTCGCACGAGCCGGCCCGCGCCCGTCACGACCCAGGCCAGATCCGGGTCGGCTGCTGCCGTTTCGTAGAAGGGGGAGAGATCCTCGTCCAGCCGGAGAACGTGGGCGACCGCCGCGAGCACGTTGCCCTGCTGGCGCGCACCCGGCGCCCGGCCGTCGACGCTCACGCGAGCGTGCCCGGGACTCCCCTGGGCGATGCTGCACGGTGCGCGGGCGTGCCCCCGGCAGCGGCACGGTGATGTCGAGCGCGCGGCCGTCCTCGTCGATTCGCATCGGGGGGAGATCGACGAGGCCGTGCGACTCGATCGACCGCCGGAGGTCGACCGGCTCGCCGCCCGCCCCGACGAGCGGGAGCTCCGCGCTCCAGGCGCTAGCCGCCATCGAAGTACTCCCGCTCCCACGGCGATTCCTCGAACGCCTTTCCCGGCTCGCCGCCGACGGCGAGCAGCGTCGTGCCGGCCTCGAGCGCGCTTGCGCCCCGCACGACGGCCGGGTCCGGGACGTGGACGAAGGTGCCCGCCGGTGCCTCGATTGTCTCGCCACCGACGCTGAACGAGGCGCGCCCGCTGGCCACGTAGAACAGCTCCTCGTGCTGCGTGCCGCTGTCCTCGGTCTCGGTGTGCTCGTCCGTGAGCAGGTCGCCGGCCGCCTCGGCGACGTAGGCCGTGATCCCGAACGAGCCGATGCCGAAGTGCCGGCGAACCGCCCGCCAGGGCGCCGCGCCGGGCCGGGTTCCCGCCGGGGTCTCGATCTCGGACACATGGGCCACGCGGTAGGGCGCGTCGGGCATGCCTGCCTCCTGGTCGTTCGATAACCGGTGATCTATCATAGATGGTTATGAGAGATCGAGCTCCCGGAGAGCTGGAGACCGTGCGGGCCTTCGTCAACACCCTCGACCTGGAGAGCGGCGCGGACGAGCTCTCCGACCCGCGAGCCCTGGAGGCCTGGCTCGAAGCACGGGGCCTGTGGCAGAGAACGTCCGCGAGCTCGGCCGATCTGCATGCCGCGCGCCGCCTGCGCGAGGCGCTCCGCAGCCTCCTGCTCGAGAACAACGGCGTCAGCGTGCGCAAGGAGGCCGCCCTCGCGCTCAACCAGGCTGCCGAGCGGGGCCGGCTCAGGCTCCGCTTCGACCCGTCCGGGGGCGTGCGGCTCGAAGCGGGTGCGACGGGGCTCGAGGGAGCTCTCGGGCGCCTCGTCGCCATCGCCGCGGCCGCGATGACGGACGGAACCTGGCGCCGGCTGAAGGCGTGCCGGGCAGACCTCTGCGGCTGGGCGTTCTACGATCACGCTCGCAATCACTCGCGGCTCTGGTGCTCGATGGCGGTGTGCGGCAACCGCACGAAGGCGCGCTCCTTCCGGCGCCGCCACGGGACGTAGCGTCGGGCCGAAGTGGTAGACGTGCCCCGTGGCGATCCTCGGGATCGACGTCGGAGGCACCTTCACGGACGCTGTCTTCCTTGCCGGCGGCGAGCTGCGGACTGCGAAGGTGCCGACCGTCCGCGCGCAGGAGCACTCGGTGATCAAGGCCGCCGCCGCAGTGGGCGCCGGGGGTCGACCTCTGGACCGCTTCACCCATGGGACGACCATCGCCACCAACGCGCTGCTCGAGCGCAAGGGCGCCCGCACGGCGTTCGTCGGCACCGCCGGCTTCGAGCACGTCCTCCACCTGCGGCGTCAGACCCGGGCGCACCTCTACCGCCTCTGTGACCGTCATCCGGAGCCCCTCGTCCCTCTGGAGCAGTGCGTCGGAGTCCACGAGCGAGTGGGGCCCGACGGCGTGGTCGAGCCGCTCGACCTCGACTCGCTGCCGGAGATCGAGGCTGAGGCAGTGGCGATCTGCCTCCTCTTCTCCTTCCGCGACTCGACCCACGAGCGACTCGTCGCCGAGGAGGTGCGCCGTCGCCTGCCGGACGCGCACGTCGTCGCCTCACACGAGATCGCGCCGGAGTTCAGGGAATACGAGCGAGCGTCCACCACGGCGATCGACGCGTACCTCGGGCCGGTCCTCGCCGGCTACCTGTGGTCGCTCGCAGACCGCTGCCGGGAGGCCGGGCTCGCGGAGCCCCTCGTCATGCTCTCCTCCGGTGGGGTCTGCACCCTGGCCGACGCCGCGCGCCATCCGTCGCTGGCGCTCGTCTCGGGGCCGGCTGCAGGGGTGGTCGGGGCCGCGCGCGTTGCGGCCCTGGCGGGCGTCGAGAACGCGATCTCGCTCGACATGGGCGGAACGTCGACCGACGTGTGCCTCATCGCCGAGGGGCAGGTCCACCGAGCGGCGGAGCGGGAGCTCGGCGGCTTTCCCGTCCGGCTGCCGGCCGTCGACCTTCAGACTGTCGGTGCCGGCGGAGGATCGATCGTCTGGCGCGACAGCGGCGGCGCGCTCCGGGTCGGCCCTCAGAGCGCCGGCGCGGACCCGGGGCCGGCCTGCTACGGGCGTGGCGGCCTGGAGCCCACCGTCACCGATGCCAACCTCGTGCTGGGGCGCCTGCCCGGCACCCTCGCCGGAGGCCTCGAGCTCGACCGCGCGGCCGCGGAGCTCGCGCTCGGCGACTTCGCCGCGCAGGACGTGATCGACGTCGTCAACGCAGAGATGCTGCGGGCGCTCCGGCTCGTCTCCGTCGAGCGCGGGCACGATCCGCGGGACTTCGCGCTCGTGGCTTTCGGCGGCGCCGGGCCGCTCCACGCCTGCGAGCTCGCCGACGAGCTCGGCATCACGAAGGTGCTCGTCCCCGCCGCGGCCGGCGTCCTCTCCGCGCTCGGCCTGGTCGCCAGCGACGAGCGTCGCGACCGGGTGCGCTCATACGTGATCCCTTTCGAGGAAGCCGGCCTCCTGCCGCGTCACGGTGCCGTCGACCTTCGCTACCGAGGGCAGTCCTTCGAGCTGACGGTACCCCTCGAGGGCGACCCGGTCGAAGCGTTTCATCGCGCGCACGAGGAGCGCTACGGCTACGCGGACCGCGGCCGCCAGATCGAGCTGGTGGCGGTTCGAACCGCCGAAGTCGCCCCGGGCCCCCAGCTCGATCTCCGGGGCGGCGAGCCGCTCACCGTGGAGGGCCCGACCGCCGTGGAGCTCGACGGCGCCACCTGCTGGGTGCCCCCCGGGTGGGAGGGGGCTAGGGATGGGAATAGCACACTGACCCTCATGAGAGCGTGACGGGACCGTGAATATCGAGCTCCAAGTTCTCGGCAGCGCCCTTCGGGCCGTTGCGGAGGAGATGGGCGCCGCGCTCGTCCGTGCGGCCTTCTCCGCGAACATCAAGGAGCGGCGCGACTGCTCGACGGCCCTCTTCGCGGAGGACGGCCGGATGATCGCCCAGGCCGAGCACATCCCCGTCCATCTGGGCGCCATGCCGGAGGCCGTCGCAGCCGTGCGTGAGCACGCCCCGCGGCCCGGCGATGTCTTCGTCGTCAACGATCCCTTCACCGGCGGGACGCACCTGCCCGACATCACGCTCGTCTCGCGCACCGACCTCGGCTACGCGGTCTCCCGCGCGCACTACGCGGACGTCGGCGGCGCCGAGCCCGCGAGCCTGCCCGCCGGCTCGACCGATCTCTACCAGGAAGGGCTGGTCGTTCCACCCGTCAGGCTCACGGACGAGGTCGTCACCATCCTCCTCGCCAACATGCGAAACCCCGACGAGCGCCGGGGAGACCTGCGCGCCCAGCTTGGCGCCCACCGCCTCGCGGAGCAGCGGCTCGCCGAGCTCTGCGACCTGCGGGGCCGCGATCGGGTCGCCGACGCGATGGACGAGCTGTACGCATACTCGGAGCGGCGCGTGCGCGCGGAGATCGCCGGGCTTCCGGACGGCCGCTACGAGGCAGTCGACGTCCTCGAGGCTCCCGAGGGCGAGCTGATCCTCCGCGCCGCGGTCACGATCGCCGGCGAGACCGTGGCGATCGACTTCTCCGGCACCGCCTCCCAGCATCCCGGGAATCTCAACTGCCCCATCGCCGTCACCCGCTCCGCCTCGTATTTCGTCGTCCGCTGCCTCACCGATCCCGACGTTCCCGCGTCCGGGGGCGCGTTCGCGCCGGTCACCGTGACGGCCCCTGAGGGGTCGCTCGTCAACGCGCGCCGTCCGGCGGCCGTCGTCGCCGGCAACGTCGAGACGTCGAGCCGGATCGCCGACGTGCTCTTCCGCGCGTTCGGCCAGGCGGTTCCGGTGCCCGCCCAGGGCCAGGGCACCATGAACAACCTCACCTTCGGAAACGCCCGCTTCACCTACTACGAGACGATCGCGGGCGGCCAGGGCGCCTGCCCGGGGGCCGACGGCCCCTCGGCGGTGCACGTGGCCATGTCGAACACCCTCAACACCCCGGTGGAGGCGCTGGAGCTCTCCTATCCGCTGCGAGTCGAGCGCTACGCGCTGCGGCTCGGCTCGGGCGGGAAGGGCCGCTTCTGGGGCGGCGACGGCGTGATCAGGGAGATCACGGCGCTCGAGCCGTGCCGCGTCTCGATCGTGAGCGAGCGGCGCGAACGAGGCCCGGGCGGAACGCGAGGCGGCGAGTCGGGCTCGCCCGGGCGGAACCTCATCGACGGGGACGAGGCGCCGGCGAAGGTGAGCAGGGCCCTCCAGGCGGGCCAGTCGGTGACGATCGAGACGCCCGGAGGCGGCGGCTTCGGCGCGGCCGCCTAACGCCGACCGCCGGGCGCGCTAGGCTCGCCGCGTGCGGGTCTTCCGCAGGCGCCAGCCGCTCCCTGTGCTCGACGAGCAGGAGTGCTACGTCCGCCTCCACGGCCTCCGTACAGGAGAGGTCGCCCTCGTCAGAGAGACGCGATCCGAGGTTCCCCGGCGCTCGACCGAGCCGAACGGCCCGACGGAGGCCTCGCCGGCCCTCCATCTCCTCATCGACTACCCACGCAATCGCGGTCGCCTCACCGGGGAAGAGCTCCGGCGCGAGCTCCTGCGCCGCATGTCCGCTCGGACCGGCGAGGCCGCCGTAGGCCTCAGCTCAGGAGCGCGCCTTCGAGGCCGAGGAGCGCCTGCTTGCGCTCCAGGCCGCCGGCGTAGCCGACGAGGCTGCCGCTCGCGCCCACGATGCGGTGGCAGGGGACGACGATCGGGATCGGGTTGCGGTTGAGCGCGCCGCCGACGGCGCGTGCCGCCCGCGGCTTCCCGATCTTCTGGGCGAGGCCTCCGTATGTGTCGACGTGGCCGTACGGGACGCGGACGAGCTCCTCCAACACCGCGCGTTGGAAGGGAGGAAGCGGCGTCAGGTCGACCCGGAGGTCGAACTCGTGGCGCGCTCCCTCGAAGTACTCGTCGAGCTCGCGCCGAACGGCCTCGACCGGCCCGGAGGCCCGGAGGACGCGCACGCCGAAGGCGGTGGCGAGCGCATCGAGCTCCCGCTCGGACTCGGGATCGAAGGAGATGCGGCACACGCCGCGCTCGCTGGCGGCGACGAGCAGCGTGCCGATCGGGGAGTCGGTGAAGTCGTAGGCGACGTCGAGCAGCCCGGCCGCAACCGCTTCGTCGCGGAAGCGGCGGTCGAGGGTCTCGGGAACGGTGGTCATGAGGTCTCCTTCCTCCGCAGGCGGCGCACTCCGGACGAGGCTGCCGCGCGCGCCGCCTGGGCATTCGAGCCGAGCGCGGCGCCGATGTCGTCGTAGGAGAGGTCGTAGCCGTACCGCAGGACGACCGCGGCGCGCTCGGTCGGGGGCAGCTCTCCGGCGAGGTGCTCGAGCTCGGCGTACGCCGGGCGCTCGTCGACGACGGGAATCTCCGCCGGCTCGGCCACGTGGGACGGCCGGCGCCGGACGTCGACGGCGACGCGGGTTGCGATCGTGAAGACCCAGGCGCGCAGGTGCCGCCCGTGCTCGAGCTTCCCGTAGGCGCGGAGCGCCCTCAGGAACGTCTCCTGGAACGCGTCCTCCGCGGCCTCGCGTCCGAGGAGGCGCGCGAGGTAGCCGAAGATCTCCTCCTTGCGCTCCTCGTAGAAGCGCTCGAACGGCGGTACGGCACCTCTCATCGCCACGACCTCCATCATCCGTTGAAACGCGCGACGCCGCCGAGCTGTGAGACTTCCGCCTATGCGGACCGCGGTGGTCGGGCACGTCGAGTGGGTCGAGTTCGCGCGTGTGGAGCGCGTCCCCGCCCCGGGGGCGATCGTCCAGGCGAGCGACTCGTGGGCCGAGGCGGCCGGCGGAGGCGGCGTGGCCTCGGTGCAGCTCGCACGCCTCGCCGGCGCCTGCACGCTCTACACGGCTCTCGGCCGAGACGAGCTCGGCGGCGCCTCCCTCGACCAGCTGACTGCGCTCGGCGTGCAGGTCGAGGCCGCCCGCCATGCCGAGCCGCAGCGGCGGGGCTTCACCTTCGTCGACGACCGCGGCGAGCGGACGATCACGATCATCGGCGACAAGCACGTGCCCCGAAGGAGCGATCCGCTGCCGTGGGAGGACCTGGCGCGAGCCGACGCCGTCTACTTCGTCAGCGGCGACGCGGAGGCAGCGAAGGCGGCACGGTGTGCCCGCGTTCTCGTGGCGACCGCGCGCTCGCTCCCCGTCCTCGCGGAGGCGCGCGTCCAGCTCGACGCGCTCGTCCGCAGCGCCCGTGACCCGAGTGAGCGCTACGAGCACGGCGATCTCGCGGTCCGGCCGAAGCTCGTGGTCGCGACCGACGGCCGCACCGGGGGGAGCTGGGAGACGGTGGACGGCAAGGCGGGCTCCTACCGGCCGGCGCCCCTTACCGGCCCGATCGCGGACGCCTACGGCGCTGGGGACAGCTTCGCGGCCGGGCTCACGTACGCGCTGGGCCGAGGCGACCACGCCGAGGCCGCCCTCGCCTTCGCCGCGGAGTGCGCGGCCGCGGCGCTCACGCGGCGCGGCGCCCACGGAGCGCCCTAGAAGGGTTCTAGGCCGGCGGCCCTTCGAGGCGGCGGATGACGTAGTCGGCGTACCAGCCGGGCCAGTCCTCGTCCCGGCTTCCGAGCTCCCGCTCGTAGGCGGCGTGCGCCTGCTCGGCCTCGCGGAGGAGCTTGGCGAGCTCCTCCCTGGTCAGTTGCTCCTGCATCGCGTCTCCCCTCCGTGGGCGGCGGCTTGTCGCGCCGCCATTATCCCCGCGCTCGCGGTCTGGGTCGGAGGGGTTGCGGAGTGGGAGAATGTGGTCTACAGTGGGGCGAAGTGGAGACAACGGAAGGCCTCTGCCGATGCTGCACGGCGAGTACGAGCACACCATCGACGACAAGAACCGACTTACGCTTCCCGCTCGGTTCCGGCAGTCCTTCGCGGACGGCGTCGTCGTCACCCGCGGCATCGACCCGTGCCTTGCCGTCTACACGCGGGAAGGCTGGGAGGAATTCTCGAGCTCCCGCCTTGCAGGCCTCGACCGCTTCAGCCGTGAGGCGAGAGACATGCGGCGCTACCTCTTCTCCGCGACGGTCGAAGCCGAGCTCGACAAGCAGGGGCGTGTGACGCTCCCCGCCGGCCTGCTCGCGAAGGCGGACCTCGGCCGCGACGTAATCGTGGCCGGCGCCGGGGACTGCCTCGAGGTCTGGGATCGGGAGGCCTGGCGCATCCAGCTCGACGACATCGAGAGGAGGGCCGACGTTGTTGCGGAACGCCTTGCAGCACGAGACAGCTGATCACGTCCCCGTACTCGTCGAGGAGGTGCGCGAGCTCCTCGCGGTCAAGCCCGGGGAGACCGTGATCGACGGCACCTTCGGCGCGGGCGGGCATGCCGAGCTGCTGGCGGCCGACCTCGGGGGCAGCGGGCGCTTCATCGCAGTCGACCGCGACGCGACGGTGCGGCCGTACTTCGACCGCTTCCAGCGCCGGGCCGGGGTTCAGGCACGCTTTCTGCGCGGCGACTTCGGCGTCGTCCTCGGCCAGCTCGCCGACAACGACGTCCGGGCCGACGCGATCCTGCTCGACCTCGGCGTGTCGAGCATGCAGATCGATCGCCCCGAGCGCGGATTCTCCTATGCGGCCGATGCCCCGCTCGACATGCGCATGGACGTCTCGGCGCCCCGCACGGCCGAGGAGATCGTCAACGAGTTGAGCGAGCGCGAGCTGGCGGAGATCTTCCGCAGGTACGGGGAGGAGCGCTTCTCGCGGCAGATCGCCCGCGCCATCGTCCGTCGCCGGGCCGAGCGGCCGTTCGAACGGACGACAGACCTCGTAGAGGTCGTTCGCGCGGCGATCCCGGCGCCACGACGCTTCGGCGACGGGCATCCGGCCAAGCGTGTGTTCCAGGCGCTTCGAATCGTCGTCAACGAGGAGCTCGAGTTGCTCGAGCAGGCGCTTCCCGTGGCTCTCCGGCTGCTAAGCCCCGGCGGCCGCATCGCGGTCATCAGCTTCCACTCGCTGGAGGACCGGATCGTCAAGCGCTTCTTCGCCGGCCAGGCGCGCGGGTGCACGTGTCCGCCCGACTTGCCCGTGTGCGTCTGCGGGAAGGAGCCGACGCTCCGTCTCGTCACACGCAAGGCCGTGCGGCCTTCTCCCGCCGAGACCGCCGAGAATCCACGTGCCGCGTCGGCGCGCCTCCGGGTCGCGATGAAGGCAGAGGAATAGGAGCGCCATGGCGACTGCGACAGCACGCGCGGAGCCGCGGCGAGCGCCGCAGCCAAGGCCGCGCTCGACCCCCCGTGCCGCGCCTCGGCGTCGCGCCGTCCAGCGGCCGCGGGTCGCGGGCAGCGTCGTCTGGATCGTCCTCGTCGCCACGCTCCTGGCCGGGATCGTCGCCCTGAACGTCGCCGTCCTCCGGCTCAACGTGCAGGCCGAGGAGCTGGAGTCCCAGCGGGCCGAGCTCGCGGCCAGGCGCGACAACCTCGCGGCGGAGCTCTCCCGGGGCGCGGCCGCGGGCCGCATCGAGGCGATCGCCGTCAGCAGGTACGGGCTCCGAGAGCCTGTCGAGACCTCCTACGTTCGGCTGGCACGCGTCAAGGAGTAGCGGCGAGTGCGGCAGGCGAACAGGCGCCTCCGGCTCCTCGTGGCGGTCTTCGCGGTTGTCTTCGTCGCCGCGTCCGTGCGCGTCGCCTGGCTCCAGGCGGTGAAGGCGCAGACGCTCGACCACCTCGCCGCGAGCCAGCACCGGGAGGAGCTCGACGTCACGGCGCGCCGCGGGACGATCTTCGACCGAAACGGCGTTCAGCTCGCGTTCGGGGAGCGCGCGACGACCGTCTACGCGAACCCCAAGCAGATCGTCGACGCGCGCGAGGCCGCAATCGCCGTCGGGGAGGCGCTGGGCCTCGACGCCGGGAAGCTCTATCCGCTGCTGACCGACCGTTCGCGCGGCTTCGTCTATCTGGCCCGCAAGGCCGATCCCGAACAGGCCGAGCTGCTCGAGGCGCAGCAGATCCCGGGCGTCGGCTTCCAGCCCGAGGAGCGTCGCATCTATCCGCAGCGTGCGCTCGCCTCGGAGGTCGTCGGCTATGCGGGCACCGAGAACTCCGGCCTCTCGGGCATCGAGCTGCAGCTCGACGACGAGCTGGCCGGGTCGGACGGCTCGAGGACGATCGTCCGCGACCCGTTCGGGCGCACGATCGACGTGCTCGACGCCGAGCAGGTGCAGGACGGCAAGGACGTCTTCCTGACGATCGACGACACCATCCAGGGGCACGCCGAGCGGGTTCTGCGCCGGCTCACGAGCCGCTGGACGGCGAAGTCGGCGTCGGCCGTCGTCCTCGATGCCCGGACCGGCGGCATTCTCGCCCTCGCGGTCGAGCCCGACTTCGACGCCAACGACTATCCGACCGTCGCGAAGTGGGACGAGGAGAACCTCAGGAATCGCGCCGTGACCGACACGTACGAGCCGGGATCGACGTTCAAGATCGTGACCGTCGGGGGCGTGCTCGAGTCGAATCTCGTCTCGCCGACCACGAAGTTCCGCCTCCCGTACAAGATCCCCGTCGCCGACCGTGTCATCCACGATGCCTTGCCGCGCAAGACGCAGACGATGACGGTCTCCCAGATCCTGTCGCGCTCCTCGAACGTCGGCGTGGTGACGCTTGCGCAGCAGCTTCAGCGCGACGGTCTCAACGAGTGGATTCATCGCTTCGGGTTCGGGCGTCCGACGGGCATCGACTTCCCCGGCGAGTCGCCCGGCATCGTCCTGAAGCCCGAGGAGTGGTCGGGCTCGACGATCGGAAACGTTCCCATCGGGCAGGGCATTGCCGTGACGCCGATCCAGATGGCCGCCGCGTACGGTGCGATCGCGAACGACGGAGTCTGGCTCCAGCCTCACCTCGTCGATCGGGTCGAAGGGAGCGGGCGGGTTGCGGCCGAGGAGCGCCGCGTGCTCTCGGAGGGCACCGCGGCGGAGCTGACGAAGATGCTCCGCGGAGTCGTCGAGGAGGGCTCGG
The DNA here is from genome assembly GCA_963775625.1 of uncultured Actinomycetes bacterium. Taxonomy (GTDB): domain Bacteria; phylum Actinomycetota; class Thermoleophilia; order Gaiellales; family Gaiellaceae; genus JAIBJN01. The sequence continues at coordinate 47,521 of CAVZJM010000003.1, read as the reverse complement.
GAACGACCGCTCAGATCCCCGGCTACCGCGTCGCGGGGAAGACCGGGACCGCCGCCAAGCCCGAGCCGTCCGGCGGCTACTCCGACTCGCGCTACGTGGCGTCGTTCGTCGGCTTCGCCCCCGCGAAGCACCCTGCGCTCGTCGTGCTGGTCACCGTCGACGAGCCTCGGGGCACGATCTGGGGCGGAGTCGTTGCCGCGCCCGCGTTCGCGGAGATCATGGAGTTCGCGCTGCAGTACCTCGAGGTCCCGCCGGACGTCCGGCGGCGCTGGCGCGGCTGAGCAGCCTATCTGCGCCCGCGAGGCGCGGACCGGGCCAGAATGCACGCAGGAGCGGAGGAAGAAGACCGCGCTGCGTGCCGAACTCAGCCTGACTGTGCCCGAACATGCCCTCATCGCGCTCGAGACGCTCGCCGACGCCGTCGGAGCGAGGGAGATCCACAACCCGGCGCCGGTCGGGGTCGCCGACCTCGCCTTCGACGCCCGCCTCGTCACGCCTGGCGCGCTCTTCGCCTGCGTGCCCGGCCAACGCGCCGACGGGCACGACTTCGCCGCCGCGGCTCTCGAGCGAGGCGCGGTCGCCCTGCTGGTGGAGCGGGTGCTCGACCTCCCGGCGCCGCAACTCCTCGTCCCGGACGCCCGGCTGGCGATGGCGCTCGCCGCCGACGCCTTCTTCGGGAAGCCGACCCGTGAGCTCGACGTCGTCGGCGCGACGGGCACGAACGGGAAGACCACGACGGCCTTCCTGCTCTATTCGATTCTCGCCGCGGCCGGCCGTCGCCCGGGCCTGCTCGGCACGGTCGAGATGCGCGTCGGCGGCGAGCGCCGTCCCGTCACGCGAACGACGCCGGAGGCGATCGACCTGCAACGGACCTTCCGCGAGCTCCTCGACGCCGGAGACCGGAGCTGCGCCATGGAGGCCTCCTCCCACGCGTCCGAGCTGAAGCGACTCGTCGGGACGCGCTTTCGGGCACTCGTCTTCACGAACCTCTCCCAGGACCACCTCGACTTCCATGGCACGCTCGAGGCCTACGCCGACGCCAAGCGGCGGCTCTTCACGGAGCCCGACGTCGACGGTCACCGCCCGCCGGCGGCCGTCAACGTCGGCGATCCGTTCGGGCGCCAGCTGGCGGACGAGCTGGGCGGGCTCGACGTGCGGGTGCTGACCTTCGGCCTCGCCGACGATGCCGAGGTCAGGGCGGACGAGCTCGAGCTGACGCCGTCCGCGACCAGCTTTCGGGCGGCGGGGCTCACCCTGCGGCCACAGCTCCGGGGCCGCTTCAACGTCGAGAACGCCCTCGGCGCTGTCGCGGCCGGCCGCCTGCTCGACATCCCCGACGAGGCAATCGTCCGCGGCGTGGAGCACGTCGCCGGCGTTCCCGGGCGCTTCGAGTCGGTGGACGAGGGCCAGCCGTTCGCCGTCCTCGTCGACTACGCCCACACGCCGGAGGCGCTCGAGAACGTCCTCGTGGAGGCGCGTCGCCTCGCCTCCGGCCGCCTGCTCTGCGTCTTCGGCTGCGGCGGCGACCGCGACCGGGCCAAGCGCCCGCTGATGGGCGGGGTTGTGAGCCGCCTCGCCGATCTGGCGATCGTCACGTCCGACAACCCCCGCAGCGAGGAGCCGGAGGCGATCATCGAGGAGATCCGGGCAGGAATGGACGGGGAGGAGGCGGTCGAGCCGGATCGCGCCGTCGCCATCGCTCTCGCGGTCGAGGAGGCCGGCGAGGGCGACGTCGTGGTGATCGCGGGCAAGGGGCACGAGCAGGGGCAGGAGTTCCGGGACGGGACGATCCCGTTCGACGACCGCGAGGTGGCCCGCGATGCCCTCCGGCGACTCGGCGCGGCGGCATGATCCCGCTTCGCCTCGACGAGATCGAAGCGCTCGCGCCGGGCCGGCTGGAACGCGCGCAGGGCGCGGAGCGCATTAGCGGAGTGAGCATCGACTCGCGGCAGACCCGCGACGGCGACCTCTTCGTCGCGGTCGGAGGCGGCGTCGAGTTCATCAGAGACGCGCTCGCGGCCGGCGCGGCGGCCGCGCTCGATCCGGAGGACGCGTTCGGTGCCCTCGGCGCGCTGGCGCGGGCCGTGCGCGAGCGCTCGGCCGCCAGGGTCGTCGCCGTCACCGGCTCGACGGCGAAGACCTCCACGAAGGACATCCTCGGCGCGCTCTGCTCTCCGCACGCGCGGACGGTCGTCGCCGAGGGCAGCCAGAACAACGAGATCGGGCTGCCGCTCACGCTCTGCCGGCTCGAGGAGGACACCGAGGTCGCCATCGTCGAGATGGGCATGCGCGGTCTCGGCCAGATCGCCGAGCTCTGCGAGATTGCCCAGCCGGACGTCGGCATCGTGACGAGCGTCGGCCCGGTGCACCTCGAGCTCCTCGGCACCGTCGAGCGCGTCGCCCAGGCGAAGGGGGAGCTGATCGAGAGCCTGCCGCCGGGGGGCACGGCGGTCGTCCCCGCAGGAGAGGCCTACCTCGACCCGTATCTCGCGCGCGACGACCTGCGGGTCTTCCGCTTCGGCGACGGCGGCGACGTCAGCCTCAGCTACTTCGCAGCTCATAACGGCAGCGCGCGCCTCCGCGTCGAGGCGTTCGGCCGCCCGCTCACGCTCGAGTTCGGCTTCTCGTCGCGCTACAACGCGACCAACGCTCTGGCCGCGCTGGCCGCCTACCACGCGCTCGGCCTTCCGCTCGGGAAGGCGCAGAAGGGCGCCCGCCACGTCCAGCTCTCGCGCCTGCGCGGCGAGGAGGTCCCGCTCCCGGGCGGCGGTATCCTTCTCAACGACTGCTACAACGCGAACCCGCTCTCGATGGCCGCGGCGCTCGAGCATCTCGCGGAGCGGGCCGCGGGGCAGCGGAAGGTCGCGGTCCTGGGCGACATGGCCGAGCTGGGGCCCGGCGCTCCCACCTACCACCGCGAGGTGGGGGCAGCCGCAGCGCGCGCCGGCGTCGAGGTGCTGGTCGCGGTCGGTCCGCTCGCGCGCAACTACGTCCAGGGCGCCCGCGGTGTCCCCCTCACGCGCTGGGCGCCGACGGTGGAGCAGGGGCTCGCCGCGCTCCGCGCCGTCCTCCAACCCGGCGACTGCGTGCTGGTCAAGGGCTCGCGGGCGATGGGCCTCGAGGTGATCGCCGAGGCCGTGGCCGTCGTCCCGGCCCGAGCCTAGGCTTAGGCTCCAGCTATGGTCGAAGTCTTGCTCGCGGGCGTGCTGGCGATGATGATCTCCATCCTCTGCGGCCCGAAGTTCATCGACTTCCTGCGCAAGAACGAGTTCGGCCAGCAGATCCGCGAGGAGGGGCCCAAGGGCCACGTCGTCAAACAGGGCACGCCGGCGATGGGCGGCCTCCTGATCATGATCTCGATGGCCGTGCCGTTCCTGATCTTCTCGGATCGGACCGTGCCGGCCGTCACCGCCTTCTTCGTCGCGCTCGGCTGCGCGGCGATCGGGTTCGTGGACGACTGGACGAAGGTCTCGCGCCGCCGGTCGCTCGGGCTCTCGGGCCGCTGGAAGCTCCTGTGGCTCGGGGCGATCACGGTCGTGGTCGGCTTCGTCGCCGCCCGCGGGCTCGACGATCCGCTGACGACCGACGTCTACCTCCCGCTGCTGGACGTCGACCTGCCCCTGGGCTGGGGCTGGTACGTCCTCCTCTACTTCATCATCGCGGGCTTCGCGAACGGCGTGAACCTGACGGACGGAGTCGACGGCCTCGCGGCCGGGACGACGACGATCTCGCTGCTGACCTACACGGCGATGAGCCTCGTCGCGGCGCTCGCCTCGATCCGCGCCGTCGGAGCGGCCGACCAGGTCGATCTCGACCTCGCCATCCTCGGTGCGAGCCTGATCGGGGCCTCGATCGGCTTCCTCTGGTACAACGCGTTCCCCGCGCAGGTCTTCATGGGCGACACGGGCTCGATGGGCCTCGGCGGCGCGATCGCCGCGTTCGCGATCATGACCAAGACCGAGTCCCTGCTGATCTTCATCGGCGGGATCTTCGTCATCGAGGCGCTCTCGGTGATCGTCCAGGTCGTCAGCTTCAAGTGGTTCGGGAGGCGCGTTCTCCTGATGGCGCCGCTCCACCATCACTTCGAGATGAAGGCGTGGTCGGAGACGCGGATCATGGTCCGCTTCTGGATCGTGACCGCGATCCTCTGCGCGTGCGGGTTCGTCCTCTACTACCGCTACGCGTCCGAGTTTGCTTCCTGAGCGAGCTCTGGTGCTCGGCCTCGCCCGTTCGGGCGAGGCCGCGGCGCTCGCGCTGGCGCGCCGCGGGGTGCGGGTCGTCGGCGTCGACCGAAACGGGGAGCTCGACGTCGGGAGGCTTCGCGAGAGCGGCGTCGAAGTCGTCCTGGGCGCGGAGGATCCCGCGCTCGTCGACGACGTGGACCTGCTGGTCAAGAGCCCCGGCATCCCGAGCGAGGCCCCCCTCGTGGCCGCTGCGCGCGCGCGAGGGGTAGCGATCTGGAGCGAGGTCGAGCTCGGCGCGCGGATCCTGGCCAACCCGCTGCTCGGCGTCACCGGCACGAACGGGAAGACGACGACCTGCGAGCTTCTGGGGGAGATCTTCCGTGCCGACGGCCGGGCCGTCGCCGTCGCCGGAAACGTCGGGCGGCCGCTGACCGGCCTCGACGGCACGATCTCGGAGGAGGCATGGATCGTCTGCGAGCTCTCGAGCTTCCAGCTCGAGGACATCGACGAGCTCCGGCCGCGCGTCGCGGTGCTCCTCAACCTCACCCCCGACCACCTCGACCGCCACGGCGACTTCGAGGCCTACCGGGCCGCGAAGCTCCGCATCTTCGAGAACCAGGGCCCGGACGACGTGGCAGTCGTCCCGCGGGGCTTCGAGCCCGTCCCGGGGCGGGGCCGGCGCGTCGAGTTCGCGGTCGACGATCCGCTCCCCGCGGAGCCGCGCCTCCCGGGCGATCACAACCGCGAGAACGCGGCCGCCGCCGCCGCCGCCGCGCGGGCAGCCGGGGTCCTCGACCGCGCGATCGGAGCCGCGCTTGCGAGCTTCGCCGGCGTCCCTCACCGGCTCGAGCTCGTTCGCGAGCTGGACGGCGTCCGCTGGATCAACGACTCGAAGGCGACCAACCCGGAGGCGGCCGAGCGGGCGCTGGGCGCGTATCCGCCCGGGCTGCGCGTGATCCTCGGAGGCAGCCGCAAGGGGACGCCGTTCGGCGGCCTCGCAGCGCGCGCTCGCGAAGCCGGGGTCTCGTGCGCCTACCTCATCGGCGAGTCGGCAGACGAGATCGCGGAGGCGCTCGCGCGCGAGGGAGTGCGCTTCCGGCACTCCGTCGACCTCGAGCGGGCAGTCGCCGACGCGCACGCGGACGCCGAGCGAGGGGAAGTCGTCCTGCTCTCGCCGGCCTGTGCGAGCTACGACCAGTTCGAGAGCTTCGAGGAGCGCGGAGCGCGGTTCCGTCAGCTCGTGGAGGCGCTGTGAGACGGGCGATCCGCGGCGGGCTCGAGTACCACCTGCTCGTCGTCGTCACGCTCGGGCTCGTCGCGTTCGGCCTCGTGATGGTCTACAGCGCGAGCTCTGCGCGCGCGGCCCTCGCCGCCGACGACCCCGCGTACTACCTCAAGCGGCAGGCCGCCTATGCCCTCCTCGGGATCGTCGCCCTCGCCGTCTTCTCCCGGACCGACTTCCGCCGGCTTCGGTACCTCGTGCCGCCGCTCCTGCTCGCGAGCTTCGCGCTCCTCGTCGCGGTCCTCGTCATCGGCACGCCGGTGAACGGCGCCAAGCGCTGGCTCACCCTCGGGCCGGCGACGCTGCAGCCGTCCGAGCTCGCCAAGCTGGCGCTCGCCCTCTGGGTTGCGGCGTACCTCTCGCGCTCGCCGGTGCCGCAGTCGCTCCGCGAGCTGATTCGCCCGATCGGCGTCGTCTTCGGAGCGGCGCTCGCGCTGATCCTCTTCGAGCCGGATCTCGGCACCGCCATCTCCGTCGCCGTGATGCTCGGCGCGGTCCTGATCGTCGCGGGGATCCGCTTCTCCACGCTCGCGGGCGCGGGGGCCATCGGCGTCTCGCTCGTCGCCGCGGCGATCTGGCTCGAGCCGTACCGGCGCGAGCGCATCCTCAGCTTCCTCGACCCCTGGCAAGATCCGCAGGGCTCCGGCTTTCAGAGCGTGCAGGCCATGCTGGCCCTCGGCTCGGGCGGCTTCTTCGGCGTGGGGCTGGGGGAGAGCGTGCAAAAGGTCTACTACCTGCCCGAGGCCTCGACCGACATGATCTTCGCAATCGTCGGCGAGGAGCTCGGCCTCCTCGGCGCCTTCGCGGTCCTTGCCGCCTTCGTCGTCTTCGGCTACGCGGGCTTCAATGTCGCGCTCGCCTGCCGCGACCCGTTCGGGAAGCTCCTCGCGGCAGGGATCACGGCGCTCATCTGCGGGCAGGCCGCGGTCAACGTCAGCGCCGTGATGGGCCTGGCGCCCCTCACCGGGATTCCGCTGCCGTTCGTGTCCTACGGCGGCTCGAGCCTCGTCGTGATGCTCGCTTCCGTCGGCATCCTCCTTAACATCGCGGTGAACCATGCCGCCGAGTCCAGCGCCACAGCTCCTGATCGCCGCCGGCGGGACGGCAGGTCACGTCCTGCCCGCGCTCGCGGTCGCCGAGTCGCTGGAGAGCCGCGGCGCGTCCGTCACGCTCGCCGGTCGGCCTGACTCCGTCGAGGAGCGGCTGGCGCGCTCGGCCGGCCTCGAGTTCGACCCGTTCCACGTCGAGGGGCTCCCGCGGCGGGCGAGCCTCGACCTCGTCCGTGCGCTCGTCCGGGACGTCACGGCCCCCGCCGCCTGCGTCCGGATTCTCCGGCGCCGGCGTCCCGATGTCGTCCTCGGCGCCGGAGGCTACGTCGGCGGCCCGATGGTGTCGGCGGCAGCGATCCTTCGGATTCCGGCCGCGCTCATGGAGGCCGACGCCGAGCTCGGGCTCGCGAACCGCCTTGCTGCTCCGTTGGCGAAGCGCGTTTTTTGCGCATTCCCCCTGGACGGTCACCAGGGCGGGAAGTACCGCGTCGTCGGCCGCCCGATCCCGGCCCGCTCCCGCCCACCCGCCCAGCCGGAGGCGCGAGCGATGTTCGGGCTGCCCGAGCGCGGCCCGGCCGTGCTGGTCTTCGGCGGCAGCCAGGGCGCGAGAGCGCTGAATCGACGCGGCGTTCGCGGCCTTCGCGGAGGACGGGCCCGCCGTCCTTCATCTCGCCGGGGAGCGTGACTTCCCCGAGCTCGACCGGCGCCCTCGCCGCGGCGACTACCGGTTGCTCGCCTTCACCGACGAGTTCGGAGCGGCCCTTGCGGCCGCCGACCTCGTCGTGGCGCGCGCCGGAGGCTCCGTGTGGGAGGTGGCGGCCGCGGGGAGGCCGGCGCTCCTCGTGCCGTACCCGCACGCGACGGCCGACCATCAGACGAAGAACGCCCGCTACTTCGAGCGGGCAGGCGGAGCCGTCCTCGTGCCCGAGGGCGAGCTCGACCTGCGCCGGCAGGTCGAAGAGCTCCTCGGCGACCCAGAGAGGCTGGCAGCGATGTCCGAGTCGATGCTCGCGCTGGCCAAGCCCGCTGCCGCCGACGACGTCGCGGAGGAGCTGATCGCGCTTGCCCGAGCTTGACGGCCGCCGCCTGTGGCTTGCCGGGATCGGCGGCGCCGGGCTCTCCGGCTATGCGATCGTGGCGAAGGCCTGGGGCGCCGAGGTCTCGGGCTGGGACCGAAACGAGACGCCGTATCTGGCGCACGTCAGGGCGGCCGGAATCCCCGTGTCGATCTCCCCCGAGCCGCCCGAGCCTCCCGCCGGCTCGGAGGTGGTGGTGTCGACGGCGTACGCCGGGCGCGTGGCCGGGCGGCGTCGTGCGGAGCTCCTGGCCGAGCTCGTCGGCCTGCGGCGCTCGATCGTCGTGTCGGGCGCCCACGGGAAGACCACCACCGCCGCGATGATCGCGTACTGTCTCGATCTCCTCGGCGACGATCCCTCGTTCCTCATCGGGGGTGACGTTCCGCAGCTCGGCGGCAGCGCTCGCTCCGGCCAGGGGTGGCTCGTCGTCGAGGGCGACGAGTCGGATGGAACGGTCTTCGAGCTGCCGGCCGACATCGCCGTCGTCACGAACGTCGAGCTGGACCACCACGCCACCTTCGCGTCGACGGCCGAGCTCGAACGGCGCTTCGAGCAGTGGACCGACGGCCTGCCTCCGGGCCGGGTCGTCTGGGGCCACGACGTGGAGCCTGTGGACATCCGGCTCGCCGTCCCCGGAGAGCACAACCGCCTGAACGCCGCCTGTGCGCTGGCGGCGCTCGAGCTCGCCGGCTTCGACCGGGCCGCAGCGGCCGGGGCGCTCGCCGGCTTTCGCGGCGTGGGGAGGCGGCTCGAGGATCACGGCGAGGCCGCCGGCGTCCGCCTCGTCGACGACTACGCCCACCATCCCGCCGAGCTCGCGGCGACCATCGCGGCAGCTCGCGAGCTTGCCGCCGAGGGTCGTTTGGTCGTCCTCTTCCAGCCGCACCTCTACTCGCGCACGCAGCACCTCGGGCGGGAGCTGGGTCAGGCGCTCGCGGCGGCGGACGCCGCGGTCGTCACCGAGATCTACGCCGCCCGCGAGGAGCCGGTCGCAGGAGTTACCGCGAAGCTGCTCGTCGACCGGCTGCTCGAGGCTCGCCCGGGGATGCCCGTCGGCTGGGCTCCGGCGCTCGACGACGCGGCCCGCCTGGCCGCGGCCCTGGCTCGCCCGGGCGGGCTCGTGCTGACGGCGGGCGCAGGGGACGTGGACGCCGCGCTGCCGCTCGTGCGCGAGGAGCTCGAAGCGTGAACGAAGGCGTTCTGCTCAGCCGCTACACGACGCTCGGGACCGGTGGGCCCGCGCGCTGGTTCAGCACGCCGGAGACGGTTGACGAGCTGGTCGCGCGCCTGGCCTGGGCCGATGCCGAAGGCCTGCCTGTCGCGGTTGTCGGGCTCGGCTCGAACCTGCTCGTCGCCGACGAGGGGTTCCCCGGGGTCGTCCTCAAGCTCGGCGGCGAGCTTGCCCGCGCCGAGGCCGTCGACGGGAGCCTGGTCGCGGGCGGGGGAGCCCCCCTCGCGGTCTGCCTGCACCGGGCCCGGGCCGCCGAGCTGGGCGGGATCGAGTTCGTCTGCGCGATACCCGGGACCGTCGGCGGCGGCGTCTGGATGAACGCCGGCGCCTACGGGGGCGACATCGCCGCCGTGCTCAGACGCGCGCTCGTCGCCGACTCGTCCGGAGCCCGCTGGCAGACGCCCGCCGAGCTCGGGCTCCGCTATCGCTCGTCGGGCCTCCGGCACGGACAGGTCGTCGCGTCGGCGGAGCTGGCGCTCGAGCCGCGACCGCTGGACGAGATCAAACAGGCGGTCGTCGCCATGCAGTCGAGGCGCAAGGAAGCCCAGCCCACGAACAAGCGGACGTTCGGGAGCGTCTTCAAGAATCCGGAGCACGAGCTGACTGCGGGACGAATGCTCGAGGCATGCGGCCTGCGCGGCTTTGCGATCGGAGGCGCGCTGATCTCGCCGAAGCACGCCAACTTCATCGAAAACGCGGGGGAGGCGCGCTCCGCCGACGCGATCGCGCTCATCGCCGAGGCCCGACGACGCGCGCTGGAGCAGTTCGGCGTCGTCCTGCACCCCGAGGTGCAGCTGCTCGGCTCGCTCGAGGTCCCCGCGCTCGGCTCCGAGAGGTAGGACCGAGCCGCCGGGCGGCGAACTCGGTCCCGTGGTCAGCCGACCGCACCTCGCACTCGTGCCCGCAAACGGGCTGGGCGGGCGCCTGCGCGCGCCGCTCGGCCGTGTGCTCCTCGTTGCGGCGCTCGTTCTCGCGTGCGCCGGCCTGGCGTACGCGGCGGCCCGCTTCACTTCGCTCTTCGCGCTGGAGGAGATCGAGGTGGCGGGGGGCTCGGCAGCCGTCAGGGAGGCGGTGCGTGACACGGGGAAGCAGTTCGCGGGAACGAGTCTCGTTGCGCTCGACCAGGACGCCGTCCGCGAGCAGCTCACGGCTCTCCCCAGCGTGGAGTCGGTTCGTCTCGACCGTGCCTTCCCTCACACGCTTCGGATCGTGGTCGTGCCCGAGCGGCCGCTCGCCGTCGTCAAGGACGGAAGGGGCGCGTGGCTCGTGTCCGAGCGCGGTCGGGTGATCCGAGGCGCCGACCCCGAGACGAACCGCACGGTCGTCTGGACCGCGCCGACCGAGCTCGAGCCCGGGAAGACCGTCGCGGACGAGAACACGCGCCTTGCGCTCGAGGGCCTCCGCCGCCTGCCGCCGTCGTTTCCGGAGCGGATCGAGTCGGCGCGAGCGGTCGAGGGCACCGTGACCCTGGTGCTCGCGGACGGAGCGGAGCTCCGCCTCGGCAAGGCGGAGTCGCTCGCCCTGAAGCTCGCGGTCGCGGCCCGCGTGCTCCGGGCGATGAGCGCGGCCGAGCGGGCCGGGATCGGCTATCTGGATGTGTCCGTGCCGGAGCGCGCCGTCACCGGACCAAGTCTCAACTCTCAACTAGAAGGTTAGAGTTTGCGCGGAATTTCGCTGCAAATGCCCATTTGACAACCCGCGCACTGGTGCGTACCCTCAGCCGGACGCTCAAGCTGAGCTTCAAGCTCGGCGTGTCTGGGAGGACTCAAACGTGAGAGATCAATCGGGCAATTACCTGGCCGTGATCAAGGTCGTCGGCACCGGTGGAGGCGGCTCGAACGCGGTCAACCGCATGGTGGAGGCAGGGCTTCGCGGCTGCGAGTTCATCGCCGTCAACACGGACGCGCAAGCGCTCCTCATGGTCGAGGCCGACCAGAAGATCCACATCGGCGCGGCTGCGACGCGCGGCCTGGGCGCCGGCGCGGATCCAGAGAAGGGATACGAGGCCGCCATTGAGACCCGGGACGAGCTGAAGGAGGCTCTGAAAGGCGCCGACATGGTTTTCGTCACGGCCGGCGAGGGCGGCGGAACCGGCACCGGCTCCGCGCCCGTTATCGCAGAGATCGCGCGTGAGCTGGGTGCGCTGACCGTCGGCGTCGTCACCCGTCCGTTCGGCTTCGAAGGAGGCCGGCGCGCCGAGCAGGCCCAGGCCGGCATCGGCAAGCTCCGGGACAACGTCGACACGCTGATCATCATCCCCAACGACCGGCTCCTCCAGGTCGTCGAGAAGCAGACCTCGGTCGTCGACGCGTTCCGGATGGCCGACGAGGTCCTCCGCCAGGGAGTCCAGGGGATCACCGACCTGATCACCATCCCCGGGCTCGTCAACCTCGACTTCGCGGACGTTCGCACGATCATGAACGACGCCGGCTCGGCCCTGATGGGCATCGGAGAGGCGGAGGGCGAGAACCGCGCCGCCGAGGCGGCACGCGCCGCGGTGTCGTCGCCGCTGCTCGAGGCCTCGGTCGCGGGTGCGACCGGCGTCCTCCTCAACATCACGGGCGGACCCGATCTCGGCCTCTTCGAGGTGAACGAGGCAGCAGAGGTGGTGACGGGCGCGTCGGACCTGAACGCAAACGTTATCTTCGGCGCGGTCATCGACGAGGCGATGGGCGGCCGCGTGCAGGTCACGGTGATCGCCACCGGGTTCGACAAGGCCTACCGGCGTGAGCCGCGAGAGCAGGAGCGCGAGGAGCCTTTCGGCGACCGCGAGCCCGGCGGCGAGGGGTTCGAGGTTCCGTCCGGCGTGCTCGAGGTGCCGTCCTTCCTCCGTCGCTCATAGAAGACCCGCGGGCGGTCGCCGAGCCGCAGGCGCGAAGAAGCAGGGAGCACGGCTCCCGGAACCGTTCCGGATCAAGCCGGTCGAGCCTGTTCGCACGGCCACCCGCCGGTCCAGCGCCACCCCACGGCGCGCTTCGAGCAGGTCGGAACGCATCCGGCACAGACCCGTGAGCCACTCGCGCGCTTGGTCGCGATACGGTTGAGACGGGGGGCTTGGAGCCCCCTTCCAGGGCGTCCGAGGCCGGCTGATGCGGGTAGGATCCTGGCCGGTGCAGACGCTTCGGCGCACGCCATTGTACGAGCGACATGCCGCACTCGGCGCGCGCCTCGTCCCCTTTGCGGGCTGGGAGATGCCGGTGCAGTACTCGGGCATCGCCGAGGAGCACCGCGCCGTCAGGACGCGTGCGGGAGTCTTCGACGTCTCGCACATGGGGGAGCTCCGGATCGCGGGGGACGGCGCCCGCGAGTATCTGCAGGCCCGCCTCTCCAATGACCTCGACCGGATCCAGTCCGGTGAGGCGCAGTACACGCTTCTGACCAACGATCGCGGCGGCATCGTCGACGACCTCATCGCCTATCGCCGCGGGGACGACGACTACCTCCTCGTCGTCAATGCCGCGAACCTCGACGCAGACCACGCCGCGCTCTCGCAGGCCGATGACGTCTCCGACGACTGGGCCTACCTGGCCGTTCAGGGCCCGGAGGCGCTCGATCGGCTCGGAGTCGAGATCGAGCCCTTCGCGTTTCGCGAAGGCGTCGAGGTCCTGGGCATCCCCTGCCTTGTGGCCGGGACCGGCTACACGGGCGAGCGAGGCTGCGAGCTCGGCTGTTCGCCCGAGAGCGCCGTCGATCTCTGGGACGCGATCCTCGAGCGAGGCATCGAGCCATGCGGGCTCGGCTCGCGCGACACGCTCCGGATCGAGGTTTGCTACCCGCTGCACGGCAACGACATTTCCCCCGAGCACACGCCGCTCGAAGCCGGCCTCGGATGGGCCTGTGCGCTCGACAAGGACTTCACCGGCGTGGACGTGCTCCGACGCCAGAAGGACGAGGGGCCGGGGGAGAAGCTGGTGGCGTTCGTCATGGAAGACCCGGGCATTCCCCGCACAGGGATGCAGATCGCCGAAGGCGGCGTGGTCACGTCAGGCACGCAGTCTCCGATGCTGGAGGTCGGCATCGGCCTCGGCTACGTCCCGGCAGGCCTTGCCGAGCCGGGCTCGGAGATCACGATCGACCTACGCGGGCGGCCACGTCGCGCCCGTATCGTCCGGAAGCCGTTCTACAAGCGAGAGGAGTCCTAGTGGCCGCGGATGAAAGCTACCCCGACGACCTTCGCTACCACCCCGAGCACGACTGGGCTCGGATCGATGGCGATATGGCGACGCTCGGGATCACCTGGTACGCGCAGGACGCGCTGGGCGAGATCGTCCACTTCGAGCCGCCCGAGGATGGCTCGTCGGTCGCCAGGGGCGAGAGCTACGGGGAAGTGGAGTCGGTCAAGGCGGTGAGCGAGGTCGTCGCTCCCCTCTCCGGCGAGGTCGCGGAGGTGAATGCGAAGGTCGTCTCGGAGCCCGAGACGATCAACGACGACCCGCACGGCGATGGCTGGCTCGTTCGCATCCGGCTGTCCGATCCGTCGGAGGTCGACGAGCTTCTGGACGCCGTGGCGTACCGCGGGCTCCTGGCCGACCAGTGAGCTACCTCTCACTCACCGACGCCGACCGCGACGCGATGCTCGCCGCGATCGGAATCGCTTCGATCGACGAGCTCTTTCGGGACATCCCCGAGAAGGTTCGCTTCGGGCGCGAGCTCGCGCTCGAGCCGGCACTCTCCGAGCAGGAGATCGTCGCCCACCTGACCGAGCTCGCCGAGCGAAACGTCGACACCGGCAGAGAGCTGTCCTTCCTAGGGGCCGGCATCTACGACCACTACGTGCCGGCCGTCGTGGACGCCGTCCTCTCGCGCGGCGAGTTTCTGACCGCGTACACGCCGTACCAGCCCGAGATGAGCCAGGGGGTCTTGCAGGCGATCTTCGAGTACCAGACCGTCATCTGCGAGCTGACCGGCATGGAGGTCTCGAACGCATCGGGATACGACGGGGCGACCGTCGCCGCCGACGCCTGCTTCGTCGCCAAGCACGTCACCGGTCGAGACAAGGTCGTCCTCTGCGAGGCAGTGAACCCGCAGGTGCGCCAGGTCGTCAAGACCTACGCGCCGGGGTTCGGTCTCGAGATCGTGGAGGTGGGACACCGCGGCGGGGTCACCGACGCCGACGAGGTTCGCTCGGCGGCCACCGACGCCGCGTGTGTGATCTTCCAGCAGCCGAACTTCTTCGGTTGTCTCGAGCCCGCCCCAGACCTCGCCGCGGCGGCGAATGACGCGGGCTCCCTGCCCGTGGCGCACGTCGATCCCGTGTCGCTCGGCGTGCTCGAGGCCCCTGGCGCGTATGGCTGTGCTCTTGCCATCGGCGAGGGGCAGAGCGCCGGAAACTACCAGTCGTACGGCGGCCCACACTACGGGTTCATCGCCGCGCGCTCCGAGTTCATTCGCCGCATGCCGGGACGAATCGTCGGCGAGACGACCGACCTTCGCGGCGAGCGTGGCTATGTCCTGACTCTGCAGACCCGTGAACAGCACATCCGCCGCGAGAAGGCGACCTCGAACATCACGACGAACCAGACGCTCCTGGCGCTCGCCGGTCTCGTCCACCTGTCGTGGCTCGGCCCGCAGGGCTTGCTCGCGCTGGGGGAGACCTGCATGAGCCTGGGCGAGTATGCGAAGGAGAGGCTCGGGCTTCCGCTGGTGTTTCCGGAGCAGGCAACGTTCAAGGAGTTTGCCGTGCGGGTCGGACGGAGCGCGAGCGACGTCGTCCGGGAGGCCCAGGCGCATGGAGTGCACCCCGGCTACCCGCTCGGCCGGGACTACGCGGGGCTCGACGATGCGCTGCTCGTGGCAGTGACCGAGAAGCGCAGCCCGGCGGACATCGACCGGCTGGCGGAGGTGTTGGCGGAGGTGGCGGGATGAAGCTCATCTTCGAGAAGTCGAAGCCCGGCCGCCGCGCCGGCACGCTGCCGAGCCACGGGCTTCCGAAGGCCGAGATCCCCGAGGAGCTTGCACGCCGCGCACCGCCTCGCCTGCCGGAGATCTCCGAGCCCGATCTCGTGCGCCACTTCACGGCTCTCGCCGACCGGAACTTCGGCGTCGACACGGGCTTCTACCCGCTCGGCTCCTGCACGATGAAGCACAATCCGCGGGTCAACGAGCGCGTCGTCAACCTGCCGGGCTTCCGCGACCTGCATCCGTACCAGGAGGAGGAGGCGGCGCAGGGCGCGCTCGAGCTCATGTGGCGCTTGCAGGAGATTCTGATCGAGGTGTGCGGACTCCACGCGGTCTCGCTCCAGCCCGCGGCCGGTTCCCAGGGCGAGCTCACCGGCTTGATGCTCATGCGTGCGTACTTCGCGGACCGGGGTGAATCCGACCAGCGCCGAGTCGTCATCACCGCCGACACCGCCCACGGCACGAACCCTGCCAGCGTCGCCATGGCCGGCTTCGAGCTCCAGAAGGTGGAGACCGACGAGCGCGGGAACCTCGACCTCGCCGACCTGAGGGCGAAGGTCGGCGAGCGCACGGCCGGGCTCATGCTCACGAACCCGTCGACGCTCGGCCTTTTCGACGAGCACATCGAAGAGGTCTCGACGATCTTCCACGACGCCGGCGCGCTCCTCTACTACGACGGGGCGAACCTGAACGCCGTCTGCGGTATCTCGCGTCCCGGGGACATGGGGTTCGACATCGTCCACATCAACCTGCACAAGACGTTCTCGCAGCCACATGGTGGCGGCGGGCCCGGAGGCGGGCCGATCGCGGTCCGGGAGATCCTCGAGCCCTACCTGCCGGTTCCCGCAATCGTGCGCGACGGCGAGGAGTTCCGCCTCGACTTCGATCGGCCGAAGACGATTGGGAAGGTTCGCGGCTTCTGCGGGCCGTTCGGCGTGTTCGTGCGCTCCTACGCCTTCATCCGCGCCTACGGGCCTGCGCTCCGCGAGATGTCCGAGGTCGCGGTGCTGAACGCCAACTACCTCCTGGCCCGGCTCCGGGACGTCTACGACCTTCCCTTCGACCGGCTCTGCATGCACGAGTTCGTCCTCTCGGCGCGCAACCTCAAGCGCGACCACGGAATCACCGCCCTCGACGTCGCCAAAGGGCTGATGGACCACGGGTTCCATCCGCCCACGATCTACTTCCCGCTGGTCGTTCCCGAGGCCCTGATGATCGAGCCGACCGAGACCGAGGCCAAAGAGACTCTGGACGAGTTCGTCGAGGCCATGCGGGACATTGCCGACGAGGCAGCATCCGATCCTCGAGCGCTGAAGGAGGCGCCGCACCGGCGGCCCGTGCGACGGCTCGACGAGGTCAAGGCTGCGAAGCGCGCCATCGTCAAGTACGGATTCGACGAGCACCCGGGTGCCGAGGCAAATCGCGTCGGCGAGCCGCTCGAAGCGCAGAAGGGCGCGTGACCACGGCCAGACAGGAGATCGGCGCGCTCTCGCAGACGCTCGACGGAGGCGAGGACAGCGGGCGCGCGGCGGTCGTGTTGGATGATCTCTCGCACCACGCAGACAGCCTCGTGCGGGCGTGGGTCCCTGCGGCTGCCGCGGAGATCCTCGGGGAGGGCGGAACGAGGCTCATCCTCTCGCTGAGCCGCGACCGCGTTTCCGAGGTGCGGGACGCGGCGGTGTCGGCGCTCGTGGGCGTCGGGCCGGAGGCCTCCCGGCTGGCGCTCCCGGACCTGAGGCGCAAGCTGCACTCGAGCTCGGCCGCGGACAGGATCGCCGCGATGACGGCCCTCGCTGAGGCGGGCGATGGCACGGTGCTCGGTCTCATCGACGAGCGTGCTGCCGTGGCCGACGTGCCCGGGGAACGCGAGGCGACCCGCTCGGCAGCGGCCGCCCTGAGGGGTAAGCGCGTCTAGTGGAGGTGCGGAGCCGCGAGCGGGCGGAAGCGTTCACCACGCTCGACGGGTCGACAATCCGCGTCCTGCTCGACGCGCGGCTCGGCGGCGCCTCCGCGCAGAGTCTCGCCGAGGCGACGCTCGCGGCCGGAGCTCGAACGCGACGCCACTACCACGCTCGAGCCGAAGAGATCTACGTGGTGCTCGACGGCTCCGGCCGGATGGAAGTCGACGGCGACGAGCGGGACGTCGGTCGAGGGGATGCCGTCCTCATCCCACCGCATGCCTGGCACGAGATCCGGGCGGGCTCCGGCGGCGACCTGCGCTTCCTCTGCTGCTGTGCGCCACCCTATTCGGACGAGGACACGTTCTTTGAGTGAGCTGCTAGAGGCCGTCTATCGAGACGATCAGGCTCGCGTCGAGGAGATCCTGGCGACAGTGCCTGAGCTCGACATCTTCGAGGCCGCCGCAGTCGGCCGGGAGGAGCGGGTTGTCGAGTTGCTCGCAGCCGATCCCGGGCTGGTCAGCGCGTGGACGGAGGACGGCTTCACGCCGCTCCATCTCGCCGCGTTCTTCCGGCGGCCGGACACCGCGCGGCTTCTTGTGGAGCGAGGCGCGCTGGTCGACGTCGTCGCTCGCAACAAGGAGCTGCAGGTGACGCCGCTGCAGAGTGCGGCCGCTGCGCGTGAGGAGGAGACGGCTGCGCTCCTCCTCGAGCGTGGGGCGGACCCGAACACGCAGCAGCGCGGCGGGTTCACGGCGCTGCACGCGGCCGCGCAGCACGGCGACGAGCCGCTGGTTGAGCTCCTGCTCGCGCACGGCGCGGATCCGGAGCTTGCGGCCGACGACGGCCGTGCTGCGGCCGACTTTGCTCGCGATGGCGGGCACCCGGAGCTGGCCGCCCGGCTCTCGGCCGGCTGAGCCCGCGCGGCCGCTTTTCGGCTCTCCGCCGGTCGGGGCCACCCCGGGCCACCACCCGCTTTCGACGCTATCGAGGAGATCCGCGCGTGTGTGTGACGAATCGTGATGAGGTGAGCGCGAGGTGTCGCGAGTGTGTGACTGCACCGGAGTGACGTGCATCCTGGGCCGCGTTGACTCGAGCCGACGCTCGGGTCAGCGCCACCCGCCGGCCACCGCGGCTGCCGTTAGCGCGACGCGGCTAGCTGGCCGCAGGCGGCGGCGATGTCCCGGCCGCGGGTCAGCCGCACCGTTGCCGGCACGCCGCTTGCGACCAGGGTCGCTCGGAAGGCCGCGATCGCCTCTCGCGACGAGCCGGCGAAGCTACCGGTCGGGTTGTAGGGGATCAGGTTGACTTTGAACGCCGTCGGGCCGAGGGTCTTCGCCAGGGCGCGCGCCTGGCCGACCGTGTCGTTCACGCCTGCGAGCATCACGTACTCGACGAAGACCTTGCGCCGCCGCAGCGCCACGTAGCGGCGGCATTCGGCGAGGACGCCCTCGAGCGGATAGCGGTCGTTGACCGGCATGAGCTCCGACCGGAGGGCGCCTTCCGCTGCATGCAGCGAGAGCGCCAGGCGGATCGGTTCTTCCACCTCGTCGACGAAGCGCCGCAGCCCCGGGAGCCAGCCGACGGTCGAGACGGTCGTCCGCCGGTGGGTGATCCCCAGCGCGGGCAAGTGGCGCGCGGCGGCGAGCACGGCATCGAGGTTCAGCATTGGCTCGCCCATGCCCATGAAGACCGCGTGGCTCAGCTCCCCGGCACGGCGGAAATGGAGCGCCTGGTCGAGAATCTCCCACGGCGTCAGGTTCCGGCCGAAGCGCATCGCTCCGGTGGCGCAGAACGTGCACGTCAGCGGGCAACCCGACTGGGACGAGAGGCAGAGAGAGCGCCGTCCGTCGCGATAGGGCATGAGGACCGCCTCGACCGGGTGGCCGTCAGCGGTTCGAAAGAGTGCCTTGACGGTGCCGTCCCGTGAGCGGGCCTCCTCCACGAGCGAGAGCGTGGAGTAGGGAACCGAGCTCGCCAGCTCGTCGCGCAGGGCGGTCGGGAGGTTCGTCATCGCCTCGTAGCCGGTCGCGCCTCGCGCCGCCCACTCCCACGCCTGGGCAGCGCGGTACGCGGGCTCGCCGCGGGCGGCGAGCGCCTGCTCGAGGAGGTCGAGATCCACGACCGCTCAACGGTAGCCGCCCCAAAGGGTGATGCGGGAGCGCAGTGGCGGCCGGTAAGGTAGTTAACAATGTTAACGACCACCGATTCGGTCAAGGTCGCAAACGAGCTTCGGCCGACGCTCCTTCACCTGAACCGCCGGCTGCGCAAGGAGCTGACGCCGCTCGGGATCACCGGCGGCCAGGCATCGCTTCTCTGGGCGATCCGCTCGAACGCGGGGATCGGCGTGCGCGAGCTCGCCGAACGGGAGGGCGTGTCGGCGCCCGCGATGACCGCCTACGTCGATCGCCTCGAGGCCCGCAGCCTGGTCGTACGGCGGCGGTCGGGCCGTGATCGGCGCCGGGTCGAGCTGGCGTTGACGGACGAAGGCCTGCGTATCCTGCGCTCCGCCAGGAGCCGGCGCACGGCCTGGCTCGCGGCGCGGCTCGAGCGCCTCGACCCGGATGAGCTCGTCGCGGTCGAGGCTGCGCTTCCCGCGCTCCGCCGGCTGCTCGAGGACGGCGCGTGACGGCCGCGTTCCTGCGGGCCAACCGCCGCACCTGGACGAGCCTTCGCAAGCACAGGAACTACCGGATCTTCTTCTCGGGCCAGGTCGTCTCGGTCACCGGGACCTGGATGCAGAACATCGCGACCGCGTGGCTGATCCTCGAGCTGACCGGCTCACCGGTCGCGGTGGGGCTGCTGATGCTGTGTCAGTTCCTGCCGGCGACCGTCCTTGGGCTGTTCAGCGGCGTCCTCGTGGACCGGCTCGACGTGCGGAAGACCGTGATCGCCACCCAGGCCGCCTCGATGGTCTTCGCCGCCGCGCTGGCCGCAATCACGCTGGGCGGCGTGGTCGAGCCCTGGATGGTCTACCTGCTGACGGGGCTTCGCGGCATCTCGCTGGTCGTCGACCACCCGGCACGGCAGGCCTTCACGTTCCAGCTCGTGGGCAGGGACGAGCTTCCGAACGCCGTGGCGCTCAACTCCGGGCTCTTCAACGGGACGCGGGTGCTCGGCCCGGCACTCGGAGGGGTGGTCATCGCCGCCGCCGGGCCCGGTGCGTGCTTCGTCCTGAACGCGCTCAGCTTCGTGGCCGTGCTGGCGAGCCTGCGGCTGATCCGCCCGGAGGAGCTCGTGCCCCTCGACCGCGGCGACGAGCGTCCGACGTTCGTGCGCGGCAGCCGTGAGGCGTTCGCGTTCGTGCGCCGCGTTCCGCTCGCCGGCGTGCTGCTCGGCACGGTGCTGCTCGTGACGACGCTCTCGTTCAACTTCAACGTGCTGCTGCCCGTGCTCGCGAAGCAGACGCTGCACGCAGGGCCGGAGGTGTTCGGGATCGTGACCGCGTGCTTCGGCGCCGGCGCGCTCGTCGGGGCCCTCGTCTCGGCGACGATCTCGCGGGCGAGCCCGCGGCTCGTCCTGGCGGGAACGGCAGCCTTCGGCATCTCAGAGCTCGCCCTGGCCCCGCAGTCGACGCTCGCCGGCGCCGCGCCGCTGCTCGTCGTCGCGGGGCTCGCGTTCACCCTGTGGACGTCGAACGCGAACGCCTCGCTCCAGCTCTCGACGCCGGACCGGCTACGCGGGCGGATGATGGGCTTCTACTACTTCGCCTTCAACGGCGCCGCTCCGCTCGGCGGACTGCTCGCCGGGTGGCTGGCCGCGTCGGGCGGGACCGCCCTGGCGCTCACGGTGAGCGGAACGGCTGCGGTGCTCGTCTCCGGGGGCGCATTCCTCGTGCTCTCGCGCGCTCCGGGGCGGCTGCAACCGGTTGTGCCTCCAGGTACGGTGGGCGCGTGATCGACCTCCGCACCGACACCATCACGCAACCCACGGCCGCGATGCGCCGCGCGATCGCCGAGGCGGTCGTCGGGGACGAGCAGAAGCGCGAGGACCCCACGGTGATCGCGCTGGAGGAGCGCGGCGCCGAGCTGCTCGGCCACGCGGAGGCGGTGTTCGTCCCGACTGCGACGATGGCGAACCAGATCGCGCTCCGCACCCTCACCGAGCCGGGCGACGAGGCGATCGCCGACGGCGCAGCGCACATCTTCCGCTACGAGCTGGGCGGGCCGGCCGTCCACTCGGGCCTCGTCATGAAGTCGCTCGAGACCGAGGACGGGCGCTTCACCGCCGCGCAGCTTCGCGAGGCGGTAAGCGATCGCGGCGACCTGCACGTGGCGCCGACCACGCTCGTTTGCGTCGAGAACACGCACAACGGCGGCGGCGGGCGCGTCTGGCCTCTCGCGCAGCTGCGCGAGGTGACCGCTGAGGCCCGAAGCCGCGGGCTGGCGACGCACCTGGACGGGGCGCGGCTCCTCAACGCGGTCGTGGCCGGCGGCGTCCCCGCGGCCGAGTACGGGCGGGAGTTCGACACCGTGAGCCTCTGCCTCTCGAAGGGCCTGGGCTGCCCGCTCGGCGCGTTGATCGCGGGCTCGCGGGAGCGAATGGCCAAGGCGCGACGGCTCAAGCATCTCTTCGGCGGCGCGATGCGCCAGGCCGGCATCGTCGCGGCGGCGGGCCTCCATGCGCTCGACCACCACGTCGAGCGGCTCGCGGACGACCACGCCAACGCACGGCGGCTGGCCGAGGGCCTCGTCGAGGCCGGGATGCCCGTCGACCTCGAGCAGGTGGAGACGAACTTCGTGCAGGTCGACGTCGGCGCCCTCGGGCTCGGGCCCGACGATGCGGTCGGGCGACTTCGGACAGGTGGCGTCCTGCTCTCCTACGCGGTCCAGACGGACGTCCTGCGCGCCGTCACGCATCTCGACGTCTCGGCTCAGGACGTCGAGGAGGCGATCGAGCGCATCCCGCGAGCGCTCACCGGCGCGCCGGTCGCCGACGTCGCAGGCGCGGCGCCGACGCCGTACTGAGCCCCCTTACTCGTACTGGAGCGCCTGCAGGACGTTGAGCTTCGCCGCGCGCCTGGCCGGCATGATCGCGGCGAGGATCCCGACGATCACGGCGATGATCGCGAAGACGACCAGCTGGTCCCACGGGATCTCGAAGCGGACGTCGAACTCCTGCAGCGCCCGCGTCACGAGCGCGGCGAGGAAGACGCCCAGTGGGAGCCCGAGCGCGGCGCCGATGAGCGCTGTGATCACGCTCTCCTGCCGAACCATGTACCGGGCCTGGCCCTGGGTCATCCCGACGGCCCGCAGCATCCCCAGCTCGCGGGTCCGCTCGTAGACCGAGAGGACGAGCGTGTTGACCATGCCGAAGATGCTCACGATCACGGAAAGCGCGAGGAGGACGTAGAGCATGATCAGGAACTGGTTGAAGTCCTCGTCCTGCTTGTCGACCCAAGCCTCACGGGTCTGCACCTTGGCGTCGGGGAAGGCGGCGACCGCCGCCTCGAGGGACGCGGTCGTCGCGTCGGAAGGGTCGCCGGCCACGTTGACGAACGTGAACTGGTTCCGCGGCCGCTCGTAGACGGAGTCGAACGTCTCTGTCGTCACCGACACGCCGCCCAGGAGCGGGTAGAACGGCGGCGGCTCGTAGAGGCCCTTCACCTGCTGCTCGAGCGTCTCGCCCGACGGGGTCAGGATGGAGATCGTGTCGCCGACCTGGATGTTGTTGTCCTCGGCGAACTTGGCATCGACGATGGCGTCGTTCGGGCCGAGGTTCTGGACGACGGAGTCGTCGCCTTCCTTCCAGTCGAAGGTGTAGGTCTGGAGGATCGTGTTCGGGTCGATCCCGGTCACGTAGGTCGACGCGTCGCCCACCTTGCCCAGGTCGGCGCGGACGTTCGCGACGACCTCGGCGTCCGGCGAGTTCGTAACCTCGTCGCCGGCCGCGGCCACGAACGGCGTGAAGCCGTCCTGGGCCGTGATGACGTAGTCGGCGCTGACCTGGTCTTCGATCGCGCCGCGGTTCGACGCCTTCATCCCGTTGGCGAGCACGGCGACGAAGCTGACGAGCGCGATGCCGATCATGAGCGCTGCGGCCGTGGAGGCCGTCCGGCCGGGGTTCCGGCGGGAGTTCTCTCGTGCCAGGGCCCCGACGGACCGGTCTCTCGCGATACCCGGGAACTCCAGAGGCCACTCGACTTTCAGCGCTCCGCGCCTCCACGAAACGACGATGGCGACGTTGACGAGGACCCCTGCCAGGAGTGCCCAGCCGCTGCCGATCGAGAACCAACCGAGCACGGTGCCGATCGCCCCGAAGAGGAGGATCTCTGCAATGGGCAAGGGCAGTGCGAGCGCGAGGATCCGGCGCACCCAGGGCGCCCCCTTTGCAAGGAGGCCGTACTTCAGGGCCCAGATGGCCAGCGTTATCGGATAGAGCAGGATCGAGACGGCGACCAGGGCCCACCGGGCGATAGGGCTCGTGCCGACCGCCAGTGGCCGCACGGTATGCGACGAGATCATGGCGACGCCGACGAAGAGGAGGACGACGCCCCCGGCGATCGAGAGCAGCCGGGAAGCCGTGTCGAGATCGTCTCGGAACATCGAGTAGCCGAGCAGGAAGAGCGCCAGGGCAATCACCGCCAGCGCGATGTAGGGGACGAACGGCGCCAGGCGAGACCGGGGCAGGGTGAAGCCTTCGCGAACGGCCGCGATCGGCGGCACCCGGGTCGCCCGGATCGCGGGGAAGAGCCCCGCGATGAGCGTGATGATCGTGCCGACGAGGAGCGAGACGACGATCGTGCGAGGGGCGAACACCATGTCCGCGGTGGGGAGGTCGAGCTCGAGCGCCTTGAAGAGCTCGTTCAGGCCGACTGCCAGCGCGAAGCCGACGAAGAGCCCGATGATCGACGCGATGATCCCGATCGTCAGCGCCTCGACGATCACCGACCAGAGGATCTGGCGCCGGGACGCGCCGACGGTCCGCATGGTGGCGAACTCGCGCGTCCGCTGCGCGACGGTGATCGAGAGGGTGTTGAAGATCACGAACGCCCCGACGAAGAGCGCGATCCCGGCGAAGGCGAGCAGGAAGTACCGGATGAAGCTCGTGAACTCGCTGATGTCGTCCTTGTCCTCCTGCGCCTCGGCTTGGGCGGAGCGCACCTGTGCGTCCGCCGGGAGCACCGGTTGGATCTCCTCGATGAGCTGCTCGGGGGTCGCCCCTTCCGTGCCGGCGACGGAGATCGAGTCCACCTGTCCCTCGCGGTCGAGAAGCCTCTGCGCCGTGGGCAGGTCGAAGATGGCGAATGTCGCGGAGCCGAGGGAATCGACGTCCCCGAACTTGGCGATTCCGGTGACCTCGAAGTCCTGCTTGGGCTGGAGCGTCGAGATCTGGATCGTGTCGCCGACCTCGTACCCCTCACGGTCGGCGGTTCCGGCGTCGATGACGACTTCGCCGTCACCGCTGGCCCACGAGCCCTCGACGAGGTTGAGCGGGTTGAAGCGCTCGACCTCCGGGCTAGGGTCGATCCCGAAGCCCAGGCTCGGGGCTCCCTGGGTGTTGATGGCCTTCCCGTCCGAGCCGATGATCTTCGTGTTCGTCTCGTCGGCGACGCTGCCCGAGGCGATCTCGACGTCGGGCAGCGCGCTGATCTCGTCGACGAGCCCCTCGTCGATCGGCGGGACTTCGGCGTCGGTGCCCTGGAAGCTGATGTCCGCCCCTTTGCCCGAGACGACGACGTCGGTGCCGGCATAGGAGTCGTCGAAGATCGACGAGAAGGCCTTGTCGATCGTGTCCGTGAGGACGTACGTGCCGCTGATCATCGCGACGCCGAGGATGATGGCGAGCGCGGTGAGGGTCGCCCTGAGCTTGCGGCCCGCGAGGCCCCTGAGGGCAACGCGGATCACAGCCGGCTTACCTCTTCCATCGCCTCCACGACCTCGTGCGGGGTCGCCTTGCCGAGCTCCTTGACGATCAGGCCGTCGGCGAGGAAGAGCGTGCGATCGGCGATCGCGGTCGCCTTCGGGTCGTGCGAGACCATGACGAATGTCTGGCCGAGGGTCTCCACCGACTCGCGCAGGAGGTCGAGGATCTCCTGGCTCGTCGTCGAGTCGAGGTTGCCGGTGGGCTCGTCAGCGAACACGACCGTCGGCCGGGAGACGAGCGCTCGGGCGATGGCCACGCGCTGCTGCTGCCCGCCGGAGAGCTCCGACGGCCGGTGCTTGCGCCGGTCGGAGAGGCCGACCCGGTCGATGACGGAGTCGACCCAGTCCTTGTCCATCTTGCCGCCCGCCAGCTCGAGGGGGAGGACGATGTTCTCCTCCGCCGTGAGCATCGGGAGCAGGTTGAAGAACTGGAAGACGAAGCCGATGTGCTGCCGGCGCAGCTTCGTCAGCTCCGTGTCGCTGAGCTCGGCGATGTGCGTCCCGTCGATGGCGACGTCCCCCCCGGTGGGCTTGTCGAGCCCGGCGAGGATGTGCATGAGAGTGGACTTGCCCGAGCCCGAGGGGCCCATCACGCCGGTGAGCTTTCCTCGCTCGACGTCGATGTCTACGCCGCAGAGGGCGCGGACCGCAGTGTCGCCTTCGCCGTACGTGCGGGTGACGCCGCGCGCCGTCACAACGGCGCCATTCGTGCTGCTCTGAGCCTGCTGCGTTTCGGTAGCCATGGTCGCCACTCTAAGACCTCCTGAGGGCCTGGGGTCGCACCATGCTTCCAAGGCCGGGCGGGCGCGGCAAGGAGGGGAGCGCGAGACCTGAGGTGGGGTTAACCGAACCCCGGCGTCACGCGGCGCGGTCGCCCACGGCGTAGAAGGCGCACACAACCACGCCGTATGCGGCTATGAGCACCGCTCCGCGCCAGCGGGTCGACCGGCCTCCGACGAGGAGGGCTGCGGCGAAGACCACGGAAGCGCCCATCGCGAGGATCTCGACCTGCCGGAACGAGAGCGCCAGCGGCTCGATCAGCCACGAGATCAGCGCGACGACCGGGATCAGGAAGACCGCCACCTGGGCGCTCGACGCGAGCGCGATCTCCGCCGCGAGCTTGATGTTCCCGCGGTGGGCGACGACGACCGCGCCGCCGTGCTCGGCGGCGTTCCCGACGATGGCGACGATCACGGCGGCGACGAAGAACTCCGTCAGCCCGACCTCGTGGGCGAAGACCTCGAGCGAATCCACGAGGATCTCCGCGACCAGAGCGGTGACGACGGTCGCCCCCGCCAGCACGAGCAGAGAGAGCCGCATGGACCAGGCGCGCATCATGGCCGCCTCGTCGGAGACGTGGAGCGAGCGGTGGCGGCGCAGCGCGTACCACGTCACCACGACGTAGACGAGGAGCAGGACGATCGACACCGGCACCGAGACGACGGCGAGCGAATGCCGGTCGGGATCGCCGTCCCAGCCCGGGATTGACGGGATGAGGAAGAGAAGGACGGCGAAGCCGACGAGCGCGAACGAGGTCAGGCTGGACTCGCGGTCGAGCCGGCCGGAGCCGCCGAAGAGGAGCGAGAAGCCGAGTACGAGCAGGAGGTTCCCGATCACGCTCCCCGTGAGGGAGCCGCGCACGACCTCGGTCAGGCCCCGGTTGATAGCGAGGAGGGCGATGATCAGCTCGGGGGCGTTCCCGAAGGTGGCGTTCAGGAATCCGCCGATGCCGGGCCCGGTGTGGTGTGCGGCGTGCTCGGTCGCCTCGCCGATCAGCCACGCCAGCGGGACGAGGGCGAGCGCGGCGAGGACGAAGAGCGCGATGTCGCCGAGCTCCGTGTACTTGTCGAGGACGACGACGAGCGGCCCGAGCGCGAGCAGGGCGAAGAGAATGCGGCGGATCAAGGCGCGGCCACCCTATCCTCTGCCACGTGCTGCGCGCCGTGCTCTTCGACTGGGGGGACACCCTCTTCCACTTCGCCTACGACGAGGAGCTGCTGGCGGCCGGGTGGGAGGCCGGCCTGAGCACCCTCGAGCGCGACCGCCTGCCCAGTCCGGAGCAGACGGCCGAGGTCTTTCGCGAGCGGTATCTGCCCCTGCTCTTCGTGCCCGGCGCCCTCGAGGAGGTCGAGTACCCGGGGATGATCCGCGAGCTTCTCGGGGGCTTCGGCGTCGAGGTAGCCGACGACGAGCTCGACCGCTTTCTGGCCGCCGAGCACGCCGCCTGGGCGCCCGCGCGGCTCCTCGGGGCCCACGCGCACGCGCTCCTCGACTCGCTGCGCGAGCGCGGCCTCCTGACGGGGCTGGTCTCGAACGCGTTCGACCCGGGCTGGCTCCTGCACCGCGATCTCGCCGACATGGGCCTCGCGGGGCGACTCGACGCGGCGGTCTTCTCGTCCGAGGTCGGCCTGCGGAAGCCGCACCCGGCGATCTTCGAGGCGACCCTGGTGCAGCTCGGCGTCGAGCCGGAGGACGCTGTCTTCGTGGGCGACCGCCGTTACGAGGACATGCGCGGCGCGAAGGAGCTCGGCATGACGACCGTGCAGGCGTTCTGGTTTCGCGCCGACGAGGACGAACGGGGGCTCGACCCGGATTTCGAGGCGTTCACGGCGATGGACGTCCTGAACGTCGTCCGGCGCCTCACCGGGGACGCCTAGCGAGCGCGCGCCCTACACCCAGGCGCCTGCCCTGTCAAGACTTGCGGGGGTCGCAGGCCCGGTCAACAATCCAGGGACAGCCAGTGCCGCCACAGACGTTCACCGGGACCGAGCTCCCCCTCCGACCTCAGGAGGAGACCGAATGCCGGCGGTGCGAGGTGCACTGCGACAAGGTCGTCTATCCGGCCGCCTGCGTCGAGCGCGCGTGCCCCTTCCTCTACGCCTACCACGAGTGGGGACGCACGTACGTCGGCTGCATGCAGAAGGTCTACGCCGTCGAGATCGACCTCGAGCTGCTCGACGAGGCGCGCGGGCGCAAGGGAGGGTTTGGCGCCGTGCGGGCCATGCGCCAGCCGCTGCCGATGTGCCGCGCCGAGGTCTCGACCTGCTACCAGCACCGGGCCGACGAGCGCGGGTGCGTCAACCCCGAGTTTTTCGAGCTCCCCCACGGGACGCCGTCCTTCCGGGTCGTCGAGCAGAGCGACCAGGCCGCGTAGCGCCCGTCGCGCGGGCGTGCAGGTCCTTGAGGCGCTGCACCTCGGCCGCGTCAGGGCCGTGACCGTCCGGGCCCGGCGTCTCCAGGATCGCGGGGCAGGCCCTGGACGGCGCGGTGCGCGAGGAACGCGCCGAGCCCCTCGCCCAGCAGCCCGCCGAGGACATTTGCGTGCCGGTCGCGGTTCGAGCCGAGCTCGGCGGCGGCGTCGTTGACGTGGAGGCAGCGAAGGCGGTCGAGCCCGATGCGCTCGTCGACCTCCTCGAGGGTGGCTGCGACGGTCGCCGGGTCGGTCACGTCGACCCCCGAGACCCAGAGATGGCAGGAGTCGAGGCAGAGGCCCAGGCGCGGATGGCGGTCGAGGCGGTCGACGAGGATCGCGAGCTCGTCCACCGAGCGGCCGATCGTCCCGCCGGCTCCCGCTGAGTTCTCCAGCAGGATCCAGGTCGGGCCCTCGCACGTGGCCAAGGCCTCCTGGAGCGCGGGCGCGGCGCGCTCGAGACCCGCGTCGAAGCCGTCGCCGAGGTGCGAGCCCACGTGAAGGACGACGCCGTCCGCCTCGATCGCGCACGCGACCTCGACGGTCTGCAGGAGCGCTGCGCGCGACTTCTCCCGGATCTCCTTGTCGGTTGCCGCCAGGTTGATGAGGTAGAGCGCATGGCAGACGACCGCCCCGATCCCGGCTTCGGCGCGCGCCTGCTTGAAGCGCTCGATGTTTTCGGGCGGGTGGTTCGTCGGCCGCCAGGCCCGGGGGCTCTGCGTGAAGAGCTGGACCGACTCGGCGCCCCGCTCGACCGCGCGGTCGATCGCCGTGTGGATCCCTCCCGCGGTGGAGACGTGGGCACCCGCCAGCACGTCACTACGATAACCGCGTGCCCGTCCGCGCCCGTTTCGCACCCAGCCCCACCGGCTTCCTCCACATCGGCGGCGTCCGGACGGCGCTCTTCAACTGGCTGTTCGCGCGCCACGAGGGGGGCGATTTCCTGCTCCGCATCGAGAACACGGACACGAGCCGCGAGGTGGAGGAGTCCGTCGGGCAGATCCAGCGCTCGCTCGAGTGGCTCGGGCTCGACTGGGACGGCGAGGTCGAGTTTCAGCTGGACTCGCTGCCGCGCCACGCCGAGGCTGCGCGCCGGCTGCTCGCCGAGGGGCACGCGTACGAGGACGACGGCGCGATCCGCTTCCGCATGCCCGACGAAGGGCAGACGTCGTGGAAGGACGCGATCAAGGGGCAGATCGCCTACCCGAACGAGAAGCTCGAGGACCTCGTGCTCCTGCGCTCGGACGGGCGGCCCACGTACAACCTCGCGGCGGCGCTCGACGACGCCGACTCGGGCATCACCCACGTGATCCGCGGCGAGGACCACGTCCCGAACACCCCGAAGCAGATCCGGATCCTGGAGGCCCTCGGCCGGGACGTCCCGGTGTACGCGCACGTTCCCAATGTCTTCGGGACGGACGGGAAGAAGCTCTCGAAGCGCCACGGCGCCGTCTCCGTCGAGGAGTTCCGGGACAAGGGCTACGTCGCGCCCGCGCTTCTGAACTACCTGGCGCTCCTCGGCTGGAGCTACGACGACCGAACGACGGTGATGTCGCGCGACGAGCTCGTCGAGCGCTTCTCGCTCGACCGGGTCGGGTCGAGCCCGGCGACCTTCGACTACGCGAAGCTCGAGTGGCTGAACGGCGTCTACCTGCGGGAGCTGGCGCCCGACGCCTATGCGGATGCGCTCGTTGCGCTACCTGCGGGAGCAGGGCTTCGAGGGCGACGAGGAGACGATCCGCGCGTCGGCGCCGCTCGTCCAGGAGAAGATCTCGCGTCTCCAGGAGTATCCGGCGTTCGCCGGCTTCTTCTTCCACCGCGTCGAGCCGCCGCCGGAGCTGCTCGACGGAGCCGGCCCGGTGCTCGCCGAGGCGCGCGAGACCCTCGCCGGCGTCGAGCCGTTTGCGGCGGAGGCGATCGAGGCGGCGCTGCGGGGGCTGGCAGAGCGGCTCGGCCTGAAGCCGCGCGACGCGTTCGGCCCCATCCGGGCGGCGGTCACCGGCTCGAAGGTCTCGCCGGGGCTCTTCGAGAGCCTGGAGCTCCTCGGGCGCGACGAGTCGCTCGCGCGCCTCGACGGCTACCTGTAGAGGACGAAGCCGCCGGCGAAGAGCGCGAGCCCTGCGGCCCACACCGGCCAGGCGGCGAGCACCGCGCCGGCGGTGAAGAGGAACGCCCCGCCGATCACGAGCCCCGTGGCGACGATCGCCGAGAGCGAGGCGCGCTCGCGCCGCCGCCTCGGCTCGGGCGCCGGGCCGTCGTCGGAGCCGATCGGCATCGCCGTGCGCTCGAGCGCCCTCAGCCTGGCGAGGCGCACGCGGAAGAGCGCCCCACGCCACTCGGGCAGGAGCGGGTCGACCAGCTCGACGTCTCCTCCCTCGAGCGCGAACGCGACCTCCGCTGTGATGTCGCGGGCCTCGGCGAGCGAGGAGACGAGCTCCGCATGCAGGGTCTCGGCCCCTTGGGGAGGGTCGATCCCGACCGCGAGCTCGGCTCCCGCGTGGAGGCTGTACTGGAGCTGGGGCAGCTCGTCGAGGAAGCCGTCCGCGAGGCCTTCGGCCGGGGACTCGGCGACCCGCTCGAGCCGCACGAGCGCGGCGCCTACGCGCTCCCAGAGTCGCGAGACGGCTTGCGCATAGCCCCCCGGCTCGCTCCGACGAACGGTCCGCTCCATCCGGGGCGGAATCATATGCGGTCGCGATCGGCGGCGATTGGGTGCGGGCTCGCCGGGACGTCCGCGTTCCCGTCCGGAGGCGGCTGCCCGCCGGTCATCTCCTCCTTGTCCACGCTCACGTGGTGTCGCCACCGGAGCGTTCCCAGCATGAGCAGGATGGCGCCGAACCCGATCGTTACGCTCACGATCGTGACCACGAGCTGCTGGCCGAAGCTGAAGGCGAGGATCGTCGAGCTCGCTGCCGCACCGGCGAGGGCGAAGACGAGGATGGCCTGCTGGGTCCCCGCCCCGCCGGGCGTGAAGGGGAGCATCGTGGAGAGTCCCTGGACGACGAGCACCGCGAGCGTCGTCTCGACGGTGGCGTCCACGTGGAAGGCCCGGAGGAAGAAGAACGTCGACGCGACGCGGGCGACCCAGCTCCCGGCTTGCCAGGAGACGACTTCGCGCACGTAGACGCGCCAGTCGTGCAGGATGGCGAAGCCGAGCGCGAGCTTCTGCCTGAACGCGGTGACATGCCGCGAGGCCCAGGCGACCAGGACGATCAGCCCGCCGAGGAGGATGCACCAGATGAAGACCGCGACCCGTGGGTGCTCGACCACGAAGGCCCAGTCGAACGCCGGGAGCCGCGGCAGGTCGGGCAGGCCTGGAAGGAGCCCCATCTGGATGGCCGCGAGAAAGAGCACGGAGCCGACGGCGAAGTCGAAGAGCGTCTCGACGACGAGGCTCGAGGCGAGCGTCGGATAGCTCGAGCCCTCGATGCGGTGCTTGGCGATGTAGAGCTTGACGACGTCGCCGCCTCGGGCCGGCACGATCGCGTTCACCCCCACACCCGCCAGGTAGGCGCCGAAGGTGCTCCAGTAGCGGACCTTCGTCTCCGGGTAGGCGGCCTGGAGGATGTTCTGCCACGCCCGCACGCGCATGAGGAGGCGGAGCAGGTGGAAGGCGACGGCCAGGAGCAGCGCGCCCCACGCGACCGCGGCGAACGCCTTGAAGAAGGCCTCGGAGGCGTCGAGAAAAGCGCGAACGTCGTCCACGCCTTGACGATAGCGCCGCCTCGGGCGGACACCGGCGATCTACGCGCCGGCGAGCCCCGGGTACATCAGAAAGAGACCGAGCGTGAACGCCCAGCTGAGCGGGATGCAGAGGAGCCAGACGCACCATGCGAGGGCACGTGGCTGGCGCCCTTCCGCCCGCGCTGCGACCACCACGAAGGGCAGCGCCGCCGTCCAGACCCACGCCGAGGCGCCCGCGGCCAGCGGCCCCAGGCACTCGTCGTGCCCGCACGGTGCCCGGAGCGTGAACACGACCACGAGGACGCCGGTGAGGAGGTGGAGGAGCACCGGGCCATCGCGGCGGAGCGAGAGCGTGCTCGTCACGGGAGGGCCGGCCGGTCGTGCCGGTCACCCTCCTCGATCCGCTCGCTCAGGCGCTGGTAGAAGAAGCCGCTCGCGAGCAGGAGGACGCCGACGGCCAGGAACGAGAGCGGACGGCCCATCGGGCTCGAGTAGGTGAGGTCGTAGAGGAAGAGCTTCGCGAGGCTGATGCCGTAGAGGGCGAAGCCGGCGAGCCGGAGCGGCCGCGAGCGGTGAAGGAGCCCGAGGGTCAGGAGGCAGAGCCCGATCGCGCCCCAGACCGCGCTCACGGCCGTGTGGCCGCGCTGGAAGTCGACCTCCACGCCCGCGTTCGAGACGAGCTCGGCCAGCTCGAGGATCCCGAGCGAAAGGGCGTAGAGGGCGAGGCCGCCTGCACCGATGTAGGCGACGAGGCGGTAGGACGCCTGCCAGGAGCCGATGGCTCCGAGCAGGCGGGCGAGGGTGATCGGCTCGCTCCAGGAGAAGGGTGCGCGCTCCGCCGGAGGCTCGTGCCGCGCGCAGAGGGCGAACACGATCGCCGCAAGCACGACGAGGACGAGGCTCGGGACCCCGTTGCCGGGGTGCTCGGCGGCCACTACGAAGCCGCCCGGCGGCGCCTCGAGGGCGAGGGTGTAGACGAGCGCGGTCAGAAGGTAGGTGGCGGATGCGGCCTGGAAGCGCGGCTCGCGCACGAGCAGGGCGAGCATGGAGAGGATCGCCGAGGCGGCCGCGAGCGCGAGCACCAGCCAGAAACCCTCCAGCAGGAGGAAGAGGGCCGCGCCCGTGACGGCGAGCGAGATCACCCAGAGGAGCGTCGCCAGGTCGCGCAGGCCGGGCGTGCGGAAGCAGGCGGCCGCGAGAAGCGCGTACGGAAGGGCGAGGAGGACGAGCGCCCCGCCCTCGACTTCGATGCCGATCCAGTGGCCCGCGGCGAGCTCGAGGACCCCGACGACACCCAGAAGCGCGCTCGCCAGGACGGCCCCGGCCGCCTCGCCGCGCAGCTGCCGCCAGCGAGCGCGGCCCAGCCGCTGATACTCGAACCCGGACGGGAGCGCGCCGGCGGCGACGAGCAGGAAGGCGACGGCCCAGCGGCCGGGAGCCAGCTCGTCGTGGTCGTAGCCGATGGTCTTCAGCGCCGTGAACGCGACCAGGCCGAGGCCGGCGACCGAGAGGCTGAGCCGCGGCAGGCGCGCGCCGGTTTCGACCAGTGCGAGCGCGACGAGCGACCACAGCCCCGTCACGGCGACGTGCCCGCGCTCGAACCCGGCCTCGCTGCTCTCTGGGGCAAGCCAGACGAAGAGCTCGACGAGCCCGAGGGAGGCCGCGTAGACGACGAGCCCGCCCGCGAGCCAGACGAAGGCGCTGCGCGCACGGTGCAGCGCGACCACGGCCTCGGCCAGGAGGGCCCCGAGCGGGCCCTCGTCGTCCGCACGCTCCGGCGCGCCGCGCGAGAACCAGGCAACGATGAGTGCCGCGACGGCGACGGCAAGAACGCTGGGCACCCCGACGGCCGGGTGCGGGCTCAGCTCGTAGAGGTCGCTGAAGGGCGCCTCGTGCCCGAGGGTGAAGGCGAGCGCGAGCATGAGGTACGCAGCCGAGGCGAAGCGGAAGCGCCGTTCGCGCGTGGCCTCTGCGAGCCAGGCGAGCACGGCCGCCTCGCCGGCCCAGGCGACGGCGAGCCAGACGCCGGTGAGCAGCTCCGCGGCCGCGACCGCGGCGATGGTCAAGCCGACGGCCCAGAGAAGAGTGGAGAAGTCCCGAGCGCGCCTGAAGAAGACGGCGCCGAGCGCGAGGTACGCAGCCGACACGACGAGCAGCGCGAGGCCCTCGCGGCTCCAACCGCCCACCTCGCCGTCGAAGAGGTACGCCGAGGAGCAGGCGGCAAGCGCCGCCGCCGCGAGGACGAGGGTGGCGCCGAGCGGGTCGATCCTCGCCTTCGACGTCAGCTGCACGATCGCGGCGACGGCGACGTAGAGGGCCCAGAAGAGCGCCGCCAGCGAGACGACGGCCCAGTCCGTCGGCTCGCTCTGGCCGACGAGTCCGGCGATCTGCGGGAAGGAGGCGACGATGCCGGCGACGAGGAGGTTCCCCCAGCGCCCGTGCAGCGCCACCGCCGCGGTCGCCGTGAAGACGAGGGCGACGAAGGTGGTGCCGACCAGGGTCAGCTCGCCGTCTTCCACGACCGTCATGAGCGGAACGAGGAGCGCGCCGATCAGGCCGAGCCCGGCGATCAGCTCCTCCTTCCAGGCGAATGCGACGACGGTCGCGGCGGCGGCGATCCCGGCGGCCGCGACGAGCGCCCAGGTCTCGGGGACGAACTCGTAGAACGCGGTCGCAGCGAGCAGCGTCGCGTAGCCGCCGGCGATTCCGGCGCCGACCGCCGCCACCGCCGCGTGGGTCGTCCCGAAGCGCCTGCGCAGCCAGAACCCGGCTGCGAACAGGCCCACGGAGACCGCGGCGCCGAACCCGAGCCGCAGCTCCGCGTTGATCCAGCCGCGGTTCACGGCCAGGACGAAGAGGAAGACGATCCCGAGCACGGTGACGATCCCACCCGCGACCGCGAGCCCGAACGCGCCGAGCAGCTTGGAGAGGTCGAGCTCGCGCCGCGGCTTCGCCGGGCGCGAGGGGCGGGGCGGCGGGGGCGGGGGAGCCGGCCGGGCCGGCGGGGGCGGCGGGAGAGGCGCCTGCGGGTGCACGACTGCGCGTGCGCGCTGCTCCGAGCCAGCCGCGCCTGCGCCGCGGACCTGCCGGCGCAGGTCGGCCACCTCCTGCTCGAGGGCCGCGAGTCGCTGCTCGAGGGCCTCGACGCTGGTCACGCCTCCTCCGGTCCTTCCGGCGGCGCGTTGGGACGCAGCTCGACGGCGAGCTCGCAGTCGAGCGCGTGTGCCAGCTTCTGGAGCGTGTCGATCCGGGGCGGCCGGCCCCCGGACTCGAGCCGGGCGATCGCGGACTGCGTGGTGCCGCAGATCTCGGCCAGTTCGGCCTGGGACAGCCCGAGCTCACGGCGGCGCTCGGCGACCTGCTCGGCGATCTGGGCGAAGAGCCAGCCGTCCTGCGCGCCTGCGAAGCGCACGCGAAGCCGCTCGATCGCACTCTCGATCACGTGGCGGCGTTCGTCCTTCGTCAGCTTTGTCATCGCAGACACGCTATCTATATAGCACGTCTGCGATCGATGTCAAGAGCCCGCCGGCAGCTCCTCGAGGGACGTCTCGTCACCCGAGCCCGTCACGGCGTAGAGCCGTACGCTGTTCGCGCCCGGCGCGTAGGCATCCTGGGGCGTGATGGCGGAGACGAGCGTCTCGCCGTCGTGCTCGAAGCTTCGGGTCACGGCGACGATCCGGCCGTTGACCGCGATCGCAATGTCGTCGCCGGCCGCCGCGCCGTGGATGCGCCCGTAGACCCGGACGGGAGCGAACGGCGAGTCGGGGTCGTAGTCGCTGGTGCCGTAGCTCTCGAAGGTAGGCCCGCCGGTCGCCGCTGCGACCAGGCCGTTCGGGGGCAGGCCGAGCAGCTCGGGCCGCGGCCCGATGCCGAAGAGGCCCGGGCTGTCGTCCTCCTCGCCGAAGCGCTGGACCTGACGCGCGAGGAGGGCGTCGAGCCGCTCGACGAGGTCGGCCAGCTCCCCCTCGACGACCTCGCCGGATGACGTGCCGATCAGGACGTCGTCGTCGCCGCCGTCCGGTGCGACCAGGGAGCGCCCGTCGAGCGCCCACGGGACTTCGACGCCGAGCACGTCGGCGACCGTCGGCACGATGTCGATCGTTCGCGCCGAGCCCTCGACGGTCTCGCCGCGCGTCTGCCCCGGCGCCTTCACGAAGAGCGGCACGAAGGCGATGTCCTCCATGTTCCCCGGCTCGACGCGTCGCCGCTCGCCGCCCGGACGGAAGCTGACACCGTGGTCGGCGACCACGACGACGAGCGAGTCGTCGTAGAGACCCACCTCTTCGAGCCTGTCGAGGACCCGACCGAGGGCGAGGTCGGTGTAGCCGACCTGGAGCAGGTGGCGCTGCTGCGCCTGGATCGCGAGCTCCGGGTCGCCGACCCAGCCCTCGTTCCGAAGCCCGGGCTGGAACCCGAGATCGGACGCGTAGATCTTCCCGTCGGGCAGGTACTCCCACGGGTGGTGGGGCAGGAGGACGTGGAGGAAGGAGAAGGTCGGCCGCTCCGAAGGCCCGAGCGAGCTGACGAACTCCTCCACCTCGGCGTCCCGTTCTGTGTAGGCGGCCGGACGCTGGCCGGGTTGTGCCGGGCCCTCCTCCAGCAGCGCCCTCGGCCCGCCGCCTTCGCCGAAGTCGCGCCACGCCGTCGAGATCGAGGGCAGCTCGTCGGCGAGATCCTCGGGGAGGACGAGGTGGCCGTAGACGACCGAGAGGTCGGTGAACAGGGAGCCGACCCGCTCGGAAAGCGGCTCCCGGTCCGGGTCGCAGAGCGCGGGTGGGCAAAGATGCGTCTGCGACTCGTGCACATTCAGGTCGTAGGCGCCGCCGAAGAGCGTGAAGAGGTTGTTCGGGTGGTCGAGGAAGAGGGGCAGCCCGTGCGGGCGCTGCCCGGTGAGCATCGGCGGCACGGCGCCGGTCGTCCACTCGTGCACCGTCGTGGCGTCCCGAAACCAGGTCGCGTCCTCGGCCAGTCGCGCGAAGTTCGGGTACCGCACGGCGTCGAGCTCGCCGTCCGCCCGCAGCAGGGAGACGGTGGGAAGCTCGTCCAAGACGACCATGACGACCGGCGCTCCGGACGGCGACTCGGCCAGGCGTAGCTCCGGCGGGCTCTCGAGGAGGCGGGACACCGGCGAGAAGGCGAGGAAGAGGACGAGGACGAGAAGCGGTGCGGCCCCGACGACCGACAGCAGGATCCGGGCTGCGCGCGCGCGTGCGTAGACCAGCGCGGCGACGCCTCCGATCGCCGCGGCGATCGCGACCGCGCCGACGCCGAGCCCGCGGAGGGCCTGCAGGGCGAGAAGCGCGACGAGCGCGGCGAGGAAGGCGAGGTGGAGCACGGTCGCCGCCCTCCGGGCGGCAAGACCGGCCAGGGCTTCGAGGCCGAGCAGGAGAAGCGGCGGCAGGACGACGATGCCCACGGCGAAGAGGACGACGTCCCAGCGGGTCGAGCCGCGCACGGCGAAGAACTCGACGTTTCGGGAGAGGAGGTCGAAGAGCGGCTGGGCGATGGCGAGCGCCGAGAGCCCGGCGAGGTGGAGCGCTGCCCAGCGGTACGAGCCGGGAGGATCAGGCGGTCGGAGCCGCACGGTAGAGAATCCGCGTGCCGGAGGGCAGGGCCTCACGCCGCTCGACGCGCCAGCGCTCCTCGAGGGCGCGCTCGAACGCATCGGTTTCGTAGTCCGGATTCGCGCCCGGGCCCTTCCGGT
Source organism: uncultured Actinomycetes bacterium (assembly GCA_963775625.1). GTDB lineage: Bacteria > Actinomycetota > Thermoleophilia > Gaiellales > Gaiellaceae > JAIBJN01. Next base: position 10,460 of record CAVZJM010000003.1, on the reverse strand, counting down.
CGAGGAGTCGACGCACCATCGGGTCGTCGCGCGTGGGGAACTCGATCACGACCTCCGTCCCGAGGTCCGCGAGCCAGTCGAGGAAGGCGCGGACGGGAACGTTGCCCGAGAGCGAGACGTGGTGGACGAGCGCCAAGCAGAGCGTCAGGTCGGGGCGGCCGCGTTCCGGGAGCGGCCGGCGCTCCTGGCCACGCCAACCGAGGCCCGGCGAGGGGTCGGCGACGTTCCCGATCAGCGGGAGGATGGTTTCCGAGCCCTCCGCGCGAAGCGCGCGGTAGAGCGCCTCGACGACCGCCGCGTCCGCGTCGACCGCGACCGTGTAGTCGGCCTCGGCGGCCGCGATCCGCGTGTACCGCCCGTCGTTGCAGCCGATGTCCCAGAGGAGCCTGCGACGCCGGAGCCCCGCCGACTCTCGGACGAAGGCCTCCTTGGCTGCGGCGTCGGCGTCGTCGTACGGGTTCGACCTCGCCGTATCCGGACCACGCCGTCCGACCCGGCTCCCACCGCAGCCGCTCCACGAGCTTGCGAAGCTTTCGCGCGTTGGCCCGGACCAGGTCGGTGTGGAACCCAGCCTTCTTCAGGTCGCTCTTGACCTCGCGGTCGGCGTACCGCCCCTCGAGCCGGGCGTGGAGGGCGACGTTCGTCAGGACACCGCGGCGGAAGCGGTCGCGGAAGCCCATGAGCGCGCGCATCTGCGCCGGCTCGATGCCCTCCAGGGAGCCGCGGAGCCACGGCTGGAACGGCACGTTCTTGTAGGCCTGGAGCATGAGCGGGTAGAGGACGAGCGTGCAGAACTGGCGATAGCCGGCCCAGGGCTCGCCCTCGCGCAGCCGCTCGAACGAGCCGATGTCCACGAAGACCGGCTTCGACCCGCGCCACTGCACGTTGTACGGCGAAGCGTCCTTGAGGACGAGGCCCTCGTCGAGGGCGCCGAGCAGCAGGTCGAGCTCGAGCAGGGCGGCGTCCCGGAGCATCCCGAACGGCCACTCGTAGGGGTACGACACCACCGGGATGCGCTCGTGACGGAGAACGGCGGCCACTGAGGCGGCGTCGAGCTCCGAGGGCAGGCCGTTCCGCTCGGCGAGCTGCTCGGTCGCGATCAGCCGGCCGGAGGCGACGCCCTCCCGGAAGAGGTCGGTGGCGGCGAGCGCCTCCCAGTCGGCCAGCCCGCGCTCGGAGAGCGCGCGGCGAACCTCGCCCTCGGCGTAGAAGACGTGGCTGTCCGGGTCGCGGAACGAGCCTTGCTCGACCCGGAGCTCGGAGTCCGCTACGAGTTGTCCTTCTTCCGGACGCCCAGGAAGCCCAGGAACCGCCGCCAGTAGAACTTGCTCGCAACCGCGAGCGCGGCGACGCCGCCGATGACCGCCTGGAGGATCATCGAGCCGGAGCCGGGATCGAGGTATGCGAACAGGCCGCCCATGTGTCGATCTGGAGAATAGCGACGTGAGCGGCCAGGAGGGAGCGGGTGCGGCGGCCCGCTCCCAACGGCAGTCGGTTACCGCGCTTGCGGGTGGAAGAGGCCGATCGCGGCACCCGCCGGGTCGGCGAACACTGCCAGGCGCCCGACCGTCGGGATGTCCGTCGGCTCCATGTAGACCGTCGTCGGGCCGAGGCTCTTGGCCTTCTCCAGCGTCGCGTCGACGTCGTCGGTGCCGAGGTAGGTCAGCCAGTGCGGTGGTGCATCCTCTGCTTCCTAAACCAGTCGCGTACCGCGCGTCTCTCTGCCGAGCAGCGTCACCAGTCCGCCCGCGACCATGACGAGCGCGACGAACGTCAGCGACCAGACCGTGTCTCCGGTCCAGTCGATCAGCGCGCCGAAGAGGTACGGCGCTCCGATCGCCGCTCCCTTGCCGAGCCCCTCGGCCAGCCCGAATGCGCTCGAGCGCAGCCTGGTCGGGAACAGCTCGGCCGTGAAGGGGTAGACGGCGCCCCAGGCTCCGAGGTTGAAGAAGCCGACGAAGAAGAGCGAGGCGACGTATGCCGGCGCCGTGTCCGACACAGCGAACGCGTAGGCCGAAGCACCGCCCAGGCAGAGGAAGGCTGCCAGCGTGGGCTTGCGTCCGATCCGCTCCACGAGCCAGAGCGCGGCCGCGTACCCAGGGAACTGCGAGAGGGCCGAAAGCGCGAGCAGGAGATAGACGTTGACCGTGAACTGCTCCTCGCCTTGGAGGACGAACGGCAGCCAGAGGAAGAGGCCGTAGTAGGAGATGTTCAGCGCGATCCAGACCACGAGGACGACGGCCGAGGACGACCGCAGCCGCTCCGAGACGAGTTCGCGGAGCGATGCACGAGGCTCGTCGACCGCTTCGAGCTCCGCCGCGCCGACCTCCCTGCCGGCGATCCGGGAGAGCACCTCGGCAGCTTCCCCCGTACGGCCCGACCGCGCCAGGTAGTAGGGGCTTTCGGGCAGCGTCAGGCGGGCGACGAAGGCGAGGAACGCGGGGAACGCCGCCGCGAGAAAGAGATAGCGCCAGCCGTTGTCGCCGCCGATCTGGTCGAGGAAGACCCAGGCGAGCCCGGTCGCGAGCAGCAACCCGACCGGCCAGAAGAGGTCGAGGAGCACCAGCAGCCGACCGCGGCGCTGCGGTGGGAGGTACTCGGCCAGGAGCGACGGGTCGACGACGAGGACACCGCCCAGGCCGATGCCGGCGAGGAAGCGAAAGACGGACAGCGACCACGGCCCCCACGCAAGCGCGGTCAGCGCCGTGAAGACGGCGTACCAGAGGATCGAGGCCTGGAAGATCCGGCGGCGCCCGACCCGATCCGACACCCGCCCCAGCACGACCGCGCCCACCAACGAGCCGCCCAGCGCCGAGGCCGCGATCCAGCCGGCCATGCTCCCCGACAGTCCCCAGATCTGCGTGAAGACGGGGACCGTGAAGCCGACGATCAGGATCTCCATGGCCACGAACGTCCAGGCGGCCCCGGTGACGAGGATGGCCTTCCGGTGGAACGGGGTGATTCCGGTCGCTGCGAGGACGTCCTCGACGTCACGGCGCGGGGCGGGGGCGACGATCTCCATTGGTACGGTCTCCGGGTGGTTTTCGACTACTAGGCGATAACTCCGAGCCGTATTGTAGCGGCCGCCTGACGTCACCGGTCGACGGCACTCACGAAGTTGACCTGGCCGCCGGACTCTGGCAGCATCGACGCTAGCCCAGAAGGGGGTCGGCGATCACACGACGGGGTCTCACACGCAACAGCTTCCTGGCGCTCGTGGGCGGATGCCTGCTGGTTGCCGGGCTCGGAGGAGCCGGCGCCGCCGCCGCGGAGGACTCTCCGTGCCCGCCGCCGACCGGCCGGCAGCTCTGCGTGAGCGTGACGCACACGCCCCTCGATGTTTCGGCGGCCACCGCGGCTGGGCAGACGTTCGTCTCCTTCACCGTCACCCTCCGGAACGTCGGAAAGAGTGAGCTCACCCAAACGACGCTGACGGCGTGCCTGGTGAGCGGGTCCGGAAGCGGCAGCGATTGCGGCGCAGCTCCACCCGGCGCCTCCTTTCATTCGGCGGTCGCGAGTTCAGGCAACTGCACGATCGCCGGAGCAACGGCACGCTGTCTGATCGGGAAGCTGAAAAGCGGCGCCTCGGCGACGGCCGAGCTCGTCGCGCGCGCGCCAACTCAGGCTGGAGCGTTCCGGAACGTGGTTTCCGCCTTCGTCAAGGAGCGGGGGAGCGACAATCCAGGCAACGACCCGCAGACGGACACGATCACCGTCTCCGAACCTGTGACGACGCTCGCCGCGGGAGGGCCCCGAGCGTCGTCCTTCGTCCCGGACGGAATCGCCACGCAGCTGCTTGCCGCCGACGAAGGTCAGAGCGGACTGTCGAAGATTCCCGCCGGGCACGACGACCTCACGGCCGAGCTCGCCATCACCGACGACCCGCCGTTCGTGTGCCCGAAGTACGAGATCTGCCGGAGTGGCGGCTGGGTAAGCGCCACGATTCCCGGCACCTTCGACTCCTTGCAGTTCGTCCTCCGTTGGCCCGACGAGTTCGTGTCGCCGAAGCAGACGAGGAAGAACTTCGTGCTCTTCTACATCGCCTGCGACACCTGCGCGCTCGAGATCATCCGCGACCGGTGCAGCTCCGCCACGCCTTCCGCGAACGAGCGACCCTGCCTCTGGAACATCCGCGACCTCGGGAGCAAGGGGTTCGAGGCGACGCTCATCTCTTCCCACAACGGGAAGATGCACTAGGCCCGACTAGGCGGGGGTCGCGTCCAGCGCCTCCAACGACGCTCGCACGCGCTCGACGGAGACGACGTCGTTCCTTTCGCTCGAGGCGCTCCAGGGCCTCGCCGAGGCACTTGCGAGCGCCGTCGCTCGCCGACCAGCTCGAGTACGTGGGCCATGTCCTCCAGCGCGTCGGCCTGGAGAATCAGAGCGTCCGTGCCCTTCAGGAGCTCGAGCGCCTTGCGCGCGAGCTGCTCTGCGTCCTCGTCGACGCCGCGTCGGGCGAGGGTCTTCGCCCGGACCGAGCGCCACAAGGCCTGGGACGTGAGATCGTCGTCGGCCGAGAGCTCCTCCGCGAGCTGCGTGAGCTCTTCGGCCTCGGCATAGCGACCCTGTGCGTAGATGGCGCGGGCCAGCTCGCCGGCCGCGGTGGAGAGGAAGTACCTCTCACCCATCTCCTCGAGAACCACGAAGTCGCGCCGGAGTTCGCGCTCGGCGGCGACAGGATCGCCGTGCGAGCAGTTCCACCCGGCACGATTGTTGCGAGGTCGACGCCGCGACGACACTGCGTCCGAACTCCTCGAGCATCAGGCGGGCGCTGGTGTAGAGGTCGCGCGCGGTGGCGAAATCACCCTGCATAGCTCGGAGCTCGCTGAGGAGGCTCATGACGATGCCCTGCGTCCTTCGGTCCTCTAGCGCCTCGGCGACGATCGACTCGCAGCGCTCGATCGCCTCCGGGACAGGCGTCGCCCCAAGCAGCGCGGCGGTTGCATATGACGACGGCGGCATGTCGCCGCTGGCGCTCGTCCTCGCCGAGCGACGCGTGTTCCATCGCAAGTTGCGCGGCTGCGGCTGCGTGCCCGTACCGGCAAGCGTTCCCGTGTGCCCACGCAAGCATGCGTAGAGCTCGAGCGAGCTCTACGTGGTCGCCGGCGGCCTCGAGGAGCGGCAGGCCCCGGTCGGCTTCGGCGACCATCCGCCCCGTCCAGTCCTCGGCCTCGCCCGAATGGCTGCGGACCCGCAGGCGGAGGAGCCGGGCGCTGGCGCCGAGTCCTTCCTCGCCCGCCTGCGCGGCCGTCTCGATCGTCTCGTCGAGGAAGGTCTCCGCCCAGGCGAACTCTCCGATCGCCAGCATCGCTTCCGCCAGATCGGGCAGGTGCATCAGCCGGTCGTGGCTGTCTGCGGGCAGGAGCGCGACTGCGCGGCGAAGGAGGTTTGCGGCCGCCGGCATGTCGCCGCGGGCAAACGCACGCTGGCCTGCCGAGGAGAGGCGAGCGGCCGCCCGGACCCCGAGCTGGCGGCCATGGTCGTCCAGAGGGCCGAGCTCGGAGAGGCACGTGTAGGCCTGCTCGAGGTGATAGCCCAGGATCTCCTCGTACTCGACGGCTCGGTCGCGGTCCTGGTTCACGCGGTCGGCCCAGCCGACGAAGCGTTCGTGGAGAAGTGCGCGGGAGGCCTTGAGGAGCCCCCGGTAGGTCGCGTCGCGGATCAGGATGTGGCCGAAGCGGTACCTCTGTTCCAGGGCGAATTCCCTCTGCTCGAGCCTGACGAGCCGTTTCTGCATCAGCGCTTCGAGGAGCTCGGGGACGCTCTCTCGGATGCGCTCGGAGACCAGCTCCTCCAGGGCGTCCTGGACGAACTGCTGCCCGACCACGCTCGCCGCCTCGATGACCTCCCGCTCCTCGCTGCTGAGGCTCTCCAGGCGCGCGGCAAGAAGCGCATGAATCGTCGGCGGCATCGAGACGGTCGAGAGATCGCCCGCGGCGACCCAAGCCTCACCGGAACGGCGGAGAAGACCTTCCTCGACCATCATCTCGAGCAGCTGCTCGACGAAGAGCGGATTCCCCTCCGAGGCCGTGGCGATCCGTGCGCGCACGTCCTCATCGACCTGCGCCTGGCCGAGCAGCTCTTCGATGACCCTGCCGACCTCGGCTTCACCAAGCGGCTCGAGCGCGATTCGGACTCCGTGCGTCTGCTCACCCCAGTCCTGCCTGAACTCGAGGAACTCGGGTCGCGCGAGGCACACGAGCAACAACGGCCCCTCGGCCTCCTCCGCGAGGTGGTCGACGAACTCGAGGAAGGTCGTCTCTGCCCAGTGAACGTCTTCGAAGGCGAGCACGAGCGGTCCGCGGGCCGCGATTGCCTCGACCAGCTTGCGGGCGCCCCAGAAGACCTCGTGCACGGGGAACTGGGCGCCGGAGAGCCCGATCGCCGAGGCCACGCGCTCGACGGCGCCCGCGTCCCGAGCCTCGGGACCGACGAGCTGCCCGAGCTTCTCCAGAGCGGCCTGGGGCGTATCGTCGTCGGAGATGGCAGCCGCCTGCCGCACGGCCTCGCGCAGGGGCCAGAACGTGATCCCGCGCCCGTACGCGAGGCAACGGCCGCGCAGGAGCAGGCACCCAGCGAGCGAATCGTTGAGTGCGGCGAGCAGGCGCGACTTCCCCACGCCCGCATCACCGAGGACCGTCGCCAGCCGGCAGTGCCCCTCGGCGGCGGCCAGCATGTGCTCCCGGAGGAGAAGGCGCAGCTCACGCTCCCTGCCCACGAGCGGGACGGCGCTTCGTTGAGCGGTCTCATCGGGCTGGGCGAGGCCCAGGAGCCGGTACGCAGGGACTGGTTCGGCCTTCCCCTTCAGCTCGAGCGGCTCGACGGGCTCGACCTCGACCGCCCTGCGGGCGAGACGGTAGGTCAAGGGCCCGATCAGGATCTCCATGCCGCCCGCCGCCTGCTCGAGTCGGGCGGCGACGTTGACTGCGTCCCCGACGACGAGATGTTCTCCTTCGGTCGGATCCCCGGCCACCACCTCGCCGGTGTTCACGCCAGTGCGGCTGGTCAGCCGAACGCCCCAGAAGTCCTCGAGCTCGTCGTTCAGGCGCTCGAGCGCCGCCCGCATTCCGTCCGCCGCTGCTACAGCGCGAATCGCGTCGTCCTCGCGCACGACCGGGAGCCCGAAGACCGCCATCACCGCATCACCGATGTACTTCTCGACGAGGCCGCCGTGGCTTTCCAGCACGCTTCGCATCTCTTCGAAGTAGCGCGTCATCACGGCGCGTAGCGACTCCGAGTCGAGCGTCTCGCCCATGCTCGTCGATCCGGCGAGGTCGCAGAAGACGATCGTGACGAGCTTCCGCGCCGCCTGCGGGGCCTCGTCCGGGACGAGCTTCGCCCCGCAATACCCGCACAGACGGAATTTCTCGGGATTCTCCTCCCCACAGTTGGGACAGACCCTCACGTTTCCGAGTGTACGTCCCTGTGGCGAGCGTGGATGCGCGCATCGGGGCTCGAAGTGCCGGCTAGGTCACCTGGAGGCGCTCCTCGAGCGCCTCCAGGACCTTGCGCTCGCGATCGATGACTTCGCGGCGATGGCGAGGTCTTCACGGCAACATCGACGCGCCGACGTGGACGTAGCGAGCCGAGGGCCTAAGAGGTAAAGGCGACCACGCCATCGAGCGGCCGCGGCACCCTGTCGAGATCGAGTGCGTCCACGAGCAAGCGGGAGTAGCGGATCTTTCGGCCGCCGCCGCTGCCCATGAACCGGCGCAACTGCTCCTGCTTCGGTCGCTCTCGCCACGCAGCCTGCTTCTGCAGCGTGCGAAACGCGCCGAGCTCACCCTGCGCGTCGATGATCTCCTCCACTGCATCGGCGCCCAGGGCACGAATGAGCTCGTCTTCCAGATCGACGACGCAGACGTAGAAACCCAGGCGCTCCATCTCGTCGCGAGTGAGGTCGGAGCCGAGGCCACCGCGCTCGAGCGCCCGCCCGAAGTCGGCCTCCTCTGCGGCGTCGCAAAGACCCGCGAGCCTCAGGCCGAGCCCGCGGGGGCCGAAGCGCTCGAGGAAGCGTCCAATCGCCTGTGCACCCCCGATCGGTACGACGGAGATTCCCTCCGCAGCGAGATTCCGCTCGCGGCGCTGCGCGAGCGCTTCGACAGCGACGCGGTCGCTCGCTCCTTCAACCAGCACAACGGTCCCCACGCTCGCATCCACGGACTCCATTCTTGCGGTGCGTGCGCCCCGGCGATCTGCGCCTCGAGGGGAGCGCGCCGAGGGGAGCGGTCTGTCAGCATTTCCCGGATCTCCAGAGCCTATGAACCGCTCAACCAAGCGGTTTTCGCTCAACGGTCAGGAGGAGAAAGGCGCATACGGGATCTGACGCCCCTGGAAATGAGCGGCTTTTCCGCTTGAGGGAGCGGCTGGGGGAGCGGTATCCGAGCGGTCGCGCTCTGCTCAGATCGCCCTGGAAACGGGGATCACGCCACCCGCTCCTTTGCGGTCGAGCCGGAACGCGCCCCCGCCGACCTGCTTCTCAAAGAAGACCCAGACTTCCACTCCGGAGAGACATCCCCGATAGGCGCGTATCTCCACGCGATAGCCCAGGTGCGTCACGAGCGAGCGTCGCTGTCCGTCGGTATCGAAGACGCGATGAACGCGCTTCTTCGCGTCGCCCTTATGAATGGCGCGATATTCAGCGGGCTTCACGCATTCCGCCGTATCCGCGGCCTTCGCGCTTTCGGCGAGCGCGGCGACGAAGCAGCTCACGAGAGCGGCGACGATCAGCGTACGTCTCAATGGATCTCCTTCGATTCTCGTTCCATGAATCAGGTCCTGATCGTAATGACGGTGCCGGAGTGCTCCTCGTCGTCCTCCCTTGCTCTAGCCGCGATCCGGACGCGCGAGAAGCGCCCCATGGTCGATCTCCTGCTCGTCCACGAGGACGTGCGTGTACGTACGCGCGGTCGTGACGAGATCCGCGTGTCCGACGACCTCTCCGATCCGTGCCCACGGGGAGTCCCTGAGCGTGGAGGAGTGAAACGCGACGGTGGCGGAGATGCTGGATTCCCGGTCCTCCTGGGGTCGGGACCTCTGGTCAGTTCGCTAGCTCTTCGCCGCGGTCACGGTGTCGGGCGACCAGTGGGAACAGATGAGCGACGAGGAGACTTCCATTGCGACGCTCGTCGGGCCCTCGGCGGGCGTCGAAATCGAGTCCTCCAAAAGAGGCGCTCCAGGAGTTCGGCCCGCTCCTGCTCGTACCAGGGCGGTGTCCACTTGTGTGCCCTCGCGAAAGCGCGCATGATCGCCAGACTCGTGAACATGCTTCGCCGCCGGAGAGCGAGGGATCTCGTGCTCGTGGCTGCTCTGGTCGCGCTCGGCGGGGCCGCGCTCGCGGACGTGCTTCGCGACCGGACGGCCGAGGAGGCGCGGGACGGTCGGGCGGCGACTGCCGCGACGACGGATGAGCGCGAGGCGTCGGCGACGACGGCCGAGGAGCCGCAGGATGGGCAAACGCCGACCGCCGCGACGACGGACGAGGTCGAGCCGTCGGTGCCCAGGCTGCCGGGCGGGGCCGCGTCGGGTCTCCTCGCCTTCACCGCCCCCGGCGGCTGCGAGCTTCGGGCCATCGACCTCCGCTCGGGCCGAATGCTCGACCTCCCTCGGCTGGAAACGAATTGCGCGCTTTACGCCCCGCGCGTCGGGACGCGCGTCGCGTACAGCGTGCCCGACGACGCGGGCGGTGATGCGAGGCACTTCAGCGTTCTCGACCTCGCGCACCCGCGGGCGAGCTTCGGAGAGTACAAGAGGTCCTTTCCGATCGCCTGGGGCCCGGACGGCTCGACGCTCGCCTGGTGCGACACCCCGCGGTCCGGGTTCGAGCTCTCGCGCGGACAGCGACCGAAGCGTCTTGACCACTGCCCGCGAGCGTACGACCCGCACGGCGTGACGGCGTCTGTGAACGACCGCCAGCAGATCGTGATCGGCGGGCGCCCGCCGCTGAGAGCCCGCGGACCTGTCTGGGAGCTCGCGTGGGGCGTCGACGGCTCGCTCGCCGTCATCGTGGAGGGAGGGCGGGTCGACCGCTACGAGGGCGGACGCCTGGTCGGCGCGGCGAGCGTGCCGACGATCACGCCCGACCGCACCCTCACGTACTTGGCCGACCATGTGGCCGACCTTGCGCCCGACAACTGCGCGGCCCTCTCGGTCAGCGGCGACGTTGTCCGGCTTATCGACCTCGGCTGCTTCCAGGGCCGGGCCCCGCGGACGTTCAAAGGCGTGTACGCGGACTGGTCGCCGAACGGCAAGTGGATCGCCGTCGCGGAGCCCGACGCGATTGTCCTCCACCGTGTCGTCGGCGGCGAAGCGTCGGTGCGCTGGGACGTGGCCGCGGGGCAACTCGCCTGGCTCAGCGGTTGACGGCGGGCGCCCGCCGGACAAGGCCCGCCCCTGCAGGCGCCTCCGTAGTACATGCCTTGCTGCCTCCGTGACCACTTGGAGCGAGGCGCTTTGAGAGC
>CAVZJM010000002.1:0-599689 GCA_963775625.1 uncultured Actinomycetes bacterium | reverse complement strand
TTGACCTGTGTCCGTGTGCAGGGATTTAGAGTGCGCCGTCGTGGAGAGGATTGTGCGCTGGGGCGGCCCGGCAGCCGTCGCCGGCGGCCTCGTCTGGCTGCTCGTCTGGGCGCACGGCCTCGCCGCTCACGGGCCGACCCAGCTCAACCAGATGGACGTCGTCATCGGGCTCACGTGGATGGACTCGGCCAAGGCCCTCGTCGCGTGCTTCCTCCTCTTCCTCGTGGCCGCGGTCGCGCTCTTCGCCCGAGTCGAGCGTCCGGGTCTCCCGGGCAAGGCGGCGCTGGCGCTTACGGTGCTCGGCCTCGGCCTCCTCGCCCTCGGGACCGCGCTCCAGTTCTGGACATTCCCCTGGGGCTCCTACGCCGGCGAGGCCGCGCGCTTCGACTCGGGCGCCCCAAAGTACGGCGGCATCGTCCAGGCTCTTGGAAGCGTCGTCTACACGGTGGGCGTGCTCCTGCTCGCCTGGGCGCTCGTCCGGGCGCGGGCGGTCGGGTGGTGGGTCGGCCTGCTGCTCGTTGTGACCGGCCCGGCGTCGTTCTTCCTGACGCCTGCCCTGCCGGTCGTCGGGCTCGTTTGGCTCCTCGTCGGCATCGTCCTCTGGCGAGCGCCGGCCTCTTGACAGCCTTGTGAGTGAGTGCTAACTTACCTGCCGTGGCAACACCAGCGACCGAGCGGAAGAGCGCCGAGGTCCGCCGCGAGGAGATCCTCGAGGCGGCGATGAAGGAGTTCGCCCACGGCGGGCTTCACGGCACGTCGACGGAGAAGATCGCGGCGCGCGCGGGAATCTCGCAGCCCTACCTTTTCAGGCTTTTCGGCACGAAGAAGGAGCTCTTCATCGCCAGCTCGAAGCGGGGGTTCGACCGCGTGCTCGACGCATTCCGCAAGTCGGCCGAGGGCAAGACCGGCGACGAGGCCATGCTTGCGATGGGGAAGGCATACGACCAGCTCCTCGCCGACCGCGAGCGGCTGCTCGGGCAGCTACAGATGTACGCGGCCTGTTCCGACCCGGAGATCCGCGACGCAACCCGCGCCGGCTTCGCCGAGCTCTTCCGGTACGTCGAGCAGGTCAGCGGCAAGTCGACCCTGGAGATCCGGGACTTCTTCGCGATGGGGATGCTGATGAACGTCGCGGCCGCGATGGACCTGCCCCAGATCTGCGGCGCGGACGACACCTGGGCGCAGGAGCTGCGGTCTTCGTAGTCGCGCAGCGTGCCTTGCGCCCGTCGGGCGCCGCGGCTCAGGAGGCCTTCTCGCCGACGCTCGTCCTCGTAGCCGCCGGCAGTGACGCTTCCGCGCTGCCCTCGTACACGACGACGACACGGGTGCCGGCCGGGATCTCCAGCCGGCCCGCGCCTGTACCGGGGGTGAGGCTCCTGTTCGACTCCATGTCGAACCACATGGCGAAGAGGAGGAGCTGGAGCCCGGAGACGACCAGGAGGGCGACGAGGACGATCGTCGCCGCGGGGATCGGGTTGCCCATGAGCCGCAGGACAACCTCCAGGAAGCCCAGCGCGAAGCCCGCGCCGGAGAGCCCCAGCCCGAGCAGGTAGAAGAGGACGAGCGGGTGGAAGTCGCGGATGACGTACTTCTCCTTCATTCGCCAGAAGAAGCCCTTGAGCAGGAGCCAGGAGATCGTGGGCACGACCTTGCGCAGGCGGATGCCGCTCTGCTCCCCCACGCCGTAGATCGGCCGCGACGGGTAGTCGCGGACGCGCCGGTTCCAGACGTTCAGGTGAACGAGCAGGTCGTTGGGGAAGCCGTAGCGCGCGTAGAGGCGATCGAGGTCGAGGAGGCGTAGCGTCTCCAGCGAGATCGCCGCATAGCCGGACTGCGAGTCGGCCACCTGCCAGTACCCGGAGGCGATCTTCGTGAAGAAGGAGAGGATCGCGTTGCCGAGGTAGCGGTAGCGGGGGATGAGCTGCCAGGCCTGCCCGGTGAAGAGGCGATTTGCCTTCGCGTAGTCGCACTCGCCGGAGACGACTCCACCGACGAGGGTGCCGAGGTCGGCCGGCTCCATCTGGTTGTCCGCTGCCATGACGCAGGTGACGTCGACCTCGAGGTCGCGGGCGCGCTTGTAGCCGGTGACGATGGCCGCGCCGACGCCGGCGTTGCGCTCGTGGCGGATGACCTCGACCCGGGGATCGGCGACGGCCGCGCGCTCGACGGTTGCGTCGCGCGAGCAGTCGTCCACGACGAGGATCCTGTCGACGAACGCGGGGATCCCGCGCACGGTCTCGGCGACGAGCTCCTCCTCGTTGAAGGCAGGGACGACGACGGCGACGCTCTTCCCCTCGTACATGCCCTTCGTATCGGCGGGCCCGAGGGCCCGCTTGAGCTACCGGAGCGCGTCGTCGTACGCCTGGAGCGTGCGGTCGAGGACGCTGTCCCAGTCGCAGAGCTCGGCGATCCGCTCGCGCCCGGCGCGCCCCAGGCGGCGGCGGAGCTCGGCGTCGGCCAGGAGGCGGTCGATCGCAGCGCGCAGCGCCGCCGGGTCGCGAGGCGGCACGAGGAGCCCGGTCTCGCCGTCTCGGACCAGGTCGGGGAGGCCGCCGACGGCGCTCGCCACCACCGGGCGCGCGTGCGCCATCGCCTCGGCGCAGACGACCGGGAGGCCGTCACGCCTCGACGGGCAGACGACGACCGAGGCTCGCTGCATCAGGGCGTAGAGCCCCTCGCGCGGCAGCATGCCGCGCGCCTGCGGCATGAGCGGGCGAAGCGGGCCGTCTCCGGCGACGACCAGGTTCAGTCCGTCTGCCACCGCGGCCAGCTCCTCGACGCCCTTCTCCTCCGAGAGGCGGCCTGCGTAGAGGACCTCGGGCGGATCGGCCGGCTCGCCGGGCTCGTCGGGAAGCTCGAGCCCGGTCGGGATCACGCGCACGTCGCGGGCGCCGAGGGCCCGCGCCTGCTCCCCGAAGGCCTCGGCGACGGGCAGGGTGACGCGCACGCGGCGAAGCGTCCAGCGAGCGAGCGGAGGGGCGCGGCGGGCGAGCTCCATGTCGGTGCCGGGCAGCGTGACGACGACCGGTTTTCGCGCCGCCAGCGCAACGGCGGCGTTGGGAAGCCAGAAGGCGTGGACGAGGTCGGCGTCCCCGGCCGCGCGCCGCACGGCCCGGGCCATCGAGCCCAGCATGGGCGGAAGGGCCCACGGGCGCCGACGGACGTTGGCGGTCACGCCGGCGCCGTAGGCGAGGCCGTAGTCCCGAAAGGCCCCCGGGGAGACGACGTCGACCTCGACGGCTCGGCCGCGCAGCCGCTCGGCGAGCTCGGCCGCGAACCTCCCGGCGAAGTCGTCTTCGTCCCGGGGGTAGGACGTCGTCAGGAAGACGACCTTCACCGGCCGACCGGCGCCGCTGGTCGGACGCTCTTCCAGAGGAGGATGAACGCGCCTGGGAGGGAGGTGGCGATGGAGACTGCAAAGAACAGGAAGCCGGCCGCGAAGGCCACGTCCGCGGGGACGTCGAAGCGGCCGAGGAAGAGGACGAAGAACGCCTCCCGGACGCCGAGCCCGTTCAGCGTGAACGGGATCATCTGCACGAGGAAGAGGAGCGGCCCGAGGATGATGTAGACGACCGGCGACACGTCCGCCCCGACCGCCTCGCCGCAGAGCCAGATGCTGACCACGCGCATCAGCTGCGAGACGAGGGTCACCCCGAGCACCGCGGCCATGACGCCCGGCGAAGAGCGGTACTCGTGCATGGCCCAGTAGAGGCTCTGAAGCGGCTTCTCGAGCTTGATCTTCCGCCCGAGCGGGAAGAGCCGGCGCTCGAGGGCGAGCCCGAGCCTACGTGAGAAGAGCAGGAGCCCGAGGACGATCATCGCCGCGACGAAGACGACCTCGAGGACGACGAGGGCCCCGACGTCGTCGTAGCGACCGACGGCGATCGCGAGCGCGACGGCCAGCAGGACGAGCGTTCCCGCCGAGCCGAGCGCGCGCTCCATGAACACGGAGGCGGCCGCCGTTGCCTTCGCGTCCGGGCGGCGGCGCGCGTGCTCGATGATCCGGACGGCGTCCCCGCCGACCGCGGTCGGGAGGACCTGGCCGGCGGCATAGCTCACGAAGTACATGCCGAGGAGCCACGAGAAGGGCTCGTGCACGCCCCTGGCCGCGAGGAGCGCGTACCAGCGCCAGGTCATCAGCCAGGTGGTCGCGATGAGAATGACGAAAGCGGCGAGGACGTAGCCCCAGCGGCTGTCGCGGAGGATCTCCGCCGTCTGCTGCAGGTCGATCTGCCAGAGCAGGAGCGCGAGGACCGCGCCGCTGACGAGGATCTGAATCGAAAGCTTGACGGGCCGGCTCATGACCCGGGCTAGCGGCCCGTGAAGCGGGCGTGCACGCGCTGGAGCGCCTCGATGGCGTCCACGACGTCGGCGTCCGAGTGCGCCGGGGAGAGCGGCAGGGAGAGCACCTGGGCGCCGGCGCGCTCGGCCACGGGCAGCCGCGGCTGGTCCGGGAAGCGCTCGCGGTAGTACGTGAGTCGGTGCACGGGGAGGAAGTGGATGCTCGTCCCGATGTTCTCCTCGCGGAGAGCACTCTGGTAGGCGCCCCGGTCGGCGCCCGCGCCCTCGGCGTCGATGCGGACGACGTAGAGGTGGAGCGCGTGGTGGTCGCGCGGGTCTCGGGCGAGCGGCTCGATACCCGGCAGGTCGGCAACGGCCGCGTCGTAGGCGGCCACGTGGCGGCGGCGGATCTCGGCGTGCTCCTCGATCTTGTCCAGCTGGCAGAGCGCGATGGCGGCGAGGACGTCGGAGAGGTTCGCCTTGAAGCCTGCAACGGTGACGTCGTAGAGCGAGCCCTCGCCGCGGCGCATCAGGCGGAGGTTGCGGAGGGCGGCCGCGACCTCGTCGTCGTCGGTCGTCACCATCCCGCCCTCGCCGGCCGCCACGTTCTTCGTGGCGTAGAGGGAGAAGCACGTGGCGAGTGAGATGGCGCCGACCTTGCGGCCGCGGTAGACGGACTCGGTGGCGTGGGCGGCGTCCTCGACCACCGGGAGCCCGAGGGCGAGCAGCGGGTCGAGGTCGGCCGGCTGGCCGGCGAGGTGGACGGGCAGGATGGCCTTCGTCCGCTCGGTGACCGCGGCCGCGGCGGCGTCCGGGTCGATGTTGAGGTCCGTGTCGCGGACGTCCACGAACACGGGCCGGGCGCCGCAGTGGACGACGACGTTGCCGGTCGCCGGCCAAGTGACCGGCGTCGTGATCACCTCGTCGCCCGGGCCGACTCCGACCGCGAGGAGGGAGAGGTGCATGGCGGCGGTGCCGGAGGCGAGCGCGACGCCGTGCTTCGCGCCGACGTACTCGGCGAAGCGGCGCTCGAGCTCCTCCGAGCGCGGCCCGCTCGTGAGCCAGCCGCTCCTGAGCGTCTCGGCGACGGCCTCGATCTCCTCCTGGCCGATCGCCGGCGGCTGGAAGGAGAGGAAGGTCTTACGCCTCGAGGAGAGATTCTGCATGGGCGGTCCTGAAGCGGATGAGCCCGGCTGCGTGGTCGGCGCGCGCGAGCGCTTCGTCGCGGCTCTCGCCCTCGGCGAGGACGTAGCCGGCCCTGTCGTTCCCGCGCCGGAAGGGCCCGAACCTCCAGCCGGGCGAGCGGTAGACGCGGGCGTCGACGACGCCCTCGGCGGCCACGGCCTGCTCGAGGCCGTCCACGTCCTCGAGCACTCCCTCGGGCGGGACGAGGAAGCGAACGACGGCGCCGCCACCCGGCTCGGGCTTGGGCATGTCGAGCGGCTCTCCGAGAGCGGCGGCCAGGGCGAGGGCGTTGAGGTCGACCCCGAGCGCGACCCGGCAGAGCTCGGCGTCGTGGCCGCCCCCGAGGCGAGCCGCGAGCTCCATCACACGCGGCCCTTCGGGGCCGAGCACGATCTGGGTATAGGTCGGGCCGTCGGTCACACCGAGAGAATCGGCCGCAAGGCGCGCGGCCTCGACCGCCTCCTCGACCGGATGAGCGCTCGGCCAGACGTGCGCGAGCGCGACGCCGAAGGCTTCGTTGCCCGCGGTCAGGCGATCCGTGACGGTGAGCGGGTGGAAGACGCCGCCCAGAGAGAAGGCATTCACGGTCACCTCGGGTCCCGGCACGAGCTCCTCGATCAGCGCCAGCCCGTTGCGCGAGGCCTCGACGGCGGCGGCGATCGCCGCGTCGAGCCCGGCCCGGTCCTCGACCACGGCCAGGCCTTTCTGGCCCTGGCGGTCGACCGGCTTCACGACGGACGGAAGCGGGAGCCCGTCCTCCGCCGGCGGTGGCGACCTCCCACCGAGGCTGCGGGACGCCGAGCTCGGCGAAGCGCTTGCGCTGGCGGTGCTTCAGGACGGTGAGCGCGGCCGTCTCCGGCGCGAGCGGGTGCGGGAGCCCCGCGTGGGCGGCGACACGCGCGGCGATGGCGACGGGCCAGTCGATCCCGGGCGCGATGATCCCGTCGACCTCCTCGGCGCGGGCGAGTTGGCTGATCGCCGCCTCGTCCTCGACGGACACGACTGCCCGGCGGTCGACATGCTCGAAGCCGACCGCCGTGGGGTCACGATCGCAGGCGACGACGTAGAGCCCGCGCTCCCGGGCCGCCCGGTGCAGCCCGAGCTGAGCCGGACCTGCGCCCAGGACTAGGAGGCGCTTCCGCTCGCCGTCTGTTCCGCTCGAAGAGCTTGTTCCCACCAGTGAGGATTCTGCTCGTACCAGGCGATGGTGCGCTCGAGCCCCGCCTCGAAGGACGTTCGCGCCCGCCAGCCGAGCACGCGCTCGGCCTTCTCCGTCGAGCCGATGTGCCGGTCGACCTGACCCGGCCGCTCGGGCACATGGGCCTTCATGCTCGCCGGCTCTCCGAGCTGGTCGAGGACAAGGTCGGCGATGCGCTCGATGGAGATGTCGACGCCCGTCGCCAGGTTCAGGACCTGCCCGGCCACGTCGGAGACGTCGGCGGCGAGCACCGCGTCGATCGCCTCGGCGTGATCCTCGACGTAGAGCCAGTCGCGCGAGGCGTGGCCGTCGCCGTGCACCGTCAGCGGCCGCCCGGCGAGCGCCTGCGTGATGAAGCGCGGGACGACCTTCTCCGGATGCTGATACGGGCCGTAGTTGTTGAACGGGCGGAGAATCACGATCGGGAGCCCGTACGTGACGTGGTAGGCATACGCGAGCCGGTCCGCGCCCGCCTTCGTGGCCGCATAGGGGCTACGCGGGTTGAGCGGGTGCTCCTCGTCCATGGGCTCGCTCTCGGCCGTCCCGTACACCTCGCTCGACGAGATGAGGATGAAGCGCTCGACGGGATCCTCCCGGATGGCGTCTAGAAGGATCTGCGTGCCCACGACGTTCGTCGTCACGAACTCACGGCCGCCCTCGACGATCGACTTCTCGACGTGGGACTCGGCGGCCGCGTTCACGATCACGTCGACGTCGCGCACGATCTCGCCCACGAGTGCCCGGTCCCGGATGTCCCCGTGCACGAAGGACAGCCGCTCGTGCCCCAAGAGATCAGAGAGGTTGTCGACGTTGCCCGCGTACGTCAGCGCGTCGAGAGAGACGACGTCGTACGGGGTCGCCGTCAGCAGGTGGCGAATGAAGTTCGACGAGATGAACCCCGCGCCGCCGGTCACGAGGATGCGCTTGCGCACGGGCGCCGATTGTACCGGCGCGCCGCCCTTGAACCCGTTTTGAAATGACGCCTCGCCGCCGGGGTGCGCTGGGCGAGTGCGAGGCAAGGACGCAGGGCGCGCTCGTAGCCGGAGGCTACGAGCGCAACCGAGGACGCAGAATCGCGCCGTCCAGCGCGGCCCGGCGGCTCAGGGCTTCGTTTTGAAACGGGTTCGTTGACCCGTCAGTCGGGAAGCTCGCGGTCGATCGTGTAGAGGGGCCGTCCCTCCACGTCGCGCTGGATCCGACCCAGGTACTCGCCCACGAGGGCGAGGATGAACCCCTGGACCGCGAGCACGCCCAGCACGAGCCCTCCGAGGAAGAGGAGCCCCGGGAAGTCGCCCTTGACCGCCCAGGCGACGATCCCCCAGATCCCGACGGCAACGGTCAGCAGGCCGCAGACGGCGCCGATGGTCACCCCGGCCCACTGGATCGGCTGCGGCCAGAAGCCCGCCAGCACGTGCAGCGCGAGCTTGACGAGGCGAAACGGCGAGTAGCGGGAGTCGTCGGCCCGCGCCTGGTGGGAGAGGTCGACCTCGACGACGCTCGCGCCGGCCGACAGAACGAGCGCCTTCGTGAACTTCTGCTTGCCGATGACGCCGAGCACCGGCTCGACCGCCGAGCGCGAGTAGGCGTTGAAGGCGCAGCCGAAGTCGGCGACGTCGGCTCCAGTGAAGCGGCGGAGCATCCCGTTCACCATCTTCGAGGGAAGTGTTCGCCCCCACGAATCGGCCCGGCCGAGCCGCCTGCCGCTGGCCACGTCCGCACCCTCCTCCACTGCGGCGACCAAGCGGGGGAGGTCCTCGGGGACGTTCTGGAGGTCTGCGTCCATCGTGACCACGATGTCCCCCCGCGCGCGCACCAGCCCTGCGTGCATGGCCGGATGCTGGCCGAAGTTCCTCTTGAAGCGCACGGCCCGCAGGTGGGGATCATCGGCCACGAGACGCTCGACGACCGCCCACGTGCCGTCGCGGGAGCCGTCGTCGACGACGATCACCTCGAAGGGCTTGCCCAGCTCCTCGAGCGTCGCGGTCGCCCGCCTGTAGACCTCCTCGAGCGTGCCCTCCTCGTTGAAGACGGGGATGACGAGGCTGACGACGGGGAGCGGCGCGGCCGCCAGGCGCGGGGCGGTCTCCGGGGCGGTCTCTGGCTCCGCCATCGGCCGCAGGCTACCATCCGCACCATCGCCGTCGAGCCGATCGGGATACGCTTCCTTTCGTGCACGTCGAGCTCACCACACGGGTGGAGTCCGTCGCCGCCGATACACGACACGGCGCGAGCTGGCTCGCCAAGGAGGCGCTCGAGACGCTCGTCGAGGCCGTCGAGCTCGGCGAGGACCCCCTGGAGACCGCGCGCGCCCTCTGCCGCGCGCGCCCGGCCATCGGCTCGATCGCCGGCGCCATGGGCAGGGTGCTCGTCGCCGGCCGGACGCCCGAGCAGCTGGTCGAGGAGGCCCACGCTGTGATCGCGGGCCGGGAGCGGGCGGCGGCGACGATCGCCGTCATCCTCGCCGAGGACCTGACCGACCGCATCGTCATGACCCACTCGGCCTCGGCGACGGCCCGCGAGGCGCTGATCCACGGCCAGGCCCAGCGGGTCGTCTGCACCGTGTCCGATCCCGTGGGCGAAGGCCGCGCGTTCGCGGAGGAGCTGGCGGCCGCCGGGCTCACCACCGAGCTGGTCGCGGACGACGACGCGAGACACGCCGTCGAGACGGTCGACCTGCTCCTGCTCGGCGCCGACACCGTCTTCCGCGACGGCTCGCTCGTGAACAAGATCAAGACGAACGGGCTGGCGAAGGCGGCGAAGAAGGCCGGCGTCCCGGTCGTCGTGGCCTGCGAGGTGCTCAAGCTGGCGCCCGTCGACCCGTACGAGCCCGACGAGGAGCGCGTCGACCTGACGCCGCCGGACCTGATCGACCGCTACGTCACCGAGGAAGGCGCCTTCGCGCCGGACGAGCTCGCCGCGCTCGTCGACCGCACGCCCTTCCTGCGCGAGGGCTACGAGCTCCTCCGCGGCTGAGTCAGGAGACCTCCTAGCGGAGGCAGAGCCCTAACGGCAGTCGGCGCAGAGGCCGGCGACCTCGAGGCGATGCCCCGTGGTCACGAAGCCGTGAGTCTCGGAGATCCGCTCGAGCCAGGGCTCGAGCTCGCACTCGTCGAGCTCGACCACCTGATGACAGCTCGAGCAGACGAGGTGATGGTGATGCCCCTCGCCGCACAGGCGATAGCAGAGCTCCCCCTGACGGTGTGAGAGCACGTCGACCACGCCTTCGCCGGCGAGCAGGTTGAGCGTGCGGTAGACGGTCGCCAGCCCGAGCGCCTCGCCACGGGAGCGAAGGCGCTCGTGCAGCTGCTGAGCCGTGACGTCATTCTGCTCGCCCATCAGCTCGGTGAGGACGACGACGCGCTGCCGGGTCGACCGCACGCCGACCCCTTCGAGGAGGCCGGTAGCTCGCGTTTGCTCGCCGCTCGCCACGGGGCTATGCTAGCAATCCGTGATAACGAGAATCGTTCTCATCTCACTCTTGGCGGCCAGCGGTGCGGCATGCGGCGGAGGCGCCGACTCGTCAGGGGCCACACGCGTCGTGGCCGGCTTCTATCCGCTCGCGTTTGCGGCCGCCCAGGTCGGCGGCGACGGAGTCGAGGTGACGAACCTGACGCCGGCGGGCGCGGAGCCGCACGACCTGGAGCTGACGCCGCGCGAGCTCGAGGAGATCCTCGCCGCGGATCTCGTCATCTACCTCGGCGAGGGTTTCCAGCCGGCCGTCGAGGAGGCCGTCGAGAGCGGGGATGTTCCGGCCCTGGACGCCCTCGAGGGGCTCGAGCTCCGCGACACCGAAGGAGTCGACCCTCACGTCTGGCTCGACCCCGTCCTCTTCGCCCAGGTCGTAGAGCGCATCGGCGTCGAGCTGGGCGACGAGACCGCCGGCCGGCCGCTCGTCACGCGCCTCCGCGCGCTCGACGACGCGTATCGGGCCGGGCTCGGCGACTGCGAGCGCCGCGAGCTCGTCACCGGGCACGACGCCTTCGGCTACCTCGCCGACCGCTACGGGCTGGAGCCCATCCCCATCACGGGGCTCACGCCCGAGGCCGAGCCGAGCCCACGAGACCTGGAAGCCGCGGCCGACCTGGTGGAGGCACGCGGCGTAACGACCGTGTTCACCGAGACGCTCCTCTCCCCCGAGGTCGGCGAGACCGTCGCGCGGGAGGCGGGCGCCACGACCGCGGTGCTCAACCCGCTGGAGGGGCTGACCGACGAGGAGCTCGGCCGCGGCGACGACTACTTCACGGTGATGGAGACGAACCTCGAGGCCCTCCGAAAGGGGCTGGGATGCCTCTAGCCCTCGAGCTCGAGGACGTCTCCTTCGCCTACCGGCCCGGCCAGCCGGTGCTCACGGACGTGAACCTCGTGGTCGAGGAGGGAGAGTTCGTGGCCATCGCCGGTCCCAACGGGGGTGGGAAGACGACCCTCGTTCGCCTCGCCCTCGGCCTTGCCCGGCCGACCTCGGGCACGGTGCGGCTCTTCGGGGAGCCCGCGCGCCGCTTTTCGCGGCGGGCAACGCTCGGCTACGTGGCCCAGCGGGCGCAGATCGGCGGCCACGGTCCGGTCACGGTCCGCGAGGTCGTGGGCGCGGGCCGGCTCGCCCAGGGCGGCCTCCTCGGTCCGCTCCGCGCCCGCGACCGGGCGATCGTGGACGCCGCGATCGAGGACGTCGGGCTCTCGGAGCACGCGCGCACTCCGCTAGCGGAGCTCTCCGGCGGCCAGCAGCAGCGGGCCTTCATCGCCAAGGCTTTCGCCGGCGAGCCGTCGCTCCTCGTCCTGGACGAGCCGACCGCGGGCGTCGACGCGGAGTCGCAGGAGTCGCTCGCCCGCCTCCTCGACCGCCTCCGCCGCGACCGGCGCGTGACGACGCTCTACGTCTCGCACGAGTTCGGCGCCGTGGAGGAGATCGTCGAGCGCCTCGTCCTCGTGCGCGGCGGCATCGTCTTCGACGGCCCGCCCGGCACCCTCCCCTCCGAGTGGCACGACCCGTCGCACGCCCATGCTCGACAGTGAGTTCATGCGCCTGGCGTTCGCCACGGGGGCCGTCGTGGGCCTCCTGGCGCCGGCCGTCGGCTTCTTCCTCGTCCAGCGAAACATGAGCCTCGTCGGGGACGGCGTGGGCCATACCGCCTTCGCGGGCGTCGCGCTCGGATACCTGCTCGGCGTCTCCCCCGTCCTGACCGCCCTCGTGGCCGCTGTCGCCGGGGCGGTCGGCATCGAGTGGCTGCGCTCGCGCCGCCAGGCCGTCGGAGACCAGGCCCTCGCGCTCCTCTTCTACACGGGGCTCGCCGCCGGGGTCGTGCTCGCGTCGGCGGCCGGCGCTCTGAACGTCAACCTGTTTGCGTTCCTGTTCGGCTCGATCCTCACCGTGACGCGGGAGGACCTGGCGGTCGTGACCGTTCTCGGGACCGGGGGGCTCGCGGCCGTCGCTCTCCTCTACCGGGCGCTGGTCGGCGTCGTCGTCGACGAGGAGGGCGCCCGCGTCGCGGGCGTGCCGGTGGTGTCGCTGAACGTGCTCGTCGCCGGGCTCGCCGGCCTGACGATCGGCCTCTCGATGCAGATCGTCGGCATCCTCCTGATCGCGGCGCTCATGGTCCTCCCGGTGATCGCCTCCGGCCGCCTGGCCTGGAGCATGCGCTCGTCGATTCTTCTCGCCATGGCGATCGGGCTCGCCTCCGTGTTCGCCGGCCTCACGATCGCCTACTACGCGGACCTGCCGCCCGGTGGAGCGATCGTGCTCGTCGCCGCCGGCGCCTTCGTCGTGACGAGCGTGGTCGACGCGGCCCGCCGCCGCGGATAGCCGGGCTACGGTGCGAAACGGCGGGGCGGTTAGTCTGTCCGGCTGTGTCCCTCAT
This sequence comes from uncultured Actinomycetes bacterium, assembly GCA_963775625.1. GTDB lineage: Bacteria > Actinomycetota > Thermoleophilia > Gaiellales > Gaiellaceae > JAIBJN01. The sequence goes on along the minus strand of CAVZJM010000002.1, from coordinate 587,173 downwards.
CGCCGCGCGCGGGCTGACGAAGAGGTACGGGAGCGTCCTCGCGCTCGACGGGCTCGACCTCGAGCTGGGCCCCGGTGTCATCGGCCTCGTCGGCTCAAACGGCGCCGGGAAGAGCACCCTGATTCGGATCCTGCTCGGGCTGGTCGAGCCCACCTCGGGGTCAGCGCGCATGTTCGACCTCGACGTGGTCGCGGAGGGGTTGGCCGTCCGCAGACTCGTCGGCTACATGCCCGAGCACGACTGCCTCCCCCTCGACATCAGCGCCACGGAGTTCGTTGCGCACATGGCCCGTGTCAACGGGCTGCCGCGCGGCGCCGCCCGCGAGCGGACCGCCGAGATCCTGCGCCTCGTCGGGCTGTTCGAAGAGCGCTACCGAGAGATGCGCGGCTACTCGACCGGCATGCGGCAGCGCGTCAAGCTCGCCCAGGCGCTGGTGCACGACCCCGAGCTGGTGCTTCTCGACGAGCCGACGAACGGGCTCGACCCGGACGGCCGCGACCAGATGCTCGACCTCGTCGCGCGGATCGGCCGGGAGTTCGACATCTCGATCATGATGTCGTCCCACCTGCTGGCCGAGATCGAGCGGGTCTGCGACCACCTCGTCCTCATCGAGGAGGGGAGGCTTGTCCAGTCGGGCAGCATCGGGGCCTTCACCGGCCGGATCGGGCTCCTCACCGTCGAGGTCGACGGCCCGATCGAGGGTCTCGCCGCCTACCTGAGCGAACGCGGCTACTCCCTCCGCGAGGATCACCACACGCTCGAGGTCGACATCTCGGACGACGGCGCCTACGACGTCATCCGGGACGGCGCAGCCTCGCTTGGGCTCGGGCTCGTCCGCCTCGAGCAACGACGGCAGCGGCTGGAGGACCTGTTCCGGGACGAGAGGCCCGAGGAGGACCCGGCGCATGTCTGAGCCGGCCGCCGCGAGCAGCATCTACGACCTCGGCTACCGCCACTACGACGGGCCGCGAACCGGTCGGTGGGGAACCTTCGCGACGCTGTACACGAGCAGCGTGCGCGGCGCGTTCGGGTTCGGGCGAAGGACGTCGAGCAAGATCATCCCGTTCACCCTCGCCGTCTTCGCGTTCATCCCCGCCTTCATCCAGGTCGGGATCCGCGCGATCACGAGCGGCATCGACGCCGACGTCGAGATCTTCAAGCACGAGGACTACTTCGGCTACGTGCAGCTCGTGCTCGTCCTCTTCTGCGCCGCCGTCGCACCGGAGCTGGTGGGCCGCGACCAGCGGAACCGGATGCTGTCGCTCTACTTCTCCCGCGCCCTTTCCCGGGTCGACTATGCGCTGGCGCGCTTCGCTGCGCTGACCAGCGTGATGCTCGTGCTCACGCTAGGGCCGCAGGCGCTGCTCTTCGTCGGCAACGGCATGGCGGCGGACGACCTCTCCGGGTACATCGCGGACCGCTGGGATCTGATCTTCCCCATCCTGGGCGGGTCGGTGCTCCTGTCCGCGATGATCGCCTCGGTCGGGCTCGTGCTCGCGTCCTACGTCCCTCGCCGGGCCTACGCGACGGCGGTCATCGTCGGCGTCTTCGTCCTCACGTTCACCGTCGCGAGCATCCTCATGGAGACCCTCGACACCACGTATGCCCAGTACGGGCTGCTGCTGAGCCCGGCGGTCTGGGACGGAACGATCTTCTGGCTCTTCCAGGTAGACGCGCCGAGCGACAACGTGCTCGCAGACGCCAGCCTTCCGGGTTGGGCGTACTTCGTCGCGGGCGTGGTGACGATCGCCGTGGCCTTGGGGCTCACCGTGCGCCGCTTCCAGCGGATTCAGGCATGACGGCGCCCGTCGAGGGCCCGACCATCGCACTCGAGGGCGTCTCGCGGTGGTACGGCAACGTGGTCGCCGTCAACGAGATCTCGTTCGAGCTCTCGCCCGGGGTGACGGGACTGCTCGGCCCCAACGGCGCAGGCAAGAGCACGCTGTTGCACATGCTGTCCGGCTTCCTGAAGCCGTCCGCCGGCAACGTCACGGTTCTCGGCGAGTCGCCCTGGCGGAACCCGAGCATCTACCGCCACCTCGGCCTGGTGCCGGAGCGGGAGTCGGTGTACGGGCAGCTGACCGGGTACGAGTTCGTGCTCCTGAGCGCCCGCCTGCAGGGCCTCGCCGACGCGCACGAGGCGACGCGCAGGGCTATCGCCGAGGTCGACCTCGGTGCGGCGGCGACGCGCGCCACGGGTGGGTATTCGAAGGGGATGAAGCAGCGCATCAAGGTGGCGGCTGCACTCGTCCACGACCCGAGCGTGCTTCTGCTCGACGAGCCCTTCAACGGCGCCGATCCCCGCCAGCGACTCCACATGACCGAGCTCTTCCGTCGGCTCGGCGGCGAGGGACGCACGATCGTCTTCTCCTCCCACATCCTCGAAGAGGTCGAGCGCCTGGCCGAGCGGGTGCTCGTGATCGTGTCCGGCCGCCTCGCCGCCTCCGGAGACTTCCGCGAGATCCGCAGGCTCATGACCGACGCCCCGCACACGTTCGTCCTGAGGACCTCGGACAACCGGAGGCTCGCGGCGGCGCTCGTCGGCCTCGAGAGCGTGGTCGGCGTCGATCTGGGCGCTGAGCAGCTGACCGTGCGGACGTCGCAGCTCGGCGCGTTCGCGCGCGCCGCCCCGGTGATCGCCCGCGACGCCGCCGTCTCGATCCGCGAGTTGCGGCCCACCGACGAGTCCCTGGAAGGCGTCTTCTCCTACCTGGTGAACCGGTGATCGGCATCATCTTCGGGCTGACCGTCCGCCAGATGCTCGGCCGCGGCCGCACGATCCTGATCGGGCTCCTCGCGCTGCTCCCAGTGCTCGTCGCGCTCGGCTACAGGCTTGGGAGCCAGGACACCGAGCAGCAGGAGTGGGCGGCGACCGTCCTCCTCGACGGCTTCGTCGTGTCGACGTTCCTGCCACTCACGGCGCTCGTTTACGGGACCGCCGTGCTCGGTGCCGAAATCGAGGACGGGACGGCGGTGTACCTCCTCTCCAAGCCAATCGCCCGGAGCCGGATCATCGTCGCCAAGCTGCTGGCGGGCTGGACGCTCACGACCGCCACCGTGCTCTCGTCGGGCCTCGCCGCGGGCGCCATTGCGCTGTACGACAAGCCCAAGGCCGGCATCCTCCTCGGGTTTGGTGTCGGGATCACGCTCGGCGGACTGGTTTATTCGGCGCTCTTCGTGATGCTGAGCGTCATCACGAGCAGGGCCCTGATCGCGGGACTGATCTACGTCTTCATCTGGGAGGGCCTCGTCAACGGGCTTTTCGCCGGCACCCGCCTGCTGAGCGTCCGCCACTACACGCTCGGCGTCGCCGACTCGTTCGTGGACCTGTCCGCGTCGTCCTTCGACGCCGCGCTCGACCCGGCGACGGCGCTCGTCCTCATGCTGGCCTTCGGTGCGGTAACCAGCTGGTACGCGGTTCGCCGGCTCCGACGCTTCGAGATCGGGGAGACGACCTGAGACAGGCGCCTGCCCCGTGCTCGCCTGGATCAACTCGGACTAGGATCGGGGCATGGTCAGAGTCCTCTTCTGGCTGAGCGCGGGCGCCCTCGCCTGGACACACGTCGGGCTACCCGCTCGCCGCGGCCGCGCTCGCCCGCCGGCGCGGCCGGCCGGTGCGCAAGGACGACGTGACGCCGTCCGTGACCGTTGTCGTGGCCGCACACGACGAGGAGGACGTGATCGGCCGCCGCGTCGAGAACCTGCTGACGCTCGACTACCCGCCCGACCGACTGGAGGTGGTCGTCGCGTCGGACGGCTCCACCGACGGCACGGACGGCGCCGTCGAGGCCCTGGCGGCGGGCGACGCCCGGGTGCGGATCGCGCGCCGGCCGCGCGAGGGGAAGACGGCCGCGCAGGACGCGGTCGTCGCGGAGGCGACGAGCGAGGTGGTCGCTTTCTCGGACGCGAATGCGACCTGGGCTCCTGACGCCCTGCGCAAGCTCGTGCGCAGCTTCGCCGACTCCCGAGGTCGGCTACGTGTGCGGCCGGCTCGAGCTCGAGCAGCCCGACGGGACGAGCCGCGAGCCGCTCTACTGGCGCTACGAGCTCTGGGTCCGGGAGAGCGAATCCGCAGCTTGCCGGCATCACCGCCGGGAACGGCGCCATCTACGCGGTTCGTCGGGAGGACTACCGGGAGAGCGACCCCCGCCTCGGGCACGACCTCGGATTCCCCTACCTGATGGCGCAGCACGGCCGCCGCCCGGTCTACGAGCCGGAGGCCCTCGCGTTCGAGAAGGCATGCGGCGAGCCCGAGGACGAGTTCGGCCGGCGGGTGCGCATGCACGCCCAGGGCTGGCTCCACCTTCTCAGCGGCCGGATGCTCCGGCCCGCCGAGCCGCTCTACCTGGCCCAGCTCGTGTCGCACCGCGTCCTCCGCTACGGAAGCGGCCTCCTCCACCTGGCACTTTTCGCCTCCAGCCTCGCGCTCGCCGGCCGCGCGCCCGTCTACCGGCTGGCGCTGCCACCCAGCTCGCCTGGCTCGGGCTCGCCGCGGCCGGGCGGCTGCGCGCTACCGCTTCCCGGCGCCGCGATCGCCTACCACTACCTCCTCCTCACCTCGGCGACCCTGGCCGGCCTCGTCCGCGCTCTCCGCGGCGACGTCCCGGCTGTCTGGGAAAAGGCCGTCGGGACGCGCTAGCGCGAGCCTCGCGGTACGCAGGGAAGAAGCCGTCGAGGTCGTCCGACGTCGCGGCCGGTGAGGGCGCGGTAGGCGTCGGGGTCGTGCACCGCCTTGCCGACTGCGAACTCGAGCAGGTCGCCGGCCGGGTCGAAGCGGCGCTTGAAGGTGAAGAGAGAATCCTCACGGCGCGCCGACTCCCCCGCCGAGGTGGAAGCGCTCGTAGCCCCGCTCCCGCGCCCAGCTTGCGGCCTCGTAGAAGAGCAGGTTGCTCGCGCCGAGCTCGCGCCCGCGGTCGGCGGTCGCGCCGAGGTGATAGTGGAGCCAGGGCGGCGTCGCGAAGCAGAGCGCCGAGGCGAGCACCTCTCCGCCCTCCTCGGCCTCGAAGACGACGAGCCGCTCGCCGAGCCTCACGAGCGCATCCCAGTACGGCTCCCCGAAGAGGTAGAAGTCGGCGGCCCCGACGCGCCGCATCGTCAGCTCGTAGAGCGCGGCGAAGGCCGAGAGGTCGTCCGGGCGCCTCGCGCACCGAGACCGAGACGCCCGCCCTGGTAGCCCGACGGCACGCACGACGATGCGCCGGGTGCATCCCGGCGAAGAGGTCGGGCACCTGGAGCCGCCAGCCGACCGTCCGGCCGAGCGGCTCGACGTGGACGGCCCGAGCCGGCGTCGCGCTGGTTTGCGAAGAGCGGGTGGAAGCGGATGAAGGTCGTGACGACACCGACTCGTCCCGCACCAGTCCCCGTAGAGCTCCCAGAACCGACGCGTCGGCGGGCTCGGCGCCCGTCGCCACCGGCCCGCCGTAGCCGTACGGCGTCGTGACGTCGAGGCCGCCGCCCGAGGGAACTCGCGAACGAGCAGCGGGAAGACGACGTCGCCGCCGTCGTCGGCGAGGTGGAGGAGCACCGGACGGCCGCCCTCGAGCACGCGCGCGCTCTCGACGTAGCCGCGGAGCAGGTAGACGTCAGCGCAGCCGAGCCGCTCGAGCAGCTCGTCCCACGCGGCGGCGTCGATCTCGACGAGGTCGCTCACGAGCTCGAGGCACGCTTCTTGGCCCGTTTGATGTTGAGCGTGTCCTCGATGGGGTCGGGCTCCGGCCGGAAGGCCTCGCCCAGCGTGCGGAAGATGATCCTCGCGTCGAGCCAGAGCGACCAGTTGTCGATGTACCAGAGGTCGAGCTCGAACCGCTCCTCCCAGGAGATGGAGTCCCGGCCGTGCACCTGGGCCCAGCCGGTGATGCCGGGGGGAACCGTCAGCCGCCGGCGCTCGTGCTCCGCGTAGCGTGCGGCCTGCTCGACCACGTCCGCCCGCGGGCCGACGAGGCTCATGCGGCCGCCGACGACGTTGACGAGCTGGGGCAGCTCGTCGAGGCTCGTCCTGCGGAGCCAGCGGCCCACGCGGGTGATGCGGGGGTCGTCCTTGACGAGCCCGAAGGGGTCCTCCGTCAGGCCTTGCTCCGTGCCGACGCGGATCGCGTCGGGAACCATGGTCCGGAACTTCAACATCCTGAACGGCCGTCCGGCCTTGCCCGCCCGGGCGGAGACGAAGAGCACCGGCCGGCCCGAGTCGACCACCACGGCCACGGCGATCGCGGCGTAGAGCGGGCTGAGGACGACGAGCCCGACCGCAGCGGCGACCGGGTCGAGCACGCGCTTGACGGCGTGCTGAACGGGGCGGCGGGTCACCCGCGCGCTCCTGCCAGCTTGCGCCTGACCACGTAGCGAAGCTCGCGGCCGCGTTCCTGCACGATCCGCAGACGGAAGGCGTGCACAGCGCGCAGGGCCGCGTCGTGCGTCGTGTAGGCGAGCGCGCGCGAGCGCGGAACGGCGGGCTCGGCGCCGGCGGACTCGTACCCGAGCTCGCGCAGCTCCGCTCCGGCGACCGCCGCGATGACCCGCTGGTCCTCCTCGGGCATCTCCCCACGCCAGCGCTCGCTCTCGGCGGCCGAGATCGGCTTCGACACGCCGGCGTACCAGTCGGCCTGCTCGGCAACGATCTTCTCCGGCCCGGCACGCTCGATCGCCAGCATCTCGCTGTTATAGCCGAGCCGGACGTGGTCGCAGACCCGGCGGACGGTCGCCTCGGGCTCGGCGACGAGATCCTCGTAGCGCACGGTCACGACCTGCTCCGGGTGGCGCCGCTCCGCCTCGAGCCCTTCCCGGATCCCCCTGGCCCACCACCCGGCGGCGGCGTACGCGTTGTTGGGGCCGAACGGGAGCCCCGCGATCGAGAGGGCGACGGCTCTCGCGTCGCGCACGAGCACGACGACGCGGGCGTCGGGCCAGATCGCCAGCAGCTCGTCCACGGCGTGCAGGTACGGCGGCGTCTTGTCGCCGAAGCGCTCCTTGCCCTCTCGGGCGGCATGGGCGCGGAAGGGCGACTCGACCGCGAAGCGGTACGCCTGGGCGTGCGTCAGGCCCGGCGGCACCGGAGGCGGTCCGCCGGTGAGCCCCCAGAGCCGCACGCGGGGATGGCTCCAGACGTCGGCGAGGAAGCGGGAGGCCTTCTCGGGGTCCTCGAGCCCACCGCGGCGCCGTACCGGCGCGAAGTCGAGCAGGAACATGGACTCCGGCGGCACCGCCGCCTCGGCGCTGCGATCGAGCACGAGCCGAAGGACCGTCGTTCCCGACCGATCGTTGCCTACCACGAAGAACGGCGCGGGCTCGCTCGGTGCCTGTCGGCCCGCGTGGATCGCAGGCGAACTCTTCACCTCAGTCCGTAGAGACGTACCGGGCGGTCACGCGCTCACCCTTTGCGTAGTCCCCGACCACGCTCAGCGCTGGGTTGTCCCGGAGCAGCGAGCCCCAGTCCGAGAGGCGCTCCAGCTTGAAGCCGTATGCGTTCATTAGGACTTCCACGGCGCGGGCCGACGGCCAGCCCACCAGCGTCGTCTCCCCATACGAGTACGGATCAGCCACGGCGTTCCGCTGCCGTTCGTTTATGTCGCTGCGAAGGCGGACAACAGCCCGTCGACTCCCTCGAAGCACTTTCGTGTCGACGATCACATGGCGGGGGTTCAGGTTCCGGATACCGTGCATGAGCTCGTTGTACCGGAGCGTGTGGTAGAGGTAGCCGAGGCAGAGAACGAGATCCACCTCGAGCGTCTCACGGCCGAGGACATCGAAGACGTCGCCTGCGATGAACCGATAGCTGGCGCCGCTTCCGACGTACAGCGCCAGGTTCTCGTTGGCCAGGTCGACGAGATCATCCCTGGCCTCGATCCCGATGACCTCGACGGCACCCGTTTTCAACGCCGCGAGCGACCAGCGGCCGTCGTGGCTCGCAATGTCGAGTACCCGTGCACCGGCGAAGATGTCGCGGTTCTCGGCGAAGATAGCCTCGTACCGGAGGTTCAGTCGCCCCCGGTAGGGGGCTGTCTCGCTGGTCTCGTAAAAGCGCGGGAACTCATCGAAGAACATCGAGGCCCGGGCCGTTCCCGGTGGGCGTTCCGGCACCGGAGCGACATTAGCCTTCCGCTTCGACTTCTCCTTGCGCTTTCTTGACCTCAGTCGAAAAGCCCGGTTCACGCGCTGATCGTAGCCACGACGAGCCCGAGCCGACGGACCGTGCTCTGCCGGCTTCCATCGTCACTATGATCATGGCGTGGAGGTAGTCGTGCCGGATTCTCCTTCGCTCTCGCCGTTTTCAGGGGATTCGCGTCGACCTGTGATCATCGGCGGGTGCCCCCGTTCCGGGACAACGCTCCTGCGCACGATGCTGCACTGCCACCCGGAGCTCGCCATACCGCGCGAGACACGGTTCGTACTCGAGGCCTTCCGACAGCGCACGAGGTTCGGTGACCTGCAAGAGGTCGCCAATAGGCGCAAGCTCGCACGTTGGATCTTCACCCGCGATCAGTCGGACGCCCGCCGCTTGGGCCTCGACCCCGAAACGGCGATCGAGCGGGTCGTGGCGGCGCCGCCAACGCTCGGCTCGGCCTTGGCGACGTGTTTCGCCATGTATGCCGAGAAGCACGGCAAGCCGCGCTGGGGAGACAAGCGGCCGATGTACGCCTCGCGTATAGCGACGATCTGGGATCTCTTCCCGAATGCTCACTTCATCAACGTCGTCAGAGATCCGCGAGCGTGTGTCGCGTCCCTGCGCAAGCTCGGTTGGTACGACGGGAGCATCGTTCCGTCGGTTGAGCTGTGGGAACGCTCGGTCACAGCGGTCGACCGCTGGCGCTCCAAGCTCCGCGCAGACCAGCTGCTCGACGTGACCTACGAGGAGCTGATCTTGGATCCCGAGTCGACGCTGACCGAAGCGGTGTCGTTCGCCGCATTGGCCACCGATCGGTCCGCATTCGAACAGATGCTCTCGTACCACGAGCTGGAGGAGACCCGTAGCGAGCGCTACCACTCCAACCTCTCCCGGCCGATCGACACCTCACGCATGACGGCGTGGACAGAAGCGCTCGAGCCGCCTGAGATCGCGTTCATCGAGGAGGCGACCGCACCACTCATGCGTAGGTGGGGATATGAGCCGAGCGCCGACGGCGTCTCGGCTCCTGCGGAGCTCTTGAGCGAGCTCCACGCGCTACGCAAGCGGCAGGCAGCCAGCCGGCGCAAGGCACTCTGGAAGGACCGCGTCAAGAAGCTGGTGACGCACAGGCAGGAGCTGGCCTCGGTTTCGGTTGAGGACGACCCGCGCTCAGCCGTTGAGTCGGCAGCGCGTCGCGAAGCCGTCTAGCCCGCTAGGCGCGGTGCTCCCGGGCCCTTCGCTCGTCCTCGGCGACCGGGTCGATGATCCCGCGCCCGCGCGCCTGCTCCCACGCTCCGACGAGGAAGCCCGTCAGGAAGCCGCGGTCGCGCGTCTGCACGACCTTGCCGACGTTGAGCGGGAGCGTCCCGATGAGCGCCCACCAGAGGGCGGCTCTGTAGCGCGGCGTCTGGGGCATGTTCTTCCGGTGGAGGTAGAACTGGTTCGCCAGCGCCATGCGTTGCTGGTCGAAGGACGTCAGCCGCTCCGACGAGCTCTTGCGGTGGAGGATCCGCGCCCTCGGCGTCTGGACGAGGACGTAGCCGCGCTTCACGACCCGGTAGGAGAAGTCGACGTCCTCCTTGAACGCGTAGCCCGCGAGCTTCTCGTCGAACCGCTCGTGCTCGAAGACCTCGCGCCGGTAGGACATGAACCACCCGTTGGAGTACTCGATCCTCCGCACGGACTCCGATGACGCCACGCCCTCGACGAAGAACCCCGGGCGCATCTTCCCGCTCCCCTCGGGCCACCAGCCCCCCATGCCGAACACCCTGCGCCAGAGGATCGTCAGCCGGCCCGGGCTCGGAGGGTGGACCGGTTCTCCCCGCACGCCGCCGAGCTCCGGGCCCCAGCGGCCGTACTCGGCGAGGATCTCCTCGTGGACGTCAGGGGCGAGCGAGACGTCGTCGTCGATCAGGAACACCGGGTCGCCGGTCGTCCGGTCGATGCCGACGTTGCGCTGGACGGTGAGCCCGCGAGAGGCCGGATGGACGTAGTCGAGTGAGATCCCGGCCTCGGCGCAGCGCTGCTCGATCTCGGCGCGTCGCAGCGGCTCCTCGCTCGAGTCGACGATGCAGAGCTGCTCCGGAAGCACGGTCTGCTCCACCAGGCTCCGAACCGTCTCGACGAGCTCGTCGTGCCGGTTCCGCGTGGCGATGATGAAGCACGACCGTGCAGTGCGTCTGTCCGTCTCGACCGTCATCCCGCTCTCCGCACGGCATGATCGCAGGGGTTCCTCCCGGCGGTCGTGATAGAACCCCGCGGATGGCACCGGCGCGCTGGGGCGCAGTATGAAGGGCCTGGTGCTCGCGGCAGGGCCCGGACGGCGGCTTCATCCGCTGACCGAGGCGCTGCCGAAGACGCTCCTGCCCCTGAACGACGGCCGCACGATCCTCGACCTCGCCCTGGCGAACCTGCGTGCCGCCGGCATCGAGGAGGTCGTCGTCGTGACCGGGTTCGCCGCCGAGCGGGTCGAGGAGCGCGCAGCCGACCTCGAGCGCCTGCACGACGTGCGCCTCGAGCTCGTGTTCAACGAGCGGGCCGAGGAGTGGAACAACGCCTACTCGCTCTGGCTGGCGCGGGACGCCCTCGCGGAGGGCGCCCTGCTCGTCAACGGGGACACGGCGCACCCCCGGAGCGTCGAGGAGATGCCTGCTCGCGGCGCGGGGCCCGGACGTCCTGCTCGCGGTCGACCGGGAGAAGCCGCTCGGCGAGGAGGAGATGAAGATCCTTCTCTCCGAGGACGGGACGCTCGCACGCATCAACAAGCTGATCGACCCCGCGAGCGCGGCCGGCGAGTACATCGGGCTCGCCCTGATCGAGCCGGCCGCGGCCGAGCCGCTCACGGACGCGCTCGAGACGACCTGGCGGCGCGATCCGTCGCTCTACTACGAGGACGGCTTCCAGGAGCTGGCCGATCGAGGCGGGAAGATCCACGTCACCGGGATCGGCGCCGTCGACTGGGTGGAGGTCGACGACCACGCCGATCTCGCCCGCGCAAGGGAGCTCGCATTCCCGTCCTAGCCCGCATGATCGCCTGCCCGCTGGCGGTGGAAGTCGGCAGCGGCGCAGTCGGGACGCTGGCCGCGCTGCTCAGCGACCGCCGCATATCGGCGGGCGGCCAGGTGGCGGTCGTCGTGGGACCTGGACAAGGCGACGAGATCGTCGCCGTGATCCGCCCCGTTCTCGAGAGCGCGGACGTCTTCAACGTTGAGGGAGGCACCCTCCAGGCGGCGCTCGACCTCGCGGACCAGCTCCGGAAGGGCTCCTACGACGCGGTCGTCGGCATCGGCGGCGGCCGCACCCTCGACGTCGCCAAGTACGCAGCCGGGCTCACCGGGCTCCCCATGGTGTCCGTCGCCACCAACCTGGCCCACGACGGGATCGCGTCGCCCGTCGCGTCGCTCGAGCACGACGGCCACAAGGGCTCCTACGGCGTCCACGGCCCGCTTGCCGTGGTCGTCGACCTCGACTACGTGCGGCGCTGCCCGCCCGAGCAGCTGCGGTCGGGTGTCGGGGACGCTCTCAGCAACCTCAGCGCGGTCGCCGACTGGGAGCTCGCCGGTCGCGAACGCGACGAGCCGGTGGACGGGCTCGCGGCGTCGTTCGCGCGGTCGGGTGCCGAGTCCCTCCTGCACCGGACGGACGACCTCCTCTCGGACGGGTTCCTGACCACGCTCGCCGAGGCCCTCGTGCTCAGCGGCCTGGCGATGGCCGCGGCGGGCAGCAGCCGTCCGTGCAGCGGCGCCTGCCACGAGATCTCCCATGCGATCGACGCCCTCCATCCGGGGAAGGCGGCCCACGGCGAGCAGGTCGCCGTCGGCTCGCTGTTCGCCTCGTTCCTCCGGGAAGACGCCTGGCTCGGCGACCTCGACGCGGCCTTCCGCCGGTACGGCGTGGCTCGGCTGCCCGGGGACCTCGGTCTCACCGAGGAGGAGTTCGGCGCCGCGGTCGCCCTGGCCCCGTCGACCCGCCCGGACCGCTACACGATCCTCGAGCACCTCGAGCTCGACGACGTCGAGATCGCGGACCGCGTCCGCACGTTCGTCAGTGCCTTCGATCGCTGAGCTTCGCCCGGTCATCCAGCCGGAGGCGCACCTGCAGCGCTCCGGCGAGGAGCACTGGGCGGGACGTCTCTACATGCGCCGGCTGTCGCCGTACGTCACGCGCATGTTCCTCTCCACCGGGCTGAGCGCGAACGCGGTGACGGCCTTGATGCTCCCGGTCGGGCTGCTGGCCGCGCTCGCCTTGAGCTTCCCCGGCGTGCTGCCGGCGCTCGCCGCCGTCGTGCTCGTCCAGCTCCAGCTCCTGCTCGACTGCTGCGACGGCGAGGTGGCGCGCTGGCGGCAAACGTTCTCGCCCAAGGGCCTCTACCTCGACCAGCTCGGCCACTACGTGACCGAGGCTGCGCTCCCAGCCGCCCTGGGAGTGCGCGCGGACGGTGGCTGGGACTCGCTCGGAGGCTGGACCGCCCTCGGGCTCCTGGTCGCGGTCCTGATCCTGCTCCTGAAGGCCGAGACCCACCTGGTCGGCCTGGCGCGGGCGCGATCCGGCAGGCCCGTCCGGGACGCTCCCGGCGAGGCGCCTGCTACGGGCACGAGCCGGCTTCCGCTCCGCGAGGGAATCCGGCTCCTGCCCTTCCTTCGGCCCTTCCACGCGGTCGAGGCGTCGCTTTTGGCGCTCTCCGCGGCGATCGTCGACTCGGCGGCGGGAGATTTAGTCGGCAGCCGCGTTCTCGTCGTAGGGCTGGCGATCACCGCCGGGATCGCGGTGATCGGCCACCTGATCGCCGTCCTCACGTCCGACCGCCTTCGCTGACAGAGGAAACCATCCCGCCGCGGACAACGACTAACCTGGACCCGATGAGATCAAAGCCGAACGCCCCGGCGACGCGGCTCGCGGGGGCTCGATGAGCGCCGTCGCGGAGCACCGCGGCATGCGCCAAGACGCGCTGACGTCCGAGCTGCACGTCTACGAGCCCCACCGTACGCGGCTTCCCGACCTCCCGCCGTACATTCGCGAGCTCTGGCGGCGGCGACAGTTCGCCTTCGAGCTCGCCCGGGGCAACCTCCGGGCCCAGAACTACAACACGGCGCTCGGCCAGCTCTGGCTCGTCCTCAACCCGCTGCTGCTCGGGCTCACCTACTTCATGCTCGTGACGATCGTGCGAGGAGGCAGCCGGGGGCCCGAGTTTCTCGCCCACCTGATGCTCGGAGTCTTCACCTTCCGCCTGGTGAGCGGCGCGATCAGGCCCGGGTCCAACTCGGTCGTCGGCGGCAGCCGGCTCATCCTCAACACGGCCTTCCCGCGGGCCGTTCTGCCGCTCTCCTCGGTCATGTCGTCGATCATGCGCTTCCTTCCCACCCTCGTCATCTACGCGGTCATCCACGCCTTCGCGGGACTGCCCGTCACCCCGCAGATCCTCTGGGGGCTCCCGATCCTCGCGCTCATCACCTGCTTCGCCCTCGGCATGACGATGCTCGTCGCGACCGCCCAGGTCTACTTCCGCGACACCCGGAACTTCCTGCCGTTCTTCCTGCGCATCTGGATCTTCGCCTGCCCGATCCTCTACTACGCCGACGAGGTTCCGGACCGCCTGATGTGGATTCTCTACGTCAATCCGCTCTACCCCATGCTCGCCTCCCTGAACGAGGCCGTGAACCTGGGGCAGACCCCGAGCCTCGGGTTGCTCGCAGGAAGCGTGGCGTGGGCCCTTGCGGCGCTCGTGGTCGGCGGGTTCCTCTTCATCTCGAGGGAGCGAGAGTTTGCAGTCCGCCTCTGATCCGGCCACCTCCCTCGAGCCCGCTCACGCGGAGGAGAACAGCTGGGCCGTGAGAGTCCAGGATCTCTCGGTCACCTACCGGACCACCGTCCAGAGGCGGCCGACGCTGAAGGGGCATCTGAAGCGGCTCGGGCGCCGGAAGCGCACCTTCCGCGAGATCCGGGCGGTCCGGAACGTCTCCTTCGAGGTCCCGCACGGAAAGGTCGTCGGCATCATCGGCGTCAACGGCGCGGGCAAGTCGACCTTGATGCGCACCCTCGCAGGCATCGTTCCTCCGACCAAGGGCCGGGTCGAGGTCTACGGGCGCGTGAGCACGCTGCTCGCCCTGGGCGTCGGCTTCAACGGCGACCTGACCGGACGGGACAATGTCGTGCTCGGGGGTCTCGCGGCGGGTCTGAGCCGTTCCGAGATCGACGCGAAGTACGACGAGATCACGGAGTTCGCCGAGCTCGACGACTTCATGGATATCCCCATGCGGCGCTACTCGTCCGGCATGTACGGCAGGCTCGCGTTCTCAGTGGCCGTGAACATGGAGCCCGACATCCTCCTGATCGACGAGGCTCTGTCGGTCGGCGACGCACGCTTCAAGCGCAAGTCGTTCGACAAGATGCGTGAGCTCTGCGACCAGGCAAGGACGATCTTCGTCGTCAGCCACGCGCTCAAGTCCATCCGCGAGCTCGCCAACGAGGTGATCTGGATTCACCAGGGTCGGCTGAAGATGCGAGACGAGCCTGACCCCGTCATCGACGCCTACCGGCAGTTCCTGGGCGTGGCCGACACCGACGAGGTAGCGCTCGAGGATCCGTAGTGGAGCCAGGTCGGACGAAGCTGGGACTGTTCCGTCCGGCGGTTATGATCTGATCATGATTGACGTGGCTCGGCGTCGCCGAACGAGTTCTCGTCCGTGGCGCCGCTTCCGGCTCGCCACGAGACACGCCCGCATCCTTCCCGGCTTCCTGATCATCGGAGCCCAGAGGGCGGGGACGACGACTCTGCTGGCGTCGCTGCGACGTCATCCAGACATCGTCGGCCCCAGCCCCGGCGAGGACTTCGTCGTCCTCCGCAAGGAGGTCCACTTCTTCGACAAGCGGTTCCACGAGGGCATCGACTGGTATCGCTCGTTCTTCCCGCTCGCCGCTCGACGACAGCTGGCGCGGCGCCGCGGCCACGACCTCGTCGCCGGTGAGTCGACTCCCTACTACCTGTTCCATCCGGAGGTTCCCCTTCGGGTCGCCCTGTCGATCCCGAACGTCAAGCTGATCGCCCTCCTTCGCAACCCTGCCGACCGGGCCTACTCGCACTACCAGCACCGGCGCCGCGCGGGACGCGAGAAGCTCTCGTTCGAGGACGCGCTCGAGGCTGAGGAGAAGCGGCTCGCCGGGAGCGACGAGCTGATCGACAGCAACCGCCGCTACCGCCGGCACCATTTTCACCGCGCCTACTTCCGGCGCGGCCTCTACGCCGAGCAGCTCGAGCGGTGGTTCGAGTACTTCCCCCGAAGGCAGCTCCTCGTCGTGCGCGCGGAGGACTACTTCGCCCAGCCGGCAGAGATCCACGCGGAGATTCTCGAGTTCCTCGGCGTCCGCCCGTGGCAGTTCGAGAGGATCGAGCACAGGAACAACGCCTCCTACCCGCCGATCGATCCTCGCGTGCGGGCCGAGCTCGAGCAGCGCTACGCCGGGCCCAACGCCAGGCTTGCAGGGCTCGTCGGCCGCGACTTCGGCTGGGGCTCGGGAGTTTCACTGGTGAGAGCTGTGGGGCAGAGCGAGCTCGAGCCTCGCAGGGCGGCAGGCAGCGCCGGTTAGTCGCGTAGCCCCGGCAGATACACTCGGCCGCCAGTGCGGAGGGTGCTCGTCACCGGCGGCGCCGGGTTCATCGGCTCGACGCTCGTGCGACTGCTCGTCGAGCGAGGCTACGCCGTGTGCGTTTTCGACGACCTCTCGACCGGGAGCTCGGCCAACCTGGACGGTACGGACGCCGAGCTGATCGAGGGAGACGTGCGCGACGTCGAGTCGCTGGAGCGCGCGGCGGCCGGTAGCGAGCTCGTCTTCCACCTCGCCGCAGGCACCGGTGTCGTCCCCTCGATCGAAGACCCGTTCGCGGATTTCGACCTCAATGCCCGCGGAACGCTGTCGGCGCTGTGGGCAGCTCGCAAGGCGGGAGCGGCTCGCCTCGTCTTCTCGTCCTCCAATGCCCCGCTCGGCGCCGGCGCCTACCCGGCGAGCGAGGACAAGCCGGTCGCCCCGCTCTCCCCGTACGGCGCGAGCAAGGCGACAGGCGAGGCGTACTGCTCGGCCTTCCACGGCGCGTACGGGTTCGACGCGATCGCCGTACGCTTTTCGAACGCCTACGGGCCGCGGTCGGCGCACAAGTCGAACGTGATCCCGCTCTTCATCAGGCGCCTGCTCGCAGACGAGGAGCTCGTCGTCTACGGCGACGGCGCGCAGACACGGGACTTCGTGTACGTCACCGACCTCGCAGCAGGGCTCCTCGGCGCCGCGACCGCAGAGGGTGTCGGCGGAGAGATCTTCCAGCTGGCCAGCGGAGTCGAGACGAGCGTGAGCAAGCTCGTGTCGCTCCTCGGCGAGGTGGCCGGCCGAGAGCCGGTCGTCAGGCGCGAGCCTCCACGCGCCGGTGAGATCCTGCGCAACTACTCGGCGATCGAGAAGGCACGGACGCGGCTCGGATATATGCCCGAGGTACCGCTGGCCGAGGGGCTCCGCCGCACCTTCGACTGGTTCACGAGCCTTTCGGGAGCGACGTCCGGCTCCGATCGCAGCGGAGGCCACGGGAGCGGAACCAGTGCCTGAGTAGACTGGTCGAGCCGGATGGCAGTGCACTTCATTCACGTTTCGAAGGCGGGTGGAACCGCGGTCCGGCACGCCCTGCGCAAGGCGCGACGGGCGGCCGGCGGCGAGCTCGTCACCCCGTGGGGCCCGGTCCACTGGCATCGCCACTCGTACCGGCTCCGTGACGTGCCCAGGGGTGACAAGGCGATCTTCGCCCTGCGCGACCCGGTCTCTCGCTTCCTCTCGGGCTTCTACAGCCGCCAGCGAAAGGGTGCGCCACGGTACGTGAGGGAGTGGTCGGACGACGAGCGCCAGTCGTTCGAATGGTTCCCCACGCCACAGGCGCTCGCCGACGCGCTCGCCGAGCCTCCTGGCGAGACGCGTCAGCGGGCGGAGTTCGCGATGGAGTCGATCCGCCACCTGCAGCGGCGCTTGACCCTGTGGACGGGAGATCCCGCCGATTTCCGCAAGCACCTCGACAAGGTCCTGTACATCGCGAGGCAGGAGACGCTCGACGACGACTGGGAAAAGCTGAAGGAGCTGCTGGAGCTGCCGGCCGAGCTGTCCCTCCCGCGTGACGACGGCGTCGCACATCGCACGACCTACCCGAAGGATGTCTCCCTCAGCGACAGAGGAGTGGCCGCGCTGCGCGCCTGGTACGCCGAGGATTACGAGGTGCTCGCGATCGGCGAGTCGGTGCGACAGGGCCAGGCCCCGCCGCTCGGCTCGCGACTCCTCGGCCGCCTCACGTCCTAGCGGAGCCAGGCCCGCAAGAGCGCGTTCGCGAAGCCGAGCCCGTACCGGAAGTGCGGCGGCTTCTTCGACGCGCCCGAAAGCCGGCTCGACACCGTCACGGGCACCTCCATCGTCCGCAGCTTGCGCTTCGACGCCTCGAGGATGAACTCCGAGTTGTGGAACTGGTCCTGGTGGAACTCGAGGTCGCGGAGCGCCTCCGTGCGGACGGCGCGGTACCCGCAGGCAGGGTCGGTGACACGGCTCGTCGTCAGAAGCGAAAGGGCCCACGCGAAGACCTTGATTCCGAGCTTCCGGGCGGCGTGGTTCGGGTCGGCGGCGCCGAGGACGCGGGAGCCGTTGACCACGTCGACCTCGTCGTCGACGATCGGCTGGATCAGGCGGGGCAGCTCGGACGGCTGGTGCTGGCCGTCGGCGTCCATCGTCACGACGAGGCGCGCTCCCGTGGCGAGCGCCAGCCGGTAGCCGGTGCGAAGCGCCGCGCCCTGACCGCGGTTCAAGGGAAGATGCACGGCCGCCGCATCAGCGGCGCGCGCTCGCTCCATCGTGTCGTCGGACGAGCCGTCGTCGACGACGATCGCGTGCAACCGCAGACCCGAGACCTCGCCCGGCAGGCTTCCGATGACCTGGGCGATGTTCGCCGCCTCGTTGTAGGCCGGTATGACGACGGCGATCCCTCCAGTGAACTCCTCGACGTTCGCGGTCGCGCGAAACTCGTTGAGGGCGAGGTTCTCGATCAGGCGCGTCAGATCACGGCGCGTCTTCTCCTGCCGTGACGCAAGGAGGTAGCCGAGCACGTACAGCACGGCGACGGCGACGATCGCGGCACCGACGATGCGACCGGCCCCGTCCTCGTTGAGCGAGAACTGGTCGAGGAACCAGCCGAAGATCGCGGGCTCGAGCGAGACCACGAGCAGCGGCAAGACGAAGAAGCCGAAGCGAAGGATCAGGTCGCCGTTGCCGATCTTCCGGCGGCGGTAGGCCCAGATCGAGACGACGGCGAACGCGAGAGCGGCGAGGAGCCCGGCGGCGCGAAGCGGCGTCAGGTCCATCTAGTGCCCCTCCAGGCAATGCAAGCCTGCCTCTGGCTTGGTGCTCGCGACGCAGAGTCGAGGCTGGATTACCTGAATGGGCACAGTGCCTACTTCGCGGACTGCCCCAGCGGCTCCCGTCGCCACTGGGTCACCGGGTCGATGACGTCCGCGAGGACACGATCCTTGTAGCGCCGGATGACCTCGAGCATGGACTCGATGAGCGTCTCGGAGAGGAGCGTCGGCTGCAGGCCCAGCTCGAGGAGCTTCGTATGCGTCGGGTTGTAGTAGTGCTCTTCCAGCTCGAGGCGCGGGTTGGTCACGTGGTCGACCTGCACCTCGATCCCGAGCTCGCCGGCGGCATGGCGGACTTTCTCTGCCAGGTCGGCGACGTTGAAGACCTCGGTGAACTGGTTGAAGACGCGGTACTCGCCCTCGGACGGCGGGTTCTCCGCCGTGAGCGAGACGCACTGCAGGGTGTCGACGATGTTGAGGAAGCCCCGCGTCTGCCCGCCCTTGCCGTACACCGTGAGCGGGTGCCCGATCACCGCCTGCACGGCGAAGCGGTTCAGCGCCGTGCCGAACAGCTCGTCGTAGTCGAACCTGGTGATGAGGCGCTCGTCGAGCCTGGTCTCCGGGGTCTCGATCCCGTAGACGACGCCCTGGTTGAGATCGGTCGCGCGGAGGCCCCAGATCCGGCAGGCGAAGTGGATGTTGTGGCTGTCGTGGACCTTCGAGAGGTGGTAGAGCGACCCCGGCAGCTTGGGGAAGGGAAGCGTGTCCTTGCGGCCCTTGTGGTCGATCTCGATGAAGCCTTCCTCGATGTCGATGTTGGGAGTGCCGTACTCGCCCATCGTCCCGAGCTTGATCAGGTGCGCGTCCGGGGCGTGGTCGCGCATCGCCCACAGGAGCTTGAGGGATCCGATCACGTTGTTCGCCTGCGTCACGACCGCGTGGTCCACACTCTTCATCGACCAGGGCGCGCTCGGCTGCTCGCCGTAGTGCACGATCGCCTCGGGCTCGAACACGCGGACCACGTCGGCGACGAACGTCCCCTCCGAGATGTCGCCGACGTAGGTCTCGATGTCCTTCCCCGAGACCTCGCTCCAGGCCTGAACGCGCTCGTCGAGCGAGACGATCGGGGTGAGGGAATGCGAGCCGGCCTCCTCGACCCAGCGGCGGCGGGCGAAGCTGTCGACTACCGCGACCTCGTGGCCCTGGCCGGAGAACCGCATCGCCGTGGGCCAGCCGAGGTAGCCGTCGCCGCCGAGAATCAAGACCCGCATTCAGAACCTCCGTTTCGATCGCACTCGCTCGACTGCATCAGCGTCTGCAGACGCCGGCCGCAGCGGGATCGTGATCGCTGCAACGGCGCGACGATAGCAGCCGGAGAACCCGGCACAGCCGCTCACGAACCTCATACAGGGCACCACCGCGGCGGCGGAGACGCCGTCCCTTCCTCGGTCGCTCCTACCGAGAAGATGGAGACCCAGCGGTCGCGAACGACGGGATGCACACCCGGAAGCGCGGCGATGGCCTCGGCGTCACCCTCTTGGGGAAGTCGTACCCCGGACGTGCCCACCCAGACGTTCGGCTCGACCACGACGAGGTAGTCGATGCGCTGCTCGTCGAGGAACTCTCGATTCCCCGCCGGATCGGCGAAGAACTCGTTCGCCCCGCCGAGGACCGGCAGCACCCGGTCCAGTACCTCCGGCCTCAGGAACAGGGCGTGGCCCTCGGTGACCGCCCGGCGCCCGGTTGTCGCCTCCCACGCCCCTGCGGTACGCGCGTTCGAGAGCATGCGGGCACCGCACGGGACGGTTTCTGCCACACGATCGATGACGGTGAGGCCCGCCTCGGCGCGGGCCAGCGAGCGGTTGCCCGGAACCCGGTCGATCACAACGCCGATCGCGAGCAGACCGACGACGAGCGAGAGCCCGGCGAGTGCGACCCGGCTCCGCCGCGTCAACGGTCTTGTCACTACCTCAAGCAGCGCGGGTATGAGCAGGGCCGGGACGAACGCCACGTACCCGTACAGGCGGCGGGTGCCCCAATCACCCGGTACGAGCGTGTCGAAGTGGAAGCTGAAGAGGAAGGCGACAGCCAGCAGCGTGAAGGCAAGGCCGCAGACGACGACTGCCAGCGGGAGAAACGAGCGGGCGACGACGACCAGCACGCCGCACAGGAGCACGACCAGCGCGAGCCCGGCCAGGGTGAAGCGCGCTCGAACCGGATGATCGACCGCCTCCGTTCCGTAGCGACGCAGGAGCTCTCCCGGAGAGATCAAGAAGCCGTCCTCCTGAGCAAGCTTGGGGACCGGCGCTCCGCGGTTGAACGAGCGCGAGGGGTCGATGTCGGAAGCCAGCGTCGACGGCGCGTCTCCAGCCGCTCCCTGCCAGCCGATGTCGCCGCCACTCAGGCCGATGGCTGCGACGTAGGAGCCGCCGAAGACGACGGTCGCTACCGCACCGGTGACCAGCGCGCGCCTCAGGAGGCCGCGGTCCAGAAGGACTGCGCCCAATGAGTAGAGCAGCAGGATGAGACCCGCCACCAGGGCGGGAATGAGGTGCGTGAGGCCGGCCACGGCGAACAGCAGTCCGGTGAGGACGGCCGGGGCCCGGCTTCGGCTACGCACGGCGTAGATCCCCACGAGGAGCGCGGAGAACGCGCCCAGCCGGCCCATGTCTTCGGCCGTGTAGTAGGTGAGGTCGTTCGCGATCTCGTGGGGGAGGGGCAGCCACTCCGGAACCAGCACCACGAGCACGGGGAGGAGCGGGGCGAAGATCCCGAGGCCGAGCTCGCGGCCGAGAGCAAGGAGCGCCGCCACGATCCCGACGGTCGTGACGACGAGGATCGCCTGCATGGCAGGCAGCGGATCCGGTCCGAGCAGCATCGAGACGCCGCCCCCGAATGAGTTCAAGACCACCTTGCTGACCGTCGCGGGGAACTCGGTGCCCCACTGCTGGGTCACCGCGGGGACGTGGCCCGCTGCCGCCGCCTCCAGGGAGTCGGCCCAGTACCGCCACGACGAGCGGATGGCCAGGCTGCTCTCCGCAGGGTAGAGCGGCCGCGTGAGGGCGACCGCCAGGAGCAGCCCCAGGCCGGCCGCGAGGGCGACGGGCGCCTCTCGCGCTTGCTCGCGGAACGCGACCAGGTGCGAGCGCGGCGAGGCGCGTCGGAACGCGAGCGCCCAGACGGCAACCGTGGCCACCACGACCGCTCCGACGAACACCGGCCGGGTAAAGACGTGGGCGAGCGCGAGCAGCGCGGCCGAGCCGGCGACGATTCCGTAGCCGAGGCCGAATGCCAGCGCGACTCGCATCTCGATCGAGATCGCGCCGGGGACCGCGAAGGCAAGTGCGGCGCCGGCTCCGGGCACCAGCAGGAGCGCCGCGACGACCAGGATGTCGACGGTCATTCGAGCGCGGAGGCGTTCGCCCGGGCGACGGCCTTCCGGCCCGTCACGAAGCTACGCAGCCGCGCGCCGGTGCTGGAAGGATGACACGCCCAACCGTCGTCACCGCGCCATTCTGCCACACGCCCTGTCGGCTCAGCGCCGCTCGGATCAGGACAACGAGATGGTCGGCGACATGGCCGAGCCGGCGGCGCGGGCGGCTCGTTATCCTTCGAGCCCGCGCTCCCTCGGGACGTTCCGGGTAGCGAAGAGCCGACGGATGTCCACACCTACGCCAAACGCCTCGGATTCGAGGCAAGACCCGCAGGCTCGCCTCCGGCGCTCGTTCGCGCGCCTCCTCGGAGGGACCTTCGTCCACCGGTTCTATTCGTGCGCGCGAGGGCTCTCCTACTCGAGCGAGGGGGCCCGAGGGCGCACCGCGACGGAGCACCTCCAGCACGGGCTCGCGCTCGAGGATCGAGACATCGAGGCAGGCCACCATCGCCGTCTCGTCGGCGGGAAGTGGGACGAGATCGGTCGCCTCCAGCGCGACTTCGTCGTCGGCGAGGGCCTCGAGCCGGGCGATCACGTGCTCGACGTCGGTTGCGGCGCCTTGCGGGCCGGCGTCCACCTGGTCGAGTACCTAGAGCCCGGGCACTACTTCGGGATCGACATCAACCCGAGCCTGATCCGGGCGGGGCTCTGGGAGCTCGCCCAGGCCGGGCTCGAGGACCGGTGCCCCGCGACGAATCTTCGCGCCACGGACGCGTTCGACTGCGACTTCGGCGTGCAGTTCGACGTCGCGCTGGCTCAGTCGCTCTTCACGCACATCTCCCTCGCGCAGATCGGCGAATGCCTCAGCCACGTGGCCGCCGCGACGAAGCCCGGAGGACGGTTCTTCGTGAGCTACAACGGTCTCCCACCGGGAAAGAGGCTGCGCCGGCCATCGACGCACGACCCGTTTCGCCATGCCTACGACGACCTCGCCCGAGCCGGGGCCGACGACTGGGGCTCCCGCTACGTCGCCGACTGGGGCCACCCGCGCGGGATGAAGATGATCGAGTACCGGCGACGCTGACCCGAGCGGCTCCTCACTGCCTCGGCATCCTCGTGAGCGGGGCACGAAGAGCAGCGCGCTCCGCAGCAGGCAGCGCAAAGGGCAGCACGGCGCCGTAGGCGAGGAATCCACACGCGGCCGTCACGGCCAGTGAGGCCCACCACGGCCGACCTGCGAACGCGGCGTGCGCCGCCAGGGACGCGGCGGCGGCCGCGAGCGTCGGGAAAGCGAGGCCCAGGTACGAACGGTCGTAGGGCTGGACGCCGATGTACCGACGGACCTGACCGAGCCGGATCAGGCTGAACCCCGCGACGCCCGTCGCCGCGGCGATCGCCGTGCCCTCGATCCCGAACGCCTGTGTGAGGGGGACCGCGAGGACAGCGATGAGCACGGCGCAGGACATGTTGTCGAACAGATCGACCAGGGTGAACCCGGTCATGATGAGGATGAATCCGACGCTGCCGGTGGCGACGTTCACGGCCTGGCCGAGGAGAAGGATGCGGAGGGCGTGCTCGCCGATCTCGAAGCGGCTCGAGAAGCCCTCCAGCACGTCGTCGGCTGAGATGACGAGCACGACGAGGAGGGGGAGCGTGGCCGTCAGCGCCCAGCGGGTCGAGCGCTTGAACAGCTCCTCGAGGCGGTGTCGCTGTCCCCGTGCGTGCAGATCGGCCGCGAACGGCGAAAAGACCAGGCTGAGCGACGTGAGGAAGAGCAGCAAGACCTGCGAGATGCGTGCGGCGGCGGCATACGCGTCGAGCTCGTCGCCCTGCTCCAGGGCGGCGAGCACCCAGAGGTCGACCCAGAAGATCGCCTGGGCGAAGAGCGCGGCCGGCGCGCGGGGGAGCCCGTAGCGGATGGCGGCGCGCACCTCGGCCCCGGTGGCAGGCCGGTCCGAGAGGGAACGCGACTCCTCGCGCCAGAGAGCCCACGCGGCCACGGACGCCAGGAGCCAGGACGCGTCGTAGGCGAGCACGACTGCGTCCGTCTCGCCGCCTGCGGCGATGCCGGCGCCCGCGAACAGGATCCAGAGCACCGGCTGGCCGATCCAGAAGACGTACAACGTCTGCCGCATCTGGGTGAGGCCTCGGGTCGCGCCGAGATAGACGCTCGTGAGAGCGATGAAAGGAATGCCGAGAGCGCCGAGCGCGATCGCGCGGTCGTAGTCGCCGAAGAGCGGCGCCGACGCCGCCAGCACGGCCGCGAGGAGGATGCTGGCGGCGAAGGCGATCAGGGCGCAGCGGTCGACGAGGCTGCGCAGGTGCTCGCCCGCGCTCGCGCCACGGCCGATCGCCACGTAGCGAACGGCGGCCATGTCCATGCCGAACCGGGTTCCGGCGGAGGCGACGAAGGCGACCTGAACCGCGACCGTCACGACGCCGAACGCGCCCGGCAGAAGAGTCCGGCCGAGCAGGATCTGCGTGCCCATGGCCGCCGCCACCCCGACGCCGAGGCCGACGACGTTCGCCGCCGTGCCGGAGAGGAGCGCGCGCTCTTCCGTCACACGGATCTACTCGAGGTAGCCGAGGCCGCGGAGGCGCTCTTCCACCAGGCGCTCCTCCTCCTCGCTGAAGACGCCGACGGCCTCGCCGGCCGGGCTGCGGCTCCACTCGGGGTCGGGATCGAGGCCGACGGCCTCGGCGACCCAGCCTGCGAAGTCCGCGAGGGATACCTCGCCGCCTTCGCCGCCGTCGACGCCCAGGCCCGCGCAGACATAGATCCCCTCGGGCCGGTGGTCGCCGGAGAGCCAGTCGGCCTCCTCCACCAGCCGGCGTGCGTGAGCGAGGCTGTAGAGCGGCGCGGGCTGCAGCAGAAGGTCGGGGGCACGGTCGAGGTAGGGGCCCGAGAGAACGTCCTCCTTGTGCAGCACCCCTCGGATCGGGTGCGCCCCGGTATCCGGGTCACGGAACTCGAGCAGCGCGACGGCGACCTCGTCGCGCACGCGCTCGTAGTCCGCGCGCTCGACCGTCCCGTTCGGCTCCCTGCCGACGAGGTTGAGGGACACTCCCTCGCCCGTGGAGATCACGCTCGTGTAGGCGGAGGTGTGCGCCCAGTCGATCGGCGCCGTCGGAACGGCAACACGGCCGTGCAGGCCCAGGCGGTCGTACGCCACACGGGCGAGGGAGCGGACGCGTCCCCAGGCAAGCAGGTTGACGAGCGCCGAGCCGCGCCCGAAGTCGCAGGAAGCCCAGATGCTCGAGCACCTTGTTGATCGAGAGGGCGCGGGTGCAGGGCTGGTGGCCGTGGTCGGACATGAGAATGACGAGGTCGTCCTCGTCCGTCCGCTCCATGAGCGATGCCAGCTCCCGATCGAGCAGGCGGTAGACGTCGCGCACGCGGTCGGCGATCGGCGAGGCGGCGACGTCCTGGTGGCGGGGATGCCCCGGATGGACGTACTCGAGCAGGCAGTGCTGGAGCCGGTCGGGCGAGACGAAGACCATGCACGCGGCGTCCCACGGCTGCTCGTCCATGAGCGTGCGCATCGCAGCGGCGCGCTTGCGGGTGAGCCCCTCGAGATCGGCGACGAGCTCGAGCGGCCGCTGGCGGAACGTCGTCCACGAGCCTCCGTTGATCGGCCAGCCCAGCCGGGGGCCCACGTCCTGGGGGTGGCTGAACGGTCGCCCGGGAGGCACGACGCCCCCCGCGACGGCGACCCCACGGATCTCCGGCGGCGGGTACGTGAGGGGAACGTTGACGAGGAGGGTCGCCTTGCCCGCCTCGGAGAGTCGGTCCGGCCAGGTCGGCGCCAGGATCGAACGGTAGGAGACCGGCAGCCGCCGCGTGGCCCCGGGCCGGTACTCGAGGATGTCGAAGACGCCGTGCCCGCCCGGGTCTCGCCCGGTGAGGAAGGTCGGCCAGGCCGCCCAGGAGTGGGACGGGAGGCACGAGCGCGAGACACCCCGTCGGCCGCGGCCGATCAGCCCCTGCAGCGCGGGCAGCTCGCCGGCGGCGAGCAGCGGGTCGAGGATGTCCCAGTCGGCGCCGTCCCAGCCGACGACGAGCACGCGGTTGGCCATGGGCGCGGAGGATATCGAGAGCGCTGCGGGACTCGGGTCGGACGAGGCGCCATCTACACTCGCTGCTTGCTTCACGTTCCGGTCGCGAACCAACCAACCCGGTCGCGATGACGCTGCATCGGCCTCGATCCCTCCTGCTTCGCGGGGTTCACCTGCTGGTCCTCTGCGGCTTCGCGCTTCGCGCAGCCGCTCTTCGACATCCTGGGCTCCACCCCGGAGTTCTTCATCGCCCGCGGCTCGACGAGCCGGGACGTGGTCGTGGCAGCGGTCGGCCTCGTCGTCCTGCCCGCGGCCGCCCTCCTCGCCGTCGAGGCCCTCGCGGGTCTCGTCCGCCCTTCGCTTCAGGACGCCGCCCACCTGATCTTCGTCGGGAGCCTCGTGGCCCTGATCGCGCTGCAGGCCCTCCGCCGCCTGGGCGATCTTCCGGGCTGGCCGCTCGTCGTCGCGGCCAGCCGCCCTCGGCGCCCTCGCCGCCGTGTGCTACTCCCGCTTTCCTCCGGCGCGCACGGCGCTGACCGTGCTCGCGCCCGCGCCGTTCGTCTTCCTGGCCCTCTTCCTGGTCAACGCGCCGCTCGCCGCGCTTCGCCTCGAGGGCGGCGCCGAGCCGGAGAGCATGCCGGCGGTCGAGTCGCGCACGCCCGTCGTGATGATCGTGTTCGACGAGCTTCCGGTCACGTCTCTCCTGGACGCGGAAGGCCGCGTGGACGCGCAACGCTTTCCGAGCTTCGGCGCGCTCGCAGACGCTGCTACGTGGTTCCCGCGGGCGACGACGGTGCACGACCACACAACCGGCGCCGTGCCCTCGATTCTCACCGGAGAGAACCCTGAGGAGGGCGCGCTTCCCGTCGTCGCCGACCATCCGCGCAATCTCTTCACGTACCTGGCGAGGAGCCACCGGATGCATGTCCTCGAGCCGGTGACACAGCTCTGCCCCTCGGACATCTGCGAGCGCCGGCGACCGTCGTTCGGCGCACGAATGCGAGCGCTCGCCTACGACCTCCGCTACGTCTATCTCCATGTGACGCTCCCGGAGCGGCTCGCCGACGGCCTGCCGCCCATCGACGACACGTGGCAGGACTTCGGCGACGAGGATGCCGACGTGGCACCGGAGAGGGCCAGGACGGCCGCGTTCGAGGACGAAGCGGTCGCCGACAAGCTCTGGACCGACCAGCGCTTTCAGTTCGAGCGCTGGGTGGCCGGCATCGAGCCGGACGCGGACCGCCCCACGCTGCATTTCATCCACACGCTCCTTCCGCATCGTCCGTGGCGCTACCTGCCCGACGGCTTGCAGTACGGAAACGCATCCACCGAGGGCCTGAGGCGGGACGTCTGGGAAGGGGACGACTGGCTGGTCACCCAGGCATACCAGCGGCATCTGCTTCAGGTCGGCTTCGCCGACCGCCTCCTCGGGTCAGCGCTCGACCGCCTGCGCGCGACGGGGCTGTACGACCGCTCCCTGATCGTGGTTGTCGCCGATCACGGGACGAGCTTCCGTCCCGGGGGCAGGCGCCGGGGCATCGAGCAGGCCAACGTGGCCGACATCGCCCCGGTTCCGCTCTTCGTCAAGCTGCCGGGTCAGACGAGCGGCGAGCTCGACGAGCGCGACGCGCGCACGACGGACATCTTCCCGACGATCGCCGCGGCGCTCGGCACTCCTCTCCCCGCCCCGGTCGACGGCCGTTCCCTCCTCGATCCGGCTGCGCCGGAGCGCCCGTCCGTCGTCGTCGCGCGAGCCGGCGGCGGCGTCCTCTCGGTCCCGTCGGCCACGGTCGCCGCGGAGGCAGCCGCGGCGGTCGCCGACAAGGTGAGCGTGTTCGGGGCCGGAGCGTGGGACTCCGTCTACACGATCGGGCCCCACCCCGAGTTGGTCGGCGAGCCGCTCGGCGCGCTCGCGATCCGGAGCGCTTCGGGGCTCAGCGCGACGATCGACGCCGAGCCGGCGTTGCAGGAAGTCACGCTCGACTCCCCGCTCCTGCCGGTCAACATCACGGGCCAGATCTCGGGTGAGGGCTCCGACGCGCCGCTCGACCTCGCCGTCGCCCTGAACGGCCGCATCGCCGCCGTGACTCGGGCGGTCGAGCTGGGAGGCGGGACGCGGTTCGCCGCCTTGGTGCCCGAGTCGGCCCTCCTCGAAGGCCGGAACGCCGTCGAGATCCTCGCCGTTCGCCCTTCGACCGCGGGCCTCGAGCTCGAGCGGCTGGCCGGCGGCGGCTCGGACGGCACGCTCGAGGCGACGGGGGCGGGGGAGGCGATCCGGCTCGGGAACGGCCAGGAGATCGCGGTGGTTCCCGACGCGCTCGAGGGCGCCGTCGAGGACTGGGTACGCCAGCCCACCACCGTTCGCTTCGTCGGGTGGGCCGCCGACGTCGCCGACCAAGCGCTCGCCGACCGCATCCTGGTCTTCGCCGATGGACGCCTCGTCTACTCCACCGCCAGTTCGTTTCACCGACCCGACGTGGCGAAGGCACACGGGGTCCCCGAGGGCGCCGGCTTCGTGTTCGAGCTTCCGGTCGCGCTGGCCGGCCCCGCCGCGGGGACGGAGCTGCGCTTCTTCGCGGTTCGCAACGAGGAGGCGAGCGAGCTCGCGTACCCGCGCGGCCTTCCCTGACGGCTAGCTCGAGAAGAGGCGGTCGACGACGCGGCTCGAAGCGCCAGCCGTCGTTGAGCGAGCAGTAGGCCTCGACGAACCGCTCGTAGCGGCTGCGGTGGGCGGCGGTGAACGCCTCGAGATCGCGCAGCACCTCGACGACTTCGTCGGTCGTCTTGAGAAGCGGCGCGGGCGCGTCGGCCTCGAAGTCGACGCTGAACCCGCGGATCTCGTCCCGGTAGTCCTCGAAGTCCGGAGTGAAGAGCACGATCGGGCGGCCCGTGGAAGCGAAGTCGACCATGACCGCCGAGTAGTCCGTGATCAGGACGTCCGCCGCGAGCAGAAGGTCGCCCGGGTCCGGGAGGCCCGAGATGTCGATGAGGTCGAGGTCGCCGGGAAGCGCGTCGACGATGCGCCGGTGCCTGTGGAAGAGGACGACGTCGTCGTCTCCCAGGGCCGAGCGGAGAGCCGCCAGATCGAGGAGCGGCCCGAGCCGGTAGCCGTCCCGCCTGTGGGCGGCGGCGTATGCCGGCAGGTTGCGAAGCTGAGCCGGACGCCGGCCGAGGCGGTTGTGGAGGTGGTCCCGGTAGGTCGGCGCATAGAGCACGACTCGCTTCCCCTCGACGCCGAGCAGGCGCTTCACGTCCTCCGCCAGCCGCTCCCGGTCCGGACGGAGCAGGAGATCCGTGCGCGGCAGCCCGGTCTCGAGCACCTCAGCTCCAACCGGGAAGGCGTGCTCGAGGATCGGCGTCGCGACCGGCGCCGGCGACAGCACGTACTGCCAGTTCTCCGGCTTCTGGCCCAGCACTCGCCGGTACGCGCGGAGCGCCGTCGGCCGGTCGGCCAGCGAGTAGCCGAGCCGCTTGAGCGGGAACCCGTGCCACGTCTGGACGCAGGTCTGGTCGGGCCGGCGCAGGAACCAGCTAGGCCAGTGGTCGTTGGCAACGACGTAGCGGGCACGGGCGAGCGTCTCGTAGTACTCCCTGCTTCCCTGGCGCAGCGCGACGGCTGTCTCCGGCACCCGAAAGGCCTCGTCGCGCACGACCCAGAGATGCTCGAGGGGCGCGCCCCGGCGCACGAGCTCCTCGTGGATCGCGCGAGGGCTGTCGGAGTACTCGCGGCCGCCGAAGCTGTCGTAGACCACCGCGTCGCGCAGATCGAGCACGCGCTTCGACGGATAGAACGAGCCCCTGAGCCGACGCTGGTTGAAGCCTCCCCGCTCGTCGTCCCTGAGATCGCGCTCGACGGCGAGGGTCACGGAGTCGCCGTCCTCGGTGCCGACGTGGTACCGCCTGAGGCCGTTCTCGGCCGAGACCGGGAGCTCGTCGAGGAGCTCATCCGCGAACACGGCGGGAACGGCAGCGTCGCGCGACTCGCCGCGCTGGCGCAGCGAGAGCGTCCAGGACCCTTCCGGAAGCACCCTCTGCCCCACCGGCGACACGACGGCGGACGGCGTCACCTCCGCCTCGAACCGACCTCCCTCGTCGGCGAGCGCGGCCGGGACGCTGAAGGTCTCGAGCGTCGGGGACGTCAACACCAGCTCGTAGTCGCCGGGCGGGCCCCTGAACGACCCCGCGACGCTCAGCGCCCCCTCGGGCGACCACGCCACATCGGTGACCACCGGCCTGAACGAGCCCTCGGTGACGCAGGCCCCGCCCTCGGGCGTCCGGTGCAAGCCGACCTCCCGACCGGCAAGAGTCCACGTCGACTCCGGCAGCGCGTCGTCGAGCGCGAGCGGCTTGAGCCCTCCCGCGACCGCGAGCGAGAGGTCCCAGGACACTCCGTCGCTCTGCTCGATGTGAGCGGCCTGGTCGCCGACGTCGAGCTCCTTGAAGACGTCCTCGATGGGAAGGTGCGCGAGAAAGGTGGCGGGCCGGCTGTGACGGTCGACGTACACCGGGTAGACGAGCGTCGCGCCGCCCAGCCGGCGGGTGACGTGCAGCTCCGGCTTGGCGCCCGCGGCGAAGCCGAGCTCTCCCTGCAGGCGGAGCACGCCGTCGTCGAGCTCACAGGCCGTGACCACAGACCGGCGGCGCTGAACCTCGATCGTCAGCCTGCCCGTGGACCCGAGCCCTGCCCGCACGCGAGTTCCGTCGTCGAGCTCGAGCTCGGCGAGCGGAGGCGGATACAGCGACGCGGGCTCCGGCTTCCAGCTCTTGCGGGTGGCGCCGGGCGTCGTGACCACGACGCCGATGCCCCAGATTCCCTCCTGCCAGCGTCCCTTGCGCTTCAGCTGAGCGACGTCAAGCCTGGCGACGAAGCCGGACCAGTCGAGGGCGGCAACCTGCTGGGACATGCCGCTCGTGACGTCAGGCCGCCGAACGGGCTCGGTCGCGAATCGCAGCCGCCTGCGCAGCAGGGACCGGCGCCGCGCGACCACCTCCACCCGTTGTGAGTCGGGCCTCGGCGCGCCGACGACGTTGATGTACGCGTAGCCCTCGATCCGAAGGACCTGGCCCTCCCAGCGGACGGAGTTCAGCTTGAACACCGGCGAGAGCTCGACGCCCAGCCGGTAGGTGCGAGAGGGAATCCGCAGCTGCTCGTCGTTTCGGTAGGGATAGTCGCCGTAGAAGCGCCGTCCCACCCGCACCGGCGGCACGTCGGGGAGACTCTCGTCCTCGAAGCGAAGCACCTCGAGGAGCTCCGGCAGCGCGCGACGGCGTACGAGCTCCCACTTCAGCCGGTCGATCGCCTGCGGCTGGTCGAGCGCCCAGCTGTCGGCCCGGTCGATGAACTCGTTGGCGAGGTCGAGGAACAGCCGCCGGTACTCGTCGTCCGCGCGGGGCAGCACGTCGAGGAAGAAGCGAAGGTCGTTGCCTACGACCGTACGGTCGTAGGCCGCCTTCGAGACCGCGAATCCCTGCGCGCCGAGAAACCGGCTGACGGAGTCGACGGCGGCAACGCGATCCCGCAGCGGCTTCGTCCCCGCGCGGCGCTGCGTGATCGACAGGTCGGCGCCCTCCCGCATCCGCCACAGGTACACCGTCTGCTCGACGGCGTCGACGGACTTCGCCAGGTAGTGCGCAGGGATCGTGACCGGGATGTCCTCGTACAGGACGCCCACGGGGAAGCTCAGGCGATTGTGGTCCCAGAACGAACGCCGGAAGAGCTTGTTCCAGGCAGTCCGATCCGCGAGGAGCGGTGGGTAGCGGGTGATGTGCGTGCGGAGGCGCGTTCGCTCGAACACCTTGGACTGGAACGCCGATCTCTGCGTGCCGTGGGACGTGAGCCGGCGAACGTTCCCGGACGCGAAGTCGGAGCCGCTCTCGTCCAGCGCTCCGAGCAGGTACTCGTAGGCGTGACGCGGGACGACGTCGTCGCTGTCCACGAAGGCGAGGAACTCTCCCGACGCGTGGCGAGCGCCGGTGTTGCGGGCCGCGCCGAGCCCGGCGTTGGCCTTCTGCACCAGGCGGAATCTCGAATCGCGGGCCGCGAAGCGCTCGGCGATCTCGGCGCTCTCGTCCGTCGAGCCGTCGTCGACCATGACGACCTCGAGGTCCTGGAACGTCTGCTGGGCGAGCGACTCCAGGCACGTGTCGAGGTAGGCGGCGACGTTGTAAACGGGGACGACGACGCTGACTCGACCCGACATGACGTTAGCGGCGAAGCCCACGCACCAGGCGCAGGCCTGCTCGGACCACCGGCACCGGCAATCGTTCGCGGTAGCGCACGGGTACCAGGAGCGCCAGTCGTACCAACAGCCTGTTCAGCCTCCCGACCGAGACGACGCGCTCGCGGAAGCGCACGAGGAAGCCAAAACGAGGCAGCCCCCGACCGCCCTTCGCCGCGTTGGCGCCCGGCCGACCGGCGGCGGCGACCGCTCGCCCGCGCTTCGGCTTCACGGCCGTCACCGAGGACTGTGCGATGGCCTCCGCGTCCTCGTAGAGCCTGACGTAGGCTGCGCGAGCCTCGTCCAGCGACGCCTGCACGCCCTTGCTATCTCCGTTCTGCGAGATCGCGGAGACCAGATCCCAGACGGAATCGACCTGCTCACACAGGGCCGCCGGCACCGAGACCTCGTCCCAGCCGACCGTCGCCCGGCGAAGCCCCGGCTCCACGAAGGCCTCCACAGCGGGGTGACGATCGCGCTCGATATCCGAGAGCCACGGCACCTCGAGGAGGCCGCCGACGCGGGAGATCTCCCGCGACCAGTCCTCGAGCAGCGCGTCGTAGCGAACGAACGCCCGCCGAGCGCCACGCGTCGCAAGCTCCGTGTGCAGAGTGACGTTGAGCCAGGCGGCGGCGCGGCTCGCGTCGGCCTGCCAGGTTCCGTACCACTGGCGGGCGCTGCGCACGACCTCGGGCGGCTGTCGAAGCAAGGTGGCAAAGGACGCCTCGACGCCCAGATCATCCGCGCAGCGGAGCCAGAGCGGCAAGAACCAGGCAATGCGCGGGTCCTTGACGACCACGCTGTCCGCGCCGACGAACTGGACGGTCAGCCACGAGCGCAGGTCTCGGAACGCCGCGTCGTCCTCCACCGCGTTCGTCGTGATCTCCCAGGCTGCAGGGCGAGAGTCGAACACGGTGACGCGCCGGGCCCGCATGAGACGCGTGTGGAAGTCGACGACCCAGCGTGGCTCGTTGAAGCCACGCGGGTTGGTGTCGTCAGCCTTCACCTCGGGCTGAGGAACCCGGAACCCCAGCTGGCTGAGGATGCCGGCGAAGAGGCTCGTGCCGCTGCGGCCGATGCCGACGACGAGCACCAGACGCCGCGTCCGCGGGGCCGTTCCGGGGTCGCCGCTCACGCCTCGATCCTCGCCGGCGACCGCTCCGGCGGCCCGGGCGCTCCCACTGCCGCGTCCGCCTGGGAGAGCCAGACCTTCCGCACCACCCGCTCGGCCGCGTGACCGTCGTCGAGCGAGGCAAAACGGGCCCGGAAGGCTGCGCGGAGACGGCTCGCCTCGTCGCCCCGGACGGCACCCGACCGAAAGGCGGCCACCAGCTCGTCGTCAGAGGTCGTGACCACGCCCGGCGGCTCGGCCAGCAGGTCGAAGTAGGTTCCTCGCAGCCGTCGATACTCGTCCCAGTCCGGAGCATGGACGACGATCGGACGATCGAGGACGGCGTAGTCGAACATCACCGACGAGTAGTCGGTCAGGAGGACGTCTGCGGCCAGGCAGAGATCCTCGATCGACGCATGACTGGTGACGTCGAGGATGTTGCCGGCCCGGCTCTCCTCCGGCTCGACCTCGCCGTCGTAGAAGTAGTGCGCGCGCTTCAGGATCACGTACTCGGGCCCGAGCTCCTCGGCCAGCCGCCCGAGGTCGACGGTGGGCACGTATTCGGGCAGATACTCGCGGTGCGTCGGCGCGAAGAGCACCGTCGTTTGTCCGGGCTCGATACCGAGCTCGCCTCTGATCCGGTCGATCTGCGCCTGCTCCGCGTTCACGAGCACGTCGTTGCGCGGATAGCCGATTTCGAGCGTCTCGAACCGGACCGGATAGACGCGCTTCCAGATCCGGGTCGAGAGCTCGTTCGAGCTGATGCTGTAGTCCCAGCGGGCCGCGCGCCTGAGCAGGCGGTCGAAGTTCATCCTCTCGCTCGCAACGTACGCCTCCCGCAGGTCGAGGCCCATCGTCTTCAGCGGCGTGCCGTGATGAGTCTGGACGTGAATCGTCCCCTCGCGCTTCACGAAGTCGTTCGGGAAGTTGACGTTGTTGACGTAGTACTTCGCGCGCGCGATCAGGCGGTAGTAGTCGCGCGTCCCCGCGATCACGTGCTCGACCTCGGGAGGAAACGACCCAGCGTGCTGGGCCTCGACGATCCAGACCCCCCTCACCCAGGGAGCTTCCTCGCGGAGCTTCTCGTAGATCGCCCGCGGATTGCACGAGTAGCCGCGGTACCAGTACGCCGCGAACACCGTCAGATCGGGCTCGATCGGCGCCCGCAGCTGCACCGCGTAGTAGCGGCGCAGCAGCATCCGCCGTCCCCGACGCACGACCTTCCGGCCGAGACGGCGGGTCCTGCGCACGAGCCGTCGCGCCGCAGAGCGTGGGTGAAATCCGCTGCTCACCGCCTCTGCAGGCTAATGGAAGCCTCGGCGAGGCCGTGCTCGTCACCGCCGCTCGTCGACCGGCCGGCTCGAGCTAACCGCGATAGGCCTCGATCAGGATCTCGGCCACCTCTGGGCGCGTGAACTCCTCCGGCGGCAGCTCGCCCGCGGCGAGGAGCTCGCGCACCTTCGTGCCCGAGAGGAAGACGTGGTCGTCGCCTCCGTGCGGGCAGGTCTTCGCGGTCGCCATCTGGCCGCAGGCCTTGCACCAGAAGGAGTGCTCGAAGAACATCGGCTCGATGTCGAGCTCGTGCGGCTCGAACTCGTCGAAGATGAGCTGGGCGTCGTAGGTGCCGTAGTAGCTCCCTACTCCTGCGTGGTCGCGGCCGACGATGAAGTGCGAGCAGCCGTAGTTCTTGCGGCAGATCGCGTGCCAGATCGCCTCCCGCGGCCCGGCGTAGCGCATCGCGGCCGGGAAGGCCGAGACGACCACGCGGTCGGCGGGGTAGTAGCCCTCCGTCAGCACGTCGTAGGCCTTGACACGCACGTCCACCGGAACGTCGTCCGACTTCGTCGCGCCCACCAGCGGGTGGATGAGGAGGCCGTCCACGGTCTCCAGGGCACACTTCGTCAGGTACTCGTGCGCCCGGTGGATCGGATTGCGGGTCTGGAAGCCGACGACGCGCTTCCAGTCGCGCTCGGCGAACAGCGCCCGCGTCTCGGTCGGATCTCGGTGCAGCTCCGGGAAGCCGGGCTCCAGGCGCTCGAAGACCGTGACGGGGCCGGCGAGGTACGAGCTCTCCTGCGCGTAGAGCTGCGCCACGCCTGGATGCTCGCCGTCCGTCGTCCGGAAGCACTGCTCGGCCTCGCGCTCCTTGTCGTAGGAGTAGACCTCCTCGACGTCGAGCACGGCGAGCCGCCGGCCGGCCTCGTCGGCCAGCGCGACCCGGTCGCCCTTTGGCGTCTCGGCGACGGAGAGGCAGACGGGCAGCGCCCAGCGGAGCCCGTTGGCGAGTCGCATCGAGTCGACCACGCCTTCGTAGTCCTGCCGGCTCATGAAGCCCGTGAGCGGCGAGAGTGCTCCGGAGGCGAGCATGTCGAGGTCGGAGAGCTCGCGCGGCGTGAGGTTGACCACCTCGAGCGATTCGAGATCGTCAGGGCGGGCGCCCGACCGCTCGACGAGCACGCCGCCGTGCGGGCGGATCAGATGGTCTGTCGTGACCGTGCTCATGCGGATACCTCGTTACCGACGAGCCCGAGCTCCTCGAGCCGCTGGACGACGATCTGCGCGCTCTCCTCCGGGGTCTGCGTCTCCGTGTCGACGACGACCTCGGGGCTCTCCGGCTCCTCGTACGGGTCGTCGACGCCGGTGAAGCCCTTGATCTCGCCGGCGAACGCCTTGGCGTAGAGGCCGTTGACGTCGCGGCGCGCGCACTCCTCGACGGATGCCTTGACGAACACCTCCACGAACGGCCCGAACTGCTCCACCAGCTCGCGCGCCTTCTGGCGCGTCTCGACGTACGGGGAGATGGCGGCGGTGATGGCCGTGCCCCCGTGCCTGGTGATGCGCGACGCGACCCAGCCGATGCGCTCGATGTTCGTGTCGCGGTCTTCCTTCGAGAAGCCGAGGCCCTTCGAGAGGTGCGTGCGGACGGTGTCGCCGTCGAGGTACTCGACGATGTGCCCGCGCTCGTCCAGGGCGGGCCCGACGAGGTGCGCGATCGTGGACTTGCCGGAGCCCGAGAGCCCCGTGAACCAGAGCGTGAACCCGCCGCCGCGCGCGCGGTCGGACTCCGGATGGTCATGCGCGTAGATGTGCTCGGTCAATCCGTTCTCCTCCTAGGTGTCCTTGCTCTCCACGTGAATCCCGCACTCGAGCTTGTCCGAGCCCGCCCAGCGGCCGGCCCGCTCCTCCTCGTCGGGCCGTGTCGGCCGCGTGCACGGGATGCAGCCGATCGAACGGTAGCCAACGTCGTGAAGCGGGTTGTAGGGAATGTCGTTTCTGAGGATGTACTGCCAGACGTCCTTCTCGCTCCAGTCCGCCAGCGGCTGCACCTTCCAGACGCCGTAGCGCTCCGAGCGCTCGACCTTCCGGGCGCTCGCGCGCGACGGCGACTGCTCGCGGCGGATGCCGGAGACCCAGGCATCGTACGGCTCCAGGAGGCGAATGAGCGGCTCGACCTTGCGGATGTGGCAGCAGCGATCGGGGTTCGTCTCCCAGAGGTTCGGCCCCTCGAGCTTGTGCTGCTCGGCGATGGTGATCACCTCGGGGACGATCAGGTTGAGCCCGTACCGCTCGACGAGCCGCTCGCGCGTCTCGTAGGACTCCTTGAAGAAGAGATGCGTGTCGAGCTCGATGATGTCCACGTCGAGCCCGAGCTCGGAGGCCATGTGCACGAGCACCGACGACTGCTTCTGCCACGAGCACGACAGGCAGAGCCGCTCGCCGAACTCCTCGGACGCCCAGCCCAGGACGTCCTCGGCGGAGAGCGCCTCGAGCTCGGTCTCAGTCAGCGACAACTGCGGGCTGATCACCTAACAGCACCTCCCTCAGCGTGTCGGAGCGGAGCCCGAGGCGGAGCGTCTCGAGCGGGATGACTTCCTCGGGCGGGACGTTGCCGAGGTTGACCTCAGGCCCGAACCGCTGGACGAACCAGGCCTGAGCGGGCGTTCCCGGCGCCTCGAAGACGACGTTCGAGACGTCGACCTCGTGGACGATCTCGTCGATGAGGCCCGTGCGCATGTCGCCGGAGGGCCGGTAGATGCCGGCGTTGCCGCTCTCGCGTCCCTCCGCGATCACCTTCCAGGCGCCGGCGTCGAGGTCCTCGCGGATCCATTCGACCCACTGGTAGGGCGGGTACACGACCTCGGCGTCCTTCGAGCCGACCTCGGAGAGGACGACGAAGTCCTGGGCCAGCTCGGCGATCAGCTCGATCTTGCGCCCGCGCGGAAGATCGATCGTCCCGTCCGAGACCTCGACGTGCGCGAGCCGGTTGGCCGCG
The DNA here is from genome assembly GCA_963775625.1 of uncultured Actinomycetes bacterium. Lineage (GTDB taxonomy): Bacteria > Actinomycetota > Thermoleophilia > Gaiellales > Gaiellaceae > JAIBJN01. Next base: position 549,677 of record CAVZJM010000002.1, on the reverse strand, counting down.
AGCCAGCTCTTGTACTCCTCGAGCTTGTCGCGCGCGACAACGGCCTCGAAGAGCGTGCCGCCGCAGACGACCGGGGTCTCGAAGGAGCGGTAGAGGGCGATCTTCTTCTCGAGGTTGTTCGTCACGTAGGACGTGCCCCAGCCCAGCTTCACGATGTCCACGTACTCGCCCGCCGTGTCGAAGAGGCCCTCGATGTCCGCGAGGCTCATGCCCTTGTCGATGACGTGCGTGAGCCCCTGCACGCGCGGCTTCGGCGAGCGGGTCGGCACGTCGAGGAAATGGTCGGGCCTAAAGTCGTTCATAGAGCGCCTCCAGCTTCTTGCGGGCCGATTCCTGGACGTCGTGGTAGAGCGAGGTTCCGTGTGAGTCGATGGCGACCGTGAGCGGGCCGAAGTCCTTGACCCGGAACTTCCACAGGCACTCCGGCATCAGCTCCTCCCAGTAGACCTCCTCGATCTCCTCGATCTGGGTCGTCTCGAGCGCAGCGGCGCCGCCGACGATGGCGAAGTACACCATCCCGAGCCGCTGCATCGGCTCGATTGCCTCGTCGGGGAGCCCGCCCTTGCCGCAGATGGCGCGCACGCCGTAGTCGCGGCCGAGCGGCTCCGTGAAGCGCACCATGCGCGCGCTCGTGGTCGTGCCGATGGAGACCTTCTCGTACTTGCCCTCGGCCACCTTCCGCACGCCTGGCGCCGTGTGCAGGAGAAAGGCGCCCGTCAGGTCGAGCGGCGGCGCGATCCCCTGGTCGAAGATGCGCACCTGCGTGCGGTCGCGGATGCCGACGATGTGCCCGTCGACGAGCATGGAATCGCCGGCGCGGAGCTCGCGGACGGACTCCTCGGAGGCAGGAAAGGTGAGGCGGTGCTCCGCCATCAGGCCTCCCGGTCGTAGTCGACGACCCCGTCCGCGCCCACGTGCGCCGTGGCGCGCCGCGCGGCCCAGCACTGGTAGTTGACGGCGACCGGGTTCAGGGTCATGTGCGTGTCCGCGTGCTCGACGTGGCACTGGAGGACGGTGACGTCGCCACCGAGGCCCATCGGGCCGATGCCGGTCTCGTTCAGGAGCTCCTTGAGCTCGTCCTCGAGCTGGGCGACGAGCGGATCGGGGTTGCGCGTGCCGACCGGCCTGGCGATCGCCTCCTTGGCGAGGTGCATGGCGTAGTCCGCGGAGCCGCCGATCCCGACGCCGACGATCCCCGGCGGGCAGGGCTTGCCACCGGCGCCGACGATCGAGTCGAGCACGAAGCGCTTGATCCCCGCGACCCCGTCGGCCGGGACGCACATCTTCAGGAAGCTCATGTTCTCGGACCCCGAGCCCTTGGGAACGCACTTGACGTCGAGGCCGTCCCAGTCCGCGACGAAGTCCCAGTGGACGATCGGAACCCGGTGCCCGACGTTCTGGCCGGTGTTCTCCCTCGTGAGCGTGTGCACGGTGTTCGAGCGCAGCGGGTGCTCGACGGTCGCCCGCTCGGTGCCGTCGTAGAGCGCCTGGTAGATCCGCGCCGGGTGGAGCGGGAAGTGCTCGCCGACCCGGCAGTAGTAGACGGCGATCCCGGTGTCCTGGCAGACGAGGTTGCGCTCCTCCTCGGCCACCTCGACGTTGCGCAGGATCGTCTGGAGAACCCTCTGGCCGGGCACCGAGGTCTCGGTTCCGGCGGCTTCGGCGAGCGCGTCGCGGAGATCCTGCGGGATGTCCTTGAGGGCCCAGACGTAGAGGTGGGCGGCGGCGTCCTCGACGACCTTCTGCAGATCCGTGGCGACAGCCATCAGCTCCGCGCCTTCTCGGCGGCGGCCTTCCCCGCGCGGCGCCCGAACACGCAGCACTCGAGGAGCGAGTTCCCCATCATCCGGTTGCGCCCGTGCGTGCCGCCGGCGATCTCGCCGCAGGCGAAGAGCCCTTCGACCGTCGTCTCGCCGCGCTCGTCGATCACGAGCCCGCCGTTTTGGTAGTGGAGAACCGGATAGGTGAGGATCGGCTCGGCCAGCGGGTCGATCCCGGCCGCCCGGTAGCGCCGGAGCATGTACGGCAGCGAGACCGCTGCATCGTCGGAGAGATCCTGCGTCGTGTCGAGCCACACGGCCGGGACGGCCGTCGGGGCTCTCGACCCCGCGGCCCTGCTCGACCTCGTCGAAGATCGCCTGGGACACCTCGTCGCGAGGCCCAAGCGAGTCCGTGAACTCTTCACGCTCGGCATTCAGCAGAACCGCGCCGTAGGCGCGCGTCGTCTCGGGAATCGAGTATCCCTGCATCGTCTCGGGCCAGGCACCGCCGTTGGGGTGGTACTGGAGGGCGTCGAGGTCGCGCGCCTCGGCGCCGAGGCACGAGCGCGATCTGCGTCACCTCGCCGGTCGCGCCCGGATGGTTGGTGGTGAGCTCGCCGCGCTCCTCGGCCTCGCGGAAGCAGCGGCCGCCGGCGGCGAGCACGACCGCGCCGGCCTCGACTCCCCGCTCCCCGCAGCGGGCGCGCCAGCCAACGGGGGTGCGCTCCAGGTCGCGCAGCGGCGACTTCGGGAGCGTGAGCGTGCCCGAGGCCTCGACGGACGCGCGCAACGCCGTCGTGATCGCGAGGCCCGTGCGGTCGCCGACCTGGAGCAGGCGCTTGCGGGTCGCACCCCCGCAGCGCGCGAGCCGGTAGCCGCCGTTCGAGCGGGTGAACTCGACGCCGTGCTCCTCGAGCCAGTGGATCGTGCCGGGAGCCTCCGATGTGAGCACCCCGACGAGCTCCATGTTCGCGGTCTCGTGGGAGCTGCGCCAGACGTCCTCCGCGTGCTGCTCGGGTGAGTCGTCGCCGCCGAAGGCGGCCTGGATGCCGCCCTGGGCCTTCGCCGAGTTGCAGGACTGGAGCGAGGCCTTGGCCGCGAGCGCCACCCGCGCGCCGGCCCGCTCGGCGGAAACAGCGGCAGCGAGCCCCGAGGCGCCGCTTCCGACCACGAGCACGTCGACGCTGATGGGCTCGCCCATGACGGCCGCACTATACCACCGCTTTCCTAATCTCACACATTTGCATTCCTTATTTGCCGTCAAGCCCTGGCGCGCCCCGGTCGATATCGAGGCCCCATGGCCCGCTCGCTGGCACTGATCTCGCTCCTCGCCGCTCTCGCCGTAGGCGGCTACCTCTACGCGCAGTCGACGAAGGAGACGGCTGGCCCCTCGGGAGCGGTCGTGCAGGAGACCGCGTCGGAAACGGCCGCGGACGCGAACCTGCTCGTCGCGCGCACCGGCGTGGAATCGTTCTTCGCAACGACCGGGACCTACGTCGGGGCGACCGTGCCGACCGGCGTCACGCTCGTCGACGCGGACACGGCCTCCTACTGCCTGCAGGTCGGGTCCGGGCCGACTGTCCGTCACCTGACCGGCCCGGGCAGCGGCTCACCCGCGCCCGGCCCCTGCTAGGAGGGATTGGCGGAATAGTGCTCGTCGCCGGGGTGCGATGGTCGTTCCGAGACAAGGACGCAGGGAGCGCTCGTAGCCAAAGCTACGGGCGCGACTGAGGACGCCGCATCGGGGCGACCAGCGCGGCCCGGCGGCACAGCGGCTATATCGTCGATCCCTCCTAGGTCGACGCGCTCGCGCGGACGTCGCGCAGGCTGCCGTCCCGCTCGGTGTCGCGGACGCCCGGGACGAACAGGAAGGCGATCGTGGCCAGCGCCGCCGCGACACCCGCGACGACGAGCGTCGTCTGCGCGCCCATGGCCGCGGACACGGGACCCGTGAGCGCGAACGAGACGGGAACCAGGCTCGTCGAGACGAACCAGTCGAGGCTCGTCACCCGCCCGAGCAGCTCGCCGGGAACGAGGGTCTGCACGAGCGTTCCCCAGACCACCATCCCGGCCGTGAAGAACATCCCCTCGAGCAGGCTGATCGCCTGCAGCTGCCAGACGGTGCCCGCGAGCCCGAAGCCGACGAGCGCAAGCGACCCGATCGTCCACGCCGAGTACATGAACGTGATGTGGCGGCGGGGGAGGCCCCGCTGGCCGAGGATCAGGGCGGCCAGGAGCGAGCCGAGGCCGCCAAAGGCGAGAACCAGGCCGAAATCGCCGGCGGTGCCGCCGAGCTCGTTCCGGACGCGGTACGGGACGAGCACCTCGACAGGGCCCCAGTACGCGAGCAGGAAGACGGCGGCGGCGAGCAGCGTCGCCCAGAGCCAGGCGTGTGCCCGGACGAACGCGAGCCCCTCGCGTAGGTCGCGGAGCATCGAGGTCCCGGCCTCCTCCGCGACCCGCTGGACGGCGCTGCGGCGCTTGATCAGGAAGATCGCCGTTGCGGAGACGAGGAACGTGGCGGCGTCGAGCAGGAACGCCTCGCCCGGGCCGAAGGCGGCAACGATCCAGCCGCCCAACGCGGGGCCGACGAGCAGGAACGCGAAGGGCCGGATGAACTGGTCGAGCGAGTTCGCCTGCAGGAGAAGGTGGCGCGGGACGATCTGGGGCACGATCGACGTGAACGCGGGGCCGAAAAACGCCTCACCCAAGCCGAAGACGCCCGCGAGCGCGATCAGGTGCCAGAGCTCGACTACCCCGGTGAGGGAGAGAACGCCGATCGCTCCGGCTGCTCCGGCCCGGACGATGTCGGCGGCGATCATGATGCGGCGGCGTTCGAACCGGTCGGAGATGACGCCCCCGACCAGCACGAAGAGACCGAGCGGGAGCGTCCACGCCAACCCGACCAGCGAGAGCGCGGTGGGCGAGTCCGAGAGCGCGTACACCTGCCACGCGATCGCCACGATGTAGACGCCGTCCCCCATCAGCGAGACCATCGCCCCGGCCCAGAGCAGCGCGAAGTCCCTGATCCGGAGCGGGCGGAGAATGCCCACCCGGGACAGGCGGCCGGTCTCGAATGTCCGTCCGAGGTCCATATCGAGTCAGTAGGTGCTCTTCCTCAATGACCGCGCGAAGCGACGGCGGGCACGACGCGCCTCCGCCCTCGCGCGAGGGTCGGCCTTCAGCTCCTGGTGCCGGAGCTCCCGCTGGAGCTTCCGGTAGCTCTCGAGCCGCTCTGGAGTGAGGAGCCCGTCGGCGATCGCCTTCTGCACGGCGCAGCCCGGCTCGGTCTCATGGGCACAGTCCGCGAACCGGCATGCGGCCGCGGCCTCTGCAACGTCCGCGAACGTCTCGTCGACGCCGTCGCCGGCGGCCCAGAGGCCGAGCTCGCGCATGCCCGGGGTGTCGAGGACGAGCCCGCCTCCTGGGAGGGGCACGAGCTCGCGGTACGTCGTCGTGTGGCGCCCCTTGCCGTCGCCGCGGATGTCCTGCACCTGCTGGCGCTCCCAGCCGAGCAGGCGGTTGAGCAGGGTTGACTTGCCGACGCCGGAGGAGCCGAGGAGCGCCGCGGTCCGGTTCCCGGCGAGGTACGGCGCCAGCTCGTCCAGGCCGTCCCCCTCGAGGCAGCTGACGACGTGCACGTGCACGCCGAACGCGACGGCCTCGACCTCGGCCACGGCCGCGTCGAGGTCGTCGGCCAGGTCGCTCTTGTTCAGGACGATCACCGGCTCTGCGCCGCTCTCCCATCCGGAGGCGAGGTAGCGCTCGATCCGGCGGACGTTGAGGTCGTCGCCGAAGGCGCTGACGAGGAAGACGACGTCGACGTTCGCGGCCACGACCTGCTCGACCGCTTCGGCGCCCGCGGCCTTGCGGGAGAACGTGGTCGCCCGTGTGAGGACGGCGTGGATCGTCGCCGCCGCGGCGGCGGGCCCGTTGTCGACGGCGACCCAGTCGCCGACAGCGGGCAGGTCGGCCGGGCCGACGGCGGCGTGGCGGAGGCGGCCGGCAACCGCGGCAGGCCGCTCGCCGCTTTCGGCGTAGACGACGTACGCGCCGCGGTGCTGCGTGCCCACTCGCGCGGGCACGAGGCCGTCGGCGGCGTACGCCTCGAATTCTGCTTCCCGGCTCGGGCTCCACCCGAGCGTGTTCATGTCGAACGACAACCTGAGGCTCCTTTGCGCTTGCAGGGGTTGAGAACGCGATTCCGCGCGGTCTCGAGCGTGGCTTCGGAGGCTCGGCTGCTAGGAGAAGCCGTCGGGACCGCGCAAGGACGACATATCGGCAATTTCCATGGTCATCCTCCTCTCGTCGCGGTACCCGTCGAAGGAAGGGTACCCGACGCGCCCGCCGTTGTCAGCCGCCGAGGCCGCCGAAGACGGCGAACGGATTCCGGGGGCTGACCTCCCAGACCATCGCGCCGCCCGGCTCGACCTCGACGTTCGCACCTGCCGGAGCCTCGGCGCGGAGCCGCTCGGCGAGCGAGGTCGCCTCGTCCTGGTTCACGGCCCCGACGAGGAGGAAGGTCGAGCGCCGCGTGACCGGGATTCCCTCCGCTTCGAGCCGGTCGGCCAGCTCCTGGGTCGCCTCGCGACTCGGGAGGGAGACGCGGACCTCCCATTCGGCCTGGCCGCTCTCGAGCGACTCCGCCGCCTCGCGCGCCTGCTGGCGGTCGTGCTCGGCCTCGACCTCCTCCGGCGTCTGCGGCAGGGGGATCCCGGCGTCCTTCCAGTCTTGCTCGACGGGATGCCAGCGCCCGAGCGCGATCGTCGCAGCACGACCCTCCGAGGAGAGGAGCGCCCGGACGATGCCGTCGGCGTCCCGGGCAAGCTCCTCGGTGTCCGCATAGAGGAACACGCGCGGCCCGTCCCTGCTCACCGCGACGCGCCCGCCGAGCCGTTCCAGCTCCTCCGACTCGAAGCGCCGAGCGGCCAGCCACTCGACGAGCTGGGTGCCGTCGCCCTCGTCGTCGAAGTCGATCGTGATGCGCCAGTCCTCAGCCATGGCCGAATTCCTACCAGACGCCGCGCAAGAGCTCGACGATCTCGTCCGGCGAGGCGGGACGCGGGTTCGCCTTCGCGCCGGCCCGCTCGGCGGCGGCCGCGGCGACGAGCGGCAGTTCGGGCTCGGGGACGCCGAGGTCCCGCAGGCGCTCGAAGCCGGCCAGGCGGGCCAGCTCCTCGGCCTTTCCAGCTGCGTCCCCGGGGCTCCCGATCGCCTCGCCGAAGTGTCCGATCTGGGACGCCGCGACCGGCTGGTTGAAGCGCAACGCGGGGGGAAGGCAGACGGCGTTGAGCGCGCCGTGGGAGATCCCGTAGCGGCCGCCGAGCGCCTGCGCCATCGCGTGACCGAGCCCGAGGCCGGCTCCCGCAAGCGCCGCGCCGGCGTGCATGGCGCCCTCGAGCAGCTCGCGCCGGGCGTCGAGGTCGCTCCCGTCCGCGAGCGCCCGGGGCAGCGAGGAGGCGATCAGGCGGGCGCCGGCTAGGGCCTCACGGTCGGCGTCCGGGTTGCGACCGGACACATAGAGGGCCTCCGCCGAGTGCGCGAGCGCGTTCAGCGCCGTCCCGCCCGTCTCGTCCGCGGGCAGCCCGAGCGTCAGCTCGGGGTCGTAGACGATGCCCTCGACGCGCGCGCCGCCGCCGCCCGTCTTCAGGCCGCGCGCCTCGTCGCGGACGCCGAAGCCGGTGGTCCACTCGGCGCCGGAGTACGTGGTCGGGATCGAGACCACAGGCAGGCCGGTGGCTGCGCTCACCGCCTTGGCCGTGTCGACGGCGCTTCCGCCGCCGAGGGCCACGAGCCCGTCTGCGCCGTCGGCCGCCGCGACCGCCTGCTCGACGGTCTCCCGCGGAACGTGCTGGCGGACCCCTGAGAACCGCGCCGCGGCGGGAAGGTCCAGGTCGTCCCAGCGCCGCGTCGTGACGAGAAGGGGCCGCTCGATCCCGAGCTCGGCCAGGACGTCGGGATAGCGCTCGAGACCCCAGCGGACGATCACGCCGCTACCCGCTCGCGGGCGAACTCCAGGAAGGCCTTCGCGGCTCGCGTCGGCGTCCGGCCCTTGGCGCGGACGACGTAGAGCTGGCGCGACGGCTCGAGCCCCGCGACCCGGGCGGATGCAAGCGTGCCGGCCGCAAGCTCGCCTTCGATGGCCGTGCGCGAGATGAACGCGACGCCGTAGCCGGCCGCGACCGCGCTCTTCACCGACTCCTGCAGCCCGAGCTCGAGGCGCGGCTCGAGGCCACGAAGCCGCAGGCCGGAGCGGCGCAGCTCCTCCTCCACCACCTGCCGGACGCCGGCCCCCTCCTGCATGACCACGAGCGTCTCCGCGCGCAGGTCGTCCACGGAGAGCTCGCGGCCCGCAGCCGGATGGTGCGGAGGCACCGCGAGGACGATCTCGTCGCGCGCGAGCGGCTCGAAGACGAGCGAGCGGTTCCGCGTCGAGGCGCCGACGATCCCCAGCTCGACCTCCCGGTTCGCGACACGCTCGATCACCGCCTGGGTATCCCAGATGGCAAGCGCAACCCGGAGGTCGGGGTGCGCGCGCTGGAACTCGCAGAGGAGCAGCGGAACGAGATGCGCGCCGGGCCCGGTTGAGGCCCCCAGCGCGAGCGTCCCCGTCAGGGCGCCCGTCTCCAGGGCCGCGATGTCCTCGAGCAGCTGCTCTTCGAGCTCGAGGATCCGCCGGGCGCTCCGGTAGAGGCGCCGACCCGCCTCGGTCGGCGCGACACGGCGTCCCGAGCGGTCGAGCAGCTGCTGGCCGACCCGCTCCTCGAGCGCCCGCACCTGCAGGCTGACGGCCGGCTGCGTCACCCCGAGCCGCTCCGCCGCCTGGGAGAAGCTCGCCCGCTCGACGACGGCGCAGAAGGTGGCAAGCTGCCGCGTGTCCATAAGGACACGTTATACCTGGAACGAGCTGGACGGGCCCTCGGGCATCCGTGCGAGAGCCCTAGCTGGTCGCGGTCAGGAAGCTGTAGGCGTGGCGGCTGCGGCCGTGGCCGGGGCTCCGGCCGCGGGCCGCTCCAACCGGCGCGGCGCGCGCATCATCTCGCCGAGGCGGGCGACGACCTGCACGGTCTCGCCGGCCTCGACGAGGCGCTCGAGCTCGGCCACCTCGTCGTCCAGCCAGGCGGGGTCGATGGGCGCCGCCGCGGCGCGCAGGATCTTCGGGTGCGAGGTGGTCGTGGAGGTCTCGGCGTCACCCCACAGCTCTTCCTTGAGCTTCTCGCCGGGCCTGGCGCCGATGAACTCGACGGGGACGTCCCGATCCGGCTCCTTGCCCGAGAGGCGGATCATGTTGTGCGCAAGATCGATGATCTTCACCGGCTCGCCCATGTCGAGCACGAACACGTCGCCGCTCGTCCCGAAAGCGCCGGCCTGCACGACGAGCTGGACGGCCTCCGGGATCGTCATGAAGTAGCGCTGCATGTCCGGGTGGGTCACGGTGACGGGCCCGCCCAGCGCGATCTGGCGCCGGAAGAGCGGGATCACGCTCCCCGACGAGGCGAGCACGTTCCCGAAGCGGACGGCGATGAAGGAGGTGCCGTTGCCGTCGCGGGCCGCGGCGGCCCCGACGATCCACTCGCAGATCGCCTTCGTCTGGCCGAGGACGTTCTTCGGTCGTACCGCCTTGTCGGTGGAGACGAGCACGAAGCGCTTCGCCCCGTGCTCGGCGGCGAGCTCGGCGAGCACCTTCGTGCCGAGCACGTTGTTGCGCACGGACTCGAGCGGGTTGGCCTCCATGAGGGGAACGTGCTTGTACGCGGCGGCGTGGAAGACGACCGTCGGCCGGTGACTCTCGAAGAGCCGGCGGATCTTCGCCGACTCCTTCACGTCGGCGAGCGCCGGCACCGTCGAGAGGTAGCCGCGCTCGTGCTGGAGCTCGTGGTCGATCTGGACGAGCGCGTTCTCGGAGTGGTCGACGAGGACGATCTGCTCGGCCCCGAGCGCGGCGACCTGGCGGCACAGCTCGGAGCCGATCGAGCCACCCGCGCCGGTCACGAGGACGGTCGAGCCCGCGACGTAGGAGGCGATCGACGGGATGTCGAGCTCGACGGCCTCGCGCCCGAGGACGTCCTCCACCTGAACCTCGCGCAGCTGGCGCGAGAGGTTGAGGTCGCCGGTGATCAGCTCATGGACACCGGGCAGAGTCTTCACGGGCACGCCGGCGTCGCGGCAGGCGTTGACGACGTTCTGGCGGACCGCCCCGGCCCCCGACGGGATGGCGATGATCACCTCGTCGGGACGGTTGTCGACGAGCAACCGCGCCAGCTGGTCGGTGGTGCCCAGCACGCGCACCCCGTGGAGGCGCATGTTCCGCTTGCGTGGATCGTCGTCGACCAGCCCGATCGGCGAGTAGCCGAGCCGCGGGGTCTTCAGCATCTCGCGAATGATGAGCTGGCCCGCGTCGCCGGCGCCGACGATGAGCGCTTCCCTGCCGCGGGCGACGAACCGTCCTCGCCCGGGCCGCTCGATCAGCGTGCGCACGAGGAGCCGCGCTCCCGTGATGAAGGCGAGCGTGAAGAGCCAGTCGATGGCGATGACCCCCCGGGGCACGCTCAGGCCCTCGACGGGTCGCCACAGGTAGATGACGACGAGCGCGCCGAGCGCGCCGGCGGTGACGGCGAGGATCGCCCGCCACATGTCCCTGATGGACACGTAGCGCCACCAGTGCTGGTAGAGGCCGAAGAGGACGAAGACGCCAAGCTGGATGCCGACGACGACGACGAAGACGCTCGGCGCCAGGAACCCGTCGTAGCGCTCCGGGACGCCCTGGTCGAAGCGCACCAGGAAGGCGAGATACCAGGCCAGCGCGAGCAGGCCGGCGTCCGCGGCCATCTGCCAGATTCGGTGGCGGCTAGGCAACCTCACGCGCCGCTCCCGTCTCGATTCCCGCTCGAATGGTGGCCACGACCTCCTCCTGCTGCGCCGCCGAGATCCCAGCCCAGAGAGGGAGGGCGATCGTCTCCCGCGCGGCGCGCTCTGTCTCAGGCAGGCTACCTGGCTCGTAGGCGAGAGCCCGGTAGACCGGTTGGAGGTGGAGCGGCGTGGTGTAGTACGTCGCGCAGCCGATCTCGGCCGCCCGCAGCACCTTCGCGAGGTGGTCGCGCCTGGGCGAGCGCACCACGTACATGTGGTAGACGTGGCCGGGGTCGTCCGTCGGCAGCTCGCAGAGCTCCCCCAGCCCCAGCTCGGCGTAGCGCCCCGCCGCCTCGCGGCGCGCGGCGTTCCAGCCGTCGACATGGCCGAGGAAGAGGCGCAGGGCCGCAGCCTGGAGCTCGTCCAGGCGCGAGTTGAGCCCGACGGCCTCGAAGCGCTCCTTGTCGCGGGAGCCGTGGAAGCGGAGAAGGCGGACCCGCTCGGCCAGGCCGGCGTCGTTCGAGACGACGAGGCCGCCGTCACCGAGGCCGAAGAGGTTCTTCGTGGGGAAGAAGCTGAAGGTGCCCGCGGCGCCGAGCGTGCCCGCACGTCTGCCGCCAAGGGTCGCGCCGAAGGCCTGCGCGGCGTCCTCGACGATCGGCACTCCCGCCGGCAGCGCCTCGAGCGCCGCCGGCCTTCCGAAGAGATGGACGGCGACGATCGCCTTGGTGCGGCCGGTGATCCGGACGGCGACGTCCTCCGGGTCCAGGTTCAGCGTCGCGGGGTCGATGTCGCAGAAGACCGGCGTGGCGCCGACGCGGGAGATGGCCTCGGCCGTCGCGTAGAACGTGAAGGCCGGGCAGACGACCTCGTCGCCGGCCCCGACCCCGAGTGCGTCGAGGACGAGCACGAGCGCGTCCGTCCCGTTGGCGACCCCGACCGCTTCACCGGCCCCGAGGTAGGAGGCGGCCTCCTCCTCGAACGACCGCACCTCGGGACCGAGGATGAACTGCCCCGAGTCGAGCACGGAAGCGAGCCGTTCCTTGAGCTCGTCCAGGAGCGGCGCGTACTGCGCTTTGACGTCGATATGAGGGATTCCCAAACGGTCCTCGTCCCACTAGGAGGGTTTGACGAAACGCAGCCTTGGCCGCCGGGACGCGCTGCTCGCCCCGAGGACTGCGTCCTCAGTCGCGCCCGTAGCCTTGGCTACGAGCGCTCCCTGCGTCCTTGCCTCGGAACGACCATCGCACCCCGACGGCGAGCGACGTTCCACCAAACCCTCCTAGCGCGGACCGGATCTGCGAGCGACTGGCACGCCGGGCGATTCTAGCGGCCGGTCCACTCGGCGGACTGCTCCTCCACCGCGCGCTTCCGGGCTCGCCGCCGGTACGTTCGGTAGACCAGCGCCGCACTTCCGGCGACGACGAGCGCGATGATCGCGTAGTCCGCGTACCTGAAGCTCTCGTGGAACTCCTCCCACTGGCTGCCCACGGCGACGCCGACCGCGGCCAGCCCGAAGCACCAGGGAAGCGTCCCCAGGAACGTCAGGACGGTGTAGCGGCCCAGCGGCATCTCGGCGATGCCCGCCGGAATGGAGACGAACGAGCGGACAACCGGAAGCATTCGCGTGACGAAGACCGTGGCGTCGCCGTAGCGCTCGAACCACGCATCCACCTTGTCGAGCTTCTCGGGCGTGACGTGCAGCCAGCGCCCGTGCCGCTCGAGATACGGTCTGCCCCCGTACAGGCCGATCGCCCATCCGAGGATCGAGCCGAGCGTGTAGCCGATGGTGCCGGCCAGCGCGATGGCGACGTAGGCCCAGGCCGTCGAATCGATCTCGTTCCCCAGGATCGTGACGTCCGAGCCGGCAAACGCGCCCGCCGCAACGGCGCCGCCGTAGACCATGACGAGCTCGCTCGCAGCAGGCAAGATCGCGTCGACGAACATGAGCAGGAAGACGGCGTAGAGGCCGTAGTCCCCGATGGCGCCGGTGACGGCCTCGGTGATCGAGTGCACCGGCGAGACTCTACCGGCGGGTGACGCGGACGACGCGCACGGAGCGGCGCAAGGTGACGGTGCCGAGCTGGTTGCGGGCGGTGACGCGGATCGCGAAGGTTCCGGGCTGGACGAGCCGCCCGGCTCCCGTGCGTCCGTTCCACCGCCAGACATGTCTGGCCGGCCCTCGCCGGCCGCGGAAGAGCACCCGGCGGACGCTACCGTCCGGCGCGAGCACGACCACTCCCACGCGAGCGCTCCGGGTGAGGCTCACCGACACCGCCAGACGCCCGCCGCGGTGGCGCCCGATCCGCAGCGTGTCGCTCGAGAGCCGCAGGTGGCCGAGCGTCTTGTTGACGCGGAAACGCCGTTCCATGCGGGTCGAGCTGCCGGTCAGGAGATCCGTGGCCTCGACCTCCCAGCGCCACCTTCCCTCGGCCATGCCGGGGTTGGAGACGACGTGTCCGAGCCAGCCCGGGTCGACCACCTCCTGGCGGCTCCAGGCCACCGACCCGTCCGGCCGGAGCAACCGGAGCCGGACGTCGGATCTCCGCACGAGCTTGGCCGCGAGCCGTTTCCGGTCCCCGACGCCGTCCCCGTTCGGCGAGAGGACCGGCCCGCCGACGCTCGGGGCGTAGATGCCGTAGTAGTGGAGGAACAGCCCGTTCGCAACCCGGCGGGGCGTCCCGTCGGAGGGAGCGTTCAGAACCTCTCCGTCGAAGGCCATCGTCGAGGATCCGCCGCCGTCGAGGCTGATGGCGGTCACGGCGCCCCGAGCGAGCATGATCTTCGCCAGCGCTCGGGTCGTCAGGCCGTAGCTCCCGCTGCTGCGCCCGTCGGCGACCATGAAGAGCAGACGGCCGCTCGCCAGCTGTCCGATCGCGGTGCGCGGATGACGCGACGCGGTATGGGACGGTGAGAACCCCTGCCCCGCCTGCCGGACGATCCGGCCGTCCCGAACGAGCGTCGGGCCGCCCCCGATGCCCTCGAGCGTCCCGGACGGAAGCTCGGGCACCCGGAGACGGACCGTCAGCGGCGTCCCGATCGGCCCTCTGGCCAACAGCACGTTGCGCTTGTCCCCGCGCGCCTGGAGAACCGCGCCTCCGGCGGGGATCGGCGTGCGACCGCCGCGCTCCACCGCCGCGACGGTGCCGGTCAGGTCCGAGTCCAGCCGTGTCGCCGGGAAGCCGGCCAGCACCAGCTCGACCGAGCCTCGGGCCCGGGGTGTCGCCTTTCCCCAGGCGCTCGTGAAGAGCCCGACGCGCGACCGGTTCTCGACCGGCTGGTTGAAGTTGCGGATGCCCCGGAGCGAGCCGTTGCCCGCCTGCCACGTGGCGTCGAAGCCGAACAGATCCACGAGCAGCCGCCCGTCCAGCCCCAGCGCCACCGCGGATCGCCGTGTGCTCGGGCGCGCCGAGATGACGCCGTCGCGCAGGAAGAGGCCGGTGGGGTGGCCCGTCTCGAGCTTGAAGAAGTCCCCGTTGACGCCGACCGTGGTCGCCTTCGGCGAGAGACGAGCCTGCATCGCCGGCACCGTCTGCCGGCGGACCTCGCCCCCTCGCGCGCGAACCGGCAGCAGACGGTAGAGATCGCTCGGCGGCGGCGTCCGGACGACGTGGAGGACGACGGGCCGTCCTCCGTTGAAGATCAGCTCGCGCTCGTGGGTGACGCCCGGCACGAGCACCTCGCGCGCCCCGGCTGCCGCCGGAAAGATGAGGACGGCCGCGAGCGCGGCGCACGGAAGACCCCTCTTCAGCACCCGGCGGACAGGTAAGCACACAGCGCGGCCGAGGACAACCGGCGCCCCGGGCAGGTGCTTAGAACTCGAATCAGAATGACGCTTCGTCGGCGCGGCGTCCTGGGTGAGTGCGATGCAAGGACGCAGGGCGCGTTCGTAGCCGGAGGCTACGGGCGCAACCGAGGACGCCGCAGCGCGCCGCCCAGGGCGTTGCGGCGGCTCAAGGCTTCATTTTGGTTCGAGTTCTCAGGCCCAGACCTTCACTTCGCGGTAGAGCGTGTCGCGCTGGACGGGCACCTTGCCCAGCGCCTTGATCGCACGCACGAAGTCGTCGGTGTCCGCCCGGTGCGTCGTGCCCGCGGCGGACACGACGTTCTCCTCGATCATCACCGAGCCCATGTCGTCGGCGCCGAAGCCCAGCGCGACCTGGCCGACCTTCATCCCCTGCGTGACCCAGCTCGACTGGATGTGGTCGACGTTGTCGAGGTAGATGCGGCTGACCGCCTGCGTCAGCAGGTAGTCGAACGAGGTCGGGTGCTCGCGGACCCTGTCGGCGAGCCGCGTGCCGGCGGGCTGGAACGTCCAGGAGATGAAGGCGCGAAAGCCCGCGGTCTCGTCCTGGAGCTCGCGGATCCTGCGCATGTGCTCGACCCGCTCCTCCAGCGTCTCGACGTGGCCGTACATCATCGTGGCCGTCGAGGAGACGCCCAGGCGGTGGGCGTCACGCATGACTCCGAGCCACTCGGCCGACTTCGTCTTCTTCGGCGCGATGATGTCGCGCACTCGGTCGACGAGGATCTCGGCGCCGCCTCCGGGCAGCGAGTCGAGCCCGGCGTCGCGAAGACGGCTCAACGTCTCGGGGATCGTGAGCTTCGAGCGGCGGGCGATGTGCTGGATCTCGGGAGGAGAGAGCGCGTGCAGGTGGATGCGGTAGCGCTCTTTGATCGAGCTGAAGAGATCCTCGTAGAAGTCGACGCCGAGATCCGGATGGTGGCCGCCCTGCATGAGGAGCGCCGTGCCGCCGATCGCCAGGGTCTCCTCGATCTTCTTGAAGATGACCGGCTTGGGCAGGAGGTAGCCCTCCTTGCGGTCGCCCGGGCGCCTGTAGAAGGCGCAGAAGTCGCAATCCGTGTGGCAGATGTTGGTGTAGTTGACGTTCCGGTCGATGATGAAGGTCACCTGCGTCGGGTCGACCTTGCGGTTGCGGAGCTCGTCCGCGACTTGGCCGACCCGGACGAGGTCACGGCTTCGCAGGAGGTCGGCCGCGTCTCCATCGGCGAGGCGCTCGCCGGCGAGCGCGCGATCGAGGATCTCGCCGACGCGCCCGTTTCCGGCGGCGAGGCCGTTGCCGCTCACGCCGACACCGCCTCCGGGACGACGAAGCGCAGCTCGGGCACGCGCTCCAGCTCGCCGACGTCCCGAGCCAGCTCGAAGAAGGTGATCAGGCCGGCGCGCTCGCGGGGGCCGAAGCTGTAGCGGAGCTTCTCGAAGTAGCGCGCGAGGAAGCCGGCCGGGTAGCCGTACGTCGCGCTGGCCTCGAAGGCGAGGCGCTCCGGCTCCGCGCGGGCGCGCCGAACCGACGAGACGAGCGCCTCCTCGAGCTCGTGGACGCCAGGCGGCGCGGGGTCGGGGCAGGCCCAGACCGCGAAGACCATCGGCAGGCCGGTTCGCTCGAGCCAGAGCCTCCCGAGGTCGTGGTGCGGAGTCGGGTCCTCGAAGGCGCTTCGGAGCGCCGCGTCGCCGATCAGGAGCTTCGCCTCTGCCTTCCTGCCGAGCGGCACGAGCACGGCGTCGGGCAGCAGCACCTTGGTGAGGACGACCGACGTGGCGCTCTCCGGGGTCACCGCCACCGAGTCGATGTGCTCGAGCGGGGTCCGCGAGACGAGCTGAATCGAGTCCACGGCTCCCTCGGAGGAGACGCAGAGCCGCGGCAGGATCCGCAGCCGGTCGGCGTGGCGCGCGTATTCGATGGAGGAGATCGGCGCGAGGTCGATCTCGCCGGCGAGGAGGCGCGCGTTCAGGTCCGTGGGGACGCCGTGCACCTCCTCGACCTCGGCGTCGAGCCGGTGGAAGACCGGCGCCATGTTCACGTACGAGATGCGGCCCAGCCGGATCATCGAGCTCCCCGCCCGGGATCGGCGCGCGACCCGCGGCTGGGCTTCACCATCGTCGCAGCTCGTTGTAGAGCGTGTCCCGCTGGACCGGGACGCGACCGGCCTCCTGCACGAAGCGGACGAGCTCGTCGATCTTCTGCTCGGTCTCCGTGGTCGCTCCGGCGGCGTGGAAGATCTCCTCGCGCACCACGGTTCCCTGCACGTCGTTCGCCCCGAAGTGCAGCGCGACGGCCGCGAGCGGCATCCCCATCATGATCCAGTAGGCCTTCACGTTCTCGACGTTGTCGAGGAGGAGCCGGGAGACGGCGATCATCTTCAGGTCGTCGGAGCCCGCCGTGTGCGTCCAGCCTCGGCGCTCGAAGACGGTGTTCTCCGGATGGAAGGCGAGCGGGATGAAGGCGAGGAAGCCGCCGGTCTCGTCCTGGAGCTCGCGCAGGCGGAGCAGGTGGTCGACGCGCTCCTCGTAGGTCTCGACGTGGCCGTAGAGCATCGTGCAGTGCGTCGGGATCCCGAGCCCGTGCGCGGTGCGGTGCGTGTGGAACCAGAAGTCCGGATGCTCCTTCCCCGGAGCGATTAGCCGGCGCACGCGGTCGGCGAAGACCTCCGCGCCGCCGCCCGGAAGCGAGCCGAGGCCCGCCGCCTTGAGCTCGACCAGCACCTGCTCGTGCGTGAGCCCGGACAGCTTCGTCATGTGGTGGATCTCGCTCGCCGTGTAGCACTTGAGGTGCACGTCCGGCATCGCCTCGTGCAGGGAGCGGATCGTGTCCACGTAGAAGTCGAAGCCGACGTGCGGGTTCTCGCCGTTGACCATGTGGATCTCGGTGAAGGCGGTCAGCTCGCGCTGCCGTAGCGCGTCCTCGACGAGCTCAGGCGGCGTGATCGTGTACGCGCCCGGCTGCTTCTGCGTGACGGCGAAGGCGCAGAACTTGCACTTCACGCGGCAGACGTTCGTCTGGTTGAGGTAGAGGTTCTGCACGAAGAAGACCTCGTCGGTGCCTCCCCGCACGCGGCGCGCGGTATCCGCGAGCTCGCCGAGCTGGAGGAGGTCGTCGGACTCCATCAGCGTGAGGCCGTCCTCGAAGTCGAGGCGCTCGTTCGCCTCCACCTTCGCCCGGATGGCCTCGAGCGCAGTTCGCTGGGTCACGATGGCCATCAGTAGGACACCTACCCGTCCCTGTCCACGACGAGGTGCGTGATGGCCTCCAGCGAGTCGCGGTCCGGCTCACCGTCGAGCGCGGCGCGCGCCCGGGCGGCGTAGTCGAGCGCGAAGCTGCGCGCGGTCTCGATCGCACCGGTGGCGGCGACGCGCTCCAGAGCCCCGTCGACCGCCTCGCCGGCGAGAGCGCGCCGGATCCCGTCGTCCTCACGGGCCGCGAGGATGAGCGGCAGCGTGGGCGTCCCGTCGCGCAGATCCACCCCGGGCGCCTTGCCGGTCGTGTCGAAATCGCCCGTGCAGTCGAGGATGTCGTCGGCGATCTGGAACGCAACGCCGAGCGAGAGCCCGAAGGCCCCGAGCTCTGGCCGGGCGCCGCCGATGACGCAGGCGGCCTCGAAGAGCTTGCCCGTCTTCAGCGAGCAGCGGGCGAGATACTCGTCCACCGTGGTGTCGGGCCGAAACGCCTGCCGGCGCTGGAGCGCCTCGCCGCGGGCGAGCGCGAGGGCCGCCTCGGCCAGCACGGCAACCGCGACCCCGTCCCCGGTGCCGGAGAGCTCGGCGAACGCGCGCGCGAAGAGGTAATCGCCGGTCGCCTTCGCCGCCCCGTCTCCGTGCTCGGCCCAGGCCGTCGGACGGCCCCTGCGGAGATCGGCGCCGTCGAGGAGGTCGTCGTGGACGAGCGTGGCCATGTGCACGAGCTCGACGGCGGCGCCGCCGGCCACGGCGCGTTCGCCGGCGCGGTCCTCCGGCGGAGCGCAGAGGAAGACGAGCACCGGCCGGAGTCGTTTGCCGCCTGCTGCGAGCGTGTCGGTGCCGATCTCGCCGACGAGGCCGGGGTGCGACCCCACGGAGCGCTCGAGGCGCGCCTCGAGCAGCTCGAGGTAGGCGTCGAGGCCCGGTGCGGCGCGCACGGTCGCAAGGGCGCTCATGCCGGTGCCCTGCTCGCGACGTGAAGCGCGACGATGCCGCCCCCGAGCAGCCGCCAGCCGATCTCGCCGAAGCCGGCGTGGCGCATGGCCTCGCCGAGGTCCTCGGGCCCGGGGAAACGGCGCACGCTCGCCGGCAGGTAGGAGTAGGCGGCGCCGCCGGGGAGAATCTTCCCGGCCAGCGGCACGAGCCCGTCGAACCAGAGCCGGAAGAACGGGCGTAGCGCGCCCCGCGGGCGAGTGATCTCGAGGCAGCCGATCCGCCCTCCGGGCCGGAGCACGCGCGCCAGCTCCGCGAGGCCGGCCTGGAGGTCCTCGACGTTCCGGATCCCGAAGCCGACGGTGACGGCGTCGAAGCTCCCGTCCGGGAACGGCAGCGCGAGCACGTCGCCGCGCACCCATTCCACGGCGCCGGACTTGCGCCGCGCGCGCTCCAGCATCCGCTCCGAGAAGTCGAGCCCGGTGACGCGGCCGCCGGCGCGCTGCGCCTCGAGCGCCAGATCGCCGGTGCCGCAGCACGCGTCGAGCACCGCGTCGCCGGGTCGCACGACGGCGCTGACCGTGAGCCGGCGCCAGCGGCGGTCGAGGCCGGCCGTCATCAGCCGGTTCATCGGGTCGTAGACCGGCGAGATACGGTCGAACATGGCCTCGACGGCGGCCGGGGTGAGCGTGCCGGAGCTCACTGCCCCCACCGGCTGACGAGCGATTGGTCGATTCCCAGCTGATCCAGACATCGCGCCACGACGAAGTTGACCAGATCGTCGATGGTTTCGGGGGCATGGTAGAAGCCCGGAGCCGCCATGACGACCGTCGCCCCGGCGCGGCGCAGGCGCAGGAGGTTCTCCAGGTGGATCGTCGAGAGCGGCGTCTCGCGGGGCACGAGCACGAGCTTCCGCTCCTCCTTCAGCGCCACGGAGGCCGCGCGGTGCACGAGATTCGCCATCGCGCCGGCCGCGATGCTGGCCGCCGTCGACATCGAGCAGGGGCAGACGACGTAGCCGTCCACGCGCGCGGAGCCGCTTGCATAGGGAGTCGAGTAGTCGCGCAGGCCGACGACCGTGACGCCGTCGAGGCCGTCGACCAGCCGCCCGGTCACGACCTCGCGCGGCAGCGAGATGTCGCCGAAGAGCTCGGTCGCGCAGACCTGCACCCCGGCGTCCGAGATGCAGAGGCCGACCTCCGCGCCCGAGGCGGAGAGGGCCTGCAGGAGCCGTGCCGCATACGGGGCGCCCGACGCGCCGGTGATGCCGAGGAAGATGTTCACGGGGCCCCCGGCGGGGCGTTACTCGCCGCCGCCCTCGCCCTTCGACTCTTCGAGAAAGATGCCGAGGAGCCTGGAGGTTCTCCTCGCCGATGTCCGCGTACGAGCGGCATGACGTTGTTCCCGAACTCGGCCGGGTTGGCCACGTAGGCCGAGAACTCCTCGGCCGTCTGACCGGATGCGCCGATCTCGGAGAGGTCCGGCGCGCCGAGGTTGCTCGAGCCGGCACCGAGGTAGGTGTGGCAGGTCATGCAGCCGACCTCGGCGAACAGCGTGGCGCCCTCGACGCCCTCCTCGGACAGACCCTGCACCTCCGTCCACTCGCCGACGAGCTCGACGTTCTCGGAGGCGAGCGACTCCTCGGCCGTCGCGCCCCGGTAGGTGAGGATGCCCATGGAGGCGATGACGAGGAGGGCGCCGACGACCGCCACCGGCCGGCGGACGAGTCGCCGCTCCCGGCGCCGGTCGAAAAACGGCAGCACGAGCAGGAGGATGAGCGCTATCGTCGGGATCCCGACCGTGCCGAGGACGACGGACTCCGGCCACTTGAAGATCCGGAGGAGATAGAAGAGGAAGTAGAAGTACCAGTCCGGCCGCGGCACGAACGAGGTCGTCCCCGGGTCGGCCTCCTCGGTGTAAAGCGGCCCCAGGACGCCGGCGTCGCCCGCCTCCTCGCCCGCGGTGAAGTACCAGACGCACGCGAGGGCGACGATGACGCACACCACGACGAGGCTCATCACCGTGTCGTGGAACATCGCGTAGGGGAAGAAGGGCTTGCCCTCGCGCTCGACGTCAGCCTTGTACCGCTTGAAGTAGGCGCGTTCTTTCTCGTTGCTCATCGCGTCATGCCTCGGGCCGGCCCCGCACGTCGGTGGCCACGCCGCCGTCGCCTCGCGGCCTCGGCTCGAGCAGGCCGCGCTTGGCGGTGATGACTTCCTCGCGCTCGGCGCCTGCGGCGTCCTTCGACCAGGGGGGCGAGGTGACGCCGAGACGGATCACGAGGTACAGGTGCAGCACGATCAGGCCGATCAGGCCGCCGGGTATCAGCAGCATGTGCAAGGAGTAGAAGCGCGAGAGCGTCTCGGTGCCGATCTCCTGTCCTCCGCGCAGGAAGTCCGACAGGAACGGGCCGGCAAAGGGCGCGGTCGCGTTCAGGTTGATGCCGACGACCGTCGCCCAGTAGGCCGTCTGGTCCCACGGCAGCAGGTAGCCGGTGAAGCCCTCCAGCATCGCCAGCACGAGGAGCATCACACCGAGGAGCCAGTTGAGCTCTCGCGGGTACTTGTAGGCGCCGAAGAGGAACACCCGCCCCATGTGAAGGAAGAGCAGGATGATGAAGACGCTGGCGCCCCACCGGTGCATGCCGCGCACGAGCCAGCCGAGCGTGAGGTCGTTGGTGATGTACTGGATCGACGAGTAGGCCTCGTTCGGCGACGGCTTGTAGTAGAAGGCGAGCACGACACCCGTGACCAGCTGGACGATGAAGGCGGTCAGCGTCGCCGAGCCGAGGGTGTGGAACCAGTTCGTGTCGCGCGGAACCTTGCGGAAGAGGAAGTACTTGAGCCCGCCGATCAGGCCGGAGCGCTCCTCGAGCCAGTCGACCGGAACCATGAGGACGTGCCCGAGCTCGCTGCTTCCTCTTCGACTTCGCCTGGGCCATCAGCGGCTCCTCACGGCACGTACGGGTAGAGGTACTGCTCGGGGCCGTCCACGTGGACGCCCGGATCGGCGGCGCTGTACTTGACGATCACCGCGTCGGCGCCCTCGCCGTCGACCTCTGCGACGCTGTAGACGGCGCCCAGCACCAGGCTGCCCTCGACGATCGAGTACTCGTAGCGATCGAGGGCCCGCACGGGCGGGCCGGCGGTCCGGTTTCCCTCGACGTCGTAGGCGCCGCCGTGGCACGGGCAGCCGTACCCCGAGGGCTGCGTCGGCGTCAGCTCGACGGGCAGCGCCGAGGTCTCGACCTTGCGCGGCTCACCGGGAGGTCCCTGCGGCTGCGTCGGGCAGCCAAGGTGCACGCAGCGGTTGGAGAGGATCGAGAAGCTGGGGACGTTGTCCTTGAGACCGTTGTTGCGGACGAAGGCGGTTCTCCGGCTGACGGAGCCGTCGATCGGCGCCGACGTGAAGGTCGCGATCTGCCACTGCCCGTCCGGATAGTTGTCCAGCGGCCCGAGGTCGACGTCCGGATAGTCCTGGTCGACGAACGCCGGCGCGACGGCGAACCCGAGCACCGGCAGCGTGACAATGGCGCCGATGGCGGCGCCGATCCCGATCGTGGCGCCCTCGAGGAACTTCGAGCGCTCGTAGCGCACGGGGCCCTCCTCCTCGTCGGCAGCCTCGACCGGCTCCGGTGCCGGCCCCTCGACGGGCTCGGGCTCGCCGCGGACCTCGCGGGTGACCTGGCGGATCCACAGGAAGCCGAAGACGACGGCGAGCGCGACGCCGATCACCGTCGCCCACATGCTGATGATCAGCCCGAGAAGGATGAGCGCGACGGCACCGGCGAAGGCGAACGGCCAGATCGTCGGAGCGGGGAGATGGGCCTCGGCGTCCTCGTGCTCGGGGGTCTCCCCCGGCCGCTCTAGCTCGTCGGCCACACGGCTCCCTTCTGCCAGCACTCGCTGTTACAAGCGCCGGCATTCTCCCCGCGTGCGCCGGTCTCTGTCAACGACGTACCTTTTGCCTCAATACCTGGGAAATTCGCCCGTTGGAGGCGGCCGGAGACTCGATGCCGTACTCCTCCCACCGCCGGTCGACGGTGTCACGAACCTCAGGCGCCATCTCGATCCGCTCCGGCCACTCGCGCGCCCCTTCCTCCGGCAGCTTGTGCGTCGCGTCGATGCCGAGCTTACCGCCGTAGCAGGGCAGTACGGCCGCGTGGTCGAGCTGGTCGAGCGGGCCCTCGCTCATGAGCACGTCGCGCTTGGGGTCGACGTTCGCGCAGACGGTGAAGAAGACCTGCTCGTAGTCGTGCACGTCGACGGAGGAGTCGACGACGACGACCGACTTCGAGAGGCTCAGCATCCCCAGGCCCCAGATGGCGTGCATGACCTTCTTCGCATGACCGGGGAAGGCCTTGCGGATCGACACGAGCACGCAGTTGTGGAAGGCGCCGGCGACGGGGAGGTCGTAGTCCACGATCTCGGGGACGGTCATGCGGATGGCGGGTAGGAAGATCCGCTCGGTGGCCTTCCCGAGCCAGGCGTCCTCGGCCGGCGGTATGCCGACCACGATCGACGGGTAGATCGCGTCGCGGCGCATCGTCATCGCGGTGAGACGGAAGACCGGGAACGGCTCGGGCGGCGAGTAGTAGCCGGTGTGGTCTCCGAACGGCCCCTCGACGCCGATGTCGCCGGCCTCGATCGTCCCCTCGAGCACGATCTCCGCGTTGGCCGGCACCTCCAGGTCGACGGTCTTGCACTTGACGGTCTCGACGGCCTCGCCCCTGAGGAAGCCCGCGAGCATGAGCTCGTCGATGTGCTTCGGGAGGGGAGCGCTGGCCGAGTAGGCCGTCACCGGGTCGAGGCCGAGCGCGACGGCGACCGGAATCGAGCCCTCGGCGGCGAGCCAATCGGCGCGCCCGTCCTTGTGGATCTGCCAGTGCATGTAGGTCGAGCGCGAGTCGATCTTCTGCATCCTGTACATGCCGACGTTGCGAACGCCGGTGCGCGGGTCCTTCGTGATCACGGCCGGGAGCGTGATGAACGGCGCCGGGTCTCCCGGCCAGCAGTGCTGGATCGGGAGCGCGTCGAGGTCGGGCTCGAGCACGAGCTCCTGACAGGCTCCGCGCGAGACGCTCTTCGGCATCGAGTCGGCGAGGCGCTTGAGCTTCCCCAACCCCTTGACCTTCTCGACCAGCCCCTGCGGCGGCTGCATCTCCAGCACGTCCTCGAGCTTCCGCGCCACGGCGTCGAGGCTCTCCTCCCCGAAGGCGAGGCACATGCGCCGCTCCGTGCCGAACTGGTTGATCAGGAGCGGCCGCTCGGAGCCCTTGACGTTTCTGAAGAGGAGCGCCGGCCCGCCGCCCTTGACGACCCGGTCGACGACCTCCGTGATCTCGAGGTACGGGTCGACCTCCGCATCGACCTCCACCAGCTCGCCCTCCCGCTTGAGCAGGTCGATCCAGGAGCGAAGATCGGCGGCAGGCACCGGTCCGAGTCTATCCGGGACGGCCTGTGGCTAGTGGCCGCGGCCGCGGCGGTGGCTCGCCCAGCGGCCGAGCTGCCCGAGCGCGATGACGCTGCAGAAGATCAGCCCGACCACGAGCATGGCGACGATGATGTCGCGGCCCTCTTCGGCCGTGGACTTCTCGGCGGCGAGGACGAGGGCGGCCAGCATGGCGTGATCCTAATGCTCCCAGCCGAGGAGGGTGGCGTGCAGGGCGAGCGCCCGTCCGACGGCGCCCGGGCCGGCCTCGAGCTCCGCCACGGCCAGGAGCGGCTCGGGGTCGCCGTTCAGGCGAAGTGCGGCGCGCGCGTTCTCCAGGCGCCCGTCTTCGGTCCCGAGCAAGGCGACCGTGCCGGCCCAGGCGGCGCCGTCCCCGTCCCGCTCCTCGGCGCGAAGCTGCGCGCACAGCGAGATCAGCTCGGCGAGGTCCGAGACAACGGCCACCTCGCCGTGCGCCGCGACGCGCACCAGGCCGTGCGCGTAGAGATAGTCGCCGAGCAGGATCGCGGTGTCCGAGTCGGCGGGGCCGAAGAGGCGCGGCCGGCCGTAGTGGAGAAGATAGCCCTCGTAGATGGACTCGAGACCGAGTGCGTGGCGGTCGTCGGCCAGCGCGGAGAAGACGGGCGTGTCGTCACGGTCGGGCTCCGGCCGCAGCGCGGCCGCCCAGAGAGCGCTCTCGCGGCCGGCCTCGTCGGCGATCGTCGCCCAGATGCCGAGATCAGCCGGCAAAGAGCTCACGCGCGGCCTCCACCAGCGCGTCGATCTCGGCCTCGCCGTGCGCCGTCGAGACGAAGAGTGCCTCGAACTGCGACGGCGCGACGTAGTGACCGCGGGCCAGAAGGTGGCGGAACCAGGCGCCGTAGCGCTCCGTGTCGCTCGCCGCAGCGTCCTCGAAGCTCCGCACCGGCCCTTCGTGGAAGAAGAGCGTCGCCATCGCGCCGACCCGCTGGACGCAGGCGGGCGAGCCGGCGGAAGCGTCGCGCAGCCCCGCCTCGAGCCGGGCGCCCCCTTCCTCCAGCAGCGCGTACACGCCTGGATCCCGCAGACGCCGAAGGACGACGAGGGCGGCAGCGGTGGCAAGCGGATTGCCGGAGAGGGTGCCGGCCTGGTAGACCGGCCCGGCCGGTGCAAGCTCGTCCATGATCTCGCTCCGCCCTCCGAACGCCGCCAGCGGCAGGCCGCCGCCGGCGACCTTGCCGAGAATGTCAGGTCGGGGAGGACGCCGTAGCGCTCCTGCGCGCCGCCGCGGGCGACCCGGAAGCCCGTGATGACCTCGTCGAAGACGAGCAGCGCGCCGGCGGAGTCGGCCAGCGTGCGCAGGGCCTCGAGGAAGCCGGGCTCGGGCGGGACGACGCCCATGTTCCCGGCGACGGGCTCGACGACGATCGCCGCCAGCTCCTCGCCGGTGCGCTCGACCGCGGCCGAGACGCCCTCGACGTCGTTGAAGGCGCAGACGAGCGTGTCGGCGGCCGCACCGGCCGGAACTCCGGGCGACGACGGGATGCCGAGCGTGGCGATCCCGGAGCCGGCGGCCGCGAGGAGCGCATCGGCGTGGCCGTGGTAGCAGCCCGAGAACTTGAGGATGCGGTCCCGGCCGGTCGCGCCTCGCGCCAGCCGGAGCACGCTCATGGCCGCCTCGGTGCCGGACGAGACCAGGCGCACCTTCTCCACCGACGGAACGGCGTCGACGAGCTCCTCGGCCAGAGCCACCTCGCGCTCGGTCGGCGCCCCGAAGGTCGTCCCGTCGGCCGCCGCCTCCTGCACCGCCTCGACGACCTCGGGGTCGGCGTGTCCGAAGAGCAGTGGGCCCCAGGACATGACCCAGTCGACGTAGCGGTTCCCCTCGGAGTCCCAGAGATAGGCGCCCTCGCCGCGCGCGGCGAAGAACGGCTCTCCCGCCCCGACCGCGCCCCAGGCACGGACGGGGGAGTTGACCCCGCCCGGGATCACCGCCGACGCCCGCTGGAACAGGCTCGTCGAGGTATGAACCCGTGTCAAGACGAAGCCCTGTCTCGGGGAGGCGTCATCTCGAAACGGGCTCTCAGAGCCATTCCGCCAGCTCCCGCGCCCAGTAGGAGACGATCACGTCCGCGCCCGCGCGCTTGATCGCCGTCAGGCCTTCGAGCGCCGCCTGGCGCTCGTCCAGCCAGCCGCTGGACGCCGCCGCCTTGACCATGGCGTACTCGCCGCTGACGTTGTACGCGAAGAGCGGCGCGTCGAAGCGCTCGCGAACGGCGCGGATCACGTCGAGGTAGGGAAGGGCCGGCTTGACCATGATCGCGTCCGCGCCTTCGGCAAGGTCGAGCTCGCACTCGCGCAGGGCCTCGCGGACGTTGGGCGGGTCCATCTGGTAGCTCCGCCGGTCGCCGAAGGCCGGCGTCGAGTCGGCCGCCTCTCGGAAGGGCCCGTAGAACGCCGAGGCGTACTTGGCCGAGTAGGAGACGATCGGCAGCTGCTCGTAGCCCTCGGCGTCGAGCGCACCCCGGATCGCGCCCACCCGGCCGTCGAGCATGTCGCTGGGGCAGACCGCGTCGGCGCCTGCCTCCGCATGTGAGACGGCCGTCTTCGCCAAGAGCTCGAGGGAGACGTCGTTCAGGATCTCGTCGCCCTCGACGACGCCGCAGTGGCCGTGCGACGTGTACTCGCAGAGGCAGACGTCGGTGAGGAGCATGAGCCCGGGCGCCTCCGCGCGAAGGGCCCGCAGGGCGCGCTGGACGATTCCGTCGTCGTCGTAGGCGCCCGACGCCGCCTCGTCCTTCTCCTCCGGGATCCCGAAGACGAGCACCGCCCGGACGCCGGCCCGGTGCGCGGCCTCGGCCTCGCGGCAGAGCTCGTCCACCGAGCGCTGGGCGATCCCGGGCAGCCCTTCCAGCGGCCGGTCGACGCCCTCCCCCGGGCAGACGAAGAGCGGGTAGACGAAATCCTCGAGGTCGAGCCGGGTCTCGCGGACGAGCGAGCGGAGCGCGGCCGTGCGCCGGAAGCGGCGCAGGCGCGTGAGCGGAAACGTCGACACGTCGCCGGAATCTTCGCACGCAAGCCGAGGCTGCCGTCGTCCGCAGCCCCTGGCATGGTGGGCTCGACGGCGAGCACGCCGCGAGGCCAGTGATGCCGGTCGGTTTTCAGCTTTACGACCAGGAGCACGATGCCCCTGCGACGCGCGGGAACGTCGTCGACCTCTGGGGCGTGGAGGAGGACTGGGAGTTCCCGACCGACGGCGCGCTCGCGCTCCAGCCGGAACACGTCGAGGCGCCCGAGGAGCCGGAAGAGTCACGGAAAAAGCGCCAGTTCACGTTGAAAGCGCTCACCGCCTTCGCTACGGTGCCGCGGATGGCTACGACCGAAGCCCCCGGCTTCGCCGCGCGCGCGAGGCAGCGCCAGCGTGAGGAAGCCAGGGCGAAAGCCCGTCGAGCGCGCCGCACCGCGGCCCTCGTGGTCGTCGCGTGCGGATGCCTCGTCGCGCTCCTGCTCACCGCCTTCGGCAGAGGCGGCGACACCGCCGTCACGGTCACGGGCCCCGCACCGGCCTCGCGCTTGCTGCCGGCCGGCCCGCCTCGGCCCCAGATCGTCGCCACGCAGGATTCCCTCCAGATCCAGCTGCCGATCGACCAGAGCCGCGTGACCGCCCTCGGCTACCACGCCAGCGGAACGGTCGCGCTTCCCCTCGAGCCCGTCGGCACGCAGGCAAACGCGGGCCTCGCCGAGCGGATCTTCCGCAGGCTCTTCGGTTCGACCGGCTCGGAGGTGCGCTACTACATGCTCGAAGGAGGCGTGGGCGCCGAGACGGGGGGCCTCGACGTCGGAGCGCCGGTCGACACCGACGTCTACGCACCCGTCGACGGCACGGTCATCGCCATCACCGACAGCGTCGTGAACGGGAAGGTCTACGGCGTGCGGATCGACATCCAGCCGTCCGGTTCCCCCGGAGTCGTCGTCTCGCTCTCGAACCTGCGCCCCGACCCCGCCCTGACGGTCGGCTCCACGGTCTCGTCCGCCAAGACCAAGATCGGTCGCGTCATCGACCTCTCCGACGTGGAACGGGCCGGGCTCGCCCGCTACACGCAGGACAACGGCCAGCACGTGCACATCGAGGTGCAGCCGGCCACGGCATTGACGAGTCCCTAGATCGGCACCACTCCCTGAAGCTGCTCTTCATCGGTGACGTCTTCGGCCCGCCGGGGCGCCGGGCGGTGACCGATCGTCTCCCCGAGCTCAGGCACGAGCTCGACGCGGACCTCTGCGTCGTGAACGGGGAGAACGCGGCGGATGGCGCCGGGCTGACCGCCAAGCTCGCGGCGCGCCTGCTCGAGGCCGGCGCCGACGTGATCACCACGGGAAACCACGTCTGGCGCCACCGCGATCTCGTGCCCGTGCTCGAGTCCGATCCACGCGTCCTCCGTCCGGCCAACTTCGGAGACGCCGGCATCCCGGGCCGCGGGCTCACGGTCGTCGAGGCGCGCGGCGGCACGCCGGTCGCCGTCCTCAACCTCCAGGGCCAGCTCTTCCTCCAGACGCCGGTTCATCCGTTCCGGGTCGTGGACGCGCTGGTCGAGGAGGCACGGGCGCAGACGCCGGTCGTCCTCGTCGACTTCCACGCCGAGGCGACGAGCGAGAAGATCGCGCTCGCCCGGATGCTCGACGGGCGGGTGACCGCCGTGATCGGGACGCACACGCACGTACAGACGAACGACGCGCGCGTCCTCGCGGGAGGCACGGCCGCCATCACCGACGCCGGCATGACCGGCCCGCACGACTCCGTCATCGGCGTCCGCGCCGAGCTCGCCATCCAGCGGATGCGAACCGGGATGCCGGTGCGCTTCCACCCGGCGGAAGGCGACGTCCGCATCGAGGGCGTCCTCGTCGAATGCGGCGCCGACGGGCTGGCTACTCGCTGCGAGCCGCTGCGCGTCCCCGTGCCGTAGCGACGCCTAGAACCACCACGAGCGCCACGAGGAGGACGTTTCGGACGAGCGCGAGCCAGCCCACGGGCTCAAGGTCGACCAGGTCCCAGTAGCGCGTCGGGAACCAGAGGTGCGTCGTGACGAGGGCCGCCCCGAAGAGGGCCCCGGCCGCAAGGCCGGCCCGCCCGGCCACGAGGGCGACGACGGGGACGAGCCAGATCAGGAACTGCGGCGAGAGCACCTTCCCGAGGGCGACGAAGACCACGACCGAGGCGGCGCACGCGGCGACGAGCCGCGTGGGAGTCGCCGGACCGCGCGCGAAGAGGATCCACACGGCGACGAGCGCCCCAGCCTGGAGCAGGGTCTGGGCGGCGGCGAGCGCGTCCGGAAGCGAGCCGGTGAGGTTCTGGGAGCCGTACGAGGAGACGACGGTCGGCTCGTAGCGCCCGAGCTGATGGGCCGCGAGCAGGAGCGAGGCGCCGAGGCTCTCGATCTGGAGCGGCCGGCCCAGCTGGCGCTGCACCGAGTCCGCGAGGCCCTCCGGCGCGATCACCGCGAACGGCAGCACGACGACTGCCAGCGCGGCCGCGAAGGCGCCGAAGGCGATTCCCGCCTCCCTCCCGCCCCGCTTTCGCGCCACGTAGACCAGGAGGGGAGGAAGGAGCACCAGCGGATAGATCTTCGCGGCGACGGCGATGCCGAGGACGGCGAGGCCGAGGCGCTCGCGGCCCGCGAGGACCGCGGCGAGCGCGGCGGCGGTCAGGGCCGCCGGCCAGAGGTCGTAGCGCGTGAGCACGACCGTCCCGAGCGCGAGCGGGAAGAGCCCGACCGCGACCGCGACTGCGAGCAGGCACGCAGGCGAGGCCCCGAGCGCCGCGACGCTGCGAACGACGAGCGCGAGCAGTGCCACCGCGCAGATCCACATGAGCGCCTGAAAGATCGAGCCGTAGTGCTCGGCGGGGCCGAGCGTCGGCAGCCAGAAGACCGGGAGCGCGCCCGGCGGGTACTCGAGGTCGAAGTCCCGGTAGGGAACCTCGCCGGCCGCCATCGCCTCGCCGTACTCCTGGTAGACCGGCGTGTCGATGATCTGGTAGCGGTCGAAGGGCGGCAGGTTCAGAGCCCCCCACGACGCGGTCAGGAGCCCCAGCCCGACGGCCAGGGTGAGCAGGACTAGCCCGGCCTCAGAGTGGGAGGAGCTCTCCGACCTGACGCTCATCGCCCGAATCCTCTGCCACCGGCTCCGGCTCGGCCGCTCGGACAACGGCGGGCACGAGCAGCGCGAACGCGACGAAGGGGAAGAACCACGGGATGTAGAGGTAGAACCAGTGGGTCAGCACGAGCTCGAAGCCGATGAGCAGCGCGCCCGTGAGGGCCGAGAGCTGGACGACGTTCCGCGTGCGCGGCACGAACGCCAGCACGACAGCGGCCGCCAGGAGCACGCCCTTGAGGACGGTCTGCAGCACGTGGAGGTCCGGGTATCCCGGATATTCCTCCCAGTCCCAGATCGAGAACGGCGAGGGACGGGAGAGCTGCCAGCCGAACGTCCGGTCCCAGAAGACGCGGGCCGCGTGCAGCGGGTCCGGCTCGAGCAGGAGCACCCAGAAGGCAAGCGCGCTCGCCAGGAGGAAGCCGGCGAGGAAGAGGAGCTGCTGCCGCGGCCACTTCCACGTCTTGGGGTAGGACGCCCAGAGGGGCAGCAGGAGGAGCGAGGCGAACTTCGTCCACGCCGCGAGGCCCAGGAAGAGCCCTCGCGCCGGCGCGGCGGTGACGAACACGAGGCCCCAGACGAGCAGCGCCGGCATGATCGCGTCGTTCGAGTTCGAGTTCGAGACGTACTGCGTGAAGGGGTAGGCCGCCCAGGCGAAGGCGAGCGTCGTCCCGAGGCGCAGCCCGCCGAAGCGGAAGCCGAGCATGCCCATGCCGATCAGGGCGAGCGCGTCCCAGAGGAGCGACGTGAAGTGGGCGGCCGGTAGGTAGTCCCACTCGTAGTCGTAGCCCATGGTCACGAATCCGGGGACGTACGCCAGGTAGCTGACGGGGCCGTAGGTGTCGCCCCGGCCGTTCGCCACCTCGCAGCGCCCGTTCGTCTGGATCCGCTCGCGAACGTAGCCGTCGGCGTCCGGCTCGCCGCACTCCTCGCCCTCGTCGTCGGGCATGTTCCCGTACGGCGACTGCCCATCCTCGACGATTCGCTGCGCGCCGATGACGCCGGCGAGGCCGACGTCGATCACGTTGGCAGCGCGCAGGTTCATCCCGAAGCGGAAGCCGGCCAGGAAGACCGTCGCGGCGAGCAGCACCCAGACTGGCCACAGCGGGCGCGCCGGGCTTCCGCGGCCCTTCCAGCCGATCCAGGCCATGCGGCCCAGCAGGTAGAGCAGCGGCGGATAGGCAAGGGGCATCGCGGTGAAGACCTCGCCCTGGTTGAAGAAGTAGAGCGAGACGCCGAACGAGAGCAGGACGAGCAGGTCGAGGTTCCGGACCGAGAGCGGGCGGCGCAGGTTGGCGAGGCCGAGGAAGAAGACCGCGCAGAGCGAGCCCCAGATCCAGGGGTTGTTGATCCTGCGCCCGAAGGCTCCGTCGTAGCCGCGCGCCATCTTCCACGCGACCTGTGGACCGGTCCACGCCTCGGTGACCGACCCGGACGTGTCGTCCACCTTCGCGAGCACGACCTGGCCGGCGTCGGGAAGATCCGACCACACCTTCACCGTCCAGACCTTGCTGTCGGTGTCGAACGTGCCCTCCTCCGTGAGGCTCTCCTGCGGATAGCGGTCGAGCCAGTCTGCGACCTTGTCGTTCGCCAGCGCGCGGCCGACGGCGTCCTCTTCGGTGAGAACTGGCTCGGCGGGGGGAGGGACGAACGGCGTCCCGATGAGGTTGCCGTTCGCGTCGTAGACGGGTGAGGTGGGGACAGCCGCGTGCGCCGTCCCTGCGAACGCCAGCGCCCCGACGAGCGCGACCATCGGGGCGAGCAGCGCGGCCCGGCGGCATAGCCGCATTTCGTCAAGCCCTCCTTAGAGCTCGGTTCATAATGACGACTCGTCGCCGGGGTGTCCTGGGCGAGTGCGAGGCAAGGACGCAGGGAGCGCTCGTATTCGAGAATACGGGCGCGACCGAGGACGCCGAATCGCGCCGTCCAGGGCGGCCCGGCGGCACAGTGCTCATTGTGAATCGAGCTCTTAGGCGGCGCGCCGCCGTCGGAAGCTCCAGAGCTTGTTCGCGACGAAGTTCCACGGGGTGACGAGCGCGATCGCGATCGCCTGTGCGGGCAGCTTCGGCACGCCGAGGGCGACGAGGACGCTCAGGAACACGAGATTCGCACCGAGCGCGACCGTCGAGACGAGCAGGAACCGGAAGCCCTGGAAGACGAGGTGGCCCCGCTGGTGCCTGAACGTCCAGGCGCGGTTCCACAGGTAGTTGTTCGTCACGGCGACGAGGAACGAGCAGACCGCCGCCAGGAGATAGTGCACCCCGAGCGCGAGCAGAGTCGCGTAGACGGCGAGATTGACGACGTAGCCGGAGGCCCCGACCGCGCAGAACTTGGCGAGCTGGACCCAGTTCGCGGGTCGGCGAAGCGCGCCCGAGGCAGCATCGGCGAGTCCATTCGTGCGCGACGACGTCAGCTGGGCTCCTTTCGCCACGACCGGAAGGTTAGATCGTCGGCTCAGACGGCCGGGCGGAGAACGTGGCCTCTCCCACCGCCAGGCTCGGCTCCGGCTCGAGCTCGACAGGGCCGTCCGGCGCGGAGACGACCACGCGGCCGACGATGCCCTCCCGGTCGACGAGCAGGTCCGCGAGCGGGCCGATCCGATCCCCGCCCAGGCTCACCTCCTGGCCCTCGAGGTCGGAGAAGGCACTGCCTCCGGCGCGGTAGAAGTCGAGCTCACGGTCGAGGATGACGAGGGCGGAGGAGACCGCGATCCGCTCGCCGCGAAGCTCGCACGCGGGGAAGGGGAGAAAGCGGTGCGCTCCGTCCCCGCAGCCGACGTCGAAACCGACGAGGCGGGTGGGCGGGTTGTCGAAGAGCACGTCCACGGCGACGCCGAGGCGTTCGTCCCCGAGCGCGACGGGCCGACCGACGAGCTCACCGGTCCGGTGAAGAGGCCTCATTCCGCAGGAGAGCATGCCCGCGCTCCCCGCCGGCGAAACGCCGTCGCAGGGAAAGGTCTTCAGTAGCCTTCCTCGCCCACCAGCGGGACGAAGCGGCACTCGACCGAGTGGGCGACGGCCGGGCCTTCCGGGCTCTTGACCACGACGTCGAGTCGCTGGCCGCGCCGGTCGCCGAGCGGGATGACAAGACGGCCTCCAGGCACCAGTTGCTCGTAGAGCGATTGCGGGAGCTCTGGCGCCGCTGCCGCAACCGTGATCGCATCGAACGGAGCGTGCTCGTGGTCGCCGAGCGAGCCGTCCCCCAGGTGCACCTGCACCCGCTGGTATCCCGCCGCGTCGAGCTTCTCCCGCGCCCGCTCGGCGAGCTGGCGCAGCCGCTCGATCGTGTGCACCTCCTGCGCCAGCTCGGCGAGAACCGCCGCCTGGTAGCCGGACCCGGTGCCCACGTCGAGGACGCGATCGCCCGGCCGAACCGCCGCCGCCTCGCAGATGAGCGCGACCATGTAGGGCTGAGAGATCGTCTGGCCCCACCCGATCTGGATGGGGATGTCCTCGTACGCCCGCTTGCGGTCGTCGGCGTCGGTGAACGCCTCGCGCGGCACGCGCCCCATCGCCTCCAGAACGCGCGGCTCCGAGATCCCGCGCCGCTCGAGCTGCTCCGCGACCATGCGCGCACGGAGCGCCTCGAAGTCAGGCTCGCGCCGCCTCACGAGTCTTCCGCATCGACTCCGGCACGGCCACGTCGAAATGGCTCAGCACGAGCGGGGCGAGATCGGTGATCCCCGGATCGGCCGGGAAGGGAGGCTCGTCGAAACCGGCCGCGATCAGCGGCACGTACGAATCGCCCGCAACCAGCGAGCCGTGGCTCCCTCCGCCGGCGTGGTGCCTGCCTCCACCGTCCGCGAGCTCCCAGCCCTCCGTCGCGGAGACGAGCACGTCACCCGCGGTCGGGGCGAGCACCGCGTGCCAGGCGCGCTCGAGCCCGTTCGGATACCGCTCGGGGTCGAGCACGGCGGCGTCTCCCTCCAGGCGCCAGTCCTCTTCCTCCAGGGCGAAGCGAAGCTCCGCGCCCTCGCGCCGGGCAACCGCCACGTCGCCCTCACGGAAGAGCACGACGTCCGCCCACGGCTGGCCGTCGAGCCGCTCCGCCAGAGCACGGGCGTCGAGCCGGCAGCCCGGAAGCCGGTAGACCATGCCCGCGCGGTTCGATGCCAGCGCGAGGACGCCGTCGAGGCCCGGTGGGAAGGCGTCCTGCAGACGGCCCACGCGCTCGACCCGGGTCTGGCCGTGGTCGGAGGAGACGACGACCGCGTAGCGCTCGAGGAACGGCCCCGGGCCGCCCGCCGCCTCCAGCAGGCGGGCGAGCGCGCCGTCGGTGCGCTCGAGCGCGTCCAGCGACGCATCGGGCCCGGCGAGGTGCGACGCATAGTCGTAGTCGGGGAGGTAGAAGACGAGGAAGTCGAAGGCGTCACGGGTGACCAGCCAGCGGCCCACCACGGCCGCGTACTCGTCGATCGACCCCTCCACGCGTGAGCGGATCGCGAGCGGAGCGCCGGTGCGCTCGGACTCGAAGAGGTTGAAGTAGAAGAAGTGCTTCGGGCCGTAGACGGCCTCGTACCAGCGATTCCTCCGGGCCAGGGCCGGCAGCTTGATCGCGTGGCGCGTCCGCCCGCGATAGCACGTGAAGTTGATCGCCGCCGGCTCGAGCTCCGCGTCCTCGAGCGCCTCGAACACGGTGGTCGCCCCTGCGAAGACGTGCTCTCCGCTCATGCCGAAGATCGTGTCTCTGATCGCCTGGCGCGCGCCCACCGCCCGCATCGCGGGAAACGACGAGCCGTACTCGACCACGCGCTGCTCACCCCGGTGGTACCAGACGAGGTGCGGGATGTGGTGGACGTCCGGGAACGCCCCGGTCGCGATCGACGTGAGACAGACCGGCGTGAGCGACGGGAAGACACTCGTCGCGCGGCCCGTCCAGCCGGCCTCCGAAAGCGCTGCCAGAGCGGGCAGCCGTCCTGTGGCGAGCCCGTGCTCCAGTGCCTCCGGCGTCAACCCGTCGATGACGACGAGCACGAGCTTGCGGCGGTCGGCGCCGGTCAGGTCAGTCCTTGGCGAGGATTCTGAGGCCCGCATGGCGCGACTCGGCCCGACGGTTCAGACGGGCGCCGGCAATCGGCGCCGCCACGACGGCCGCGTACCCGAGGAGCGGGATCGCCGCGGCGACGACCGCGCCGAGGATCGCAGCGGGGACGGCGTCGACCGAAAGGCGGCGGAGCGAGAAGAACCCGACGACCAGGGCGACGGCGAAGGCCGCGATCGCCCACCAGGGAAGGACGGCCAGCACCAGGGCGAGCGCCGCGACTCCGACGACGACCGCGACCGCGACCCAGACCGCCGCCCGCAGTGCTCCGACGGCCGCCGCGCCCGCGGCGATCCCGAGCCCGAACACGACCCCGAGCACGTACCAGTCGAGAGCCCCTTCCATCGGTCCAGAGTCTAGCCGCGCCTCACCGTATCCTCGCCCGATCGATCTCGGCACCGTCTTCGCAATCGGGACGTTCGTCCTGCTCGCCGTCCTCTTCGGCACGCCGGTGCTGGCGCACAGGCGGGTGCGAGCCTCGCGGCGACGCGCCTTCGCAGCTCTCGAACGCGCGCGCGGCACCCGCCTGATCGCGATGATCCACCGCCAGGAGACCGTCGGCGTGTTCGGCGTCCCCTTCTACCGGTTCATCGACATCGACGATTCCGAGGCGGTCCTGCGCGCGATCCGCCAGACGCCTGCGGACACCGCCATCGACCTCCTCCTGCACACGCCGGGCGGCCTCGTGCTCGCGTCCGAGCAGATCGCGTACGCGGTCCGCGCCCACCCGGGCAAGGTGACCGTGCTCGTTCCCCACTACGCGATGTCGGGCGGCACGCTGATCGCGCTCGCCGCCGACGAGATCGTCATGGACGAGTCGGCGGTGCTCGGCCCGGTCGACCCGCAGCTCGGAGACATGCCGGCCGCCGCCCTCGTCCGGGTCGCCGCCAAGAAGCCGATCGAGCGCCTGGACGACCGCACCCTGCTCCTCGCGGACATGGCCGAGAAGGCCCTGCGGCACATGAAGCAGGTCGTCCGCGACCTCCTGGCCGATCGAACGGAGCCCGAGCGGGCTGAGACGATCGCCGAGGAGCTCGCCGGCGGCCACTACACGCACGACGACCCGATCACGGTCCCGGAGGCGACCGCGTTCGGCCTGCCCGTCTCGACGGGGCTGCCGCGCGAGGCCTACGAGCTCATGGAGCTGTACCCGCAGGAGGGCCGGAGGCGGCCGAGCGTCCAGTTCGTGCCCCTGCCGGATCCGAGAGCGCCCGACCGCCGCTCCTGACCGCTCCCGACGCTCAATCCGGACCGCGGCCTCCCCGCGTAGTACCGACTGAGCCCGCGTGATGCGGGTTGAACCAGGAGGGGGAAGGGGAGGTTGCCATGCGCAGACACAGTGTCCTGTTGGCCGTCGCCATCCTCGGCGGCCGGGTTGCTGGTCGCGTCCCTGGCGGGCGCCGCCGGCAGCAAGAAGAGACTGAAGGGGGACCTGTCGGGGTATCAGGAGAATCCTGACATCTCGACCGTCGCCACGGGCTCGTTCACGGCCACTCTCGACGACGACGCCAGGACGATCACCTACAAGCTCACCTACTCCGGGCTCGAGGGCAGCGTCACCCAGGCCCATGTCCACTTCGGCAAGCGCGCCATCAACGGCGGTATCTCGTTCTTCCTCTGCGGCACGGCGGCCTCACCCGGCCCGGCCGGGACGCCGACGTGCCCGACGGACGGAACCGTGAGCCGGACGGTCACGGCTGCGGACATCCTCGGTCCCACCGACCAGGGCATCGAGGCCATGAACTACGAAGAGGTGGCGGCCGCGATGCGAAACGGCAGCACGTACGCCAACGTCCACTCGTCGCTGTGGCCCGGTGGCGAGATCCGCGCGCAGATCAAGAACCGCTCGAAGAGGTAGAGCTCGGGCCGCGAGCGCAGGACAGAGAGCCCGGCCCCGGCCGGGCTCTCGCTCCTATCCTGGGGCTTCGAGGCGCGCGATGACGTCGAGCAGGAACGCGCTGGCGCGCGCTCCGTCCACGACGCGGTGATCGAAGGTGCAGGCGAGCCAGCCGATCTCGCGGACGACGACATCGCCGTCGACGACGGCCGGGCGCTGCCCGATCCGGTGGAGGCCGAGGATGCCGACCTCGGGGTGGTTGACGAGCGGCGTCGCGAAGAGCCCGCCGAGC
Source organism: uncultured Actinomycetes bacterium (assembly GCA_963775625.1). GTDB lineage: Bacteria > Actinomycetota > Thermoleophilia > Gaiellales > Gaiellaceae > JAIBJN01. The sequence continues at coordinate 512,433 of CAVZJM010000002.1, read as the reverse complement.
TTTCCCGCGCTCGTCACCGTGAACGTCGAGCCCTTCAGCTCCTCGGGCCTGAGCGTGCCGGCGCGAGCGCCGTCGGCGAGTCGTTGCGCTTCGGCCTCGAGGTCGTCCAGCGTCCTCTCGTCCGCGCCGCGGAGCACGGGCACGACGAGACCCTCGTCGGTCTGCACCGCGACGCCGAGGTCGTAGCGCTCCCAGAAGACGATCTCCTCGCCGTCGAGCGTCGCGTTCAGCTCCGGGTACTCCTTCAGACCGGCCACGACCGCCTGCAGGAGGTACGGGAGGTAGGAGCGCTCTCCGCGCGCCGCCGCGAGCGCCGTGAAGTCGCACTCCTCGACCACGGTCACCGCGGGCACCTCGCGGTGCGAGGCCGTGAGATGCTGGGCGATCTGCCGGCGCACGCCGCGCAACGGGACACGCCGCTCCGGGCCACGCCCCGGGGTCGGACCCCCGGACAGGGCCGAAAAGCGCCGGACGTCCTCCTCCGTGACCTGCCCGCCGGAACCGGTGCCGGCGAGGAGAGCGAGGTCGACGCCCAGGTCGGAGGCGATCCTGCGGACGAGCGGCGTGGCCTTGACCCGCTCCGCGGGAGCTGCCGCCGGCTGGGCCGCGATCTCGCCGTCGCCGATCACGACCAGCGGCGTGCCGACGGGGACGAGCTCGCCCTCCTGGACGAGGATGCGCGCGACCTTCCCGGCTGCAGGCGACGGGATCTCGACGGTCGTCTTGTCGGTCTGAACCTCGAGGAGCGGGTCGTCCTCGTCGATCACCTGGCCGACCTCGACCAGCCAGCGGGCGATCTCACCCTCGGCGACCCCTTCGCCGAGGTCCGGCAGCTTGAACTCGTAGGCCACGGGGCGATTAGTAGCCGAGGACCCTTCGCGCCGCCTCGGCAACCCGCTCCGGCGTCGGCAGGTACGCGTCCTCGAGCGACCAGTGCGGGAAGGGGACGTCGTAGCCGGTGACGCGCAGGATCGGCCCCTGGAGGTCGAGGATCGCCTTCTCGGCGATCACGGCGGCGATCTCCGCGCCGAAGCCCGCGACGCGCGGCGCCTCCTGGACGACCACCACCCTGCCGGTCTTGCCGACCGACGCGAGGATCGCTCCCTCGTCGAGCGGCTTCAGCGACCGGATGTCGACGACCTCGGCGCTCGCGTCGAGAAGCTCGGCCGCCTCGAGGCAGACCTGCACCATCGCGCCGTACGCGATCAGGGTCACGTCGGCCCCCTCCCGCGCGATCCGCGCCTCCCCGAGCGGCACGATGTGCTCGCCCTCGGGAACCTCGCCGCGCGGGCTCCGGTAGAGGACCTTCGGCTCGAAGACGACGACGGGGTCGGGGTCGCGGACGGCCGCTGCGAGCAGCCCCTTCGCGTCGGCGGGCGTGGACGGGATCGCCACCTTCACGCCGGGCGTGTGCACGTAGTAGGCCTCCGGCGAGTCCTCGTGCAGCTCGGGCGCCCGCACGCCCCCGCCCGTCGGCATGCGGATCGTCAGCGGGAACTCCATCGCGCCCCCCGTCCGCCAGCGGTAGCGGCCGACGTGCGTGATCAGCTGGTCGAGGCAGGGATAGCTGAAGGACTCGTACTGCATCTCGCACACGGGCCGCCAGCCCGCCATCGCCAGGCCGATGGCCGTGCCGAGGATCCCCGCCTCCGCGAGGGGCGTGTCGACGCACCGATCGGCGCCGAAGCGCTCGTGCAGACCCGCGGTCGCGCGAAAGACGCCCCCTGCCCGGCCGACGTCCTCCCCCAGGACCATGATCGCCTCGTCGCGCTCCATCTCCACGTGGAGGGCGTCGTTCACTGCCTCGACGAGCGTCATCTCCGCCACTAGCCGTCCCTCACGGACGCGGGCGGCTCGACGTACGCGTGAGCGAAGAGGAGGTCGGGGTCGGGCGGCGGAAGCGCCTCGACGGCCGCGATCCCCTGCTTCATGCGCGCCAGCGCGTCGGCCTTCGCCTCCTCGGCCAGGTCGTCCGTGAGGATGCCCGCCCGGCGCAGGTAGCGCTCGTAGCGGCCAACGCACTCGTTTGCGCGCTCGGCCTCCACGCGGTCGGCGTCCCAGTAGGCGCTGGGATCGTCGGCGGTGGCGTGCGGCGCCGCTCGGTAGGTGAGCGCCTCGACGAACGTCGGCCCATCGCCGGCGCGAGCGCGGGCGAGCGCCTCGGCCGTCACCTCGTAGACGGCGAGCACGTCGCCGCCGTCGACGCGCACGCCGGGCATCCCGTAGCCGACCGCCTTGTCCGCCAGCGACGCCGCGCGCGTCTGGGCAGCCAGCGGAGTGGAGATCGCCCACTGGTTGTTGTTGCAGAGGAGGACGACGGGCGCGCCCATGACGGCGGCGAAGTTCGCACCCTCGTGGAAAGCGCCCTCGGACGTGGCGCCGTCGCCGAAGTACGCGATCGCGCAGTCGCCCCGGCCCTTCAGCTTCGCTCCCCAGGCGTATCCCACCGCGTGCGGGACGTGCGTGGCGATCGGCACCGTGATCGACGCGACGGCGAACTCCCGCGGATTCCACCAGCCGGCGGGGTGGCCGCGCCACCACGCGAGCACGGTCTCGGGGGGCATCCCGCGCAGGAGCCCGATCGCCGACTCGCGGTACGAGGGGAAGATCCAGTCTTCGTCGGCGAGCGCGAGCGCCGAGCCGACCTGGATGGCCTCGTGGCCCCAGAAGATCGCGTACGTCCCGATCCGGCCTTGCCGGTGGTAGACGACGGAGCGCTCGTCGTAGGCTCGGAGGAGGACCATCCCGCGGTAGAGGTCGAGGAGCGCAGCGTCATCCAGGCCCTCGACCTCGCCGTCCGCCACCCCTTCCCCATCGCCGATGATCCGCCGGACGTCGTGCTCGGCCGGAAGCACCTGTGCCACGTCCTAAGAATACGTTTCGAGATGACGCCTCGTCGCCGAGGTGCGATGGTCGTTCCGAGGCAAGGACGCAGGGAGCGCGCGTAGCCGGAGGCTACGGGAGGGACTGAGGACGCAGCATCGGGGCGAGCAGCGCGGCCCGGCGGCACAGGGCTTCGTTTCGAAACAGCTTCCCTAGGTATCGCCCACGAGGACCCGGAGCGCGTCCCGTTCCGCCTCGAAATGCGCCGCATCCACATCCCCGAGATCCTCGCCGTCCACCTGGAGCGGCATCGGTGCGTCGCACTCGATCTCGATCTCGTCCAGATCGTGGAGGTACAACGCGTGCGGCGAGCTCACCTGCCCGCGCCCCGCGAAGGCCCAGGCGGCGAGCTGCGGCAGGCGCCACGGCGCGACGTCGCGCGGTGCGACGAGATCGAGGCCGAGCTCGAAGCGCGCCCGCGGCGCCACGCGAACGGGCAGGGAGCCGACATACGTGTACGGGTCGCAGTTCGCGACCATCGCGAACGCAACTCGCCCCCGGCTCGCGACCGTCATCGCCGGACGGAGCCGCCCGCCTCGATGGGCGAGGATGCCGGCGAGCGCCCGGACGAAGGCGGTGTCGCTCGGGCGCTTGCCGTCCGGCCGGCCGTGATCCTCGATGCGCCGGATGAGCTCGGCGTCGAGACCGATCCCCGCGCTGAAGGTGAAGCGGCGGCCGTTGACCCGCCCGAGCGAGATCCTGCGCTCGCGCGTGGCGCCGGCGAGCAGTCGGGCACACGCGAGCGGGTCGCGCGGAAGCCCGAGCGCCCGGGTGAGCACGCTGGTGCCGCCGCCCGGAATGAAGCCCACCGGCACGTCGACGTCGATCCCGTTCACGGCCTCGTTGAAGGCGCCGTCCCCGCCGAAGACATACAGCCGCTCGTAGGTCTGCGCGGCCGCGGCCGCCAGGTCGGCGGCGTGCCGCGGCCCCTCGGTGATCAGCGTGTCGACGTCGCCGCCTGCGGCAAGCGCTCGCTCCACCCCGACCGTCAGCTCAGGCGTGACCCGCGACGCCCGGGGATTGACGATGAGGGCGCTCGACACGCCGCCACTGTAGTCGGGACCTCGCTTAGAGCACGTTTCAGAGTGACGCCTCGCCGTCGAGGTGCGATGGTCGTTCCGAGACAAGGACGCAGGGAGCGCTCGTAGCAGGAAGCTACGGGCGACCGCGGACGCAGCCCTGGGCGAGCAGCGCGGCCCGGCGGCACAGGGTTTCATTTTGAGACGTGCTCTTAGGCCGGGGTCGAGTAACCGCGCATGCCGTCGACGAGAAGCGCGTGGAACGCGTCCGCCAGGGCATCCGTGTCGGCACCCGCACGAAGCCACGTGAAGGCCCAGTTCGCAGCCGAGAGGAAGAGGAGCGCCGCCACGTTCTCGTCGAGGTCCGAGCGCAGCTCCCCCTGCTCGCGGCCCTCGCGGAAGAGCGCCCGCACCCGCTCCTCGTAGCGCCGCCGCTCGTCCACGAACTGCTCCCGGCGTTCGTCGTCGAGGTACCGCCACTCCTGCACGAAGACGGTGGCGAGCTCCAGCTGGCCGGCGACGACCCGCAGATGGGCGCGCAGGGCGAGCCGGATCTTCTCGGTCGCGGGCAGCTCCTCGGGGATCTCGTCGAGCGCGCCGTGAAACGCCTCCGCGCCCTGCTGCATCGTCTCGTGGAGGAGGTCCTGCTTGCCCTCGATGTGGGCGTAGAGCGAGCCCTTCTGGACGCCGATCGCGTCCGCAAGCGCCCCGATCGACGTGCCGTGATAGCCCTTCTCGGCAAAGAGGCGGGCGGCCTCGCGCGCAAGCTCCTCGCGGCGGCTCATGGTACCCTGCCCATACTAACGATCGTTCGGTTGGGAGGTGTCCGTGCTGGAGCGAATGGCCGACGACGAGTTCCGGGCGTACGTCCAGGAGGGGGGCCAGGTCGAGAGCGGCGATCCGCTACCTGAGGACTACCGGACGGCCCTCGTCAAGTTCATTGAGATGCACGGGAACTCGGAGCTGATGGGCGTCCTCCCCGAGCGCGAGTGGATCCTCCGCGCGCCGACGCTCCAGCGGAAGCTCGCCCTGACCGCGAAGGTGCAGGACGAGGTCGGTCACGGCCAGCTCATCTACCGCGTCGTCGAGGACCTCGGCAAGCCGCGCGAGGCCTGCTTCGACGACCTGGTCGCGGGCAGGACGAAGTTCCACAACGTCTTCCACTACCCGACGAAGACCTGGGGCGACGTCGGCGTGATCGCCTGGCTCGTCGACGCGGCGGCGATCATCTCCCAGAAGGCGCTCCTGAAGTGCTCCTACGCGCCTTACGCGCGGATCATGAAGAAGATCTGCTGGGAGGAGTCCTTCCATATCCTCCACGGCCGGGACGTCGTGCTGGCGATGATGACCGGGAGCGAGGAGCAGCGGGAGCTGGTGCAGGAGGCGATCGACCGCTGGTGGGGGCCGCTCATGCAGTTCCACGGGAACCCGATCCCGGCCGAGAACGACCCGATGTACCGGTGGCGGATCAAGAGCCAGGCCAACGAGGAGGCCCGCCAGCAGTTCCTCGACGGGTACGTCCCGCAGATCTGGGAGCTCGGCCTCACCGTGCCGGACGCGGCGCTCGAAAAGGACGAGGCGACCGGCGTCTGGCACTACGCGGAGCCCGACTGGGACGAGCTCAAGTGGGTCGTCACCGGCCACGGCCCCGAGACGGAGCGGCGGCTCGGCCTCCGGCGCGCCTCGCGCGAGGAGACGGCCTGGGTGCGCCGGGCGGTCCTCGCCGACGCGGCGTGATCTGGGAGGTCTTCCGCCAGGAGCGCGAGGGCCAGCCGTTCCAGCACGGCGGCTCGCTCGAGGCGCCCGACCGCGAGTTCGCGGAGGCCTACGCGGTCGAGTTCTACGGCCGGCGCGCCGAGTCGGTCGCGCTGTGGATCGTCCCTCGCGAGGAGATCCTCGAGATCGACGAGCCGTACGTCGCCGACGTCTTCGACCGCGACTACCGGCGGGTGGACGGCTACTCGCTGAAGATCAAGCTGAAGGAAGCGCGTGAGCGCGCAGGCACCGTCTGAGGCCGCCGTCGAGGCGGTTCTCGCCTTCGCCGACGACGAGCTCGTCCTCGGCTGGCGCGACTCCGAGTGGACCGGCGTCGCGCCGTTCCTGGAGGAGGACGTCGCCTTCTCCTCGATCGCCCAGGGCGAAATCGGCCACGCGCGAGCGCTGTACGAGCTGGCGGCAGGCGTGCTCGGCGGCGACGCCGACGCGCTCGCCTTCGACCGCGAACCGGATCAGTACCGCTGCGCGCCCTTCGTGGAGCTGCAGCTGGTCGGCGACTGGGCCGCGACGATCGCGCGCCACTGGCTCTACGAGACCGCCGACGCGCTCCGGGTCGCCGAGCTCAGGGAGTCCGACTGGCCCGAGCTGGCCGGGCTCGCGGCGAAGATGGACCGTGAGGAGGCCTACCACCGGATGCACGCCCGGATGTGGGCGGACAAGCTCGAAGGCGAGGAGCGCTTCGCTGCCGCGGTCGGCCGGCTGTGGCCGTACGCGCTTGGCGTCGTCGAGCCCGGGCAGCGCGGACGACTCGCCGAGCTGGTCGGCCGCGAGGAGGTCGACGCGGTCGAGCGCGGCTCGCACGATCAGGGGTTCGCGGCGCTGCACGAGGAGATGACGATGGTGCGCCGCTCGGTGCCGGGTGCGGCATGGTGACCACCGAGAGGGTGTGGGCGGCTCTGGCCGAGGTCAAGGATCCCGAGATCCCGGTGATCTCGCTGGTCGACCTCGGCGTCGTCCGCGAGGTCGAGGTCGAGGGCGAGCGCGTCCGCGTCGAGTTCACGCCGACGTTCCTCGGCTGCCCGGCCCAGGAGGTCATGCGCACGCAGCTGGCCGAGGCTGTCCGCGCGCTCGGCGCCGAGCCGGAGATCGACGTCGTCCTCGACGATTCGTGGTCGACCGACCGCATCACGCCGGAGGGCCGCCGGAAGCTCGAGGAGTCCGGCTTCGCCCCGCCGCGGCCACGGGCAGAAGCCGGACCGACCCTCGTGCAGCTAGACGCCGGGGCGTTCCGCTGCCCGTACTGCGGCTCGACGGACACGAAGCTGGAGAACATCTTCGGCCCCACCCCGTGCCGCTCGATCCGCTACTGCGAGAGCTGCCGGCAGCCGTTCGAGCAGTTCAAGACGATCTAGGGTCGGCGATCGGCGCTAGTCGCCGGGCCACGAGCCCGTGACCTTCTCGAAGGCCCGGGCGCCGCTTCGATCGATGGCTGCCTTCACCAGCCCGAAAAGTGCTCCCTGGAGCGCGGCGCCCGCCAGGAGCTCCCGCCAGCCGTACTCGCTCTCCCTCGCCTTCGGCGGGTCCTCCGTGCCCGAGAGCCGCTTCCACATCTGCTTGAAGACGGTGCCCGCGATGATGCCGCCGAGGACGCTGAAGAGCAGTGCAAAAGGCCGGTAGGCGAGTTTCGAGCCCACTGGTTCCACAGCCTACCTGGTGCTACCGGCGGCCTCTCCTAGAGGCCGCGGAAGCGAGGCTCGCGCTTCTCCAGGAACGCCGCCACTCCCTCGGCGAAATCCTCGGTGCGGGTCGCCGCGACCTGAAGCTGCGCCTCCAGCTCGAGCTGCTCCTCGAGGCGCGAGGAGCCGGCGCGCTCGAAGAGGCGCTTCGTCATGGCGATCGCCCGCGTGGGAAGCGCAGCGAGCGCCGCGGCACGCTCCTGCGCCCGGGGAAGCGCCTCCTCGGCCGGGGTGACCTCGGACACGAGCCCCCAGGCGAGCGCCTCGTCGGCGCCGATCTTGCGGCCGGAGCACATCCACTCGAACGCCCGGGCGTAGCCGAGCAGCCGGGGAACGAGCCAGGAGCCGCCCGTGTCCGGCACGAGGCCGACGTTGACGAAGGCCGGGACGAACGCGGCCGAGTCCGCGGCGACGCGCAGGTCGCAGGCGCAGGCGAGCGAGAGCCCGGCGCCGGCCGCTGCGCCGTTGACCGCCGCCAGCACCGGCTTCTCCAGGCGGCGCAGGCCGAGAACGTGGCGGTTCCAGCGCTCCCGCAGGAGCCCGGCGACGTCGCGGTCGCCCTCGCTCAGCTCGGACAGGTCCTGCCCGACGCAGAACCCGCGCCCGGCGCCGGTGAGAACGACTGCGCGCACCTCCGGAGCGGCCGCGTCCTTCAGCGCTCCCGCGAAGGCCTTGTGCATCGCCGCGTCGAACGCATTCAGCTTGTCGGGCCGGTTCAGCGCGATCGTCAGCACCGCGCCGTCGCGTGTCGTCTCGACCTCGGCCATCGCGCTCCTCGGTAGACCTGTCCGCGTCCGGTAGCTTGACCGGATGGTCGATCTTACGTTCATTTCCTCCGGCGAAGTGGGCGAGGAGGAGGCCCTCGACGCCTATTCCCGCGCGGTGGTCACGATCGCCGAGCGCCTGTCCCCCTCGGTCGCGAACCTGCGGGTCTCGAGGCGGGTTCGCGGCGGCCGGAGGGCGGTCGGGGGCGGCAGCGGCGTCGTCATCACGCCCGACGGCTTCATGCTCACCTCCGCCCACGTGGTTGCCGGGAGCGACGGCAAGGTGGAGGCGTCCTTCGTCGACGGCCGCGAGGTGACCGCCGAGGTGGTCGGCGCCGATCCGCTCTCCGACCTCGCAGTGCTGCGCTCGGAGACGGCCGACCTCGCGCCGGCCGTGCTCGGGGACGCCGAGCAGCTGCGGGTCGGCCAGCTCGTCGTCGCCATAGGCAACCCCCACGGCTTCGCCGGCTCCGTGACCGCCGGCGTCGTCTCGGCGCTCGGGCGCTCGCTGCCCGTCCGCTCCCGCACGGCGGGCCGGATCGTGGAGAACGTCATCCAGACCGACGCGGCCCTCAATCCCGGCAACTCCGGGGGAGCGCTGGCGGACGGCCGCGGCTGCGTCGTCGGAATCAACACGGCCGTCGCGGGCGTGGGCCTCGGCCTGGCGGTCCCGATCAACGAGACCACGCGCAGGATCATCGGCGCCCTCATGCTCGAGGGCCGCTTCACGCGGGCCTACCTCGGCATCGCCGGCGGCTCGCGCCCGCTGCCGCCTCGCCTGGCGCGCGAGCTCGGCCGGACGGCGGGCGTCGAGGTGGTCGAGGTCGTCGAAGGGAGCCCGGCGGCCAAGGCGGGCCTGAGACCGGAGGATCTGATCGTCGCCGTCGCCGGAACGGCCGTCGAAGGCGCCGACGACCTGCAACGCCTCATGGCAGGGGAGCTGATCGGCGAGCGGGTGACCGCGTCGGTGATCCGCGACGGCCGCGTGCTCGAGCTCGAGCTCGTCCCCGTCGAGCTCGAGGTCTAGCCGATCTCGATCCCGCCTTCGCCGTGCCGATGCGACTCGTGCGTCGCGAGCTCGAGCCCAACCTGGGCGGCTAGCGCGCCGGCAAGGATCGCGAGCATGGGAACGATCCCGAGCTCGGGGCCGAGAGCGCCGAGACCGAGAGCGAGCGCGGCGGTCCCGAGGCGCAACCAGAGGTCGACGTCGTGCCGGGAGCGGCTCGTGACCAGGTGCATGACGGCGACCGAGGCCATGAAGATGGCTACGCCGACGCCGATGATCCACGAGACCTCGTCCGTCAGTCCTGTCTCCTCGGTGGCCTTGATCGCCAGCTTGATCCCGGCGCCGAGCGCCGCGAGGCCGATGAGGAGCGGCAGGTGCGCGTAGAGGTAGGTCTGACCCGCCGTGATCGTCCGCGTGACGACGGAGGAGTCAACGTAGTCGAAGTAGATCCACCAGAGCGCGCCCGCAATCGCGAAGCCGAGCGCCGCGGTCGCCGCCGACTCGAGCCCCCAGCTCACGGTTGTCGTCCCGACCACGACGGCGAGGATGCTCTCGCCGAAGACGATGATCGTGAAGAGGCCGACCCGCTCCGGGATGTGGGAGGAGTGGATCGGCACCTGACGGATCCGCTCCTGGCTCGCGAGCGGCGTGCCCAGGTCGATGGCCAGGGCAAGCGCCCAGAGCCAGTAACGGTAAGGCGGCTCGACGCCAACCGAGACGAGGAAGAGCGCGATGCTCGCTGAGAAGGCGGGGATGTAGGCGTTGAGCAGCGGGCGAGCGGCGGGGAGGTGCCACCAAGCTCGAGCGTTGAGGATGACGACGATCGCGCGAACCCCGGCGTAGGCCAGCGCGAAGCTCGCGGTCTCCCCGCGGAACGCGTCCGGAATCACCGAGGCGAGGACCGCGACGGCGAACATGCCCGCGATCATGAGCAAGCGGTGCGGCGGGTCGTCCGTGTCGAACCGGTCCGCGTAGAACGTGTAGCCGACCCACGCCCACCAGACGGCGACGAAGAGGCCGGCGAAGATCAGGAAGCCGCGGAGGCTGGGATCCTCGGCCAGCCCGTCCGCGAGCTGCGCGATCGCGACGACGAAGACGAGGTCGAAGAAGAGCTCGAGCCAGGTCGCGTGCCGCTCGTCGCCGTCGTCGTCCTCGACGGTACGAAGGCGAGGCGGGTCGTGCCAGCGCGACGCGGTCGGCATGTGAGCGCGAACGCCCCTAACGTCCGCGAAATTCCGGCTTGCGCTTCTCGGTGAACGCCGTCAGGCCCTCGCGGGCGTCCTCGGAGGCGAAGGCGAGGTAGAGCGCCTTGCGCTCGTAATCGAGGCCGGTCTCGAGGGTCGACTCGAGCGCGCGGTTGACGGACTCCTTGGCGAGGCGCTGCGCGATCGGGCCCTTGGAGGCGATCGCTCGGGCTACGGCCTTCGCCTCTTCGAGCCACGCCTCCTTCGCCACGACGCGGGCGACGAGGCCGGCACGCTCCGCCTCCTCAGCGGTGAGAAAGCGGCCGGAGAGGATGACATCCATCGCCTTCGCCTTGCCGACGGCGCGGGTGAGACGCTGCGTCCCGCCCGCGCCCGGGATGATCCCGAGACCGGTCTCGGGCTGGCCGAACTGCGCCGTCTCCGAGGCGACGATGAGGTCGCAGGCCATCGCCAGCTCGTTGCCGCCGCCGAGGCAATAGCCGGACACGGCCGCGACGAGCGGCGTCCGCACCCGGCGGATCGCGTCCCAGCGGTCGATGCGGCGCGCCTCGTACATCTCCATCGCGCTCGCTTCGGCCATCTGGCCGATGTCGGCGCCCGCGGCGAAGGCGCGCTCGGAGCCGCCGAGGACGATGCAGCGAATCTCCTCCTCGTCGTCGAGCGTGACGAGAGCGTTCACGAGCGCGCCCATGAGCTCGTCGTCGAGCGCGTTCAGCGCCTCGGGCCGGTTGAGCAGGACGACCGCGATCGGCGCCTCGCGCTCGACGAGGATCGTGCTCATTCCGTGCCCTTCAGGAACTTCTCGACCGCCGAGCGCGGCTCCTCGGTGGCCATCGAGAGCGCCAGCCAGTCGCGGGCGTGGTTGACCGTCTGGTGCCAGGCGAGGTCGCGCCAGAAGTTGAGCTGCTGCTTCGTGTAACGCACGGTCTGCGGGAGCTTCGAGGCGAGCTTCTCGACGAGCTCGTCCACGGTCGCGTCGAGCTCGGCGGCGGGAACCGCACGGTTCACGAGCCCCCACTCCGCGGCCTTCGGCGCCGGGATCTCCTCGCAAAGGAAGATGATCTCGCGGGCGCGGCGCTCGCCGACCATGAGCGGCAGCCACTGGGTCGCGCCGCCTGCCGGCACCGACCCGTGCTGCGGGCCGACGTGGCGGATGTACGTGTCGTCGGCGATCACCGACAGGTCGCAGGCCATCTGCAGCTCGTTGCCCCCTCCTACGCAGACGCCGTTGATGCGTGCCAGTGTCGGCTTCCCGATCTCGCGGAGCCTGTCGTGGGCGTCCTTGAAGGCGCCGAACCACTTCCAGTACTCGTTCGGCTTGCCGAGGTAGTCGCGGCTCCAGGCCTTCAGGTCGGCGCCGACGCAGAAGGCTCGGCCCGCGCCGGTGACGACGACAACGCGGACCTCGTCGTCCCAGGAGGCGTCCTCGGCCGCGCGCGCGATCTCCCGCAGCATGCGGAAGTCGAAGGCGTTCAGGACCTCCGGCCGGTTCAGGGTGATCGTCGCGCGCGGCGGCGCCTTCTCGTAGACGATCGCCTCGAAGCCGAGCTCGCCCGGATCGCGCGGCGCCGGGTACGACGGCTCGCTCATTCGACGGTGGCGAAGTGGACCTGGAAGGGGATTCCCATCTCCATGGCATCCTTGCCCGTCGCCATGAACTCCTCCGTCCGGGCCGCCGCCTTGAAGGCGTCCATGTCGGGAAACTCCCACTCGGCGTAGTAGACGTACGCCGGCTCCCCCATCGGGGCGCCGAAGACCTTCCCGTGCCTGAACGTGCCGCCCGGGACGGCGCGGCAGAGCTCCGCGTGGCGCTCGTAGCGCTCGACGTCGGGCTCCTGCTCGTAGACGACGAACACCCTGACCAATCGGTCCTCCTTCCTCTCGGCAGCTGTCGCGGGAAGGATTCCCGATCCGGGCGTCAGGCGCTCGCCGAGGCGGCGACCAGCGACTCCTCGAGGAGCTCGAGGCCGCGCTCGAGATCCTCGTCGCCGACCACGAGCGGGACGAGGATGCGGATGACGTTCCCGTGGAGGCCGCAGGAAAGGAGCACGAGGCCGCGCTCCCGCGCCGCCACGACGGTGGCGCCGGCGAGGCCGCTCGCCGGCACCTTCGTCTCGCGGTCCTCGACGAGCTCGAGCGCCAGCATCGGCCCGAGCCCTCGCACTTCGCCCACGGCGCCGACACGGGAGGCAATGCCTTCCAGCGCCTCCCGGATTCGTTCGCCCAGCTCGCGCGCGCGGTTCTGAAAGGTCTGGGTGACGATCTCGTCCAGGACGGCGACCGCCGCCGCACAGGCGACCGGGTTGCCCCCGAACGTGCCGCCGAGGCCTCCGGGACCGACCGCGTCCACGACCTCGCTCCTCCCGGTGACGCCGGCGAGGGGCAGCCCGCCGCCGAGCGACTTGCCCGAGACGAGGAGGTCGGGCTCGACGCCGTACTGCTCGATCGCCCACACCGGGCCGGTACGGCCGACGCCGCTTTGAATCTCGTCGTCGACGTAGAGGATCCCGTGGTGGTCGCAGAGATCCCGCAGGCGAGGGGGAAAGTCGCGCGGCATCGGGATGAAGCCGCCCTCTCCCTGGACGGGCTCGAGCACGACGCAGGCGACAGACTCAGGATCGACGTCGCCCTTGAAGAGCGCCTCGAGCCCGGCGATCGCGTCGTCCGTCGAGACGCCGCGGTACGGGTACGGGGCGGGAGCGCGGTAGACCTCGGGCGCGAACGGCCCGAAGCCGCGCTTGTAGGGCACGACCTTGCTCGTCATCCCCATCGTGAGCAGCGTCCGGCCGTGGAAGGCGCGGTCGAAGACGACGACCGCGGGGCGCCCGGTGGCGACGCGCGCGATCTTGACCGCATTCTCGATCGCCTCAGCGCCCGAGTTCACGAGTAGGCTCTTCTGCTCGACGCCCCGGCAGGGCGAAAGCTCGGCGAGACGCCGGCACACCTCGACGTAGGGCTCGTACATCCCCACCATGAAGCACTGGTGGAGGTAGCGATCGACCTGCTCGTGGACGGCGGCGACCGCGGCGGGAAGCCCATGGCCGGTGTTCTGGCAGCCGAGACCGCCGGCGAAGTCGATGTAGATTCGGCCGTCGACGTCCTCGATCCGTGCCCCTTCGGCACGGGCGACGACGAGCGGCGGGGTTGCTACTCCGGCGGCGACGTAGCGTTCGCGAGCCGCCGCGACGGCGTCGGTTGCGCTCCGCTCCTGCAGGGCCATGCCGCGAGTCTACCCTCGACCGGCCTCGCTCACCTTGGCCCGCGCCTCCCAAGGCCGGCCGGTATCCTCGCCGCCGTGTCAGCGACGTCGGTTGCGGTGGTCCTCTCGCTCGTCGCCGGTCTCGCGGGGTCGATCCAGGTTGCCGTCAGCGGCTCGTTCGGTAGGCGCATCGGCGTCCTCGAGGCGACCGCGTTCGGGTCGATCACGGCCGCCCTCATCGTCTGCGCCGTCCTCCTGATCGCACGGCAGGGCGTCGGGAACCTCGGTCAGAGCGTCCGCGAGCCGCCGTGGCTGTGGCTCGGCGGCGTCATGGGCGCGATCGTGGTCACGTCGATCACGTTCACGGCGCCCCGCATCGGGACGTTCGCCACGATCGGCCTCCTCATCGCCGGCCAGCTGGCGATGGGCGTCCTCATCGACGCGTTCGGCCTCTTCGGCCTGGAGAAGATCCCCGTGACGCCGGCGCGCGTCGCCGGCCTCGCGCTGCTCGCGGCAGGCGCCGCGCTCGTGCTCAAGCGCTGACAGCGGCTACGTCCTCAGCGGCCACGGCCCGGGTCTGACCCCTGACATGGCCAACGGAAACAGGTTTCCCCAGGCGAAAGGGACAGCCGCGAGGCCGGGATCCCGCCTGTCAGGTGGCAGGGCCGCCCCTGCAACGATCCACAGGATCCGACGCCTGCCCGCGACACTCGAGGACACGTCCGGGGTCAGACCCCGGTCATACGTGACGCCGGCCCGCGTGGTCGGCCTAGTGCCCCTGGCCGCCGACGCGGCGCTCGTCCTCAAGCGCTAGCAACAGACTGTTACTTGGGAGGGCTCAGAGGCCCCAGGGGTTCGTCGGGCGGGCGCCCGTCGAGAGGAGGACGGCCTTCGTCTCCAGGTAGGCCTGCAGCGTCTCGAGCGCCTGCTCGCGGCCGAAGCCGGACTGCTTGTAGCCGCCGAACGGGATTCCGGGAAACGCGCCGTAGGGGAGGTTGATCGTGAACGTCCCCGACTTGATCTTCCGGGCGAGGCGGTGCCCCCGCGCCGGGTCGCCCGTCCAGACCGTCGCCATCAGCCCGTAGCGGACGTCGTTGGCGATCTGAATCGCGTCCGCCTCGTCCTCGAACGGGATTACCGCGAGCACCGGGCCGAAGATCTCCTCCTGCGCCACGGTCTGGCCGCTCTCCACCCCGGCCAGCACGGTCGCCGGGTAGAAGGCGCCGTCACCCTCGAGCGGCTCGCCCCCGGTCACGACCTCGGCGCCCTCGTCGCGCCCGGTCTCGACGAAGCCGTGCACCTTCTCCCGATGCGGCCGCGAGATGAGGGAGCCCATCTGCGTCTCGGGGTCGAGCGGGTCTCCGACCTTCACGGCGCCCGCCTTGTCCGTTACGAGGCCGACGACGTCGTCGTAGACGCTGCCCTCGACGAGGAGGCGCGAACGGGCCTCGCAGCTCTGGCCGGCGGAGTAGTAGATCCCGTACGCCGTCGAGGCGACCGCGTCCTCGAGGTCGGCGTCGGCGAAGACGAGGGAGGGGCTCTTGCCGCCCAGCTCCAGGCTGACGCGCTTCACCGGATCCGCGCAGAGGCGCATGATCTCCGACCCGGTCGCGGTCGAGCCGGTGAAGGACACCTTGTCCACGCCCGGGTGCGCGACCAGGCAGGCGCCCGTCGTCGGCCCGTCACCGGGGACGACGTTGACGACGCCCGGCGGGATCCCGGCCTCGGCTGCGAGCTCGGCGAGGCGCAGCGCGGTGAGGGGCGTCGCCGGGTCCGGCTTGAGGACGCAGGCGCAGCCCGCGGCCAGGGCCGGGGCGAGCTTCCAGCCCGCGAGCATGATCGGGTAGTTCCAGGGCACGATCTGCGCGGCGACTCCGACCGGCTCCTTCAGCGTGTAGGAGAGGATGGAGCCGCCGATCGGCCGCGTCCCGCCTTCGATCGAGCCGATCGCCGAGGCCATGTACCGGAAGCTCTCCGCGGCGACGATCACCTCCGGCTTGCTCGAGCTCACCGCCTTGCCGACGTTGCGGGTCTCCAGCTCGGCCAGCTCCTTGCGGTTGGCGACGATCGCGTCCGCGAGCGCGTGGAGCAGGCGCGAGCGCTCGTTCGGCGGCGTCTTTCCCCAGGCGCCCTCGAGGGCCGCACGCGCGGCCGCCACCGCGCGGTCGACGTCGGCCGTGCCGCCGGTGGCCGCCTTCGCGAGCGGCTTGCCCGTAGCAGGCTCGACGAGCTCGCGGATCGTCACCGTCCGCCGGCTCCGTCGCCTCCCCGTCGATGAAGAGGCCGTACTCCCCTGTCGCCACTGCCATCGGCCCTGACGATAGCGCCGGCGCGTCCTCCGGGTCGCGTACAGTCGAGGCGTGTCCGAGGCGCGGGTGGTCTTCTACGGCCTGGCGCTGATCTACATGGTCGGCGTCGTCGTTCAGTTCTTCCTCGCCGGGCTCGCGCTGTTCGGGACGACGTCCTACGACGTCCATCGCGTGGTCGGGTTGATTCTCGGCCTGGTCGCCGTGGCCCTGATGGTCATCGCCGTCGCGGCCAAGATGCCGCGGTGGCTGAGCGGCCTCTCGATCGTCCTCGTCACGTTGAACGTGGTGCAGATCGTGCTGATCCAGATCGACATCGAGGAGATCAGGGCGCTCCACGTCGTCAATGCGCTCGCGATCGCCCTTGTCGCCAACATGCTCGTCCACCGCTCGAGGCGCTTCCTCGCCTCGCAGATGGCGGCTCCCTAGCGCTCGAAGAGGGCCGCCTGGCCCTGACCCACGCCGACGCAGAGCGTCGCTAGGCCATAACGCCCGCCGCGGCGGCGCAGCTCGTGCAGGAGCGTCACCACGAGGCGGGCACCGCTCATGCCCAGCGGATGACCGACGGCGATGGCGCCGCCGTTCACGTTCACCTTCTCGGGGTCGAGCCCGAGGTCTCGGATGACCTGCAGGCTCTGCGAGGCGAAGGCCTCGTTCAGCTCGACGAGGTCGAGCTCATCCGCCTCGACACCGGCGCGGGCCAGCAGCTTCCGCACGGCCGGAATCGGGCCGACGCCCATGATCGTCGGGTCGACTCCCGCCACAGCGCTCGCCACAAATCGTCCGAGCGGCTCCGCGCCGAGCGCCTCGGCCTTCTTCGTGCTCGCGATCACCAGCGCCGCGGCGCCGTCGTTGATCCCGCTCGAGTTCCCGGCGGTGACGGTCCCGCCCTCCCGGAACGCCGGCCGAAGCGCGGCGAGCCTCTCGAGCGACGAGTCAGGACGGGGATGCTCGTCGCGCGTGACGTCGCCGACCGGCACGAGCTCGTCGTCGAAGCGGCCGGCCTCGGCGGCCGAGGCGTGCCGCCGCTGGCTCTCGAGGGCGAACGCGTCCTGCTCTTCCCGGGTGACACCGAAGCGGTCGGCCACGTTCTCCCCGGTCTCGCCCATCGACTCGAGCGGGAACAGGGCCTCCATCCGGGGGTTGGGAAATCGCCAGCCGAGCGTCGTGTCCCACGTGGTCCGGTTCCCGCGGGGGAAGGCATGCTCGGGCTTCCCGGTGACGAACGGCGCGCGGCTCATCGACTCCGTTCCGCCGGCGACGAAGAGCTCTCCGTCGCCCGCTTTCACGGCGTGGCACGCCGAGACGACCGCCGAGAGGCCCGACGCGCAGAGCCGGTTGACGGTGACGCCGGCGACCTCGTGCGGGAGCCCGGCGAGGAGCGCGGCCATGCGGGCGACGTTGCGGTTGTCCTCCCCGGCCTGGTTGGCGGCGCCGAAGTAGACGTCCTCGATCTCCCCCGGCGGGACGCCCGCCCGCTCGACCGCCTCGCGGATCACCAGGGCGGCGAGATCGTCGGGCCGCTCTCCCGCCAACGCGCCGCCGTAGCGCCCGATAGGCGTGCGAACGGCGGAGAGGACGACGGCCTCGGGCACTGCCGTGAGTCTACGGATCGAGCTCTGCTAGTCGACGAACTCGACCCGGACGGGGCGCTCGAAGGCGCCCGCCTCCTCGCCGCGGCGGAGGAGCTCGGCGACCGCCTGGCGCCCCTCCTCGCCGTAGTCCTCGGTCAGCTCGTTCACGTACATGCCGACGAACTGGTCGGCGAGCTCGGTGGTCAGGCCGCGGCCGTACTGGAGCGCGTAGGCGAGGGCCTCGTCTCGGTTGGCGAGGCCGGCTCGGATGGAGTCGCGCAGCACGTCGGAGAGCTCGGGGAGCACTTCGGCGCCGAGGTCGCGGCGGGCGACGTTGATCCCGAGAGGCAGCGGCAGACCGGTCTCGAGCAGCCACCACTCGCCGAGGTCGACGACCCGCTCCAGCCCGTGCCGCTCGTAGGTCAGCTGGCCCTCGTGGATGAGAAGGCCCGCCTCCGCGTTGCCCCGCTCGACCTCGTCCATGATCTCGTCGAACGGCACCTCGCGGTAGCGGAAGTCCCCGCCCAGGTAGAGGCCGAGGGTGAGGAACGCCGTGGTCATCCGACCCGGGACGGCGATCTCGACGTCGGCCAGGTCCGCCTTCTCGAGCGGGCGCCGGGAGACGACGACGGGGCCGTAGCCCGAGCCCATGCTCGCCCCGTGCGGAAGGATGAGGTAGCGGTCCTGCACGAACGGATACGTGTGCAGCGAGATGGCCGTTACCTCGAGCCGGCCCTCGAGCGCCCACTCGTTCAGGGTCTGGATGCCCTCGAGCACGTGCTCGAACTCGAAGCCGCGCCCGTCCACGCGGCCGGCGGCAAGACCCCAGAACATGAACGCGTCGTCCGGGTCCGGGCTATGTCCAAGGCGAATGCGCAGAGGTGGCGAGGCTAGCAAGCCGACCTCCGCGGCCGTCCGGCCAACGAACGCCCTAGAATTTGAGACGTGTCTAAAGAACCTCTTACGAAATGAATCCTGGTGCCGGAGGCGTCATCCCGAAATGGGCCCTAAACCCGATCTCTCCGCGGCGATCCAGGACTACCTGAAGGAGATCTACAAGCTCGAGGCCGAGGGGACGCGACCGACGACCAGCGCGATCGCGCGCCGGATGGGCGTCGCGCCGTCGTCGGTGACGTCGATGCTCAAGAAGCTCGCAGCGCTGGGCCTGGCCGAGCACTCGCCGTACCACGGGGTCGAGCTCTCCGAGGCCGGGACCAAGATCGCGCTCGAGGTCATCCGCCACCACCGCCTCCTCGAGCAGTACCTCGCGGAGACGCTCGGCGTCCCGATCGACGCCGTGCACGAGGAGGCGGACCGGCTCGAGCACGTCCTCTCCGAAGAGCTCGAGGCGCGCATCGACGAGCAGCTCGGCTATCCGACGCACGACCCGCACGGAGATCCGATCCCGGACGCCGGGCTGCGGATGGAGAAGAAGCGCCTGCGCTCGCTGGACGCACTCGAGCCCGGCGAGCAGGCCACGATCAGCCGCGTGCCGGACGCCGACTCCGAGCTCCTGCGCTACCTCGCCGGACTGCGCCTGGTGCCGGGCGGCCGGGTCACGATGCGCCGGTCGGAGCCCTTCGACGGCCCCGTGACGATCGCAGTCGAAGGCGAGGAGCATGCGATCTCGCGCGAGCTCGCCATGCAGATCGGGATCGCGTAACGCACGGCTTCACACTTCCGCCACACTGCGCGCGCCACGCGTGCGAACTTCCTCGTTACGCTCACAGCGGGTGGAGGCACGGGGTGGCCCCTCGTGACCGGGTGCGTCGGACATGACCCGTGGGGCCAGAGGTCAGGGCTTGTGGCCGAAGAACCAGCGTTCCAGCGGCTTCAGGAGCTCGTCTTCGGAGAAGAGCGGCACTCTCTCCGTCAGCCCCTCCTCGGCGGACACCTCGAGATCGTCTCTGAGCGCCGTGTTCGCCGCGTCGAGCGCGTCGCCCATCTCGTACCCCTCGAAGACGTAGTCGTCGGGCCGGGGCTGGGGGGTCTGGCGGTTGCCGATGTCGATCGCGCGCCCGACCGCCCACAGGGCACCCGGCCGGCGCTCGATCCAGATCATGATCTCCTCGCGCCCGCCGTCGTCGCCCAGGCCCTGCAGGGTCCGCGCAGCGAATCGCATGCCATCGGGCTCCACCGGCGCAAGGATACAATCGCGCAGTGGGGTTCTTCTCCAAGCTCTTCGGCAAGCACGACGAGACCCGCACGGAGCCCACGCGCGGCATCTCGAAGGAGGAGGCCCTCGCGTCCTACGTCGTCCGCGAGCACCGGCAGGGCCGTTCGCTCGAGGACATCCTCGACGACCCCTACCTGAAGAACCGGGCGACGGACGAGCAGCGCCTGCGCCTGCTCGAGCGGCCCGAGGTCATCCGCGCGGTCGGCGAGGACACGGCTGCGATGGCCGCCGAGCGCGTCCGCGACACGACCTGACGGATGGCGTCGGAGCGCCTCCGCGGCGAGCGGGTGACGCTCCGGCCGCTGGAGACCGCGGACGTGCCGCGACTGGCGGAGATCGCCGCCGAGCCCGAGGTGGCTCGCTGGTGGCTCGGCCTGAACCAGGACGACCTCCTCGACAAGGCCGGGCCGGACGAGGACGCGCTGGTGTTCACGGTCGAGCTGGACGGTGAGGTGATCGGGCTCGCACAGGCGGGTGAGGACCTCGATCCCGACTACCGCCACGCCAACGTCGATCTCTTCCTCACCACAGCCTGGCATGGCCGCGGGCTCGGGGCGGACACGGTGCGGACGCTCGCCCGCTGGCTCTTCGAGGGGCGGGGCCATCACCGCATCACCATCGATCCCGCGACGGCCAACGAACGGGCGATCCGCTCCTACGAGCGCGTGGGCTTCAAACGGGTAGGCGTCATGCGCCGCTACGAGCGCGGCGCGAACGGCGACTGGCACGACGGCCTCCTCCTCGACCTCCTCCCCGAGGACCTGACCTAGAGCTCGACACCAACGTCGCGTTCGATCGCCCGCTCGTGGACGAAGGCGGCGACCGCGACGTCCTCCGCAGCGATGCCGAGGCTCTTGAACACGACGATGTCGTCCTCGTGCTGGCGGCCGAGGGTGTCGCCACCGACCACCTCGGCGAGCTCGTGCACCTCGAGCCAGTCGAGGACGCCACGCTCGACCGGCTCGACGAGGTCGCCGGCCTCGAGCCTGGCCTGCACGAGCGAGTCGCAGCACACGAACGTCGCCCGCTCGAGGACGGCGTTGTCCAGCTCCCGGGCCTCGATCCGATTCGCGCCTGCCGCGCACACCAGGGCCCCCGGCCGCAGCCACTCGCCCCTGAGCACGGGGTCGCGCGAGCTCGTGATCGTGACGACCACGTCCTGCTCGGCCGCGTCGCGGTTGTACTCGCCCGCTTCGCAGCCGAACCGTCCGCAGAACTCCTCGAGGCGCTCGGCGTTTCGTGAGTAGGCGACGACGCGCTCGAGCCCGGGCAGGGCCGCCCGCAGGCAGGCCAGCTGGCTCTCCGCCTGCCAGCCGGTGCCGATGAGGCCGAGCGTCCGGGCGTCCTTCCTCGCGAGGTGGCGGGCGGCGGCCGCACTCGCCGCACCGGTTCGGAGCTGGCCGAGGCGATCGGCTTCGATGAGGGCGAGGAGCTCGGGCCGGTCGGCGGCGAAGAGCGCGAAGACGAACCGAGCGCCCTCCGCGAAGCCCGAGTACGTCTTCACGCCGGCCCGGTGAAGCTCGAGATCGGACGCGGCCATCACGTGCAGCCGCCCGCCTTCGAGCCCGATCCTGCGCCGCGGCTCCAGCTCGACGGCGCCCCGCGCAATCCGCGCGAAGCAGGCATCTACGACCTCGACTGCTTCAGCCGGGGTGAGAAGCTCCTCGACGTCGGCTTCGCGCAGGAAGAGCGGCACAGGAGCGGGATAGTCTAGGCCGCGTGGAAGAGGAATCCTCGAGCGGGCGCTGGCTCGGCGTCCCGGCGACCGTCCTCGCCGCCGACCGAGCCGTGGTCGACGCCGGCGACCGGGAGATCGTCGTCCTCCGAGTCGACGGGGAGCTGCACGCCTTCGACAACGCCTGCCCGCACCAGGGCAACCCGCTCGTGGAAGGCGAGGTGCTCGGCGACGTCCTCGAGTGCGCCTACCACGGCTGGCGCTTCGACCTCCGCACCGGCGCCTGCCTCGTCGGCGACGAGGCGGCGCGTCGCTATCCGGCCGAGGTCGTCGGCGGAGAGCTCCGCGTCTACGTCGACAGCTAGCAAGCCCTCCTAGAGCCGCACGCGGCTCCAGGGAGCGCCGGGGTCCGGGTACTCGCCCGGATGCAGGAGATACGCGAGGAGCTCGACACCGTCGACAACGCGAGGGCCCGGCCGTGAGAAGAGCGCGTTCGCGTCCACGGCGAACACGCGGCTTTCCTGTCGCGCCGGCGTCCCCAGGAGGTGCGCCGAGAGGTCGAGCGGGACGACCTCCGAAAGCGTGCGGTCGAGATCGAAGCCGCACGGCGCGAGCACGACGACCTCGGGCTCGAGGGCAGCCACGTCCGGCCAGCGCATCCGGTGGGAGGGCTCCCCTGGCATGCCCGCCACGTCCGTGCCTCGAGCCGCCACCACCATGTCCGGCACCCAGTGCCCGGCCGAGTACGGCGGCTCGAGCCACTCGGTGACGAAGACGCGCGGCGAGGTCTCGACGGCCGCCAGCGCCGCGGCGGTGCGATCGAGGCGGCTCTGCATGCCCGCCACCAGCTCCTCCGCCGCACCCGCGGCTCCCAGCCACGACCCCAGCTCGCCGATCGCGTCCTGGATGCCCTGGAGCGTCGACGGGGAGTAGTCCAGCACCCCGACGTCGAGCGGCCGCGCGCGCAGGGCGCCCTCGACCTGGTCGGTCGAGACGGCGCAGACGTCGCAGAGCTCCTGCATCACGATCACGTCGGCGTCGATCCCCGCCCACTGCTCCTCGTCGATCGCGTAGAGCGGCCTCCCGTCTCCCGCGGCGGCGGCAACGACCTCGTCGATCTCGGCGCTCGACAGGTCGCCCGTTTGGATCAGTGACGCGGTGACGATGGGCTTCCCGGCGGCCTCGGGCGGCCAGTCGCACTCGTGCGTGACGCCGACGACCTGATCCCCGAGCCCCAGCGCGAAGAGCACCTCGGTGGCAGCGGGGACGAGCGAGCAGATCCGCACGCGATCAGGTTAGCCTTGGACCAAGACCGGCATTCCCAGGGAGGTGCGGAGATGAGCGCGTTCGAGGACATCGGGGCCGTCGGGCCTCTGCGGATCTGGGACGACGTCGTGGCCCGCGAGGTGCACGGCCGGCAGACCACGCTGGCGGTGGTCGAGCTCGAGCCGGGCGCCCTCGTCCCCGAGCATCACCACGTGAGCGAGCAGCTCGGGATGGTGATCGAGGGCAGCGTCAGCTTTCGCGTCGCCGACGAAGAGAGGGAGCTCGGCCCCGGGGGAACCTGGAACATCCCCTCCGACGTCCCGCATGAGGTCAGGGCGGGCCCGAAGGGCGCCGTCGCGATCGACGTCTTCTCGCCGACGCGGCAAGACGACTGGCGCGGCCTCGAGCGCGAGGCCCCGCGCTCGCCCCAGTGGCCTTCCGAAGGCTGACCTCGCTCCGGCCGTCGCCGGGCCAGGCCGGCGGTCACAGAACCACCAGCCCCCGCGGGGCGCCGTCGTCATCCAACAGGCTGCGCTGAGGAACGAACGGATAGCGCTATTCGAGCGGAAGTTCGTCGATTGAAGGCTTCGGCTTTGGCCTCAGCGGCCCAAGTGGGGTGCTCGCAAGTGCGTCCGCTTCGGCGTTCGCCTTTCGGGGCACCCACGTGATCTTGATGTCAGCGAACTGTTGGATCAAAGAAACCGCTTGCTTATGCAAGAGCTTGAGGTGCTCCGCCTTGACTTTCCATCTGCCGTTCAGCTGGTTGACTAGCAGAGCGGAATCGAGGCACACGCGTAAGTGTCCAATCCCGCGAGAGCGGGCGGCCTCAAGGCCTCTGATGAGAGCTCGATACTCCGCGACGTGGTGGTCCTTCGCCGGCCCTATTGGCTCCGAGATCTCCTCGAGAGGAGCCTTCAGGACCACACCAATCGCGGCTTCACCCGCCGCTTTACCGGGTTGATCGGCGACGATGCCCCCGTCGGTCGTGAGTAGGTGGTAGCGGGTCTTGGGGCCAGAGCCGTCGCCGGCGGACGTTCCACGTTCCGTCATGGAGCCAAAGGTATCGCCCAAGAGGACGCCGCGGCCGAGTCGTGGGTCCGATAGCCAGCAAACCCGCATGCACAGCGAGATGCGCCCGGCACGATTCGAACGTGCGACCTCTGCCTCCGCAGGGCAGCGCTCTATCCCCTGAGCTACGGGCGCGGGACGCCGGTCAGTGTAGCGGCCTGGCTTCCGACCCACCGAGCACGAGCACGGCGTCGGCGGGCACCTCGGCACGCACGTAGGCGAGCGCGACGATGCCGCCGTTCGCACGGGCGGTGCTCGTCACGCGGCCGACGACTTTCTCGCCGAGTCTGAGCTCGGCGTCGGGACCGGGTAGCTCGTCGCCCTCGACCGCGAGCACGCGCAGGCCACGGTTCGCGTGACCCCGGTAGTGGAGGCGGGCGATCGGCTCCTGGCCCGGGTAGCACCCCTTGGTCAGGCTCACGGCGCGCTCCACGAGCCCGGCCTCGGCCGGAAGCGCGCGCTCGTCGATCTCCTTGCCGAAGCGGGGCGTGCCGGCTTCGATCCGCATCGCCTCGAGCGTGTCGTCGTCGAGCGTCGGCTCCAGCTCGGCGTCGAGCACCTCGACCGCCGGCTCGCCGTAGTCGTCGTTTGGAATCCCGTCGGCACCGTCTCCGAAGACCAGCGTCGACGTGTGCTCCTCCAGCTCGATCTCGGCTTTCGCGGCGAAGCGCATCCGAAGCAGCTGGTCGCGAAGCGTCTCGCCCAGCTCGGGCTCCGTGAAGAGCAGGAAGTCGTCCGTCCGCCGCGGCGGAGCACCCGCATCGGCGCGATCACGCGCCCCTTCGGCGTCAGGAGCAAAGCCTCGCAGGAGCCGCCGGCCTCGAGCGCCGCCACGTCGTTGGAGAGCATGCGCTGGAGGTAGTCCTCGGCGTCCGGGCCGGCCACCCGGACGAAGGCGCGAGGGCGAAGGGCAACGCCGTCCACAACAACCAGTGTAGGCGCCGCAACGATCACAGAAGCACCGAGGGCCGGCTTGGCCGGCCCTCGGTGCTGTGCCACCTTCCGAAGAAGGGGGCCCACGGGGGAAACATGGTTTCCCCCGTGCTGCTTACATCATGTCGGGCATACCGCCCGGCATCCCGCCGCCGCCGACGCCCGCCTTCTCGGGGGCCTCGGCCACGACTGCCTCGGTCGTGAGGATGTTCTTCGCGATCGAGGCGGCGTTCTGGAGCGCCGAGCGCGTGACCATGGTCGGGTCGATGATCCCGGCCTTGACCAGGTCCTCGTACTCGCCCGTGTCGACGTTCAGGCCCTGACCCTTCGTGCCGGTCCGGATCTTGTCGACGACGATCGAGCCCTCCAGGCCCGCGTTCTGCGAGAGTTGGCGAACCGGCTCCTCGAGCGCCCGCGCCACGATGGACGCGCCGGTGCGCTCGTCGCCCTCGAGCGTGTCGAGCTTGATCGCCTTGCCGGCGTTGAGGAGAGCGACTCCGCCGCCCGGCACGATGCCCTCTTCGAGGGCCGCGCGGGTAGCCTGCAGCGCGTCCTCGACGCGGTGCTTCTTCTCCTTCATCTCCGTCTCGGTGGCCGCGCCGACCTTGATGACGGCAACGCCGCCGGCGAGCTTGGCCAGCCGCTCCTGCAGCTTCTCGCGGTCGAAGTCCGAGTCGGTGGTCTCGATCTCCGACTTGAGCTGCTTGATGCGGCCCTTGATGCCCTCCGACTCGCCCGCGCCGTCGATGATCGTCGTCGTGTCCTTCGTGACGACGACCTTGCGCGCGCGGCCGAGCTGCGAGAGCTTCGTGTTCTCGAGCTTGAGGCCCATCTCCTCGGTGATGACCTCGCCGCCGGAGAGGATGGCGATGTCCTCGAGCATGCGCTTGCGGCGGTCACCGAAGCCCGGCGCCTTGACGGCGACGGCGGTGAAGGTGCCGCGGAGCTTGTTGACGACGATGGTGGCGAGCGACTCGCCCTCGACGTCCTCGGCCACGATCAGGAGCGGCCGGCCGGCCTGGATGACCTGCTCCAGCACCGGGAGGATGTCCTTGACCGCGCCGATCTTCTGGTTGGCGATCAGGATGTACGGGTCGTCGAGCACGGCCTCCATGCGCTCGGGGTCCGTGATCATGTAGGGCGACAGGTAGCCCTTGTCGAACTGCATGCCCTCGGTGAACTCGAGCTCGAGGCCGAAGGTCTGGCCCTCCTCGACGTTCACGACGCCGTCCTTGCCGACCTTCTCGATCGCGTCCGCGATCACGTCGCCGATCTCACGCTCGCGCGACGAGATGCTGGCTACCCGGGCGATATCCTCCTTGCCCGAGATCTCCTTGGACTGCTTCTTCAGGTCTCCGACGACCGTGTCCACCGCCGACTCGATGCCCCGCTTGAGGCCCATCGGGTTGGCGCCGGCCGCGACGTTCTTGAGGCCTTCGCGGACGATCGCCTGGGCGAGCACGGTCGCGGTCGTCGTGCCGTCGCCGGCGACGTCGTTGGTCGCCGTGGCGACCTCGCGGACGAGCTGAGCGCCCTGGTTCTCGAAGACGTCCTCGACCTCGATCTCGCGTGCGATCGTGACGCCGTCGTTCGTGATGGTGGGCGCGCCGAACTTCTTGTCGAGCACGACGTAGCGCCCCTTGGGGCCAAGGGTGACCTTGACCGCGTCAGCGAGAACGTTGACGCCACGCTCGAGCGCGCGCCGGGCATCCTCGTTGAAGAGAAGCTCCTTGTGAGCCATTCATCCTCCGTTTCGTTCCTGTGACTGACCCGCGGACGCCTAGGCGGCGGCGCCGGCCAGCTCCTTCTTCTTGCCCTTCGACTTCGTGTCGGCGACGACCTTGGCCAGCACGTCCGACTCGCGCAGGATCAGGTACTCATCCGTGCCGAGCTTGATGTCGGTGCCGCCGTACTTCGAGAAGATGATCTCGTCGCCGGGCTCGAGATCCATCTTGACGTACTCGCCGTCCTCGTCCCGCGGGCCGGGGCCGACGGCGAGGACGCGACCGCGCTGAGGCTTCTCCTTGGCCGTGTCCGGGAGGACGATTCCGCTCACGGTCGTCTCCTCCTCGTCCAGGGCCTCGACGATCAGCCGGTCGCCCAGTGGCTGAAGGTTCATCCAGCATTCCTCCTTACGCAATGACTTTCATGGCTGGCACTCGACTCAGCGGAGTGCCAGCGACTATCCTAGCGAATGCGGGGAGCCGAGATCAAGGATTCTCTGGCACTCGGGCAAGAGGAGTGCCAAGAAGATGGCGCCCGCGGGTGACGGCAACGAGCGTCAGCGCGCAGGCGAGCGCCATGAGCACGTACGGGAGCGCGTCCCCTGCGACCTCGGCGAGCGCGCCGCCGACCAGGGGGCCCACCGAGTTTCCGGCGCCCCAGGACGCGTTCAGAAGCCCGAACGCGAGACCCTGCGCCAGCCCGATCCGCTCGGCGCCGTCGGCGAGCAGCGCCATGGCCGGCGCCCAGAACGCCCCGAACGTGACGGCAGTGGCGACGAGGAGCACGACGATGACGCCGGGCCGGCCGGCGACGGCGAGCGACAAGGTGGCCGCGACGCCTCCGGCGAGAGCGATCCGGAGTGGCAGGAGGCGCCCGCGCCGGTCCGAGAAGCGACCCCAGAGCGGCGCGACCACCATCTCGATCGCCGCGGCCCCGATGAAGGCGGCCGCGATGGCGACCGCGCTCCAGCCCGCGTCGCCGAGATCGAGAGGCACGAGCACCGAGATCATGCCGAAGAGAACGGCCGGCAGGATGATCAGCCAGAGAGCGCCGAGGACGAACGGCTGCCGCAGCCCGTCGAGATACGCGCGCGCGGGCTGCGGATCCGCCGGCGTCGGAGGAGTCCGGAGCGCCCAGCCGATGAGCACGGCCGAGATCACGGCGATGCCCGAGAAGGCAAGTCGGGGACCAAGCCCCTCGGCAACGGCGCCGACGGCCGGACCGAGCAGCGCCCCGAAGATCGCGGCGCCCATCGCCGTCCCGATCATCTCCCCGCGCCGCTCGCGAGGTGTCCCGGCCACGAGCCACGCGAGGCCTCCGGTCCAGGAGAGGGCACTGCCGATCCCCTGCGCGAAGCGCGCGCTGCCGAGCGCCGGAGCCGAGTCCGCGAACCCGAAGGCGATGCTCGCGACGGCCATCAGCACGAGCCCGCCGAGCACCGTTCGGCGCGGGCCGAAGCGAGCGGCCGCCAGGCCTCCGGGGAGCGCGGCGACGAACGCGCCCGCCGCGTACGCGCCGACGAGGAGCCCCGCCTCGCCCTTCGAGAGCCCGAACTCGTCCGCGTAGTGGGGCAGGAGCGGCGCCAGGGCCGCGTACAGCATCGTGTCCGCGAACACGATCGCGCAGACCAGGAGAAGCAGACGGCGCACGCCCCGATGCTAGCTTCGTGCTACCGATGCGCCGCGAGCTCTCAGCAGGAGGCGTCGTCGTCCGCCGGCTGCGCGGAGGCTGGCACGTCGCCGCGATCCGACCCGGGGGGAAGGACGTCTGGGCCCTTCCGAAGGGCCTCATCGCCGCCGGCGAGAGCCCGGCCGAGACGGCTGCGCGCGAGGTGACGGAGGAGACCGGCGTCGAAGGTCGCCTCGTCGAGAAGCTGGGCGACGTCCGCTACGTCTACACGTGGCAGGGCGAGCGGGTGTTCAAGATCGTCAGCTTCTACCTCTTCCGCTATGCGCGCGGGCGCCTGGGCGACATTCCGGCCGAGCATGCCCACGAGGTCGACGCGACCCGCTGGCTCCCGCTCGAGGAGGCGCCGCGGCTGCTGGCGTACCGGGGCGAGCGGGAGATGGCCGAGAGAGCGCTGAGGCTCCTCGCCGAAGAAGCCGTATGATGGGGCCGCTTCGTCCCCTGTCTGGCCGATGTACGCCCTCAACTTCTACTCGCCGATCGTCGCCGACCAGCTCCGGAGCAGGCGCAAGACCGCGACGATCCGCCTCGGCGACAAGTCCGGGAAGTACAAGAAGGGGATGGTCGTGCAGATCCTCGTGGGCCTCCGTTACGGCCCGCGAGAGAAGATCTTCGACGCGGTCATCGACAAGGTCGAGGTGAAGCCGCTCGCCGAGTGCTCGCCCCGGGAGGTCGAGAAGGACAACCCGGAGCTCAAGCGCACGGACGACATGGTCACGTTCCTCGGCCGGCTCTACAACCGCGACGTGACCGAAGAGGACACGGTCACGGTGATCCACTTCTCCGAGATCCAGGCGTAGCCCGGGGCGGCCGCCGGATGGGGCCGCCGAAGAGCTCGAGCGGGCGCAGCTCGGCCCCGCACTCGTCGCAGGCGACCGCGAAGGCCGAGGCGATCCCTGCGTGGCAGGCCGGGCAACGAACGCGGAGCTCCCCGCCGCAGGTGGGGCACGCGCGAGGCAGCTTCGCCTCGTCCTCGGCGAAGTAGCGCTGGACGTGTCCGCAGCCGAGGCAGAACGCGGCCCAGTCGCCGAGCGTCCGCCGCCGCTCCTCCCTGAGCCAGTCGGAAGCGCTGCCCACATGCCCACCCTAGACGCTACAGTTCGACCGCGGATGGCGATCGCCAGGGAAGCAGAACCGGTCTCCTCGCTCACAGAGGTCAGAGAGTTCGGCCTCGACCGCGAGGACCTCCTCGACATCTACCGGCATCTCCTCACCACGAGGGGCATCGAGGAGCGCGGCCACATCCTCTACAAGCAGGGGAAGATCCCCGGAAGCTTCTACACGGGCCGCGGAAACGAGGCGGCGGCGGTCGGGATCGCCACCGCCATGGGCCCCGAGGACGTGGGCACGCCGCTGCACCGGGACATGGGCGTCCACGTGGTGCGCGGCGTCGAGCCCTGGCGGCTCTTCGCCCAGTTCATGGGCCGCATGGACGGACCGACGCAGGGCAAGGACGGCAACGTCCACATGGCCGACGACCGCCTCGGTCTGATCGCCATGGTCAGCCACCTGCCGGCGATGCTGCCGGTCGCAGTCGGCTGCGGGCTCGCCTTCCGGATCCGAGAGGAGCGGCGCGTCGCGCTCGGGTGGTTCGGCGAGGGCGCCGCCGCGCGCGGCGACACGCACGAGGCCATGAACTTCGCCGGCGTCCGCCGACTCCCGGTGGTCTTCATCTGCGACAACAACCAGTGGGCCTACTCGACCCCGACGCACCTCGAGTACGCGGTCGAGCACATCGCCGACCGCGGGAAGGCGTACGGGTTCGACGGGGTGGTCGTGGACGGCACCGACGTGCTCGCCGTGTACCGCGAGGCCAAGCTCGCCATCGAGAAGGCGCGCGAAGGGGGCGGGCCGACGCTGATCGAGTGCCTGACCCTCCGGATGGAGGGCCACGCCGTGCACGACGACGCGTTCTACGTCCCCAAGGAGATGTTCGAGGAGTGGGCGAAGCGCGACCCGCTCGAGCGCTTCCGCACCTGGCTGCGCGAGAACGCCGAGTTCACGGACGAGCAGGAGGACGAGATCCGCGGCGAGGTCAAGAAGCTCCTGAACGACGCGGTCAAGCGCGCCGACGAGAGCCCCGTCCCGGACCCCTCGACGCTCCTCGACGGCGTGTTCGCGATGCCGGAGGACCTCGAAACGCCCCACCACAAATAACAGTGGCTCGCTGATGGCCGAGAAGACCTATCTGCAGGCGATCTCCGACGGGCTTCGCCAGGAGATGCGCCGCGACAAGCGCGTCTTCGTAATCGGCGAGGACGTCGGCGTCTACGGCGGCGCCTTCAAGGTCACCCAGGGCTTCCAGGAGGAGTTCGGGCCCTGGCGCGTGATCGACGCGCCGCTCGCCGAGACGGCCATCGTCGGCGGCTGCACCGGCGCCGCCATGATGGGCATGCGCCCGGTCGCCGAGATGCAGTTCGCCGACTTCGTCTCGTGCGCCTGGGACCACCTGGTGACGGTGGCGGCCAAGCAGCGCTACCGCGCGGGGACGCCGGTCCCGATCGTCGTCCGCTGCCCCTCGGGCGGCGGCTTCTCGGGAGGGCCGTTCCACTCCCAGAACCCGGAGTCGAGCTTCGCGCACATCCCGGGCCTGAAGGTCGTCTGCCCGGCGACGCCCGAGGACGCCAAGGGGCTGATCGTCACAGCGATCGAGGATCCGAACCCCGTTCTCTACTTCGAGCACAAGCACCTCTACCGCCGCATCAAGGCGGACGTGCCCGACGAGCGCTACACGATCCCGTTCGGCGAGGCCCGCCTCCACCGCGAGGGTGACGACATCACCCTGGTCACCTGGGGCGCGATGGTCTACACGGCAGCGGAGGCCGCGGAGAAGGTCGCCGAGGAGGACGGGATCTCCACCGAGATCATCGACCTCCGCTCGATCATGCCCTGGGACAAGAAGGCGGTGCTCGCCTCCGTGGAGAAGACCTCCAAGGTGATCGTCCTGCACGAGGACACCCACACCGGCGGCTTCGGCGGCGAGATCGTCGCGACGATCGCCGAGGAGGCGTTCGAGCAGCTCGACGCCCCGGTCAGGCGCATCACCGCGCCGGACACGCCGGTGCCCTTCGCACCGACCCTCGAGAAGGCGTTCCTGCCCCAGGTCGACGACGTCGTCGCGGGGCTTCGCGAGGTGGCCGCGTACTGATGGCCACGGGAACCCTCGTCGACGTCGTCATGCCCCAGATGGGCGTCTCCGTCTCGGAGGGCACGATCACGAAGTGGCTCAAGTCCGAGGGCGAGGCGATCGAGGCGGACGAAACGCTGCTCGAGATCTCCACGGACAAGGTCGACACCGAGGTTCCCAGCCCCGCCACCGGAATCGTGCAGCAGATCCTCGTCCAGGAGGGCGAGACCGTCGAGGTGGGAACGAAGCTCGCGATGATCGCGCCCGAGGGCGCAGCGGCGCCGGCGCCGGCCGCTCCGGCGGACGAGGCGCCCCCGGAGGCACCGGACATCGACAACGAGCCCGCGCCGGTCGCCGAGGCCGAGCCGGTTGCCCAGGCCGAGCCGGTCGCCGAGGCCCCGGCTGCCCCGCCCGCCCCCGAAGGCCAGGAGAACGGCGCGCGCTTCGTCTCGCCCGTCGTCGCCCGTATCGCCGCCGAGCACGACGTCGACGTCTCGCAGGTCCCGGGGACCGGGCGCGGCGGGCGGGTCACCAAGAAGGACATCCTCGGGTTCATCGAAGCGGGCGGAGCGGCCGCGCCCTCCGAGGCGCCTCCGGCCGAGGCACCGCCACCGGCGGCAGCGCCCGAGGCTCCGGCGCCCGTCCCCGCGTCGGCTCCGACGCCCGGCCCGGCCGCGCAGGAGGGCGAGTCGGTCGAGCCCATGTCGGCCATGCGTCGCGGCATCGCCGAGCATATGCGCCGTTCACTCGACACCTCGGCGCACGTGACGAGCGCGATCGAGGTCGACATGTCCAAGGTGGCCGCAATCCGGCAGAAGCTGAAGAAGGAGTTCCAGGAGGCCTACGGCGTCAACCCGACCTACCTCACGTTCGTCGCGCGCGCCGCCGTCGAGACGCTGAAGGACTACCCCTGGCTGAACGGTGAGCTGCGCGGCGAGGGGATCGTGACGAGGAGCTACGTCAACCTCGGCTTCGCGGTCGAGCTCGCGGACGGGAAGGGCCTGATCGTGCCGGTGGTCCGAAGCGCCGAGACCCTGAACCTGCTCGGCATGGCCAAGGCGATCGCCGACATCGCGGCCCGCGCGCGGGAGAAGAAGCTGCTCCCCGAGGACGTGCAGGGCGGCACCTTCACGATCACCAACCCCGGCGGCTACGGCACCTTCCACGGCACGCCGGTGATCAGCCAGCCGCAGGCCGGCATCCTCGGCACCTACGCGGTCGTCAAGCGGCCCTGGGTGGTGCAGGACGAGATGGGCGAGGACGTGATCGCGATCCGCTCGATCATGAACCTGACGCTCACGTACGACCATCGCCTCGTCGACGGCGCCCTCGCCGGCCGCTTCCTCCGCGACCTGCGCGAGCGGCTCCAGACCTGGGGCGAGGCGGACTACTAGCGCGCCGCGACTACGCTGTGGGCATGAAGCGCGGCGCGTACCTCCTCAACCTCGGCCCGACGCCGTACGTGGAGGCGTGGGAGCTGCAGCGGGCCCTCGCGGCAGCCGTCTCGCAGGGCGCGATCCCGGACACGGTCGTGCTGCTGGAGCACCCGCCGGTGATCACGCTCGGGCGTCGCACCGACGGAAGCGCCGAGCTGCACCTCCCCGACGACGCCGACGTCGAGGTGGTGGAGACGGACCGCGGCGGCAAGTCCACCTTCCACGGGCCGGGCCAGCTCGTCTGCTACCCCATCCTCGACCTCAACCGCCACGGCCGCGATGTGAAGCGCTACGTCCGCGACCTGGAGGAGGCGGTCATCGCCACCGCCGGCGCCTTCGAGCTCGAGGCGACGCGGATCGAAGGCCTCACCGGCGTCTGGCTCCAGCCTCCGCCGCGGAAGCTCTGCTCGATCGGCGTGCACATCGCGCGCTGGGTGACGACGCACGGCTATGCGCTCAACGTCGATCTCGACCCCGCGCCGTTCTCCGAGTGGATCACGGCCTGCGGGCTCGAGGATGCCGCGTTCACCACGATGGCGAGCGAGCTCGAGCGGCCGATCGCCGTCGACGACGTGCGCCCTCACGCCGCGGCGGCCCTCGAGGAGGTCTTCGGCCTGGCCCTGGAGGAGCTCCCCGCGGAGGAGGGCGCCGGGCTCTGGCCGCAGCCCGTGCACGAGAAGATCTCGGCGAAGCCCATGCGCTCGGCCACCCGATCCGGAGAGGCAGTCGGAGTTGAACAGGTCGCTGCCGGTAGCTGAGCGCCCGCGGCGCCCCGAGTGGATGAAAGTGCGCGCGCCGAGCGCCGACTCGCGCTACTTCGAGGTGCGCGAGCTCCTGCACGGCCAGCGCCTGAACACGATCTGCGAGGAGGCGCGCTGCCCGAACATCGCCGAGTGCTGGGGCCGCGGCACGGCGACGTTCCAGATCCTCGGCGACACGTGCACCCGCGCCTGCCGCTACTGCTACGTCCACTCGGGCAAGCCCGAGTCGCCGCCCGACCCGCTGGAGCCGCTCCGGCTCGCCCAGGCGGCGGCGCAGATGGGCCTCAAGCACGTCGTCGTCACCTCGGTCGACCGCGACGACGTGCCGGACCGGGGGGCAGGGCACTACGCGGCCACGATCCGCGCCCTCAAGAAGAAGCTGCCCGACGCCTCCGTCGAGGTGCTGACGCCGGACTTCCTCGGGGTCGAGGAGGAGGCGCTCGCGACGGTGCTCGCCGCGCGGCCCGAGGTCTTCAACCACAACATCGAGACCGTGCGCCGGCTGCATCGCAGGATGCGCGGCGCCAAGGCCTCCTACGACAAGGCGCTCTGGCTCCTGCAGCGGGCGAAGGAGGTCGCGGGCTACCCGGTGCTGACGAAGTCCGGGATCATCGTCGGGCTGGGAGAGACCAACCACGAGGTGGTCGAAACGATGCGCGACCTGCGCGAGCACGGCGTCGACGTGGTCACCATCGGCCAGTACCTCCAGCCCTCCTCGCGCCACGCGGCAATCGACCGCTGGGTACACCCCGACGAGTTCCGCTGGTTCCGGGAGCAGGGCGAGGCGCTCGGGTTCGGGTCGGTCTTCTCCGGCCCGCTCGTCCGCTCCTCCTATCGCGCCGACGAGCAGCGCCACGCCGCCGAGACCGGCCGGGGCGCGGTCGCCTACTAGAGGCCCTTCACACCTAGCCACACGTCCAGCGCCTCCGAGACCTCGAGGGCCACGGCGAGCACCGCGGTCACCGAGAGCGCGACGAGCCCCCGAAGCGAGCGGGCGATTGCCCAGGCGCACCCGAAGGCAGCCACAAGCGCCGCAGCGGTCAGCGTCCACAGGACACCTGGCCCGACAAGCACGTTTCCGTACTGCGTCCCCGTCGGCGCATCGGCCAGGAAGTAGAGGGCGAGAGCCAGGGAGAGCCCGAAGTTCCCGAGCCAGACCAGCGCAGTCAAGGACGAGCGCACGTCGCGGCCGGCCTGGCCGATCGCCCGGGCATGCCTGCGTAGGAGCCAAACACAGAGACCCGCGAGCACGATCGGTGGCAAGACCCAAGCGAGCTGCTCGACCTCGAAGCTGAAATCGGGGCTCCCGGAGAGAGCGAACGCCAGCACCAGGAACCCGAAGCCGAGGCCAACGAGGCCTGACCCAGCCGCCGCAAGGGCGATCGCCGCCTTGGGAAGGTTGATGCCGGCGGGCACCTCGAGGGAATCGGCGCGGCGCCGGCGAGCCTTGACCGCTCGGACACGGAGGGAGCCGCCAGCGGGCGGCTCCTCTCGCGCGGCTCTCCCCCCAACGGTCGACCGAGAGGTCGCGACGGGCGAGCTCGTGGCACACCGGCTCGGGAGTTCTCCCCTCGCGGCGTCCCGGCAACGCGATGGGACTCGGAAGTCAATGACACGAAGACGCGGGCGTCAAGAGCCCGCTCAGGCCCCGTGCGGTCGTGCCATCCGGCGATAGTCGAGCGCCTTCTCGAGCGTCTCCTCGTCGACCCCGGCCTCGCGGGCGACCTCGCGGAGGGAACGACCGGAGGAAGCCGCCTCGTTCACGATCTCGCAAGCTTTGTCGTAGCCGATGTGCGGGTTGAGCGCCGTCGCGGCCGAGAGCGTCAGCTCGGCGTAGCGCTCCAGCGTCTCGCGGTTGGGCTCGATCCCGTCGACGCACTTTTCCGCGAAGAGCCGCGAGGCGGCTGCCAGCAGGCCGATCGACCCGAGCAGGTTGCGGGCCATCATGGGCACGAACACGTTCAGCTCGAAATGGCCCTGAAGCCCGCCGACGGTTATGGCGGCGTCGTTGCCGATCACCTGGGCGGCGACCTGCGTGACGACCTCGGGGATGACCGGGTTCACCTTGCCGGGCATGATCGAGCTGCCCTTCTGCAGCTCCGGAAGAGCGATCTCCGCGAGGCCGGCGCGGGGGCCTGAGCCCATCAGCCGTATGTCGTTGGCGATCTTCGTCAGCGAGACGGCCACCGTCTTGAGCGCGCCGGAGGCCTCGACGAGCGCGTCGCGCGCGGCCTGCGCCTCGAACGAGTCGGCCGGGGGGAGGATGGTGAGCCCGGTCTCTGTTGCGAGCTTCGCCCGGACCCGCTCGGCGAACTCCGAATGGGTGTTCAGGCCCGTGCCGGTCGCGGTGCCGCCGAGGGGGATCTGGCTGACCCGGGCCAGCGTGGACTCGACGCGCGCAATGCCCTCGCGCACCTGGGCCGCGTAGCCGCCGAACTCCTGCCCGAGCGTGATCGGCACCGCGTCCATCAGGTGCGTCCGACCGGACTTGACGAGGTCGGCGAACTCGATCGCCTTGCGCTCGAGCGACTCGGTGAGGGTCGTGAGGCTCGGGATCAGGTCGTTCACCAGCTGCTCGAGCGCCGCGAGGTGCACCGCCGACGGGAAGACGTCGTTGGACGACTGGCCGAGGTTCACGTCGTCGTTCGCGTGCACGTCGTCGCCCGCAAGCGAGGCGATCACCTCGTTCGCGTTCATGTTCGAGGAGGTGCCCGAGCCGGTCTGGAAGACGTCGATGGGGAACTGGTCGTCGAACTCGCCCGCAGCGACGCGCTCGGCCGCCCGGGCGATGCGCTCGGCCTTCTCGGGCTCGAGGAGCCCCAGCTCGGCGTTGGCCCGCGCGGCGGCCGCCTTGATGCGGCCCAGCCAGCGGGCGACGGACACGGGGATCGGCTCGCCGGAGACCGGGAAGTTCTCGACGGCCTTCCTCGTCTCACCACCCCAGAGCTCGCCGGGAACCGTCTCGCTCACGCTCCTGAGTCTAGTCGCGACCCGCTTCGGGGCCGCCGCCTCTGTCTCTTGGGGCACCCCTCTCCCACCACCCGCTTTCCAGCGTAACGGCTGATTGCGCACGCATGGGAAACGAAGCCGTGCCGGAAGTGTGACGATCGGGCGGGGAGCTCAGTCGGTCGAGTACTTCGGCTGGACCTTCTCGCCGCGGATCTTGGCCACGGCCTGGTTCGCGGCGACGGCCGCCTCGCCGAAGCCGACGGAGATCAGGGTGATCTTCCCCTCGTAGCCGGCGACGTCGCCCGCCGCGTACACGCCGGCGATCGTCGTCTCCATTGTCGACGGGTCGACGAGCACCTGGCGCTTGCCGTGAAGCTCGAGGCCCCAGTCGGCGATCGAGCCGAGATGGGAGTGGAACCCGAGCAGGGTGATGAGCGCTTCGCACTCGACCTCGAAGAGCTCGCCGGTCGCAGTGTCCTCGAGCGTCACCGCCTCGATTGCCCCGTCGCCCCGCACGCCCCGCACCTCCGCAGGGATGCAGATGCGAACGGCGCCGTTCTCCTCGAGCTCGCGCGCCTCCTTGACGGACGTCTCGAGCGCACGGAACCGGTCGCGGCGGTGGACGAGCGTGATCGGCAGGCGAGCCGTGTCCTGGAGCCCGAGCGTCCAGTCGAGCGCGGAGTCCCCGCCGCCGACGATGACGCAGGCCTTGTCTCGGAAGACTTCCTTCCTCCTGACGAAGTAGTGGAGCCCCCGACCCTCCCAATCGTCGATGTCCTCGATCTCGAGCTTGCGGGGCTCGAAGGCTCCGTGCCCGGCCGTGACGATGAGCATGCGGGTCGGGAGCGTCTCGCCCTGGTGCGTGGTGAGGATCAGGTGCTCCTCGCCGTTGACGCCGACCCGCTGGAGGTCCTTCACCTCCTGGTCCAGGAAGACCTCGGCTCCGAACTGGAGGCCCTGCTCGACGCAGAGGTCCACGAGCGCCTGGCCCTGGATCTTCGGATGGCCGGCGACGTCGTAGACGTGCTTCTCCGGGTAGACGGCGGCCACCTGGCCGCCGAGCTGGCCGAGGCTCTCGACGAGCCTGACGGAGGCGTCGCGGTGTCCCGCGTAGTACGCGGCCGCAAGCCCTACGGGGCCGGCGCCGATGATGGTGATGTCGACGACGTGGTGGTCGCTCAAGGCGACCTCAGATTAGCGAGGCGCCCCGCGACGGGGCGCTCAGTGAGAGCAGCCCGCGCCGCAGCCGCTCTCGCCGGCATGCGCGTGGGCCGGCTCGCCGCCCGCCTCGTCCTTCGCCTGGAAGGAAGAGCCGCAGCCGCAGGCCGCCTGCACGTTCGGGTTGTTGATCGCAAAGCCCGCGCCCATCAAGGCATCGACGAAGTCGATCTCGGAGCCGACGAGGTACGGAGCGCTGAACGGGTCGACGACGACGCGGACGCCGTGCATCTCGACCTCGTTATCCCCGTCCTGCGGGCCGCGGTCGAAGCCGAGCGCGTACTGGAAGCCCGAGCAGCCTCCGCCCTGCACGGCGATCCGGAGGACGCTGACGTCACCCTCGGGCTCCTGCGCCAACAGCTCCTTGATCTTCGCGGCGGCGTTCTCGGTGACGGTGACCATCTTGTCTGAGTGTAGCAACGGCCTCCGTCGCGCCAAGGCCCCGACTTTGTGACGCCCGTAGCACCTCGTTTCCCCAGGCCCAGAGCCGGTTTCCGTCCACCCGCGCAGACAACTTGTGAGCGCTAGGATGCCCGATGTGCAGGCCGTGCTCCTCGCCGCGCTTGACGACTGGTTTCCATTCCTCGTCTACGCGCTCCTCGCGGCGGCGATTCCGGCGTCGATGCTCTTCTTCTCCTTCGCCTTCTCGACGCGCCGGAAGCAGGCGGCGCCGAAGACCCAGCGGATGCCCTTCGAGTCGGGCGTCTCGACCGGCCCGCCCAAGCAGCAGCGGTTCACGGTCAGCTTCTACCTGACTGCGATGCTCTTCATCGTCTTCGACATCGAGATCGTCTTCCTCTACCCCGTGGCGGTCGTTCTCGACCGGGTGGGCACGTTCGCGCTCGCCGAGTTCGGCTTCTTCATCGGGATCCTTGCGATCGCCTACGTCTACGTCTGGAAGCGGGGTGCACTCGAGTGGCGGTGAAGCGGAAGCGGCTCGCCGACTACGGCCTCCAGTCGGAGCGGACGCTCATGCCGGGGAAGGGCCCCGGCGTCTTCGAGCGGGAGCTCGGCGCCGACGAGCTCGAGGAGCGGCTGCTCCTCACGACCGTCGGGAAGGCGGTGGCGTGGGCGCAGGGCTACTCGATCTGGCCGGACACGTTCGGGCTGGCCTGCTGCGCGATCGAGATGATGTCGATCGTCTCCTCGCGCTACGACGTCGCCCGCTTCGGCGCCGAGGTGTTCCGCTCCTCGCCGCGCCAGGCCGACCTCCTCATCGTCTCGGGCCGGGTCGCGCACAAGATGACGAGGCCCCTCCGCGAGATCTACGACCAGATGCTGCAGCCGAAGTGGGTCATCGCCATGGGCGCCTGTGCGAGCTCCGGCGGGATGTTCAACAACTACGCGATCCTCCAGGGCGTCGACAAGATCGTCCCGGTGGACATCCACGTGCCCGGCTGCCCGCCGCGGCCCGAGGCGCTGCTGGAGGGGATCGTGCGGCTGCAGGAGAAGATCCGCGCCGGCGTCCCGCCCGCCTATGAGATCCGCGGGGTCGCGGAGTGACGGCTTCCTACGCCGATGTCCCGGGCTTCGTCGAGGAGCGCGACTCCCACGGCGAGACGACCGTGGTCGTCGAGCGGGAGCTGCTGGCCGCGGCGGCGCTCTGGCTTCGGGACGAGGCGGGCTTCAACTTCCTCTCCGACGTCGCCGCCGCCGACTACCTCGGCTGGGACCGCCCGCGCGTCGCCGGCTACTGGGGCGACTCGCGCGGCCGCGATCTCAACAGCCCCGGCTCCTGGGGCCTGCAGCAGCAACCGGAGCCCAAGCCGAGCCGCCTCTCGATCTCCTACCACCTGCTCAAGGTCGAGTCGGGCGCCGGCGAGGCGTCGCGCCTCCGCCTGCAGGCCTGGCTCGAGGACGGTGAGCCCGTGCCGAGCCTCGTCGGCGTGTGGCCGACGGCTGACTGGCACGAGCGTGAGGCCTGGGACATGCTGGGCATCCGCTTCGAGGGCCACCCCAACCTCGTCCGCATCCTCATGGAGGACGACTGGGAGGGCCACCCGCTCCGCAAGGATTACCCGCTCGGCGGCGAGCCGGTGCGCTTCTCCGGGGAGGAATGACGAGCATGGCGGTCGCCGAGCCCCGGACAGCGATCTACGAGGGGACCCGCATCCCGTCCTCGATCCCGTCCGTGCTCCAGGTCGACCCGGCCCTCCGCGAGGAAGGGGACATCCTCGAGGTCAATTTCGGCCCCAACCATCCCTCCACCCACGGTGTGCTCCGCCTGGTCGTGGAGCTGAACGGCGAGAAGGTGGTCGGCCTCCAGGCGGTCGTCGGCTATCTCCACACCGGCTTCGAGAAAAACATGGAGCACAAGACGTGGTGGAAGGCGATCACGTACC
The DNA here is from genome assembly GCA_963775625.1 of uncultured Actinomycetes bacterium. Taxonomy (GTDB): domain Bacteria; phylum Actinomycetota; class Thermoleophilia; order Gaiellales; family Gaiellaceae; genus JAIBJN01. The sequence goes on along the minus strand of CAVZJM010000002.1, from coordinate 472,663 downwards.
CGGAGCGGATCGACTACGTCTCGTTCCAGAACAACGAGCTCGTCTTCGTGCTGGCGATCGAGAAGCTGCTCGGGGTCGAGCCGCCGCCGAAGGCCCAGTGGATGCGCATGCTCCTCTGCGAGCTCAACCGCATCCATTCCCACCTGGTGTGGCTCGGGACCGCCGCGCTCGAGCTGGGGGCGATCTCGATGTTCTGGTACTGCTTCCGCGAGCGCGACGCCATCCTCGACCTCTTCGAGCTGGTCACCGGCGTGCGGATGCACACGCGCTACTTCCAGGCGGGTGGGCTGGCCGAGGACATCCCCGTGGGCTTCGACGACGAGTGCCGCGCGTTCGCCGACACGATGCAGAAGCGCGTCGACGAGTACGAGGCGCTGCTCTCCGGCCAGGCAATCTGGCTGGAGAGGACGAAGGGGATCGGCCTCCTCTCGGCCGCCGACGCGATCGCGCTCGGCCAGTCCGGGCCCGTCCTGCGCGCGTCCGGCGTCGACTGGGACCTCCGCAAGGTGCAGCCGTACCTCGCCTACGACCAGGTCGACTTTGACGTCCCCGTCTACCAAAACGGCGACGTCTTCGACCGCTACAAGGTGCACATGGACGAGATGCGGCAGTCCACGCGCATCGTCCAGCAGGCGCTCGACGGCATGCCCGAGGGGCCGTGGATCGTGGACGACCGCAAGCTCGTCCTGCCGCCGCGCAACGAGCTGCAGACGTCGATGGAGAGCCTCATCCACCACTTCAAGCTCGTGACCGAAGGCTACCGCGTGCCCGAGGGCGAGGTCTACGTGACCGTCGAGTCGCCGCGCGGCGAGCTCGGCTGCTACCTCGTCTCGGACGGCGGCTCGAAGCCGTGGCGCGTGAAGTTCCGCGCTCCGTCGTTCGTCGCGCTCGAGGCGACCGCGACCTGCATGAGCGACGCGCTCGTCGCCGACCTGATCGCCATCGTCGGCTCGCTCGACACGGTCATGGGCGAGGTCGACCGGTGAGCCCGAGGACGCTCTACGACCGGATCCAGACGATCGCGGCCCAGTACCCGGAGAGCCGCTCGGCCGTTCTCCCCGCCCTGCGGCTGGCGCAGGAGGAGCACGGCGGCTGGCTCCCGGCGGAGGCCTTCCGCGAGGTGGGCGACGCCCTCGAGCTCACGCCGGCGTACTGCAAGGCAGTGGCGACCTTCTACGACATGTTCCAGCTGGAGCCCGTCGGCCGGCACATGGTGGAGGTGTGCACGAACATCTCCTGTGCGCTCGTCGGCGCCCAGCAGGTCCTCGAGGCCTTCGAGCGCGAGCTCGGCATTCACGCGGGCGAGACGGCCGCAGACGGCGAGGTCACTCTGCGGACGGTGGAGTGCGCCGGTGGGTGCGGGTGGGGGACGGTCGTCGCCGTCGACCACCGCTACCGGGAGCCCGTCCGGCCCGCGGACGTCCCGGCGATCGTCAGGGAGCTGCGCAATGCCTCTTAGGGAGCTGCTCCTCAAGGACGCGGACACCCGCGACCTGACGAAGCTCGCCGAGTACGAAGCGGCCGGTGGCTACAAGTCGCTGCGCAAGGCCCTCGGGATGGAGCGCCAGGCGGTGCTCGACGAGCTGCTCGCAGCCGACGTGCGCGGGCGCGGCGGCGCCGGCTTCCCCATGGGCCGCAAGGCGAGCTTCCTGCCGAAGCCGGAGGACTCCCCGAAGCCGATCTACCTCGTCGTCAATGCGGACGAGTCCGAGCCGGGGACGTTCAAGGACCGGGAGATCATGCTGCGCGTCCCCCACCTCTTCATCGAGGGCGTCTTCATCGCCGCGCACACGATCGGCTCGAATCTCGCGTTCATCTACGTGCGTGGCGAGTACCTGACCGAGTACGAGGTCCTCGTCGCCGCGCTCGAGGAGGCGCGCGAGGCCGGCTACGTGGGCAAGGACGTGCTCGGCTCCGGCTGGGATCTCGCCGTCGTCGTCCACCGGGGCGCCGGCGCCTACATCTGCGGTGAGGAGACCGGCCTGCTCGAGTCGCTCGAGGGTAGCCGGGGCCAGCCGCGGACCAAGCCGCCGTTTCCGGCCATCTCCGGCCTGTACGCGTCGCCGACGCTCATCAACAACGTCGAGACGCTGGCAACGGTGCCCAAGATCGTCGAGATGGGCGGCAAGGCCTACGCGCGCCTGGGCGTCGAGCACTCGGCCGGCACGCGCGTCTTCTCGCTCTCCGGGAACGTCGTCAACGGCGGGAACTACGAGCTCGAGCTGGGGACGCCGCTCCGCGAGTTGATCTACGACCTCGGCGGCGGGATCCCGGACGGGCGCGAGCTGAAGGCGATCATCCCCGGCGGCTCGTCGGTGCCCGTCATGAACGCCTCCGAGGTGGACACGCCGCTCGATTTCGACTCGATGGCAGAGGCGGGGACGATGCTCGGCTCCGGCGGGGTGATCGTCATCGACGACCGCTGCTGCATGGTGCAGCTGGGCCTGCGGGTCGCGCAGTTCTACATGCACGAGTCGTGCGGTAAGTGCACGCCCTGCCGCGAGGGCACGCGCTGGATGGTGCAGCTGCTCAGGAAGATCGAGGAGGGGGACGCGACACAGGACGAGCTCGACGTGCTCCTGAACGTCTGCGACCGGATCCTCGGCAACTGCCTCTGCCCGCTCGGGGACGCCGCGGCCATGCCCGTGGCGAGCTACGTCGCGAAGTTCCGCGGCGAGTACCAGCGCCACATCGACGAGGGCGGCTGCCCCTTCGGCGGCGAGTCGTCACTCGACGGCGTGCTCGCGCCCGTCGACCAGCACCACGCGGGCGTCCGAAGCCAGATCGAGGTGCCGGCCAGGCCATGACCTGCGACCGGCGACGCTTAACCACTACGGGGCACCCCATCCCACCACCCGCTTTCGAGCGTACCGCCGAAGAGCGCACGCGTGGCGCGCGCAACGTGACGAGAGCGTGCCGATGAACGTCGCTCACCTTCGGCTCGCTCCCGTGGGGGAAACCAGGTTTCCCCCACGAGCCCCCTTCTTCGATTCAGTGAAGGAACCTCCCGGTTCCCTCACACACCCTCCCCACGCTCACAGACCAGGTGGCCTATGAGCGCACAGGCGCAGCCCGAGCTCGTCACGGTCACGATCGACGGTCACGAGCTTCGGGCCCCGAGGGGGCAGGGGATGGTGGAGACGGCAGCGTCGATCGGGGTCGAGATCCCGGTCTTCTGCTACGAGCCGCGGCTCGGCCCGCCGGTCGGCGCCTGCCGCATGTGCCTCTGCGAGGTGGAGGGGCTACCGAAGCTCCAGGCCGCCTGCACGCTCACGGCTACGGACGGGCTCGTCCTCCGGACGGCGCTGACGAGCGAGAAGGCCTCCCAGGGCCAGCACGCCATCCTCGAGTTCATCCTCCTGAACCACCCGCTCGACTGCCCCGACTGCGACAAGGGCGGCGAGTGCCCGCTCCAGGACCTGACCTTCCGCTTCGGCCCCGGCTCGACGCGGATGCACTTCCCGAAGCGGACGTTCGACAAGCCGATTCCGGTGTCGCCCCTGATCGCGCTCGACCGCGAGCGCTGCATCCTCTGCTACCGCTGCACGCGCTTCTCGGAGAACGTCTCCGAGGACGGCCAGCTCGTCGCGATCAACCGGGGAGCGTCGTCGGTCATCGCCACCTTCGAGGACGAGCCGTACCGAGCCCACTTCTCCGGCAACGTCGTCGAGCTCTGCCCGGTGGGAGCGCTGACCTCGACGACGTACCGCTTCCGCGCGCGGCCGTGGGAGATCCAGAACGTCCCGACGGTGTGCGGGCTCTGCCCGGTGGGGTGCAACGTCTGGGCGACGACCCGCGAGGGGAAGGTGGCGCGGGTGCTCTCCCGCAACCACCCGGAGGTGCACGAGGGCTGGCTCTGCGACAAGGGGCGCTTCGCGTACGACCATCTGCAGGCCGAGGACCGGATCCGCACGCCGCTGATCCGGGTGCGGCGGCGCGGCTTCGAGGAGGCCTCCTACGACGAGGCCCTGGACGCCGCAGAGGCCGGCCTCCGCGAGGCCGGGTCGTCGGTCGTCGTCGCCTTTTCCGGCGGCGAGACGGTCGAGCAGGCGACGGCGCTCGCGCGGATCGTCCGCGAGGGGCTCGGCTCGCACACGGCGCTCCTGCCCGATGACTGGGACTCCGGCCTCTCCGCCTTCCGGGCGCCCCTCTCCGCCATTCGGGACGCCGAGCTCTGCCTCGTGCTCGGAGACGACCCCGTCGTCGAGCGGGCCCCGATCGTGGATCTCTGGCTTCGAGCAGCGCGGCGCGCAGGCGCGGAGATCATCGCGCTGAATCCCGCCGGCGACGTCCAGGTGGCTCCGGGATCGGCTGCGCAGGCCTGCGCCGACCTGCGGGCCGGAGGCAAGGCTCCGAAGGAGCTCCGCGGGACGGCGAAGCGCCTCCAGGCAGCCAGGCGGATCGCGCTCGTCTGGTCGGACGACGACCCGACCGGAGGCCGCCACGTCGGCGCGCTCGCCAGCCACCTCCACGAGAAGGGGAAGGCCGAGGTCGCCGTCTATGCGCTGCCACGGACGCCGAACGGCCGCGGAGTCGCCGACGCCTGGTACGCGCTCGGCGAGGAGCGCTCCGACCCGGCGCCGGAAGGCGAGATCGGCGCGCTCGTCGTCTCGGGCGACGAGGCCGGCTACGACCCTCGGGTCGCCGAGCTGGCCGCGCGGGCCCGCTTCGTGCTCACGACCGCCATGTTCCAGAGCGACCTCACGGCCTGGTCGCACGTCGTTTTTCCGGGAACCGGCTACCTCGAGCGCGAGGGAACGTTCGTCAACCTGGAGGGCCGAGCGCAGCGCGTGCGCCGGGCCGTCGTCCCGAACGGATACGACGAGCTCGAGTGCCTCTCGCGGCTCGCCGAGCGCTTCGGGATTGCCGTCGACCCCTGGGCGGCTCCCACCGCCGCCGAGCAGGCGCCGCTGCCCCCGGGCGACGAGTTCGCCTGGACGCAGCCCGACCCCCAGGCGGCGACCGGGAAGCCGGCCGGGCCCGGCCTCGAGGTCGTCCGCTACCGCTCACTCTTCGAGGGCCCTGCGGTGGAGCGTGTCCCCCAGCTCCAGTTCCAGCGCCCTGCTCCTGAGGTCGAGCTGGCGCACGACGACGCGACCGCGCGCGAGATCGTGCCGGGCGAGACGGTCCGCGTCAGCTCGAACGGCACCTCGAAGATCCTCCGCGCGACGCTGAGCCGCAAGCTCCGCTCGGGGGTCGTCCGGATCGCGGCCGAGCACGCCGAGGGCCTCGCGGACCGGGTGCAGGTGGAGCGGGGCGATGCCTGAGCAGCTGAACCAGCCCTGGTGGATCGACGTGATCAAGGCGATCGTCGTCATCAACCTCGTGATGGTCTGCTTCGCCTACGCGACCTGGCTCGAGCGCAAGCTGCTCGGCCGCATGCAGCTCCGCTATGGGCCCAACCGGGCAGGGCCGTACGGGCTCGGCCAGCCGATCGCCGACCTCGTCAAGCTGATCCGCAAGGAGAGCTTCTCGCCCACGGGCGCGGTCGACCTCCTCTACTTCGCCGCCCCGGTGGTCGCCGCGTTCACCGCGCTCGCGGCATTCAGCGTCATCCCCTTCGGCGGCGTCTGGGAGATCGGCGGCTACGACGTCACCGGCTGGGTGGCCGACGTCTCGATCGGCGTCCTCCTCATCTTCGCCCTCGGCGCGATCGGCATCTATGCCTTCCTCGTCGGCGGCTGGGCGAGCGACTCGAAGTACTCCCTCCTCGGCTCGATGCGCACCGCCGCCCAGCTCGTCTCCTACGAGGTCTCGCTCGCGCTGTCCGTGCTCGGCGTCGTGATCATGGCCCAGAGCCTCTCGCTCGTGGACATCGTCGAGGCCCAGCAGGGCTCGCTCTGGTACGCGCTCCCGCAGGTCGTCGGCCTGCTCGTCTTCTTCGTCGCGGGGGTGGCCGAGACGAACCGCCCGCCGTTCGACCTGCCCGAGGCCGAGACCGAGCTCGTGGCCGGCTACCAGACCGAGTACAGCGGCATGCGCTACGGCCTCTTCGCGATGGCGGAGTACGTCAACATGATCACGCTCTCGGGCCTCGCGGTGACGCTCTTCTTCGGCGGCTGGAGCGGCCCGGTGCTCCCCGGCCCACTGTGGTTCGTCATCAAGCTCGGACTCGTCGTGTTCGTCTTCATGTGGCTCCGCGCGACGCTGCCGCGACTGCGCTACGACCAGCTGATGCAGGTCGGCTGGAAGGTGCTCCTGCCCGTCGCGACGGTCAACGCCGTGGTCACCGCCGTCCTCGTGGTCGCGATCGACTGATGCCGCAGCCGTTCTCGAGCTTCAAGGGGTTCGCCGTCACGTTCCGGCAGATGTTCAAGAAGCCGATCACCCAGCAGTACCCCGACTACAAGCGCCCGGTCTACCCGCGCTTCCGCGGCCGGCACCGGCTCTGGAAGCACGAGAACGGGCTGGAGAAGTGCGTCGGCTGCTCGCTCTGCGCTGCCGCGTGCCCGGCGGACTGCATCCGCGTGGTCGCCGCGGAGAACACTCCCGAGAACCGCGTCAGCGCAGGCGAGCGCTACGCCCGCATCTACGAGATCAACCTCTCGCGCTGCATCTTCTGCGGCTACTGCGAGCTGGCCTGCCCCTTCGACGCGATCACGCTCGAGGCGGAGTACGAGCTCTCCGAGTACTCCCGCGACGACCTCATCTACACGAAGGACATGCTCCTCGCGGAGCCGGTGAAGCGGATGCCGGTCGCCGACCGCGACCTCTACGACACCCCGATCCCGGTCTGGAAGTCGGAATCGTGACAGTGCCCATTCAGGCAATCCAGCCCCGATTCTGCGTCGTGAGCACCAAGCCAGAGGTCGCACTCGCGCGCAGCCAAGGCTGGCGGCCTTGGCAAGGGCGAGGGTGGGCTCTGGCGCAGCGTGATCGCGGGGCAGAGGCAGGCTCGTATTGCCTGGAGGGGCACTAATGGAGATCGTTCTCGCCGCCTCTGCCTCGAACATCCTCGTCTGGATCGTCTGGATCGCGGCGGCGCTCGCGCTGCTCGCCTCGGGGGTCGCCGTGGTCCTCTTCGCCAACCCGTTCTTCAGCGCGCTGGCGCTGATCGGCAACCTGGCCTCGCTGGCGGTGCTCTACCTGCTGCTCGCCGGGGAGTTCGTCGCCGGGGCGCAGGTGATCGTCTACGCGGGCGCGATCGTGATCATGTTCGTCTTCGTGCTCGCCTACCTCGGCGGCCGCGCGGACGTGCCCTGGGCAGGCGGGCCGACCCTCCAGAACCTGGTCGCCGTCGTCGCCGCCGCGGCCATCGCCCTCGAGGTCATCGTCGTGATCGCGCTGAAGGCGGGAGACGAGCTGAGCGGCACGGCGGCGATCAGCGGCTCGTTCGGCTCGCCGGCGCAGATCGGGGAGCTCTTCCTCTCCGACCACCTGCTCGCCTTCGAGGTGACCTCGATCGTGCTGCTCGTGGCCGCGGTCGGCGGGGTCATCCTCGGCAGCGCGATGCCGTCGTCCGACGAGGAGGGCGAGCGCTGATGCTCGGGCCCGGGATCGCCGCGTACCTGATCCTCTCGGTCGTCCTCTTCGCGACCGGCGCCTTCGGCGTCCTCATCCGCCGGAGCCCGCTGATCATCCTGCTCGCGCTCGAGCTGATGCTGAACGCCGGCAACCTGGCGCTGATCGCGTTCGCGCGCCAGCTCGGCGACGCCGACGGGCAGATCTTCGCGCTCACGGTCATGGTCGTCGCCGCCGCCGAGGCGGTCCTCGGCCTCGGCCTCATCGTCGCCGTCTCGCGGAAGCACGTCGAGCTCGACGTCGACCGCCTGGACTCGCTTCGCGGTTAGCGGATGGACGTCCTCGCCTGGACAGCCCTCTTCTCGCCCGCGGCGGCCGTGGTTGCGATCGCGCTCCTCGGCGATCGGATCGACCGCCACGCGGCCGGCCTGATCGCGGCCGGCGCCACGCTCTTCTCCTTCATCTGCACCGTCGCGATCTTCGTCGACCTGCTGGGACGCGAGCGGGAGGAGCGGTCCGAGGTCTCGACGATCTGGACCTGGCTGACGGCCGGCGACCTCCGCGTGGACGCGTCGGTCCTGATCGACCCGCTCTCCGTCTTCATGATGCTCGTCGTCACGGGCGTGGGCTTCCTGATCCTCGTCTACGCGATCGGCTACATGCACGGCGACGAGGAGGAGCGGCGCTACCACGCGTACAAGGCCCTCTTCATCTTCTCCATGCTCCTGCTCGTGATGGCGGGGAACCTGCTCCTGCTCCTCGCGGGCTGGGGCCTGGTCGGGCTCTCCTCGTACCTGCTCATCAACTACTGGCACCAGCGGCGGGCGCCGGTCGAGGCCGGCAAGAAGGCGTTCGTCATGAACGCCGTCGGGGACGCGACCTTCGTGCTCGCGCTCTTCATCCTGGTGCAGCAGGTCGGGTCACTCGACTTCGGAGTCGTGTTCGCGGAGGCGCCCGAGGCGCTCGGCGAGGGCTCGACGCTGGCGGTGCTCGTCGCGCTCGGGCTCCTCGGCGGCGCCGTCGCCAAGTCCGCCCAGATCCCGCTCCACACCTGGCTCCCCGACGCGATGGAGGGCCCCACGCCGGTCAGCGCCCTCATCCACGCGGCGACGATGGTGACCGCGGGCGTCTACCTGATCGTACGCACCAGCCCGCTCTTCGAGCTCGCGGTCGACGTGCAGGAGCTCGCGGGCATCCTCGGCGCGATCACGCTGCTGGCGGCCGGGCTGATCGCGCTCGTGCAAACGGACATCAAGCGCGTGATCGCGTACTCGACGATGAGCCAGATCGGCTACATGTTCGTCGGAGCCGGGCTCGGCGCCTACGGCGCGAGCATGTTCCACCTGATGACGCACGCCTTCTTCAAGGCGCTCCTCTTCATGGCAGCCGGCGTCGTCATCCACGCCCTCTCCGGGGAGCAGGACATCCGCAGAATGGGCGGCCTCGCGCGCGAGCTTCCGTGGACCTACCGCGCCTTCCTCGTCGGCGCGCTCGCGCTGGCGGCGATCCCGCCGTTCGCCGGGTTCTTCTCGAAGGACGCCATCCTCTCGAGCCTGATCGACCAGGGAGCCCTTGGCGTGGTCCTGTGGGCGGCCGGGATCACCGGCGCCTTCCTGACCGGGCTGTACACCTTCCGGCTCCTCTTCATCGTCTTCTTCGGCGAGGTCTCGCCCTACGCGCGCGAGCACCTGCACAGGGAGCGCTTCGAAGGGCCCCGTCTCGATGATGTGGCCGGTCGCGCGTGCTCGCCGTGCTCTCGACCGTCGCCGGCTTCCTCCAGGTTCCGGGTGGCTGGGCCCTCGTCGACACGTGGCTCGAGCCGGTCGTCGAGTCCGTGGAGGAGGCGAGCGGGGCGCTCGCGGTCTTCTCCATCCTGGCTTCCCTCGCGGCCGCCAGCGGGGGCATCGCCGTGGCCTGGGCTCTCTACCGGCGCCCCGGAGACCGGCCCGTCGCGATCCGGCAGCGCTTCCCCTGGGCGGCGCGGACGCTCGAGCACAAGCTCTACTTCGACGAGGCCTACGACCTCGTCTTCTACCGACCCGCGTCCGCCCTGGCCACCTGGCTCCTGGAGCGGATCGAGGGGCCGCTCGTCCTCCGCTCCCTGGGCGGGCTCGGGACCGGCGTCCGCGACGTCTCCGACCGCGTGGCCGCCGCCCAGACGGGCCGCGTCCGCGCGTACGTGCTCGCGCTCGCCGTCGGCCTCGCTGTCCTCGCGATCGTCTTCCTGGTCGTGGCGTGATCACGACCGTCCTCATCCTGCTCCCGATCGCCGCCGCCTTGGCGATCTGGATCACCCCGTGGAGCTCGCCGCGCTCGGCCGGGGGGTTCGCGCTCCTCGTCGCGCTCGGCGAGCTGGCGCTCTGGGTCGGGACGGCCCTCAACTTCGATTTCGGGGCGAGTGGCCTGCAGAACGAGGCCGACGTGACGTGGTTCGCGGACCTCGACGTCTCCTACCAGGTCGGCTTCTACGACTACTCGCTCTGGCTCGTCGGCCTGACGGTCGTCGTCACCGCAGCCGTGGTCGGTTACGGCCTCTGGGTCGGGCGCGAGCGGCTGGGCGTCTACCTGAGCCTGCTGCTGTTCCTGGAAGGCGCGACCGTCGGCGTCTTCGCCGCTCAGGACCTCCTCGTTTTCTACGTCTTCTGGGAGGCCATGCTGATCCCGCTCTACGTGTTGATCGGCGTCTGGGGCGGGCCGGGGCGGCTCGGGGCGACGTACAAGTTCGTCGCCTACACGGTGGCCGGGTCGCTGCTGATGCTGGTGGCGATCGTCGCCGCCGGGCTCGACGCGGGGACCTTCGACATGACGCAGCTCGTCGGACGCGGCACGAGCACGTGGATCTTCCTCGGCTTCGTCGCCGCCTTCGCCGTCAAGGCGCCGCTCTGGCCGTTCCACGGCTGGCTGCCCGACGCCTATCGCGAGTCGCCGGCCGAGGTGGCCGGCGTGCTCTCCGGCGTCATCTCCAAGACCGCGGCCTACGGCTTCCTCGCCATCGCCATCCCCTTCTACCCCGGCCCGGCCGAGGACTGGCGGACGCCGCTCCTCGTCCTCGCGTCGATCGGCCTCGTCTACGGGTCGCTGCTCGCCTTCCGCGCCCCCGACGTCCGCGGCGTGATCGCCTATTCCAGCCTCGCGCAGATGAACCTGATCCTGATCGGGATCTTCGCGGTGAACGCCTCCGGCTACACCGGGGCGCTCCTGCAGATGATCAACCACGGGCTCATCTCGGCGGCGCTCTTCCTGCTCGCCGGAGCGATCGAGCGGCGGACGAGCACGGGCGAGCTGCGCCTGCTCGGCGGCATGGCCCGCGGCAGGCCCGTCCTCGCCACGGTCCTGGTCACGACCGGGGTGATCGCGCTCGCCGTTCCCGGCTCGAGCGCCTTCGCGGCCGAGTTCCTCGTCCTGAACGGGATCTTCGACATCGGCTGGGGCTGGGCGGTCGTCGGCGCCGTCGCCATCGTGATCGCGGCGATGTACATGCTGCGGTTGATCTCCGCGGTCCTGCATCAGGATCCGGGCAGCGCGGTTCCGGCCGAGGCGCTCGACCTCCGCCCGGCCGAGATCGGCGTGATCGCGCCGCTCGTGGTCGTCCTGCTCGTCCTCTCCTTCTGGCCGGCGGCGATCACCGAGCGCGTCTTCGGCAGCGTGTTCTGATGAACGACTTCAACGCTCCAGCCATCGACTGGTACGCGCTCTCGCCGATGCTCGTCACCCTCGGCGGCGCGGTCGTCGTCCTCCTCGTCGCGCTCTTCCTGCCCGTCGACGTCCGGCGCGTCTTCAGCGCAGTCGTCGCCGGCCTCTGCTTCGTGGCCGCCATCGCCGTGGCCGCGGCCCTGTTCGCCGCAGACGACGTCGGCACCGGGATCGTCGCGGACGCGATCCGCCGCGACCGGCTCGCCGAGTTCGCCCAGGTCCTCGTCATGGCCACCGGGCTCCTGACGGTGCTCGTCTCCTACCGGGAGCGCGCGCGAGACGACCGCGCCGGCGAGTACTACGCGCTTCTCCTCACCGCTGCGAGCGGGATGGCGTTCTTCGTGGCCGCGAACAACCTGATGACGCTCTTTCTCGGGCTCGAGTGGTTCTCGATCTGCCTCTACATTCTCACGGCCATCGCCGTCGAGCGGCTGACGGGGCTGGAGGCGAGTCTCAAGTACCTGATCGTGGGCAGCTTCGGCTCGGCGATCCTTCTCTTCGGAAGCGCGTTCGTCTACGGCGCAACGGGAGCGCTCGGCTTCGAGGAGATCGCCGCCGGAACCGGCGACGCCGAGCGCCTCTTCGTCGTCGCGGGCCTGGCCATGATCATCGTCGGGCTGGCGTTCAAGGCCTCGGCGGCGCCGTTCCACATGTGGACGCCCGACGTCTACGAGGGTGCGCCGACGCCGGTGACGGGGCTCATGGCGGCGGCGACGAAGGTGGCCGCGCTCGTCGTCACGCTCCGGCTGCTCGTCACCGCCTTCCCGAGCGAGGAAGAGCTCTGGACGGTCGCCCTCGCGGTGATCGTCTGCATCTCGCTCGCCTGGGGGAACCTCGCCGCGATCGTGCAGACGAACGTGAAGCGGCTGCTCGCGTACTCGAGCATCTCGCACGCGGGCTTCCTCTTGATGCCAGTCGCGGCCGGGAGCGCGCTCGGCGGCCGCGCGCTCCTCTACTACCTGGTCCCGTACGCGGCCATGAGCCTGGGCGCGTTCGCGGTCGTCGCGGTGCGGGAGAGGGAGCTCGGCGCCCCGGTCACGCTCGCCAACCTCGCCGGCTTCGGCTGGGAGCGGCCCTTTCTCGGCGCGTCGATGGCCCTCTTCATGTTCGGGTTCATCGGCTTTCCCCCCGCCGGCATCTTCCTGGGGAAGTTCTACGTCTTCTCGGCCGTGGTCGACCGCGGCTGGGCCTGGCTCGCGATCGTCGGCGTCGTCGCCACCGCGATCTCGGTCTACTACTACGCCAACGTGATCCGGGCGATGTACATGCAGCCGCGCGAGCTTGCCGTCGTCGCCGCGGGAGGGTCACCGCCGACCGACCGGCTGCTCGTCGGCGCGGTGGCGGCCGCGGGGATCGTCGCCGTCGGCAGCTTCGTGTTCGCCGACGCGCTCCTCGACGCCGCCACGGACGCGGTCGCCTTCCTCCCGTTCCCGGCCGGATAGATGGCGAAGCGCGTCGTCGTCCTGGGCGCCGGAGTCACTGGAGAGGCCTTCGTCTCGGCGCTCAGAAAGCTCGACTCCGAGGCCGAGATCACGGTCGTCGAGCACGAGCTCGTCGGCGGCGAATGCTCCTACTGGGCCTGCATCCCGTCGAAGACGCTGCTCCGGCCGCTGGAAGTCGTCGCCCGCGCGCGGCTCGCGCCGGGCGCGACCGAGGCCGTCGGCGCCGTGGACGCGGCCCGGGTCTTCTGGTGGCGCGACCAGGTGGCCGGGAAGGACGACACCAGCCAGGCCGACTGGCTCGCCAAGCAAGGCGCCGAGCTCGTGCGGGGCACCGGCCTCGTCTCCGAGCCGGGCCTCGTCACCGTCGGCGAGTTGGAGCTCCGCTACGACGCGCTCCTCGTCGCTACCGGCTCGGTGCCGCTCGCGCCGCCGGTCGCAGGGCTCGCCGAGATCCCGCACTGGGGCAGCCGCGAGGCGACGAGCGCGAGCGCCGTCCCCGCAAGCCTCGCGATCGTCGGCGGCGGGGCCGTCGGCTGCGAGCTGGCGCAGTGCTACGCGCGCCTCGGCTCGCAGGTGACCCTGATCCAGAGCGGCGACCGCCTGCTGCCGAGGATGGATCCCGACGCGGCGGCCATCCTGGCGGAGGTCTTCACCGAGGAGGGCATCGAGCTCCGCTTCGGCACACACGCGACGAGTGTCGAAGGAGGCGGCGGCGCGCCCTTCAGGCTCGAGCTGGAGGGCCAGGAGCCAGTGGAGGCCGAGCGGCTCCTCGTCGCGACCGGACGCAAGCCGAACGTCGACGGCTTCGGCCTCGAGCGGCTCGGCATCACGATCGAGAGGCAGGGGATCGTCGTCGATGAGGGGCTCGCCGCCGGAGACCGCGTGTGGGCCGCCGGAGACGTGACGGGCGTCGCGCCCTTCACGCACGTCGGCAAGTACCAGGGGCGGATCGCCGCGGCGAACGTGGCCGGGGGCGATGCCCGCGCCGACTACCGCGCCGTCCCCGCCTCCATCTTCACCGACCCCCAGGTCGCCTCGGCCGGCGACACGAGCGGCGAGGACGCGGTCACGTCGTCCTGGCGGCTCGAGTCGGTCTCGCGCACGGCGACCTTCCAGCGGCCGAAGCAGCCGGGGCTCGTGAAGCTCTACGCCGATCCCCAGCGGCGCGTGCTCGTCGGGGCGACGGCGGTGGGTCCCGAGGCCGGAGAGTGGATCGGGCAGCTCACGCTGGCGATCCGCGCCGAGGTGCCCGTCGACGTCCTGCGCGACACGATCCAGCCGTTCCCGACCTTCTGCGAAGCCGTCTACTTCGCAGCCCGCGACCTGGCGTTGTAGCCTCGCACGGATGGCAACCACCGAACGCAACGAGCTCGTCCGCAGCCTCGCCGGCCTGGCGCTCTTCGCCGACCTGCGCGACCCCGACCTCGGGGCGATCGCCGACCCGGAATGGGAGCGCCGCTTCGGCGAGGGCGAGCGCGTCCTTCGGCGGGGGCTCTCGGGAGGCGGGCTCTTCGTGATCCTCGACGGCGAGGCGGCCGTGGAGATCCCGGACAGCGAGCCGCGCCGGCTGCACCGGGGCGACTTCTTCGGCGAGGTCTCGACGCTCCTCCAGTGCACGCCGACCGCCGACGTCGTCGCACGCGGCGCGCTGCACTGCCTCGAGATCCCGGGGCCGCAGCTCGAGGCGTTCCTCCTGCAGTACCCGCAGGTCACCTACCGGATGCTGCAGACCGTCACCCGCCGGATCCGCGACCTCCTTCAGTAGTGGGTCACGACGAGCGGCCGTTTCCGCCTGGGGACTACCCCGTGGTCGTCGTCGGAAGCGGGCCGGGGGGCTTGCAGGCGAGCTACTGCCTCGCGCGCCTCGGCGTCGAGCACGCCGTCATCTCGCGTGACGAGGCGCCGGGCGGGATGTTCCGCCACTACCCGATCTTCCAGCGGCTCCTCTCCTGGTCGAAGCCCGACGCCCCCGTGGAGCCGGGCACGCGCGCGTACGAGTGGTACGACCACAACAGCCTCGTCGCCGATGAGACCGGGAATCAGGCGCTCTGTCCCGCGGTCATGGACCGGTCGTTCATGGTCCCCTCACGCGAAGAGATGGAGCGGGGGCTGGCGGCCTTCGCCGACCAGGTGCCCGTCCCCGTGCGCTACGGCTGCGCCTGGGAGGCGACGCGGCGCGGCGACGACGGACGTCTCGTGCTCGTCACCACGGACGGCGAATACCGCGCGCAGGCGGTCGTGTTCGCCCTGGGCGTGACGACGCCGTGGTTCTCGCCCATCCCCGGGATCGAGACTGTGCCGCACTACGTCGACACGCGGCAGCCGGCCGAGTACCAGGGCCGCAGCGTGTTCGTGATCGGCAAGCGAAACTCGGGCTTCGAGATCGCCGACGGCATGCTCCCCTGGGCACGGCAGGTGATCCTCGGCTCGCCCCGGCCGGTGCAGACGGCGGTGATCGCGCAGGCCTCCGTCCGCGTGCGCTACCTGCAGCCCTACGAGGACGCGACGCTCGGCGGCGGCACCTTCGCTCTCGACCTCGCCGTCGAGCGCATCGAGAGGCGCGAGCACGGCTGGCGCATCGTCGGCAGCGGCACGACGCGACCGGGGCCGATCGACCTGGAGGTGGACGAGGCGATCGCGGCGACCGGCTTCTCGACCCCGCTCCTCGACCTCGGAGAGCTCGGAGTTCGAACGGTCGCCCAGGGCCGCATCCCCGCGCTGACGCCGTTCTGGGAGAGCGAGCCCGGTTCCGGGATCTACTTCGCCGGGAACGCGACCCAGGGCGCGCCCGGGCTGCGCAAGCACGGCGTCGGCGCGGCGTCGGCGGCGGTGCACGGCTTCCGCTACAACGCACGGGTGATGGCCCGGCACCTCGCGAGGACGAAGCTCGGCCTCGACGTGCGCGCAGAGCGAGTCGAGAAGGACCAGGTTTCCTACCTGCTCGAGGAGCTGACGGTGGCGCCGGAGCTCTGGGCTCAGAAGTCCTACCTCGCCCGCGCCGTGACCTCTGAGGGAGAGGCCGACATCGTCCCGCTGGCCCACTTCATCGACGAGAGGGGACCCGACGCGGTCGCGGTCACCGTGGAGATGGACGCCGGTGGGAGCATGTATCCCGCCGTCTACGTGCGACGCGGCGGGGAGATCCGCGAGCGGCTCCTGCCCCCTCACTTGCTCAACGACTTCCGCGGGCCCGACTACGAGCGGGAGCTCCGCGCCGCGCTGTGAAGCGAGCCCTCGCCACGGCCGGGCTCCTCGCCGTTCCGCTCGCCGGGCTCCTCCTTCTCCTCGGCGCGCCCGACCTGGACGTTGCGTGGGAGCACCACCCGTCCCACTTCTGGCTCGTGCTCGCCTCGGCGCTTCTCAGCTTCCTGCTCGGGTTCCTCATGGCCGAGGCGGCGGCCCGGCGCGGGGATGCCCGCGTGCTCCTCGTCGCGCTCGCATTCCTCGCCAGCTCGGGCTTCCTCGCCCTGCACGCGCTGGCCACGCCCGGCGTCCTCCTGACCGGAAAGAACGCCGGCTTCCAGATCGCCTCCGGAGTCGGGCTCCTGATCGCAGCCGGCTTCGCGGCCGCCTCGGCGCTCCCCCTCGGCGAGGCGTGGGCGCGGGCCGTCCTGCGCGAGCGCCGGCTCTTGCTCGCCTCGGTCGCCGTGTCGCTGGCGGTCTGGGCGGTGCTCGCGCTGGGGACCTTGCCGCCGCTCGAGGAGGAGATCACCTCGGAGGCGGCGCGCGGCCCGCTCCTCCTCCTCTGGGGGCTCGGCGCGTTGCTCTACGGCTACGCCGCCTACCGTTTCGCACGGCTGTACGTCAGGCGCCGAGCGCCCGTCGCGCTGGCCGTCGCCTCCGCGTGGATATTTCTCGCCGAGGCGATGCTCGCGATCGCCATCTCGCGGAACTGGCATGTCAGCTGGTGGGAGTGGCACGCGCTCATGCTGCTCGCATTCGCACTCGTCGCGCGAAGCGTCTGGGTCGAGTGGAAGCGGGAGGGCTCCAGCGCGGAGATCTTCGCCGATCTCTACGAGGAGCGAACGCTGGGGCGGCGTGAGGAGATGAGCGTTCTCTTCGCCGACCTCCAGGGCTTCACCACCTTCGCCGAGCGAACGCCGCCGGACGAGGTGCGGGCGATGCTCGACGCCTACTTCTCGGTCGCCGCGCCGGTCATTCAGGAGCAGGACGGTGAGATCGTGCAGACCGTCGGCGACGAGATCTTCGCGGCCTTCCGCGGCGAGCGCCACGAGGCGCGGGCGGCGCGGGCCGCGCTCGCCTTGCAGGAGGCCTGCGCCGCGGCTCCGGGCCGCCGCCCGGACTGGCCGCCCTTCCGCGTCGGGGTCAACTCGGGCGAGGCCCACGTCGGACTGGTCCAGGCGCCCGGAGCCCGCTCCTTCACACCCACCGGCGACATGGTCAACACGGGCGCCCGCCTGCAGCAGCAGGCGCGGGCGGGCGAGGTGGTCATCTCGGAAGGAACGCGCAACGCGCTCGGCGAGGATGCGGTCGTCGACGACCTCGGCAAGCTGCCCGTGAAGGGCAAGGAGCAGCCGGTACGGGCGTACGTCCTACGCGCGCTGGCTGCGCGCCGGGGCGAGAGCGACGATCGCCTGCAGGATCAGGACACAGAAGGCGGCGGCTAGCGCTCCGCCGGCCAGCCCCGGGATGGAACCCTCGGGCACGAACGGGGCGCGGATCGCAGCCCCGATCACGATCGTGAGGACGAGCACGCTGGCGAGCGCTGCTTGCAGCCGCCCGAGCGGGTCGCCGTCTCCACCGCTCGCCCGGTCCACGACCCGGGCGAAGCAGACGAGGCCCGCGGCCACCGTCAAGGGCACGCCGAGCACGAGGAGGTAGAAGGAGGCGGCGGCATGGCCCAGCGCGTCCGACACGGCGACGGCCAGGAGGAGCGCGCCCGCGAGCTCGACGGCCATCGCACCGGCGCCGCTTCGCGTCTGCCACATGGGGCGTGCGTTCGCCGCCCTGACGCGTTCTCCTTCGTTACCCTGGCGCGCAGCGAGACGAAGGAGGCTGAATGGCGGACACAGCGGTCACGTGGCTCGGACACGCCGCCTTCCGGATCGACACGCCGGGAGGGAAGCGCGTCTACGTCGATCCCTGGCTCGAGAACCCCAACTGCCCGGAGAGCGAGCGGGAGCCCGAGCGGGTCGACCTGATCGCGCTCACGCACGGCCACGACGACCACGTCGGCCAGACGGTCGAGCTGGCGCAGCGTTTCGGCTGCCCGGTGATCGGGCTGGTCGAGCTGCGGGGCTGGCTCGCGGATCAGGGCCTGCCGGCGGACGCGACGGAAGCGGGAAACAAGGGCGGCACGATCGAGAAAGCCGGCGTCAAGGTCACGTTCACGGACGCCAAGCATTCGAGCAGCGCGTACCAGAACGGGACGTTCGTCTACCTGGGCGAGCCGGCCGGGCTCGTCATCGAGGTGGAGAACGGCACGAAGCTCTACTTCGCCGGCGACACGTGCGTCTTCGGCGACATGGCCCTCATCGGCCGGATCTACGAGCCGGACGTCGCCGTGCTCCCCATCGGCGGGCACTTCACGATGGACCCGCGCGAGGCCGCGGTCGCGATCGAGCTCCTCGGCGTGGACCGTGCCATTCCGAGCCACTATGGAACATTCCCCCTCCTCGCGGGGACGCCGGAGGAGTGCCGCGAGTTGCTGACAACCGACTGCGAGATCGTCGAGCCCGAGCCGGGCGGCACGGTCTCCGTTTAGTGCCCCTCCAGGCGACACATGCCCGCGAACTCTGGCTTGGTGCTCGCAACGCAGGAATCGAGCAGCATCACCAGGAGTGGCACTGATGCGAGAGCGCTGGTTCGGAGCGACGGGCCGGCGGGTTCCGGAGATCGTCGTGGAGGGCGAGATCGACCTCGGCGAGGCGCTCGTCCTCGAGGATGTCGCAGAGCAGGAGCGCCTGCGCGAGGCGCACAAGGCCGGCCGGCCCGTGGTCGTGCGCGCGGCAGACCCCGAGTCGGTCGCGCGGGCCCTGGCACGCCCTGAGGTCGCGTGCGTCCTCGTTCCGGCCGACCGCCGCGAGCTGCTCGACCTCGACCTGCGCCGGATCACGTACGGCTAGGGCACCCGCGCGCACCGGGCGCTTGTGTTTCACACAGGCACAAGCTTTCCCTTCCCCCAAGTCGGCAACCGAGCGGCCCGCGGAACCTCGCGGGCCTTGTGCGCGTGGAACACAAGGCGGTCAGCGGGCGTCGCCGGGGAGGCGCGCACCGGCGGCCAGCCTCCTGAACGCCGGGACCGGGTCGGCCTCCGGCCGCGCGACGAGGAGGAGGGCGCCGTACCCGTCGCCGGCGAGGGCGTCCACGAGGAGCTGCAACCCCACGGCGAGCGCGAACGCCTTGTGGGCCTGCTCGCCGCCGAACGGGACGAGGTCCTCGGCCGCTGCAGCGCCGGCGAGGACGTCGCCGTGCGTAACCTTCCCCATGGAGACGTCGGCGACGACCGGGTCGCCGTCCGAGCTCGGGACGGCGATCGCCAGCGGGTTCGTCCCCGTGAGCGGCGGGCCGCCGTCCGGGTGGGCGAGCCGGGCGCGGCGAGGTCGCCGTCAGCGCGGCGACGAGCCCTCCCTCGGCAAGTCTCCGCACCCAGTAGCCGAGAACGCCGGTGGGGAAGCACTCCTGCGCGACGACGACCCTGGCCTGTGCGGGAGGCGAGGCCAGCTGCGTCTCCACGATCGCCGCGAGGGTCAGGTAGCCGACCGCGCCTCGCCCCTCCCAGCGCTCGTACCCTTCCTCCGCGAGCACGCGCTCGGGCTCGGCGCCGTCGGATCCAGCCCTGGCAGCGCCGCCAGCCAGTCGATCCGCGACGCCCCGTGCCCGCTCTTGCCGCGGGCATCCGCGTCGAGGAAGTGGTCGACGAGGATCCCGGCCTCACGGTCGCCGAAGCCGAGCGCGCGCAGGCGGTCGACGGCGTCGGCGGCGCTCAGCTCGTGACCAGGGGAAGCGGCTTCACGATGCCGACGCCCTGCTCGCGCCTCGTCGCGGCGATCGCCTCCGCCAGCTCGACGATCGCGCGGGACACTCCCGCCTCCGGCTCGGCGAGGACGATCGGCTCGCCCTCGTCGGCGAGCGCGCCCAGGCGCGGGTCGAAGGGGATCCGGCCCAGGAGCGGCGCCTCGACCTCGGCGGCCAGCGCCTCGCCGCCGCCCGAGCCGAAGAGCTCCTCGCGCGAGCCGTCCTCGCGCACCAGGTAAGCCATGTTCTCGACGACGCCGAGCAGGCGCATGTTGGTCTTGCGCGCCATCTGCGCCGCCCGACCGCCACCTGCTGGGAGGCGCGGTGCGGGCGTCGTGACGACGACCGCCTCCGCCCGCGGAAGCAGCTGCCCGAGCGAGATGGCCACGTCCCCGGTCCCCGGCGGCATGTCGATGACGAGCGTGTCCAGCTCGCCCCAGTGGACGTCCGAGAGGAACTGCTCGAGCGCCCGGTGAAGCATGGGGCCGCGCCACATGACCGGTGTGTTCTCGTCCAGGAAGAAGCCGATCGACATCACCTTGAGGTCGCCGCGGACGGGCGGGACGATCATCGCGCGCTCGCCGCCGTCGACCGCCACGGGCCGCTGGTGGACGCCGAGCATGTGCGGGATCGAGTAGCCGTAGACGTCGGCGTCGAGCACGCCGGTGCGCTGGCCCAGGCCCGAGAACGCAGCCGCGAGGTTCGCCGCGAGGGAGGACTTGCCGACGCCGCCCTTGCCGCTCGCCACCGCGAGCACCCGCGTCGCCGAGTCGACCGAGATCCCGGGTGTTCGCTCCGTGACGCCGCCGCGAAGCCGTGCGGTCAGCGCAGCCTTTTCCTCCGGAGACATGACGTCGAAGCCGAGCTCGACCTCGTCCACGCCGCCGAGCGGGAGCAGGGCCTTCTCGACCTGCTCCTCGAAGCTCGCCCGGAGCGGGCAACCCGGCACGGTGAGGGCGATCACGACCCTGACGCGGCCGCCCTCGACGGCCACGTCCCGCACCATGTCCAGCTCGACCACGGAGCGCCCGAGCTCCGGGTCGTAGACGCCTTCGAGCGCGCCCATGATCTGCTCGGACGAGGCCATGAACCTAGGCTAGCAGCGGCGCCGTGCAAGATTGAGGCCGTGCGGATCCTCCTCGTCGAGGACGACCCCTCCATTCGGGAGACGACGTCGCTCGGCCTCGAGGGCGCCGGCTTCCATGTTTCCGCGGCGGAAGACGGTCCGGAGGGGCTCGACCGGTTTCGCCGGGAGGCGTTCGATCTCGTCGTGCTCGACCTCATGCTGCCCGGCCTTGACGGCTACGAGGTCTGCCGCGAGATTCGCAAGACGAGCAGCGTCCCGATCGTCATTCTCTCAGCGCGGAGCGACACGGTCGACGTCGTGGTCGGCCTCGAGCTCGGCGCCGACGACTACGTCACGAAACCGTTCGAGCTGCCCGAGCTCGTCGCGCGCCTCCGCGCGGCGCTCCGACGGGCCTCCGCCGACCGCACCGGCGAGCGCATCGCCGCGGGCGACCTCGAGGTCGATCCCCAGGGCTTCCGCGCGCGCAAGGGCGGGCAGGATCTTGACCTCACGGCCACGGAGTTCCGCCTCCTGCTCGAGCTCGCCCGCCGGCCGGGCCAGGTGTTCACGCGCGAGCTTCTGCTCGAGCGCGTCTGGAACTACGAGTTTCTGGGCGACTCCAGGCTCGTGGACGTCGCCGTCCAGCGGCTGCGGGCGAAGATCGAGGACGACCCGAGGCGGCCGAAGCTGATCGTCACGGTTCGAGGCGTCGGCTACCGCTTCGAGAAGCCGTGACCGTCACTCGCCTTCGGCTCGTTCCCGGTTCCCTCACACACCGTCCACGCGCTCACGGACCGGTTGGCCCATGAGCGAGCGGCCACGAGCCGTCAACCCCGGCCGGTTGCGGCGCCGGCTGACGCTCGCGTTCGCGCTCACGGCCGGAATCGCGGCCGCGGCGCTCGCGGCCGGCTCGTTCTTCCTCGTTCGCGAGGCGCGCCTGGCGGACTCGCGTGACCGCGCGCTCGAGCAGTCGCGCTTCAACCTCGTGCTCGGGGCGGAGATCCTTCCGGCGGAGGGGCCGGAAGCCCTGCTCGAGGCGTACGAGCGCCGCGGGCGCTTCGAGACCGTCCTCGTCGTCGACGGCACGAGCTATCCGTCGAGCCTCTCGCTCGGCGAGGGACAGGTTCCCGAGGATCTCCAGAAGCTCGTCGCCGATGGCGAGCTTGCCTACGAGCGCACGGAGGTCGCCGACACCCGTTACCTCGTCACCGGCGGGCAGATCCCCGGGGAGGAGGACGATGAGGCCTACTTCTTCTTCTCCGAGGAGGAGCTCTGGGCCGACCTCGCCGACCTGCGGACGATCCTGCTCGTCGGGCTCGGGATCGTCGTGGTCGCCGCCGGGCTCGCGGGGGCCCTCGTCGCCCGGCGCACGCTCGCCCCGGTCGCGCGCGCGAGCACGGCCGCGCACTCGCTCGCCGAGGGCCTTCTGGACACGCGGCTCCCGGTCGAGAGCTCGGACGAGTTCGGGCTCTGGGCAACGTCGTTCAACGAGATGGCCGACGCGCTCGAGACGAAGATCACGGCGCTCTCGGAGGCCCAGGCGCGCGAGCGGCGCTTCACAGCCGATGTTGCCCACGAGCTCCGCACGCCGCTGACGGCGATCGTGAACGAGGCCTCGCTCCTGGCCGAGCACGTCGACCGGATGCCGGCGGAGGCTCGCCGCCCGGCCGAGCTCCTCGTCGAGGACGTCAAGCGCTTGCGCGACCTCGTCGAGGACCTGCTGGAGATCTCCCGGCTCGACGCGGGCACGCAACCGGTGCGTACGGAGCGGGTCGACCTCGGCTCGCTCGTCGAGGCGGCCGTGCGCGCGCGCGGATGGCAGGAGCGCGTCCAGGTCGACGCCGTCCCGGTCCTGGTCGTCACCGATCCGATGCGTGTCGAGCGCATCGTCGCGAACCTCGTCGGCAATGCCCTCGAGCACGGCGGCCGCGACGTCACCGTGCGAGTCGGCGCGGACGAGCTGAGCGCCTTCGTGGAGGTCGCCGACCGAGGCCGCGGGATCGCCCGCGAGGATCTCCCGCACCTGTTCGAGCGCTTCTACAAGGCCGACACCGCCCGGACGGGGCGCGGAACGGGGCTCGGCCTCGCGATCGCGCTCGAGAGCGCCCGCCTCCTCGGCGGCGACATCGAGGTCTGGAGCGAGGCGGGTGTCGGCTCGCGCTTCACGCTCCGCTTGCCTGTTACGGAACCGTTACCCGGCGGAGAGGAGGGCGTTGCGGGCGACCGACATGCTTGACGCACCGCGTCTTCCAAGGAGGCAGACATGAAGGCCCTGCTCGTCGTTCCCGCCGCAGTCCTCGCCGCGTCGCTCGGGTTCCTCCTCGCCAGCTGCGGCTCGGACGAGGACGCCACCTCCGCCGGGCCGGTTCCGACCGTGGACACGACGACGCCGGAGGACGCCACGGTCGAGATTCCGACCACGGAGGAGACGACCGAGACGGAATCGGAGACCGAGCCCTCGAGCGCCAAGGTCACGTACCAGGTCTGGTTCGCGAACGCCGACGGGCTCTTCGTCGGCTACCGCACCGAGGCGGCGACGGCGCGAGTCGGCACCGCAGCTCTCGAATCGCTCCTGGAAGGGCCGGACTCCTTCGAGGAAGGCTACGGGCTCCGCACGGAGATCCCCGATGGCACGCAGCTGCTCGGCCTCGAGATCGACGGCTCGATCGCCCGCGTCGACCTGACCTCGGAGTTCGAGTCGGGCGGCGGCACCGCCTCCATGCAGGCGCGGGTCGCCCAGGTCGTCTACACCCTCACCCAGTTCCCGACGGTCAAGGGCGTCCTCTTCAGCCTCGACGGCGTGCAGACCTGCGTTCTCAACTGGTGCGACAAGCCGCTGACCCGCCGTGACACGGCCGACGTCCTGCCCGCCATCCTGGTGACGAGCCCGGCGCTCAACCAGGCCGTCGGGAGCCCCGTCGTGATCCGGGGAAGCGCCAATGTGTTCGAGGCGAACGTCGGGATCGAGATTCTCGATCAGAATGGAGACGTGCTCGTCGAGACCTTCACGACGGCGACGTGCGGCACCGGGTGCCGCGGCAGCTTCCGCGCCAGCGTGGCGTACGAGGTCGACCGCGAGCAGGACGGCACCATCGTGGTGCACGACGACGACGCGGCCGGTACCGGGACCTACCCGCACGAAGTCCGCATCCCCGTCCGACTCCTGCCGTGACGCCCTCCCTGCCGACAAGGGCCGCGGCGTCCGACGTCGAAGCAAGGCTCTCCGCCGTTCGCCCCGTGCTCCCACACTTGCCCCGGACCGTGACGCCGTGAGCCACCGCAGGTACCGCATGACGCGCCTGGGCGCGCGGGCCGTGACCCTGGTCGCCTTCGCGTCGGCGATTCTCATCGGCGTCGAGGCCGCCGCTCGCGCACAGGAGGCGGGCGGGCAGCCGGAGGACACCGGCCGGAGGACGACCATCGCAGGCGGCGTGACGGTTTCGGGCCTCCTCGTCAGCGGCATGAGCGCTGCAGAGGCGGAGCGCGCGCTCATCCGGCTCGCGTCGCGCCCGTTGACCGTCGGCTTCCGCGACACGTCGTGGCGCTACGCGCCGTACACGCTCGGCGCCGAGCCCCAGATCGAGACCGTCGTGCAGGCGGCGCTGAGGGCTCCCGAAGACACGGCTCTGACCCTGGGCGTCGAGATCGACGAGCGCAAGCTCGCGCGCTGGGTGCGCTCGTTCGCGCGGAGCTTCGACCGGCGACACCGGAACGCTGTGATCGTGCTTCGCAAGAACCGTCCCGAGGTGAAGCGCGCGCGCCTCGGCTACGGGCTGTCACAGTGGCCCACGCGGCTCGCCGTCCAAAGCGCGCTCGAAAACCACGAGCGCGCGGTGGTCCAGCTCCCCGTCTACGCCGTGCCTCCACGCCGCACCAACGCGGAGGTCGGGCCTGCGATCGTCATCAAGCGCGCGTCCAACCGGCTCGTCTTCTACCGTCCGGGCGGGCCGAAGGGAATGCACGTGGCCAGGAAGTTCGGCGTCGCCACCGGCCAGGCGTCCTACCCGACCCCGCTGGGAAGCTACGAGATCGTCACCAAGCAGCGGAACCCCTGGTGGCGACCGCCCGACTCGGACTGGGCCGAGGGCGCGGAGCCGATCCCGCCCGGGCCCGGCAACCCCCTCGGCACCCGGTGGATGGGCCTCTCGGCCCCGGCGGTCGGGATCCACGGCACGCCTGACGCCGCCTCGATCGGCTACTCCGCCTCCCACGGCTGCATCCGCATGCTCGTGCCCCAGGCCGAGTGGCTCTTCGAGCGCGTCAAGGAAGGCACGCCGGTCTACATCCTCGACGCTTGACCTGGGAGCGGATCGCCGAGCGGCTCGAGGGAAACCTCGTCGTCGTCGAGCCGCTCGGACCGGAGCACGAGGACGACCTCTGGGAAGCGGCGAAGGACCCCGAGGTCTGGCGCTGGCTGCCGTGGCACGCCGCGGCCGACCGCGAGAGCTTCCACGGCTGGCTGGAGGACGCACTCGCCCGCCGGGACGCGGGCCTGGACGTCCCCTTCGCCGTCGTCGAGCGGGCAGGCGGCACGGCGATCGGGAGCACCCGCTACCTCACACTTCGTCCCGAGCATCGCGGGCTCGAGATCGGCTGGACCTGGAACGCGCGCAGCGCGTGGGGCAGCGGGGCGAACGCGGAGGCGAAGCTCCTCCTGCTCCGTCACGCGTTCGAGACGCTCGGCTGCATGCGGGTCGAGTTCAAGACCGACGCGCTGAACGAGCGCTCCCGCGCCGCCCTGGAAGCGCTACCGGCCCGCTTCGAGGGCATCTTCGTGAAGCACATGCTCGTTCGCGACGGGGCCCTGCGCGACTCCGCGTACTACGCGATCACGGACGACGAGTGGCCGGCCGTGCGGACGAACCTCGAGCGGCGGCTCCAAGCCAAGTAACAGTCTGTCACTTGGGATCGAGGCGGGCGTGGAGCTCGGCGCAGAGCTCGGGGGTCGCCGCCGCGACGACGCGGGAGCGCGCGCCCAGGTCGAGCGGCGCGGCGCCGAACGGCGGAGCTTCGGGCAAGTCGATCGCCAGCCCGCGCTCGCGAACGAGGAGCTGCGCGGCGGCGATGTCCACGCTCCTGGCGGGCTTCAGGGAGACGACCGCGTCCATGCGGCCGGCGGCGAGATGGCAGAGGGAGAGCGCCAGCGAGCCCATCACGCGGGTGCGAACGGCGAACCCGACGAGGCCGGCGACGTGCTCGGCGACGAGATCGGTGCGGGTCGCCTCGAGCGACAGGATCTCGATGCGCTCCTTCGGACCGGGGCCGTCCAGCCGGCTTCCGTTCAGGAACGCTCCCTCGCCGCGGCGCGCGACCCACTCCTCGCCAGTGCCGAGGTCGTGGACGAAGCCGAGCTCGACGTCCTCCATGCGCGACCCGGAGGCCACGGCGAGCGAGAGCGAGAAGAAGGGGATGCCGCGCTTGGCGTTCAGGCTGCCGTCGATGGGGTCGCAGACCACGGTCAGCCCGTCGCCGCCGTCCCCGAAGACGCGCAGCCCGAGCTCCTCCGAGACGAGCGTGAAGCCGGCGGGAACGCCCTCGAGGACCTCGACCACGGCCGCCTCCGCCGCCGCGTCCACCGCCGTCGTCTCGTCGCCCCCCTCGCCGTCGCCGACGCGCGGCTCGCGCTCGTGGCGCGTCGGCAGCTCCTCGAGCACGCGCCTCACGGCCGTCGCCGCGTCCCGGCAGGCTTCGAGCCAGTCCGTCACTCGTCGAAGGGAGAGAAGAGGAGGCCGCTCGCCAGCTTCGGGAAGAAGTAGGTGCTCTTCGGAGGCATGCGCACTCCGGCGCGCGCGAACTCCTCCACCTGCTGCACCGTCGGCGGCCGCACGAGGAACGCGGCCGTGGCCTCCCCGCTCGACACGGCTCGCTCGGCCGCGGCCGCGCTGGCCGTGTACTCCACGTCGGAGAGGGGGAGCGAGTCCACGAGCGCGGTGTCGAGGGCGCGCTCGCTCCCCTCGACGAGCGCCGCGCCGTCGGGGCGGAGGAGCACGAACGCAGGATGGTCGCGGGCGACGCCCGCGAGGGCGGAGGCGGCCTCGCCGGGCCCCGCCAGCGGCGTCTGCCTGAAGCGGCCGTCGAGGTCCGGCACGGCGCCGGCAGTCATGCGGTGCGTCGGGAAGATCTCCAGGCCCTCGTCGTCGATGCCGACGAGCACCGCCAGCACGTAGGCGGTCGCCTCGGTCCCGTCCTCCTCGTGGAAGCTGAGACCGGTCTCGTAGCGGTGGTGGCCGTCGGCGATCAGGAGCGGGCCCTCGACGCCGTCCACGACCTGGGCGATCGCGTCAGGGTCTTCGATGCGCCAGAGCCGGCTGGTGACGCCGTCGAGCTCGGCCTGGAGATCCGGAGCTCCCACGGGGGTCGGCGCGCTGCCGTGCTGGAGGAGGAAGATCGGCGACGGCTTCACCCGCGTCGCCCGAAGCAGCCGCAGCCGGGCCTCCTTCGGAGCGGTGAACGTGCCCTCGTGGGGAAGGACGACGCCGTCGCCGTACGGCCGCAGGCGTACGCGGGCGACGATCCCGCGCCGGACCCGTTCGATCTCGTCGGGGCCCGTGAACTCCTCCTCGAGGAGCCAGACGGCGGGCCGCTCCTCCCGGACGAGCACGCCCCGCTCGCGCCAGTCGGCGAGCTCGCGGGCGGCTTCCGCCGGGTCGTCGGGGCGAACGAGCCGCACGGCGTTCCACGGGCTCCGGGCCAGGAGCCGGTCGCGGGACTCCGGGGTGATGACGTCGTACGGAGGTGCGACCAGGTCGCCGAGCGGCCCCGCCGTCCCTTCGTCGTAGCGAAGGGCGCGAAACGGCTTGAGCAGGGGCACTGCGGGCCAGCTTACCATCCGTCCCCGGACCTAGAATCGCAGGGTGTCGATCGCGGAGCTGGCCGAGGACCGGGTCGTCGAAGGCCTGTACGCGGTCGCCCGCAAGCAACGGCTCCGCACCCGCTCCGGCAGCCCCTACCTCGCGCTCGAGCTGGTCGACCCGACAGGCAAGATCGAGGCCCGCGTCTGGAACGACGTCGAGCTTCTGGACAAGCGCTTCGGGGAGGGAGACGCCGTCCGCGTGCTCGGACGTGTGGAGCGCTTCCGCGACCGCCTCCAACTCGAGGTGCGCTCGCTCGAGCCGTCTCAGACGGATCCTGCCGAGCTCGTGCCCGAGCCGCGGCGCGACGTCGACGAGCTGGACGGGTTCTTCGAGTTCCTGGCCGCCGAGATCGCCCATCCGGGCCTGCGCGGGCTGGTCGCCGGGCTCGCCGCCGACGCTGACTTCCGCGCACGCCTGCGCATCCTGCCGGCAACCCAGGAAGGCCACCACTCCTGGGCCGGAGGCCTGCTCGAGCACACGGTCGGCGTCGCTTCCCTCTGCCGCGAAGCCGCTCAGCTCCATCAGCGGCTGCGGGCCGACCTCCTGCTCGCGGCCGCGCTCCTGCACGACGCCGGGCGCACACGAGAGCTCGACCGCGGCCCGCTCTTCCTCCCCACGACCGAGGGACGGCTGCTCGGACACGTCCACCTCGGCCTTCGCCTGATCGAGGAGCGCGCCGGCGGCCTCGAGCCGGAGGTGCTGGCCGAGCTCCTCCATGCGGTCTCGGCACACCACGATGCCCGGGCGGCTCGCACCGCGGAAGCGGCCGTTCTCTACCACGCCAACCAGCTCGACGCCGCTGCTGCGATGCGGCCGGTGACGGCGGAGCGGTAGCGCTGGAGCGGGATCGCTGGCAACGCTGGTCGCCGCTCGCCGGGGTGGCGTTCGCCGTGTTCGTGCTCGCCGCGCTCGGCGTCAGCGGGAGCGGGCCGGGAGACACGCCCGAGGAAGTGGCGGAGTGGTACGCGGACGAGGGGAACCGCGGCGCGGCGTTCTTCGTCTTCTTCCTCCTCGTCGGCGCGGCTCTGGCCTTCCTCTGGTTCCTGGGCGCGCTGCGCGGCGTGCTCGTCCGGGCCGAAGGCGACCCGGCCCGCTGGACCGCGCTCGCGTTCGGAGCCGGAGTGGCGAGCGCGACGCTCCTGCTCGTCTCCGCATCGCTCTACATCACCCCGGCGGCCACGGCCGGACAGGACGCCTTTCCGTTCGACCCGAACACCGCCAATGCGTTCACCAACGCCGGCTTCGCGCTGCTCGCATGCTCGACCATGACCGGGGCGCTCGTGGCGATGGCGACGTCGATCGTCGCCTACCGAACCGGGTTGCTGCCCCGCTGGCTGGCGCTGGCGGGCTTCCTCGTCGCGCCCTTCCTGCTCTTCGCGGTCTTCTTCTTCCCACTCTTCGTCTGGCTCGCCTGGGTGCTGGCGGTGAGCCTGGTGCTGCTGGTTCGAACGGCGCGCGTGACCGGCTGGCGAAGCACCAGCGCGACTTAGCCCATCAGCGCGGCGGGCTGAACCTGATGTTGAGGACGTCGCCGTCCTCGACGAGGTACCCCTTGCCCTCGAGCCGCTGAAGGCCCCGCCGCGCGGCCTCGGCGTGGGAGCCGCACGCGACGAGGTCGTCCCAGCGGATCACCTCGGCGCGGATGAAGCCCTGCGCGAGGTCCGTGTGGACGACGGCGGCCGCGTCCAGCGCCGTCTCGCCCCGGCGTAGCGTCCAGGCCCGCGTCTCCGTCTCACCGGCCGTGAAGAAGCTGACGAGGTCGAGCGCGGCGAAGAGGCGCCGGACCACGTCCTCCAGCGCCGAGGCGCCTTCGCGGAACGCAGCGGCTTCGCTCTCTCCGAGCTCGGCCAGCTCCGACTCGAGCTTCAGGTCGATCCCCGCCGGCCCGTTCACGAGCTCGAGCAGCGGCTTCGTGGTCAGCGGCTCGAGCTCCGAGGGGATCGGCTCCGGAAAGCTCACGACGGTCTCGCCGGCGTCGAGATGGGCAGCGAGGCGCTCGAGGAGGGCTGCCTCCTCGCGCAGCGCCGGGTCACCCGACTTCGCCTGCTTGGCCACCCGCTCCAGGCGCCGACCCACGTGCTCGCGGTCGGCCAGGAGGAGCTCCAGGCCGAAGGTGACACGGTCGTCTTCGGGGCTTCGCGTTCCCGACCAGCTGTCGAGAACGAGGAGGAGCGCGTCGACCCGGCGGAGGTTCCCGAGCAGCTGGACGCCGCTCCCGGGGACGTCCACGACCCGGATCGAGGCCGGCGTGACCTTCCTGGAGCCGACCACCTGCGCCACGGGGCCGAGACGCTCGTCCGCAACCGGCGCCATGCCGACGTTCTCCTTCCCCGAAACCGTGGCGCCGGCGCCGGTGAGCACGTTGAAGAGCGTCGTCTTCCCCGCGTCGGGGAGGCCTACGATTCCGACGGCCAGAGGCACGCCACGACTCTAGACGGCACGGGCTCGAGGACAGTACGATCGCGTCGTGGCGATCGACACCGTCGAGGCTCTGAGCCGCGTCCCGCTCCTCTCAGGGCTCGATGCCAAGGAGCTCGAGCGGGTCGCGGGCTCCTTCACGGAGCGCGCCTTCCCGGCTGACACCGTCGTGGTCAAGCAGGGCGACGAGCGGGGGATCGGATTCTTCGTCATCACCGACGGCACCGCCCGGGTCTCCGCCGACGGACAGAGCCTGGACGTTCTCGGTCCCGGAGACCATTTCGGCGAGATCGCGCTCATCGGCGACCGCGTCCGCACGGCGACGGTCACTGCGGAGACCGACCTCCAGACTCTCGTCACGTCCGTGTGGGAGTTTCGAGGCTTCGTCAAGAACGACCCGGACGTGGCCTGGAAGCTCCTCGAGCACCTCGCCCGGCTCCTACACGAAGCTACGAAAGCCGCTGTGCCGCCGGGCCATCCGCAGCGCAGTAGCAGCGAAGCCGATCTGCGTCTCGCGCTCGGAGCGCCGCACGTAGACGACCTTCCCGAGCGAGAGCACGTACGTCCCGTCCTCGGTGGGCAGCTCGAAGACCGCCTCCGAGGCGGCGAGCGCCGCCGCGAGCGCGTCCGCGACCTCCTGGGGGACGTTTGCGCCGACCGACTGGCCGCCTTCGAAGGCGACCTGGATCCGAACCGAGTTGTCAGACACCGACTACCTCCGCGAGAACGCCGTGAAGCGAGTGGGGGTGGACGAACGAGACGAGATGCCCGCCGAGGCCGGGCCGCGGCTCGGGGTCGATGACCTCCGCGCCGTTCGCAGCGAGCTCGTCGAGCGCCGCGGCGATGTCGTCGACGCCGATGCCGACGTGGTGCATCCCGGGGCCGCGGCTGGCGAGGAAGCGGCCGACGCGGGTCTCGGCGCCGAGAGGCGCCACGAGCTCGATCCGGCCGGCGCCGAGGCGCAGGTACACGGCCTCGACGCCCTGCTCCTCCAGGCGGCCGCGCACCTCGACCTCGGCGCCGAAGAGCGAGCGGTACGTCTCGACGGCGGCGTCGAGGTCTTCGACGGCGAAGGCGACGTGGTGCACGGAGCGCACATCCACGCCAGCGATCCTAACGACTGGCACGAGGTGTCAGACGGCCTGCGGCGTGCCGACCCGCTCGGAGGCGTTCGACTCGGGCTGCACGTTGGCGAGCAGCGCCTCCAGCTCCTGCCGGTTCAGCGTCTCCTTCTCCAGCAGATCGGCGGTGATCCGGTCGAGCGTGCTCCGGTGCTTGGAGATGAGGCGGACCGTCTCGGCGTAGGCCTGGTCGGTGAGGCGCGCCTGCTCGTCGTCGCGAAGGCGCTTCGTCTCCTCGGAGAGCGCGTAGTTGTCGGCTCGCAGCGTGCGCGAGGAGACCTCGTCGCCCATCCCGTATTCGAAGATCATCGCCCGGGCGATGGCGGTCACGCGCTCGAGATCGTTCGACGCGCCGTTCGTGACGGCGCCGAAGACGATCTGCTCGGCCGCGCGCCCGCCGAGGAGCACCTTCATACGGTCGACCAGCTCCTCCTTCGTCGAGAGGAAGCGGTCCTCCTGCGGCGTGTGCAGCGTGTAGCCGAGCGCGAGCCCGCGCGAGACGATCGTCACCTTCTGGACTGGTTGCGGCTCGCCGACGAGGTGCGACATGAGCGCGTGCCCGGCCTCGTGGTAGGCGACGACGCGCTTCTCCTTCTCGGTCATCGTCTTGCGCTGCTGGAGACCGGCCACGACGCGCTCGAAGGCGTCGTCGAAGTCCTTGTTGCGGATGCGATCCTGGCCCTCGCGGCCCGCGAAGATGGCGGCCTCGTTGCAGAGGTTGGCGAGGTCGGCGCCGGTGAGCCCGGCGGTCTGGCGGGCGAGCCCGGCGAGATCCACGTCGGAGGCCAGGGGCTTGCCACGGGTGTGGACGCCCAGGATCGCCTCGCGCCCCGCGAGGTCCGGCTCGCCGACCAGGATCTGACGGTCGAACCGGCCCGGGCGCAGGAGCGCGGGATCGAGATCCTCGAGGCGGTTCGAGGCGGCGATGATGACCACCTGCGCGCTGTAGTTGAAGCCGTCGAGCTCGACGAGGAGCTGGTTCAACGTCTGGTCGTGCTCACGGTTGAAGCTCGACCCGCTTCGGCGCATGCCCACGGCGTCGAGCTCGTCGATGAAGACGATCGCCGGCGCGTGCTTGCGGGCGCGGTCGAAGAGCTTGCGGATGCGCGCCGCCCCGAGCCCGGCGAACATCTCGACGAACGCGGAGGCGCTCTGCGAGTAGAAGGTGGAGTGGGAGGCGTGGGCGACCGCCTTGGCGAGCAGCGTCTTGCCGGTGCCGGGCGGCCCGTACAGGAGGATCCCCTTCGGCACGCGCGCGCCGAGCTTCGAGAAGCGGCGCGGGTCCCTGAGGAAGTCGACGACCTCCTGCAGCTCGGCCGCGGCGTCGTCCACGCCGGCGATGTCGTTCCAGGTCACGGACGACTTCGACGATGGCTCCACCTCGGTCGGCCGCACGCGCGGCATCAGCGAGAGCGACTTCCAGATCAGGTAGACGATCAGCCCGAGGAAGATCAGGGGCAGCCACGTGAGGGCGATCCCAGGAAGATCGTTGATGAAGTCCGCGAGCCAGTCCACCCGCCGCTTCCATCGGCAGCCGCGCCGGAAAGCTGAAGGGGCCTAGGAGGGCTTGACGAAATGCCGCTGGCGCCGGGCCGCGCTGCTCGCCCCGATGCGGCGTCCTCAGTCGCGCCCGTAGCTTCGGCTACGAGCGCTCCCTGCGTCCTTGCCTCGGAACGACCATCGCACCCCGGCGACGAGCACTATTCCGACAAACCCTCCAGTCCACGAGCTCGAGCCGCTGGTTCGGGCGATAGCTGCGCCCGACCTTCGCCGACGGGAGGCCGTCCGTGAGGACGATGTCGGCCGTGAAGTCGTTGTCGCCGCGGATGAGGGACGAGCCGACGCCATAGGAGTCAACCGGGACGTCCTTCGCCTCGAACTCGCGGATGCGCTCGACGTCGAAGCCTCCCGAGACGACGATCTTCACGCGCTCGAAGCCGTTCTCGTCGAGCGCGTCGCGCACCTTGCGGACGAGGCGCTCGCTGACTCCGCGTGGGTCGAAGTCGCCCATCTCGTTCCAGAGGGAGCGGTCGACGAGGGTGCGCGAGGTGTCGAGGCGGACGCCCCAGAGGCGCTCGCCCATGGCCCTGGCCACCTCCAGCGAGGTGCGCACCGAGTCGTTCTCGAAGTCGACGAGGACGACGACGTTGACGTCCTCCGTGGCCGACTCGGCGAACTTCGTGGCCGCGAGAACGGTGTTCCCCCCGTAGGCGGCGATGAGCGCGTGCGGGACGGTGCCGATGCCGCGGCCGCCCCACCAGGAGGCCTGCGCGTCCGTGGAGACGCCGATCGCTCCCGCCACGTGGGCGGCGTACCCGTCGCCGGTCTGCACCCGATGGTGGTCGTGGCGGGCCGGGAAGAAGAGGATTGGCTTGCCGCGTGCCGCCTCGACGACGCGGCGGACGTTCGTGGACACCAGCGTCCGGCGCGCGAGCACGCCCAGATACGGCGTCTCCAGGTGGGCGAAGAGGGTGTAGTCGCCCTCGATCGCCATCACGGTCTCCCACGGCGCGACCTCGTCTCCGTCGTGGAGCGCGTGCACGGTCAGCGCGTCCCAGTCGTCGGAGCAGAGCTTGAGGATGGCGATCGCCTCGTCCATCCCGCCGAGCACAGCCTGCTGCTTCTGGAAGACCTGCATGACCACCCGTGGGTGCCTGCCGTCCCGGAGCAGCGTCTCGCGCGCGTGGTTGAAGTAGACGTCGGTGTAGTAGCCCTCCCGCATCTTCTCGACCGGGAGGTCGAAGATCTCAGGCGGGAGGCGCCGCTTCTGAGTCGAGAGCGCCATTTGCAGGCGATTCTAGATCGAGACACGCAGCCAGGGCTGCGTTCGCGACTTCGAGCTGCTCGGCGGAGGGCTCTGCCGTGACGAGTCGCTGCTGGAGCTCGTGGCCGGGCCGGGCGAGCGCGCGGGCGACGGGATGGCGCTCGTTGGCCACCATCCAGGAGAAGACCTCGACGGCCGCGGCGACCGAGCCGACACCGGCGGCCGCGCGGGCGAGCGGGCGTAGGTGACGAGGGGCACGCGCGGCGAGCACGCTCCCGACCGCAGTCGTGGCCAGCAGCGGCCCGATCATGTGCGAGCCGCAGCGCTCGTGCTCGCGCGTGCGCGGGGCGCCGTGCTCGTAGCTCCCGATCGAGATGTGCTCGGCGCCGTGGTACTCGGCGAGCGCCGTGCCGCGAAGCGCGGCCACCGCCGGCCCGAGCGCGAGCAGCGCCGCCAGGGACTCCTGGGTCAGCGGAGAGAGGCGCGTGCGGCGCACGGCCTGGATGGCGACGATGCTCCCTGCCATGGCGCCGAGGACGCCCGGCCGCTGGAACGGCAGCTTCGCCTCGGGCAGTCGTCTCCTCACCTCGGGCAGCAGGGCGAAGACCTCGGCGACCCGCACCGGGCCACGCACGAGGCGGGCCTTTACATCCGCCGCGCGAACCGGCTTCGACCCCGACGCGACCTTGAGCTCCCCGTCATCGGTGCGAACGGCGCAGGACCAGTGGCGGGGCCCGTGCACCAGCACCCCGTTGGCAAGCGCCATCCCGCCCAGGCGGATCTGCGGCTCTCTGCTCATCGTCCCACAGTAGCTGCAACGTGGCGGAGGAACAGCACGCCCAGCTCGAGGTCCTCGACGGCGATCCGCTCGTCCGCGGAATGGATCAGCCGGGCGGCCAGCTCCGGATCCATCGTGCGCATGGGGAGGAAACCGTAGGCGACCGTGCCGAACGCCTGGCGGAGGAAGTGGCTGTCCGTGAACCCCGGCGAGACGACCGGGACGACGTCGGCGCCCGGATCGTTCTCCGAGACGAAGGACTCGATCGCGTCCCACAGGGGCGTCCCGAGCGGCGAGCCGGTGCCGCCGACGGCCTCCATCCACTCCAGGTTGTAGGAGTCCTCGCCCAGACCCGCGCGGATCGCCGGCTCGACGTCCTCCGGCGTGTCTCCAGGCAGCAGCCGGCAGTCGCAGACCACCTCGCAGAGGCCCGGGATGACATTCGTGCGCTCCGAGGCGGAGATGATCGTCGGCGAGATCGCGAAGCCGAGCATCGGCTCGACCATCTGGCGCACGTCCGGCGGCAGGCCCGCAACGGCGCGCTCCAGCTCGGCCGGCTCCGGGATCTCGCCGAGCCTGGCGAAGAGCGCCTCGGTCTCCGGGATCAGCCGCGGCGGCTGGCGCAGCGCGGCGACGCGCTCGATCAGGCGGGCTGCCCGCACGAGCGCGTTGTCGGCGATCCCCGGCATCGAGGCGTGGCCGCTGCGGCCGTGCACCTCGAGCCGGAACGGCGCGCTCATCTTCTCTGCGGTCGTGCAGAGGTAGGCGTTCCGGCCACCGACGCCGACTCGCTCGCCGCCGCCCTCGTTCACGCAGTAGTCCGTCCGCACGGCTTCGGGATGCGCCTTGCAGAGCCAGGAGAGCCCGACGTCGACGCCGACCTCCTCGTCGGCGGTCGCCGCGAAGACGAGGTCACCGGCCGGCTCGAAGCCCTCCCGGGCGAGCGTGGCGATCGCGGTCGCGGCGGCGGCGACGTGGCCCTTCATGTCCAGAGCGCCGCGGCCCCAGACACAGCCGTCCTTGAGCTCGCCCGACCAGGGGCTGACCGACCACTCGGCCGGGTCGGCGACCACCGTGTCGGTGTGCGAGAGGAGGAGGAGGCTCGGCCCCTCGCCCCGGCCAGGCAGCCGCGCGACGAGGTTGGCGCGCTCGGGCTCGAGCGCGTAGAGCTCACACGAGACGCCGGAGTCTTCGAGGTACGCGCGCAGGAGCTCGGCCGCGATCGTCTCGTTTCCCGGCGGGTTGGCGGTGTTCAGCCGCAGCAGCTCCTGCAGCAGCCCGGTCGCCTCGTCACGGAGAGTCGTGGTCGCCATGTCCGGCGGCGAGCATACTGGTCGTGTGACAGATCTCTTCTCCGATGCCGCCGAGACGCGCGCGCCCGAGGTGGCGCCCCTCGCGGCGCGTTTGCGGCCGGAGCGGCTGGAGGACTTCGTCGGTCAGCAGGAGATCGTCGGGCCCGGCTCGGCGCTCGCGCGCGCGATCGCCGAGGACCGGGTCGGCTCCGCGATCTTCTACGGGCCGCCCGGAAGCGGGAAGACGACGCTCGCGCGGATCATCGCCGGGACGACCGGCGCCGACTTCGAGGAGCTCTCCGCGGTCTCGGCTTCGGTTGCGGACGTGCGGGCGGTGCTCGCGCGGGCGAAGGAGCAGCTGGGATCGGCGGGACGCCGGACCATCCTCTTCCTCGACGAGATCCACCGCTTCAACAAAGCGCAGCAGGACGCGCTCCTGCCGGCGGTCGAGTCAGGGCTTCTGACGCTGATCGGCGCGACCACGGAGAACCCGTACTTCGAGGTCAACTCGGCCCTGCTCTCGCGCACGCAGGTCTACGAGCTGCAGCCGCTGGAGCAGGAAGACGTGGCGGTTATCGTCCGGCGGGGGGCGGAAAGCCTGGGCGTCTCGCTCACGGACGAGCTGGTCGAGCTCATCGCCGTGAAGGCCGGCGGAGACGGCCGCTCGGGGCTCAGCATTCTCGAGCTGGCCTGGTCGACGGCGCAGTCAGAGGCGGTTGAGGTCGAGGCCCGCCACGTCGAGGACGCGGCCAGGCGGCGGCCGGTCGTCTACGACAAGGGCGGCGATGCCCACTACGACTTCACCTCGGCCTTCATCAAGTCCATCCGCGGCTCCGACCCCGACGCGGCGCTCTACTACCTCGCGGCGATGCTGGAGGGCGGGGAGGATCCCCGCTTCATCGCCCGCAGGCTGATCGTCCACGCGTCGGAGGACATCGGCATGGCCGACTCGCAGGCCCTGCTCGTGGCGACGGCGGCAGCACATGCCGTCGAGCACGTCGGCCTCCCCGAGGCGCAGCTCAACCTCGCGCACGCGACCATCTACCTGGCGACGGCGCCGAAGTCGAACGCGGTCGTGAGGGCGATCGGCGCCGCCCGGCGCGACGTGCGAGAGCAGGGCGCCGTTCGCCCTCCCAAGTCGCTCCGCGACACGAGCTATCGCGGCGCGAGGAAGCTGGGCCACGGCGAGGGCTACGTCTATCCGCCCGACAACCCGGCCGGCTACGACGTCGACCACCTCCCGGACCAGGTCAAGGGCCGCCGCTACTACGAGCCGCCGGGCGAGTAGTCCCGGCATCCACACGTGCCCCCCGCAGACGTGTCAGGGGTCAGACCCTGGGCGTGGCCGGCGGGGACGCCACCGCTGCTCTGCGACGCCGGCGTGACTCGCGAGCCCATGGCCTCAGGAGGTGGGGAACGTGTGGATAGGCTCCCGGCGTGAAGATCGTCGTCCTCGTGAAGCAGGTGCCGAGCCCGCAGCACGTGCGGCTCGACCCGGAGACGAGGCGGCTGGTGCGCGAGGGCGTGCCGCTCGATCTGAACGAATTCGACGTCTACGCCGTCACGGCGGCGATCCGCCTCCGCGACGCGCACGGCGGCGAGGTCGTGACCATGACGATGGGCCCACCGCAGGCCGAGGAAGCGCTGCGGATGACCCTGGCCATGGGCGCCGACCGGGCGATTCACCTGAACGACAGGGTCTTCGCGGTCGCGGACACGATCGGCACCTCGCGCACGCTCGCCCTCGCGGTCGAGAAGGAAGGCGCCGACCTCGTCCTCTGCGGCCGCAAGACCGTCGACTCGGAAACCTGGCAGGTGCCGCCCGAGGTCGGGGCGTTTCTCGGCTGGAGACAGCTCACGAACGTCGATCGGCTGGAGCCCGCCGGCGCCGCCCTGCGCGCTCGGCGCGAGACCGACGAGGGCTACGACACCTACGAGCTCGATCTCCCGGCCGTGGTCTCGGTGACCGAGGGGATCAACGAAGGCATCTGGCCGGCGAAGCGGGATGTGGAGGCGACCGCAACGGAGGGGCGGATCAGCGTGTGGTCGGCCGCCGACCTCGTCGGCGACGTCGAGGAGGACGATCGCCGCTTCGGCCAGACCGGCTCTCCGACGCGCGTCCTCGCGGTCAAGGACGTCACGCCCGACCGGCACGGCGAGATCGTCGCCGGCTCCGAACAGGCCGCCAGGCGCATCCTCGAGCTGCTGACCGAGGCCGGGGGATCGCCCACCTCCGCGTGGGAGAAGCCCGAGCGCCTCGGCGCGGAGCCGGGGCGGAGCTACGACTGCTGGAGCGTCGTCGAGCTCGTCGAAGGCGCTCCGCGTCGTCTCTCGCTCGAGCTTCTGGGCAAGGGCCGCGAGCTCGCCGGGAAGCTGGGCGGGAGCAACGTCGCGCTGATCCTCGGCAGCGACCTCGGAGACGTGGCGCGCGAGTCGGCCCGCCACGGCGCCGAGCGCGTCGTCATCGTCGACGACGCGCGCCTGGCCGACTACCATCCGGAGACCTTCGCCGCCGCGCTTCGCCGGGTCGTCGAGGACGAGCGGCCCCACGTGCTCCTGATCCCCTCCACGGCACAGGGCCGCGACTACGGCCCCCGCGTCGCCGGCGAGCTCGAGCTGGGAATGACCGGCGACTGCGTCGACCTCGGCATCGATCGGGCGGGGCGGCTGATCCAGTACAAGCCTGCCTACGGCGGCAACATCGTCTCCGTGATCATGGGCGCCACCACGCCGCAGCTCGCGACGGTTCGCCCGGGGATGTTCGTGCCGGTGGAGCCGCGTGACGACGCCGAGGCAGAGCTCGTCGAGCGACCAGTGGGCGATCTTCCCGAGCCGCGGACCCGCCTCGTCGCCCGCGAGCACGACCACTCCACCGCCGGCTACGAGCTCGACGCCGCCGCCGTGTGCCTCTGCGTGGGGAAGGGCGTCGGCGGGCCGGAGGCGCTGGCGGAGATCGAGGCCCAGGCGGCCCGCCTCGGCGCCGCCGTGGCCGGGAGCCGCGACGTCACGGACGCCGGCTGGCTCCCCAAGAACCGCCAGATCGGCCTCACGGGACGTGCGGTCGCCCCCCGCCTGCTCCTCGAGATCGGCGTCCGCGGCGCGTTCGAGCACATGGTCGGCTCGGTCAAGGCCGGCGTCATCGTCGCCCTCAACGCGAACGAGAAGGCGCCGATCTTCGAGCACGCAGACGTCGGCGTCGTCGGCGACTGGCGCGACACGCTGCCGCCGCTCGTGGACGCGCTGGAGGGAAGGCTGCCCTGAGGCTGAACGAGCACGCCTGGGGCCGTCCGGGCTCCGCCTCCCTTGTCTGCCTGCACGGCGTTTGCGCACACGGGATGCGCTTCCGGCGGCTCGCCGAGGAGCGGCTCGCGGATCGCTACCACGTTCGGGCTCTCGACCTCCGCGGCCATGGCCGCTCCGGCTGGGAGGAGCCCTGGACGATCTCGCAGCACGTCGATGACGTGCTCGAAAGCGTCGACGGGCCTGGGATCTGGATCGGGCACAGCTTCGGCGGGCGTCTGACGGCCGAGGTGACGGCGAGACGTCCCGACCTGGTCGAGCGGGCGATCCTGCTCGACCCTGCACTCTGGGTGCCGCCTGACGTCGCCGAGGAGATTGCGCGGGGCGAGCTCGCGAAGACACCGTATGCCTCCCGGGAAGAGGCTCTGCAGGCACGAGCCGCAGGCCTCGAGCGCACCCCTCCCGAGTTTCTCGAGGAAGAGATGCAGGAGCATCTCGTCGAGCAACCGGACGGAGGCTACTTCTACCGCTACTCGCGAGAGGTCGTCGCCGAGGCGTACCGGGAGATGGCGACGGCGCCACCGGCGTGGAAGTCCCTGCGGGTGCCCACGCTCCTCGTCGTCGCCGAGCACGCCAAGCTCGTCAGCGCCGCCGAGGTCGAGCTCTATCGCGCAGCCCTCGGCGAGCTGCTGCACGTCGTCGTCGTCCCCGGCGGTCACATCGTCCTCTGGGACGCGTACGAGGAGACCGCCGCCGCGATCGACTCCTTCCTCGCCGGCTAGAGAATCCGGGCCCCGAACGCGCTCGCGGCCAGCTCGACGGCGAGCGCGGCGGTCTCGTTGCCGCGGTCGAGGATCGGGTTTACCTCGACGATCTCGAACGAGCTCATGAGACCCGACTCGGCCACGAGCTCGAGCGCGAGGTGCGCCTCGCGGTAGGAGAGCCCTCCCCGCACCGGCGTTCCCACGCCGGGCGTCATCTCCGGGTCGACGACGTCCATGTCGAGCGAGACGTGCACGAACGCCGCGCCCTCGACCCGCTCCAGGGCCTCGCGCACGGCCGGCTCGATGCCGCGACGATCGAGCTCGCTCATCGTGTGGACGCCGATCCCGCTCTCGCGCACGAACGCCCGCTCACCCTCGTCGAGGGAGCGCACGCCGAGGAGGACGACCCGCTCCGGCTCGAGCGCCGGCAACGGCCAGACGTCGCTCGCAAAGGCCCCCGGATCGCGGCCGAGCGCCGCCGCCAGCGGCATCCCGTGCACGTTCCCGCTCGGGCTGGTCTCGGGCGTGTTCAGGTCGCCGTGGGCGTCCAGCCACAGCACCCCGCCCGGGCCGTAGACCGAGGCGAGCCCGCCGAGCGTCCCGAGCGCGATCGAGTGGTCGCCGCCGAGGACGATCGGCGTCCGCCCCTCCTCGACCGCCCGGGCAACCGCGCGGGCGATCCGCTCGCAGGTCTCCTTGATCTGGTCGAGGAACCGGGCCTGGGGGCTCCCGGTCGCAGTCGCCTCCGCGACGACCGTGTCCACGTTCCCCCAGTCCTCGCACTCGACGCCGAGCTCCTGGAGGCGATCCTCCAGGCCCGCGTAGCGGATCGCGGACGGACCCATGTCGACGCCGCGGCGGCCGGCGCCGAGATCGAGCGCAGCGCCGATGATCGCCGCCTTTCTCTCGCTCCCGTCAGCCACGGCCCGTGAGGCTACACTTCGGTGCCGCGGCGAGGTAGCTCAGTCGGTAGAGCACACGGCTGAAAACCGTGGTGTCGCCGGTTCGATTCCGGCCCTCGCCATCAGGTCGGTTCCCGCGCGTCTCGATGCCGCTCGAGGAGGTCGAAGTAGAGCAGCGTTCCCGCGACGGCCGCGTACGGGAACACGACCATGTAGACGACGGAGCCGATCGCGTCGATCACGACGGGTGACAATCCGGTCTCGAAGAGAAGCACGAAGCCGATGACCGGCCCGACTCCGATCAGAATCACGTAGAGCAACCCCACGAGCAGCGCCGTTCGCCACCAGTTCCCGCTTACGAGCGCGGCCGAGGCGCCCTGGGAGGAGCGGGCCGAATGACCGCGGAGAACGACCTCGAAGAGGACGAACACCCGCCGCACGAGGCGATAGACGGCCACCGGGATCCCGACGATCGTGATCGCGATGGCGAGCTGTACCAAAACGGCGATCGCTGCGGCTCCGAGCAGGCTCCAGAACCGACGCAGGACGAACCTGTAGGCCTGCACGCAGCCGAGGCGGCGACCCGAGTCGAGGTTTCTAAGCACGAGCGCGACCGCAGGGGTGGCGAGAATCGTCGACAGCGCCGTCAAGGAGACGTCGAGCCGCACATCGGGGGCGAGCGTGCTCGCGAGCCACTGGAGGCCTGCTGCGACGGCTTCGAGCCAGAGGAAGATCGAGCCGAGCGCCAGGAGGTGGAGCGGGCGGCGCGCGTAGATTAGTCCGGCCGAGAGAAGGATCTGTCCGCCACCGCGCCGCAGGCGGATCGGCTCGGCCCGCACCGGCCGCCAGCGCGTCCGCCAGACAAGAGCTAGCAGCAGCCCGAGCACCACGACGATCAGCGCGATCGTCACGACGGGCTCGTCCAGGTAGTCGGTGAAGAGGCCTGCGGCGAACTCGACGCTGCCGCAGAATGCGCTGCTCACGCTGGGGCCGAACGTGCGCCCGGCCGGGACCGCCACGCTGCCGCCGCGCAGGCCGTTCTGCCAGGTGATCGGCTCCTGCCAGCGATCCTTTGTGTTCGGCCCCGTCGGGCCGTTGTTCGGCGCCTTCTCTTTCTCGCCCCAGAGCCCGTCGTACGCGAGCCAGGCCAGGTTGCCGTCGCTCGACGCCGGCTCCGTTGGCACGACGACGGCGGCCAGCTGGATCTGATGCGAAGGGCCGGTCGAGTCGTCGCAGCCGATCCCCTCGCTCGCCGCCCGCCCGAGCCAGAGCTGGTCCGAGAAGTAACTCGCGTGCGACCCAGCCGCCGGGTAGACGACCGGGTGGTCGCCGACCTTCTCGAGCTTCTCGTCGTTCCAATCGGCGCGCTCGCCCCCCTCATGCTGTGCGTATCCGACCTCGACGGGCTCGGTGAGGAGCGCCTGCTCGACGGTGTTGGCGTCGAAGACGAGCTGGATGCCCTCCCAGTCGCTCTCGTGCTTGTTGTTGAAGTCGTTGAAGTAGTAGTAGAGCCAATACTCCAGCGCGAGCTTGCCGGGTACGCCCTCCTCGGTCGCGATGTGCGCATAGGCAAGGGACGGCGTCCCCTCCGCAAACGCCTTCCCGTCCGCTTCGTAGGCGCACCCGGGGCTCAATGGGTTCCCTGGGAAGTCGAGGAAGTAGCCGTCCCCCTTCCGGTAGAGGTCGGCCGCCGTCGGCGCGGTCGTGACCACCGGGCTTCCGGCGCCGGGGCCGCGCAGCATGACCTCGGGGTTGCCGAGCACGATCTGCACGCTCGTCGGCCGCCAGGGCTCGCCAGTGGCGAACGCCGTGCCGCACTCGCCCTCCTGCTCCTTGAGCGCGACAATCGGCGCGTAGCGGTCGACGAGCTCCTGGGCCGGCCCGGCTGCGGCGCCCGCCGGCGTCAGGACGAGCGCGGAGAGTGCAACGCCTGCCCCCGCGAGCAGCCTGCGGCTAGGGGCGATCGATCTTCGGCCCATGCGAGGCTTCCGTGAGCCGGCTCGGCGCTCCGCCGAGCACGTCGTAGAGGCGCGTCTGCGTGTAGCCCGGGGTGAAGCGGAAGAGGTTCATCTCGCAGTCGAGGGGCCGGCGGAGATTCCCCGCGAGGGAGTCTAGTGGCAGTAGGTTTCTGCTCTTGCCGCCCTTCCGCCGGCGCCGCGACGTCGAGATCACGCTTCCGCTCCCCGCGCTCGCGAACCTGTTCGCCGCCCCCGATCTCGACCCGTTCTCGCCGGAGTACGAGACCTACGGCGACCGGGCCGGCATGGACGTCATCGCCTCCCGGCTGCGCAGCGAAAGCCCGAGAGGACGGATCCGAGCGATCGTGAAGCTTCCGGCCGAGGCCATCGAACCGGGAATGGAGCAGCAGGCGTCGGACGCGGTCGGACGGTACTGCCGCGTCAAGCGAGAGGGGATCGAGCAGGACCTGCGGGACGTAACACGTCACGGCATCCGGGCTCTCCTGGTCGGCCTCGTGGCGGTACTCGTCCTCAACGGGCTCGCGAGACCGCTCGAGACGAGCGGGGACTCGCTCCTCGAGGTCGCCGCCGAAGGGCTGCAGATCACGGCCTGGGTGATCCTGTGGGTGCCGATCGGCCTCCTCGTCTACGACCGCTGGTACTACAGCCGCGACCGCAAGATCTACGAGCGGATGGAGGAGCTGGAGTTGGAGATCGCTCCCCGAGCGTGACGGCGCGATAAAACGACGTCCGGGCCGGTGCAACCGTGCCGCGAACGCCGTTTCGCCGGATCCTACTCCCCTCCCGCCTTCCGCGCCAGGAGCGCGGTGCCGTCGCCGACGGCGAGCTCCTCGAAGCGGGCGAAGCCCAGCGGCGCGAGCTTCGCGCGCAGCGTCTCCGGCGGCGTCCAGATCGGCGTCGAGGGCCCGGACACGTGGGAGACGACGACGGTTCCTCCCGGCGCCGTGACGCGGGCGAGCTCCGCGAAGAACGGGATCATGTTGAGCAGGACGACGAGGTCGAACGACCCGGTGCGGACGGGAAGCGCCGAGGCGTCCGCCACCTCGAAGCGCACGCGCGGAGGAAACGCGGGCGGCAGCAGGCTGCGCGCCTGCTCCACCATCGCGGGCGCCAGGTCGACTCCGAGGACCTCTGCCTGGGGGAAACGCTCCGCCACGAGGCGCGCCGCCTTACCGGTCCCGGTTCCGAGGTCGAGGACGCGCGCAGGAGGGCTGTGGAGCCGCTCGAGCGCCGCGGCGAGCGGAGCCAGCGCCTCCTGCCCGAGGATCCCGTCCCATTCCGGCGCGAGCGCGTCGAACTGGGCACGGATCGGCCGGCGAAAGAGGCGCCAGAGCCCCGGCCGCGCCACGACGGCGCGCGTCGCCAGCCGGGCGAAGCGCTTCCCCAGCCCGGTGACGAGCGCGTTCACTGAAGCGCCGTGAGCTCGAGCTCCTGCCCGAGGACGACCCCGAACATCGCCCCCGCGCTGCCCTGGTTGATCGCCAGGGAGATGTTCCGGTAGGCGTCTTCGTAGAGGACGATGTCCCCTCGACGCACCTCCGCGAACGTCGAGGCCGCGACCGCGAAGTAGCGCTCGAAGCCGACCGCGACCTCGACCCGCGACTCGGGCACGATGCCGGCGCTCGCAAGCTCGGCGCTCGTCAGGTTGAGCTGGACGTTTCCGAAGCGGTCGACGTAGACGACCGTCGCGCGGAGCCGGCGGCTTCCGACCTTCGGCGCCGGCAGCTCGAGTCGGACCAGCTCCGCGACCGGCACGACCGGGCCGAGCGCCTCCAGCTCGAGCCCGGCGGCAAGGTGGGCCGCGGCGGGAGCGAAGACGTCGCGGCCGTGGAATGTCCGCGCGACCGGGTCGAGCCGGTACGCCGGCTCGACGAGCTCGACGGCCGCGTCGACGCCGCCCAGCCGCTCCGCGGCGACGAGGAGCAGGCCGTTGTCGGGGCCGACGTAGAGCCGGCCGTCCCCACCGCGCAGGGCGAGCGGCTTACGCTCGCCCCCGACGCCCGGGTCGACGACGGCCAGGTGGACTCCCTCGGGCATGTAGGGCAGCGTGTTGGCGAGGACGAGCGCGCCCTGCAGGACGTTCGTCGGCGCGATCCCGTGCGTGATGTCGATCACCTCGGCTTCGGGGGAGATCCGC
The DNA here is from genome assembly GCA_963775625.1 of uncultured Actinomycetes bacterium. Lineage (GTDB taxonomy): Bacteria > Actinomycetota > Thermoleophilia > Gaiellales > Gaiellaceae > JAIBJN01. The sequence goes on along the minus strand of CAVZJM010000002.1, from coordinate 427,774 downwards.
TTGATCACGCCGTGGCAGGTGCCGACGAAGTCGTCCTCGAGGCCGAAGTCGGTCAGGAAGGTGATGAACCGAGGGATGCCGCGAGCTTAACCGCTTCGACGAGCCCCTCCCGGTCGTGCGTCTCGGCTTCCGCGACCACCCGCAGGCTGCGGGCCCGCGCCTCTGCGGACGTGACCGGGCCGATCGAGACGCACGGGAGGTCGAGGCCGAGCGCCGCGAAGCTCCGCGCGGCGGACGCCGACGCGAGGACGACGAGGTCCGCCTCGGGGAACCGCTCCGGCCGCCGCGCGCAGGTGCGATAGAGAGGGACGAAGTCCGCCCCGAGCTCGCGGACGAGAACGTCGCGCGCGTCCTCGGCGCCGGCGAAGAGCACTCTCCCGGCCGGCCGGGGCAGCGCCGCGGCGAGGCCTTCCTGGGTCGAGACGGCGGCGACGAGATCCGGCTCGATCCCGTGGTCGCGGAGCGCCTCGGCGGTCCCCCGGCCGACGACGCCCACGCGGGGCAGCGCACCGCCGAGTCGAGGGAGCAGCGCCTCGACGCCGTTGCGGCTGGTGAGGAGAAGCCACTCGTACTCCTCGGCCCGGATGGGGGGCCCGGCGATCGGCTCGACGGCGACGAGCGAGCACGCCTCGACCTCGAGCCCCAGAGCTTCGAGCGCGTCGGCGAGCGGCCCCGAATGCTCCTCCGTCCCGGTGAGCGCGACCTTCATGTGCGCAGGGCTGCGACGGCGGCCAGCAGCTCGTCGGCCAGCGCGGCCGGGTCGGCGCCGCTCCGCCGCTCGATCCAGGCGCCGTCCTCGTCGGCCACGAGCGCCGTGAGCGTGGAGCCGTCGTGGTGGGCGGCAACCGGCGCCAGGCACCCACCGCCGATGCGCGAGACGCACGCGCGCTCGGCCTGCACCCGTGTCCTGGTCGTCGGGTCGTCGAGGGCGGCCACGAGCTCCTCCTCACCCGCGCGCGCCTGGAGCGCCACCGCGCCCTGCCCCGCTTCCGGGAGCAGCTCCTCGGGCGCGAAGCGGTGGCCGATCTCGTCGGAGAGGCCGAGCCGCTCGAGCCCGGCCGCCGCGAGCACGATCGCGTCGAGGCCGCGCTCGCCGCGCTTGCGCAGGCGCGTGTCGACGTTCCCGCGCAGAGGCTCGACCGAGAGGGCCGGCTCGAGCGCGAGCAGCTGCGCCCGGCGGCGGACCGACGCGGTGCCGACCCGCATCCCCGGCCGGAGGCCGTCGGCTCCGCAGAGCGCGTCCCGCGGGTCCTCCCGCCGCAGGTAGGCGCCGACGGCGAGGCCCTCCATGTCCGTCGAGGTCATGTCCTTGGCGGAGTGGACGGCCACGTCGATCCGGCCTGCGAGGAGCGCCTCCTCGATCTCCTTCACGAAGACTCCGCGGGCGCCGATCTCGCCGAACGGCTTCGACCGGTCACGGTCCCCGGCGGTCGTGATCGGGACGATGGCGACGTCGACGTCTGCGCGAACCCCGCGGAGCGCGTCCGCGACGAGCTCTGCCTGGGTCAGCGCGAGCCTACTGCCGCGGCTTCCGAGCCTGACCAGCATCGTCCCCGAGCCCGAAGAGGTGGCGCACCGCGTCGGCGTAGAGGATGCCTTCGGCCCCGGCCGCCGCCTCCTTCATGCGCACGGTGGGCTGATGCAGCAGCTTCGCCACGATCTGGCTCGTCAGCGCCTCCACGGCCCGCCGCTGGCTGGGCGAGAGCGAGGCGAGGCGGCCTTGGGCGCGCTCGAGCTCCTCGCGGCGAATCGACTCGGCCCGTGCGCGGAGGGACGAGATCGCCGGCACGACTTCGAGGGACAGCTGCCAGGCCCGAAAGGCATCGGCTTCCTCGCTGACGATCGCCTCGGCCCGCACGGCCTCCTCGCGCCGGCCGGCCACGCTCTCGGCGACGACGCGCTCGAGGTCGTCGATGTCGTAGAGGTAGCAGCCCTCGATCTCGAGCACGGCCGGGTCCACGTCCCGCGGCACGGCGATGTCGATGAAGAAGACCGGACGCCCGCGGCGCTCCTTCATCGCGCGCTCGACCTGCGCCGCGGAGAGGACGAAGCCCTGCGAGCTGGTGGAGGCGACGACGACGTCGACCTCCGCGAGCTCGGGCTCCACCTGGTCGAGGCCGACGGCGCGGCCGCCGAACCGCCGCGCCAGCGCCTCGGCCCGCTCCGGCGAGCGGTTGGCCACGACGATCTCGCCGACGCCGCGCGAGATGAGATTCGCGGCGGTCAGGTCGGCGGTCTTGCCGGCGCCGAGGAGCAGGATCCGCCTGCCCGCCAGGTCCTCGAAGACGCGCTCGGCGAGCTCGGCGGCGGCCGAGGAGACGGACGCGGGGTTCTCGCCGATCGCCGTCTCGGTGCGCACGCGCTTGCCTACACGGAGGGCCTGGCGGAAGAGCCGGTGGAGCGTCGCACCCGTCGTCTCGGTCTCACGCGCGGCCTCGTACGCCTCCCGCACCTGCCCGAGGATCTGCGCCTCGCCGGGCACCATCGAGTCGAGGCCGGCCGCGACGCGGAAGAGGTGGACGGCGGCCGCCTCGTCGCTCACCGAGTAGAGCGCCGGCGCGAGCTCCGAGTGCGAGAGGCCCGAGAGATCGGCGAGCTCGCCGTAGATCCGCTCCTCGAGGTCCGATGGCTCGCCGCTGACCCCGTAGACCTCCGTCCGGTTGCAGGTGGAGAGCACCGCCGCCTCGGCACCGTCCGAGCCCAGCCGCCCGAGCGCCTCCCGCCGCAGCCCCGGGTCGTAGGCGAGCAACTCCCGCAGCTCCACGGGGGCGCGCTGGTACGAGGTGCCGATGAGGACGAGGGGCATCAGAAGTGGACGAAGGGGGTCAGGACGAGGCGGACGAGGACGACGAGCAGGAACCCCGCCAGAGCGAGGTACGCGGTGCGACGGCCACGCCAGCCCGCTTCCCAGCGGAGGACGAGGAAGGAGGCGTAGACGATCCAGGTGAGGACGGTCAGACCCATGATCGCGTCGAAGGAGGCGCCGTCGGCCTCGAGGCGGGCGAGCCCGATGCCGGCCCCGACCGTCAGCGCCGGCAGGGCGAAGGCGATCGTGCGGCCGGTCAGCTGGTCGAGCGTCTCGAGCGACGGCGAGCGCAGGCGCAGAACGCCGGGCGTGCGCCGCTTCAGCCGCTGGTCCTGCCAGAGGTAGAGCGCGGACAGCGCCGCCGCGAGCGTGAAGCCCGCGAAGGCGGCCAGGATCAGGCCGACGTGGGCGGCGAGGAAGACGTCTCCGAACTCGCTTCGCACCGGCTCGCCCGTGCCTCCGGCCGCCCAGGCGAGCACGAGCAGGACGGCCGCGAGGGGCATGACGACGAGGCCGAGGAGCCGGAAGGGCGCGCGGCAGCCCCAGATCAGGTAGACGCCGACGCACATCCAGACGAACAGGTTCAGCGAGCCGGCCCAGCTGCCCCAGGGGAAGCCGTCGGCGCTCGCGGCCTGGGCGACGAGAAGAGCCGTCTGCGCCAGCCAGCCCAGGCGAACGCCCCAGATCGCGTAGCGCACGAGCCGCCCGGGCCGAACCGTGTCCCCCGCGTAGGCGACCGCGGCTTCCGCATAGCCCGCGAGCGCGGGCCAGAAGAGGAGGAGCGCGGCCTCGGTCACGACGCGACCTCCTCCTTCCGGCGCCGCGCGAGCTCGGCCAGCTCGGTCACCTCGCGCTCGAGCCGCGAGAGCTTGAACGCGTAGATGACGACGTAGGCGAGCACGACGGCGAGGACGACGAGGTAGGCAGCGGTGACGTATCTCTCCGCCGACGTCACGAGAGCGCCTCGCGAAGCTCGGAGAGCCGTTCGTCGAGTCGCTTCCCCGTGAGCTCGTTGACGTAGAGCGACGCAGCCAGCGCCAGCATGCCGGCGAGGCAGACGGCGAACGTCAGCAGCTGGCTTCCGGCCAGGTTCGAGCCCACGTCCCGGTCGAAGACGACCGGGTGGATCAGGCCCTCGGCGAGCCGGATGGCGAGGAAGCTCACGGGGATGAGCACGACGCCGAAGAGCGCGTACACGGCCGACATGCTCGCCCGCCGCGGGCCCGGGTCGACCGAGAAGCGGAGCATGAAGTAGGCCGAGTAGAAGAGGAAGAGCACGAGGAAGAGCACCAGCTGACGCTCGCTCCAGGTCCACCACACTCCCCAGGACGTCTTCGCCCAGATCGAGCCGGTCACGAGCGTGAGGATCCCGAAGATGACGCCCATGTGCACCGCCGTGTAGCTCTCCAGGTCGTAGCGCTGGTCGCGCGTCCAGAGCAGCCGCAGAGCCTTCCACGCGGCCCAGAAGAAGCAGGCGTAGGCGGTCAGCGCGATGGGGACGTGGAGGTAGAAGATCCGCTGTCTGAACCCTTCGATCGGCGCGTCGGGAACCCAGTAGAAGGCCAGCGCGATGCCCACGAGCAGGAGGCCCGCGGCTGCGGCCGCGAGCACGACCGCGCGGCTATTCCGTAACGACGTACTCAAAGCTCGCCCAGGACAGGATCGCAAAGATCAGGTCGTAGAGGGCGAGGAAGCCGAGGTAGCGCCCGGGATCGTCGGCGATCGAGGCGCCCACGCCTCCGACGACGATGGGGATCACGAGCGGCAGGAAGAGGAGCGGGAGGAGCAGCTCCCGCGCCCGGCTCGCGGCCGCCATCGCGGCAAGGAGAGTGCCGACGACGGCGAAGCCGGCGCTCGCCAGGGCGACGGCGGCGACGAGCTCCCAGCTCACCGGCTCGAAGAAGAGCGCGAACGCGGGCAAGGCCACGACCTCGGCGAGCGCGAGGAAGGCGGCGACGGCAATCGCCTTGCCGAGCCAGATCGCGCTTCGGTCCGAGGGAGCGAGCACGAGCCCATCGAGCACGCGCTGCTCCCGCTCGGCGGCGAAGGCGCGGGTGAGCCCGAGGATCGCGGTGAAGACCAGTGCCGCCCACAGGAGCCCGTAGGCCGCCTCAGGGGACGCGCCGGCCGGCAGCGCGAAGTTGAAGACGACGAGGGTCGAGACGACGAAGAGCAGCATCGCGGGGACCGTGTCCCGCGAGCGCAGCTCGAGCAGGAGGTCCTTGCGGGCGAGCGTGCCGACGTCGGCGAGATACGTCATGCGAGCGCCAGCCTGCCGGAGGCGAGGGCTGCGACGCGGCCCGGATCGTGGGTGGCGAGCAGCAGCGTCCGCTGTCCGGCCAGCGCCGCCAGCTCTGCGTCCAGGAGTGCCACGCCCTCCTCGTCCAGGCCTGCGTACGGCTCGTCGAGGAGCAGCAGGTCGGGCTCGTGCAGGAGCGTGCGGCAGAGCGCGAGCCGCTGCTGCATCCCGCGGGAGAGAGCCGCCACGCGCTCGCGGCGCGCCTCCCAGAGGCCGTAGCGCTCCAGGAGCATCCCGATGCGCTCACGCCGCTCGGGCACGCGGTACAGGCGCCCGTACAGGTCGAGGTTCTCGAGCGCGCTCAGCTCCCGGTAGACGAGCGGCTCGTGGGCGAGGTAGCCGATGCGACCCCGCTCGACCGTCACGTCGAGCTTGCCCCGGGTCGGGGCGAGCAGCCCGGCGCAGAGCGCGAGCAGGGTCGACTTCCCGGATCCGTTCGGCCCGGAGACGAGCAGCAGATCGCGCTCGGCCACGTCGAGGTCGAGATCGCGGAGGACGCGCTTCGCGCCGAAGCTGCGGCCGAGCCCGCGCGCCGAGATCACACGACCACGTCCCCGAGCACGAAGAGAAAGAACGTGACGCTCAGAACGCCGTTCATCGTGAAGAAAGCCATGTCGAGGCGGCTCGTGTCGCGCGGGGAGACGAGCGAGTGCTCGTAGAGAAGCAGGCCGGCCACGACGGCGACTCCAAGCCAGTAGAGGACGCCGACGCCGATGGTGAGCCCGGCGAGCGCCAGGAAGACGACGGTCGCGACGTGGCACGCGCGGGCGACGGCGAACGCGGCGGGGACGCCGAACCTCGCCGGCACCGAGTGGAGCCCGTGAGCCCGGTCGTGCTCGAGGTCGAAGAGCGCGTAGAGGACGTCGAACCCGGCGACCCAGACGGCGACCGCCGCTCCGAGGAGCCAGGCCTCGAGCGGGAGGTCGTTCGTGATCGCCGCCCAGGCGCCCACCGGGGCGAGCCCGTCGACCGCGCCGAGCCAGAAGTGGGAAAGCCACGTCGCCCGCTTCAGATATGGATAGACGACGAAGGCGGCCACCGGGATCGGCCAGAGCCAGCGCACGATCGGGGCGAGCTGGTAGACGGCGACCAGGAACACCGCGAGCGAGGCGAGGCAGAAGAGGGCCACCTGCCACGTCTTCAGCGCCCCGCGGGGAAGCTCGCGGCCCGCGGTGCGCGGGTTCCGGGCGTCGATGCCGGCGTCGATGAGCCGGTTGAGCGCCATCGCGAGGCTGCGCGCCCCGATCATGGCCACCGTGATCCAGAGGAGGTCGGAGGCGGTCGGAACGCCGTCGACGGCGAGGAAGGCGCCGATGTAGGCGAACGGGAGCGCGAAGATCGTGTGCTCGAACTTGACGAGCGAGAGAAAGAGCTTCGGATAGCGGAGCGCGGTGGCGCTCATGTCTGTCGGTGAGCGGTCGGCTCTCCCGCGAGCAGCTCGAGCGCATGGCCGAGCGCAGGCCGCAGCACCTCGAAGCCGTCGCGGGCGCCGCCCGGGGAGCCCGGGAGGTTGACGACGAGCGTGGAGCCGAGCACTCCGGCCAGGCCGCGGGAGAGAAGGCCGTGCGGGGTCTTGGCGACGGAGTCCGCCCGGACGGCTTCCGCGATGCCGGGGGCGAGGCGGTCGAGCACGTCGCGCGTGGCCTCGGGCGTCACGTCGCGCGGTCCCATCCCGGTGCCGCCGGTGGTGAGCACGATCTGCGCCGAGCCGGCCAGCTCGCGGAGCGCCTCGGCGATCACGGTGCGCTCGTCGGGGACGACGCGCCGCTCGACCTCGTAGCCCTCGCCGCCGAGCAGCTCGGCCAGGACCTCGCCGCTCCGGTCCTCCCGCTCGCCCGCGGAGACGCCGTCGGAGACGGTCAGGACCGCCGCCTTCACCCGGCGGCCTCCTTCGTCTTCTCGAGGAGGCGCACGTCCTCGACGACCATCTCCTTGTCGATCGCCTTGGCCATGTCGTAGACGGTGAGCGCGGCCACCGACGCGGCCGTGAGCGCCTCCATCTCGACGCCGGTCTGCGCGGTCGTCTCCGCGCTCGCCTCGATCGCGACGCCGGCGTCTTCGACCTCGAGTCGCACGTCGACATGGGTGAGCGGGAGCGGGTGGCAAAGGGGGATGAGCTCCGCGGTGCGCTTCGCCGCCATGATCCCGGCGATCTGGGCCGTGGTGAGCGCGTCGCCCTTCGGGAGCTCGCCGAGGCGCGCGGACGTCCCCGGGCTCATGCGCACGAACGCGCGGGCGCGGGCGCGGCGCCGGGCGGGCGGCTTCCCGCCGACGTCCACCATGCGGACGGCGCCGGTCTCGTCGACGTGGCTGAGCTCCTCGCCTTGCACGCTTGAAGCCTACGTCGCGAACGTCATCTTCATGGCCTCGAAGTCGAGCGTCCACGCGTACCGGCGCAGGAAGCCGTGGCTGAGGATGCCGTGAACGGTGATCCCGCCCAGCTCGGTCCACATGTCCGGGAAGACGCCGAACAGGCCCGAGGCGTCGTGCTGCGACAGCGGCCCGAGCCCCACCCGCCGCAAGGGAAAGCGCCCGAAGCGGACCGAGAGCGTGCCGGCCCCGGACTCGCCGACCTCCTCGGTCGACGGCGGCGGCGGGATCCCGAGGAGGTCGAGCGTCGCCCGCGGGAGGGCGACGGACGCGCCGCCCTCGTCCTGGAGGCCGGAGTCGACGAGGAGGGTCAGCGGCTCGTGGTCGTCGAGCGCACCCCGGGCGAGCAGGAGGTGCGTGGCCGCGAGCGCGAAGGGGACCTCGACCCCGCCGCCCGGCGGGGCGCTCGAGCGCGGGCGGAGCACGAGCCGGCCGCGCGGGTAGTCGAGGGTCGCGTGGAACTGGCGCAGCAGCCCCGTCCCGAGCACGGGCCGCTCCAGGCCCATGACCGCCACCGGCACCGCCTCGACCGTCAGCGGCCCGAGACGGACCGTGTCGACCCGCCCGTAGCCGATCTCGCCGCGCGCGCCGGCGGCGAACACGCCCTCCGCTCTCGCGACAGGCACCACCCCGAGGGCCTCGGCGACATCCGAAGACAGGGTGAGCAGCTCGCCGCCGGTGTCGATCCGCGCGTCCACCTCGAGGCCGTTCACCTCGAGCCTCACGCACGGCAGCTCCCAGGTCGTCGTCTGGACGAAGGGCAGCACCACGTCCGAGGCGCCTCCCCAGTCGAGCCGGTACGGCTGCTCGTCTCCGAAGGACTTCATGAGCTCCCAGATCGGGAGGTCGATCGCCTCGATCCCGGCGAAGAGGCCACCCGTCTCCGCGTAGCGGTTCGTCTGCAGGTAGACGAGAGCGAGGGCGACCTCGGCGTCCACCCGCAGGTCGACGCGCCGGCCCGCGCCCTCCACGACGCGTCGCAGGAGCGGCTCCGCCGCCTCGTAGCCGCCGAGGAGGTACTCGACCTCCGCCAGGCCGCGCAGGGCCTCGAGGGAGGGATCGCCGTCCGCGACCACCTCGCGCGCCAGCTCCCGCGCCCGGACGAGGTCGCCGGCTGCGTACGCGGCCGTGGCCTCCTCGAACCGAGGGTCGCGGGAGCGCCGCCGCAGCCTGTCCAGCACGGTCACGATCGCTCCTTTCGGTCGAGCGTGAAGCGCAGCTCCAGCACCGGGCCGAGCCCACGCTTGCGCTTGCGCCGGCCGCCGAAGCGCTTGTGCACCGCCTGACGGGTGACGCCGAGGCGAGCGGAGATGTCCGCCCACGACGCCCCGGCCGCCCGCGCGTCGGCGATGCGGGCCTGCGCGAGGTCGTCGACGAAGTCCTCGACGACCGGGATGTCGGCCACGAGCTCGAGCGGTTCGCGGCCGGCGCTGAGGCCGGTCAGCACGGCGTGGAGCTCGCGCCGCAGGATCGTCTCGCGCTCGCCGTCCGTCATCGCTGTCAACTCTACGTTGACAGTCCGAGGGTGTCAACCCTTCGTTGACAGGGCGGCCAGGTTTCGCGCCTCGTCGAGGTCGGCGAGCTGCGCGCCGATCCAGCGGCCGATGTGGTGCTCCCGCACCTGGGCGGCGATGGCTTCGCGCCGGCGGCGGCGCTCCCCCTTCGCCATGGTCAGCGCCTCGTGGATCGCCTCGGCCTGGCCGGCGAGGTCGAACGGGTTCACCGTCAGCGCCCACTCGCCCAGCTCGTCGTGTGCGCCCGTGTTCTCCGAGAGGATGAGGACGCCGTCGCGGACGTTCACGAGCGGCGCCTCCTTGGCGACGAGGTTCATGCCGTCGAAGATCGCGTTCACGAGCAGGACGTCGAACTGCTTGTAGGCCGCCACGGCCTGCGGGAAGTTGTCCTCGATTCGGAGGTCGAGCGGCACCCAGCCCTCGCGCTGGAAGCGGTCGTTGACCGCACGCGCGGCGCGCTGGATCGCCCCCAGGTACTCGGCGTATTCCGGAATGTCCTGACGGGACGGGTCGAGGAGCGCGAGCATCTGCACCCGCTCGTGCATCTCCGGGTGAGCGTCGAGATACAGCTCGTAGGCCTTGAAGCCGCGGACGACGTTCTTGGACGGGTCCGTGCGGTCGACGCGGACGATGAGAAACTCCGGCCGAGCGGCCTCGATCGCGGCCTCGGAGGCCAGCGCGGCCTCGCCGCCCGCGAGCTCGTCGAACTCCTCGGGGTCGACCGAGATCGGGCGGGCGCGCAAGCGCACCACGCGGCCGTCGAGCGGGATCTCGAAGGTCGCCCGATCCGGCTCGACTCCGAGGATGTCCACGCAGGAGCGCTGAAAGCTGTGCCGCCAGCGGGGTGTGTGAAAGCTGATGACGTCGTTGGCCAGGAGCCCTTCGTGAATCGCCCGCCGGATCGGCTCCGGAAGCACCCGCCAGTAGTCCGGCATCGGCCAGGGGACGTGCACGAAGTGAGCCAGAAGCGCCTCGGGCATCCGCTCCCGCACGAGCGCCGGGGCGACGTAGAGGTGGTAGTCGTGGAAGAAGACTGTCGCGTCGGGCTCCCGCTCGAGCTCCTCGACGACGGCGTCGGCGAAGCCCTGGTTGACGGCGACATAGCCTTCGCTCCAGGCGTGGTGGAGGCCGTGGTCGACGTTCGGCTCGGCGGTGAGACCCCAGAGGTAGTGCTGGATGAACCAGATCATCGGGTTGGCGATCACGTTGTAGTACCAGTCGTACGCGGTCGGATCGTGGGCGACGAGGCGCAGCCTGTACGAGGCACCCCCACGTGCGGCCTCCTCGATCGGCTCCCCGCCCGCCTCCTCGACGACCGACCGATCCTCCTCCGACATGGCGCTCGCGATCCACGTGACGTCGTGGAGCTCGACGAGGCTCCGCAGGGCGGTCACGAGCCCGCCGCCTCCACGACGAGCGATGCGCTCGCCCTCCTCGGCACGCTCGTACACGACCGGGCCGCGGTTCGAGACGACGATGAGCTTCCGCCGACCTGCCATGGCGGACACCCTAGACGCGCGCTAGGCGCTGCGCAGGGACTCGGCCAGCTCGACCACGTCCCCGCCGTTCCCCTCCAGCTCGTTGAAGTGAACGAGCCAGTCCCGGAGGAGACGGGGCGTGAGGAAGTGGCGGCGGACGTGCTCCTTGCCCCTGAGAGCCAGCTGCCGGCCGTGCGCCGGGTCGTCCAGGACGAGCTTGGTCTTCTCGGCACACTCCTCCACCGAGGAGACCAGGTAGCCGGTCTCGTCGTCGGAGATCTGGTCGACGATCCCGCCGACCCGGCCGGCCACCACCGGCCGCGACTTCCAGAGCGCCTCGGTCACCGTCAGCCCGAAGCCCTCCCGGATCGACTTCTGCAAGACCGCGGCCGAATGGACCTGGAACGCATTCACCTCGACAGACCCGACGTTGTTCAGGTTCGAAAGGATGAAGATGTCGGGATCTCCGTCGGCCGCGGCGACCGTGCGGTTGTAGTACTCCCAGCCCTCCGGGTCGTCGTGCGCCATCGAGCCGACGAGGGCGAGCTGCACGTCCGGATGCGACTCGCGCACGATGCGCCAGGCTTCGATGACGCCGAGCGGATCCTTCCAGGGGTCGAAGCGGCTCACCTGCGTGATCAGCGGCCGCCCGACGTCGATCCCGAACTGGTCGACGATGTAGCTGGCGTCCTCGGCCGAGAGAGCCATGTTCTTGGGGGCGAGCGGATCGATCGCCGGGGGCCAGATCCACGCCGTCGGCAGGTCGTCGGCATCCGGGACGTACTGACGGCGGTGGAAGACCGCCGCGTCGTGCGCGCAGATCCACGGAAGCAGGAATTCGAGAACGGACGGATTCGGCTCCGACAGGTCGATGTGACAGCGCCAGGACCAGTGGCGGCCGACATGGCGTGCATGCTCGATCACGCCCACCGGCTGCGGATCGTGAACGATGACGAAGTCGTAGGAGCCCTCGAGCGCCTCGGCGTTCAGGGCCTGGTAGCGCTCGAAGACCTGCTCCTGCTCCGGCGTGAGGCCGCCGGGATCACCCTGCAGGGCGTTGTGGATCGCCTTCGTGACGTCGAAGAACTCGTCCTGGCCGTGGATGATGCGCCACTCGACGTCGAGGCCCGCATCGCGCATGAGCGGCACGAGCGTGTAGAGGATCTCGGCCACGCCGCCACCGAACGCGGTCGCCGAGAGGTGCAGAACGCGCTTGCCCTCGAGCGGCCGGGCGAGCTCGCGGATCTGGTCCATGAGGCCACGCGTGGCGATGGACGCGTAATCGGCCAACAGCTTCGTCCCGACGTTGACCAGCTGAAGCGGCACGGAGGCGGACGATACCGCGCGCGCCGGGTGATTCCGGTTCTCAGCTCAGGGTCTTCGTGAACCGAACGCAGTAGCCGGTGCCGCCCCGGCCGGGCCCGACGCTCAGGTCGTCGCTGAGCGCCCGGATGATGGCGATGCCGAGGCCACCCTCGTCAGGCTCCCCCGGAGCCGGCTCGAGGAGCGCGGGATCGAAGCCGCCGCCCTCGTCCGACACCTCGACCGCGAGACTCGAGTCGGCGAGCTCGTAGCGGATCTCGACCTCGCCCTCTCTTCCGTCCGCGTAGGCGTGCCGAATCGAGTTCGAGCAGGCCTCCGTCAACGCGAGCTTGACGTCCGCGATCACCTCCGGCTCGACGGCCCGCGGCCGCAGGAGCCCGGCGAGCGCGAGCCGGCCGAGGGCGATGTACTCGGCCTTGGCCGGGATGACGAGCGAGACCACGCTCGCTGAGATGGCGTCCTGGTTGCTCACGCGCAGCATTGCCGCAGACGCCGAAATCTACCCCCTGGCGGCCGGAGCCGGCGATTCGCGCGACCGCTCGAGGCGCCGCCGGGCGACCTCGACCGCCTCGGAGCTCGAGTCGACGAGGACGAAGTGGCGCCCGAGCTGCCCGCAGACCGCCCCGAGCGTCCCCGAGCCGGCGAACGGATCGAGGCACCAGTCGCCCGGCCGCGACGAGGCCTGGACGATCCGGCGAACGACACCCTCCGGCTTCTGCGTCGGGTAGCCGGTCTTCTCCTTCCCCGTGGGGGAGACGATCGTGTGCCACCAGACGTCGGTAGGAAGCTTGCCGCGCGCAGCCTTCTCCGCGGTGACGAGGCCGGGGGCCATGTACGGCTCGCGCTCGACCGCCTCGGCGTCGAACCAGTAGCGGTCGGGATCCTTGACGTAGACGAGGATCGTGTCGTGCTTGGCCGGCCACCTGCGGCGAGGGCGGGCGCCGTAGTCGTAGGCCCAGACGATCTCGTTCAGGAAGCACTCGCGCCCGAACAGCCGGTCGAGCAGCACCTTCGCGTAGTGGGCCTCGCGATAGTCGAGATGGAGATAGAGCGTCCCGGTGGACGCGAGCAGACGGTGGAGCTCTACGAGCCGCGGCTCCAGGAAGCCGAGGTAGTCGTCGAACGAGTCGTCGAACGAGGACTCTGCGAGGACGCGGGTGGCATAGCGCCGACCGCCGAAGCCCTTCCGGTCGCCGTCCGGTCTGGCCTCCGTCGCCAGGGAGAGCCGCCGCTGCCGGCGTCCCGTGTTGAAGGGCGGGTCCGCGTAGACGAGCTGGAAGCAGCCGTCGTCGAAGCCCGGGAGCACGTCGAGGTTGTCCCCGAGGAGGATCAGATCCTCGCTGGGCAGCACGCGCCCAGTCTAGGGCGCCGCCAGGAGGGCCTAGAACTCCTTTCGAAATGAAGCCGGGTGCCGCCGGGCCGCCCGACGACGGCGCATCACTCCGAAATGAGTTCTTAGCAGGCGAGCGCGGGCGGATTCGCCGGCCGGTCGCCGAGCGTAGCGGTCAGCTCGAGGCGCTGGCTCCCGCGGAGGACGACGAGGCGGATCTCGTCACCGGGGAGGCGCTGCTGGTTGACGGCTCTGACGACGTCCTCGGCCGAGCGCACGGGCGTTCCGTCGATCTCGACGATGAGGTCGCCGCCCGGACAGAACCTCAAGCCGTCGACCTCCTGCTCCGCGCGACCGCCGAGCAGGCCGGCGCGGTCGGCCGGGCTTCCGCCGGCCACCGACTGAACGGCGGCGCCTCTCGTCTCGGCGAAGCCGAAGCGCTCGGCAATCCTGGGCGTGACCGTCTGCGTGGTCACACCGAGCCACGCATAGCGCACCTTCCCGGTCTGGATGAGCTGCTCCATGGAGCGCTTGGCGGCGTTGATCGGGACGGCGAAGCCGACGCCTTCAGCGGTGCCGGACTCGCTTCTGATCTGTGCGTTGATGCCGATCACGTTCCCCGCGGCATTGAACATCGGCCCTCCCGAGTTGCCCCGGTTGATCGGAGCGTCCGTCTGGATGGCGTCGACGAGGTTGAAGCCCGAGGTGATCGAGTCGATCGATCGCTCCGTGGCCGAGACGACGCCGACGCTCAGCGAGCTCTCCTGGCCGAACGGGCTCCCGATCGCCGCCACCGGCTCGCCGACGACGACGGTGCTCGAGTCGCCGAGCGGCACCGGGCTGACGGCATGGTCGTCCGGGTCGACCTTGAGAACGCCGACATCGTCGAAGACGTCCCAGCCGACGATCGCCGCCGGAACCCGCTCGCCGTCCCGAAACTGAACATAGACCGTGTCCGCCGCATGCGGCGTGGCGCCGGGGTCGGATTCCCCCGCGGTCGTGACGACGTGCGAGTTGGTGAGGATGTAGCCCTTCTCCGAGACGACGAATCCCGATCCCTGCGACGCAGTCACTTCCGCGTCGTCGATGCCTCCCTCGCCGAAGAGCGCGAAGATGGTCACAACTCCGCCGGCGCGCTTGCGATAGAGCTCCGCAGCGTCGAAGCCGTTCCCCACCAGCGGCCTCGCCGCGTTCGCGTCGCGGGTGTCCGCAGCCGGAGTCGCCTCGCCCGGAGCCGGGACGAGCACGGTCTGGACCTGGCCGGCGTCGTCGTCGATCCAGCCGGCGGTCTTTCCGAGCACGAGCGCGAACGTACCGCCCAGGAGGGCCGAGACGACGGCGATGGCGGCGATGGCCCCTGGGCGAGTCACGTTCGACTCATCGTAGTGACGCCGGGGAGATCTGCCTCCCCGACTAGCTTGCTACATTCGCCACGATCTCCTGGCTCGCCGCCTCCGCCGGCGCCCCCGGAAGATTCAACGTGAAAACGGTGGCGCCGGGCCGAGAGGACAGCTCGATCGACCCGTCGAGCCGTGAGGCGAGCTCCCAGGCGATCGCCAGGCCGAGGCCGCTGCCGGACGCCTTGCCGCCCGCGGCACGATAGAAGCGCTGGAACAGGTGCTTCTGGTCCTCGGACGGGATGCCGGGCCCGTCGTCGCGGACCTCGAGGACCGCCTCGTGGCCCCGCCGCACCGCGCGGATGATCACGATCGTGCCCGGCGGCGTGTGGCGAATGGCGTTCTCGACGAGCCCCCGCGCGATCTGCTGCACGCGCAGCTCGTCGCCGAGCGCCTCGACCGCGACGTCCGCCTCCGCCTGGAGCTCGTGGTCGGCGGACTCCGCGACGGCCCGGAACTCGTCGGCCACGAGGCGGGCCGTCGACGCCAGGTCGAAGGGCCCGATCTCGACCTCGAGCTGGCCGGCATCGAGGCGCGAGAGATCGAGCAGGTCCGTGGCGAGTCGCGTCAGCCGGTCGATCTGGGCCCGCATCTCGGCGAGGAAGTCCCGCCTGACGTCGGGGTCGATCTCCTCGTCGTCCAGGAGCTCGACGAAGCCTCCCAGGGAGAACAGGGGCGTCCTCAGCTCGTGCGACGCGTTGGCGATGAACTCCCTGCGCGCGCGATCGAGCACCGCCAGGCGCACCCGCATGCCGTCGAAGGCGTCGGCCAGTTGTCCGACCTCGTCACGACCGCCGTCGGCGACCGGCGTCTCGAAGTCGCCGTCCGCAAGCCGCTCGGCCGCGGTCTCCAGGCGACGGATCCGGCGCGTGAAGCTCCAGGCCAGCAGGTAGCCGACGAGCCAGGAGACGGCGAGCGAGACGGCCCCGGCGACCAGCAGGCTCCGGCGGACGAGCCTGACGTTTGCGAGGACGTCGTCGAGCGGCGCCGCGAGCACGACGACGAGTCGGCCCTCCGGCTGGGCGACCTCGGCGTACTGCTCACCCTCGTGCTCGCTCCGGCCTGCGACCGGCGCCTGGGTGGACCACGCCTCGAGGGCCAGTGGGTCCGCCGAGAAGTCGCCGAGCGGGGTGTCGCGCGAGTCTGCGACCTCCCGCAGCTGATCGTCGGTGAACTCCTCGAGCACGACGATTCGCGAGCCCAGGCTCTCGCTCTGGTCGCGCACCACCTGCTGCATGGACAGAAAGTCGGACTGAACATCGCTCACCTGCTGGCCCACCGTGGGGGCGGCCTTCCTGAGCTCGTCGATCTTCGCGTCGACCAGCCGGCTCTCGAGCTGCGGCACGACGGCGACGTAGACGATGGCCAGCGCCCCGGCGACGACCGCGAAGAGGAGGAGGCCTACCTTGACGCTCAGGCTGATGAGCGGAGGGCCTCTCACGCGTCGCGAAACCGGTAGCCGGCGCCCCGAACGGTGAAGATCAGCTCGGGCTCTCCAGGGTCCTGCTCGATCTTCTCCCGGAGATGCCGGACGTGGACGTCGATCGTTCGCGGATCGCGAAACTCCGAGCCGCCCCAGAGCTCGTCGAGCAACGCTTTTCGCGTGAAAACGCGCCCCGGGCTCGTCGCCAGCATGCGCAGGAGCTCGAACTCCAGGTATGTGAGCTGAACGGGCGCTCCCCGGGCCTCCACCGTCCGCCTGCCGGTGTCGATCCGGATCCCGTTCACCTCCATCACCTGGTCGCGGCCGCTGGAAGGAGGCAGCTGGGCCCGCCGGAGGAGCGCGCGGACACGGCTCATGAACTCCCGGATCGAGAACGGCTTCGTGATGTAGTCGTCGGCGCCGAGCTCGAGGCCGAGCACCTTGTCGCCTTCGTCGCCGCGCGCGGTGAGCATGATGATCGGAACCGCGCTCCGCTCCTCGCGCAGGCGCCGGCACACCGCGAGACCGTCGAGGCGGGGGAGCATGAGGTCGAGGATCACGAGGTCGACCGGCTCGTCGCGGTAGCGCTCCAGCGCCTCCTGGCCGTCACGGGCCTGCACGACGCGATAGCCCTCGCGCTCGAGCGGATAGGTGAGGACCTTCTGCACCGACTCCTCGTCGTCCACGAGGAGCACCGTGGGGCGCGCTTCCATCGCTGCGCTAAGGATAGGGACGGCGCGGGGCGGATCGGGCCGGAGCCACCGGGGCTGCCGATCGGGCGACTACACTTGGCGGGCTCATGGCCGCAGAAGCGCCACGCCGTCGGCCGCGGCGCGGGTCCCTGGAGCGGCCGGTCTCGACGCGCATCTATCGCGCCGCGTGGCTCGTCGTCGCCGTTCCCGTGCTCGTGGCCGCCTTCAGCGTCGGGAGACCCGACCCGCTTCCGCCCCCCCGCACGCAGCCGTTCTTCGACCAGGCGACCGCCCTTCAGTTCGCGACGGAGTTGACGGCGTTCCCGAACCGCGCGCCGGGCACGGAAGGGTCGGAGCAGGCGACCGACTGGGTCGAGGATCAGCTCGAAAGCTACGGCTTCACGGTCGAGCGCCAGACGTTCTCGGCCGACATCCCGGGGCTGGGCACGGAGGAGCTCGTCAACCTGGTAGCCGTCGCGCCGCGAACGGGACCGGCGGCGACCCAGGCGCAGCGCCCGATCGTGGTGCTCGCGCACCGCGACAACATCGGCACATCGCCGGGCGCCGACGACAATGCCTCCGGCACCGGCGCCCTGCTCGAGCTCGCGCGCGATCTCGGCAGCGCCTCTCATGCGCACCCGATCGTCCTCGTGTCCAGCGACGGCGGCGCGTACGGAGGCCTGGGCGCAGCCCACTTTGCGCAGAGCCTGCCCTATGCCGAGCGCCCGGCGGCGCTCGTCAACCTCGACGCGATCGGGTCTAGCGGCTCGCCGCGGATCGAGTTTGCCGGCGACACGGCGCGGGTGCCCAGCCCGACGCTCCTGGCAACGGTCGACGAGGTGATCGAGGACGCAGGCCGGCGCCGAGCCACGCCGGGCCGGGGCCCTCGCCCAGCTGGTCGACCTCGCGTTCCCCTTCAGCTTCTACGAGCAGGCACCGTTCGTCTCGCACGGCGTGCCGGCGGTGACGGTCACCACCGGCGGCAGTCGTCCCCGCCCAGCGGACGGCGACTCCATCGCCAACCTCGACGAGCACCGCCTGGGTGAGCTCGGGCGCGCCACGCAGATGCTCGTCGCGTCCTTGGACGAGTCCGCCGAGGTCGCAAGCGGCACGCAGTCGTACCTCTACTTCGGGACGCGGCTCCTGTACGGCTGGACCCTGCAGCTCCTGCTGATCGCGGCGCTCATTCCCTTCCTGGCGGCGACGGTCGACCTCTTCGCGCGCTGCCGCCGCCGGCACATCGCGCTCGGGCCCGCGCTTCGCAGCTATCTCAGCCGGCTGGCCGTCTGGCTCTGGATGGGGCTCGTCTTCGCGCTCTTCGTGGCGATCGGCTTGCTGCCGAACGGCGAGAGCAGGCCGATCGGGCCCGAGACCCCCGCGGCCGGCGACTGGCCGGTTGCCGCGCTCGGGGCCCTGCTCGGGGTCTCTGCGCTCGCCTGGCTCGTGGTCAGGCCACGACTGACGCCGACCCGCTCGATCTCACGGCCGGAGGAGCTCGGAGGCCACCTGGCGGCAATGCTCGTCCTCGCCGTCGTCGCGCTCGTGGTGGCCGCTGCGAACCCCTACTCCCTGCTCTTCGTGCTGCCCTCGCTGCATGCGTGGCTCTGGCTGCCCCAGGTCCGCGACCGGGGCCGGGCGATCCAGATCGCGGTGTATGCGCTCGGCTTCGCCGGGCCGCTGCTCCTGTTCGCGTCCTTCGCGGTTCGCTTCGACATGGGCCTCGACGCCATCTGGTACGTCCTCGCGCTCACCGCGGTCGGCTACGTGCCCGTGCCGCTGGTCGTCGCCTTCCTCGCCTGGGGAGCCGCGGCCGGCCAGGTCGGCGCCGTGGCGCTTCGAACATACGCGCCCTATCCCGACGTGAGCGAGCGGGTCCCCGGGCCGTTCAGGGAGGCCGGTCACCAGGCTGTCCTCGCGGTGCGAAGGGCCCGCAGGCGGCATCTGGTCGTCGTCGACTCGCACGAGGATCGCGCCGAGGGCCCCTAAGAACTCATTTCGGAATGATGCGTCGCTGCCGGGCCGCGCTGGCCGGCAGCATTCGGCTTCATTTCGAAAGGGGTTCTAAGTCAGAGCTCGAGGTAGCGGACGGTCGAGCCGGCCGGGAGCTCGTCCTGGCCCGCCTCGATCCAGACGAGCGCTGCGGCGCGGCCCGCCCTCACGATCATGTGCGACTCCTGGCCGGGCACGGGGCTCAGCAATGGCCCGCCCTCGGCCGCCGCCAGCGTCGCCCGAACGAGCTCGTCCCGGTCGGGGTTGCGCCGAACGGCTGCGGCGAGCGTGCCCCAGCGGAAGGCCGGCAGCGGCCGCGGCAGGCCGAGCAGCGCGTTGACGGCGGGACGGACCAGGAGCTCGAAGGTTGCTAGCACCGAGACGGGATTGCCCGGCAGGTTGAACACGAGGTGGTCACGGCGAACGCCGAAGGCGACAGGCTTCCCCGGCTTCACGGCCACGCCCCAGAACACCTCCTCGACGCGGAGCTCGGCCTGCACCTTCCGCACGAGGTCGTGCGGGCCGACCGACGCGCCGCCGGTCGTGACGAGCATGTCGAAGCCGAGCAGCGCGCGCTCCATCGTGCGCCGGTGCTCCTCCTCCGTGTCGGCGACGACGCCGAGCTGGGCGGGGACGGCGCCGGCCAGCTGCAGCGCGGTGGCGAGCAGGAGCCCGTTCGACTCGTAGATCTGCCCCGGCGCGAGCTCCTCGCCGGGCTGCCGAAGCTCGGACCCCGTGACGAGAATGCCCACCCGCGGGCGCTTCGCGCACCGCACCTCGGCGACGCCGGCGGCCCCGAGCGCCCCTACCTGTCCGGGCCCGAGGACGACGCCCGGCTCGAGCACGGTCTCCCCCGCGCGGACGTCGCCGCCCCGGTCGCGGACGTTGGCGCCGGCGGCAACCGGCGCGCGCACGGTCAGGCCCTCGGCCGTCTCGTCGACGACCTCGATCGGCACGACGGCGTCTGCGCCGTCCGGGACCGCGCCGCCCGTGGCGATCGCCATCGCCTCGCCCGCATCCAGCCCGCGAGGCGCCGGGCTGCCGGCCGCGATCCGGGCGACCACCGGCAGCGTCACCGGCGCAGCCTCGGTGTCCGCCGCGCGGAGC
This sequence comes from uncultured Actinomycetes bacterium, assembly GCA_963775625.1. Taxonomy (GTDB): domain Bacteria; phylum Actinomycetota; class Thermoleophilia; order Gaiellales; family Gaiellaceae; genus JAIBJN01. The sequence continues at coordinate 408,046 of CAVZJM010000002.1, read as the reverse complement.
GCGTAGCCGTCCATGGCCGAGCTGGCGAAGGGAGGGAGGTCGACGGCCGCCGCCGAAGCCTCGGCCAGCACGCGGCCGGCCGCCCGCTCGATCGGCACGCGCTCGGCCTCGAGCGGCTTCGCACGCTCCAGGACGAGCCGCTGCGCCTCGGCGACGGAGATCAGGGCTCCCACGACGCCGTACCGTAGTCCCTAGATCGGGACGACGTCCGGGAGAAGGTATGCGCTGAGCGCGAGCGCGAGCACCCGCGCGGTGCGATCCTCCTCCACCGCCGCGAGAGGGACTGCCCACACCGCGTACCAGGGGACGAGCCACGAGGTGCAGACGAGCAGGAGCCCCGCCGTCAGCGCCAGCCGGGCGCGCCCCCGCCAGGCCTCGCGAAGCAGCCAGACATACGCGGCCACGAAGGCTGCGGCGAAGGCGACCGCAACCCCGCCTTCGGACAGGCCGAGCGAGGCGATTTTGGCCGGGATCGAATACGAGGCGCGGTCCTCGGCGAGGTTCGTCGCCAGCGGACCGACGGCACCGAGCCAGGACAGGCCGTATCGCCATGTGGCGATTGCCACGATCACCACCAGGCCCAGAGCCAAGCCGCGGTGGTCGATCCGCCTGCCGGTCCTCCGAGCCTCGAGAAACCGCAGCGGCAGGAAGAGCAACGGCACCCACTTGATCGTGATCGCCACGGCCCAGGAGGCGCCGGCGAGCGTCGTCCTCCCGGCCGCGGCCAGCGCGAGCGCCGCCAGGACGAAGGCCATCATCCAGGCGTCGTTGTGGCCTCCTCCCGCGAAGTGGACGGCGAGGAGCGGGTTCCAGCCGACGAACGCCGCCGCGAACGCGGGCCTGGAAGACAGCCGGGCCGCGAGGAGGACGAGCGCGATCATGGCGGCCGCCGCCAGGCCCCGGTAGGCCCAAGCGGCCAGGCCCGGGGACTCCCCGACGACCGTCGCGTGCGCCTCGGAGGCAACCGTGAAGCCGGGCCCGTAGACCGACGTCGTGTCGTGCCAGTGGGAGCCCATCAGCGGATACGCGGCGTCGTCCGGGTAGTCGCTCGGCACGTCCACGTACGGGTTGCCGTCGTGCTCAATCGAGATGCGCGCGTAGTCCCAGTACGTGTAGACGTCCGTCGAGAGGAGAACGGGGCCCGCCAGGGGGAGGAGCTGAATCGCGCACGCGAGCACGATCACTGCTCTCCGGCGGGCGAGGCCTCCTTCCCGGTCGAGCAGATAGAGGCCCGCGAGGTACGCCGCGAACGCGGCGACCATCGCCCCGAGATAGAGCCAGGCCCAGCTCGAGTCGTCCCCGTCGTGCTCGGGCACGAGGGGCGACGAAGATGGATAGGCGAAGGCGACGGCGGTCGCCGTGAGCGCCAGGACGAGCGCTCCGGCAACGAGCGCCCGGCCGGTTGCGCGGCTACCGGCCCTCGGTGGTGGTGGGGGGTGGCTCAGTCGTAGTCGGCGGAGGCGCCGTGGTCGTCGAAGGCGGGGTCTCGCCGGTGTCCTCGTCCTTGTCCTTCTTCGGCTTGGGCGGTGCGCCGACGAACGCAAACTCACCCTCGAACGGCACCCAGACGGCGGGGTTCTTGGGATACGGCCAACCGGCCCGGGCGAGGTCGCGGAGCGCGCGCGACATGAAGAGCCGCCAGATCGACGCGGGGAACGAGCCACCGGTCACGGTGATGCCATGGACGCTCGTCATCGAGATCTGCGCGTTCGGATAGCCGACCCAGACGACGGTGGATGCCTTCGGCGTGTAGCCCGCGAACCACGCGTCGGCCGAGTTGTCCGTCGTGCCCGTCTTCCCCGCTGCGGCCGGATCGCCGTAGTTCGCGCCGGTCCCGGTTCCGCCCGTGACGTTGTTCTGCAGGATGCGCGTCACCTCGTAGGCGACGCCGTCGGGCATGACGCGCTTTCGCTTCGAGACGCCCCAGCCGGCGTCCCTGTCGACGGTGCCGTCGGCCAGGACGACCTTGCGAATCGCCATGGGCTCGGAGTGGACGCCGCCGGCCGCGAGCGTGGCGTACGCCGAGGCCATCTCGAGGACCGACACGGCGTTCGAGCCGAGCCCGATGGACGCGACCGGCAGGAGCTCGGTCTCGATCCCCATCTGCTTCGCCACCCGGACGACGTTCTCGGGGCCGACGTCGAGCGTCAGGCGCGCGAAGACGGTGTTGTCCGAGCTGAGCGTCGCGGTGGCGATCGGCACCGCGCCGATGTAGGAGTGGCTGTAGGTCGCCACGTCCCATGGCTCAGAGTTCGGGTCGGGCTGCCAGTGGAAGGGCGCGGAGAGGTACTTGGTCGTGTACGGGTTGATCCCCTGCCGGATCGCCTCGGTGAGCACGAACGTCTTGAAGGAGGAGCCCGACTGGCGCCGGCCCTGCGCCGCGAGGTTGAACTGGATCTCCTTCTTGCCCGGGACGACCGCGGTCATCGCCCTGATCGCGCCGTTCTCGGGGTTGACGGACACGATCGCCGAGGCCGGGTCGCCCGACTGGTTGAGCACGTCCTTCATGGAATCGATGGCGATGCGCTGGTAGCGCGGGTTGATCGTCGTGTAGACCTTGAGGCCGCCGCCTCGCACCGCCGTGGCGCCGTACTTGTCGATGAGCAGCTCGCGGACGTAGCTGAAGAAGAACGGCTCCCGGATCCTCGTGTAGATCTGGCCCCGGTCGAGCTCGACCGGCTGCGCGAGAGCCGCCTGGAATGCCGACTCGCTGATGGCGTCGGCGTCGCGCATGGCCCTGAGCACGTCGTTGCGGCGCGCGAGAGCCTGGTCCGGGTTCTGGAAGGGGTCGAAGACCGACGGCGCCTGGGGCAACCCGGCGATCAGCGCCGCCTCCTCCAGGTTGAGGTTGGCGGCGTGCTTCGAGAAATAGGTCTGCGCTGCCGCCTCGGCCCCGTAGGCATGAGCCCCGAAGTACACCTGGTTCAGGTAGGTCTCGAGGATCCGGTCCTTGCGCCATCGCTTCAGCTCGTCCGGCGTCAGCCCGGCCGGCGTCGCTCCCCAGAGATTCGGCAGGCCCTCGTCCTCGAGCTTCAGCGCGAGACAGGCCTCCTTGGTCTTGCGCTCCCAGGAGACGTCGCGCCCGATGTAGAGGTTGCGGACGAGCTGCTGCGTCAGCGTCGAGCCGCCCTGGACGATCTCGCCCTCCTGCAGGTTCTTCACGGCGGCACGGATGATGCCCTCGTAGTCGACGCCGGAGTGCGAGTAGAAGCGCTTGTCCTCGATCGCCACGGTGGCCTGCGCGAGGAGCAGCGACATCTGGTCGAGCGCGACCGGCTGGCGGTTCTGCTCCGCCGGAATCGACCCGAGCAACGAGCCGTCGGCGGCGTAGACGAACGAGTTCTCGCCGATCGAGACCGGCTTCAGCGACGCGAGCGAGCAGCTGTTGATGAAGGCCTGCGCGCCGGTGAACGCCCCGGCCGCGAGGACGCCGCCGCCCGTGAGGAGGATCGCGATGACGATGACGATGACGAAGCGGCGCGACTGGGCCCGGTCTCGGCGGCGGCGGTTGCGGCGGCGGCGGCGGTTGCGGTTGTCCGCCGCCCGCTGCCCGTTTCCGTTCTTGCCGGTGCCGTTTCCGGTCGGCGCACCGTTGCGCCCGTTTCCGGTCACGTGTAGATCCCCTCGGTCTTGAGCCGGTCGACGACGGCGCGGCGAAGCGTCGAGGCAAGCTCGGTCGCCTGCGGCGCGCTCCGGGCCCAGGTCTCCACCGTGACGACGATCTCGTCCTGGTCGACCTGGCTCACGTAGACAGTTGGTTCTCGCACGATCACATCATCCGGAAGTCGTTTGGCCTCCTCGAGCAGGAGCTCGAGGACACGATCGAGGTCGGCGCTGAGTGGCACGGCAACTTTCACCGCGGCCAGATGCTCCGCACCTGCAATGGTCGCGTTCCTGATGGTATCGGAGGCGAGCTTGGCGTTCGGCACGTAGTAGCGCGCGCCGTCGGGGGCACGGATGACCGTGTAGGTGAGCCCGATCTGCTGCACGGTGCCCCCCGCTCCGGCGACCGCGACGTTGTCCCCGAGCCGGAGCGGCTGGGCGAACGCGACCAGGATCCCGGCGACGAAGTTCGACAGGGTCGTCTGCGCCGCCAGGCCGACCACGAGGGCGATCACGGCGGAGGAGGCGAGGATGCTCGCCGCCACGGTCTGCACCGCAGGGATGACGAGAAGGGCGCTCAGCACCCCGACGCCGATGATCACCGCGAGGACGCTCCTGCGGATGACCCGGTAGACGGTGAGCGTCTCGGGACGCAGCTTGAAGCGCCTGGCGATCATCCGGTCGGCGATCCGCGCGACGATCAGGGTCACGAGCAGCACGGCGCCGGCGACTGCAAGCCGCTGGATCCACACGGTGTCCATCACCACGGAGTTCTCTAGAAGGGGAGCGGCTTCCTGCCGGCGAATCCCGTCTCGAGCTCGTGCCAATGGGCGACCTCGGGCTCGCCGAGCTCCCAGCAGAGGAGCACCGTGTCGCCGCTCTCCGGGTGGCGGGCGGGGAAGTCGACCAGCCCCCGGTCGAGATCCTTCACCTGAACGCCGAGCTCGTGGATCGCGTCGACGAGGTTGGCCACGCCGGCCGCAGCGCGTGCGACAGCCTCCTGCAGCTCGCCGACGCGGCTCGGGTCGAGGCTCCCCCCGTTCCCGCCAATCAGGGTCTGCATCGCCTCGAGCTCCCCGCCGAGAGCGACGAGCGCTTGCCGCTCGTCCACGAGCCGCTCGGCGAGCGCCCGCACCTCGGGCAACGCCGCATTCGCCTCCTCCTGCGTGAAGAGCTGCATCTTCGCCATAGTGCCAAGCGACGTGAGGGCGTGCCTCGTCTTTCTGAGCATGGCCGGCGTGCTCCTTCTCGCCGTCGGCTGCGGCGCGCGCTCGGAGCCGCTCGGTGAGCTGGAGCAGCCGTACCCGGTCACCGTGCAGGGCGCCGGGGAACAGCCGACCGTCCTCCAGAGCCGGCCCGAGCGCATCGTGGCGCTCGATCCGGGCGCCGCCGAGCTCGTCATCGCGCTCGGGGCGGGCGACCGCCTCGTGGGCATCCCGGCCGGCATCGCCAAGGGCGACGGCCCGAGGCAGGCTCCTGCCTCCGCCGTCGAGGTCGTGTCCCCCAACCGCCGGATCCGTGTCGACGAGGTCGTCGAGCTCGAGCCCGATCTGATCGTGGCGGCACCGAGCACCGACCAGCTCGACGTCTCGAAGGTCCGTCGTGAGACCGGCGCGCCGCTCTACGTCCAGCCGGGCTCGTCGATCGAGGACATTCTGCGCGCGACCCACGAGCTCGGCTTCCTGGTCGGCGAGCCGGTCGAGGCCAGAACCGTCGCTTCCCGGATCCGCTCCGAGGTCGCGGTGGTCGAGGATCGCATCGCCGAGGAGCCGGCGCCCACGACCTTCGTCGACACGGGCTTCTTCGTCCCCGCCCCGCCGCAGTCGCTGCTCGGTGACCTCGTCGTCAGGGCTCGCGGCGAGAACATCGCCGACGAGACCGCCGGTGGAGAGCCGTTTCCGCTCAGCCGCCTGCGCCAGCTCGACCCGGAGGTCTACCTGGCCACCTCGGACAGCCGCGTGACGTTGAGGAGCCTGCGGCGCGATCCTCGAACGGCCAAGCTGACCGCGGTCGAGAACGGGAGCTTCCGCGTGCTTCCCTCCGATCTCGTCCAACGGGCGGGCCCTTACGTCGCCCAGGCGCTGGAGCGAGTTGCCAGGGCCCTGCACCCTGATGCATTCCAGGCCGACAGCTAGCTCGCTCGACGCGGTCACGGTCGACGCGATGGGAACGCTGGTCGAGCTCGACGACCCGGCGCCACGGCTCCGGCGCTCGCTTGCCGAGCACGGCGTCGAGCGCAGAGCTGGGCGAGGTCGCGGCCGCCTTCCAGGCCGAGGTCGCCTACTACCTCCCCCGCACGCTCGAAGGTCGCGACGAGGAGAGCCTCGCCGACCTGGGGCGGCGCTGCACCGCAGTCTTCCTCGAGCACGCCGAGGCCGAGCTCGATCCTGCCGAGTTCGCGCCTTCCTTCCTCGCCGGCATCGTCTTCCGCCCCCTGGCCGGAGCGGCGCCTGCGCTCGAACGCCTTCGGCAGGCCGGGCTCGTCCTCGCCTGCGTCTCCAACTGGGACGTGTCCCTCAGAGGCCACCTCGAGCGAGCGGGACTGGCCGGCCTCTTCACCGAGATCGTCAGCTCCGCCGAGGTGGGGGTGGCAAAGCCGGACACCGGCGTCTTCGCCGCCGCGCTCGAGCGCCTGGGAGTTCCGCCCGAGCGCGCGCTCCACGTCGGCGACGGTGATGGCGACCGGAAGGGCGCGGCGGCGGCCGGCATGGCCTTCGAGCCGGTGCCGCTCGCTACGCTCCCGGAACGGCTCGGACTGGGCCGACGACCATGAGCAAGCGCAGGCTGGGCCCGTCAACGCGCGCGATCCACACGCCTCCGCTGCCGGAGAGCTCCGGCAAGCCCGTGGTCGGCCCCATCGTGGCGTCCACGACCTTCTCCTTCGAGCACGTGGCAGAGCTCGGCGCCGTCATCGCCGAGGAAGAGTACGGGTTCACCTACGCCCGGCTCCGCAACCCGACGGTCGAGGAGCTGAACGCCGTCATGGCCGCGCTCGAGGGCGCAGAGGCCGCGCAGTCCTTCGGAACGGGGATGGCTGCGATCAGCGCGGCGCTCCACTCCAACCTCGGCCCCGGCGACACGCTGCTCCTCCCCCAGCAGCTGTACGGGACGACATACCAGCTCGCCGAGTCCCAGCTTCGTCCTCGCGGGGTGGAGATCGTCTACCTCGACGTCGCCGACCCGGCGGCGTGGGACCGGCCGGCGCGCGTGCGCTACGTCGAGACGATGGCCAACCCGGGCTTCCCGCTCGCCGACCTCCCGGCGCTGGCAGCCACGAAGGGAGACGGGCTCCTGATCGTGGACAACACCTTCGCGTCGCCCGTGCTCTGCCGGCCGCTCGAGCTCGGCGCCGACCTCGTGTGTGAGTCGGCAACGAAGTACCTGAACGGCCACCACGACGTCATGGCCGGCGTCGTCGCCGGAAGCCGCGAGCTCGTCACGGCCGCGCGAGCACACCAGATCGAGGTCGGCTCGATTCTCGATCCGTTCCCTGCCTTCCTCGTCCGGCGCGGCTTGAAGACGCTGGCGCTCCGCGTCGAGCGCGCCGGCGAGAACGCGCGCGAGGTCTCGAGCTTCCTCGAGGGCCACGCGAAGGTTGCGGGCGTCCTCTACGCCGGCCTCGAGAGCTACCCGCAGCACGACCTTGCGCGGCGCCAGCTCGACGGTTTCGGCGGCATGCTGGCCTTCGAGCTCGAAGGCGGTCGGGAGGCCGGAGAGCGGTTCATGGACGCCCTCCAGCTCTGCGGCCGGGCGACGAGCCTCGGCGGAGTGGACACGGTGCTGCACCACCCGGCCTCGACGAGCCACCGCCAGTACTCGCCGGAGCAGCTGGCCGCGGCCGGCGTCTCGGCAGGTCTCCTGCGCCTCTCCGTCGGCTGCGAGGACGCCGGCGACATCGTCGCCGACCTCGACCAGGCGCTTGCACAGGCATAAGACCTGGCCGGCGGTCGTCTGGCTGGGCATCTCGAGCATGCTCGTGCTCCTGGCGTTCGTGGGCGCCAGTCAGGGCTCCGGCTCGGACGGCGGGGACGTTCTCTTCGACACCGACCTGGCGATCGGGGGTGTCATCTTCTACGGGCTGATGATCGGCGTCTCGTTCGCGATCGCAGGTGCCTACCCGAGTCGCACGGACGCGCTCGGCTTCCGCAGGTTTCGGCTGCGCTGGGTCTGGATCTCGTTCGGGATCGTCGTCGCCACGACCATCGTCGCGATCGCCGTCGAGCCGTTCCTCCACGGCGGCGAGGATCAGGGCCTCGGCGCCGACCGCTGGCAGCCGGAGCATGCCGGCGCCTTCGTCGCAAACACGCTCGTCCTGATCCTGCTCGGGCCCTTCGCGGAGGAGCTCTTCTTCCGAGGCCTGGGCGTTCGCGTCCTCATGCTCTACGGAGGGGTCGTGGCGATCCTCGTCACCGGCGTGATCTTCGGGCTCGTGCACGGGGTCCTGGGAGCGCTGCCCCCGCTCGTCCTCTTCGGGATCGGCCTGGCCTGGGTGCGGCTGCGGTCGGCGAGCATCTGGCCCGTCTACATCGGGCACGCCGCCTACAACGCCCTCGGGGTCGTCGCGCTCGTCCTCTCCTGGACCGCGGGCTCCTGACGGCCTATCCTTGCAGCCGTGCGGCCGAGCGACCCTGAGCACGATCCCGTCGTCCGCGAGCTGCGTGAGCGCGTCACGCGCCTCGACCTGGCCATCCTGGCGGCAGCGAACGAGCGCGTCGAGCTCGTGCGGGCGCTGCGGGAGCACAAGCTCGCACAGGGCTGGGACTTCGTCGACCAGGAGCGCGAGGAGCGCCTGCTCGCCGAGCTCGCCGCGGCGAACCCCGGCCCGCTCACCGAGGCCGGCCTCCGCGAGCTCTTCACCGGCCTGCTCGCGCTCACCAAGCGCGAGCTCGACTCCTAGGAGGACTAGTCCGCCCCGAAGTCCTCGGGCTTGACCTCGTCGAGGAACTTCTTGAACTCCTCGACGACCTCTTCCTCGTTCACGTCCTCGTGCTCGAACTCGATGGCGCTCTCCTCGATCACCGACTCCGCGGCGAAGATGGGCGCGTCGGCGCGCACGGCCAGGGCGATGGCGTCGCTCGGGCGAGAGTCGATCTCGATCTCGGTGCCGTCCACCGCCACCGTGATCTGCGCGTAGAACGTGTTCTCCCGGAGCTCCGTGACCGCGATCTTGACGACGCGGGCCTCGAGCTGGGAGAGGATGTCGGTGAAGAGGTCGTGGCTCATCGGCCGCGGGGTCCCCGCGCCTTGCAGCTTCATGAGGATGGCGGCCGCCTCGGGATGGCCGATCCAGATCGGCAGAAACTTGTTCCCGTCGGCGGTCTTGAGCAAGACGATCGGCTGCTTGCCGACCATGTCGAAGCTGACGCCGTAGATGACCATCTCCTGCATGGGCGGGCCTCGTCTGATCATAGCCGCGGCCCTCGCGACCGGAATGCGACCGGCGCCACCCTCGTCGGACCGCGCGAAAGTGGGCGATCCTGGATTCGAACCAGGGACCTCCGCCTTATCAGAGCGGCGCTCTAACCGACTGAGCTAATCGCCCGCGCCAGCGGAGTGTAGCGAGGCGCGCTCGAGCGCCTCGACCATCTCCTCGAGCTCGACCTCGTCCTCGAAGTAGAGCTCGACCCTGCCGGCAGCCACCTTGGCATCGGCTCCGGTCAGGCGGCGAAGAGCGCTCCGGGCCCGCTCGGCGAGGGCCGGATCGACGGGCTGCCTCCGGCGCGGCTTCGTCCGGGCTCCGGCCCAGCGGGCCGCCCGCTCCGCCGCACGCACGGACATGCCCCCGCGAACGATCCGCCTCGCGAGCCGGCGGCGCTCCTCGTTGTCCGGGACGGCCAGCACGGCGCGCGCGTGGCCCTCGGAGAGCTGGCCGCGCTCGACGAGCCCGAGAACGTCGTCAGGGAGCTCGAGCAGCCGGACGCGGTTCGACACCGTGGGCTTCGAGCGCCCTACCTGCTCGGCCACCTCGCCGAGGCCGAGGGCGAACTCGTCCATGAGGACTGCGTACGCGCGCGCCTCGTCCACCGGTGAGAGGTCCTCGCGGGCGACGTTCTCGACGAGCGCGAGGAGCAGCGCGTCACGGTCGTCGCTGTCCCGCACGAGGGCGGGAACGGTGGCCAGGCCGGCCACCCGCGCGGCTCTCCAGCGGCGCTCGCCGGCGATCAGCTCGTAGCCGCCCTCGACCGCCGACCGGACGACGACCGGCTGGACGAGCCCTTGTGCGCGGATCGACTCGGCCAGCTCGTCGATGCCCTCGCCGTCGAGCCTCCGCCGGGGCTGGCGCGAGTTCGGGCGGATCGAGCCGACCGGCACCTGGACGAGCTCGGACGTGGCGGTCGCGCCGCCCATGAGCACTTCCAGGCCGCGCCCGAGGCCGCGGCGAGGGCTGGGGCTAGCCGCGGTCGACAAGCTCGCTCGCCACTCTGTAGTAGGCGTCGGCTCCGGCGGAGCCGCGGTCGTAAACGGTGATGGGAAGCCCGTGGCTCGGAGCCTCCGCCAGGCGAACGCTGCGCGGGACGACCGCCTCGAAGACGAGCTCGCCGAAGTGGCGGCGCACCTCCGCCGCGACGTCCGCGGCGAGCCGGGTGCGCCCGTCGACCATGGTCAGGATCATCCCGGCGAGGGCCAGCTTCGGGTTCAGCCGCGCCCGCACCAGCTCGATCGAGTGCAGAAGCTGCGCGAGACCCTCGAGCGCGTAGTACTCGCACTGCACCGGGACGAGCACCCGGTCGGTGGCCGCGAGCGCGTTGACGGTCAGCGGCCCGAGTGACGGCGGGCAGTCGATGAAGACGAAGTCGTAGCTCTCCCGGGCCGGCGCCAGCGCGTTCGGAAGGAATGTCTCCCCGTCCTCACGGCGTGCCAGCTCGACGGCGGCGCCGGCCAGCTCGGGTCGCGAGGGGACGAGATGGAGGTTGGGAACGCCGGTCTCGTGGGCGAGCTCCTCGAGCGGTGCGCCGTCGAGCAGGTCGTAGGTCGAGGTGCCGTTCGCCTGCCGGCCGAGCCCCGAGGTCGCGTTCGCCTGCGGGTCGAGGTCGACGACGAGCGTCGAGGCGCCGGCTTCGGCCAGGCAGGCGGCGACGTTCAGGGCGGTCGTGGTCTTGCCGACGCCGCCCTTCTGGTTCGCCACCGCGAAGACCGTCCCCATGCCTGCGATGCTAGTCAGGCGAGAGGACGTTTCCGGGCGAGGCCGGGGCGGCGCGGATAGCTCTCTGGCGTGGGCGCGAGCTTCGGGACGATCAGTAGCCTGCGCTGCTTCGAGCCCGGAAGCGCCACCGCCTCGGGGCTGCCGCCCCCGACCGCCGCCGCCACCGTGGCGAGCGGCCCGAGCTCGACGTCTCCGGCCAGCAGCACGACGCGGCCGCCTTCCCGGACGAGCGGGAGGCACCACTCGAGCGCGACGGCCGGTGGCGCCAGTGCCTGAGCCACCGCGGCGGCGTAGGCATCCCGGCCCTCACCGCGGCCGTGCTCCTCGGCCCGCGCGCAGACCACGCGAGCGTTCGGAAACCCGGCTGCCGCGTCCTCGAGAAACGCGCACCTGCGCAGCTGTGCCTCCAGCAGGTCCACGCGCAGGTCCGGCCGGGCGGAGGCGATCGGGATTCCGGGCGAGCCGCCGCCCGAGCCCACGTCCACGACGGGGCCTTCCTGGAGGAGCGCGGCGGTTGCGAGCGCGTCGTCGAGGTGGACCCGCCGGGCGTCCTCGGGGTCTCGCGCGGCCGTGAGACCGGGCTGCGCGAGCAGTGCCTCGAGCCACCGCTCGAGGCGCGGGTCGGCGGAGCTCACTCGGAGCGAGCCGGAGCGACGACCACGTGCCGGTTCGGCTCCGTCCCGTCGCTCGAGGTGGCGACGCCCTCCCGTTCGGCGAGGTGCACGTGGACGATCTTGCGCTCGACGGCGGTCATCGGCTCGAGCGCGACCGGTTGACCGCTCTGGAGCGCGTCCGAGGCGGCTCGGTCGGCCATGTCCTCGAGCGAGCCGCGCCGGCGGTCGCGATATCCCGCTGCATCCACCACGACCTCCTTGCGCCCGCCCTCGACGCCGCGCCAGAGGATGGCGTTGGCCAGGTACTGGATCGCGTCGATCGTGTGGCCGCGCTTGCCGATCACCAGGCCGAGGTCGGCGCCGGTCAGCGTCGCGGAGATGACTTCGTCGTCCTCGGTGATGTCGATCCTGCACGGCGCTCCGAGCGCTGCGCAGACGCGCTCCAAGAGCTCGCGGAGCTTCGCGGACGGGGAGCCCGGCTCCTCGACGGCGGCGGAGGGAGACGGCCCTGCCTCTTCGGCCTTGGCGAGAACCCGCGCGGGCACCTGCCCCACGCCGAGAAGCCCCCGCTCGCCTTCGGAGAGGACGGTGAAGCGAACGCGAGACTTGTCGAGCCCGGGAAACCGGCGCTCGAGCTCGCGCAGCGCCGTCCATTTCGCCTCGCCGACGGTCTCGCCCTCGCTCTCGACGACGGCGGCGTCCGAAGGTGGGCTCTCGGGCTCGCTCACCGCCTGGCCCTGGGGCCTTTCTTCTTCCGGCGCCGAACGCGTTGCTGACCGCTGCCCGCCGCCTTCGCGGGAACTTCGGTCGAGTCGTCCGCGACCGGGGCCGAAACCACCTCGGGCGCCTCCTTCGGAGGCGTCCTCGACGTCCGTTTGGGCGGAGGCTGGGGCTTGGGGACGAGCCGCCGAGTGATGAGGCCCTGGCCCACGGTCCACAGGTTCGTCGTCGACCAGTAGAGCATCAGGCCGATGGGGAAGTTGATGACGAAGAAGATGAAGAGGAACGGCAGCGCAAGGAAGACGTAGCGCTGGCGCGGGTCCATGGTCGACGACATGAAGTACGTCGAGGCGACCTGGCTGACGACGTAGACGACGAGCAGCAGCCAGCCGGACCAGTGCGAGTTGATGTTCTCCGTGATGTTGGGGACGATGCTGAGCCAGCCGAGGTCCGATTCCGGATAGTTGGGGAAGACCTCGGTCTCGAAATCCTTGAGCACGAAGAAGAGGGCGAAGAAGACCGGGATCTGGAGGACGAGCGGGAGGCAGGAGGCCAACGGGTTGACGTTGTTCTCCTTGTAGAACTTCATGACCTCTTCGTTCATCTTCGGCTTGTCGTGCTTGTACTTCTGCTGGATCGCCTTCAGCTCCGGCGCGTGGATCTGCAGGCGCTGCATCGAGCGGATCTGCTTGATCGTCAACGGCAGGATCACGATCCGAACGAGCAGCGTGAGGACGATGATCGCCCACGCCCACGGGAGGCCGATCGAGGCGTGGAGCCACTCGAGAAGCTCGGTGAGGACGTTCTCGATCGGCTGGAGGATGTTCCTCGGGTCCATCAGCGCGCCTTGAAGAGGGTCTGGTCGCGCGCGTAGTCGACGCCGCCGCGGCTCCAGGGGTTGCAGCGAAGGAGCCGCCAGCCCGCCAGCACGAGGCCGCGGGCCGCGCCGTGCTCGCGGAGCGCGTCGAGCGCGTACTGAGAGCAGCTGGGGTGGTACCTGCAACGTTGGCCGGCGAGCGGGCTGACGAGCAGGCGGTAGGCGTGGATCGGGAGGGCGACGACGTGTCTCACGCGGCCGTCCCCTCCGCCAGGCGGAAGACCTCGTCCACGCGCTCCGCGAGCCACGGGAAGCCGCGGCTCTCGACGGCCTCGGCGAGGCCCGGCCTCGCGATCAGCACGTAGTCGTGCCCGGCGGGCAGCTCCGCGGCGAGCTCGCCGAACGACGCCCGCAGGCGGCGCTTCAGGCGGTTCCGCTCGACGGCGCCTCCCACCTGGCGCGACACCGCCAGGCCCAGGCGTGCGTCACCGTCGGGATCGTCCTCGCGCGGAAACGAGTAGAGGACGAGGAACCGGGTCGAGACCGACCGGCCCTTGCGGTAGACGGTGTCGAAGTCGCGGGAGCGGGAGAGTCGATGCTGGCGTCGGCTCACGCGGAGAGGCGCTTCCGACCCTTGGCGCGGCGACGCTTGAGGATCGCGCGGCCCGCGCGCGTCGACATCCGCGCCCGGAATCCATGCCGGCGCTTCCGCCGGCGCACATTCGGCTGATACGTTCGCTTCACGAGAGATGAGAGTGTCGAAACGGCCGCTCGGGCGGCCGGACGACCAGTATAGATGAGCGCTCCGCCCGACCGAGCAAGAGACTTCGCGCACGACCGAAATCCACAGGCGCGAAGGCGCATGGAAGGACGCAAGCACCGACCTTTCCACACCTGTGGATAAGCGTGTGGAGAGGGGTAAAATACCTGCAAACTCGCACTTTTCGCTCTGCATGATTTCCCCAGGCGGAGGCATTGAAGCGGCCTTGGGCACGCTGCTATAGTCGCCGCTTCTCGTAGACCGGCGGAGGGGCGGAACCACGGCGTGCAGCGGGCGTCAGAGTTGAGTGCGGACGCATTTTGGGGCGACATCTCGTCCCGCTTGCGCGACGCGCTGAACGACGCGACGTACTCGACCTGGTTCTCCGACGCGGAGCCCGGCGCGCTCGACGCTCAGGCGTTCGTCCTCCTCGTTCCCAACGACTTCACGCGGGACTGGATCGAGGGCCACTTTCGCGGCCTGCTCGAGGCGATCGTTCGCGATGCGCTCGGTGACGAGCGAGCCGTGCGCATCGTGGTGCGCGAGCTTCCGGCAAGCGTGCCGGCCGCGCACGAGCTCCGCGGCCCGCCGCGGCCGGCACGCTCGCTCGACGGCCTCAATCCGAAATACACGTTCGACTCGTTCGTGATCGGCTCCTCGAACCGCTTCGCGCACGCGGCCGCCCTCGCGGTCGCGGAGGCGCCGGCGCAGGCCTACAACCCGCTCTTCATCTACGGCGGCACCGGGCTGGGGAAGACTCATCTCCTGCAGGCGGTGGCGGCGTACGTGACCGAGCACACCGGCGACCTCTCGGCGCGGTACGTGACCAGCGAGACGTTCATGAACGACTTCATCAACTCGCTTCGCGACAAGCGGATCGAGGGCTTCAAGCAACGCTATCGCCACTACGACGTCCTCCTGATCGACGACATCCAGTTCTTCGAGCACAAGGAGCGGATCCAGGAGGAGTTCTTCCACACCTTCAACAGCCTCTACGAGGCGCGGCGGCAGATCGTGATCTCGTCGGACCGCCCGCCGCGGGCGATCGCCACCCTCGAGTCGCGGCTGCGCAGCCGGTTCGAATGGGGGCTGATCACCGACATCCAGCCCCCCGACCTCGAGACCCGCATCGCCATCCTGCGCAAGAAGGTGAAGACGGACGCGATCCACGTCCCCGACACGCAGGTCCTCACCTTCATCGCCAGCCGGATCTCCACCAACATCCGCGAGCTCGAGGGCGCGCTGACCCGCGTCGTCGCCTTCTCGTCGCTCACGGGCCGGCCGATGACGGTCGAGTTGGCCCAGGAAGTGCTGAAGGACGTCTTCCCGCAGGGCGAGATGCCCGAGATCTCCGTCGAGCAGATCCAGCAGACGGTGGTCGAGCGCTTCGGCATGTCCATGCAGGAGCTGACGGGCGACCGCCGGTCGCAGCAGATCGTCTACCCCCGCCAGGTTGCGATGTACCTGTGCCGCGAGCTCACGGACAGCTCGCTCCCCAAGATCGGGAAACAGTTTGGTGGGCGCGACCACACGACGGTGATCCATGCCACGTCGAAGATCGCCAAGCTCATCCGGGAGGACCGGAACGTCTACAACCTGGTCCAGGAACTCACCGCGCGCATCAAGCAGGTTCGTTGACAACGGCTGTGGAGAACGGCCGTTGTCTGGGGATCATTCGGCGAGCTCCCGGACGGTTGTGGGAAGCTGCTGTTTGTCCCCAGACCTCGTCCACCGCGCATCGCCTGCGCCGGGGCCAAAACGTGCCGTCTTCCCCGACATCCACACTCTCTATGACTACTACGAGAGGTTTTCTTTAAATGGCATCCATAGATACCGTTGCCGCCACGACCATGCGCGTGGTTTGCGGAAAGGACGAGCTCGCGGAGAAGCTCCAGGTTGTCGGCCGGGGGGTCTCGACGCGGACGACCGTTCAGATTCTGGCCGGCATCATGCTGCGGGCGGCAAGCGGACAGCTGCATTTGAGCGCCACCGACATGGAGATCTCCGTTCGCGACTCGCTGAGCGCACAGGTCGAGGAAGAGGGGAGCATCGTCGTCCCGGGGCGGCTGCTCGTTGACATCGTGCGGCTGCTGCCCGCCGGCGAGGTCACTCTCGAGCACCGGGCTGACGAAGGCGTCGCACGGCTGACGTGCGGCTCGGCGTCCTACTCGCTGAACACGTACGGGTCGGAAGATTTCCCCCGCCTGCCGGAGATCGAGCCGGACAGCGCGTTCTCGGTCGAGCGCGAGGCATTCCTCGACACGATCGGGCGCGTGGGACGGTCCGCGTCCCGTGACGAGTCGCGGCCGGTGCTGACGGGGATCCTTGTTCGCTTCGAGGGGGACAAGCTGGTGATGGCCGCGACGGACTCCTATCGCCTCAGCGTCAAGGAGACCGCCCTCTCGAGCGGACCGGGCCGGGAGCTGGAAGCGATCGTGCCGGCGCGGGCGCTCCAGGAGCTCGCGCGGGCCGGGCAAGCAGCCGAGGGCGAGACGATCGAGGTCGGCGTCCAGGAGAACCAGGTCGTGTTCGGGGTGGACGGCATCTGGCTGACCGCCCGCCGGATCGACGGGCAGTTCCCCAACTACAAGCAGCTGCTCCCCGATCAGTTCGAGGCCGAGGTGCATCTCCCCCGGGAGGAGCTGCTCGACGTCGTCCGTCGCACCGGGCTGCTCGCCCAGCGGAAGTCACCGCTCCGACTGCGCTTCGAGGAGGGCGAGCTCACGGTCTCCGCTCAGACGCAGGACGTCGGCGAGGCGCGAGAGTCACTGCCGGTCGCGTACACGGGGGAGGCGCTCGAAATCGGCTTCAACGCGGAGTTCCTGCGCGACGGGCTCGAGTCGGTGACCGACGAGACTGCGCGTCTGAAGCTGATCAGTCCGCTTCGGCCGGGCCTGCTCCACGGCGAGAGCGACGACTTCCTCTACCTGATCATGCCGATCAGGCTGGCCGGCTGATCGTCGCACGGGCCACGCTCCGGAGCTTCCGCTCGTACGCCGCGCTCGACCTCGGGCTCGAGCCCGGCCTCGTGCTCGTCGTCGGCCGCAACGGCGCCGGCAAGACGAACCTGCTCGAGGCGCTCCACGTCGGTGTCCAGGGCTTCTCGCCCCGCACCCGCTCGGAGCCCCGGCTCGTGCGCTTCGGCGAGCAGGCTGCGCGCGTGCGGCTCGAGGGAGCCGAAGGCGGCGCTTCCGTGGAGACCGAGGTGACGATTGCGCCCGGAGAGGGGAAGCGGGTGCTGCTGAACGGAGCGGCCCTCGCGTCGGCCGAGGAGCTGCGCAGCCGGCTCGCCGGGCTTGCGTTCGTCCCCGACCGGCTGGCGATCGTGAAGGGCGGCCCGGCCGTCCGCCGGGCGTACGTCGATCGCATGCTCGGCCGCTTCGCGCCCTCGCTCGCAGGGCTTCCGGCCGAGTACGGCCGCGCGCTCGCCCAGCGGAACGAGGCGCTGCGCCGTGTGCGTGCCGGCGCGTCGACCCGCGACGCGGTCGAGCCCTGGACGAAGCGGCTCGCACTGCTCGGAACCGAGCTCGACGCCGCCAGAGCCACCCTTCTCTCCGCGCTCGACCCCGGCTTTGCGGCGAACGCGGACATGCTCGGCCTCGCGAAGGCGACGCTTGCCTACGAAGAGCGGGGGCTTCCGCTGGCCGACCTCGAGTCGCGGTTCGAGCGAGACCTCGCCCGCGGGACGACGGGGCTCGGCCCGCACCTGCGGGACGTCGAGATTCGAGCGGCCGGCCGCGACCTGCGCGGGTTCGGCTCGCAGGGCGAGCAGCGCACCGCTGTCCTCGGGCTCCTGCTGGCGGAGGCCGCTCTCCTCGCCGAGCGGCGGGGATCGCCTCCGCTTCTGCTCCTGGACGACGTCTTCTCGGAGCTCGACGCGGGACGAAGGCTGGCGCTTCTGGCCGCCCTTCCCCCCGGCGGGCAGACCCTGGCCACAGCGACGTCCGCCGACGCGCTTCCCGCCGCCGCCCCCGCCCCGGCGCTGACCCTCACGGTCAGGCGCGAAGGGAACGCGAGCGTGGTGGAGGCGGCGTGAGTCTCGAGCGCATCGGCTCCGAGCTCCAGCGGGAGCTCGGCCGTCTCGGGCCGGGCGGGGCGATCACGGAGGTCGTGGCGGCCTGGCCCGCCGCAGTGGGCGCGGCGATCGCGGCCAACGCCTGGCCGGCGCGGATCGGCCGCGACCGCACCCTCCACGTCGCCACCAGCTCGAGCGCCTGGGCGTTCGAGCTGACCCACCTCGAGGGCACCGTGCGCGCGCGCCTCGAGGAGCGGCTGGGAGCGGCCGCCCCACCTCGCCTGCGCTTCGCGCCGGGGCGCCTACCGGAGCCAGGCGCGGAGCCCGCGCAGCCTCCGGAACGACCTGTGCCGATTCCGTCCCCGAGGGCCGCCGCGGCCGGGCGGGAGATCGCCGCGAGCATCGCCGATCCCGACCTCCGAGACGTTGTTGAGCGCGCCGCCGCGGCCAGCCTGGCAGGGGCGGAAGGCCGCCCGGACGACCGGCCGTTCTGATAGACTGAGATCCAGACAAAAATACCCTGTGAGCAGGGATTTTTTATGGCCAAAACCAGCTATGACGCGAAGGACATCACCGTTCTCGAGGGCCTCGAGCCTGTTCGCCTGCGACCGGGGATGTACATCGGCTCGACCGGCGCGCGCGGGCTCCACCATCTCGTCTACGAGGTGGTCGACAACTCCGTCGACGAGGCTCTCGCGGGGCGGAACGAGCGCATCGAGATTCGTCTGCACCCTGACAACTCGGTCACCGTCCGCGACTGGGGCTCCGGCATCCCGGTGGGCGTCATGGAAGACCAGGGGCTGCCGGCGCTCACGGTCGTCCTGACCAAGCTCCACGCCGGCGGGAAGTTCGGCGGCGAGGGGTACAAGGTCTCCGGCGGCCTCCACGGTGTGGGCGTCTCGGTCGTGAACGCTCTCTCCGAGTGGCTGGTCGCCGAGGTCCGGCGCGAGGGCAAGGTCTATCGCCAGGAGTTTGCGCGCGGGGAGGCGACCACGGAGGTCGAGGAGGTCGGCAAGGCTGCCAAGGGCGAGACGGGGACGACGATCTTCTTCCTGCCGGACTCGGACGTCTTCGACGAGATGGAGCTATCGTCGCAAACCCTCACGCAGCGCTTTCGCGAGACCGCGTTTCTCACCAAGGGCCTCCACATCGTCTTCGTGGACGAGCGCGAAGGGGAGGAGACCCAGGAGTTCTACGCCGAGGGCGGCATCAGGGACTTCGTCTCCTTCATCAACGAGACGAAGGACGCCGTCCATCGCCACATCGTCTACTTCGAGGGCGCGAGCGAGCAGGGGGCCGTCGAGGTGGCCATGCAATGGAACACGTCGTACGTCGAGTCCGTGTTCTCGTTCGCGAACAACATCAACACCCACGAGGGCGGCACGCATCTCTCGGGCTTCAAGGCCGCCCTGACCGGAACGCTGAACCGCTACGCCCGCGACAAGGGGCTCCTGAAGGAGAAAGAGGACAACCTCGAGGGCGAGGACGTCCGTGAGGGCCTCGGCGCCGTCATCTCCTTGAAGCTCCGCGACCCGCAGTTCGAGGGTCAGACGAAGACGAAGCTCGGCAACCCCTGGGTGAAGGGCCTCGTCGAGCAGACGGTCAACGCGAAGCTCGCCGAGTTCCTGGAGGAGAACCCCACCGATGCGCGCCAGATCGTCCAGAAGGCGATCTCGGCCTCGCGCGCGCGCCAGGCGGCGCGGAAGGCGCGCGAGCTGACGCGCCGCAAGAGCGCACTCGAGAGCTCGTCGCTCCCGGGCAAGCTCGCCGACTGCACGATCCGCAACCCGGAGGACGCCGAGCTCTTCATCGTCGAGGGCGACTCGGCCGGCGGCTCGGCCAAGATGGGGCGCGACCGCACCTTCCAGGCGATTCTCCCGCTCCGCGGCAAGATCATCAACAGCGAGAAGAACCGCATCAACAAGGTGCTCTCGAACAACGAGATCCAGGCCATGATCACGGCGATCGGGACCGGGATCGGCGACGAGCTCGACATCTCGAAGCTCCGCTACCACCGGATCATCGTCATGACCGACGCCGACGTGGACGGCTCGCACATCCGCACGCTGATCCTCACCTTCCTCTACCGGCACATGCCGGAGCTCTTCGAGCGCGGCCACGTCTACATCGCGGTGCCGCCGCTCTACAAGGTCAAGATCGGGAACCAGGAGTTCTACTTCGAGAAGGACGCGCAGCTGGAGGAGCTCCTGGTGCGGGAGCGCGTGGGCGACGTCGAGATCCGCCCGCGCACCGGCGAGGCGGTCAAGATGACCGTGAGCCGGTGGGGCAAGTTCACCAACGCGCTCGAGAAGTTCGAGGGCTGGCTGCAGCGCCTGCGCGCCGACTTCGGCTCGCCGGCCGCCGACTTCATGGTCACCCATCGCCTCGTCGAGACGGACACGCCGACGCTCGACGCCCTCGGCCAGGCAATCGAGGCAGGTGCCGAGAACGGCTACACGCTTTCGCTCGCGGGCCGTCAGGACGGCGCCGTCTCCATCCGGGTCGTCGAGAACGAGACGAGCGCGGCCCAGATAGTGGCCGTTCCGGGGGACCTGCTCTCCTCGCCGGTCTACGACAAGCTTCGCGAGAGCTACGCACGGCTCGTCGAGCTCGTCGGCTCGCCGCCGTTCACGGTCGGGATCGGCAAGAAGGAGCGCGGGCCGGAAACGTTCGGGCGGCTGCGGTCCGATCTGCTCGACGCAGCGAAGGAGGGCATCCAGCTCTCCCGGTTCAAGGGCCTCGGCGAGATGAACCACGACCAGCTCTGGGACACGACCATGGACCCGCAACGCCGCTTGCTCGTGCGGGTGGACGTCGAGGACGCCTCGGCCGCCGACCGCCTCTTCTCGACGCTGATGGGCGACCAGGTCGAGCCGAGGCGGGCGTTCATCGAGACGAACGCCAAGGACGTGCGCTTCCTAGATGTCTAGGGCAGTCGCGTCGCAGCTTACGGAGGGGGCTCACGGGGGAACCCTGGGTTCCCCCGTGATAAAGGACGTGCGCTTCCTGGATGTCTGAGGTCGGCGTTCTGGGCCCGGGGCGGATCGAGCCCCGCGAGCTCGAGCAGGAGATGCGCTCGAGCTATCTCGACTACGCGATGTCCGTGATCGTCGGCCGCGCGCTGCCCGACGTCCGCGACGGGCTGAAGCCGGTGCACCGGCGTGTCCTCTATTCGATGCACGAGAACGGGCTGCAGCCGAACCGCCCGTACAAGAAGTCCGCGAACGTCGTCGGCGCGGTCATGGGCAACTATCACCCGCACGGCGACACGGCGATCTATGACACGCTCGTCCGCCTGGCGCAGCCCTTCTCGCTGCGCTATCCGCTCGTCGACGGCCAGGGGAACTTCGGCTCCATCGACGACGACTCCGCCGCCGCCATGCGCTATACGGAGTGCCGGCTCGCCCGCATCGCCACCGAGATGCTGCGCGACATCGACGCCGACACCGTCGATTACGTCCCGAACTACGACGAGTCGCGGCGCGAGCCGCTGACCCTCCCGAGCCGGTTCCCGAACCTGCTCGTGAACGGCTCGGCGGGGATCGCGGTCGGGATGGCGACCAACATCCCGCCGCACCGTCTCTCGGAGGTCGTCGACGCGATCATTCAGCTGATCGACAAGCCCGACTCGGGCGTGGACGAGCTCATGAGGCACGTGAAGGGCCCGGACTTTCCGACGGGCGCCTACGTCATCGGCCGTTCCGGGATCCGCGATGCCTACCGAACGGGCCGCGGCAGGATCGTCATGCGCGCCCGCGCCCACGTCGAGGAGCTCCGGGGCGGCAAGTCGGCGGTCATCGTCACCGAGCTCCCGTACGGGGTGAAGAAGGGCGGCGAGAACGGCGTCATCGCGAAGATCGCCGACCTGGTCCAGGACAAGGTCCTCACCGAGATCTCCGACCTGCAGGACCACTCCGACCGGACGGGGATGCGGATCCAGATCGAGCTCAAGCGGGACGCGGCTCCGTACGTCGCCCTCAACAAGCTCTTCAAGCACACCCAGCTCCAGACGACGTTCGGCTACAACGCCGTCGCCCTCGTGGACGGGGTGCCGCGCACCCTCTCGCTGTTCGAGCTCGTCCAGGAGTACCTGCGCTACCAGCGCGAGGTCGTGACGCGCCGATCGAAGCACGAGCTGCGACGGGCCGAGGAGCGCGCGCACGTCCTCCAGGGCTACCTGATCGCCCTGGACAACCTCGACGAGGTCATCGCCCTCATCCGCGGCTCGGCCGACACCGACGCGGCGCGCTCGGGCCTCCAGGAGCGCTTCGGGCTTTCGGAGATCCAGGCCCAGGCGATCCTCGACCTCAGGCTCGCCCGCCTCACCGGGCTCGCGCGAAAGGAGATCGAAGACGAGTTCGCCGACCTCCAGGAGCGGATCGCCGAGCTGCGGTCGATACTCGGCGATCCAGCCCGCATCGACACCCTCATCCGTGAGGAGCTGCTCGAGATCAAGGAGATCTACGGTCGCGGCGATGACCGGCGCACGGAGATCGCGGTAGCCGAGGAGGAGCTCGAGCTCGAGGATCTGATCGCGGAGGAGGACATGGTCATCGCGATCACGCGCTCCGGCTATGTGAAGCGCCTGCCCGTGACCACATACCGGGAGCAGCGGCGAGGCGGCATCGGCGTCATGGGCATGGATCTGAAGGACGAGGACTACATCGAGCACCTCTTCGTCGCCTCGACCCACGACTACCTGCTCTTCTTCACCTCCGTCGGGAAGGTCTATCGGCTCAAGGTGCACGAGCTGCCGCTCGGCTCCCGCCAATCGAAGGGGCGGGCCATCGTCAACCTGCTCCCCTTCCAGCAGACGGAGACGATCCGCGCGGTCATCGCCACCCGCGACTTCAAGGATGCGGAGTACCTGACGGCGGTGACGAAGAAGGGGCTCGTGAAGAAGACGCGTTTCCTGGAGTACAACACCCCGCTGAAGGCGGACGGGATCATCGCGATCAAGCTGCGCGACGGCGACGAGCTCGTCGGCGTCCTGCACTCCTCCGGCGACGACGACATCCTCATGGTCTCTCGCAAGGGCCAGGCGATCCGCTTCAACGAGAAGCTGGCGCGGCCGATGGGACGCGCGACGTCAGGCGTCGCCGGCATGCGCCTGCGCAAGGGGGACGAGGTGATCGCCGCCGACATCGCGAGGAACGACGCTGATCTGCTGGTCGTGACGATGAACGGCTTCGGAAAGCGGACCCGGATCGACCAGTACCCCGTCAAGGGGCGGGGCGGGCTCGGCGTCAAGACCGTCCAGCTCACCGAGGCGCGCGGCCAGCTGGCCGGGGCGCTCGTCGTCCGGGAGGGAGACCAGGTGATGCTGATCTCGACGGGAGGCACGGTCATCCGCATCCCTGCCGACGGCATCAAGCAGAGCGGGCGCGCCACGCAGGGCGTCATCGTCATGCGGCCCCGCAAGGGCGAGCGGGTCTCGACGCTCGCGCGGGTGGTCGAGCAGGACGAGGATGCGATCGGCGCTCCGGAGGTGCCCGGTGACCGAGAACGGCGCCGCCCCCGAGCCGGCCGAATAACCGGGCCGTGGCCGCGCGGCGTCCCGAGGAGCTACTCGAGCCGGTGGACGTGATGCGCCATCTGCGGAAGCTGGAGCTCTCGCTCGGGCAGGTCTGCCATGCGGCCGGCGTCTCCAGGACGCAGCTCGACTACTGGACGACCCGTGCCCGCATCCCGACGAAGGGGAAGAAGCAGCGGCTCTACACCCTGGACGCGCTGGAGACGGTGCTCCTGATCAAGCAGGGCAAGGACAGAGGCCTCTCCCTGCAGGCTGCGATCGAGGCCGCCGACCGCTTCAAGGCGGCCAAGGCGCCGAGGGTGCCGCGGCGGAACTGAGGGCTACGACTCGCGGAGGACTCCGGCGGCCGACTCCGGGGCGAGCGTGTTGACGAAGTAGCCGGCGCCGAGCTCGATGCCTGCGAGGACGCCGATCCGCGGAAGCACCTCGATGTGCCAGTGCCCGCCGGCGTGGAGCCAGAGGTTCAGGGCCACCCGGCCCTCGGCAATCCGGATCCGGCGGATGCCCTCGGCCGTCAGGGCCAGCGTCTCGCCGAGTCGCTCGCTCGTAAAGGGGTCGGCCTCGCAGTCGAGCGGGGCCGCGAGCAGCTCGTAGGGTTGCCGGCCGGCGAAGGGGCAGAGCAGGATCAGTCCCTCCCGCTCCTCGACGACGCGGATGCGCTGCTCTTGCTCCTCCGCGAGGACACGGCAGAGGAGGCAGCCGCCGCCGGCGTCTCGCGCCGCTCGCTCCTGGGCCACGAGCGGTGGCTCCTGCTCGAGCCAGACGAGCTGAGAGTGGCTGTGTGCGAGGCTTGCGCCCGCCCCGGCCCCTTCGTTCACGAGAGCGTGGACGTACGGGAACCCCGCTTCTCGCGCGGCGCTTGCTCGCGCCTGCCAGACCTCGGCGACGAGCTCGAGCTCCCGGCTGCCGAGGTCGGCGAGCGTCCGCACGTGCCGCGGGGAGTGGACGACGACCTCCTGCCTTCCGACGGCGGCCCGGCGGGCGAAGAGCCCGTCGGCGCGGTCACCGGAGCGCGGCCACGGCCCGAATGCGGGGAACTTGTTGGGAACGACGCGAACCCGCCATCCGGGCGTGTCCGGGGCCCTCCCCGGCGGCCCGATGGCGAAGGTCTCGGGTGGAGTGGCCGCCTCCCGCCCCTCGTCGAACGGGCAGTCGGCCGGATCCTCGTCCTCTGCCGCCAGCTCCGCGCGCGGCGCGCCCGGGCGGCGTGCCCGTGAAGGCGCCACCACCACCCACCGCCCCGAGACCGGGTCGTGACGGAGCTCGGGGGGAGAATGGCTTTCCGTCAGCCTGCCGTGTCGGTGCCCTTGCCCAGGAAGGGCGACAGCACGTCGATCGGGAGCGGCAGGACCATGATGGTCGCCCGCTCGGAGCTCATCTCGAGGATCGTCTGCAGGTAGCGGAGCTGGAGCGCGATCGGGTTCGCCGACATCACGTTCGCCGCGTCCTTCAGGCGCTCGGAGGCCTGGAACTCGCCCTCGGACGCGATCACCTTCGCGCGCCGCTCGCGCTCGGCCTCTGCCTGGCGCGCCATCGCCCGCTGCATCCCGGTCGGGATCTCGACGTCCTTCACCTCCACGATGGAGACCTTGATGCCCCAGGGCGACGTGGCCTCGTCGATGATCTCCTGGAGGATCGTGTTGATCTTGTCCCGCTCCGAGAGGAGTTCGTCGAGGACGTGCTGGCCGAGGACACTCCGCAACGTCGTCTGCGCGATCTGCGACGTGGCGACCATGTAGTTCTCGACCTGCACGATCGCGCGCTCCGGGTCGATGATCCTGAAGTACGCGACCGCGTTCACCCGCACGGGCACGTTGTCCTTCGTGATCACCTCCTGCGGCGGGATGTTCAATGTCACCGTGCGC
Organism: uncultured Actinomycetes bacterium; assembly: GCA_963775625.1. Classification (GTDB taxonomy): domain Bacteria; phylum Actinomycetota; class Thermoleophilia; order Gaiellales; family Gaiellaceae; genus JAIBJN01. The sequence goes on along the minus strand of CAVZJM010000002.1, from coordinate 382,975 downwards.
AGGTCGACGCGCACCATCTTGTCGATGATGGGGATGAGCAGGAAGAGCCCGGGCCCCTTCGGCGGCGAGTGCAGCCGGCCGAGCCGGAAGATCACGCCTCGCTCGTACTCTCGCGCCACCCGCACCGACAGCGCGAGCAGGAGGACCAGGATGACAACGACGGCGGCGACGGCGATCAGGGCGACGTTCATCGGGCTCCTTTCGGGCCGGTCGAGGGCATCCTACGAGGAGGCGGCGACAGCCGCGGGCTCCTCGGCCCGCGCCACGTCGAGCACGAGGTCCTCGCCGATGGCCTGGACCCGCACATACTCCCCCGTGGCGAGCGGCTCGCCGTCGGTGTGCGCCTTCCAGATCTCCCCGTGCACGTTGACGAGGCCGGACGGCGCAATCGCGCTCCTGACGACCCCGATCTCACCGACCATCTCCTCGCGGCCGGTCTTGGTGGGAGCCCGCCGCGCGCGGATCACCTTGGTCGCCACGATCGCGGTGACGAGCGCGAGCGTCCCGCCGACGGCCAGCGCGACCCAGATGGAGACCTGGTACCCCTCGCCTGCAGGGTCGAAGAGCATGAGCGCGCCCACGACGAAGCTGATCGCCCCGGCCAGCGCCAGCGCGCCGTGGCTCGGAACGAAGGCCTCGGCGGCGAAGAAGCCGACAGCCAGGAGCATGAGCAGGACGCCGGCCCAGCTCACCGGGAGCACCTGGAGGCCGAAGAGGCCGACGATCAGGGCGATGACCCCGACCGTGCCGGGCAGGATGAGCCCGGGGTTCAGGATCTCGATCGTGATCCCGAGCACCCCGATCGACATGAGCAGGACGATGAGGTTCGGGTCGACCAGGGTGTCCAGGATGCGCTTCCAGAGGGACATCTCGACCTGATCGACCGTGGCGCCGGCCGTGTTCAGCACGAAGCCCTTCGGCTCGGTGCGCATGCCGTCGATCTCCTCGAGCAGGGTCGGGAGGTCGGGAGCCACCACGTCGACGACGTTCTGCTCGAGCGCCTCCTGCGCGCCGAGGTTGGAGGCCGAGCGCACCGCCTGCTCGGCCCAGTCGCCGTTCCGGCCGTGGATCTCGGCCAGCTCGCGCGCGTACGCGGCGGCGTCGTTGACGACCTTGCGGCGCAGATCGGCGGGGATCTCGCCGCCGCCGACCGCGACCGGCGTCGAGGAGCCGATGTTCGTCCCCGGCGCCATCGCGGCGACGTCGGCGGCGAGCGTGATGAAGGCGCCTGCGGAGGCGGCGCGCGAGCCCGACGGGGAGACGTAGACGACCACCGGAACGTCCGCGTCGAGCTCCTTCTTGATGATCTCGCGCATCGCGGAGTCGAGCCCGCCTGGCGTGTCCAGCTGGATCACGACGGCGTCGTAGCCCTCTCGCTCGCCCCGCTCGATCGCGTCGGTGACGTACTCCTGCGTGACCGGGTTGATGTCGTTCTCGAGCTCGACCGCGAGGACGCGCGGCACCGTCTCCTGGGCGGTCGCGCCTCCTGCGAGCGCGAGCACGGCCACGAGGAGGATGGAAGCGCAGAAAAAACCCCGCAAGCGCAGCACTTCGGTGTAAAGATTCTATCAGCGTGCTGCCGATGCCCTTGAGGACGAAGGAGTCCTCTGCTTCGGTACCGAAGGAGCCCGCCGCCCCGATGAGCCTCCGCCGCCCGCTCATGCTCGTGGTCGCGTTCGCCGCGCTTGCGCCCGGCACCGCGACCGCCCAGGACGTCCGCGTCGTCGCGCGCGACGTGCCACTCGACGCTGCCCGGACCTCGGCGGCCCGGCCGGCGCCGCTGGCCTTCACGATGATCGGGATCCACTGGCAGGGCTCCGGCCGGGTCTGGTTCAGGACCGCGGCGCGACCCGGCCACTACGGGCCCTGGCGACCCGCCCAGCCGGAAGCCGAGGATATGCCCGACGCCGGGAGCGACGAGCTCGACCGGCAGGCCGGCTGGCGGATCGGGAGCCCCTGGTGGACGGGCCCTGCGCGCTGGGTGCAGTACCGCGTCTCGGGCCACGTCTCCCGCGTGCGGGCCTTCTTCGTCGACAGCCGTGTGACCGCTGCGGATCGCACGCGCGCGGTCTCCTCCCGGACGGACGCAGGCACCGCAGTGGCGCGTGCCGGTCCGGTGGCGCGGCCGTCGATCACCCGTCGTGCGGGCTGGGATGCCGACGAGTCGATCGTCCGGGGTGCGCCGGCGATCGCCACGCGGCTCCGGTTCGCGACCGTCCATCACACCGCCGGCTCGAACAGCTATTCGGCCGCCGAGTCGGCCGCGATCGTCCGCGGGATCCAGCGCTATCACGTGGTCGGAAACGGCTGGGACGACATCGGCTACAACTTCCTCGTCGACAAGTACGGCCGCGTGTTCGAAGGCCGGGGCGGCGGGATCACCCAGAACGTGGTCGGAGCCCATGCGGGTGGCTTCAACACCGGCAGCGTGGGGGTCGCGGTCATCGGGATCTACGAGTCCACGTCCCTCTCCGCCGCGGCGAGAAGAGCGCTCCAGAGGCTCCTCGCCTGGCGTCTCGACGTGGGCCACGTCTATCCCCGCGGCCGTTGGGACGCGGTGTCCGGCGGGAGCTCCCGTTATCCCGTCGGCGCGTCCGCCCGGCTCCGAGCGGTCTCGGGTCATCGCGACACGAGCCTCACGAGCTGTCCGGGCAACAGGATCTACGGCCTCCTCAGGTCGATCGCGCGGCGGGTGACGCGCATCGGCCTGCCGAAGCTCTGGAGCCCGGAGGCAGACGGTGGTGTCGGCGGGCCCGTCCGCTTCACCGCCCGGCTCTCCGAAGCGCTCCCCTGGACCGTGGAAGTGAAGGATGCCGTCGGCACCGTGGTCGCCTCGGGCTCGGGCAGTGGGACAGCCGTCGACTGGGCCTGGGACGCGCAGCGCCGTGCCGATCGCCGCCTACACCTACACCATCAGCGCCGGCTCGAGCGTGAGGCCCTCGACGCTGCCGGTCCCCGGCCCGCCACCGCTGGCCCTCACCCGACTGAGGGCCTCGCCCCACGCGGTGACCCCCAACGGCGACGGGAACGGCGAGCACACCACCGTTCGCTTCAGGCTCAACCGGCGCGCGGTCCTCGGCGCCGACGTCGTGAGCGTCACGACCGGCAACAGCGTTCGAACGCTGCTGGCGAGCTCCCTGCGCGCAGCCGGCCCGCGGAGAGTGAGCTGGGACGGGACGACGAGCGGCGGGGCTCTCGTCCCGGACGGGCGCTACCGGATCGAGGTCTCGGCGCAAGCCGGGGTCGAGCAGGTCGAGCGTCGGAGGACGGTCGTCGTCGACCGGACGCTCGGCGGCCTCTCAGCGCTCCCCGCGGTGGTCTCGCCCAACGGCGACGGCGGCGCCGACACGCTCCAGGTCGGCTACCGCCTGACCCGGACGGCTGCCGTGCGCGTTCAGATCCGTCGCGGCGGGGTCGTTCTCCGAACGGTGCTCGACCAGTCGCAAGGGGCCGGCGCCCAGAGCGTCGACTGGAACGGGCGTGCGCACGGGGCCCGCGTCGCGGACGGAGAGGTGACGGCCGTCGTCCTCGCGACGACCTCGTTCGGGACGCGGAAGCTCTCCCGGCCGGTCGAGCTCGACACCAGGCCGCCCGTCGTCCGGGTCCTGTCGCTCCGGAGGGCGAACGGAATCACGCGGCTCCGCCTCCGCCTCAGCGAGGGCGCTCGGCTGCAGGTTTGGTACGGCCGGAAGACGTGGCGTGACGGCGGCAGCTTCGTCGTGGAGCGCCCTGCGGGCACGGTGCTGATCCGGCGGCCGCTCCGCGCGAGGGTCGTGCGCATCGTCGCTACAGACGACGGTCTGAACCGCAGCCGCGCCGTCGTCTACCGGCGCCGGTAGTTCTTAGCGCTCGAACAGCACCTCGCCGCTCTCGACGAGTCGCCGCTCGCCGTCGATCTCGACTTCGAGCCGGCCCCGGCGGTCGACGGCGACGCCGAACCCTGCCTCTCCGTCCACGAAGACGCGGCGCCCGCGCAGGAAGTCTCGCGCGCCCAGGCCTTCGTAGATGGCGTCGAGACCGCCCTCGCACCAGCGGCCGTACGCCTCCTCGAGCCGCGCGAGGAGGTCGGCGAGGATCGGCGCCCGCTCGCGCCGGGCTCCGTCCGCGGTCAGGAGCGACCCGGCGGCGACCGTGCTGTCCGCGGGAAGCTGCGCTCGCGACTGGTTGACGTTCAGGCCGACGCCCAGGACGACGGTGCTCCCGTCGGCCTCGGCCAGGACCCCGGCAACCTTGCGGCGGTTGACGAGCACGTCGTTGGGCCACTTGATCTGCGCCGAGAGAGACGTTGCCGCCTCGACCGCCTCGGCCACGGCGACGCCGCCCACCAGCGACAGCTCGGCGACCACCCGCTCCCCGGGCGGCTCGAGCAGGACCGAGCAGAGGATTGCGGTCCCGGGCGGCGCGCTCCACGTGCGGCCGAGGCGCCCGCGACCGGCGGTCTGCTCGTCGCAGACGGCCGCCGCGCCCTCGCCGAGGCCACGATCGAGAAGGCGCTGCGTCGACTCGCAGCTCTCGCGGTAGAGGTAGGGGCGCCCGAAGCGGCCCTGGAGCAGAGGTTCGACCGTCTCCGGGGTCAGCGCGTCGGCCATCGGCCGGACTACACTAACGCGGCCGTGCAACCAGCCGCCGCGCCCGTCCGTCCTACCGAGCAACAGCCGCCTCTTTGGCGGTCGATCGCGTATCGAAAGCTCAGCGACGTGGACCTCGTCAGCAAGGCACGAGACGGTGATGGACGGGCGCTCGACGTTCTCGTCGAACGGCATGCACCCCGCGTGAACCGGCTTGCGGCCCAGCTCATGGGCGACCTCGAGGAAGCGCGGGATGCCGCGCAGGAGTCGCTCGTCAAGCTGTGCACGCGCCTGCGCCAGTTCCGAGGGGAGTCGCAGTTCGCCACCTGGCTCCACCGCCTGGTCGTGAACACGTGCCGCGACCGCCTCGCACGCCAGCGAATTCGCCAGACGGAGCAGCTCTCCCTCGAGGACGAGCCCGCGGGCGAGGAGAGCGATCCCTCGCGGGCCGCGCTGCTGGCGGACAAGCGCCGCGAGCTGGCCGCCGCGCTCGCGCGCCTCACCCCGAGCCAGCGCCTCGTGGTCGTTCTCCGCGACGTGTTCGGGATGACGTACGAGGAGATCTCGCGCGTGGCGAGCATGCCCGTCGGAACGGCGAAGTGCTACGTGCATCGGGCCCGGGCCCGCCTGCGCGTGCGGCTGGAGGAAGCGGCGGGCGGGTGACTCGGCCGGCGTGAGCTTCAGTCCGCCGTTCGGTCGGCGGGAGATCGAGCAGATTCTCCCGCACCGCGACCCGTTCCTGTTGCTCGACGAGGTGGTAGAGCTCGAGCCGGGCTCCCGCGTCGTCGCGCGGAAGCTCGTGCGGGACGACGAGTGGTATCTCGCCGGCCACTTTCCCGGCAGGCCGATCATGCCGGGGGTGCTCATGGTCGAGGCGATGGCCCAGGCAGGAGCGGTGGCGGCTCTCTCCGCGGAGGAGAATCGCGGCAAGCTCGCCCTCTTCGCGGGAATCGACGACGTTCGCTTCAAGCGGATCGTGACGCCCGGGGACGAGCTGGAGCTGATCTGCGAGCTGGAGCGTGTCCGTGGGCCCGTTGGGCGCGGCAAGGCGACGGCATCGGTGGACGGTGAGCTCGCCGTCCGGGGAACGTTGACGTTCGCCGTCACGGAGGACGCATGATCGGGAGCGTCGCCGGGAACGGGCTCGCGGTCGGGCTCACCGGGCTCGGCGCGTACGCGCCCGAGCGTGTGCTGACGAACGCCGACCTCGAAGCGATGGTCGAGACCTCCGACGAGTGGATCGTGACGCGCACCGGGATCAGGGAGCGGCACATCGCGGCTCCCGAAGAGGCCGCGAGCGATCTTGCGCTGCCGGCCGCGCGCCAGGCGCTCGAGCAGGCAGGCGTGCGCCCCGAAGAGCTCGACCTCGTCGTCGTGGCCACGGCCACCCCGGACATGCTCTTCCCGGCAACGGCCGCGATCCTCGCCGACACGCTCGGCGCCAAGCAGGCCGCCGCGTACGACCTGCTCGCGGGATGCACCGGCTTCGTGTACGCGCTCTCGCAGGCCTACGGCCAGGTTGCCACCGGCCTTTCCCGGAAGGCGCTCGTCGTCGGCGCCGAGGTCCTTTCGAAGATCACGAACTGGCACGACCGCTCGACCTGCATCCTCTTCGGCGACGGCGCGGGCGCGGCCGTGCTCCAACCGATCGGCGCCGGAGGGATCGCCGGCTTCGAGCTGGGAGCGGACGGCTCAGGTGGCCTGGACCTGTGCGTCCCGGCCGGGGGCTCGCGCCAGCCGCTCTCGTCCGACGTGCTCGAGGACGAGCTCCAGTTCATCAGGATGAACGGAGCGGAGATCTACCGTTTTGCGACCCGCGTGATGGTCAGCTCGGCCGAGGAGCTCCTCCGCGTGTGCGGCGCCACGATCGACGACGTCGACCTGTACGTCCCGCACCAGGCGAACAAGCGCATCGTCGATCACGCGGTCAAGAACCTCGGGCTCGACCCTGACAAGGTGCTGATGAACATCGACCGGTACGGCAACACGTCGTCCGCCTCGATCCCGATCTGCCTCGCGGAAGCCCAGGCCGCCGGGCGGCTGGAGGAGGGGACGCGCGTGCTCATGAGTGCGGTCGGCGCCGGGCTCACGTGGGGCTCGGTCTATCTGACGTGGACGACCAGCGGCGGAGAGTAGGAGAGGAGCCATGAAGATCGCATTCTGCTTCCCCGGCCAGGGATCGCAGGACGTGGGCATGGGGCGCGCGATCGCGGAGGAGTTCCCCGCCGCGCGCGCGGTGTACGACGAGGCGTCCGAGGCCGTGGGCTTCGACGTGGCGAAGCTGTCCTTCGAGGGATCGCTCGAGGAGCTGACGCGCACCGAGCTCCAGCAGCCGGCGCTCGTCGCCACCTCGATCGCCTGTCTTCGCGCGGTCAAGACGATCGGGGTGGAGCCCGACTACGTGATCGGCCACTCGGTCGGCGAGTACTCGGCGCTCGCGGCGGCCGACGCGATCGGCGCCGGCGACGCGGTGGCGCTCGTCCGCGAGCGCGGCGAGGCGATGGCCGAGGTCGCGCGCGAGACCCCCGGGGCGATGGCGGCGGTGCTCGGGCTCGACGATGCCGTCGTCGAGGAGCTGTGCCTCTCGATCGACGGCGTGTGGCCGGCGAACTACAACTGCCCCGGCCAGATCGTGGTCTCGGGCGAGAACGCGGCAGTCGCCCGCCTGATCGAGGCGGCCGCTGCCCGCGGGGCCCGCAAGACCGTGAAGCTGCGCGTGAGCGGCGCGTTCCACAGCCCGCTCGTGGCCCGGGCAGCCGAGCGCCTCAAGCCTGCGCTCGCGAAGGCGACCTGGCAGAACCCGGCGCCGCCCTTCATGTCGACGGTCACCGCGAAGCTCGAGGACGGGCAGCGAATCGCCGCCCTCCTGGTGGAGCAGCTCACGGCGCCCGTCCGCTTCACACAGGCCGTCCGCGGGCTCGTCAAGGACGGCGTCGGCATGTTCGTCGAGATCGGGCCGAACCAGGTCCTCACCGGCCTTCTGCGCCGCTGCGACCGTTCGCTCCGCACGATCTCGGTGAGCGATCCCGAGTCGCTCCGCAAGCTGCGGGAGCTGCTCTCCGCTGCCTAGCTTCGCGTCACTCGACGGCAAGGTCGCCCTCGTCACCGGGGGCTCGCGCGGCATCGGCGCCGCCATCTCACGCGAGCTGGCCGCGGCCGGCGCCAGGGTGGCGGTCAATTACCGTTCCGGGTCCGAGGCCGCCGAGTCGATCGCGGCCGAGATCGGAGGCATCGCCGTCGGCGCGGACGTCGGCGACCCGGACCAGGCGCAGGCGCTGATCGAGCGCGTCGAGTCCGAGTTCGGAGACCTCGACGTCCTGGTCAACAACGCCGGCGTCACCCGCGACACCCTGATCGCGCGGATGAGCGACGAGGACTGGGCCGAGGTGATCGACACGAATCTCCGCGGCACGTTCAACACCTGCCGTGCCGTCTCGCGGAAGATGCTCCGCCGGCGCTCCGGCGCGATCGTGAACCTGTCGAGCGTCGTCGGCGTGCACGGCAACCCGGGTCAGGCCAACTACGCGGCCTCCAAGGCCGGGATCATCGGCTTGACGAAGGCGCTGGCGCGGGAGCTCGGCGTCCGCGGCGTCCGCGTGAACGCCATCGCGCCGGGCTACATCACCACCGAGCTCACCGACGTGCTGACGGAGGACCAGACCGGCCTCATCCTCGGCAACACGCCTCTCGGCCGGCTCGGCACTCCGGAGGACGTGGCCGCTGCGGTACGCTTTCTCTGCTCCGACGAGGCCGCGTTCATCACGGGCGACGTGCTGCTCGTGGACGGCGGACTGGGGATCTAGTGCCCTGTCGGGCAATGCACCCAGACGCTAGGCAGGATTACCCGAAGGGGCACTAGGCGATGGCTTCGGAGAACGGATTCAGGCGGGTCGTGATCACCGGCATGGGGGCGGTGACGCCTCTCGGCAACGACGCCGAGACGTTCTGGGAGAACATCGTCGCCGGCCAGGCGGGCGCCGGCCCGATCACGTTGTTCGACCCGTCCGAGTTCGCCGTTCACTTCGCCTGCGAGCTGAAGGGCTTCGACCCCACGCAGTGGATCGAGCACCGCAAGGCGCGGCGCATGGACCGCTTCACGCAGATGATTCTCGCCGCGGCGCGGATGGCGGAGGAGGATTCGGGCTTCGAGATCGAGCCGGAGACCGAGCGGACCGGCGTTTCGGTGGCGACGGGCATCGGCGGGCTGCAAAGCTTCCAGGACTGCTACGACCAGCTGCTCGAGCGCGGCCCCGACCGGGTCAACCCGCTCTCGATCCCCGCGATCATCCCGAACATGGGCGCCGCCTGGGTCTCGATGGAGCTCGGGACGCGCGGCCCGCTCACGTCCGAGTGCACCGCGTGCGCTGCCTCGAACATGGCGATCGGCGAAGCCATGGACGCCATCCGCCTCGACCGCGCGGACGTCATGTTCGCCGGGGGCACCGAGGCCGGGATCACGAAGGTCGGCATCGGCGGCTTCTCGGCGATGCGCGCCCTCTCCCGCCGAAACGAGACCCCCGAGGCCGCCAGCCGGCCCTTCGACGCCGAGCGCGACGGCTTCGTGATGGGCGAGGCCGGCGGCATCGTCGTGCTGGAGGAGCTCGAGCACGCCCGGAAGCGGGGCGCCAAGGTGTACGCCGAGCTGATCGGCTACGGGCTCTCGTCGGACGCGCAGCACATCACCGAGCCCGATCCGACCGGCCGCCACCCGGCCCGCGCGATGCGCATGGCGATGGAGGATGCCCGCATCTCGCCGGACGAGATCGACTACATCAACGCTCACGGCACGTCGACGCCGATCGGCGACGCGAGCGAGACGCGCGTGATCAAGGTCGCGCTCGGCGAGGAAAAGGCCCGCCGAACGCCGATCTCGTCCATCAAGGGCGCGACCGGGCACTGCCTCGGCGCCTCGGGCGCGATCGAGGCGATCGTCTCGACCCTCGCAGTCCAGCGGGACGTCGTGCCGCCGACGATCAACTACGACGTGCCCGATCCCGAGTGCGACCTCGACTACATCCCGAACGAGGCCCGGGAGTGGAAGACGGACGTCGCGCTCTCCAACAACTTCGGCTTCGGCGGCCACAACGCCTGCCTCGTCATCAGGAAGCTCACCGACTAGCGTGAACGAGCGCTGGGCGACCTTCGACGTCTACGGGACGCTGGTCGACTGGAACGGCGGCATCGGGCGCCAGCTGACGCGCCTGTGGCCGGACGCCGACGCCGAAGAGCTCCTGGAGCGCTACCACGAGATCGAGCCGCGGGTCGAGTCCGCCTCGGCGCTTCCCTACCGGGAGGTGCTGAAGGAGACCCTCGTGCTCCTGGCCGAACACCAGGGCTTGGCGTTGCCGGAGAACGAGCGCGACGCCCTCGGCGACTCCCTGCCGTCGTGGCCGGTCTTCCCCGAGGTGCCCCGCGCGCTTGCCGAGCTGCGGGAGCGCGGCTGGCGGCTCGTGCCGCTCTCGAACACCGACGCCGACTTCCTCGCGTCGTCGATTGCCGCGATCGGCGTGCCCTTCGACGGCTCCATCGTGGCCGGCGAGATCGGCTCCTACAAGCCCGCGCACGGGCACTGGCAGGTGTTCGCCGAGCGCTTCAGCCCGGGAGCCGGGCGGCACGTGCACGTCGCCGCTAGCCTCTTCCACGACATCGCTCCCGCACAGGAGCTCGACATTCCCGCGGTCTGGATCAACCGGCTCGCCGAGACGAGCGACCTGCCGCGCGAGGCGGAGCTCGCCGATCTCGGCCCGCTTCCCGACGTGCTCGAGCGCATCGTCCCGCCGGAGCCCGCCTCCCGGTAGCCTGGGACGCGATGTCGCGACTCCGGGCCAAGTGCCCTGACTGCAGGACCCTGACCGCCGTCGCCCTCGACGCCGGCGCCTACGAATGCCACTCCTGCGGGAGCACCTTCCTCGCCGGCCTCGTCCGGGTGCCGCGCGCCTGGGGAACGGGCGGCGACGTGATGGCCGAGGCGGCTTTCCTCGAGCTTCCGTACCCCGAGACAGCCGTCGTCGACGAAGACTCGCTCTCCGAGCAGAACCTGGCGCTCGCCGCTGCGCTCCCGGAGCGGCCGGTCGTGCTCGGCGGCTGCTGCTGCACGCACGTCGGCGCCGTCGAGGGGCTGGCGACGCGCTACGACCGGCTCGCGGTCGTCTGGTTCGACGCCCACGGCGACCTGAACACGCCGGAGACCTCGCCGAGCGGAAACCTCTGGGGCATGCCGTTTCGGATGCTGCTCGACTCCGGCAACGTGAATCCGGCGGACGCGGTGCTGGTCGGCGCCCGCAACCTCGATCCGCCCGAGGTCGAGTTCATCGCGGCGAGCGGCCTTCGTACCGGAGTGGACGAGCTCGAGGAGGCTCTCGACGGCGCCGATGCCGTCTACGTCGCCTTCGACGCGGACGTGCTCGATCCCGAGGACGAGGTCGAGTGCTTCTTCCCGGAGCCGGGCGGCTTCACCGTCGTCGAAGCTCTCGGGCTCCTGCGGCGGATCGCGGCTGAGAGGCCGGTTGCGGGCATCGGGGTCACCGGGCTGGGCCCCGCGCCGGAGAACGTCGCGCCGGTCGCCCGGCTCGCCGGCGCGGCCGGGCTCTAGGCCCGAACCCTTCATCACGTTGGGAACTCTAAGATGGCGGCCATGGAGAGCCGTGTCGACGTGACCGTCGAGAACCGTGAGGCTGCGCCGAAAGACGACGGAAAGCGGCATCCCAACACCTGCCCTCGCTGCCACTCGCACTATCGCGACGACGAGCTCGAGCAGACGCTGCGGGTCTGCCCGCAGTGCGATCACCACTTCCCGGTCCGCGCCCGTGAGCGAATCGCGCAGCTCGCGGATCGCGGCACGTTCGCCGAGCAGGACGCGGCTCTGCGCTCGGCCGATCCGCTGAGCTTCTTCGACCTGCGGGCGTACACCGACCGCCTGGCCGAGGCCGAGGTGGCGACGGGGCTCGGCGATGCCATCATCGCCGGCGCCGCGGCGATCGAGCGGCGGCCTTGCGAGCTCGCGGTCATGGACTTCGCCTTCATGGGCGGCTCCATGGGGAGCACCGTCGGCGAGAAGCTCGCGCGAGCCTGCGAGCGGGCGGCCGCCCGGCAGGTGCCGCTCGTCTGCGTCACGGCCTCGGGCGGCGCGCGCATGCAGGAGGGAATCCTCTCGCTGATGCAGCTGCCGAAGACGGTCTGCGCGGTCGAGGAGCTCCGCGACGCCCGCTGCGCGCTCATCTCGGTGATGACGCACCCGACGACCGCCGGCGTCCTCGCCAGCTTCGCCAGCCTCGGTGACGTGACGATCTCGGAGCCGGGCGCCCTGCTGGCGTTCACCGGGCCCAGGGTCGTTCAGCAGACGACGCGCGAGCGACTGCCGGAGGAGTTCGGACTGGCCGAGTCCAACGCCAGGTTCGGTCACGTCGACGCCATCGTTCCCCGCCCCGAGCTGCGCCCGTTCGTCGGCCGGCTCCTCGCGATGTTCGTGCGGGCGCAATGAGGCCGTGACCGAGACGCCCTCGAGCCAGGTCGAGCAGCTGAAGCTCATGGAGCGGCTCGCGAAGCTGCGGGACTTCCCGCTCCTGCGCGGCGTCGGCGTGTCGGGCGAGATGTCCAGGCTGAAGCGACAGCTCGACAGGATGGCCTCCGAGCCGAGCGAGGACGAGGTCTGGCGCGCCGTCGAGCTGGCCCGCCACCAGGACCGGCCCTACACGCTGGACTATGTGGAGCGGATCTGCGACGACTTCGTCGAGCTGCACGGCGACCGCTCGTTTGCGGACGATCCCGCCGTCGTCGCGGGCCTGGCGCGCTTCGACGACCGCACGGTCGTGCTCGTCGGCCACCAGAAGGGGAGGGACATCCGCGAGCGGACGCATCGCAACTTCGGGATGGCCTATCCCGAGGGCTACCGGAAGGCGATGCGGGCGATGGAGCTCGCGGACCGCCACCGCTTTCCGGTGCTCACCCTCGTCGACACCCCGGGCGCGTATCCGGGCGTGACGGCGGAGCAGCACGGGCAGGGAGGCTGGATCGCGCGCTGCCAGCTCGCCATGGCGCGGCTCGACGTGCCGAGCGTCACCTGCGTGATCGGTGAGGGCGGCTCCGGTGGCGCCGTGGCGATCGCTGTGGCCGACCGCGTGCTCATGCAGGAGAACGCGATCTACTCCGTCATCTCGCCCGAGGGCTGCGCCACGATCCTCTGGCGCGACGCCGGGGAGGCGAAGAAGGCGGCGGCGGCGTTCAAGCCGGATGCCCGCCATTGTCTCGAGCTCGGCGTCATCGACGCCATCGTCCCCGAGCCGCCGGGCGGCGCGCACACGGACCACGACGAGGCGGCCGTGCTGCTGGCGGAGTCGCTGAGAGCGCTCGCTGGCCGAGCTCGACCCGCTCGACCCCTCCGAGCGCAGACGCCTGCGCCGACGCAAGTTTCGCGGCATGGGCATCTACCTCGAGTAGAGGTCGAGAGCTCAGCAATCCACAGCGTCCACAGGGTTATCCCCGTCGGCCTGTGACTGCTGCCTACGGACAAGAAGGGGCCGGCAGAGCCGGCCCCTTCTCTGCCGACACCCCCCGGTCGGCAGGTCGCGCCCGGCGTCGTCATACCCGTCCCGCGCACGACGAAACCTCGGCATGCTTCGGGTGTGGCGCGCCTTCGAGACTACGAGCGCAAGCGGAGCAAGGGCACGACCCCCGAGCCGTTCGGCGGGCGTCGGCGCAAGGGCAAGCCGGTCTTCGTCGTCCAGCGCCATGACGCGCGCCGGCTCCACTACGACTTCCGCCTCGAGCGGGGCGGCGCGCTCGCGAGCTGGGCCGTCCCCAAGGGCATTCCGCTCGAGCCGGGACAGCGGCACCTGGCCGTCCACGTCGAGGACCACCCGCTCGACTACGCGGTCCTTCGAGGGCGAGATCCCGGCCGGCTCCTACGGCGCCGGCACCGTGGAGATCTGGGACCGGGGCACGTACGACCTTGTCGAGGAGAAGCCCGACGGCGGCCTGACGGTGCGGCTTGCCGGCGAGCGGCTCACGGGCCTGTGGACACTCGTTCCGGCACGGCTCGACGGTGACGAGAAGAACTGGCTCCTGCTCCGGAAGCAGGACGATGGCGCCTCCGCGGGCAGGCAGCGCGTCGAGTACGCGCCGATGCTCGCCACGCTGGCCGACGACGTTCCCACCGGCCCGGGCTGGCTCTACGAGGTCAAGTGGGACGGCTATCGCGCGCTCGCCTACGTCAGCGGGGGAGACGCGACGCTGAAGAGCAGGCGCGGGAACGACCTCACCGAGCGCTTCGCCGACGTCGCGAGGGCGCTCGAGCGCGCCATCCGCACGCCGGACTGCGTGCTCGACGGCGAGGTCTGCGCTCTCGACGAGCACGGCCGGTCGAGCTTCAGCGTCATGCAGCAGGGCTCGGGGCCGCTCGTCTACTACGTGTTCGACGTCCTCGAAGTCGACGGGGAGCCGGTGCTCGACCTGCCGTTGGACGAGCGGCGAGGGCGGCTGGCGAAGCTCCTGGACGGCCGGGTGAAGGCGATCAGGCTCTCCGAGGCCTTCGACGACGGCGAGGCGCTCTACGAGGCAGCCGAGGCGCAGGAGCTCGAGGGGATCGTCGCCAAGAAAGCCGCGTCCCGCTACCAGGCGGGCAGGCGCACGCGCGACTGGCTGAAGGTCAAGACCCACCACGAGCAGGAGTTCATCGTCGCCGGCTACACGCGGGGGAAGGGCCGCCGGGCCGGCTCGCTCGGCTCGCTCGTCCTCGCCGTCATGCGCGGCGGCGAGCTCGCCTACGCCGGTAACGTGGGCACCGGCTTCGACGAGGACGAGATCGAGCGGCTCGTAGGCCTTGCTGCGTCCGCTCGAGCGCCGCACTCCGTCCTTCCGGGAGGTCCCGAAGATGCCGAAGGTGCGGCGAGCCGACGTGGTCTGGGTCGAGCCCGTGCTGGTCGCCGAGGTCGAGTTCGCAGAGTGGACGCACGACGGGCGCCTGCGGGCGCCGGTGTACAAGGGCTTGCGGGAAGACAAGGAACCGAGCGAGGTGCGCCGAGAGGAGCCGCTCCCCACCGAGATCCGCAGAGGCAAGCGCGTGCTTCGGCTCTCCAATCTCGACAAGCCCTTCTGGCCCGAGGAAGGGATCACGAAGGGCGATCTGATCGCCTACTACCGCGACGTCGCGCCTGTGCTCGTCCCGCACCTTCGTGACCGCCCGTTCACGATGAAGCGCTATCCCGACGGCTGGGAGGGGAAGCACTTCTTCCAGAAGGACGCGCCCTCGCACATGCCCGCGTGGATTCCGACGTTCTCGTACCGCTCCACCTCCCGGGCGACGCGGGAGAAGCGAACCCTCCGCTACCCGCTCGTCAACGACGAGCTCGCGCTCCTCTGGATGGCGAACATGGGCTGCATCGACATGAACACGTGGTACTCGCGGGTCGACAAGCCGGCCTCGCCGGACTTCGTGCTCTTCGACCTCGATCCGTCGCCCGACGTCGGCTTCCCCGAGGTCGTCGAGGTCGCGCTCCTGATCAAGGAGGTCCTCGACGCGCTCGGGCTCACCGGGTTTCCCAAGACGAGCGGCGCCGACGGCTTCCACGTGCTCGTTCCGATCGCGCGCAGGCACACCTACGACCAGACGCGAGAGCTCGCCGAGATCGTCGCCGGGACGCTGGCGCGCCTACACCCCGGCCTTGTGACGACCGAGTGGGCGAAGGCCAAGCGCCGTGGTGTCCTCGTCGACGCCAACCAGAACGGCGAGGGAAAGACGATCGCGTCGGTCTATTCCGTCCGGCCGCGCGCCGGCGCTCCCGTCTCGACGCCGCTTCGGTGGGACGAGGTCGACGAGGGTCTCGACCCTGCCGACTTCACCATCGAGGTCGTGCTGGACCGGGTCCAGCGCCACGGCGACCTCTACGAAGGAGTGCTCACCACGCGGCAGTCCCTGGGCAAGGCACTCAAGGAGCTCCGCTAGCCCTCCTAGTCCTTTGCGACGAGCGCGGGTGTCCGGAGGAAGCTCCACGTCCGGCCGATGACCTCGAAACCGAGCCGCGCGTAGAGCTCCTTCGGCCAGTCCTCGTCGTCGGCGACGAGGAAGACCAGCTCGTGACCCGAGGCGAGCGCCTCCTCGACGGCGCGCAGGCTGACGGCGCTCGCGAAGCCCCGGCCCTGGAACGCGGGGAGGGTCGCGACGTCGTCGACCTCGGCGACTCTGCCGTCCGTGTTGAGCTGGGCTGCGGCGACGGGTCGCCCGTCCACGTCGACGGCGAAGAAGCGGGAGTTGCCGGCGCGGGCCCCGACCTCGCCCGCCGCGATCACCTCCTGGACGACCTTGTCGTCCGTCGCCCACGGCTGCGTGCGCGCCATCTCCTCCCGGAAGGGAACCAGGCCCTCGCGCGTGACCTCGGCGACGGACGACGTGTCCGCGGTGCGCTCGCCTTCGCCCCGATACGCCATGAGCGCCATGAGCTCGACCTGCCAGCCGATCCGGCGGAAGAAGCCCTCGACGCCGGCGCCGACGGACTCGTCGGGGATCGCGATCCGCCTGTGGCTGTGGCCCGCGTCCGTGTGCAGGAGCTCGGCTTCGGCCGCCAGCTCGCCCGGGTCGACGGCGATTCCGCGGTCGGCGAGCAGGTAGTTGAGCCACCAGACTCGCGGGAAGGTGTCGTTGAAGAACGCGCGCCCCGAGCGAGCCGTGATGATGCGCTCGGCGCAGCGGACGCGCATCGCCTCCTCGAAGGCGAGAGCCCGGTCGAGCTCAGTCGGCATGTGGTGAGGTTAGACGGCGATGCCCAGCGAGAGCGAGGCGTCACGCGCGAGCACGCTCTGGAGCGCGCGGACGCAGGCGGCGTCGAAAGCCGAGCCGGTCTGCTCGTGCAGCAGGCCCATGGCCTTGTCGTGCGTCCAGGCGTCTCGGTAGACGCGCACCGAGAGCAGCGCGTCGTAGACGTCGCAGACCGTGAGGATGCGCGTCTCGAGGTCGAGCTCGGACGCGGTGAGGCCGTTGGGATACCCGTTCCCGTCCAGCCGCTCGTGGTGGTCGAGTACGAGGCGGCGGACGCCCTCCGAGAAGCCGCCGAGCTCGCCGAGGAGCTGGTGGCCCCACTCCGGGTGCTTCTTGATCACCGCGAACTCGTGGTCGTCGAGCGAGCCGGGCTTCTTGAGGATCTCGTCAGGGACGGAGAGCTTGCCGATGTCGTGCAGGAGCCCGCCCGTGGCGAGGACGCGGAGCCGGTTCGGGGCCAGGCCGAGCTCCTCGCCCACCAGCACCGCGCGCAGCGCGACGCGGCGGGTGTGACCCTCGGTGTACTCGTCCTTCTCCGCCAGGCGGAGCGTCAGGGCTCGAACGCGGGCTCCGAGAAAGGCGTGCTCGGCCCGGATCAGCTCGCCGGCACGCGGGCCTCCCGTGAGCGGCCGGGACTGGGACGAGCGGTGCAGGTCGACCGCGACCGGGATGCCGACGAGGAGGATGCCCACGAGCTCGAAGCCGTGGCCCAGCCACCAGCCGAGGTCCCGGTAGTCGAGCAGGAGGGAGGCGGCCAGCGCAGCCGCGAGGAGGAAGAGCCCGACGATCACGAGCAGGTCGGCGCGCCTGCGCGTGAGGAGGACGGTGCCGACGGCGCGGTACGCGAGGAAGGCGTAGAGCGCGAGGCCGACGGCGAGCAAGGCAATTGCCTCCGGGCTTCCCGACTCGGGCACGGAGGGAACGAGCCCCGGAACGAGCATGCCCGCAATTCCGAGCGTGAGGATGATGCCGAGAAGGACGCACTGGAGGACGAGCAGCCGGCGAACGCTCCGAGGCCCCTGGAGGGACGGAAGCACGGTCAAGGAGAGGACGATGGCGCCAAGCGGGAGTGTCGCCCCGCCCGTGAAGGCCACGAGACCGTTCATGTCCACCAGCACGCCAGGGCTCGAGATGCCGTGGAGCGCGAGGAGCGCGGCCATGACCGAGAACGCGGTGCCCATGATGACCGTGCGCGAGTCGTTTCGCCTCGCGCCGACGACCGTCAGAGTCACGGCGGCGGCGGTCGCCACGGCGGCGGCCGGCCAGATCACCCAGAAGTGGAAGCTGCCGGACAGCATCACCTGGTGGCTTCCGTGCGTCGAGAGAACGAGGAAGGGAAGGACAACCGCGACGGCGGCGATCACGACCGCGGACACGAAGCGAAGCCTCGGCAGGCGCGTCATGACTTCGGTTATCGGCCGGAACTCCCCCTCGGTTGACGGTCGATTTCCTGCTCGAGGCCTTCGGTGGCGTCGAGTGGAGCGGGCCGGCCGAGCATGGACAGCTCGGCGATGTCCCGGCGGAACAAGAGCGCCACCGTCCAGTCCGTGACCACGCGAAGCTTGCGCGAGACCAGGGGGAGCTGGAAGAGGTGGTAGGTACGCGTCACGAACCAGCCCGGGAAGCCGCGCAAGCGCAGGCCGAGGACGTCGGCGATCCCCTTGTAGCGGCCCAGCGTCGCCACCTGGCCGAGCATCCTGTAGCGGTAGGGCTGCACGTCTCCTTTGAGGTTCTTGGCCAGGCGCCGGGCCTGGCGGAGGGCGTGCTGGCAGGTGGGAGGATCCGGCCGGCCGGGCTTCGCCTCGTTCGGGACCCGCGCGCAGTCTCCGAGCGCCCAGACGTTGTCGCGGCCCTCGACCTTGAGCGTCGGGCCGACGACGACCCGGCCGCGCTCGTCCAGCGGGAGCCCGAGGTCGGCGAGGAGCGGGTGGGCCTTGACGCCGGCCGTCCAGACCACCGTGTGAGTCTCGAAGCGGGTGCTGTCGGAGAGGACGGCTCCCTCGGCGTCCACCGACCGGAGCGTCGTCGCGACCCGGATGTCCACTCCGCGGCGTGCGAGCTCGCGGGACGCGTAGTCGCCGAGCGGGGACGGGATCTCGGAGAGAACCGCCGGTGCCGCGTCGACCAGCACCCAGCGCTGAGGAGCAGAGCGGAGCTCCGGGTAGTAGCGGAGAGCGTCGCGGACGAGATCCGAGAGCTCGCCGAGCGCTTCGACCCCGGCGTACCCGGCGCCGACGAAGACGAACGTCAGATGGCGCTCGGCGTCCTCGGGGCTGGCCGCGGCCGCCTCGAGCTCGCGGAGAACGTGGTTTCGCAGGTGGATCGCGTCGGCGAGGGACTTGAACCCGAGCGCGTGCTCCGCCAGTCCCGGGATCGGCAGCGTCCGGGGGACCGCGCCGAGCGAGACGACCAGCTGGTCGTAGCCGATGTCGACCTCGCCTTCGTGGGTGAGGACGTGGACGAGCCGTGCGCTCTCGTCGAGCGCGGTCGCCCGTCCGAGCAGCAGCTCGGCGTGCGGGCACATGATCCGCAGGGGGACGACGACGTGGCGCGGCTCGAGCGTGCCGGATGCCGCCTCCGGCAGCATCGGCGTGTAGAGCATGAAGTTCTCAGGGCTGACGATGGTCGCCCCGGGGCGGCCGAGCAGGCGGGCGACGTACCCGCCGGCGAACCCGCCGCCGAGCACGAGCGTTCCGCCGCGGGCAGCGCGACTCCTCACGGCGCCAGTCATATCATCGGGCCGTGCAGATCGCGGTCATCGGCAGCGGCGCGGAGTGGACGGCGCAGGCGGAGGAGGTCGGCCGGCTGCTGGGCGAGCGCGGGTGTGTGGTGGTCTGCGGAGGGCTCGGAGAGGTCATGGAAGCGGCGGCACGCGGAGCCAAGGGCGCGGGAGGGACGACGGTCGGGATCCTGCCCGGGGAGAGCGTGCGGGATGCCAACCCCTGGATCGACTACGCGGTCGCCACCGGTACGGGCCATGCCCGGAACCTCGCAGTCGTCGCCTCGTGCGAGGCGGCGGTGGCGGTCGGCGGCAGGTGGGGCACCCTCGCAGAGGTCGCGTTCGCCCGTGTCCTCGGGCGCCCGGTGGTCGTGCTCGGGCCGGGCCCGGGCGTCGAGGGTGACGGGATCGAGCACGCGGAGACGCCGGCAGAAGCGGTCGAGCTGGCACTCGACCTGGTAGGAAGACGGTAGGAATGACACTCGAGATGAGGGTGGAGTGGAACGACCATCGCACCCCGGCGGCGAAGCGTCATTCTGAAACGTGTTCTAAAGAAATCCGCGGTCGCTGTCGAAACCTCGGCGCAGCGCCTGATGGTCAAGACACGCACACGCATCAAGCTCCTCGTCGCGCTGGTCGCGCTGGTTGCGGCAACGCCGTCCCAGGCTGCCGTCAGCTGCGCGTTCGTGGGCGGTACCGCGACCGTGAGCATGACCGCGGCGGGCGACTCGGCGTCGATCTCCGTCGGCACGGGCGTGAACGCCGGCCGGATCATCGTCGGGGTCACCCTGTGCGGCGCGGCGTCGACGACGAACACCGACACGATCGTCGTCAACGGGTCAACGGGCGCCGAGAATGTGACCATCGACCTGAGCGGGGGCCAGTTCGCCCCGGGGGTCGCGGTCGAAGGATCGGGCACGTCGGAGATCGAGTTCGTCGTCGATCTCTCGACCGGGGTACAGGATCGAGTCACCGTGGTCGGAAGCACGTCCGCCGACACCGTCGTGCTCGGCGCCAGCGGCCTCAATCTGAACGCCGACAACGACGTCGACGTCTCGTTGACCAACGTCGAGCTCGGGACCATGAGCGGTAGCGGAGGCGACGACGTCTTCTCGGGCGGCGGCGATGCGGTGACCGGGGCGGCCACGATTCTCGTCCTGACGATGAACGGCGACGGCGGCGGCGACACCGTCACGGGCGGCGACGGCGACGACACGATTGCCGGCAACGGCGGCGGCAACATCCTCTCCGGAGGCGGCGGGGACGACACGATCACCGGCGGCCCCGGAGACGACGTGCTCGCGGGTGGAGACGGTGGCGACACGCTCACCGGCGGGCTCGGGAACGACGTCTTCGACGAAGAGGCCGCCGCCAACGGCACCGACACCTTGGCCGGGAGCGGCGGCAACGATCTCGTGACCTACGGCGCCCGGCCGGCGGGAGTCTCCGTGACCATGGACGGCGTCTTCGACGACGGCGAGCCCGGCGAGTCGGACAACGTCGGCGCCGACATCGAGAACGCGGTCGGCGGCGCAGGCGACAACGTCATGGTCGGCAGCGGGAGCGCGAACGACCTGACCGGCGGCCCTGGCAACGACATTCTCGACGGCGGGGCAGGCGACGACACCCTGAACGGCGGACCGGCCGGAGATCGGCTTACGGGCGGGTCCGGGAGCGACGTGGTCTTCGGCGACGACGGCGACGACACGATTCTCGAGGGCGCCGGAAACGACATTCTCGACGCCGGCGCCGACTCGGACACGCTCGACTACTCGGGCGTCGCGGGCGGCGTGACGCTGAGCCTGGCCAACGGCTCGCCCCAGGCGACGGGTGGAGCCGGGACGGACTCCGTCGCCGGCTTCGAGAACCTGACCGGCGGCAGCGGCGCCGACGTCCTCGCCGGCGACGCGGGCGTGAACGTCCTCTCCGGCGGCGCCGGCAACGACATCTTCCAGGGCGATGCCGGGGACGACTCGCTCCACGGCAATCTCGGCACTGACACCGTCGACTACTCCTCGTTCGCCGAGGGAGTCACCGCCGTCCTCGGTCCGCTGAGCGGCGCGAGCCCCGGCTCCGCAGCCACGGCCACGACCGGCACCGACACGCTGTACGCGATCGCCAACGTCACCGGCGGCTCCGGCAACGACACGATCACGGGCGAGGCGGGCGCCAACGCGCTCGTCGGCAACGACGGTGACGACACGCTCGCGGGCCTCCGCGGGAACGACACGCTGGAGGGCGGGCCGGGGTCGGACACGCTCGACTACTCGGCCGCCGACGCCGGCGTCACCCTCAACCTCGCGAGCCTGGCCGCGCAGAACACGGGCGGCGCCGGAACGGACACCGTCCTGACCTCGGAGAGCGTCATCGGCTCCTCGTTTGCCGACTCCTTCGCCGGCACCGTCGGCGCGAACAGCCTCGACGGCGGCGGGGGAACCGACACCGCCGACTACGGCGCGTCGACGCTCGCGGTCACGGTCGATCTCTCGCTCGCCGGCCCGCAGGACACCGTCGGCGCCGGAATGGACGCCCTCGCTGCCATGGAGAACGTGACCGGTGGCTCGGGTCGGGACACGCTGACCGGCAGCCCGGGCGCGAACGTCCTCTCCGGAGGGGCGGGCAACGACACGCTGACGGCGACGGCCGGCAGCGACGTCCTGGACGGCGGCGCGGGCGCCGACACCGCCGACTACTCCACGCGACCGCCCGGCATCAACGTCAACCTGACCGCCGGCACGGGGTCGAGCTCCGGGGACACCGACCTGCTCTCGGCCGTGGAGAGCGTCACGGGAACGAACGGCGCGGACGTCCTCACCGGAGACGGCGCGGCGAACGCCCTCGACGGAGCGGGGCGGGAACGACAGGCTTCGCGGCCTGGCCGGCGCGGACGCCCTCACCGGAGGCACGGGCACCGACACCGCCGACTACGCGACCTTCTTCCCGGCCAACGGGCGGATCGGAGTCGTCGTCAACCTCACCGCCGGCCAGGCAGTCGGAGACGGCGCGGATTCGCTCGACCAGGTCGAGAACGTCGACGGGTCGAGCTTCGACGACCGCCTCGTCGGAACCGGCCAGGCCAACCGGCTGCGGGGAGCAGAAGGTCGCGACTACGTCGCCGGCGCCGGTGGCCAGGATCGCCTGCGGGGCGGGAACGGCGCCGACACGATCATGGCGCGCGACGGCGTGCTCGACAAGGTCTTCGGCGACTCCGGCCGCGACCAGGCCCGCGTCGACCAGCCTCTCGACACCGTCCGCGGCGTCGAGGCCCGCTTCTAGCCCTCCCGGGCCGCGAGCATCCGGCGGAGGAGCGTCAGCGCGCCGGCCTTGTCGAGGAACTCGTTGAGATTGCCGCACTTCGGGGACTGGACGCACGACGGGCAGCCGTCGGCGCACGGACAGCCCGCGAGCAGGTGCTCCGTGTCGCCGACCCAGCCCTCCAGCTCGTCGTAGCCGCGGCGGGCGATGCCGACGCCCCCCGGGTGCCCGTCGTAGACGAAGACGGTCGGGCGGCCCGTCTGGAAGTGGAGGTTCGTCGAGAGCCCGCCGATGTCCCACCGGTCGCACATCGCCCAGAGCGGGAGGACGGCGATCATCGCGTGCTCGGCCGCGTGCAGCGATCCCAGGAGCTTCGGGAGGGGCTCGAGGCCGTCGAGCTGGTCGTCGGCGGGCACGTACCAGATCGCCTCCGTCTCGAAGGTGGTCGGTGGGAGGTCGAGGGTCACGAGCTCGAGGGTTGCCTGGTCGCGGATCGACTTCCGCTGGTAGGCGATCACCTGCTCGGTGACGCTGACCCGGCCGAAGAAGACCTCCATTCCCAGCCGCCCCTCGGAGAGCTCGACCTCTTCGATGGCGGTCGTGGTCTCCTTCTTCGGCTGGGTGTAGTAGTCGGCCAAGAAGGCCTCCACCAGCGCTGCGCGGGTGCCGAGGTCGAGCTCGAGCACGCGGTAGGACTCGCCGAGATGGAGATAGACGGCGCCTTCGTGAACCGTCGAGAACGCTCGCTCCCGCTCCACGAGGCCGAGCACCGATCCCGTGGCCACGTCGATGACGGCGATCGACTCGGGGCTCGCCGAGCGCAACGCCACCCGTCCCGCGGGGTAGTCGCGGCCTGCCCAGACGATCCCCGCCGGGGTTCGGCGCAGCTCCCCGGTCTCCACCAGCGCGTCGGCGCGCTCGAGCGCCGCGTCGCCGAGCGTCTCGCGGTCGCGCTGGTCGATTGGCGCCTCGAAGGCGGCCGAGAGCACGTGCCCGTCGAGGATTCGCGGGTTGGCGTGGTCGAGGATGGCCGCCTCGACCCGGCGCCCCAGGAGCGCCTCCGGCTCGCGCATGAAGAACTGATCGAGGGCGTCCTCGCTGGCCACGAGCACGGCCAGCCCGTGGCTCCGCCGGCCGGCTCGGCCCCACTGCTGGCGCAGGCTCGCCACCGTGCCCGGGAAGCCGACCGAGATCGCACAGTCGAGGAGGCCGATGTCGATGCCGAGCTCGAGGGCGTCCGTCGCCGTGACGCCGAGAAGCTCGCCTTCGACGAGCCGCCGCTCGATCTCGCGCCGCTGGGCGGGCGTGTAGCCGGCTCGGTAGGGGGAGAGCCGGGCTGCCGTCTCCGCGTCGAGCCGCTCGGCGGCGAAGCGGTGGATCAGCTCGGTGGCCTTGCGGCTCTTCGCGAAGCAGATCGTCCGCAGGCCGCGCGAGACGAGCTCCGCGAGCAGCCGTGCGCTCTCGCCGAGCGCACTGGCCCGCAGCTGCAGGGGCTCATCCAGCACGGGCGGGTTCCAGAACGCGATCGTCCGGGCCGCGCGCGGCGCGGCGTCGTCCTCGATCACGGTCGCATCGAGGCCGAGCAGCGAGCGTGCCAGCTCCCCCGGGTTGGCAATCGTCGCCGAGGCGAGCAGGAACTGCGGCTCGGCGCCGTAGATCCGCGCCGCCCGCCGCAGCCGTCGCAGCACGTTCCCGACGTGGGAGCCGAACACGCCGCGGTACACGTGCGCCTCGTCGACGACGACGTAGCGGAGGTTCGCGAGGACGTCGGCCCAGCGGTCGTGGTGCGGCAGCACGCCCACGTGGAGCATGTCCGGGTTGGTCAGGATCGCGTTCGCCCACTTCCGGATCTGCCAGCGGCGCTCGTGCTCGGTGTCCCCGTCGTAGATCGCGGGCTTCACGCGGGGAACGCTCAGCTCGGTGAGCGACCGCGCCTGATCCTGGGCCAGCGCCTTCGTCGGATAGAGGTAGAGGGCGCGCAGCTTCGGCTCGGCGGCGAGCGCGTCGAGAACGGGAAGGTTGAAGGCGAGCGTCTTCCCGCTCGCCGTGCCCGTCGCCACGACGACGTGCTCGCCGCGGCGCGCGGCCGCGAGGGAATCGGCCTGATGGGCGAAGAGCGCCTCGACCCCGCGGGCGCGGAGCGCCGCCTCCAGCCTCGGGTGGAGCTCCGGCAGCGGCACGAGGCGCGCCTCGCTGCCCGGGACCTCGGTCAGGTAGGCGAGCTCCTCGCCCTCGAGCATCCCCTCCCACGTCACGACCGCCATCGAGCCGATGCTAGCTTTGTCGTCCGTGGTACCCCGGTGCCTCACGATCGCGACTTCGGACTCCGGCGGAGGGGCGGGGATCCAGGCGGACCTGAAGACCTTCGCGGCGCTGGGCTGCCACGGCATGAGCGCGATCGTCGCCCTCACCGCCCAGAACACGACGTCGGTCGCCGCCGTGCACGAGGCGCCGCCGAGCTTCACGCGCGCGCAGCTGGACGCCGTCTTCGACGACATCGGGGTCGACGCGGCCAAGACTGGCATGCTCTTCAGCGCCCGCATCATCGAGGCGGTCGCCGACTTCCTCGGCGGGCAGGAAGTGCCGCTCGTGGTCGACCCGGTCATGGTCGCGGCCTCGGGCGCGAAGCTCCTCGAGGACGATGCTGTGAGCGTTCTCGTCGAGGAGCTCTTCCCGCTCGCCACGGTCGTGACGCCGAACCTGCACGAGGCATGCTCCCTGCTTGGTCTCCCGTACTCGGACGATGCCGACCGGAGGACGCTGGCCGAGGCGCTGCACGAGCTGGGCGCGCCTGCGGTGATCGTCACGGGCGGTCACGGAGCCGAGCCGGTGGACTGGCTCTTCGACGGCGAGCGCCACGTGGCGATCCCGGTCGAGCGCCACGGCGACGAGGCGACGCACGGCGCCGGGTGCACGCACTCCGCCGGCTTGACTGCGCTCCTGGCGAGGGGGGAGCCGCTGGAGGACGCCGCCCGCGGAGCGGCCGCGATCGCCTCGGAAGCTGTCCGGCACGGGCTCGCCGGGCTCGGAGCCGGCTCGGGCCCCGTCGACGTGTTCCATCTTGAGGCTCTCGGAGCTCGGGGAGTTCGGGCTCCTCGCTGAGCTCGAGCGCCGCGGGCTCGTCCGCGGCCAGGACGCCGAGGGCGCCGTCCTCGCCGACGGCGTTGTCGTCACCCAGGACACGCTCGTCGAGGGCGTTCACTTTCGCCGCGCCTGGACGTCCTGGCACGACCTCGGCTACAAGGCGGCGGCGGTCAACCTCAGCGACCTAGCGGCCATGGGCGCCCAGCCGGAGGCGCTGCTGGTCGCCCTCGCGCTCCCGTCGGAGGCCGAGGCCGAGGAGATCGCGGAGCTCTACGCCGGCCTGAACGAGCCGGGCGTCCCGGTCGCCGGCGGCGACACGACGCGGGCCGAGACCGTCGTGATCACGGTGACGGCCGTGGGGCGAAGCGAGCGCGTGCCCGGTCGCGCCGGCGCCCGACCCGGCGACGTGGTCGTCGTCACCGGCCCGCTCGGCGCCGCCGCCGCCGGCCTCCACGTGCTCCGCGAAGGCCTCTCCGGGTTCGACGAGCTGGTCGGCCGCCATCGCCGTCCGCCCCTTCGACTCGACGAGGGTCGCCGGCTGGCAGGGGTCGCGCATGCCCTCGTCGACCTCTCGGACGGGATCGCCGGCGACGCCGCGCGCATCGCCGAGCGCTCAGGCTGCCGGATCGTGCTCGAGCCGGACAGGGTTCCCCGCGCAGTCGGGATCGAGGAGGTCGCCGACCTCCCCTTCTGGACGATGGGCGAGGACTACGAGCTCCTGGCCGCTCTTGCGCGCGACGATGCCGATGCGCTGGGGTTCCCGGTCGTCGGGCGCTGCGAGGAGGGTGCGGGCGTCGAGCCCGAAGGTCTGGCGGGCTGGAACGCGTTCAGGCCGCCGGCATGAGCCAGCGCTCCCAGGCGGCCTCGTAGTGGCTGCGGGAGCGGGCGCCGACCACGGTCTCCCGTGCCTCGCCGCCCTCGAAGAGGATCACCGTCGGGATCGAGAGCACGCTGTAGCGCGCCTGCGTGGCGGGGTTCTCGTCGACGTTCAGCTTGAGAAACCGCACGCGGTCGTGCTCGTCGGCCATGTCCGAGAGGATCGGGCCGACGACGCGGCACGGGCCGCACCAAGGGGCCCAGAAGTCCACGACGACAGTGCCCTCCGCCTGGAGGACCTCACGCTCGAAATCGGCGTCTCCAACCTGGGCGAGCTCGGCCACGCGCGCCACTATAGCCACCGTCACAGTCGACCCCGAGCAGCCGCCAGCCGCAGCGCCGGGACCCGCGCGACCGCTTCGAGGACGATCCCCGGGCCCATCTTCGAGCCGCCCTCCGTGCGGTCGCTGAAGCGGATCGGGACCTCCTCCACCGTGAAGCCGGCACGCAGGGCCCGGTAGACCGTCTCGATCTGGAAGGCATAGCCGCGCGACTTGATCCGGGCCGGCCGGATCGCCTCCAGCACCTCGCGGCGGTAGACTTTGAACCCCGAGGTCGTGTCGCGCACCGGGATCCCGAGCACGGCCCGCGCGTACGCCGAGCCTCCCCTGCTGACGAGCCTGCGAAGGGCGCCCCAGTCCTCCGTGCCCCCGCCGCGGACGTAGCGCGAGCCGAGCGCGATGCCCGCCCGCGAGGTCGCAGCCACGAGCCGAGGCAGGTCGTCGGGGTCGTGGGAGAAGTCGCAGTCGATCGTCGCCACGAGCTCGGCGCCGGCCGCGAGCGCCCGCTCGAAGCCGGCGACGTAGGCCGGGCCCAGCCCGTCCTTCCGCTCCCGGTGGAGGACGTCGAGGAAGCCGACCTCGGCCGCCAGCCGGTCGGCCAGCGCGCCGGTCCCGTCCGGCGAGGCGTCGTCGATCACGAGCACTCTCCCGTTGGGAGCGATCGCGGCCAGGACGGTCCCGAGTGCCCGAACCATCGGCTCGAGGTTCTCGCGCTCGTCGTAGGTGGGGACGCAGACGATCAGCCGCACGCGCGTATCATCGCCGCCGTGCCCGCGAAGCTGCCGACCAACGCCGAGCTGGCCGGGCGCTTCGAGCTCCTGGCCGACATGCTGGAGCTCGACGGCGCGGACGCCTTCCGCCTCGCCGCCTACCGACGGGCCGCGGCGCGGATCAGGGATTCCGCCGTTCCCGTCGCGCAGCTCGCGCTGGACGGGAAGGCGACCCGGCTCTCCGGCATCGGCTCGACCATCGAGGGCAAGATCGTGGAGGTCGTCGAGACCGGCGACATGGCCGCCCTCGCCAAGCTGCGGGCAAAGCTCCCGCCGGGGCTCGTGGAGGTCATGCACGTTCCCGGGCTCGGCCCCAAGACGGCGCGGAAGCTCTGGTCGGAGCTCGGCGTGGAGTCGCTGGACGACCTGCGCGCGGCGGCCGAGCAGGAACGGCTCCGGGCCCTGCCCGGGCTCGGCGCGAAGACGGAGGAGAAGGTCCTGAAGTCGCTGGCGGCTCCGCCAAAGGCCTCGGCGGCGACCGGCCGCACGCTGCTCGGCAAGGCTCTGCCCGCCGTCCGCCGCGCAGTCGCGGAGATCGAGGCCAGCGGCCTGGCGGACCGGGTTTCGGAAGCCGGGAGCGTCAGGCGGCGCTCCGAGACGACCAAGGACCTCGACCTGATCGCCACCGCGACCGACCCGCCTGCGCTGACGGCCTTCTTCGCCGAGCGCGAGTGGGTGGCCGAGGTGGTCGCCCGAGGCGGGACGAAGGCGACGGTCGTCTCCCACGAGGGCTTCCGCTTCGACCTCCGCGTCGTCCCTCCGGAGAGCTACGGCAACCTGCTCCAGCACTTCACGGGCTCGAAGGACCACAACGTCGCCATGCGCGAGGACGCGGTCAAGCGGGGCCTTTCCGTCAGCGAGTACGGCGTCCTCGACGTCGAGAGCGGCGACACGTTCCAGGCGGCCGACGAGGAGCAGGTCTACGAGCACCTCGGCTACGCCTGGATCCCGCCCGAGCTGCGCGAGAACCGCGGCGAGCTCGAGGCGGCCCGCGAGGGCGCGCTTCCCCGCCTCGTGGAGCTGGCCGACCTCAGGGGCGATCTGCACATGCACACCGACTGGTCGGACGGGCGCGCCACGCTCGAGGAGATGGTGGTCGCGGCCAAGGAGCGCGGGCACCGCTACGTCGCCATCTGCGACCACGCGCGGCGCCTGCGGGACGGGCGCCTCGAGGCCCAGACCGAGGCGATCGCGGCGCTGAACGCCAGCGTCTCGGGGATCAGGATCCTGGCCGGCATCGAGGTGGACATCCGCGCCGACGGGAGCCTCGACTTCGCCGACGAGGCGCTCGCCGAGCGCGACTGGGTGATGGCCTCGATCCACTCCGGCTTCGACGGGCCGCGCGAGCGCCTCACCGAGCGGCTCGTCGCCGCGATGGAGCACCCGCACGTCGACTGCATCGGCCACCCGACGGGTCGGAAGATCAACCGGCGGCCTCCCTACGAGCTCGACTTCGAGCGCGTGTGCGAGGCGGCGGCCGAGACGGGCACCTTCCTCGAGATCAACGCGCAGCCCGACCGGCTCGACCTCACCGACATGCTCGCCCGCGCCGCGGCCGAGGCCGGCGTGCGCATCGTCGTCTCGACCGACGCTCACCGCCTCCACGAGCTCGACAACCTCGAGCTCGGCGTCGCGCAGGCCCGGCGCGGCTGGGTGACGCCGGAGCAGGTCGTGAACACGCGCTCCTGGGCCGACGTGAAGAAGCTACTGAAGCGATGAGCGACTTCAGGGACGACGCGGCCGCGACTGCGGAGTGGATCGCGCGTTATCTCGAGGGCGTGCGGGAGCTGCCCGTGCTCTCGCAGGCCGAGCCGGGCCAGATCAGGGCGGCGCTCCCCGACACGCCGCCGGAGCAGGCCGAGCCGTTCGCAGCAGTCCTTCGCGATCTCGACGAGATCCTGCTTCCGGGGATCACGCACTGGAACCATCCGAGGTTCTTCGCGTACTTCGCCATCTCGGGGAGCGAGCCCGGGATCCTGGCCGAGTTCCTGACGGCGGCGCTGAACGTGAACGCCATGCTCTGGCGCACGTCGCCCGCCGCGACAGAGCTCGAGGAGGTCGCGGTCGACTGGCTGCGCCAGCTCGTCGGTCTCTCCGAAGGCCTGCACGGCCACATCGAGGACACGGCCTCGACCTCGACCCTGGCGGCGCTCAGCGCGGCGCGGTACCTTCGGCCGGGCGGCGCCGTCCTCTGCTCGGAGCACGCGCACTCCTCGGTGGACAAGGCGGCGCGGCTCCTGGAGCTGCCGCTGGTCAAGCTCGCGGCCGACGCCGAGTTTCTGCATGCGCCCCGACGCGCTCGCGCAGGCGTTGCGGGAGCAGGAGGCCGCGGCGGTCGTGGCCACGGTCGGAACCACGTCGAGCACGTCGGTCGACCCGGTCGCCGAGATCGCTCCGATGTGCGTCGAGGCCGGCGTCTGGCTTCACGTGGACGCCGCCTATGCCGGCCCGGCGATGGTCTGCGAGGAAAACCGCTGGGCCTTCGCCGGCGTCGAGCAGGCGGACTCGCTCGTCGTCAACCCGCACAAGTGGCTCTTCACGCCGATCGACTGCTCCGTCCTCTACACGCGGCGCCCGGACGTCCTCCGCGACGCGTTCAGCATTCTTCCCGAGTACCTGCGGACGAGCGACGAGGACGTCACGAACCTGATGGACTACGGCCCCGCGCTCGGACGCCGCTTCCGCTCGCTGAAGCTCTGGGCGGTCATTCGCTGCCACGGCCGCGAGGGGCTGCAGGCGCTGATCCGGGAGCACATGCGCCTCGCGCGGCTCTTTGCGTCCTGGGTCGAGGAGACGCCGGGCTGGGCCCTCGTCGCCCCGATTCCGTTCTCGGTCGTCTGCTTCCGCCGGGAAGGCTCGGACGAGGAGAACGCGGCGCTTCTCGAGCGCGTGAACGCGACCGGCGAGGCCTATCTCTCCCACACGGCCCTCGACGGCCGCTACGTACTCCGCCTGGCGGTGGGCCATCACCGGACGACGGAGGCCGACGTACTGCGAGCATGGGAGCTCCTACAGGAGGCGTAGGAGCGCGGCCATCTCCTCGGGCCCGGCCAAGACGAGGTCGGCAGATTCGCGCGGAGCTCGGCGGGCCCTCGTCGGAGGCGACCGCGATGCAGACGGCGTGCTCGAGGCCGGCGCCTCTGAGGCCGTCGAAGCCGTCCAGGTCGGTCGTGTCGTCGCCCGCGTAGAGGCCGAGCCGGGCGCCCGACCGGGCGAGGAGAGCTCGCACGGCCGTTCCCTTGTCCGCCGTCACCTGCGGGCGGATCTCCAGCACCTTGCGGCCCCAGCGCGCATCGAGGCCCTCGGACCGTGCCCGCTCTGCGACAAGCTCCAGCTCCGCGTGGGCGGCCGCCTCGTCCTCGGCCTCGCGGTAGTGGTAGGTAAGCGACAGCCGCTTGTCCTCGACGGCGAGCGCGACGCTCTCGCGGAAGCGGGCGATCTCGACCGCGAGGACGTGCGCGCGCGGGTCGAGCTCCAGACCGTGGTTCCCGACGATCTCGATTCCATCGACCCCGACCAGCTTGCGCGCGTCCTCGCCCGCTCGGCCGCTGACGCAGGCGACCAGCAGGTAGCGCTCCGCGAGCCGGGCGAGCTCCGCCCGCGTCTCGAGGGGCACGGCTGCGAGCTCGGGCCGCGCGGCGATCGGCGCGAGCGTGCCGTCCACGTCGAGGACCAGCGCGCTCCGCTCGGGAGCGTCTGCAAGAGGGGCGAGGAGCTCCGCGGCCTCCATCGGCCCGCCTAGGATACGGCCGTGCCGCCGACACGCACGGTCCTGATGCTCGCGGGCGTCGGCGTCGCGTCGGGCTTTCTCAGCGCCCTCTTCGGCGTCGGCGGAGGCGTCATCGTCGTCCCGGCGCTCGTGCTCCTGCTTCGCTTCGATTCGAAGGTGGCGACCGGCACCTCGCTCGCTGCTATCGGCATCACGGCCCTTGCCGGGGCGTTCTCTTTCTCGCTCTTCGACCACGTCCACTGGGACTCGGCGGCGCTCGTCGGCCTCCCGGCTCTGGCCGGCTCGATCGCGGGCGTGCGACTCCAGCAGCGCCTCTCCTCGACGATGCTCACGCGGCTCTTCGCCCTCTTTATCGTCGGAGTCGCGGTCGTCCTCGTCCTCGAATGACCACAACCACTGTGATCCTCGCGCTCGTGCTCGGCTTCGGCGCCGGCACGCTTTCCGGCCTCTTCGGCGTGGGCGGGGGCATCCTCTTCGTCCCGACGTTGGCGCTCGTCGTCGGGCTCAGCCAGCTCGACGCCCAGGCGACTTCGCTTGCGGCCATGATCCCCGTCGTCGTCTTCGGAGCCTGGCAGCAGCACAAGGCGGGGAACGTCCGCTGGAAGGCCGGAGTAGCCGTCGGCGCCGCGTCGGTGCTGGGCGTGCTCGGGGGCGCCGCCCTGGCGACGTCGCTGGACGACGATCTGCTGCGGAGTATGTTTGCGGTCTTCCTGCTCGTCGTTGCCGCGCAGCTTCTCTGGTCGACCCGCGGCCGTTGACCCTCTTCACCAGCTGTTCCGGGCCGATAATCTCCTGATGGTGAGCCACCGCGTCGTCCAAGCGGCGTTCGTCGCCCTGGCGATTCTCGCGTTGGGCGCCTCGGCCGCAGCCCAGAGCGCCCCCAGCTCGTCCGCTGCGGCATTCGGCGTCCGCGTGGTGCTCCCCGGCGGGCCGGCCGCCACGTCGGCCTCGGTTGCGGCGCCTCCACGCGGCAGCGCGACGCTCGACGGCTGGAGCTACGCGGACGGTGCGATCGTGACGGGATGGACGGCAACCGCCGCCCGAGGCGCGGCGGCGTCCGATGGCTCGACGGCCGTCGGCAGCGCGTCCGTCCGCTCCGTGTCGCTCTTCGGCGGCGAGGTGACGGTCGACGGCGTCTTCGTCAAGGGCAGCGCCCGCGCCTCGGGTACCGGAGCGAACGGTGACCTCTCGGCCTCCTCCCTCTCCAACCTCGTCGTCCTCGGCGAGCCGGTGCGTGCCGGTGTCAACTCCCGTGTTGCCCTTGGCGATTGGGGCTATGCGGTCACTCTGGAGCGAGCGGTCGTCCGCAGCAGCGGCGCGCGCTACGGCTACCGCGGCTTCGTCACCGGCCTCCACGTCGTGCTGACCAGAACGCACGGCGGCCTGCCGGCCGGAACCGAGATCATGGTCGGCTACGCAGAGGCGGCCGCCAGCGCGCCGAAGCCGAAGCCCGCGCCGCCTCCGCCCACCGACGACGGTCCCGCCAAGGAGCCGGTGCCCTCGACGACGCCGCAGGTGCCCCCGACCGTCCAGACGCCTCCGCCCGACGTCGAGCCCGAGCTGACCGCTGCGGGGTACGTGTTCCCGATCTACGGCCCGGCGTCGACCTCGGACAGCTTCGGCGCCCCGCGCACGACCACCTGGCATCACGGGGTCGACATCTTCGCCCCGCTCGGGGCGCCGGTGCTCGCAGTCGCGGACGGGACGCTCTTCAACGTCGGCTGGAACGAGGTGGGCGGCAACCGTCTCTGGGTTCGCGACGGCGCGGGCAACGAGTTCTACTACGCTCACCTCTCGGCGTACTCGCCCCTGGCACTCGAGGGCGCCGCGGTTCAGGCCGGAGACGTGATCGGCTTCGTCGGCACGACGGGCGATGCCGCGGGGACGCCGCCCCACCTGCACTTCGAGATCCATCCGCGCGAGCTGCTCTGGATGGGCTACGACGGCGCCATCGACCCGTATCCCTACCTGATGGCGTGGCTCCGCCTCGACGACCTCAACTTCGGCTCCTGGTCGCCCGACCCCGGCCCGGCGCCCGAGGTAGGCGCCGTTCTCCTCCAGGCCGACGACATCTCCTCGCTCTCGGGCCTCGGCGACGACACGCTCTCGTCGTACCTGATCGTTCCGACATTGTTCGGCGAGGGCGAGCCCGGCCCGGAGATCGTCGGGGCCGAGCCTGGGTTCGGCGGCTAGGGCACGCCACTTGCCGTCCCTTTCGACCACGTCCGGGGCCTGACCCCGGCCACGGCCGCGCGGGACGGCTTTCCCCACCCCGAAAGGACGTCGGCCCCCGCGCGGCGGCAGCACGGATGCGGTCTCGCTGGTCGTGGCGGCCGCCCACAGGTTTCAGCTTCGAACGCCGGCTTCACCAGCCACGTCCGGGGTCAGACCCAGGAAGTGGCCGCATGGTGCTTGTCCGCGCGCCGGCCCGCTACTGCTCGTTCGACTGGTACTCGAAGGGCTGCTCGGGGCCGAGCACCTTGTCCTTCAGCCACTTGCGCGTCTGCGGGCCCGTGGCCGGGTTGAAGAGCACGCCGAGCGTGATGCCCGTCAGGAGGAGGAACGTGTTGCGCTTCGTGTGGGACGACTTCCCCTGCGCGCGGCCGCCGGCCAGGCGGAGCTCCTCCACGGCCTTCTTGAGCTCGGTCTGGATGTCCTTGTCCTTGGCGACCCGGGTCGCAACCGCCTGGGCGCCGCGGCCGCCGAGCAGCTCGTCGTAGATGCTCCGGGCTGACGCGTAGGCGTTCTTGACATGCTCGTGCAGCTCGTCGTCCCGCGCGATGCGGTCGACATAGGGCCGGGCCGAGTCCACTGCGCCGTAAACCTTGTCCTTCATTGGATGCTTCCTTTCGTCGTCGTAGTCGGCGAGATTATCTACCCGCGGGCCGCTCTGGGAAACTCCTCGACCGTCGCCGCCGGAAACGCCGCCTCGAGAACGTCGTCGATCGTGTCCGCGAGGACGAAGCGCATCGTCTTCCGGACGTCCTCCGGGAGGTCGTCGAGATCGGCTTCGTTCTCCTGCGGGAGGATGACGGTGCCGATGCCGGCGCGCTCCGCGGCCAGGGCCTTCTCCTTGACTCCGCCGATCGGCAGCACCAGGCCGGTGAGGGTGATCTCGCCCGTCATGGCGACGTCCTCGGAGACGGGCACGCCCGTCGCCAGGGAGGCGAGGGCGGTCGCCATCGCCGTGCCTGCGGACGGGCCGTCCTTCGGAACCGCGCCGGCCGGCACGTGGATGTGCACGTCGCGCTCGGCGAACCAGTCCGACTCGAGCCCGAGCGCGTCCGCATGGCCCCGCACCCACGAGAGCGCCGCCTGCGCCGATTCGCGCATGACGTCGCCGATCTGGCCGGTGATCGTCAGCTTGCCGCTGCCGGGCATCGCGGTGGCCTCGACGAAGAGCACGTCGCCGCCGACCGGCGTCACCGCCAGCCCGGTGGCGACGCCCGGATCGGACGTCCGCCGACGTGCCTCGGCCGAGAAGCGCCGCTTGCCGAGCCATGCGCGCACGCGGGCCTCGTCCACGCGCGCGCCCTTTCGCTTGCCCTCGGCGATCTCGCGCGCGGCCTTCCGGCAGAGCGCGGCGATCTCGCGGTCGAGGTTCCGCACCCCCGCCTCCC
Organism: uncultured Actinomycetes bacterium; assembly: GCA_963775625.1. GTDB lineage: Bacteria > Actinomycetota > Thermoleophilia > Gaiellales > Gaiellaceae > JAIBJN01. Next base: position 348,323 of record CAVZJM010000002.1, on the reverse strand, counting down.
GCGTGTACTCGCGGACGAGGAGCCGCAGCGCCTTCTCGGTGATGGTGACGCGCCTGCCTTCCAGCCCGTGCGCCTCCAGCTGCTTCGGGACGAGGTAACGGCGCGCGATCCCGACCTTCTCGTCCTCCGTGTAGCCGGCGACCCGGATGATCTCCATGCGGTCGAGGAGGGGCGACGGGATCGTCTCCAGCTGGTTCGCGGTGGTCACGAACAGGACCTGGGAGAGGTCGAAGGGGAGGTCGAGGTAGTGGTCGCGGAAGGTTGAGTTCTGTGCCGGGTCGAGCACTTCGAGCATCGCGCTAGACGGGTCGCCGCGCCAGTCGGAGCCCATCTTGTCGATCTCGTCGATCATGAAGACCGGGTTCTTCGTGCCGGCGTCGCGGAGGGCCCGGATGATCGTGCCGGGCATCGCGCCGATGTACGTGCGCCGGTGGCCGCGGATCTCCGCCTCGTCCCGCACGCCGCCGACCGACACGCGCACGAACTTGCGACCGAGGGCGCGCGCGATCGACTGTCCGAGGGACGTCTTGCCGACCCCTGGGGGGCCGACGAAGCAGAGGATGGGGCCGGAGAGCTTGTTCGTGAGCTTCTGCACGGCCAGGTGCTCGACGATCCGCTCCTTGACCTTGTCGAGGTCGTAGTGGTCCTCGTCCAGGATCTTGCGCGCCGCCTTCAGGTCGAGGTCGTCGTCCGTCGTCTCGCTCCAGGGGAGCGAGAGGATCCACTCGAGATAGGTTCGGATGACGCCGTACTCGGCAGCGGCGGGCGGGAGCTTGGAGAGCCGGTCGAGCTCGCGCCGCGCCTGCTTGTCGGCCTCCTCGGGGAGGTTCGCCTCCTCGACCTGGGCGCGCAGCTCCGCGATCTCCGCCTGCTGCTCGTCGGCCTCGCCCAGCTCCTCCTGGATCGCCTTGAGCTGCTGGCGGAGGAAGTACTCGCGCTGCGACTTGTCCATCTCCTCCTGAACCTGGGACTGGATCTTCGTCCCGAGCTCGAACACCTCCAGCTCGCGGGAGAGGATCGCCGTCAGCTTGCGCAGGCGCTCCTCGACGTCGACAGTCTCGAGCAGCCCCTGCTTCTCCTCCGTCTTCAGTCGGATCGTCGAGGCGATCAGGTTCGCGAGGGCGCTCGGCGTCTCCGCGTTGGCAGCGGCGAGGAGCAGCTCCTCGGGAAGGTACGGGGCGAGCGAGATGATCCGCCCGAAAAGGGCTTCGACCGAGCGGGCGAGCGCCTCTGCCTCCTTGTCCTCCTCGCCGACGTCGGGAAGTGGGGTGAAGCGGCCGGCCAGGTACGGCTCGGTCTGCTCGACCGAGTCGAGGCGGATCCGCTCGAGGCCCTGCACCAGCACGCGGAGCGTCCCGTCGGGGATGCGGATCATCTTGTGGATGACGGCCGAGGTGCCGACCTCGTGGAGGTCCGCCGCGCTCTCGGCCTCCTCCTCCGGCGAGCGCGCAGTGACGAGCGCGATCGTCTGGTCGCCGGCGAGCGCCTCGTCCACGAGGCGGATCGAGCGCTCCTGCCCGATCGCCAGGGGCGTCATCGACGCCGGGAAGACGACGCTCTCGCGCAGCGGCAGGATCGGCAGCGTCGCCGTGCCCTCGATCTCGCCGCCCGGGACTTGCTCCTCGACGGCGCTCACTCTTCCTCACCACCGCGGACGCGCACCCGCACCGGGCCGGCCACCTGTTGCCTGAGCGGCACCGCGATCGTCAGGAGCCCGGCCTCGTAGGTCGCGTCGGCCGAGGAGGCGTCGAAGCCGTCGCCGAGGGCAATCCGCCGCTCGAAGACGCCGTAGTCGATCTCGATGTGCTGGTAGCGGCGCCCGTCGCCATGCGGCCGCGGCCGGCGGCCGGAGATGACGAGGACGCCGTCGCTGACGGCCACATCGATCTCGTCGGGGTCGACGCCGGGCAGCTCGGCGACCACGTGGAGGATCGGTGGATCCTCCGTGCGGTAGACGTCCACTCGGGGACGGAACCCGGGCCGCTGCGGCGCGAGGCGGTGGTACCAGAGGTCGGCGAAGAGCTCCTCCATCTCGCTCGTGAGGCGGTCGATGTTCCTCCGCTGGGTCATGCGAGAATCGTAGCCATGCGACGCTTTCTCACAGCGGGCGGGGTCGGGGCCGGCTTCCTGGTCTACGTCTGGGTGGCCGCCGTCCGCCGGGCGCCGGCGATCCGCGCCCGCAAGGCGGCGCGCCGAGCCGTTCGCCGCGCTTAGAGCCCCTAACGGGATGATGGCCCGCCCAGCGCGGCCAGGCGGCGTCGCTCCTCATTGTGTTAGGGGTTCTTAGGGCATGGAGCGCTGGACCCGAAGGATGATCCGCTACCGCTGGGCCGTCGTCGCGGCCTGGTCGCTGATCTTCCTGGCCTCGCTCGTGGCCATGGCCGGCCTCGCGGATCTGCTGACGAACCGGTTCACGCTCCCCGGCACCGACACCCACCGCGCGGAGAGGATCCTCGAGGACGAGTTCGGGCAGAAGACGACCGGGTCCTTCACGATCGTCGCCCGCGGCGAGCCCGGCGCGGCGCCGGAGCTCGTGCGCCCGGTGCGGCAGGCCGCGGAGCGGGCCTCCGACGAGCTCCCCACCTCGCAGGTCGCCGGCGTGCAGCCGATCTCCGACTCCGTCGTGACCGCCCTGATCGTCTCCAACCTCGAGCCGGCCGACGCCAAGGGCCACACGGACGACATGCGAGCGGTGGTCGGCGAGATCGCGGGCGCGGAGGTCTTCGTCTCGGGCCAGGCGGCGATCGAGCACGACCTCGATCCCGTCTTCGCCGAGGACCTCCTCGTCGGCGAGGTCTTGATCGCCATTCCGATCGCGCTCCTCATTCTCGTCTTCGTCTTCGGGACGCTCGCCTTCCTCCTGCCCTTCATCTTCGCCGCGGCGGCGATCCCGGCGACGCTCGGGATCATCTGGATCTTCGCCAACTTCATGGAGCTGACGACCTACCTGCAGAACCTCGTCATGCTCATCGGCTTCGGGATCGCCATCGACTACTCGCTCCTCGTCGTCTATCGCTACCGCGAGGAGCTCGCCAAGGCGAGCTCGAAGGAGGACGCGATCGTCAGGACGATGGAGACCGCGGGGCGGGCCGTGGTCTTCTCGGGCTCCGCGGTCGGAATCGGCCTGGCGCTCATGCTCTTCATGCCGCTTCCGTTCATGCGCGGCTTCGGCATCGGCGGGCTCGTGATCCCCCTCGTCTCGGTCGTCTGCGCGCTGACCCTGCTCCCGGTCCTCCTCTACTTCCTCGCGGCGCGGCTCGACCGCGTTCGGCTGATCCCGAAGCGGATCGTCGAGCGGCGCCTGGACGCGGACATGAACATGTGGATCAGGCTCTCGCGGGCGATCATGAAGCGCCCGGTCGTCTTCGCGGCGAGCACGACGGCCTTCCTCGTGCTCCTCGCCCTGCCCGTCTTCACCATGGAGGTCGGGCCCGGCTCGAACGAGGGCATCCCCCAGGATCTCGAGGGCATCCAGGGGCTCAACATCGTGTCGGAGGAGCTCGGCGACGGCGCGCTCGCGCCGACTGCGATCGTGATCGACACCGGCCGTGCGGGGGGCGTGGCCGACCCGGCGGTGCAGGCCTCGTTGGCACGGCTCCGCGAGGGCCTCGCGGCCGACCCCGAGGTCGCGGGCGTGGCCTTCGACCCGGAGAGCCCGCAGCGGGTCGACCCGACCGGGCAGTTCGCCCACCTCGAGGTCACCGGCCGGAGCGAGTACGGCGTGACGGCCGCGCTCGACTTCGTCGACCGGCTCCGCGACGACATCGTCCCGGCGGCAGCCTTCCCGGAGGGCGTCGACGTCTTCGCCGGCGGCGGCCCGCCGAGCGGGGTGGACTTCCTCGACCTGACGTACGACGCCTTTCCGTGGCTCGTGCTCGGAGTGCTGCTCTTGACCTACGTGCTGCTCCTGCGGGCGTTCCGCTCGGTGCTGATCCCGCTGAAGGCGATCATCCTCAACCTACTCTCCATCGGCGCCGCCTACGGGCTCCTCGTCGTCTTCTTCAAGTGGGGCGCCGCCGACTGGTTCGGGCTCATCTCCTTCGACCAGATCGAGGGCTGGATCCCGGTGTTCGTCTTCGCGATGGTCTTCGGCCTCTCGATGGACTACGAGGTCTTCCTCGTCAGCCGCATGCGGGAGGAGTGGGACGAGACGCACGACAACGTGCGGGCGGTCAGCCTCGGCCTGGCGAAGACCGGGCGCATCGTCACGGCGGCGGGGCTGATCATGTTCTTCGCGTTCATGGGCTTCGTCGCCGGCTCGGTCGTCGGGTTGCAGCAGTTCGGCTTCGGTCTCGCCATGGCGATCCTCATCGACGTGACGATCGTCCGCGCGCTGCTCGTGCCGAGCGCGATGGCCCTCTTCGGGCGCTGGAACTGGTGGCTGCCCGAGGGCGTGGCGAAGGTCTTCCGGGTGAAGCCGTCGCCGCTCCAGCCGAAGGCGACCCGCACTCCGGCACCGAGCGCGACCGGCCGCTAGATTCCTCGCATGCAGCTGGAGGTCGTCGAGGGCAACATCGCCGAGCTCGAGGTCGACGCGATTGCCAACGCCGCGAACGACCATCTCTGGATGGGCGCCGGGGTGGCAGGCGCGATCAAGGGCGCCGGGGGCGCCGAGATCGAGCGCGAGGCGGTGGCGAAGGGCCCGATCGAGATCGGCGATGCGGTCGCCACCGGCGCCGGAAGCCTGCGCGCCCGGCACGTCATCCACGGCGCCGTCATGGGCCAGGACCTCCGCACCGACGCCGACACGATCGCGCGGACGACAGGGCGCGTCCTCGAGGTGGCCGACGAGGTCGGCGCCCGCTCGCTGGCGCTGCCTGCGTTCGGCACGGGGGTGGGCGGGTTTCCGCTGGAGGAATGCGCGGCGATCATGGTGGGCGAGGCGCGGGCGTACGACCCGGGGAGCCTCGAGCGCGTCGTCTTCGCCGTCTACGGCGAGGACGCCGAGCAGGCCTTCCGCGCTGCGCTCGCGGAGTAGCATCAAGCGGTCATGGAGGGTGGAGAGATCCGGGCGCGGGGGCTGATCTGCGCGGGTGGTGAGGCGACGCGCCTCCAGGAGCTGACGCGCATCACGAACAAGCACCTGCTCCCCGTCGGGCGCTGGCCGATGGTCTACTACCCGCTCCAGCTCATGCAGGAGCTGGGGATCCGAGACGTCCTCCTCGTCACCGGTCAGGGCCACGCCGGCGACTTCATCGACCTGCTCGGCGACGGGCGGGTGCGCGAGCGCGAGGGCGACGGCCTCCTCTTCGACCTCGACCTCACCTACAAGGTGCAGACCGAGCCAGGCGGGATCGCGCAGGTCGTCGGCATGGCCGAGTCGTTCGCGGGCGGAGAGAGCCTGGTGGTCTGCCTCGGCGACAACATCTTCGAGCGTGTCGAGACCGAGGCCCTGCGCGCCTGGGCCGCCGCGCCCGGAGAGGCGCTCATCTTCGTCAAGGAGGTGCCGGACCCGGAGCGCTTCGGCGTCGTCGTCTACGGGGAGGACGGGCGCGTGACCGACGTGGTCGAGAAGGCCGGCGTCGTCGACCTGCGCTACGACGCGCCACCGTCGAGCGACGCGGTCGTCGGCCTCTACTGCTACCCGCCGGACGTCTTCGAGGTGATCCGCGGCCTCGCGCCCTCGTCCCGCGGAGAGCTCGAGATCACCGACGTCAACCGGTGGTATGCCGAGCGTGGGCGACTCCGCTCGGCGCAGATCGGCGGCTGGTGGCGGGACGCCGGCACGCACGAGGCCCTCGGCCGGATCGGGACCCTCATCGACGAGACCGGGGCGAACAAGCAGGCGTGATCCCCGGAGTCCTCCTCCTGCCGCTCGAGGTCTTCGCTGACGAGCGCGGCTGGTTCGTCGAGATCCGCCGCGACGGCCTGCTCCCGCAGCGAACCGTGCAGACCAACGTCTCCTTCTCGCGCAAGGGAGTGATCCGGGGCCTGCACTACCACGAGCGGGGCCAGGACGACCTGTTCGCCTGCCTCACGGGCATGGCTCGCGTGGTCGTCCTCGACCGTGAGACCGGCGAGACGTTCACGGTGGACATCGGCGAGGAGCATCCGGTGGCCGTCTACGTCCCGGGCCGGCACGCGCACGGGTTCGAGGCGTTGACGGACCTCCTCTTCTGCTACCACGTCACCCGCGAGTACGACCCCGCCGACCCCGACGAGCAGGGGATCCCCTGGGACGACCCGCGCGTCAGGCACCTGTGGAGCACGGACAGCCCGATTCTCTCGGAACGGGACGCGTCCTCCTAACGGGGGCAGGCGGCCAGCTCGGTACGGCCTTGCACGAGGCCTTCCCGGAGGCTGACGCGCGCTCCCGGGCGGAGCTCGATGTCGTGACGCCGCTCGCGCTCGGATACCGGCCCGATCTGGTGCTGCACGCGGCCGCCTGGACGGACGTGGACGGGGCCGAGGCGGACGAGGCGGGCGCGCGCCGGGTCAACGTGGTCGGGACGCAGAACGTGGTCGCCCTCGGCGCCCCCGTCGTCTACTTCTCCTCCGACTACGTCTTCGACGGGGCGAAGCGCGAGCCCTACGTCGAGTCCGACGAGCCCGCGCCGCTCGGGGCCTATGGACGCTCGAAGCTCCTCGGCGAGCGTGAAGTGCGGGACGGCTGGATCGTGAGGAGCTCGTGGCTCTTCGGCTGGACGGGTCACAACTTCGTGCGCACGATGCTGCGTCTCGGCGCGGAGCAGGAGGAAGTGCGCGTGGTCGCCGACCAGACAGGGTGCCCGACCTACGTCGGCCACCTGGCGGAGGCAACGCGAGAGCTCGTGGCCTTGCCCGGAGGCATCTGGCACGTGGCGGCCGAGGGCGAGACCTCCTGGTCCGAGCTCGCCGAGGCGATCTTCGCGGAGGCCGGCCTCGACTGCCGCGTCGTCCCGATCTCGACCGAGGAGCTGGGCCGGCCGGCGCCGCGCCCGGCGTACTCAGTGCTCCGAAGCGAGCGCGAGGGCGCACCGAAGCTCCCACACTGGCGCGAGGGCCTGCAGGAATGCCTGGCGCGGCTCGACGTGTGAGCCTGGACGCGAGCGGGCTGCCGACTACGATCAGGACGTGCGGGTTCTCGTCACCGGGGGCTGTGGCTTCATCGGCAGCCACTTCGTCAAGCGCCTTCTCGCCGCCGGTGAGGAGGTCGTCGTGCTCGACAAGCTGACGTACTCGGGTCGGAAGGAGAACCTCGACGAGGCCGACTGCGAGCTCCAGGTCGGAGACATCGCCGACCCGGAGGCGGTCGCGCGCGCGGCCGCAGGCTGCGAGGCGATCGTCAACTTCGCGGCCGAGACGCACGTCGACCGCTCCATCCTCGGCGCCACGGACTTCGGCCGCACGGAGTTCTTCGGAACGCAGGTGCTGCTGGAGGAGGTGCGGCGCACCGGCGCCCGCTACGTGCAGGTCTCCACGGACGAGGTGTACGGCGACCTCGAGCACGGCGGCTCCGCGAAGGAGGCCGACCCGGTCAACCCCTCGAGCCCGTACAGCGTCGCCAAGGCTGCCGGCGACCTCCACGTGCCGGCGTACGTGCGGACCTTCGGGGTCAACGCTTCGATCACCCGGGGCTCGAACACCTACGGCCCGAACCAGTATCCGGAGAAGCTCGTGCCGCTCTTCGTCACGAACGCGCTCGACGAGGAACCGCTCCCGGTCTACGGCGACGGACGTCAGGTCCGCGACTGGCTGCACGTCGAGGACCACTGCGCCGGCGTCGAGTTCGTCCTCCGCGAGGGCAGGCCCGGCGAGATCTACAACATCGGTGGTGGGAACGAGCGCGAGAACCTCGACATCGTGCGCCTGATCGTCGAGCTCACCGGAGCCGACCCCGCCCTCGTGCAGCACGTGACCGATCGCCCCGGGCACGACCGCCGCTACTCGCTCGACTCCGCGAAGCTCGAGAGTCTCGGCTGGACGGCCGAGCAGGTGTTCGAGGACGGTCTCGCGGAGACGGTCGAGTGGTATCGGGCCAACCGGGGGTGGTGGGAGCCGATCAAGTCCGGCGAGTACGCCGACTACTACCGCCGCCAGTACGCGGACCGGCTCGCCCAGTAGCTCATGCAATCCTTACTGTGCTGACGTACCCTCCAGGCCGATAGGGGTCTTCATGCGTCGGGTTCTCGTGGCAGCCATCGCCCTCGCCGTTGCACTGTCGTGCGCGGCGGCCGCTCGGCCTGCCGCCACGTTCGTCCTCAAGGGGAAGGGCTGGGGGCACGGCCTCGGCATGGCGCAGTACGGCGCCTACGGGTTCGCACAGAACGGCCAGGGCTACCGAGCGATCCTCGACCACTACTACACGGGCACCACGCTGGGGACGGCGGGCGTCGGGCGCGTGCGCGTCCTGCTCGCGCAGGGCGCAGGCTCGCTCGCGGTCGGCTCGACGGCGGCGTTCACGGTTCGGGATGCAAACGGCAGGACGTTCAACCTGGCCGCCGGCAGCCACGTCCTCAGGCCCAACCTGCGCCTGCGCAGCGCGAACGGGCGGCTGCGGACGCTCGCCGGCCCCGTTCGCTTCAAGTCGGGCGGCGCCGTGCTCCGGCTCTCGGGTCACCGCTACCGGGGGCTGCTGCGCGTTCGCTCCCAGGGTGGGCGGCTCTCGGCGGTCAACGACATCCCGCTCGAGCCGTACGTCAAAGGCGTCATCGCGTGGGAGATGCCGGCGTCGTGGCATCCCGAGGCGCTCAAGGCCCAGGCCGTCGTCGCCCGGACGTACGGCCTCGTCAGCCGCAAGTCGGGCTCGTGGTTCGACCTCTACGACGACACGCGGAGCCAGGTCTACGGTGGCGTGCGAGCCGAGGACTCGCGCACGAACGGGGCGGTCGACGCCACCCGCGGCGAGGTCGTCCGGTGGAACGGCGGGCTCGCGTGGACGCTCTACCACTCGACCTCCGGCGGGAAGACCGCGTCGCGCGAGGACGAGTGGGACCTGCCCGGGATGCCCTACCTCGGCGGCGCCGAGGATCCCTTCGACTCCATCTCCCCGCACCACAGGTGGGGCCCCTTGGACGTCGAGGACGACTGCCCGAACGCTGGCCGGGACTGTGTCTGGTCGGCGCGCGCTTTGAAGCGCGCCCTAGGAGGCCGCGCGCCCAGCTCCATCCGAGACTTCAGGGTCGTGGAGCGCAACGGCTCCAGCCGCGTCGAGCGGGCGAGGCTGACCGGGCCCTCCGAGGCGGCCACGATCAGCGGCGCCGACCTCCGCAGCGTGCTCGGCCTTCGCTCGACCTGGTTCTCGATCGGCGTGCTGCGGCTGAGTGGAGGCGGCGCGATCGAGCAGGGCCAGGCCAAGCGCCTTCGCGCGCTGGAACGGAACCTCGGGAACGTGATGCTGCAGCGCAGGAACGGCGCGGGTCAGTGGGTGGACGTCCGGGCGATCCAGGGCGGCGTGAACGTCTCGGTACGGCCTGCGACGACGACGCACTACAGGCTGAAGTCGCCGGCGGCGGCCACCGCTCCCGTCAGGGTGGTCGTGCGGTCTGCCCCGCGCTTCACCTCGGACCTGAGCGCGAGCGCGTTGAGCGGCATCGCCAACCCGGGAGACGTCGTGCAGGTTCAGCGACGTGGGCCCGGGGGGAGCTGGGGCACGGTCGCCGTCGCGGTCGCACGCGAGGACGGAACATGGAGAGCCACGCTCGACGTCTCCTCCGGCGAGTACCGCGCATACGTGGCGTCGAGCGGTCACGTGGGGACGAGCCCCGCCCTGACCGTCGTCGCCGGTTAGTCTAGAGCAGCTCCGACTCCGGCACGTCGCGGATCCGCCGGGCCGGGTTGCCGACGACCACCGCTCGGGCGGGCACGTCGTCCAGGACGACGGCGCCGGCGCCGACGAAGGCCTCCTCGCCGATCTCCACCCCGGGGAGGAGCACGGCGCCCCCGCCGACCCGTGCGCCTCGGCGGATCGTCGGCCCCCGCCGGAGCGCGTGGCGCTCCTCGGTGCGTCCCATCAGGTCGTCGTTCGTGGTGACGACGCAGGGCGCGATGAAGACGTCTTCCTCGAGGGTCGAGTGGGCGGTGACGTACGCGTTCGCCTGAATCCGCGTGCGGGCGCCGACGGTCGTGTCGTTCTCGACGAACGAGCCGCGGCCCACGACGACCTCGTCGCCGAGCTGGCAGCGCTCGCGGACGCAGGCCTGGTCGCCCACGATGACGCCCCGTCCGATCCGGCTCCCGGCGAAGACGACGGCGCCCGCCAGGATCGCCGTCCCGTCGCCGACGACGAGCGGCGACAGCGCCTCGCCGCCCGCCGTGGACCGGGCGCCGAGGGTCGGGGCCTTGCCGAGGACGGCGTGGTCGCCGATCACGACGCCCTCTCCGAGCACCGTGCCCGGGTAGACGACGGCGGTCTCGGCGATCTGCGCGCTCAAACGCGCTCTCGCTCGAGCGACGCCTGGAGCTGCTCGAGGCTGCGGACGACGGCGAGCCCCGAACGGGCTGCCGCCAGCGGCTCGCCCTCGCCGCGAACGAGCGCGAGGAAGCGCGAGCACTCCAGGCGCAGCGGCTCGGCGTTGGCGACGCGGGGGCTGTGGACGTCGCCCACGCGCGTGCTCCATTCGCCGTAGGTCGAGAGCGGCGGCTCCGCGGCGCTGTCGTAGACCGTCACCTTCCGGTCGAGCTCCATGTCGTCGAAGACGGCCATGCGCTTGGTGCCCACGACCGTCATTCGCCGGATCTTGAGCGGGTCGAGCCAGGAGAGGTGCATGTGCGCGGTCTTGCCGGACGGGAAGCGGAGGTAACAGAAGACGACGTCCTCGACGCCGGGCTTGAGGAACGACTCGCCGCGTGCCTCGAGCTCGCTCGGCTCCTCGCCGAGGAGGTAGAGGATGACCGAGAGGTCGTGCGCGCCCAGGCTCCAGAGGGCGTTCTCGTCCGGCCGGATCGTGCCGAGATTCTGGCGGTTCCCGTAGACGTAGAGAACCTCGCCCAGCCCGCCGCTCTCGACGAGCTCCTTCAGCTTGACGACGCCCGGGTGGTAGAGGAGGAGGTGGCCGGGCATGAGCACGAGGCCACGCTCCTCGGCAAGCGAGACGAGCTCCTCGGCGTCCTCGCCGGCGAGGGCCATAGGCTTCTCGACGAAGACGTGTTTCCCGGCTTCGAGGGCGCGGCGTGCCAGCTCGGCGTGCGTGGGCACGCTCGTGGCGACGACGATCGCCTCGACGTCGTCGTCCGCCAGCAGGTCGTCGAAGCTCGTCGTCGCGTGCGCGGCCGGATAGCGTGACGCCGCCGCCTCCAGCCGCTCCTCGCTCGCGTCGCAGATCCAGGCCAGCCGCGCGAGCTCGTGGAAGTTCCGGGCGAGATTCGATCCCCAGAGCCCGAGCCCGGCGACCGCGACCGTCGTCGCGGCTAGAGCTTCCATACCCGGCCGTTGAGGCTGCCGTTCGCGCCCGTGGCGTTGCGGAAGTCGACCACGAGCTGTGCTCGGTCGGCCAGGTCGTCGTAGTCGATCCCGGAGTGGGCGGTGACGATGGCGACGCAGTCGGCGCTCTCGAGCGCCCCGTCGAGCGCCGCCGATTCGAGTCCGTGCTCGGGCAGCGCCGGGATGTGCGGGTCGTGGTAGGAGACGTTCGCGCCCTCGTCCCGCAGCAGCTCGATGAGCTTGAGGGCCGGCGACTCTCGCAGGTCGCCGACGTCGGCCTTGTAGGAGACGCCGACGAGGTGGACGGTGCTGCCCTTGACCGACTTCTCGACCGAGTTGAGCGCCCGGGTGATCTTGTCGAGGCAGAAGTACGGCATGTTCTCGTTGATCTTCCCCGCGAGCTCGATGAACTCGGTGTAGAAGTCGTACTCGCGGGCCTTCCAGGAGAGGTAGAAGGGGTCGACCGGCAGGCAGTGGCCGCCGAGGCCGGGGCCGGGCTTGAAGCTCATGAACCCGAACGGCTTCGTGGCTGCGGCGTCCACGACCTCCCAGACGTCCACGTTCATGCGGTCGCAGAGCTGTGCCAGCTCGTTGACGAGGGCGATGTTGACGCTGCGGAAGATGTTCTCGAGGAGCTTGGTCAGCTCGGCTGCCTCTGGGGAGGAAACTGCGATCACCCGGTCCATCGCCCGCTCGTACAGCGCGCAGGCCGCATCCCTGCATTCCTGCGTGATGCCGCCGACGATCTTGGGGGTGGTCTTCGTCGTCCAGTCCGTGCGCCCTGGATCGACGCGCTCCGGGGAGAAGGCGAGGTGGAAGTCGGTGCCGACCTGGAGGCCGCCTGCCGCCAGAATCGGCAGCACCTCTTCCCGGGTCGTTCCCGGGTACGTGGTCGATTCGAGCACGACGAGGTGGCCCGGGCGCAGGCGCTCGGCGATCTCCTCCACGGCACCGAGCACGATGGAGAGGTCGGGCTCCCGGTTGACCGAGAGCGGCGTGGGCAGCGCGACGAGGATGGCATCGGCGTCCCTGAGCGAGTCGTAGTCGGTCGTCGCCGAAATCGCCCCTGATTCGACCAGCGGTAGCAGCTCCGCGGAGGGCACGTCCTCGACGTAGCTCTCGCCGTCGTTGAGCGCCGCGACACGGCCGGCGTCCACGTCGACGAGGACCACGCTGACGCCCGCCTCTCCGAAGACCTGCGCGAGGGGGACGCCGACATAGCCGGCGCCGACGATGGCGACGTCACTCATCGAGACTCATCGTACAAAGCAGGCCAGCGATCTTCGAGGAGGGCGTTCCCGAGGGCAGAAAGGATTCGCACGCTGCCGGCGAATGTAGCCCAACGCCATGACTCTCAAGCTTCTCGCTGCCGGCTTCGGCCTCGTCGCCCGCCCGCTCGGCGCCGGCCGAACCCTCGCCTGGTACGCGCAGCGCCGCCTCGAGCGCCCGGCCTGAGCGTCGGGGGAGCGGAAGCACGGCGACGCTACACTGGCCCCCCTGGGGCCGTTAGCTCAGCTGGTAGAGCAGGGGACTCTTAATCCCAAGGTCGAAGGTTCGAATCCTTCACGGCCCACCTCTCGCCGCAGCGGAGTATGAGCGTCGCAGCCGCGCTGACGATCTGCCACCATCACGGCGTGTGGATAGCGCTGCTCGTCGCCTGGCTCTCCAACATCGTCGCCCTGTTCGTGGCTGCGTGGATCGTGCCTGGGATGGAGTACGGCGACGATTTCTGGGTCCTCTTCATCGCCGCTCTCGTGTTCACGCTCGTGAACTGGCTCGTGCGGCCGATCGTGATCCTGCTTGCCCTGCCGGCCGTGATCCTCACCTTCGGCCTGGCGCTCATCCTCATCAACACCTTCATGCTCTACCTGACCGACTGGATCGTCCCGAGCTTCGAGACCGGAAGCTTCTGGTGGACGTTGGTCGCGGCCATCATCGTCTCGATCGTGAATCTGATTCTGGGCCTCTTGATCAAGCCTGACGAGAGACGCTTGGGCGCGCTCGACACGCCCTCAAGCGGCACCCGCTGAAAGCCGATTCCTTATCGATGGCTCAAGCCCGACGCCTGCAGGCGCTGCTCGACCTGTCGCGCGCGCTCTCCTCCAGCCTCGACCTGCGCGAGGTCCTGAGGGAGTTCGCGGCGCACGCAGCCCAGCTGACGGGCGCCACCGCCGCCGAGCTCTCGACGTACGACCCCTCGCGAGGCGAGCTCGTCATGCTCGTCGAGTACCGCGAGGGCCGGGACGAGATCACGGTCAGCGGCGGCCAGGTCTATCACCTCGCGGACTTCCCGGCGACGCGCCACGTCCTCGACACGCAGGAGACGGTGCAGGTGCGCGCCGCCAACCCCGACGACGATGCGGCCGAGCGCGCGCTTCTCGACCGCCAGGGGCAGAAGTCGCTGCTGATGCTGCCGCTGGTCGCGCGTGGCGAGACGATCGGCCTCATGGAGATCGTCGACCACCAGGACCGGGTGTGGAACGAGGCCGACGTGGAGTTCTGTCGGGCCCTCTGCGACATCGTCGCCACGGCGATCCGGAACGCCGTTCTCTTCGCCGAGCTGCAGGAGACGGCCGCGCGCGACACGCTGACGGGCCTCTACAACCGGCGACTCTTCGAGGAGCAGCTCGAGGCTGCGGTTGCGCGCAGTCTCCGCACCCGCGAGGACCTGGCGCTCCTGGTCGTCGACCTGGACGGGCTGAAGCGGATCAACGACGTCAGCGGCCACGTGGCGGGCGATCAAGCCCTCCGCACGCTGGCCGACGCGCTGCGGGCGACCATTCGCGCGACTGACGTCGCATGCCGGCTCGGCGGCGACGAGTTCGGCGTCATCCTTCCGGGCTCGACTGCGGAGGACGCCGTCAAGGTCGCCGAGCGCGCGCAGGAGACGCTCGCGCAGATCGGCCAAGGGCACTTCAGCTTCTCCGGCGGCATCGCCCGCGTCACGCCGCTGCAGTCGTCGGCCGAGCACGTCTACCGGTCGGCCGACCTCGCCGCCTACCGCGCCAAGGCGGCCGGCGGCGCCCGCACGCTGCTCGCGATCGAGACGAAAGCGGCGGCGGCGAGCTAGGGGTAGGCCGGCGCGGCGGTCGCGCGGCGGTGCGCCTCGAGGTCGAGACGTTCGTCGGCGTGCTCGATCAGGAGCGGGTCGTGGGTGGCGCAGACGACGGCGGCGCCGGTTTCCCGCGCGAGGCCGAGGAGCAGCCGTGCGACCGCGAGCGCGCTCGCCTGGTCGAGCCGGGCGGTCGGCTCGTCGGCGAGCAGGAGCGCCGGGCGACCGGCGAGGGCGCGGGCGACGGCCACGCGCTCGCCCTGGCCGCTCGACAGGTCCGACACCCGGCGGCCGGCGGCGCCTGCGAGACCGACCGCCGCGAGCGACTCGGCCGAGCGTGCCCGGGCCTCGCTCGCCTCGACGCCGCGGAGGGAGAGGCCGAGCTCGACGTTCTCGGCAGCCGTCAGGAACGGGACAAGCCCGGTCTCCTGACTCACGAGCGCGACCTTCGCGGCCCGAAGGCGGGCGCGGGCGTCGCGGTCGAGCGCGGACATCGTCTCCCCGAGCAGGGTCACCTCGCCGCCCGAGGGCAGATCCAGCCCCGCGAGGAGGTGCAGGAGCGTCGTCTTTCCGGACCCGGACGGCCCGGTCACGGCGGTGAGGCGGCCGCCGCGAAAGACGGCGTCGAGCGCGGCCAGCGCCGTTGCTGCTGCGACGCCCTCGCCGTAGGTTCTCGTGAGCCCGGCCGTCTCTGCGGTCGCCGTGCCGGCTGCAGCCGGCTCCGGGAGCGACTCCTCCTCGGCAAGCGGCTCGGGAGCCGAGGCACCGGGCGCGGCCTGGAGGAGGAGCCCGTGCTCGTGCAGGCGCGCGCTCGCATGCGAATGGATCCCGGTGCGGCGGAGAAGCTCCTCCGAGAGCCGGAGCCAGCCGCCGCGACCCACGACGATCGCCTCGTCGCTTCCATCGGCCAGAGCCGCTTCCTCGCTGACGCGCCCGTCCCGAACGCGGACGATCCGATCCGCCACCGTCGCCGACTCCGGATCGTGACTGACGAGCACGGTGGTCGTCCCCGCGGCGCGGGCCAGCTCGGCAATCGCCTCGTAGACGAGGCGGGCGTTCGCGGCGTCGAGCTCCCCGGTCGGCTCGTCCGCGAGTAGCAGTCGCGGGCGGTGGGCGAGCGCCGCGCAGATCGCCACGCGCTGCTGCTCGCCGCCGGAGAGCTCGCGTGGATGTGCCCGGGCGCGGTCGAGCAGCCCGACGCGTTCGAGCAGCTCGCCCGCGCGTCCGAGGCGCTCGTGCCTGGCAACACCCGCCAGGCCGAGCTGGAGGCCGACGAGCTCTCGCACCTCGAGCTCGGACGCGAGCGCCCGCCAGTAATGCTGATCGGCGTAGCCGAGGACTTCCGAGCGATAGTTCGCCCTGCCGCGTCGGCCGAGCCGCGCCAGATCTCGCCCGAGGACGCGCACGCTGCCCGCGGTCGGGCTGTCGAGCGCGGCGAGCATCCGGAGGAGCGTGGACTTCCCGGAGCCGCTCGGGCCGAGGACGACGCAGATCTCGCCCTCGCGAATCTCGAGCGTCAGGCCCTGGAGCGCGACGACGCCCCCCTCAGGCGCCGGGTAGACGCGGAAGACATCGCGGAGCTCGACGGCGGCGCCGATCATGCGCGTCGGGAGGCAGCAGTGACGAGGGCGGTCGCAGCCAGGACGCCCGCGGCGAGCGCGGCGACGAGCACGGGCCATGCGATCGCCGGCCGCAGAGGGAGCTCGGTCGCACGGGCGTCGGCGGTCACGGACACGAGGTCGACGACGAGGAGCCCGAGCAGCGCCGCGGTGACGAGGCCGCCGAGGACCCCCACCGAGACGACGACGAGGCTTCTGAGGCGAACGACTCGGCGCAGGACGGCCGGCCGGGCGCCCTGCGCCTCCAGGTCGTCCAGCTCTCCGCGCTCGTCCCGCACGTCGGAGACGACCCCGAGCAGCACCCCCACGAGCGCGAGCCCGAGTGCGACGAGAGCCGCCGCGAGCAGCGTGAGGAGGGTTCCGCGCGCGAGCGGGTCGTCGCGCAGCGAGCGCTCGAGCTCTGCGCGCGACTCCACCGCGAGCACGTCGTAGGGAGGGCGGGCAAGCGTCGCGGCGAGCTCGTCCAGCTCCTGCGCTGTCGCCGCCCCGAGCCAGACCTCGTTGGAGACGGCGATGCCGGGGCGCGCGGCGTTGAGCGCGGTGCCGAGAAGGTTGCGGTCGGCGACCACGAAGTCCTCGCCCGCGCCGGGGAAACGCTCCGCCACCGCGGCAACCCGAGCGACGACCTGCTCGCCGGCGACGCGGAGGGCGAGATCGCCGCCCGGGCCTGCCGCTGCAGCCACGGCCGGTGAGGCGATCACCGACAGCGGCTGCTCGTCGCTCGGCTGCGCCGGGCGGAAACGGCTCGTCACGGACTCGCTCAGCGTGCCCGCGATCGTGGCTCCGTCACTGCCGGTCTCCGCCTCGATGCCGTTGACGGCTAGCCAGCCCTCGTAACCGCCCAGCGGGACCCTGCCGCCGGGCGTCCGGGCCCGGAGCTCGCCCAGCTCGAGCGTGAGCTCGAGCGGCGCTCCCTCGCCCCCGCGCTCCTGCACCCTCACCGGTGGTGACACGGTGAGCGCCACGATCCGGCCGCCTTGCGCCTCCGTCGGCAGGTCCGCTGCGAGTGTGCGTGTGCGCTCGTCGTCCGGGCTCCCGAGCTCCAGCTGCGCGTAGTCGCCTGCCGGCGTCTCCACGCTCGCCGTCAGCACGACAGCCTGACCGCGCGCGGGCAGCTCGAGCGCGGTCGCATCCGCAGGGAGCACAGGGCCGCGAGAGGCGGCGTCTCCGGCGGGCTCGATGCGGGCTGCGAGCGTCTGCGGCGCGAGCGGCGCGAAGTCGTCGCGCCAGCCGTTCAGCGTAGGGATCGCGTTTGTGTCGAGGCCGAGCACCGTGATGCCGGTGCGGCCGCCCGCGCGGCTGACGTTGCCCGAGAGCCGCAGCACGGGCTCGACCTGGACGCCTTCGCCCAGGGCTGCGAGCTGCTCTGGCGGGGCCGCCTCCCGCACGCGGATGAGGCGAGTCAGGTCCTCGCCGAGCGTGAAGTCGAGTGGGACGGCGAAGGCCGCCTGTTCCTCCTGGCCGCGCGCGAGCGTGGAGCGGTAGCTCTCCGCGAACACCGCGAGGCCGACGCTGACGAGGAGGAAGGCCGCGGCGACGGCAGCATGGCCGGGATGGCGCGCCAGGGAGAGCGCGGCGAGGCGGAGGGACACCGACCGGCCTCTCGACGCTCGCTCGAGCAGGAGCAGCGCCGGGCGCAGGAGTCGAGCGCAGGCCACCGCCGCCACGAACGTGACCAGCCCGGGGAGGAGGACGAGCGCCACGGAGGTGCCGGACTCGGCTGCCAGGTCTTCCTGGTCGAGATCCCCGCGCAGGAGCGTGAGGAGGACGATGGCGAGCGCGCCGAGCGCTGCGGCGTCGAGCGCCGAGAAGGAGCGCCCGCCGAGCGCCAGGGGCCTGGCTCGCAGCGCCGCCAGGAGCACCAGAGCGAGCGCGAGAGCGGTCGCCGTTGCGGCCACGAGCCCCGTCCGCGAGAGCGTCGAATGCGCCAGCACGTCGCTCACCGGAGCTCCGGCCCGGGAGGCGACGGCCGCTCCGGCGAGCGTTCCGAGCGCCCAGCCGGCGGCGGTTCCGCCCACGGCGATGACGGCGGCCTCCACGCCCGTGAACAACGAGAGTTGCCAGCGTCGCGCTCCGAACCAGGTGAGCCGCCGCCTGGCGGCGTCGGTGTCGCGGCGCATGCTGACGGCGGCGAGGACGGCGAAGGCAAAGAGCAGAGCGGCGGACTCGCCGCCGACGAGCAGGAGCCGTCGTCCGGCCACGTCGCTTGCGTCCGCCGCGACGCGGAGCTCCTCGACCGGCGCGCTGAGCTCGAACGCGCTCGACGTGGTCTGAAGCGCAGAGCGGGCCCGGGCGGCGTCACTCGCAAGGCGGTCGATCGCCCACGCTCGCACGGTGCCCGCCCCGAGCGGGGTCACCCAGGAGTAGCTGCGGTACACGGCGTCGAGCTCGGGAGAGGACGCGAGCGTGTCGATGCCCTCGGCGAGGACGAGCGGCGCCGGCTCCGGGCGGTGATACCCCGCGGCCTCGCGATACGTGGGGCTGAGGGCGGCTCGGCTCTGCTCGTTCTCGGTGGGCGCGACGAAGTCGCCGAACAGCACCGGCGAGGTGACGACGGCCGTCCCGACCTCGACGAGGCGTAGCCCCGGGACGCTCGGGATGCTCCCGCGGCCGCGCAGGCGGACGACCTCGCAGAGCTCCGGCTCGCAGGTTCGCGGCAGACGGCCCGAGCGGAGCGTCACCCAGTCCGCCAGCCCGTCGACGGCTCCGAGGCCGAGAAATGTCCCGGCGATCGTGCTCTCCCGGAAGAGGACGAACGCCGTCGGCTCCGCCGGGACGACGCCCGCGAGCGCCTGTCTCGCGGTGCGCTCGAGCGCGGCGTGATCCTCGTCCTGGGCCGGAATCCCGAACCAGGCGGCACGGACCGCCCGCTGCGCGGCTGGAATCTCCTCGACTGCGCGCCCGACGCTCTCGTCGCGGGCGACCACGGTGCCCGCGAGCACCGTCGCCAGCATCGCGGCACCCGCTGCGACACCGGCCGCGGCGAGAAGCGCCGTCGGCGCGCGCCGGGCCATCCTGCGGGAGGCGAGTCTCACGGGATAGGCGAGCCGGCGAAGCGTGCGCACGACTCCACGCTGCCACTCGCACGCGGCTCCGACCACTCGGGTTGCTTCGCGAGTGGTTAAGCTTTGCTTATGCTCGACGTCCGGCGTCTCCGTGTCCTGCGCGAGGTTGCCCTGCGAGGCTCCATCGCCGCCGCCGCCGAGTCGCTTCGCTTCACGCCGTCAGCCGTCTCCCAGCAGCTGGCGAAGCTCGAGCTGGAGGCAGGAACTCCGCTCCTCGATCGGAGCCCGCGCAGCGTCCGGCTGACGCCGGCCGGGTGGCGGCTCGTCGAGCACGCCGAGGTGATCCTGGAGCAGCTGGCGCAGGCCGAGGCCGATCTGCGCGAGCTCGACGGGTCTCCACCGGTCCTGCGGATCGGGGCGAACACGACCGCGGCGGCGAGCATCGTGCCCGAGGCCCTGATGCGCTTCGCGGCCGCACGGCCCGAGATCGAGGTGACGGTCACCGAGGCCGACCCGCTCGTGTCGCTGGCGCGTGTCCGCGTGCGCGAGCTCGACCTGGGGATCGTGTTCGAATACGACCACGTCCCGCTCCCTTCGGACCCGCGCATCGAGCTCGAGCTCCTGCTCGAGGAGTCGATGCGGATCGTGCTGCCCGCATCCCATCGGGTGGCGAGGCAGAGGGCTGTCCGCCTGCTCGACCTCGCCGACGAGACGTGGATCAGGAGCACGAACCGCTCCTCATGTAACCCGTTCACGGAGCGCGCTTGCCGCGCCGCCGGGTTCGAGCCCCGGATCCGCTTCGAGTTCGACGACTACACGGCGATGCAGAACCTGGTCGCGTCCGGAGCGGGCGTCGCCTTTGCGCCCGACCTCGGCCTTTCCCGTCTGAGTCCCGGCGTGGCCGTCCGCCCGATCGCGTTCGGGCCGAAGCGGCGCGTCCATGCCGCTTACCGGGTGGGCGAGCGGGGCGATCACGGGCTGCCGGAGATGCTCGAGGCGCTCCGGGAGACGATCCTCGCCCGCGAGCCGCTCTTTCCCGCCCGGGCCGGCTCCTACTAGCACGAAGCGAGTTCGGGCGCCCTGCCCGGCGCAACGTCCGTAACCTGAGGAGGATGCGTTTGCGAAGGCTCGTCGCGGCCGCGGCGCTCGTCGTGCTCACAGCTTCGTGCACCGGTGACCCGGGGGAAGGCATCACCGAGGCCGATTCGACCACTGAGCCCGCGGCGGATGCCTCGGGCGACGGCGAAACCGGCACCCGGCCGACGCTTCCGAGGATCGATCCCGGCCCTCCGGGACCGGGAGGGAGGGTCGGCCTCGAGCAGGTTGCCTCAGGGTTCGACTCGCCGGTCTTCGCCGCCGCCGCGCCGGGTCAGCCGAACCGGCTCTACGTCGTCGAGCAGGGCGGCCTGATCTGGATCCTCGAAGACGGCGAGCGCCTCGACGAGCCGTTCCTCGACATCTCCGATCGGGTCTCGGGAGGGAACGAGCAGGGGCTCCTCTCGGCTGTCTTCCACCCGAAGTACGAGTCCAACGGCCTCTTCTACGTCAACTACACGGACGTCAAGGGAGACACGCGCGTCGTGGAATATCGTGACTCGGGGACGAAGGCCGGCCCGGTCGAGACGAGGGAGATTCTGTACGTCCACCAGCCGTACGACAACCACAACGGCGGCCAGCTCGCCTTCGGGCCCGACCGCCTCCTGTACGTGGGGATGGGAGACGGCGGCTCGGGCGCCGACCCCGAGAACCGTGCGCAGGATCTCTCCAGCAGGCTGGGGAAGATCCTCCGGCTCGACGTCGACGGGCGGGACACCGAGTGGGAGATGTTCGGCTACGGCCTCAGGAACCCGTGGCGGTTCTCGTTCGACCGGGTCACCGGCGACCTCTGGGTCGGCGACGTGGGCCAGCAAGAGGTGGAGGAGATCGACTTCGTGTCGGCTCCCGATCTCGGCCGGACGTACAACTTCGGCTGGGATGTCTTCGAGGGCTCGGAGGTCTTCGAGAACAAGCCGCTGACCCCGGGCGGCATCCTGGTCGAGCCGCAGACCGAGTACTCGCGCGACCTCGGGTGCTCGGTCGTGGGAGGCTACGTCTACCGTGGGCAGCAGGTCCGCGAGGAGGCGTGGGGCCGCTACTTCTACGGCGACTACTGCTCGGGCCGGATCTGGAGCCTGGCCCGCTGGAACGGCGAGCGGATGAGGAGAGGCCACTCCTTCAGCGTCCCGAGTCTGACGTCGTTCGCCGAGGATCTCGAGGGAGAGCTCTACGCCCTCTCGCGCGACGGCTCGATCTACCGGCTCGTCGAGACCATGTAGCGGGCGGTTGCCGGAACCCGTCGGCCGTGGCCGGTGTAGAACGGGTGCCGTGGAGGACCGGCCACCGGCAGCAGACGACGATCTCGTCGCCCGAGCGCAAGGGGGCGACGCCCGCGCGTACCGCACCCTCGTGGAGGAGCACCAGACGCTCGCGTTTCGCACCGCTTATCTTCTGACGGGCTCGGCGGCCGACGCCGAGGACGCCGTCCAGGACGCATTCGTGAAGGCGTACAGGGCTCTGGGCCGGTTCCGGCGGGGAGCGCCCTTCCGGCCGTGGCTCCTCGCGATCGTGGCCAACGAGGCGCGGAACCGGCGAAGGTCGGCCGGCCGGCGCGAGCGGCTTGCGCTGCGAGCGGCCGAGGATCCGCTCTCGGGGGGCGCGGTCCCGTCCCCCGAGGCGGCCCTCCTCGACGCCGAGCAGCGGGAGGAGTTGCTGACGGCCGTGAACGACCTGCGCGAGGACGACCGGCTGGCGATCGCGTGCCGCTACTTCCTGGACCTCTCCGAGGAGGAGACGGCCTCGGCGCTCGGCTGGCGGCGCGGCACCGTGAAGTCGCGCACCTCGCGTGCGCTCGAGCGCCTACGTGTGCGACTGGAGGCTGAGGCATGACGGAGCTCGAGCGCGCACTCGTCCGGCTCGGCGGCGACCTCGCCTTCCCGGAGGCGCCCGACGTCTCGGAGGGGGTCCTGGCTCGTCTCGCAGCACAAACCGCGCCCGCCCGCGCGGGACCGTCGCCGCCGGGTGCTCGTGGTCGCGCTGGCTGCGCTCGCAGTGTCGGTCGGCGCGGCCATGGCCGTGCCGCAGGCCCGAACGGCGATCCTCGAGTTCTTCAACCTGCGCGGAGCGACCGTGCAGCGGGTCGAGTCGCTTCCGCAGGTCCCGCAGATCGATCCGGCGACAGCTCGAGCGCTGGAGCTGGGCCGCCCCGTACCGCTCGAGGACGGTCGACCACTGGTGAAGCTGGACACCGTTCTCGTCCCGGCCGCGCTCGGTCCGCCCGACTCGGCGCATCTCTCGCAGAGCGTGCCGGGAAAGCTCTCGCTCGTCTACGAGCCCGGCCCGGACGTTCCACGATCGGAGCACACCGGCGTCGGGATCCTCGTGACGCAGTTCGGCGGCTTCCTCGACAGGGAGGAGTACGTCTCCAAGCTCGCGGCCGGCGACACGCAGGTCGAGGAGCTGGCCGTGGGTGGCTTCCCCGCGATCTGGCTCGAAGGAGGGCCCCACTTCCTCTTCTATCGCACCGCCGACGGAACCATCCGGGAGGACTCGGGGCGACTGGCCGGCAACACGCTCCTCGTCGATCGGGACGGCATCCTGATCCGGATCGAGGGCGCGATCAGCCGCGAGCGGGCGATCGAGATCGCCGACTCGCTCGAGGCGGGCTAAGACCTCGGTTCAGAATGACGACTCGTCGCCGGGCGGCCCGGCGGCACAGTGCTCATTGTGAATCGAGCTCTAAGCAGCCGCGGCCGCGCCGGTCTGCTCGGCCTCGACCCGCGAGCCGACGTCGGCGGCGAGCTCCACGAAGGCCCGCGCGGCGGGCGAGCGGTAGCGGTCGCGATGCCAGGCGATGCCGATCCGCCGGGGCGGCACTCCGGTGAGGCCGATCACCGCCGTCCCCTCGTGCGAGGGGTCGACCGTCAGGAGCGGAACGAGGGCGACCCCGACGCCGGCGGCCACCAGCTCCTGAATCGTGCCGTTGTCGTCGGAGCGGAAGACGATTTGGGGCTCGATGCCGGCGTCGCGAAAGCGATTCTCGATCTGGTGGACGCTCCGGCACTGGCGGTTCCCGATCAGAGGCATCGCGGCCACTTCGCGGAGCGAGGGGGGCTTGGGCCTGGCTGCCAGCGGGGAGTCGCTCGGGAGGACGACCACGTACGGGTCCCGCATGAGCTCCACGGTGTCGAAGGGCCCGTCGCCGACGGGAAGCATCACGAACGTGAAGTCGAGCTCGCCGCGCTCGACGAGATCGAGGAGGCCGCCGTCGTCGGCGGACTCGGTCAGCTGGACGGCAACGTCGGGCCAGGCGGTCGTGAACTCGCGCAGCAGGCGCGGCAGGACGCGGGCGCCCACGCTCTGGTAGGTGCCGACGCGGAGCGTGCCCGCCGAGCCCTCGGCGAAGGCGGCCATGTCGGCCTGGGCCGCCTGAAGGCGGGCGACGATACCCGCCGCATGGCGGAGGAGAAGCTCGCCGGCCTCGGTCAACGACACCCGGCGGGGGCCGCCGGGCCGCTCCACGAGCTGCTGTCCGACGATCCGCTCGAGCGCCTGGATCTGCTGGCTGACCGCGGATTGGGTGTAACCGAGCTGCTCCGCGGCGCGGCCGAACGAGGCTTCCTCGGCCACCGCCTGCAGGGCCGCGAGGTGGCGAATCTCGACGCCGAGCCATCCATCAGAGCGCATGATCGACACGAATGCTAACTCGATTTGTGCTTATTGAAAAACACGCCGATGCTGAGGGTATGGCAATCGCAGTCATCACCCTGCTCGTGCTGGTAGGGCCGCTGGCTCTGCTCTTCGGCGCGGACTCCCGCATCGATGAGCGGATGCGGCTGCCCGAGTGGCGTCGGCCGTAGACTCTCGCGCTCACCGCCCCGCCGGGTCGAGATTCGCCCGCCCGCGTGAAACCATGTTCACACGACCATGGACACAGGGCTCTGCGGCAAGCGCGTGCTCGTCACGGGCGCGTCGGGCGGGATCGGCGCCGCCTGTGCACGCGTCTTCGCCGGTGAAGGCGCGCGCGTCGTCGTTCACTACCACCGGGGGCTCGAGCGCGCGGAGGCCGTGGCGGCGGAGTGCGGCGCGGGAACGGTCCTCGTCCGGGCTGATCTGACCCGGGAGGACGAGGCCGACAGGCTCTTCGAGGAGGCCCGCGGCGGCCTCGGCGGCCTCGACGCCTGCGTCGCCGTCGCCGGCGTCTGGCCGGAGGAGGACGTGCCGCTCTGGAAGCTGTCGCTGGAGCGTTGGCAGGAGACGCTCGCGGCCAACCTCACGGCGACGTTCCTGACCGCGCGCGGCTTCCTGCAGGAGGTCGAGCGGTCCGGCCACGGGAACCTCGTCCTGGTCGGCTCGACCGCGGGGCTGTACGGCGAGGCCGGGCACGCGGACTACGCCTCGGCCAAGTCGGCGATCGTCCGCGGGTTGCTTCTCAGCCTCAAGAACGAGATCGTCGAGATCGCGCCGCGCGGCCGCGTCAACGCGGTCTGTCCGGGCTGGACGATGTCGCCCATGACCCGCTCGGCGCTCGACGAGCCGGGCCTGGTCGAACGAGTGACGAGGACGATGGCGCTCCGCAAGGTCGCCGAGCCGGAGGACGTGGCGCGCCAGATCGTCGTGCTCGCCTCGGACGAGCTCTCGGGCCACGTCACGGGCCAGGTGGTGACGGTCGCCGGCGGCATGGAGGGCCGCGTCCTCCACGACTGACCGATCCGCGTGATTCGGGGCGACCGGTCGGTGCTCAGGCCCCCAGACGGTTGCGTTAGGGTTTCGCCGGGGCCGTGATTCCCCGCCTACTCCGTGCGGAAACGCTCGATCATCCAAATGACGCTGGTCGGGGTGGCCGTCGGCGCAGCGCTGGCGATCGTCGCCGTCTTCATTCCGTGGCTCCCCGACGCGGCGTCGGAGCAGGCGGACATCATCGACAGCGTCTACTGGTTCGTGACGATCATCTGCGTGGTCGTCTTCGCGGTCGTCGCAGGGGTCTCGGGCTACGCGGTCTACAAGTTCAGAGCGCCTCCGGGCGACATGGACGACGGCAGCCCCATCCACGGCCACACGGGCCTCGAGATCACCTGGACGCTGATCCCGACGATCCTCGTGACCGGCATCGCGGTCTACTCGGGAGTGGCGCTCGCGCAGTCCGAGGAGCTCCCACCCGACCACCGCATCGTCGAGGTCACCTCGGAGCAGTTTGCCTGGACGTTCACGTATCCCGGCATCGAGGTCGAGGGCGGAAAGCCGTTGACGACGGGCGAGCTCGTCGTCCCGATCGACCAGACGATTCGGTTCGAGATCACCTCGAAGGACGTCATCCACTCGTTCTGGGTCCCGGAGTGGCGGATGAAGCAGGACGCCGTCCAGGGCATCGTCACCGAGACGACCGTGAAGCCCACCGAGCTGGGGACGTTCCCGGTCGTCTGCACCGAGCTCTGCGGCCTCGGCCACGCCCTCATGCGCTCGCAGGCGCGCGTCCTCTCGCCGGGCGACTTCGAGGCCTGGGTAGAGGAGCAGAAGCGCCTCGCCCTGGAGGGCGGCTCGGTCCAGGGCAAGGAGCTCTTCACGCAGCAGTGCGGCAGCTGCCATGTCCTCGCCGACGCCGGCACGCTGGGCGAGGTGGGCCCCAACCTGGACGAGGCGCTGCAGGGCGCTGACGCAGACTTCATCATGGAGTCGATCGTGAACCCGAGCGCCGAGATCGCCGAGGGCTACCAGGACGCCATGCCCGCCAACTTCGGCGAGCTCTTCACCGACCCGCAGCTCGACGGGCTCGTCGAGTACCTGCTCGAAGCGACGGGAGGAGGGGCGCAGTAGTGGTCGTCGACGTCCACGAGGCACACGAGGCCGAGCACGCCGCGGCGCACGGGCCGCCTCCGCCCCGCAAGGGCCTTCGCCGCCTAACCGGTCCCGGCTGGCTCCGGGTGCTCTGGTGCATCCCGCTCAGCTGGGTGCTCGCGACGCTGCTCGTGATCGGCGCGCGCTCCGCGCTCGGCTACGAGCCGCTCTGGGAGCTTCAGGTCCTCATCGTCGCGTGGACGGTGATCGTCCCGCTCGCCTTCCTCGCCGGCCTCGGAGGCTTCGACTACTGGCTCTACTGGATCTCCGGGCGGCCGTCGCGGCCGGAGGACCATTCGGGCCACGGCGCGCGCACGTGGAAGGACTACTTCCGCGTCAACACCGACCACAAGGTGATCGGGATCCAGTACGTCGTCACGACGATCTTCTTCTTCGTCACGGCGGGCGTGATGGCGATGTTCATGCGCGCGGAGCTGGCGCAGCCAGGGATGCAGTACGTGGACACCAACACGTTCAACGGCCTCTTCTCGGTGCATGCGTCGCTGATGATCTTCCTCTTCATCATCCCCGCGTTCGCCGGCCTCGGGAACTACGTCATCCCGCTCATGATCGGCGCGCCCGACATGGCGTTCCCGCGGCTGAACGCGCTCTCGTTCTGGCTGCTGCCGATCGCGGGGCTGATCATGATCTCGAGCTACTTCGTGCCCGACGGCGGCGCCTTCGCGGCCGGGTGGACGAACTACGTCCCGCTGGCGGTGAACCAGGCCGACGGCAACCTCATGTTCCAGATGGGCGTCCAGTGGGCCGGCGCGTCGTCGATCATGACCGCGCTCAACTTCCTGGTCACCATCATCACGATGCGTGCGCCGGGGATGTCCTTCTGGCGCATGCCGCTGCTCGTGTGGGCGAACTTCGCCACGTCGACGCTCGTCGTCCTCGCCACCCCGTTCGTGGCCGGCTCGCAGTTCTTCATCATGTTCGACCGGGTCCTGCACACGAACTTCTTCAACCCGGAGCTGGGCGGCGACGTCGTCGCCTACCAGCACATCTTCTGGTTCTACTCCCACCCGGCCGTCTACATCATGATGCTGCCCGGCTTCGGCATCGCCTCGGAGGTGATCTCCGTCTTCGCGCGGAAGCCGATCTTCGGCTACCGGCTGATGGCGCTCTCGTTGATGGCGATCCTGATCCTCGGCTTCTCCGTCTGGGCGCACCACATGTTCGTCTCCGGGATGCAGCCCTGGATTCGCATCCCGATGATGATCACCACCCTCGTCATCGCCGTGCCGACGGGGATCAAGGTGTTCAGCTGGCTGGCGACGCTGTGGGAGGGGCGTCTGCACTTCAAGACGCCCATGCTCTTCGCGTCGGGCTTCGTGTCGATGTTCGTCATCGGCGGCCTCTCCGGGATCTATCTCGGCTCCGTGCCGGTCGACATCCACGCGAGCGACACCTACTTCGTGGTCGCCCACATCCACTACGTCCTCTTCGGCGGCTCGCTCTTCACGATCTTCGCCGGGATCTACTACTGGTTCCCGAAGATGACGGGGCGGATGTACGACGAGCGGCTCGGGAGGATCCATTTCTGGCTGACGTTCGTCGGCTTCAACGTCACCTTCTTCCCGATGCACTGGGTCGGTCTCCAGGGGATGCCGCGCCGCGTCGCCGACTACGCGCCCGAGTTCGGGAACTGGAACTTCGTCATCTCGATCGCGTCGTTCGGCCTGGGCGCGTCCACCGTCGTCTTCCTCTACAACATGATCGTGAGCTGGCGGCGCGGCCCGATTGCCCCCGGGAACCCGTGGCGGGCGCTCACGCTCGAGTGGCAGGTGTCCTCGCCGCCGCCGATCTTCAACTTCGACGAGATTCCGCAGGTCGTCGGCAGCCCGTACGAGTACGGGACGCGCGGAGCCCGTCACGCGGTACTGAACGGAAAGCCGACGGAGACGGGCAAGGCGCCCGAGCCCATGGAGGTCATGCATCACTGAGAACCCGTACGAGCCGGGCCCGACCGAGGCCGCTCCGCGGCCGCGGCACGTTCTCGTCCTCGCCAACGAGACGGTCGTCGGGAGGACGCTGCTCGAGGCGATCGAGGAGCGTGCCGCCGCGGGCCCGATCCGCGTCACCGTCGTCTCGCCGCAGAACGACCCGCGCGCCGGCTACGTCGTCTACGAGGACAGCCGCCGCTCGAGCGCGGACCGGCGCCTGCGCCGAACGCTCGACCTGCTGCACGAGGCCGGGATCGCCGCCCGCGGAGCGATCGTCGACCCGGACCCGCTCCAGGCTCTGCGCGACGCGCTGCACCAGTACGCGCCCGTCGACGAGATCATCATCTCCACGCACCCGGGCGCCGTCCGCTCGAGCTGGCTGCGCGGAGGGCTTGTCGACCGCGCGCGGAAGGCCGCCAAGGAGATCCCCGTGACCCACGTGGAGGTCGATCTCGGCTCCCCGCGCGAGCGCGTCCACGTCCTCGTGATCGCCAACCAGACGATCGTCGGCGGCCCCCTGCTGGAGGCGATCCGCGGGCGCGCCACGGCAGGTCCCACCGACTTCACGCTGGTGGCCCCGGCCGACCAGCCGGGCGTGCAGCAGCGGCTGGAGCAGGCGCTGGCCGAGCTGAAGCGGGAGGGGATCGAGGCGACGGGTCACATCGGCGACGCGGACCCGGTCACGGCCGCCCTGAACGCGGTCCACGACGAGCAGGTCGACGAGATCATCGTCTCCACGTTCCCGGCAGCGACCTCGGGCTGGCTCCGCCGAAACGTCGTCGACAGGATCGAGAGCGGCGCCGGCCTCCCCGTCCAGCACGTCGTCTCGGAGCCGGTCGAGGCGGAGGCCGCCTCGAAGGGGCACTAGCATGGCCTCGGTCGCGCACACCCAGGAGCACCACGATCACCCGCCGGCGGCACACCGAAGCTCGCGCGTCGACTCGCGCCTGCTCGGCATGTACCTCTTCATCGCCTCGGAGACGATGCTCTTCGGGTCGTTCTTCAGCATCTACTTCTTCGACCGGGTGGTCGTGGGCGGCGACGGCGGTTGGCCGCCCGAGGGGTACGAGCTCCCGGTCTACCTCGCGCTCGTCAACACGATCATCCTCGTCACGTCGAGCTTCTCCATGCACTGGGCGCTCCAGTCGATCAAGCGGAGCAACCGCTCCGGCCTGATCGCAGGGCTGACGCTCACGTTCCTCCTCGGCCTGACCTTCCTCCTGATCCAGGCGCGGGAGTACACGCGCATCGGCTTCGGCCCGTCCGAGAATGCCTTCGCCTCGACCTTCTTCGGGCTGACCGGCCTCCACGGAGCGCACGTGTTCGTCGGTCTCAACCTCCTGCTCTACGCGCTGATCCGCTCGCTCCGCGGCCACTACGGGCCCAAGGCGGAGGACCACCTCGGCGTCGAGCTGCCGGGGATCTACTGGCACTTCGTGGACGTAATGTGGATCGTGGTGTACACCACGGTGTACGTGATCTAGCCGCAAGCCCAGGAGGGGTCATGCGTAACCCGTTCCGGTCCGAAGCTGAGGCGTTCGGCTTCGTCCTGGTGTGCGTGGCGCTCTTCGCCGCAGTCGCCCTGGCGGGGATCCTCGCCGGCGGCTGGGTGGCCTTCGCCGTCTTCCTCCTCCTCGGAGCCGGCGTCGCGTTCTACGTGAAGGGCGAGCCGAAGGCGCCGGACGAGCCTGTGCAGTCTCGAGAGGGAGGCGATCGCCGCCGCATCCTCGTCGTCGCCAACGAGACGGTGGCGGGGCGCGCGCTCCGCGGCGAGGTGGTCCGCCGTGCGGGAGCAGACGCCGACGTGCTGGTCGTCTGCCCGGCGCTCAACTCACCGCTCCGCCACTGGGCCTCCGACGAGGACGGCGCCCGGGCGAAAGCCGAGCAGCGGCTTGCCGATTCGCTGGGCGCGCTGGCCGCGGAGGGAGTTGACGCGCGCGGGGAGGTCGGCGACGCCGACCCGATCCAGGCGATGGACGATGCGCTGCGAACGTTCGGCGCCGACGAGATCGTCATCTCGACCCACCCCCCGGGGCGGTCGAACTGGCTCGAGAAAGAGGTGATCGAACGGGCCCGCGAGCGCTACCCGGTCCCGATCACGCACGTGGTCGTCGACCTGGAGCGCGAGAGCGTGGGCTCGGCGCCGACCGGCGCCGCCTCGCGCTAGCCAGATGCCGTCTCGGTCTCCGGGGTGTCGCCCTGGTCGCCGCTCGGATCGCAGCCGGGCACGTCCTTGCCCGCGACGCTGGCCACGTAGGCGGCCACGTCCACGGCGTCCTGCCCCGTGACGAGGTCCGCGGGCATGGCCCCCTGGGCGAGGTCGATCTGGCCGCGGACGGCGGAGTAGATCGTGCTCTCTTCGAAGCCCTGCGCGCAGCTGTACCCGAGCGCCTGGTCGAGGTTGGGCCCGACGGTCCCCGCCGTGCCCGCGTCCAGGAGCGTGTGGCAGGAGCCGCAGCTCGCCTTGCCGTCGGCCCCCGACACGAAGAGCGTCTTCCCGTTGGAGCGGTTGGCGTCCTCTTGCCCCGTCGCCTGGTCTTCCTCTCCTCCGCAACCCGCCGCGAGCAGCGCTGAGACGGCGAGGAGGATGGCGCCGAGCCTGACCACTAAGAAGGCTGCGCCTGGGTGACGCCGGCGCTCTCGAGTGCCGCCGCCCGGTCGGCGTGGATCGTGAACACGCGATTGAGCCCCGTGATCTCGAAGATCTTCGTGATGTTGCGGTCGCTGCAGACGATCGACAGCTGCCCGCCGTTCGGCCGCAGGCGCTTGACGCCGCCGACGAGTACTCCGAGCGTCGTCGAGTCGATGAACGTGGTGTCCGTCAGGTCGACGACTACGTGGCTCGCGCCTTGGGCGATCACGTCCAGGAGCTGCTGCTTGAACTCCGGAGCGGTGTAGAGGTCGACCTCACCGGTAAGGGCGACGACCCAGACATCCCCGGAAACCTGCTCAGCCTTGCTGTCGAAGTTCATGAGCCCTTCCTCCTGGGAACGAGCGCCTACCCTAACCGCTCTACCCGCCGTCCGACTCCTCGTCGGGCGCGATGCCGGCAACCGTCTTCAGCTGGTCGATCCGCTCCTGGATCTGCTCCGCGTTCGGGCTGTTCGGCTGGAGGTCGAGGTACGCTTCGTAGGCGGCGATCGCGGCCTCGAAGTCCTGGGCGGTCTCCGCGGCGTTCGCGTACTGGAGGAAGAGCAGCGGATCGTCGTCGACGAGCTCGGTCAGCTCCGAGAAGACGCCGATCTGGGAGAGCGAGAGGCTCTGCACCTCGGCGTTCGCGGCGCTCGGCGCGCGCCTGCGCCCGAGCGCTGAGCGACGCCGTCAGGGGATTCGTGGTCAGCTCCTGCAGGAACTCGCTGTCCTGCGGGGCGAGCGTGTTCGGAAGGGACGCCTCCTGCGGCCTCGTTCGAGGCGACGGCCGCGCGCTGCTGAGCCTCGGCGATCTGCGCGCCGTAAAGCGCCGTCAGCGTGCGCAGCGCGTCCGTGTCCTCCGGGCGCATCGTCCGATACTTCTCGTAGGCGACGATCGCGAGGTCGACCTGACCCGCGGTCTGGGCGGCGCGCGCGAGGTCGAGCTGCGCCTCGGGGTCGTTCGGCCGTTCGGCCACGGCCTCCTGGGCATCGTCGAGCGCGGGCGTGTCGCTCGAGACCGGGCGGTTGAGGAGGTCCGAGATGTAGTCGCCGATCCCGGAGCCCCCTGCGCCGACGCCGAAGAAGACGAAGCTGAAGGCGAAGGCCACGGCGAGGAAGAGGAAGACCCATTTCGCCCGCCGCCGGAGCTTCGGGAAGAACATCAGGTCTTCGGCCTGGGCGGCACGTTGCTGAGCAGGCGGTCGCGCGCGGCGCTTGCGCTGCGTCGAAGCTCGTGCCATTCGAACCCTCCTTCCTCGTACCGAACCTCGCCCGCGACGAGGGTGAGGAGCACCCTGTCCGGCGAGCCGCCGAAGACCACGGCGGTCGTTGGGTCCTCCCAGGGGAGGAACGGCGACCCGGCGAGCGAGACGACGGCGAGGTCGGCGCGCTTGCCGGCGGCGAGCGAGCCCGTCTCGTCGCCGAGCCCGAGCGCGCGCGCTGCGCCAAGAGTAGCGAGTTCCAGTGCCGCGCTCGCCGAGAGCGCGTCGGGCTGCCGCTCGCGTGCACGCGCGAGGTAGACGGCGGTGCGCATCTCCTCGAACATGTCGAACGACGGCGTCGAGGCGGGGCTGTCGGTCCCGAGGCCGACCCGGCCGCCGCCCGACAGAAACTCTGTGAGCGGCGCGGTCCCGCAGCCGAGGACAGCATTGGAGCGCGGGCAGTGCGCGATCGCCGTCGAGTGCTCGGCCAGGATCTCGATCTCCTCCGAATCGGCGTGGACGCAGTGCGCTGCCAGCACATTCGGCCCGAGCAGCCCGCGCTCGGCCAGCATGCGGATCCCGGTCGTCCCCGCCGGCGGGACGAGCAGCTCGGCCGCCGCGCTCATCGTGCCGCTCCCGTGCAGCACCCATTCCTGCTCGGCCTCGCTCTCCGCCAGGTGGGTGGTCAGCGGGAGCCCGAGGCCGGCGCAGGCCTCGTAGACGACCGCCGACGTCGTGTAGGGCGCATGCGGCGAGACGCCGAGGGCGAGGCGGCGCGAGAGAAAACCCTCCGCGCCGTCGCGCAGCTCCGCGAAGCGGGTGAGCGCGGCTTCGGGGTCGTCTCCGAAGACCTCCAGGTAGACGATCCCGGCGAGGCCGAGGTCGGCACAGGCGGCGGCCGCGGCGCCGGTGAAGCTCGCGTCCCCGATCGTGGCGATCCCGGAGCGCAGGCACTCCGCCGCCCCGAGCCTCGCGATGGCGGTCGCGTCGCCCTCGACGAGGCGTCGCTTCCGGGTCACGTGCAGGTCGATCCAGGGCGGAAACGCGAAGCCGTCCCCGAATCCCGCGTAGACCGCGTATTCCAGGTGCGAGTGGGCGTTGACGAACGCCGGAACGATGACCGCGTCCTCGAACGTCTGCCGCTCGCCTGCGAGCTCCGCCGCGGGCCCGACCGCGACGACCCGCCCGTTCTCCACAGCGACGCCTCCGCCGCGCACGGGCTCCCCCTCGACCGGGACGACCCAGTCGGCCGCGTAGACAGTCTGCGGCACTAGTGTCCCTTCAGGTGCTGCTGCCTCGGACAGGCGCGTATTGCCTGGAGGGGCACTAGGTGTCGGTGCCGGCGTACGCCTCGCGGCGGGCCTCGATCTGGGCGGCCCAGCGCTTCTCGAGGATGACGGAGGCCCAGATCGAGAGCTCGAAGAGGAGCAGGAGCGGCACGACCTCGAACGCGAGCGAGACCGGGTCGACCGTCGGGAGGATGATCGCGACGACGAGAACGCTGACGTAGCCGATGCGGCGGTTGTGCCGCAGCGTCGTCGAGGTGAGGACGCCGAGCCGGACGAGCGCCAGCACGAAGATGGGAAGGAGGAAGACGAGCGCGAAGCCGATCAGGCCGAGGGTCACGAACGAGAAGTAGTAGTTCGCCCTGACCTCGATCTGGAAGAACTCCTCGTTGTAGGTCGTGAGGAAGTGGAGCGCGCGCGGGAGCACGATCCAGTAGGCGAAGGCGAGCCCGGCGGCGAAGAGCGCCGTCGAGATGGCGACGAAGACCGCGACGATCCGCTGCGAGTGCTCCTGGAAGGCAGGCGCGAGGAAGCTCCACGTCTGCCAGAGGACGACCGGCAGCGCCAGGGCGAAGCCGGCGTAGAAGCTCACCTTGATCGACGTGAAGAACGGCTCGGTCACCCCGAAGGTGATCAGCGCCTTCCCCTCCGGAAGCGGCGCTTCCAGCCACTCGAGAATGGTGTCCTGGAAGACGAACGCGACGACGAAGCCGACGGCGACGGCGCCGAGGGAGATGATCAGGCGCGAGCGGAGCTCGTCCAGGTGCTCGACGAGCGTGACGCGATCGCCGTGCTCGAGGCGACGCGGCATCCTGGCCATGCTGGGCTAGCTGGAGCTGGAGACGCGCTCGGACTCGACGCGCTCGGGCTCGGCCGGGTCGGGGGAAGGATGCGCGCTCGCGGGCGCCGGAGGCGGCGATGTGAGCTCCGTCTTCTCCGGCTCGTCGTCCTTGCCTGTGACCGCGTCCTTGAACTCGCGCATCCCGTGGCCGATTGAACGGCCCATCTCGGGGAGTCTCTTCGCCCCGAAGACGAGCAGCAGCACGACCATGAGGATGACGAGCTCCCAGATCCCGATTCCGAAGGGCATGGACTCAGGATACCAGCCTCGTAGCCGCAGGCTAGCTGGAGCGAGCCGCTACACTGTCGGTGTCACGAAACGGCTCGTGAGGCCGTTTCCGGAGCTTTACCACCCAGTTAGGACCTCATGGCTCTTCTCGAGATCAAAAATCTGCACGTCGCCACCGAGGACGGGACCGAGATCGTCCGCGGGCTCGACCTGGCCGTCGACACCGACGAGGTGCACGCGATCATGGGCCCGAACGGGTCCGGCAAGTCCACGCTCGCCTACGCGCTCATGGGCCATCCGGCGTACGAGATCACGGAGGGCGACATCCTCTTCGACGGCAAGTCGATCCTCGAGCTCGAGGCGGACGAGCGTGCCCAGCGCGGCCTCTTCCTCGCGTTCCAGTATCCGCACGCCGTCCCGGGCGTGACCGTGGCCAGCTTCCTCCGCTCGGCTGTCAACGCTACGCGCAAGGCGAAGAACGGCGGCGAGGAGGACCCGGTCAAGATCCCGGAGTTCCGCAAGCAGCTGACCGCTGCGATGGAGGAGCTCAAGGTGCCGAAGGAGATGGCCGGGCGCTACCTGAACGACGGCTTCTCCGGAGGCGAGAAGAAGCGCGTCGAGATCCTGCAGATGGCGATGCTCTCCCCGCGGATCGCGGTGCTCGACGAGACCGACTCCGGGCTCGACATCGACGCGCTGCGGATCGTCGCGAAGGGCGTGCGCAGCCTCGTCGGCCCCGAGATGGGCGCGCTCGTGATCACGCACTATCAGCGAATCCTGAGCTACGTGAAGCCGGACTTCGTGCACGTCTTCGTCGACGGGCGTATCGTGAAGGAAGGCGGGCCGGAGCTCGCAGAGCAGCTCGAGGTCGATGGCTACGAAGCCTTCGGCGTCAAGGAGGAGGCAGCAGCCTGATGGCCACTGCGGAAACCCAGGTCGTAGCGGAGATCGGCAACGACTACAAGTTCGGCTTCCACGACCCGGAGGAGTACTTCTTCAAGTCCGGCCGCGGGCTCAACCCCGAGGTCGTCGCGATGATCTCGGAGCACAAGAACGAGCCCGAATGGATGCGCAAGTTCCGCCTGAAGTCTCTCGAGTACTTCCGCGCTCGGCCCCTTCCGCAGTGGGGCGGCAACCTGAACGAGATCGACTTCGAGAACATGTACTACTACATTCGCCCGACCGAGAAGCAGGCAACGAGCTGGGAAGACCTGCCGGCCGACATCAAGAACACGTGGGACCGGCTCGGGATTCCGGAGGCCGAGAAGAAGTACCTGGCGGGCGTCGGCGCCCAGTATGAGTCGGAGGTCGTCTACCACAAGCTCCAGGCCGACCTCGAGGCGAAGGGCGTGCTCTTCCTCGACATGGACTCGGGCCTGCGCGAGCACGAGGAGCTCGTCAAGCAGTACTTCGGCACGATCATCCCGCAGAACGACAACAAGTTCGCGGCGCTCAACTCTGCCGTTTGGTCCGGCGGCTCCTTCATCTACGTGCCCCCGGGCGTCTCGATCGACATGCCGCTCCAGGCCTACTTCCGCATCAACGCGGAGAACATGGGCCAGTTCGAGCGCACGCTGATCATCGTCGACGAAGGCGCCTACGTGCACTACGTCGAGGGCTGCACCGCGCCGATCTACTCGAGCGACTCGCTCCACTCGGCGGTCGTCGAGATCATCGTCAAGCCGGGCGGCCGCTGCCGCTACACGACGATCCAGAACTGGTCGAACAACGTCTACAACCTCGTCACGAAGCGCGCGGTCGCCCACGAGAACGCGACCATGGAGTGGGTGGACGGGAACCTCGGCTCGAAGCTGACCATGAAGTACCCGGCCATCTGGCTGATGGGCGAGGGCGCCCACGGCGAGGTGCTCTCCATCGCCTTCGCCGGCGACGGCCAGCACCAGGATGCGGGCGGCAAGGCCGTCCACGTGGCGCCGAACACGTCCTCGGTGATCACCTCCAAGTCGATCTCGAAGAACGGCGGGCGGGCGAGCTACCGCGGCCTCCTCGAGGTCGCCAAGGGCGCGCACGGCGCGCGCTCCAAGGTGGTCTGCGACGCGCTCATCCTCGACGAGGACTCGCGCACCGACACGTACCCCTACATCCGCATCGACGAGAACGACGTGGACATCGGGCACGAGGCGACCGTGTCGAAGATCGGCGAGGAGCAGCTCTTCTACCTGATGAGCCGCGGCCTCTCCGAGGCCGAGGCGGCCGCGATGATCGTCTCCGGCTTCGTCGAGCCGATCACGAAGGAGCTCCCGCTCGAGTACGCGGTCGAGCTGAACCGTCTGATCCAGCTCCAGATGGAGGGCTCCGTCGGTTGAACGTCGAGCGCACCGACTTCATCTCCGTGCCGGTGCGGGACATGGAGCGGTCGAAGCGGTTCTACGCCGACACCCTCGGCCTGCCGAGCCCGAACCTCGACGAAGGCGGCTGGCCCGAGTTCGAGACCGGCAACGTCAGCCTCTACCTCATGGATCCGACGAACGTCGGCCAGGCGTTCGAGGGGCCGCACACGGCTCACATCGCGCTTCGGGTGCCCGATGTGGAGGAGGGCCGGCGCGAGCTCGAGGCGAAGGGCGTCGAGTTCGAGGGCGAGATTCTCGACACCGGCGTCTGCCACATGGCCTTCTTCCGCGATCCCGACGGGAACGCGCTCATGCTCCACCGCAGGTACGCGCTCATGATCGAGGTCGAGCGCATCGACTTCGTCCCCATCCCGACGCGCGACCCCGCCCAGGCACGGAGGTTCTACGGGGAGCTGCTCGGGCTCGAGGAGTCCACGTCCTCGTCCGACTCGGTCTGGTTCGAGTTCGAGACCTCCAACGTGACGCTCGGCCTCTGGCAGCCCGAGAAGCTCGGGCGGGAGTTCGTCCCCGCGACCGGCATCGCCATCCGCGTGCCGGACGTGGCCGAGGCCCGCAGCAAGCTAGAGGCCGAGGGAGTCGAGTTCAGCGGAGAGACGATCGACTCGGGCGTGTGCCACATGGCCTTCTGCACCGACTTCGACGGGAACGCCATCATCGTCCACCGCCGGTACGCGCCGCCGCATGAGTAGGACACAGGCCCTCGAGCGCTACCGGGCGCTGCCGCTCCCGTCCACCTCGGACGAGCACTGGCGCTTCACGGACCTGCGCGGCTTCGACCCGGAGTCCTACGCCGTGAACGGCGCCGGGGCCGAGTCGGTCGCCGACAGCATGCTCGAGATCGACGCAGCCGGAATCGCCGACGCGACCGAGGGCGGGATCGAGATCGTCAGTGCGCCCGCGGGGATCACGTTCGCCCCGCTCGGCGACCACGAGCTTCTGGGGACGCTGGTCGGGGCCGAGGACAAGCTGACGGCCCACAACGCCGCTGTCTGGCAGCATGGTCTGCTCGTGCACGTCCCGGCGGGCGTGGAGCTGGAGAAGCCGCTCTACGTCCGCGTCGGCAACTCGACACCGAACGGCTCGCTCTTCTGGCGCCTGCTCGTGATCGCGGAGGAGGGCTCGCGCTTCACGCTGATCGAGGAGTCCGCCTCGACCGACCCCGAGCTCGAGTCCTACTCGAACGCGGTCGCCGAGGTCTTCGTCGAGCGAGGTGCGAAGCTCGAGTACGTCTCCATCCAGAATCTCTCGCGCTCGACGTGGCACTTCGCCACGCACCGTGCACGCGTGGCCGAGGACGCCGAGCTCGACTGGGTCGCCGGCGGCTTCGGCTCGCGCAAGGGGAAGATCACGATCGAGAACCGTCTCGCCGGCCGCGGTGCCACCTCGCGCGTGACCG
Source organism: uncultured Actinomycetes bacterium (assembly GCA_963775625.1). Lineage (GTDB taxonomy): Bacteria > Actinomycetota > Thermoleophilia > Gaiellales > Gaiellaceae > JAIBJN01. The sequence goes on along the minus strand of CAVZJM010000002.1, from coordinate 310,531 downwards.
GGGCCTACTTCGCCGACGGCGACCAGCATCTCGACTACGACACGCTCCAGGAGCACGAGGCGCCGAACACGACCTCGGACTTCGCCTTCAAGGGCGTCCTGCGGGACAGGGCGACCTCCGTCTGGCGCGGGATGATCAAGGTCGAGCGCGACGCGCAGCGGACGAACGCCTACCAGGAGAACCGCAACCTCCTGCTCTCGCCGGACGCGCACGCGGACTCGATCCCGGGCCTCGAGATTCTCGCCAACGACGTGCGCTGCACCCACGGCGCCACCGTCTCGCAGGTGAACCGCGACGAGCTCTTCTACTGCATGGCCCGCGGCCTCTCGCGGGAGGAGGCCCAGCTCCTGATCGTGCGCGGCTTCTACCAGGAGATCTTCGACCGCATCGAGCTTGCCCCCGTGCGCGACGCGCTGCAGAGCGTGCTCGAGGCGCGCCTGCTGGCGGCGTGAGCTGCTGCCAGCCTCCGCGCGGCTACACCAGAATCTTCTCCAAGCGCGCCGCTCGCAGGAGCGCCAAGCGCTATCGGGAGAAGGGCCTCGACGACACGGCCGAGGAGATAGTCGAATTCCTGCGCGAGCACGGCGTCGAGGGAGCCTCGGTGCTCGAGATCGGGGGCGGCGTCGGGGCGATCCAGCTCGAGCTGCTGAAGGTGGGCGCCGCCCGCGCGACGAACCTCGAGCTCTCGCCGGAGTACGAGGAGACGGCCCGGGAGCTCATCCACGAGCGCGGGCTCGACGATCGGGTGGAGCGGCGTCTCGGCGACGTCGTCCAGGAGCCCGATCTCGCGGGAGAAGCCGACGCCGTCGTCATGCACCGCGTCGTCTGCTGCTACCCGGACTACGACGCGCTCGTCGGCGCAGCCGCCGAGCGGGCGAGGCGCTACCTCGTCCTGAGCTTTCCGCGACCCCGTTGGCTCATCCGCGTCGGCCTCGGCGCGATGAACGTGGGAGCGTGGATCCTCCGGTGGGAGTACCGGAGCTGGGTGCACCCGCCGCAGGGGCTGGTCGAGGCCGCCGAGCGGCGAGGTCTCAGGCTCGCGTCGGAGTCGCGCGGCCGCGTCTGGCAGGTCGCCGCTCTCGAGCGCAAGTAACAGACTGTTACTTGGCAACGCGCGGGGCGCCGGGGACTGGGCGCCGCGGGCCGTCGCTACGATGGGTCCATGGCGGTGACCGCCCAGCCGAGGCTCGACGCGGCGAAGATTCGCGCCGACTTCCCCATCTTCGAGCAGGAGATTCACGGGAAGCCGCTGGCGTACCTGGACTCCGCCAACTCCTCCCAGAAGCCGCGTCAGGTTCTCGACGCCCTGCGGACGTTCTACGAGACCTCGTACGCGAACGTCCACCGCGCCGTCTACGAGCTGGGCCTGCGTTCCGACGCCGCGTATGACGGTGCGCGCCAGAAGGCGCGAGCGTTTGTGAACGCGGAGACCACCGCCGAGGTCATCTTCACCCGTAACGCGACGGAGGGGCTCAATCTAGTCGCCTACGCCTGGGGGCTCGACAACCTCGGCCCGGGCGATGTCGTCGTCGTCACCGAGCTCGAGCACCACTCGAACTTCGTCCCCTGGCAGTACATCGCTCAGCGGACCGGGGCCGACTTCGCGGCGATCCCGATCGACTCGAGCGGCGAGCTGCGGCTCGAGTCGCTGGACGAGCTCGAGCGGCGCGGCCGCGTGAAGCTCGTTGCGTGCGGCCTCGTCTCGAACTCGCTTGGCACCGTCAACCCGGTCGATGAGCTCGCCGCCTGGGCGCACGAACGGGGGGCGATCATGGTCGTCGACGCCGCTCAGGCGGCCCCCCACCGACCCGTGAACGTGCAAGCGCTCGGCTGCGACTTCCTCGCCCTCACAGGCCACAAGATGTGCGGACCGAGCGGAATCGGAGTCCTCTGGGGCCGGCGGGAGCTGCTCGAGCGGATGTCCCCTTTCGAGCTCGGCGGCGAGATGATCCGCAAGGTCACCCTCGAGGAGACGACGTGGAACGAGCTCCCGCACAAGTTCGAGGCTGGCACGCCGCCGATCGCACAGGCCGTCGGCCTCGGAGCGGCGATCGACTATCTCACCGATGTTGGGCTCGAGGCGATCGAGCGCCACGAAGCGGAGCTCACTGCGTACGCGTGGGGGCGACTGTCAGAGGTCCCGGGGCTCACGCTCTACGGACCGCCGCCCGACCGACGGGCCGGAATCATCAGCTTCAACCTCGAAGGCATCCATCCTCACGACGTCGCGCAGGTCGTCGACTCCGAGGGCGTCGCCGTGCGGGCCGGCCACCATTGCAACCAGCCGCTGATGACCAGCCTCGGCGTCAACGCCACCACGCGGGCGAGCTTCTACCTCTACACGCTGCCCGAGGAGGTCGACCGCCTCGTCGATGGCCTCCACAAGGCGCGTAAGCTGTTTGAGTAGTGCCCATTCAGGTAATCCAGCCTCGACTCTGCGTTGCGATCACCAAGCGGGAGTTCGCACTCGCGCGCAGCCAAGGCTGGATGCCTTGGCAAGGGCGAGGGTGGGCTCCCGCGCCGCGTGATCGCGGGGCAGAGGCAGGCTTGTATTGCCTGGAGGGGCACTGACATGAGCGAGCTCGACAGCCTGTACCGCGAGGTCATCCTCGACCACTACAAGAACCCGCGCGGCCACGGGGTGATCGACGGCGCCGACGCCGAGGCCGAGGGTCAGAACCCCCTCTGTGGCGACGAGGTCTCGATCGCCCTCTCCTTCGAGGGCGACACGATCGCTGACGTGAAGTTCCAGGGCCGCGGCTGCGCGATCAGCCAGGCGGCGACCTCGATGTTGATGGACATGGTCAAGGGCCGCACCGCGCAGGAGGTGGCCTCGATGTCCCGCGACGAGCTCCTGGAGGAGGTCGGCATCCCGCTGACGCCGGTGCGCCTCAAGTGCGCGCTGCTCGGGCTGGGCGTCCTCAAGCTCGCGCTCCACAAGGGCCGCGGCACCCCGCTGCCGGACGAGTGGGCCGGGCTCGAGGAGCTCGAGCTCTCGTAACGCATGGGAGAACTGATCGTCGGCCCGGTGGAGGAGCTGCCGCCGGGAGAGGTCAAGATCGTCCGCGACGGGCAGCTGGTGATCGGCGTCTACAACTGCGCCGGCGAGTTCTTCGCTATCGAGGATCGCTGCTCCCACGACGACGGCCCGCTCTGCGAGGGGGACTTCGAGCCCGCGGAGTGCGTGGCCGTCTGCCCGCGGCACGGGTCACGCTTCGACGTTCGCACGGGCCGGGCGCTGACCCTGCCCGCCTACCTGCCCGTGGACACCTTCGAGGTCCAGGTCGAGGACGGCGTCGTGCGCGTCGTCGTTCCCTAGCGCGCGGGGACGTCAAGCGACGGCGTCGAGACCCCGTTTGGTCGTCCTGGCGGAGTGCGTATGATGGCCGTAACCACGGAAAGGGGGTGGTCCGACTTTGATTTCCGACAGTACGGGCAGTGGAGGTAGACGCAGGTAGGGGCGTGTCCCCAAGACCTACGGGGAATCGCCTAGCCAGCGTGGGGGACAACCCAGCGCCCCTGCTACTCCAGGCGATCTACCGAACGGAGGGCCCGACGGGGCCCTCCGTCTTTTAGAGCACGTCTCAAAATGAAGCCCTGTGCCGCCGGGCCGCGCTGCTCGCCCCGAGAGCGGCGTCCTCGGTCGCGCCCGTAGCTTCCTGCTACGAGCGCTCCCTGCGTCCTTGTCTCGGAACGACCATCGCACCCCGACGGCGAGGCGTCATTCTGAAACGTGCTCTTAGCCGGGCAAAACGCGGTAGCGCGTGCGGCCGGCGAGGTGGCCTGTGTGGATGATGCGGATGAGCTCCTCGCGGGAGACGACCTTGTCGATCGGCTCCTCGCCCCAGAGGAGCTCGAACGTGAGCTCGCCGTGGAGCTCGTCGAGGAGCCACGTGAACGTCTCCGCCAGCCGCTCGACGCCGACCGACGTCAATGTCAGGGTGACCGAGTCCGGCGCGGCGCCCTCCTCGAGCAGGACGTGCAGGCCGGCGAGCTCGAGAAGCCAGGGGCCCTTGCGCCCGGCCTGCTGTGCCTGGATGGGCATGACGCCCGCCACGGCCCGGCTCTCCTCGGCGATCCGATTCGCCTCGTCCTTGTCGAGCTGGTCGGCGGCGACGACAGCGTAGAGGGCCTCCATGCCCGTCACAATAGAACGACTCGGCGAGGAAGGCACGGCGAAACGAAGCCTGTGCCGCCGGGCCGCGCTGCTCGCCCCGAGAGCGGCGTCCTCGGTCGCGCCCGGAGCTTCCTGCTACGAGCGCTCCCTGCGTCCTTGTCTCGGAACGATCATCGCACCCCGACGACGAGCGACGCTCCACCGAGCCTTCCTAGGCTGCGACCGCGCGCCGGACCTGCTCCTCGACTCCGATCGGCCGCACGCCGTAGGCCTCGATCGCCGGTTCCGGGTCGCAGACGTTGTCGCCGAGGTCGAGCATCTCCACGGCCGAACGGGCGCCGTGGAACGGCGGCAGGATCTGTCCCACGGTCGCTCCCGCCTTCAGGAGCGCCGGAGGCATCGTGAACGCGAGCCGCCGCTTGCCGAGCGTCTTGCGGATGAGTGCATGCAGGTCGTCCCAGGCGAGCCGGTCGGGGCCGCCGAGGTCGAAGGTGCGGTTGGCGGCGTCCTCCGCCGAGACCGCCGCGGTGAGGAACGCCGCGACGTCGTCCACCCAGATCGGCTGCAGGCGATGGCGGCCGAGGATCGGCGTCACCGGCGAGTAGCGGACGATCCGGATCTGCTGCGGGAGGATGCCGCCTTCGCTGCCGAAGACGAAGCTCGGCCTGAAGATCACGTGCTCGAGCCCCGAGTACTTGACGGCCTGCTCCTCTTCCCACTTGGCGTGGTAGTACGGCGTGACCTCCCGCCCCTCCTCGGTGCCGAGGGCGCTCATGAGCACGAGCCGCTTGGCGCCGGCGCCCTTCGCCGCCTCGACGAGGTCGCGCGTCCCCTGCACCATGATCCGCTCGAAGGCCTCGCGGCTCCCGAGCAGGATGGCGACCATGTGCACGACCGTGTCGCAGCCGTCGACCGCCCGGCGCAGGCTCTCGGCGTCGGTCATGTCCCCAGGAACCACCTCGCAGCCCCATGCCCGCAGCTGCTCCTGCTTCTCCGGCTTGCGGGCCAGGACGCGCACGGGCAGCTCCGCCGCCCGGAGGGCATGGGCGACCTTCGTGCCGACGAAGCCGGTTCCCCCGGCGACCAGGATCACTCGGTGGCGAAATTCTTCCAGTAGCGGCTGGGCGTGGGCCCGGACTGCCCCTGGTACTTGGAGCCCAGGCTCCCGGTCCCGTAGGGGTGCTCGGCCGGCTCGGAGAGCTGCACGAACGAGAGCTGGCCGATCTTCATCCCGTAGTAGATGGTGATCGGGAGGTTGGCGACGTTCGAGAGCTCGAGGGTGACGTGGCCGTCCCAGCCGGGGTCGATGAAGCCGGCCGTCGAGTGGATCAGGAGCCCGAGGCGGCCGAGCGAGCTCTTGCCTTCGAGGCGCGCGACGAGATCGTCGGGAAGCGTGATGCGCTCGAGCGTCGAGCCGAGCACGAACTCGCCCGGGTGGAGGATGAACGCCTCGCCGGGGTCGATCTCCACCAGCTCCGTCAGCTCCTCCATCTCCAGCTTCACGTCGATGAACGGGTAGCGCGAGTTGCGAAAGACGCGGAAGAGCTTGTCCACGCGGACGTCGACGCTCGACGGCTGGAGGAGCTCCTCGGCGTAGGGGTCGATCCCGATTCGTCCCTCCTCGAGGAGCCGCCGGATCGTACGGTCGGAGAGGACCATGCCAAACACCAATCTATAAGCTCCTTCCGTGGCCACGACACGGACAATCGAGCTGAAGACGGACCTTCCGGGCCCCCGCAGCGCCAAGATCCTCGCCCGGAAGGAGCGGGTCGTCGCGGAGCCGCTCTCAATCTATCTCCCGCTCGTCATCGCCGAGGGCCGGGGCGCCACCCTCACCGACGTCGACGGGAACACGTTCCTCGACTTCGCCGGCGGCGTCGGCTGCATGAACGTCGGCCACTCGCACCCGCGGGTGGTGGAGGCGATCCGCGAGCAGGCGGAACGCTTCACGCACACCGACTTCACGGTCATTCCGTACGAGAACTACGTCGGCCTCGCCGAGCGGCTGCTCGAGCTGACGCCGATCTCGGGCGAGAAGCGCGCGTGCTTCTTCAACTCGGGCGCCGAGGCGATCGAGAACTCGGTCAAGTTCGCGCGCGCCTACACGAAGCGTCCGGCGGTGATCGCCTTCGAGGGCGCCTTCCACGGCCGCACGCTGCTCGCGCTCAGCCTCACCTCGAAGACCCACCCCTACAAGGCGGGCCTCGGCCCGTTCGCGCCCGAGACCTACCGCCTCCCGTTCGGCGACCTCGACGCGCTTTCCTACGCCTTCAAGACGCGTGTCGCCGCCGAGGACGTCGCGGCGATCGTCCTCGAGCCTGTGCAGGGCGAGGCGGGCTTCGTCGTGCCGTCGCTGGAGTTCATGCAGGGCCTGAGGCGAATCTGCGACGAGCACGGCATCGTCCTCGTTGCAGACGAGGTGCAGAGCGGCTTCTGCCGCACCGGCAAGACATTCGCCGTCGAGCACTTCGGCATCGAGCCCGATCTGATCACGGTCGCGAAGTCGATCGCCGCCGGCCTTCCGCTCTCGGGCGTGCTCGGCCGCGCGGAGATCATGGACGCGCCCGGCGACAGCGCCATCGGCGGCACCTACGTCGGCAACCCGGTCGCGATCGCGGCCGCGCACGCGGTGCTCGACGTGATCGCCGAGGAAGGGCTCAACGAGCGCGCCGAGGCCATCGGCGAGACGATTCGGAGCCGGATGGAAGGCTGGCGCGACCGCTTCGACGAGGTTGCAGACGTCCGCGGGCTCGGAGCGATGCTGGCGATCGCCGTCGGGCGGGACGGGAAGCCGGACGCGGAGCGGGCCACCGCCGTCGCCGAGGGCGCCGCCCGCCGGGGGCTCCTGCTCCTCAAGGCAGGCATCTACTCGCACTGCATCCGGGTGCTCGTGCCGCTCGTGATCGAGGACGCCGAGCTCGCCGAGGCACTCGACGTGTGGGAAGAGGCGCTCACAGAGGCACTGGGCTAGCCGCCGAGGCCCCTGCGGCAGGAACACTATGGCGGTGCACGTCGGAGAGTTGATCGTCGGCCGGTACGAGCTCGAGGAGCTCGTCGGCGAGGGCGGCATGTCGAGCGTCTACGGGGCGCACGACACGGTGCTCGAACGCAGGGTTGCGATCAAGGTCCTGCACGAGCACTTCTCACGTGACCCCGAGTACGTCGAGCGCTTCCGCCGCGAGGCTCGGGCGATCGCGCGCCTGGCGCACCCCAACGTCGTCACGGTCATCGACCGCGGCGAGTGGGAAGGGCGCCAGTTCATCGTCTTCGAGCACGTCGCGGGCGAGAACCTGAAGGCGGTGATCGTCCGCGAGGGCCCGCTGCCCGTGGGACGCGCGCTCGAGCTCGCGTGCCAGATCGCCCGGGCGCTCTCCTTTGCGCACGTGCTGGGCATCGTCCACCGGGACGTGAAGCCCCACAACGTCCTCCTCGACGGCAGCGGCACCGCGAAGGTGACCGACTTCGGCATCGCGCGCGCGCTCGACTCGGACGAGACGCTGACCGCGGCCGGGACGGTGCTCGGGACCGGCCAGTACCTCTCGCCGGAGCAAGCAAGCGGCGAGCGCGGCGACGAGCGCTCCGACCAGTACTCGCTCGGCGTCGTCACGTACGAGCTGCTCACGGGCAGCGTGCCCTACGCGGGCGACAACCTGATGGCCGTGGCGATGCGGCACGTGCGCGACCCGGTGCCGAGCGTTCGGGCGCTCCGCCCCGACGTGCCCGCGCGCGTGGACGCGGTCCTCACCAGGGCCATGGCGAAGCGGCCGGAGGATCGCTTCGGCTCGATGGACGCGCTGGCCGCGGCGCTCGAGTCGTGCCTCTCGGAGATCGAGTCGAACGGCGCCGGGAGGCCGGAGGAGGACACCGGGGTGATGCCGCCCGGGCCGCCGCCTGCGCCGGCAGCTCGCACGGAGGTGCTCCCCGCGGCGTCTCCGACCAAGGTCGCGCCACCTCGCCGGTCCGGCCTGAAGGTCGCAGCCCTCCTGCTCCTGGCGACGGTGATCCTCGTCGGCAACCTCCTCGTCCTCGAGATCGTCTTCGAGGACGGCCTTCCATGGCTGGGAAGCGGCGACCCGACCCCGATTCAGGTGAATGCCGTCGCCGACTTCGACCCCAAGGGCGACCTCACGGAGCACCCGGAGTCAGTCGCCGCGGCCACCGATCGCGACCCGGCCACCTTCTGGACGACCGAGGAGTACGAAAGCTTCGACAAGGACGGCGTCGGAATCGTGCTCGACGCGGGGAGCCGGGTCGCCCTCTCCAGCGTCGGGCTCGTGACCGACACGCCCGGCTTCACAGCCCAGATCCTGGCGAGCAACGAGCCGGACGGCGACTTCGTCGACGTCTCCGACGAGCACGAGATAGGGCGGCGCACGACCATCGACGTCGACACCCGGGGCGGGTCGTACCGCTACTACGTCGTTTGGATCACCGATCCGAACACCCGCGCCCACCTGAACGAGGTGCGTGCGTTCGTGAATCAGTAGCGCAGCCGGCCGCGCCGCTCGTGCCGCTCGAGCGCGAGCTCCACGAGGCGGTCGAGGAGGTCCGGGTAGGCGATCCCGCTCGCGGCGAAGAGCTTGGCGTACACGCTCGTCGAGGTGAAGCCGGGAATCGTGTTGAGCTCGTTCACGACCACGTCGCCCCCCGGCCTGACGAAGAAGTCGACGCGGGCCATGCCCTCGCAGTCGGAGGCGACGAACGAGGCGACCGCCAGCTCCTGAACGCGGGCGGCCGACTCCGCAGACACCCGCGGCGGGATGACCAGCTCCATCCCGCCCTCGGCGTACTTCGCCTCGTAGTCGTACCAGTCGCTCGCGAGCGGGACGATCTCACCGGGAACCGACGGGATCGGATCGGCGTTGCCGAGCACGCTGCACTCGACCTCGACGCCGTCCAGAAACTCCTCGACGAGGATTTTCTCGTCGTGGGCGAACGCGAGCTCGACGGCGGCGGCGAGGTCGCCCTCGGTGCGTACCACGCTGATGCCGACGCTGGATCCGAGCCGCGCCGGCTTGACGACGCAGGGGCACCCGAAGGGGCTCTCGGCCGACTCGCCGGCGCGCAGCGTCACGCTCCGGGCGACGGGGATGCCCTTGTCGCGCATGACGGACTTGAAGAGATCCTTGTCCATGGCGAGGGCCGAGGCGGTGACGCCCGCGCCGACGTACGCGACCCCGGCCAGCTCGAGCACGCCCTGCACGGCGCCGTCCTCGCCGAACGGCCCGTGGAGGACGGGGAAGACGACGTCGAGCCCCGCGGCCTCCTTGGCGTCGAGCAGCCAGGGGCCCTCGCGCCGGATCTCGATCGCGACGACGTCATAGCGGGCTGGATCGAGCCCTTCGATCACGGAGCGGGCGGACTCGAGGGAGACGTCGTGCTCGCTCGAGCGCCCCCCCTGCAGCACGGCTACACGCAGCTTGGCGATGCGCGCTCCTAGCAGATGAGACGGCCGACGACGATGGTCACGGTCGAGTCCGGGCTCGCCTGCGACCCGCCCCCCGGGTTCTGCTGGAGGATGATGCCGAGCTGCCCCGGGTCGATGACCTCTTCGCACGAGGTGCTCGGCCGCAGTCCCTCGTCCCGAATCTGCGCCCGGGCGCTGGAGAGCGTCTCGCCGATCACGTCGGGGACGGTGACGAGCTGCGGCCCGGTCGAGATCGTGATCGAGACGGTCGAGCCCTGCCCGGCCTCGGTGCCCGCCGAGGGGCTCTGGGACGAGACGAGCCCCTCGTCCGTGTCGTCGCTCGGCGCCTGCGTGACCGCCACCTCGAAGCCCGCGTCCTCGAGCTCGGTCCGCGCGCTCGACTCGGACTGGCCGAGGACGCTGGGAACCTCGACCTGCCGGACGCCCTTGGAGACGCGCACCTCCACCTCGGTGCCCTCGTCGACCTGCTCGCCCTGCTTCGGGTCCTGGTTCACGACCTGTCCGGGGGGCTTTTGCGAGAAGACCTCGACCCGGCGCGGCTCGAGGTTGACCTCGTTGAGGGCGTCGAGCGCCTCCTCGTAGGTGAGCCCCACGAGCCCGGGAACCTCCACCTCTCTCGGCCCGCTCGAGACCGTGATCGTGACGGTGCTCCCCTTCGTCACCTGCGTTCCCTCCTTCGGGCTCTGCTCGATCACGATGCCTTCCTCCACCTCGGTGCTCGGCTGCTCCTCGACCTCGGCCTCGAGCCCGGCCTCCTCGATCTGCTCGATCGCCCGGTCGCGCTCGATCCCCTCGACGAGCGGCACGCCGACCGGAGCGCTCTCCTCGAGCTGCTCCTGGATCTGGTCGTAGGCCCACCACCCAGCGAGGGCCGCGGCGGCGATCAGGAGCGCGACCAGGAGCCAGGGCACCCAGCGCCTGCGCCGCCTCGGCGGCTCGTCGTACGGGCTCGCCGGCGGGTAGGTGGGCGGGCGTCTCGGCGTCTGCGGGGGTGGAGGCGGCGCCACCACGCGCGTCGGGCTCTCGGACAGGAGCTCCGTGGCCTCTCCGGCTGCGACCCCGGCGAGGAGCGCGGTCGCGGCGGTGGAGGTGGCGCGCGAGATCGGGAGCCCGGCTTCGAAGCGCTCGAGGTCCTCGATGAACTCCTCCGCGGTCTGGTAGCGATCCGCCGGGTCCTTGGCGAGGGCTCGGAGGACGATCTGGTCGAGCTCGGGCGGTATCTCGGGGCGGACCGCGGACGGCGGCGCAGGCAGGTCGTTCACGTGCTTCATGGCGATCTCGATCGCGGAGTCGCCCGTGAACGGCACCTTGCCGGTCAGCATCTCGTAGAGGACGACGCCGGCCGAGTAGAGGTCGGATGCAGCGGTCACCGGCGCTCCCCGGGCCTGCTCCGGGGAGAGGTACTGGGCCGTGCCCATGATCGAGCCGACCTCGGTCATCTGGGACGCGCTGTGCCGCGCGATGCCGAAATCGGTCACCTTCAGCCGCGGCTCGTTCGCCTTGACCTGCTGGTCGGCGGACACGAGCACGTTGTGCGGCTTGATGTCGCGATGGATGATGCCGTGGCGGTGCGCGAAGCGGAGCGCCTCGAGCAGCTGCTTGGCGTAGGCGATCGCCGTCTCGACCGGGAGCGCGCCGCGCGTCATGATCAGCTCCTTGAGGCTGCGGCCCTCGATCACCTCCATGGCGATGTAGTACGTGCCCTCGGCCTCGCCGCGGTCGTAGATGGAGACGATGTTCGGGTGGGAGAGCCCGGCGGCCGACTTGGCCTCGCGCCGGAAGCGCTCGATGAAGAGGTCGTCGCCGGCGTAGCGCTCGTTCAGGATCTTGATGGCGACACGGCGGCCCAGCTCCTCGTCCTCTGCGAGGTAGACGTTCGCCATGCCCCCGGAGCCAAGCTTCCTCAGGATCCGGTAGCGGTCGTCGAAGAGTGAGTTGATGAGAGAGTCGGAAGCGCCGGCCATGGCGGAATCTCTAGAGGTTAGGGATTTCTCCTGAGGGCCGCCTCGATGATGGCCCGTGCGATCGGGGCGGCCGTCGCACCGCCGGTCCCGGTCTGATCCGAGAGGGCGACCGCGACCGCGACCTCCGGCTCCTCGGCCGGCGCGAAGGCGATGAACCACGTGTTGTTGCGGCCCTGGACCCCCGTCTCCGCGGTACCCGTCTTGCCGGCGACGGAGATGCCGGGGATCTGGGCGGCGACTCCGGTGCCAGCCTGCACTGCCAGGACCATCATCGCGGTCAGGTCGGCTGCCGTGGACGGCTCGACGGCCGTCTTCCACTCCTCCGGCTCGAAGCGCTGGATCACGTCGCCCTCGGGGGAGACGATCCGCTCGACGAGCTTCGGCTCCATGACGACACCCGCATTGGCGACGCCGGCGGCCACGAGCGCCATCTGCAGCGGCGTGACGACGAGGCGCTCCTGTCCGAACGCGAGTCGGCCCGGGTCGACCTCGCTTTGGCTCTCGGGGTCGTAGAGGCGTCCGTTCTTGTAGAGGCCGCTGATCAGCACCTCCTCGGAAGGCAGGTCGATCGGCGGGCGCTCGTAGAAGCCGAACCGCTTCGCGTAGTCGAGCACCGTCTCCGCGCCGAGCTCCTTGCCGATGTTGCAGAAGACCGAGTTGATGGAGTTCTGGACCGCCTGGGCCAGCGTCACCCTGCCGAAGCCGCTGGGGCGGCCCTGGTCGGAGAAGTTGAAGACTTCCTCTCCGAAGAGGGTGCAGAAGCCCGGGTCGTCGAACTCGCTCTCCGGCGTGTAGACGCCGGTGTCGAGGGCCGCCGCCGCGGTCACGATCTTGAACGTGGAGCCCGGCACGAAGCGCCCGGCCGTGGCCCGGTCGAGGAGCGGCGCCGCGGGCTTGCAGGGCGCCGTGATCGCCTCGATGGAGTCGAAGTCGGTCTCGACGAGGTTCGGGTCGAAGGACGGTGCCGAGGCGAGGGCGAGCACGCGCCCGGTCGAGGGCTCGAGCGCGACCGCAGCGCCGCACTTTCCGGCCAGGCCCTCGTCCGCTGCGCGTTGCGTGTCCAGGTCGAGCGTGGTGACGATGTCGTTTCCCTGACGCGGGATGCCGCGGAGCTTGTCCAGGGTCGTGTCGATCACCGTGCTCAGGTTGGCGTTCGAGCCCGTCAGGAAGTCGTTCATCGAGAGCTCGAGGCCCGTCCGCGAGCGGCCGATCGTGGAGTAGCCGACCGCGTGTGCGGTGAGTGAGCGCTCCGGGTAGCGGCGGAGGTACCAGACGCGTCCGTCCTCGAGCTGGCGCTTTCGGTTCGCCGCCAGGCGGGTGCGGCCGTTGGCGGCCAGGATCAGCCCGCGCTCGATCTCGAGCTCCCGGACGATCAGCGTCGGGTTCCCCTGTCGTGCCTCCAGGTCCGGTGCGCGCCAGAGCCAATACGTGGCCGTGGCGATGAGCGCCACGAACAGGAAGGCGAAGACGAGGAAGAGGCGGCGGATCTGTGGGTTCACGCGCGCTCACCCCGGTTGACCCGCTCCGAGACCATCAGGAGGAGTGCGAGCACGACGAAGTTGGCGACGATGCTCGAGCCGCCGTAGGAGACGAAGGGCAGCGTGATCCCGGTCAGCGGGATCAGCCCGATGACCCCGCCGATGATGATGAACGCCTGGATGGCGACCGCGGCCGTGAGCCCGGCGGCGAGCAGCTTCGAGAAGCCGTCCTGCGCGAGCATGGAGATGCGGAAGCCCCGGTAGGCGAAGATGAGATAGAGGAGGATCACCCCGGCCGCGCCGGCCAGGCCGAGCTCCTGTGCGATCGCCGAGAAGATGAAGTCGGTCTCGAGGTAGGGGATGTAGGAGCCGCCCTCAGGCTTCAGGAGCACGCCGTTCCCCAGCCCGGATCCGAACACGCCGCCGCTCGATACCGCGTAGAGGGACTGGACGAGCTGGTAGGAGTCGCCCGCGGGGTCGGCCCAGGGATCGAGCCAGCTCTGCACTCGATCCTGCACGTGCGGAATCACCTGGTAGAGGGCGAAGGCCCCGACGAGGAAGAGGGCAAGGCCGGCGGCGACGAACGACCAGCGCGCGGTCGCCGCATAGAGCATCACGAGGAAGATGGCGAAGTAGAGGAGCGCGCCTCCCAGGTCCCGCGTCTGGAAGAGCACGAGCATCGCGCCGCCCCAGATGAGCAGGAGAGGGCCTAGGTGCTTGGGAGAAGGCAGCCGGCCCTGGCCTGCGGCGCCGTAGGAGAGCAGCTCGCGGTTGTCGCGCAGATACCCGGCCAGGAAGATGACGAAGAAGACCTTGGCCAGCTCGCCCGGCTGGAAGACGAGCCCGCCGCCGACGTCGACCCAGAGCGTCGCGCCGTTGATCGTCCGTCCGATGTAGGGAAGCGCGGGCAGGATGAGGAGGACGATCGCGGAGACGCCGAGGATGTACTTGAGGTTGTCGAGCTCGCGGTAGTCACGGAGGAAGAGGACGAGCCCGGCGAAGACGGCGACTCCGACGACGACCCAGAGCCCCTGCCGGAAGGCCAGCTGCGGGTCGATCCGGTAGATCATGGTGATCCCGAGCGCTGCGAGCAGCCCGCCCAGGGGCAGCAGGTAAGGATCGGCGTGCGGGAGCCGCACCCGCAGGATCACGTGCGCGATCACGAACAGCGAGATGAAGAAGGCCGCGTAGGAGAGGGACGCCGCCGAGACGACGTCCGACCGGGCGATGTAGACGGACGCGAAGCCGGCCGCCGTCAGGAGGCCGACCATTCCTAGGTTGACGAGCTCCCGGTTCCGCAGGCTCACTTCGGGTTACGGCACCGCCTCGGCTTCGTAGACGGCGACGCGCGCGAGTGCTCGGTCGTACGAGACGAGCTCGTGGTCGAAGAGCGCGGCGCGCTCTTCCGGGGAGAGCTGTGAGGCCTGGAGGCGGCTGACGTAGCGCTCCCGGTAGAGACCGGTCCCGGCGGTCACGTCGAAGGGCACACCTTGGTAGACGACGACATTGCCCTGTTCGTCAGCGCCGACGAAGTACGCGCGGGAGAGCCCGAAGAGCGCGCCGCCGAGCAGGAGCGCCACGAAGCCAAGCGTGAGGACTGCCCAGAGGATGCGCCGGCCCCAGCCCCGCCGCCTCTTCCGGGGAGTCACCGGGGAGACGGCCGCCGGAGCCGGCTTCGACGCGGCGACGGGTTGCAGGTTCGTGAGCGTGTCCTCGAGCTCGTCGGCGTCGCCGTGACCGTTACCCTCCGCGACAACCGGGGCAACGAGGGTCTCCTCGACGGCCTCGTCCCCGACGACGCCGAACAGCACGACGGTGACGTTGTCTTCCCCGCCGCCGGTGTTCGCGGCCCGCACGAGCTCGCGGGCGGCATCGTCGAGCGCCGGCGCCGCCGCAAGGATGCCGAGGATGTCCTCGTCCGCCACCATCGTCGTCAGCCCGTCCGAGCAGAGGAGGAAGAGGTCGCCCGGCTGGGCGTCGACGACGCTCGTGTCGACGTCCACCGCAGGATCCGTGCCGAGCGCCCGGGTGATGACTGAGCGTTGCGGATGCGCCTCGGCCTCCTCTGCCGTGAGGCGCCCGCTGCGCATGAGGTCGCCGACGAGGGAGTGGTCTTCCGTCAGCTGCTCCAGCTCGCCCTCGCGGATCCGGTAGGCCCGGGAATCGCCCACGTGGCCGAGCGTGACGCGGCCTCCGATGAGGAGTGCCGCGGTCACCGTCGTCCCCATGCCGGAGACGTTCGAGTCGCTCAGCGCCCGGTCGTAGATCCGCCGGTTCGCCTCCTGGATGATCGCCTGGAGGCGCTCGTCGGGCGCGAGGCGGTCGGCCTCGTGATACTCGCGAAACGCGGCAGCGGCGAGCCGCGACGCGACCTCGCCGGCCTGCGCTCCCCCCATGCCGTCCGCGACCGCGAACAGCGGCGGATCGAGGACGAAGGTGTCCTCGTTTCGGCGCCGCACGCGCCCCGGGTCGGTTCGGCCTGCGCTCTCCCCCAGCCTCATTGCTCGAACCGAAGCTCCGTGTCGCCGACCTGGAGGAGGTCGCCCTCGTGCAATCGCCTGCGCCCGGCGAGGCGCTCGCCGTTCACGTAGGTTCCGTTCGTGGAGCCCAGATCGACGACCCAGGTGCCGTCGAGCCCGCTCTCGACGCGTGCGTGACGGCCGGAGGCGTAGTCGTCCCCTGCGAGCACGAGAACATTCTCGTCGGAGCGGCCGATGGTCGTCGGAACCGGCCCCGGCTCGTAGACCGCGCCGACCGGCACGACGGTCGAGCGGGTGACCACGAGCCTGCCGGGCACGATCCCGGCCTCGGCCCTCGCCTGGGCCACCTGGGCGGGCGCGAGCACGAAGCTCTCCTGCGGCGCGGCCGGCAGGCCCCGCTCGGCCGAGCGGACGACCCGCCAGATGAACACGTAGAGCAGGACGACGAAGGCGGCCTGCAGCGCGATGAGGATGGGCTCGACCGACACGGTCCGAGGTCGCGCTCCTCCTAGGTGCCGCGTTCGAAGCGGACTTCGGTCGTGCCGATGAGGACCTCGTCCTCGGGCGTGAGCGGGGCTCGGTCGACTCGCTTCCCGTTCACGGTGACGCCGTTCGTCGAGCCGAGGTCGACGATCCAGTAGCCGCCGTCCTCGCGGCGGATCTCGGCGTGCCGGCGCGAGACGTTCGGGTCGTCCACGCGGATGTCGCACTCGCCCGAGCGGCCGAGGACGACGACGCGGTCGTCGAGCTCGCGGCGTGCCCCCCTGACCACCACGGCTGCGGCCGCGCTCGCGGGATCCTGATCGTCGGCCACCTCAGGGGACACCGCCGCAGGGGGCGGGCGATAGATCCTCGTCGCGCTCGGGGCGGCCTGGGGGACGACGTCGGGCGGGGCAGGCGCCTGCGGACGGTCGGGCTGCACCATGCGGGTGGCGATGCCGAACTCGCCCACGCCCAGGTCCTCGTCCTCCTCGATGAGGACGGTCGGCGTCGAGAGGAGGGCGTAGCCCTCGCGGCGGGCATGCTCTGAGAGGTAGTCGGAGAGCTCGGTGAGGAGCGAGTCCTCGTAGCTCGAGAACTGCTCGCGGTCGCCGGGGCAGAGGTAGAGCGTGTACTCGTTCGGGACATAGACCCGCGAGACGGAGACGCTCTTCGCCTCGTCCATCTCCTTGGCGAGCTTGCGCGCGAGCTCGACCGGCTGCACGTGCGTTCGGAAGGCGCGTCCGAACACGCCCTCCACGATCGACTCGATCCTGTGCTCGATGCTTCGCAGGACGCTCATACCGGGCACCATTGTGCCCGCGGAGCACTCAGAACGCCTATCGAGGCGCCCGAACCAGCGGAAACGCGAGCACGGCGGTCGCGAGCCAGACCGCCGGGGTGGCCCACAGTGGGTCGACCGGCACCCCGCCTGCGGCCAGCGGGGCGAGAAGCAGGGCACCGAGGAAGGCGGCCCCCCAGGCCGTGACGCCCCAGAGGCCCCGACCCCGTGCGAGGCCGGCCGAGGCGGCGGCGACGGCGAGGATCACGATCGCCGTGACGATCGTCGGACGGCTCGTCAGGGCGGCCAGCACGCCGTCCAGAGCGGCGCTCGGGCGCTCCGCCCCGCTCACGCCTCGGGGCTCCGGCGAAGGCTCCGCGGTCAGAGGAAGGCGGAGCCCGACGATGGCGACGGTCGCGACGGCGGTCACGACCGCCGCGGCCGCGAGGGCCGCCCGCCGGACCGGCCCACGCGCCTCCAGCGCGATCACGGGCACGAGGGGGAGGAGGTGCACGAATGCCAGGAGGGGGCCCGAGAGGAACAGCAGGCTCGAGCGGGTGTCGCGGGCGAAGAGGACGAGCCAGGCGATCGCGAGCGGGACGTAGGCGATGGCCAGGCCGAGCGAGATGTTGCCGAGGGGGAGCACGGGCACCGCCAGGGCGACGGCGAGCCCGGCGACCGGGCTCAGGAACGCGACCAGCGCCACAGCGGCGCCGAGGAGAAACGGCCATCCGGACGGGAAGAACGGCAGCAGGAACGCGGCAGCCCCTGCAAACAGCCCCGCGAGCGCGGCATGTGGCGCCCGCTCGCGCAGGACCGCAGGCGAGCTCCTGGCTCGCCGGCGCTCCGTGCGGCCCTCCTCGACGGCTCGGAGAAGGCTGAGCGCCTGCTTCGCCGTCGGACGCTTGCGAGGATCGACGGAGAGCATTCGGTCCACGGCCCGGCAGAGCTCGCGCGGCAGGTCCGGTCGCAGCTCGGCGAGCGGCTGTGCGCCCTCACCGACCCGGCGCGCCGTCTCGAGCGGCGAGACGGCCCAGAACGGGTGCCGCCCGGCGAGCGCCTCCCAGAGCAGGACGCCGACGGCCCAGACGTCGGCCGCGCCGGTCGCCTCGGCGCCTGCGAGACGCTCGGGCGCGATGTAGGCGAGGGTGCCGGGCACGTCTCCGACCGCCGTGAGGGTGTCGGCGTGCTCGAGCTGTGCCAGCCCGAAGTCGAGGAGCCGCACCGAGACCTCGTCTCCCTCCTCGAGCATGACGTTGGCCGGCTTGACGTCGCGGTGGACGACCCCCTGCGAATGGGCGTGCGCGAGTGCCTCGAGCACCTGCGCGCCGGCCTCGACCGCGCTCCAGTCGTCGACGGCGCCGGCGCGGAGGGCGTCGCGGAGCGTGCGGCCGGCCACATACGGATAGGCGACGTAGACGTGGCGGTCGTCGCGTGCCAGCGCGAGCGCGCGCAGGCAGCGCGGATGGCGGAGCCGGGTGGCGGCGTCCACCTCACGCTCGGCGCGCGCGCCCGGCTTCCCCTCCCGTTCGACGACCTTCAGCGCGACGTCCCGGCCGGCGTGCTCGTCGCGCGCGAGCCAGACCGAGCCGCCGCCTCCGCTTCCGAGGGGTCGGAGCGGCCTGTAGCGGCCGAGCACGAGATCGTTCTCGGTGAGCGCGACGGCAGTCTGCATCGCTGGTAACCGGCTCTTGGCTCTCGGTCGGGAAAGTCCTGCATCCTCCGAACTGAGTGGTAGACTCGGCGACTTCCTCGACCCGGATCGACCCGTGTTCGACCGCGAGAAGAGCGACCCTCAAACTGATATCGAGTTCGACTTCTTCGACGAGTCGCCGACCGTCGAGTCGACGCCGGACAAGGAGCGGCCGCCCGGCAAGCGACGAAGGCTGCCGAAGCGCCCGCCCACGCCTCCCGGAGGCCCCAAGCTCTACCGGCTCGGGGTGCTGATCGCGGGCGCCATCCTCCTGGCCGTCATCTTCATCCTCGTCATCAACAACTGCCGGGGCGACCAGAAGCAGTCGGCGTACGAGAGCTACGTCGAGGACGTCGACGTCGTTGCGTCCGAGTCCGCGGAGCTCGGAAACCAGCTGAACACCCGGTTGACGACTCCGGGCATCAGGCTCGAGGCACTCCGGTCGGACGTCGAGGGCTTGCGTGAGCAGCAGGAGCAGATCCTCGGGCGCACCCAGGAGCTCAGCCCGCCGGGCCCGCTGGTCGAGCAGCAGGAGGCCCTGGTCGAGACGATGCAGTTCCGGGTGAACGGGCTCGCCGGCATCGCCCGGGGCCTCCAGCTCGTCGCCCAGACCGACGACCCGCAGGAGTCCGGCCGGAACCTCGCCAACCAGGCGCAGCGGCTGGTGGCGAGCGACATCGTCTACGCCGATGCCTTCAGGGCGGCTGCGGAGTCCGTGCTGGAGCAGCAGGGCGTGACGAACGTCGCCATCCCCGCCTCGGTCTTCGTCCAGAACCCAGAGTTCGCCAGCCCCTCGTTCTGGACGCAGACGGTCCAGCGCCTCACGCAGGGCCCGGAGGCCGGCGGCCTTCGCGGCAATGGGATCGCCGGGGTCAGGGTCCAGCCGGGCGGCCAGGAGCTTGTCCGGGGCGAGGACAACACCGTCGAGCAGAGTGCCGACCTCGCGTTCGAGGTTCTCGTCGAGAACTCCGGCGAGACCCAGGAGACCCAGGTCAAGGTGACCCTCATCATCCGCCAGGATCCGCAGATCCGGAAGGAGATGACGATCGACGTCATCAACCCGGGCGAGACGAAGACGGTGCGGTTCACCGGCTTCGAGAACCTCGAGTTCTCGGCCCAGACCACCCTCCAGGTTCAGGTCGAGCCGGTCGAGGGCGAGAACAACACGAACAACAACACCGTCGAGTACCCGATCATCTTCACCCTCGCCTAGGGCCCGATGTCGGATCTCTCCGACGCCGCTCCCTGGATCGCCATCGGCGCCGCAGCGGCGGCGGTCGCGGCGCTGCTCCTCTCGCTCCTCTTCTACGTGAAGCTGCGGGCCGTGCGGAAGGCCCAGCTCGTGCTCATGGGCACGGGCAAGGACGACCTCGTCAACTTCGCCGTCTCCCTCCAGACGCGCATCGACGACCTGCACCGCGTCGTGGACGAGGTAGCCGCGGGCCTCGCGCGCATCGACCGGCGCGTCGACGGCTGTCTCTCCCACACCGCCCTCGTCCGTTACAACGCCTACGAGGACTCGGGCGGACACCAGTCGGCCTCGCTCGCCTTTCTCGACGGGGCGCGCTCAGGGGTTGTCATGAGCGCGATCCAGGGGCGAGACTATGCGCGTATCTACGTGAAGCAGCTCGACCGCGGCCGCGCGCCCGTGGCGCTGTCGCCGGAGGAGCAGGAGGCGGTCGAGCGGGCGATGGCCCAGTGACCTACCGGAAGGCCGAGATCCGTCCCTATCGCCCGGCCGACGAGCCGCTCCTCTTCGGGCTCGCCAGGCTCGACCGCGGCGCCGATCGCCGCACGCTCGCGGTCCTGGAGCGGGAGACGGTCTTCGTGGCGGAGGTCGACGGCGCGCCGGCAGGCTACGTTGCCGTCGAGTGGGCCCAGGAGGCGATGCGGGTCGACCAGCTCTTCGTCAGCCCGGAGCACGAGGCCGAGGGCGTTGGTCGCCAGTTGTTCGAGCATGCCGAGGGCTATGCCATCTCGGAGGGAGCTCTCGCGCTGCAGGTTGTCGTCTCGAGCCGCGATCGCCGGGCGCGCGACTTCTACCTGGCTCGGGGCTGTGTGCAAGCCGGCGAGGACCTGCTCGAGCTCGTGCTTCCGCAGCGTTAGACGCCCGCCGCTCGACTACGATTTCGGGAGATGCAGCAGGTTCTTGTCCTGAACGCGAGCTTCGAGCCCCTGAACGTGTGCACGGTGCGGCGTGCGCATGTCCTCGTGTACAAGGGCAAGGCCGAGGTGCTCGAGGACCTGGGCCAGCGGCTGCACTCGGCCTCCGACACGTATCCCTGGCCCCATGTCATTCGGCTCCTGGCCTACGTTCGCGTCCCGCGCGCCGTGAAGCGGAAGATCTCGCGCCGGGCGCTCTTCGCGCGGGACGGGCACCGCTGCGTCTACTGCGGCTCGTCGGGCCGGCTCACCCTCGACCACGTGGTGCCCCGCTCTCGCGGAGGCGATTCGGTGTGGGAGAACGTCGTCACCTCCTGCGCGCCCTGCAACCTGCGCAAGGGCAACCGCCTCCCGGAGGAGCTGGAGATGCGCATGCAGGTGAAGCCGCGCGTGCCCACCCCCGCTCTCTTCGTCACGCTCTCCTCGCCGCGGATCCCCGAGGGCTGGCAGCCCTACCTCGCAGCGTTCGCCTAGGCGTCTTTTCCACAGGCCCGACGCTACGACGTGCCGCGAACGGCCATGCCCGGGGTCAGACCCGGGGCATGGCCGGATGGGACGCCTCAGGCGTCGTAGTAGAGGGCGAACTCGGCCGGGTGCGGCCGGAGGGCGACGACGTCGACCTCCTGCTCCCGCTTGTAGTCGATCCACGTGCGGATGAGCTCTTCGCTGAAGACGCCGCCGGCCAGGAGGAACTCGTGGTCTCGCTCGAGCGCGTCGAGCGCCTCCGCGAGCGAGCCGGGTACCTGGGCGATGCCGGCGCGGTGCTCCTCGAAGAGGTCGAAGTCCGCCGGCTCGCCGGGATCGAGGTCCTTCTGCACGCCGTCGATCCCCGCCAGCAGCATCGCCGCGAAGGCGAGGTACGGGTTGGCGGTCGCGTCCGGGCAGCGGAACTCGATGCGCTTCGCCGCGGCCGAGTCCGAGTACATGGGGATGCGGATCGCCGCCGACCGGTTCCGCTGCGAGTAGACGAGGTTGACCGGCGCCTCGTACCCGGGCACGAGCCGGCGGAACGAGTTCGTCGTCGGCGCGCAGAACGCCAGCAGGGCGGGCGTGTGCATGAGGATGCCGCCCAGGTAGCCGCGCGCGAGCTGCGACAGCCCCGCGTACCCTGACTTGTCCGAGAAGAGCGGCGTGCCCTCCTTCCAGAGGGACTGGTGCGTGTGCATGCCCGAGCCGTTGTCGCCGAAGATCGGCTTCGGCATGAACGTCGCGCTCTTCCCGGCCGCCCTGGCGACGTTGCGGACGACGTACTTGTAGGCCATGACCTGGTCGGCCATGCGCGTGAGCGGCTGGAAGCGGAGGTCGACCTCGCACTGGCCGGCCGTGGCGACCTCGTGGTGGTGGAACTCGCAGGGGATCCCGAGGCGTTCGAGCGTCAGCACGATCTCGGAACGCAGGTCGTGCAGCGTGTCGTGCGGAGCCGGCGGGAAGTAGCCGCCCTTCTCCCTCACGGTGTAGCCGAGGCCCGGGACCGACGAGTTCCAGTGCCCCTCCGCGGAATCCACTGCGTAGTGGGAGCGGTGCGGGGAGAGCTCGTAGGAGACCTCGTCGAAGACGAAGAACTCGCACTCAGGGCCGAAGTTGGCCGTGTCGGCGATGCCGGTCTCCGCGAGGTACGCCTCGGCGCGGCGGGCGATCCGCCGCGGGTCGCGCCCGTATGCCTCGCCGGTCGTCGGGTCGGCGACCTCACAGACGAGCGAGAGCGTCGGCGCCGCCGTGAAGGGGTCGAGCACGGCGGTGGCGGGATCCGGCATGAGCAGGAGGTCGCTCTCGGCGATCCCCTGCCAGCCGCGGATCGACGACCCGTCGAATCCGAGGCCCTCCGTGAACGCCGACGTCCCGAACGCGCCGAGCGGCAACGTCATGTGCTGCCAGCTGCCGAACAGGTCGCAGAACTTGAGGTCGATCAGCTGTGTCTTCTGCTCGAACGCCCATGCGACTGCCTCCTCGGCCTCCGGCTGTGTGCCGTTCGCCAGGTAGGCCTTCGACTCGATCTCCTGCATCGTCCCTCCTTCGGTCCACGAAAAAAGCCCCAGCGGCCCAACTCGGCCTCTGAGGCGACGTCGCCTGCTGCGGGCGCCCCCGTCGGCGCCTGCTCTCTCACCTTAGCGCGGAACCTGGACGGACCTCAAGACCCGGTGTATCCTCGTCGCGAATGCACAGCCAGCGAGTCTGAGACACCGGGTGTCGCGGCCCCCCTTCTAGGGGCGCCGATTCCTCCTGCTGTTCCCCTCGACTCGTGAAGGAGCTTGTGCATGACCGCAGTCCAGGTCACCGATCTACGAAGGGAATTCCTCCGCCGCCGGGGCCGGCGCGTCCGGCGCGAGCGCCACCCGAAACGATGCGGGGAGCCGACGAGGTCGGGATGATCCGTATCCATCGCGCCGAGACCGATCTCGACCTCGCGGCGTGGATCCACGTCCGCCGTGTCGTCCTGCCGAACGAGTCCGCCGGCACGGTCGCGGAGCTTCGCGAGCAGGCAGGCGGCGAACGGCTCCTCCTCCTGGCGGAGCTCGACGGTGTGCTCGCGGGCTCCGGGAACGCCGACCGCTCCGACCGGGCAGGTCTTGCCTCCGTCGGTCCTCGGGTCCTCCCGGGCGCCCGGCGGCGCGGTGTCGGTACCGCGCTCCTCACGGAGCTCGGCCGCCACGCACTGGCCCTCGGGGTCTCCCACGCTGTGGCCGACGTGGACAGTCGCGAGGACGGGTCGATCGCCTTCGCGCACAGGTTCGGCTTCGAGGAGGTCGACCGCCAGGTCGAGCAGGTTCGCGTGCTCGGGGACGAACCAGAGCCTCCGTCGCTTCCGGAGGGCGTGCAGGTCGTGACGATCGCGGAGCGGCCTGAGCTCCTGCGCGAGGCCTATCCGCTTGCGTGCGAAGGCTACGCCGACCTTGCGGCTGTTCAGCACGTGACGGTCTCGGTCGACGACTGGCTCCGCGACGAGGCGACGCTTCCCCGAGGCTCGTTCGTGGCGCTTGCGGGAGACGAGATCGTCGGCTACGCAGGGCTTTGCCGTCACGACGACGCGGACGTCGCTGAGAACGGGCTCACGGTCGTGCGCCGCGACTGGCGCCGACGCGGCCTGGCCACGGCCCTGAAGCGCCGGGGGCTGGGATGGGCGGCGGCGCACGGGTTCCGCGAGGTCGTCACCTGGACGCAGGGCGGCAACGAGGGGATGCGCGCCGTCAACGAGAGGCTCGGCTTCACGACTCGCGACATCAGTCTCACGATGACGGCGCCACTGCCGCTCGAGGTCTGAGCACGTGCTTCGACTCGACGCCTATCGGACCTGGCTCCTGTACAAGGGCGTCGAGGCTGTCGCCGTGAACCTCGGGTGGACCGTGGCCGCGGTCTACTTCGTGCGCGACGTCGGCATGAGCCCGCTCGAGCTGGTGCTGACGGGGACGGCCCTCGAGGTCGCGTACTTCCTCTTCGAGGTGCCGACCGGCGTCGTCGCCGACCTCTACGGGCGTCGACTGTCGGTCGTGATCGCCCAGTTCGTCATGGGTGCCAGCTTCGTGCTGACGGGCGCGACCGCGGAGGTCGGCGTCATCCTCGCCGCGGCGGCGGTGACCGGCTTCGGGTGGACCTTCAAGAGCGGCGCCGAGGATGCATGGCTGGCGGACGAGATGGGGCCGGAGGGGATGGCCCGCGCCTACCAGCGCGGCGCCCAGGTGGATCGGGCGCTCTCGCTGGTCGGGATCGGCCTCGCCGTCGGGCTCGCGCTCGTCGACCTGCGGCTGCCCATCGTCGCGGCGGGAGTCCTGCTGGTCGTCCTCGGCGTCGTTCTCGCGGTCGTGATGCCCGAGACGGGGTTTCGCCCCGCGCATCGACACGAGCTCGGCGCCCTCCGCTCGATGGGCCGGACGGCGAACGAGGGAGGGCGGCTGATCCGCGCGCGGCCCCTTCTTCTCCTGATCGTCGCCATCACCTTCTTCGGCGGAATGTGGAGCGAGGCGATCGATCGGCTCTGGGAAGCCCACTTCCTCCTCGACGTCGGGATGCCCGACTTCGCCGGGTTCGACTCCATCCTCTGGTTCGGCGTCCTGAACGCCGGGGCGCTCGTCCTGGCCTTCCTGGTCGCCCAACCCCTCGTCCCTCGCTTCGAGCGATTGGGTAAGGAAGGCATGGCCAGCATCCTCCTCGTCCTCGAGTCGGCGCTCCTGCTCGGGACGCTCGTCTTCGCCTTCGCGGGGAACTTCGCCCTTGCCGTGGCCGCCTTCTGGTCGGTCGCCGTCGCCCGCTCGCTCGCGACCCCCGTCTACGACACCTGGCTGAACGCGAACATCGACGACTCGCGGGTGCGGGCCACCGTCATCTCCATCACGCACCTCGGCGACTCCGCCGGCCAGTGGACCGGCGGCCCTGCGCTCGGCGCGATCGGCTCGGCGTACTCCATTCGCGCAGCCCTGTCCGTTGGCGCGCTCGTGCTCGCTCCCGCTCTCCTGCTCTACGGATATGCGATTCGCGCCGGCCGCGCCGCGGACCAGGCTGGGCTCGGGCCGCTCTCCGGTGTAGACTGAGATCGTTATTCGAGGCGACGAGGCCTCGGGCCGACGGCGGCCCGGGGCTCTTTGCATTTAAGGAGAGGTGTCGAGATGGCCCAGGTCCAGAGCGGCAGGGCGACGAGCGACCCGGAAGCGCGGCGGAAGGTCATGAAGAGGGTCAAGGACGAGGACGTCGGCTTCGTGCACCTCTGGTTCACGGACATCGAGGGCCACCTCAAGAGCTTCGCGGTCACGGTGCCGGAGCTCGAGGGCGCGCTCGACGACGGGATGGGCTTCGACGGGTCGTCGATCACGGGGTTCAACGCGATCGAGGAGTCGGACATGGTCGCAATCCCCGACCCCGCGACCTTCCAGCTCATGCCCAACGGCGGCCACAAGGTCGGGCGCATGATCTGCGACGTCGTCACGCCCGACGGCGAGCCGTACGCCGGCGACCCTCGCCACGTCCTGCGCCTCGCGCTCGACCGCATGGAGAGCATGGGCTTCGACACCTTCAACGTCGGGCCCGAGCTCGAGTACTTCCTCTTCAAGAGCGACGACGGGACGGAGACCCTCGACGAGGGCGGCTACTTCGCCATGACGACGATGGACGCCGCGAGCGACCTGCGCCACGACACGGTCAAGGCGCTCGAGTCGATGGGCATCCCGATCGAGTACGTCCACCACGAGGTCGGCCCCTCCCAGCACGAGATCGACATGCAGTTCACCGATGCGTTCGCGATGGCGGACCACACGCTCACCTACCGCCTCGTCGTCAAGGAGCTCGCCAAGAAGGCCGGCTACCACGCGACGTTCATGCCGAAGCCGATCTTCGGCGAGAACGGCTCGGGGATGCACACGCACCAGTCGCTCTTCGCCGGGGGCAAGAACGCCTTCTTCGACGCCGACGACGAGTGGAGCCTCTCCGACGTCGGCAAGGGGTTCATCGCCGGGCAGCTCCGCCACGCGCGCGAGATCTCGGCCGTCTTCGCCCAGTGGGTGAACTCCTACAAGCGGCTCGTGCCGGGCTACGAGGCGCCGGTCTACGCGGCCTGGTCGCGGCGCAACCGCTCTGCCCTGATCCGGATCCCCCTCTACAAGCCCGGGAACGAGCAGGCGACGCGCGCGGAGATCCGCTGTCCCGACCCCGCCTGCAACCCGTACCTGACGTTCGCGGCGCTCCTGCACGCCGGGCTCGAAGGGATCGAGCAGGGCTACGAGCTGCCGCCGCCGATGGAGTCGAACCTCTACAAGCTGAGTGCCGAGGAGCGCAAGGCCCGCGGCATCGTTGCCCTACCGGAGACCCTCGGCGAGGCCATCGACGAGCTGGCCGAGTCCGACCTCGCTCGCCGAGCGCTCGGCGATCACGTCTTCGACAACTACGTCAAGCTCAAGCGGCAGGAGTGGGACGAGTACCGGGTCCAGCTGACGCCCTGGGAGCTCGAGAAGTACCTGCCGGTCTTGTAGGAGCGAGCCCGGAGGCGTACTATTGACGGCGGTGTCGCCGCTTCTCCTAGAAGCGGGGGACTGACTGACGGCCGACCGCGAGCTGCTTGCTGAGCAGCTCGTGGTCGTTAAGCGGCGAGGCGGCTCTAGCCAGGAGCGGCAACGCTCTCGACGGCCGCGGTCAATGCCCGCTCGAGCTCTGCGAGGCCGAACGGCTTCACGAGGTAGGCGACCGGCCGCAGGCCGCGCGCCTGCCCGGAATCGGGATCGATGCTGGCGCAGACGACGGGGATCCCCTCCTGCCGGCGCATCAGGGTCTCGGCCGTGACGCGGGCGGCCGGGTCTGCGGGCTCGACCAGGACGATGTCGACGCCGCCGCCCGGGACGGCGTCGTCGGGCCGGCCGGCAGGGAAGACTGGCTCGTGGCCGAGCCGCTCCACGACGTGCGCGAGCAGGTCGCGCACCTCGGCCTGGGGCTCGCAGATAAGGATGCGCACGATCTCACCATCGGATTCGAGCGGGCGGATCGCGGCGGGATCTGGTATGGAAGCGGTATGAAAGAGCCAAGGCGGGGTCACGTCCTCGTGGTCGACGACGACCCCGACATCCGCGTCCTCCTCAAGGAGCTGCTCGAGCGCCAGGGCTACGGTGTGACGGAGGCGTCGAACGGCAAGGAGGCCCTCCGGGCCCTCTACTCGACGCCGCCCGACGTCGTGCTCCTCGACGTCTCGATGCCGGAGCTCGACGGCTGGCAGACGCTCGAGCGGATCCGCGACCTCTCCGACGTACCGGTGGCGATGCTCACCGCCCGTGCCGCCGAGCTCGAGAAGGTGCGCGGGCTCAAGGCCGGGGCGGACGACTACATCACGAAGCCGTTCGGGCGCCAGGAGCTGCTCGCGCGCGTGGAGGCGATGCTTCGCCGTGCCGGGCCTCGCGAGGAGGCGACACGGACCTACGCCGACTCGCTCCTCCACGTCGACTTCGTGCAGCGGAACGTGACGGTGAACGGCTCCGTCGTGGGGCTCACCCCGCTCGAGTTTCGCCTGCTGGCGGCCTTCGTCCGCCACCCCGGCCAGCTGCTCTCGCACGACCAGGTGCTCGAGCTGGTCTGGGGCGACTCGTTCTCGGCCTCGCGCGACCAGGTGAAGCTCTACGTGGGCTACCTGCGGCGCAAGCTCGAGGCCGCGGGGGTGGATGCATCGGTGATCGAGACCGTGCGCGGGTTCGGCTACCGCTACCGGCCCCGAGGCAGCGCGGCCTGAACGCGCTCGCCGAGGGCCTCGGGGCTGAACGGCTTCGTGACGTAGTCGTCGACGCCCGCCTCGCGCGGGCACAGGGTGTCCACGCTCACGATGCGACCTCCGTGCGCTCTGGCAGCTCGGCCGGTTGGTGGAGCGGGAGCGCGACGCGGAACGTCGTTCCGGCGCCCTCCTCGCTTGCGACCGCGATCCGGCCCGAGTGCGCCTCCACGATCGCCTTGGAGATCGCCAGGCCGAGCCCCGTCCCCTGGATCGCCCGCTCGGTCGCCGTGCTCGTCCGGAAGAAGCGCTCGAAGAGGAACTCCTGCTCCTCCGCCGGGATCCCCAGGCCGCTGTCGCGCACCTCGAGGATCGCCTGGCTTTCCCCGGCGCGGACGCGCACGTCGACGCGTCCACCTTCCGGTGTGAACTTGACGGCGTTCGAGACGAGGTTGTCGAGGAGCTGGGCGATGCGCGCGCGGTCGCCGGCGACGGCCGGCACTGGGCTCGTCGCCAGCGTGAGCGTGATCGCCTTGGCCTCGGCCTGGGGGCGGGCCGTCTCGACGCTCTCGGACGCGACTGCGCCGAGATCGAGGGTGCCGACCTCGAGGACGAGCTTGCCCGCCTCCACCTGGGCGAGGAAGAGCAGGTCGCCGACGAGATGAAGGAGCCGGTGTGAGTTTCGCTCGACGACGCTGAGGAACTGGCGCTGGTCGTCGGTGAGCTCACCGGCCTCGCCGTCGAGCAGGAGCTCCGTGTAGCCACGGATCGAGGTGAGCGGCGTGCGGAGCTCGTGCGAGACGAGCGCGATGAACTCGTCCTTCAGGCGGTCGAGCTCCCGCAGGCGCTCGTTCTGGGCAGCGAGGTCCCGCTGGGCAGCCTCGGCGTACGCGCGCGCCTCCTGCTCGGCGGCGAGCAGCCGCTCGCGGTCGGCCTCGGCGCGTTTGCGCTCGGTGATGTCCTGCCCGATCGCCGAGACGCCGACGACCTTCCCCGCCGAGTCGCGGATGGGCGAGTACGTGAACGCGACCTGAACCAGGCTGCCGTCCTCTCGCAGCCGCGCCGTCTCGAGCTGGCCGACCCGGTCCTCCGTGATCACCCGGCGCAGGACGCCGAGCGCCTCCTCCTGGCCCTCGGCCGGAATCAGCGTTGTGAGCGGGCGGCCGAGCATCTGCTCGGCGGGGTAGCCGAACATGCGCTCCGCTCCCTGGTTCCAGCTCGTGTAGCAAAGGTCGAGCGAGGCACTGGTGATCGCGTCGCTGGAGGACTCGACGATCGCGGCCAGGCGCGCGCGCGTCTCCTCGGCCAGCTTGCTCTCGGTGATGTCGACGAGGAAGCCCTGCGCGTGCATGGGCCGTCCCGCCGCGTCCGCGGCGATCGTCAGCTCGTCGTGCACCCACACCGCGCGCCCGTCCTTCGCGATCAGGCGGTACCTGATCGAGAACGACTCCCCGGACGCGAAGGCCTGCTTGTGCGCGGCGAGCGTGTGCTCGCGGTCGTCGGGATGGAGGATCTTGACGAAGAACTCGGGGTCGCTCATGCATTCGAGAGGGGTGTAGCCGACGAGGTCCTCGATCTGGGGGCTCATGTAGATGCACGAGCTGGTCTCGTCGAGGCGCGTGATGTACATGACGAGCGGCAGCTGCTCGACGAGGCTCCGGTAGTTGCGCTCGGCCTGGCTCACCCGCACCTGGGCCTTGTCCCGCTCCTCGAGCGCTTGTGCGAGTGCCGTCGCATGCTTCTCGAGGCCCCGGTGGCGGTTGTCGAGCGCCTTCGTCACCTGCCGCAGGATCGGGAAGAGGGTCGCGTACAGGAGCAGCAGCGCGAGGCCGAGAGCGATGCCGACGGGGGTGACCGTCTCCTGGATCTCGGCGGCGACGGGCTCGTAGGCCTCGTAGACCTCGAGGACTCCGGCCGGCTGGCGTGCCTCGCCGACCAGGACCGGGACGTAGGACTCGAAGGCCTTCGCGTCCTCGCCGCCGGCGCCGGCGCTCTCGTCGTTCAGCGAGGAGACCTCCTGCCTCGTCTCGCCGGCCAGCGGCGCCTGGAGGTCAACAGGATCGTCGATCCGCTCGCCGATCACGTCGTGATCGGTGGAGTAGGTGACGATGCCGTCCGGGCTCCAGAGCTTGATCCGAAGGAGATTGCCGACCAGCTCGCGCTCGAAGAGCCCGTCCAGCTCCGCTCGACGGGCGGCAGGCGCCGTGCCGGCGAAGTCCGCGTCGGTGAGCGACGGCGCGATTCTGGCGGCGGCCTCGGTCGCGTGGGCGGCGACCTGCTGGCGGCCGCGCTCCTCGGCCTCGCGGCGGATGAGCCAGAAGATCGCCACCCACGCAAGCGCGAGCGCGATTGCGCTGTAGATGGCGAAGCGCAGAACGAGGCGTGGCGGCCTCTTCGGCGCAGGCGGAGCCGAAAGGGTCACGCCACTGGTTATCGGTGCGGCGAAACCCTTGCTTGAATGTCGAGCAGTGGATCGTTCCGCTCGTCACCTGCGCCTCCTGACCGAGACGATCGCCGCTGTGAACTCGACCCTCGACCTCGACGAGGTGTTCGACCTGATCGCGCACAAGGTGGCCGAGGCGCTCGAGACCGATGCGTGCTTCGTCTACCTCTACGACGAGACGGCGGACGAGCTCGTCCTGCGCGCGTCGTACGGCACGAGGGTCGAGGACATGACCCGCGTGCCGAAGATGCGGCCCGGCGAGGGCATCACGGGAGCTGCCGCCGCCGAGCGTGAGCCGGTGATGATCGCGCGCGAGGCCCATCTCGATCCGCGCTTCAAGCACTTCCCGAATCTCCGCGAAGCGCACTATCAGTCGATCCTCGCCGTGCCGATCCTCGCCCGCGAGCGGCTCGAGGGGGCCCTCAACGTCCGCACCGAGGCGCCGCGCGAGTTCAGCCGCGACGAGATCGACCTGCTCATGGCCATCGCGGGACAGGTTGCCCAGGCGATCGAGAACGCCAAGCTCTACGACCACGCCCAGCGGCGGGTCGCCGAGCTGGAGGCGCTCGCGGCGATCTCCGAGGCGGTCTCGGAGTCGCTCTACCTCGAGGAGTCCCTCGAGGCGATCGTGAACACGACCATCGAGGCCGTGGACGCCTCCGGGGCCGCGCTCGTTCTCGAGGACGGGACGGTCGCGTGGCCCGAGGGACGCCCGGGCGTCCACGCCGTGCGCTTTCCGCTGCGCTGGAAGGGGCGACAGGTCGGCGAGCTCGTCTGCGACCGCGACACCCCGTTCTCGGACGAGGAACGCCGCCTGCTCGCCTCGATCGCGCGCCAGGCCGCCGTGGCCCTCGAGCACGGGCGCGCCGTGCTGCGCGGCGTCCTCGCCCAGGAGATCCACCACCGGGTCAAGAACAACCTGCAGACGGTGGCGTCGCTCCTCAGGCTCCAGGCCGCGAGCGCCGAGCCGATCGATCCGCGCAAGGCGCTCGGCGACTCCGTCAACCGCATCCTCGCCATCGCGGCCGTCCACGAGGTGCTGACCGAGCGCCACGACGACGACGTCGACCTCGGTGACCTCGTCGACCGGCTCCGGTCGATGCTCGTCCAGGGGCTCGGGGCCGGCAAGCAGGTGCGCTCCAGGCTCGAGCCCGTCTCGCTCCACGGCGAGCGGGCGACGGCGCTCGCGCTCGTCTTCTGCGAGCTGCTCGGGAACGCGCTCGAGCACGGCGGCGACGAGGTTCAGGTCGAGCTCGCGCGCGCGAACGGCCGCGTCTACCTGACCGTGGCCGACAACGGCTCGTGGCGCGACGGCTCCCGCGAGGGAACCGGCCTCTCGATCGTCCGCGCCCTCGTCCGCGAGGAGCTCGACGGCGAGCTCCTGCTCGTCTCGGACGGGGGGCTTCGCGCCGAAGTGGCCTTCCCGGCCCCGTAGCGGCGCTCGAGATGATGCGCCCGGCGCCTACAAATTACGCGCGCGACTCTGGGAGACCCACCTCCCCGACCCGTGGCTCCAGCCTAACCCGCAAGAGCGCACACGTGGCGCGCCGAGCTGTGCCGGAAGTGCGCCGCGCGCCCGCCTCGCCGCGGAGGGCTTCCGAACGGGGGAGGGGCGGGTGAGGATCCTGATCGCCGAGGACGAGACGATCATCCGCCTCGACCTGCGGGAGATCCTCGAGCGGGCCGGCTTCGAGGTCTGCGCGGAGGCTCGTGACGGCGAGGAGGCGGTCGAGCTCGCGCTCAGCGAGCAGCCCGATCTCGCCATCCTCGACGTCAAGATGCCGCGGCTCGACGGCATCGAGGCCGCCAGGCGAATCCTGGGCGAGCGGCCGATCCCGATCGTAATCCTGACCGCCTACGGCCAGGACGAGCTCGTCTCCCGCGCCGTCGAGGCGGGCGTCTTCGGCTACCTCGTCAAGCCGTTTCGCGAGACCGATCTCCTGCCGGCGATTCACGCCGCCCGCGCTCGCCACGCCGAGCTTCAGGAGCTTCGGGAGGAGGCGGAGTCACTTGCCGAAGCCCTCGCCACCCGCAAGGTCGTGGAGCGGGCGAAAGGGCTCCTCATGGCCCGGGAGGGGCTGAGCGAGGACGAGGCCTTCGCTCGGCTGCGCCGGGCGAGCCAGGTCTCCGGACGGCCGATGCGGGTCGTCGCGGAGGCCCTCATCGCCACCTTCGGCGAGGGGGGCTAGACCTCCGACTACGGCCAGGAGTGCCGGTCGGGGTGGAGGTCGAGCGGGCCGCCGTCGAAGCAGTCGCCCGAGCGATAGTCGGCGGGGAGCACCGGCTGCACCTCCCGCACGATGTACGAGGCGATTGCCCGCGCGTCGTCTCTGCGGGCGTCGAGCCGCAGCGCGGTGTCGGCATTGGTCTGCAGCGCGTAGCACTGGGTGACCGCTTCGTCCCGGACCCCCGCGAGGTGCCAGGCCTCGTGGGAGAGGACGTTGACCGCGACCGCCGCCTCGCGCACCTCGAGCGGGCACGTCCGCTGCCGGGAGAGGCAGTCGAGCCCGCCGACGCCTCCGTGCAGAAAGCCGCGCAAGGTCGCGCACGTGTCGCCGGAGAGCTTGGCCTCGTCGGCCGGCGTCCCTTCGGAGGAGAAGAGGACCGATCCGTCCTGGGCCGAGGCCTCGGTCAGGGTGGCGAGCGTCCCGGGGCACGAAATCTGAACGTCGCGGCCGGCGATGACCGTGGCGATGCGGGCCAGCTCGGCCTCGTCGGCCTGCAGGGTGCGGTGCGGTCCCATGTAGAAGCCGAGCGCCGCGAGTGCTGCGAGGCAGGCGAGAATCCTCGTCGCCGTCATGCCCAGGGAGGTCGGCACGTCCGGACGCTCCCTTGAGCTAGGACGAGGGGCCTGCCACCTCCTCGAGGAGCGTCTCCCAGCGCGCGATGAGGGCCTGGAGGTCCTTTCGAGCGCGGGCATGCGCGGCGATCGTCTCGGTGTCCGTCCAGTCGTCGGCGAGCTTCTCCTCGAGCCGCGCGACCTCGCGCTCGGACCGCTCGATCTCCGCTTCGATCGCCGCCAGCGGGTCGGGACCGGGCTTGGGCCTCGACACGGCCTTCGGCTTCTCCGGCTTGGGGAGCGATTCGCTCCGGGGCTCGTCGCGCTCCTCCCGCGCGCGGACGAGATCGGCCCACCCGCCGTCGTAGACCTTGATCGTCCCGTCCTCGATGGCCGCCGTGCGCTGCGCGACGGCGTCGATCAGCGCGCGGTCGTGCGAGACAAGGAGCACCGTGCCCGCAAAGCCCTCGAGGGCTGCCTCGAGCGTCTCCCGCGAGTCGAGGTCGAGGTGGTTCGTCGGCTCGTCGAGCACGAGGAAGTTCGCTCCGGAGGTGACGAGGACGGCCAGGCCCAGGCGCCGCCGCTCCCCGCCGGAAAGGTCGCGCACCTGCTTCATGTGCGCGTCCCACCCGGAGAAGAGAAAACGGCCGAGCAGCGTCTGCGCGTGCGGCCGGATGAGCCCCGTCATGGCCTGGACGCAGTCGAGCACGCTGCCGCGCTCGTCCAGCTCCAGCCCGTGCTGGGAGAAGTAACCGACCTCGACGCCGTGACCCAGCTTGAAGTCCCCGGCCACCGCGTGCTCCAGGAGCGTCGTCTTGCCGCTGCCGTTCGGGCCGACGAGCGCGACGTGGTCTCCTCGCTCGAGGGCGAACGTGACGTCGTCGAGGAGGGCGTGCCCGGCCACCTCCACCGTGTCCTGCTCGAGGACGAGGACGTCGCGGCCGCTCCGCTTCGGCTGCGCGAAGTCGAAGCCGAGCCCGCGAGTCCTCCGGGTGAGCAGCGCCGCCTCGGACGCTGCTTCGTCCTTCTCCTTGGCCAGGCGCCCGATCTGCGTCAGCTTTGCCTGGGCCTGCTTGGCCTTGCTCTTCTTGTAGCGGAAGCGTGCGACGAAGCGCTCGAGCCGGGCGATGTCCACGGAGACGCGGTCGGCGGTCTTCTGCGCGTGCGCCGCCCGCTGAGCCTTCTCCAGCCGCCACACGTGCCAGGGCCCGGGGAAGTAGGTCGCCCGGCCGGCCTCGAGCTCCAGCGTGGCGTTCGTCACCGCCTCGAGGAACCAGCGGTCGTGGGCGACGATGATGCAGGCGGCGTCCAGCGAGGCAAGCTCGCGCTCGAGCCATTCGAGGCTTGCCACGTCGAGGTGGTTCGTGGGCTCGTCGAGCAGGATCAGGTCGGGGTCGCCTGCAAGCGCTCGCGCCAGCGAGGCGCGCGTGATCTCGCCGCCGGAGAACGTCGAGAGCTGCCGGTCGAAGTCGTCGTCGCGAAAGCCGAGGCCGCGCGCGACGGCGCCGATGTGGTCGCGCCATCCGTAGCCGCCCGCGTGCTCGAGACGCCCCTGTGCGCGCGCGTAGGCGGCGAGCGTCGCAGCGTCGTCCCGTCCCCCGGCCATGGCCTGCTCGAGAGCCGTCAGCTCGCGCTCCGTCGCCAGGAGATCGGACGCTCCGGAGAGGACGTACTCGCGCAGGCTCAGCGCGCGGTCGAGCGGGGGCCGCTGGTCGTGGAGGGCGATGCGCGTTCCCTTCTCGATCACCAGCTCTCCGCCCTCGATCGAGGTCTCACCCATGAGCATGCGCAGGAGGGTGGTCTTGCCGGCGCCGTTCGGGCCGGCGAGCGCCAACCGGTCACGGCGCTCGAGCTTGAACGAGACCCCCTCGAAGAGGAGGTTGCCCGCGAACTCCTTGCGCAGGTTGGAGGCGATCACCACGGCCATGCCCCAATGGTGGCACGGCCGCGCCCGCCGGCGCGTTCTAGGCGGAGGCGCCGACCGCCTGGCCGCGGGCGCGCTCGGCGCCGAGGGCGAGGCTGGCCTTCGCGGTGACCAGGTGGTAGAGGATGAGGAGCTGGACGAGGGCGAGCGACTCGGAGCGGTGGAGCTCGGTGCCGAGGGTGAACTCGCCGAGGCGCTCCGAGCGCAGGTGGCTGGCGAAGTGCATGCGCTCCCAGATCGCCTCCTCGATCTCCATCGCGTGGCTGCGGCCCATTCGTCCGGGGATGCGGACGTGCCACTCGCTGCCGCGCTCCTCGAGGCTGATGCCGCCCTCGTCGTCGATGAACGGTGCGAGGTCGGGGTGCTCCAGGGTCGGCCTCAGCACGAGCTCCGCGTCGAGCAGCTCGTCGTCGGCGATGCCGTCCTGGAGGAAGGAGACGACGATGTCGGCGTAGCGGTGCTGGGGCCTGATGAAGGCCTCGGAGTCGGGCTCGCGGCGATCGAGCTCGTTCAGGACCTCGTCGGTCGTGTAGCCGCGGCGCGAGCAGTCCCGGCCGACCTTCCACTTGCGGCGCAGCTCTTCCGGCGGGGCCAGGAAGACGCGCACGTCGTAGTTTCGGCGGACCTCGTCCGTGTGGTAGCCGAGCAGCCCCTCGACGACGGCGAACTGCGCCGGCTCGACGTAGACGGGCGATCCGAAGGTGCCGTCGGCGTGCCTGTACACGGGCTTCAGGATTGGCTCGCCCCTGCGGAGGTGCACGAGATCCTGGGACATGATGTCGACGTAGTTGCAGGCTGGGTGGAGCGGCGTGATCCCGCGCTCGGCCCGCTGCTTGCGGTCGAAGCGGTGATAGTCGTCGGTGCAGACGTGGTTGACGGCGTCCTCCCCGAGGGCGCGAACGAGGCCGCGGGTGATCGTCGTCTTGCCGGCGGCCGAGTCGCCGACGACGCCGAGGATGATCGGCCGGGGCATGGTCAGGCCACTTCCGTGTCCGCGAACACGCGGCTGCGGAGGAGGTCCTCCGGCTCGATCAAGACCAGCTGACGGCGGCTCAGCGTCCCGCCGGCGTCGAAGAGCCGGCTCGCCTGCCGCAGCCGCGCCCGGTCGATCGCGTTCCGCACGCTCCGGGCGTTCGCAAACCGGGGCTGCTCCATGCGGCGCTCGATGTAGGCCCGGAAGACGTCCTCGGCCTCGTCCGAGAGCTCGTACGCCTGCTGGTCGAGGATCAGCTTGGCGATCTGCAGCAGCTGCTCGGCCGTGTAGTCCGGAAACTGCAGGTGGTGCGCGATCCTGGACGACATGCCGGGGTTCGAGCCGAAGAACTCGTCCATGCGGTCCTTGTAGCCGGCCAGGATCACGACCAGCTTGTCGCGGTCGGCCTCCATCACCTGCAGGAGGATCTCGATCGCCTCCTGTCCGTAGTCGCGCTCGTTCTCGGGCCGGTGCAGGTAGTAGGCCTCGTCGATGAAGAGGACGCCGCCGTAGGCCCGCTTCAGGACCTCCTTGGTCTTCGGCGCCGTGTGACCGACGTACTGCCCCACGAGGTCGTCGCGGGTGACCGAGACGAGGTGGCCCTTCTCGAGGTAGCCGAGGCCCTGGAGGATCTTCGCCATTCGCAGCGCGACCGTCGTCTTGCCCGTGCCCGGATTGCCCGTGAAGCACATGTGGAGCGACGGGCGGTCGGAGGCCAGGCCGGCCTCGAACCGCAGCTTGTCGATGACGAGGAGGGCGGCGATCTCGCGGATGCGCGTCTTCACGGGGTCGAGCGCGACCAGCTCGCGGTCGAGCTCGTCGAGGACGGCCTGGACGTTGGACTCCCAGAGCACGTCGTCGACGTCCCACCCGTCCTTGACGGCGACGAGCTCCTGCTCGGTCACCGCTCCACGCTTCCGTTCGCCTGCGGGGTTTCGTACCGGCGCCCGCGGGGTCGGTCGGCGGCATAGGCGCTCAGCGTGTAGCGAACCTGCCGGTCCGCCTTCTCCTGGCGCTCCAGCCTGAAGCCGGGCTCATCGGCAGGCCGGTTGACGATGAAGCTGAGCGCGGTCGTTTGCCTGCCCAGGCTGCGGTCGTAGGCGCCGACCTTGACGTAGAGGCTCGGGTGAGCCCCGCGGCACGCGCGTACCTCGCGCATGGCGATGTCGACCTCGTCCGGCGCCAGGTCGAAGAGCGGCATCCCCCACATGTCCCAGTAGGTGTTGCGCGGGTGCGGGTCGTCCGTGTGCTCGACGAGGATCGCCCAGCCGCGGCCGAGCGCGTAGGCGATCTGCGCCTCGATCTCCTCGTCGGTGAGGTCGGGCAGGAAGGAGAACGTTCCCTGGGTGACGCGCATCGCTGCCTTTCGCTCAGTAGCCGACGGTCGGGGTGAGGACGAGATCGGGGGTGTCGGTCGACTCGAAGTCGAACGTGATGTCCTTCCAGATCTCGAGCGCGGCGTCGAGCTCGGGGCAGCCTCGCGCCGCCTTCTCCAGGATGTCGGGGCCCTCCTGGTAGTAGTCCCGACCCTCGTTCCGGGCCTGGATCATGGCCTCGACCGCGACGCGGTTGGCGGTGGCGCCGGCGGCGATCCCCATCGGGTGGCCGATCGTGCCCCCGCCGAACTGGAAGACGACGTCCTCGCCGAGGTAGTGCAGGAGCTGGTGCATCTGCCCCGCGTGGATCCCGCCGGAGGCCACCGGCATGACGCCGGGGAGCGAGGCCCAGTCCTGGTCGAAGTAGATGCCGGTCTCCGGATTCTCAGGAACGAAGCCCTCCCGCAGGGTGTCGTAGTAGCCCTTGATCATGTGCGGGTCGCCCTCGAGCTTCCCGACGACGGTCCCTGCGTGCAGGTGGTCGACGCCGAGCAGGCGGCACCACTTCGCGAGCACCCGGAAGCTGACGCCGTGCGTCTTCTGGCGCGTGTACGTCCCGTGGCCGGCGCGGTGAAGGTGGAGGAGGACGCCGTTCCGGCGCGCCCAGCGTGACATCGACGTCATCGCGGTGAAGCCGACGGTCAGGTCCATCATCACGATCACGCTGCCGATCTCCTTGGCGAACTCGGCGCGCTCGTACATCTCCTCCATCGACGCCGCCGTCACGTTGAGGTAGTGGCCCTTGACCTCGCCCGTCTCGGCGGAGGCCCGATTGACGCCCTCCATGGCGAAGAGGTAGCGGTCGCGCCAGCGCATGAACGGCTGGCTGTTGATGTTCTCGTCGTCCTTCGTGAAGTCGAGCCCGCCGCGGAGGGCCTCGTAGACGACGCGCCCGTAGTTCCTGGCGGAGAGCCCGAGTTTCGGCTTGGTCGTGGCGCCGAGCAGCGGGCGGCCGAACTTGTCCAGGTACTCGCGCTCCATGACGATGCCGTGCGGTGGGCCCTGGAAGGTCTTGACGTACGCGATCGGGATGCGGAGATCCTCGAGGCGAAGCGCCTTCAGGGCCTTGAAGCCGAAGACGTTGCCGATGATCGAGGAGGTCATGTTGGCGATCGAGCCCTCCTCGAACAGGTCGAGGTCGTAGGCGATCCGCGCGATGTACTGGTTCTCCGCTCCAGGCACGGGCGCCACGTCGTAGGCCTTCGCCTGGTAGTGCTCGTGCGCGGTCAGCCGGTCGGTCCAGACGACGGTCCACGTCGCGGTGGACGACTCCCCGGCGACCGCCGCAGCCGCCTCGATCGGGTCGACGCCCGGCTGGGGCGTGATCCTGAACGCGGCCAGGACGTCCGTGTCCTTGGGCTCGTAGTCCGCGTCGTAGTAGCCCATCTCGGCATAGGGCGTCACCCCTGCCGACCAGCGGCTCTTCTTCGGGGTGCCCTGGGCTGCCTGCGCCATGCGAGCACGCTAGAGAATTGAGGTAGTGAGATCAAATGAAGATTTATGGCGAATAGATAGTCTGCAATCTATAATCACCACGTGGCCGTGACGTTCAGCCAGCTGGCGAGCTTCCTGGCCGTGGCGGAGTCCGGCTCGGTCTCCAAGGCCGCCGAGCGGCTCGTCGTCACCCAGCCCTCGGTGTCGGCGGCCCTGTCGGCGCTCGCCCGCGAGCTGGGCGTCGAGCTGACCGAGCGCGCGGGCAGGACGATCCGCCTGACACCGGCCGCGCAGGCGTTCCTGCCCTTCGCCGCCGACGTGGTCGGCCTCCTCGAGCAGGGCAGGCAGGCCGCCCGCGAAGCCGCCGAGCCCTCGGCGCGGCGGCTGCGGATCGCCGCCGTCACCACCGCCGGCGAGTACGTCGTCCCCCCGCTGCTTCGGGCCTTCTCCGAGCTCCACCCGGAGATCGAGCTCACGCTCGAGGTCGGGAACCGGGGTCGGGTGTTCCAGCAGGTGCTGGAGCGCACGGCCGACTTGGCGATCAGCGGCTCGCC
This sequence comes from uncultured Actinomycetes bacterium, assembly GCA_963775625.1. Taxonomy (GTDB): domain Bacteria; phylum Actinomycetota; class Thermoleophilia; order Gaiellales; family Gaiellaceae; genus JAIBJN01. Next base: position 271,293 of record CAVZJM010000002.1, on the reverse strand, counting down.
TCCGCCCGGCGGCCGCCTGACGGGCAGGCCCTTCCTCGAGAACGAGATCGTGCTCATCGCCTCGCCCGACCACCCGCTCGCGCGCCGCCGCTCGGTTGGCGTGGCCGAGCTCGGCGCCCTCACCTGGTTGGTGCGCGAGGAGCACTCGGGCACGAGGATGCTCGTGGAGGACTACCTCGGCCATCACGATCTCTCCCCGCGGACGGTCACCCTCGGCTCGAACGGGGCGATCAAGCAGGCGGTGCGCGCCGGCCTAGGAGTCTCGCTCCAGTCCCGCGTCGCGGTCGACCTCGAGCTCGAGTCGGGGCTCCTGGCGACGATCTCGGTCCAGGGCGGCCTGCCCGAGCGGCAGTGGTACGTCCTCCGCCCTGCGAGCGGCCCGGCCCGGGCGCCCGTCGAGGAGTTCGAGGCGTTCGTCGCCGACGCCGTGCGTAGCGGTGGGGCTACCGGGGTAGGATGGCCGCCATGAGCGAGCAGGAGCGCTGGCGGGAGCTGGGACAGCAGCTGCGCGTGGACTCGGTGCGCGCGGCGGCTGCGGCGGGGTCGGGACATCCGACGTCCTCGATGTCGGCAGCCGACCTGATGGCGGTCCTCCTCGACAAGTACCTCCACTACGACTTCGACGACCCCGAGAACCCGGCGAACGACCATCTCGTCTTCTCCAAGGGCCACGCTTCGCCGCTCGTCTACTCGCTCTTCAAGGCCGCCGGCGCGATCTCCGACGAGGAGCTCCTCACCTTCCGCAAGCTCGGAAGCCGACTGGAGGGGCATCCGACGCCGGCTCTCCCGTGGGTCGACGTCGCCACGGGCTCGCTCGGCCAGGGCCTGCCGATCGCGGTGGGCATCGCGCTCGCCGGCAAGAAGCTCGACCGGCTGCCGTACCGTGTCTGGACGGTGTGCGGGGACAGCGAGATGGCCGAGGGCTCGATGTGGGAGGCCTTCGAGCATGCCGCCAACGGGAAGCTCGACAACCTGACGGCGATCATCGACGTCAACCGGCTGGGCCAGCGCGGCGAGACGATGCACGGCTGGGACCTCGAGTCCTACGTCCGGCGAGCCGAGGCCTGCGACTGGCACGCGATTGCGATCGACGGCCACGACGTCGCCGCCATCGACGCCGCCTACGCCGAAGCGCTGGGCGTCGAGGGTCGTCCCACCGTCATCGTGGCGCGGACGCTCAAGGGCAAGGGCGTCAGCGCGGTCGAGAACAAGAACGGCTGGCACGGGAAGCCGCTGGACGATCCCGAGGCGGCGGTCGCCGAGCTGGGTGGCGAGCGCGACCTGACGGTCCGCGTGCACGTCCGCGAGCGCGCAGAGCCGCACTCGTTCCCCGCGGGGCCGCTCGAGCTGCCCCGGTACGAGCTCGGCTCCGAGGTCGCCACCCGCAAGGCCTACGGCGACGCGCTCGCCGCCATCGGGGGCGCCGACGGCCGTGTCGTCGCGCTCGACGGGGAGGTCTCCAACTCGACGTACTCGGAGATCTTCCAGGCCGCCTACCCCGACCGGTTCTTCGAGATGTTCATCGCCGAGCAGCAGATGGTCGCCTCGGCCGTCGGCCTCCAGGTCCGGGGCTGGAAGCCGTTCGCCTCCACCTTTGCCGCCTTCCTCACGCGCGCCTACGACTTCATCCGCATGGCGGCCGTCAGCCGGGCGACCATGGCGCTCTCAGGCTCCCACGCCGGTGTCTCGATCGGCGAGGACGGCCCCTCCCAGATGGCGCTCGAGGATCTCGCCATGATGAGGGCCGTCAGCGGCAGCACCGTCCTCTACCCCTGCGACGCGAACCAGACGGCGAAGCTCGTCGCCGCGATGGCCGAGCTGGAGGGCATCTCCTATCTGCGGACGACCCGTGCGGCGACGCCGGTCGTCTACGCCCCGGACGAGGAGTTCGAGGTCGGCGGCAGCCGCGTGCTGCGCTCGTCCGAGGAGGACGACGTCACGATCGTCGGCGCCGGCATCACCGTCGGCGAGGCGCTGGCTGCGGCCGACGGGCTCGAGGCCGAGGGGATCTCCGCGCGCGTCGTCGACTGCTATTCGGTGAAGCCGATCGACGCGGAGGGCCTGCGGGACGCCGCCTCGGCGACCGGGGCAGTCGTGACCGTCGAGGACCACTGGCCGCAGGGCGGCCTGGGCGAAGCCGTGCTCTCGGCGCTCGCCGGCCTGGACGAGCACCCGGCGGTCGCGCGCCTTGCCGTCGCCGGCATGCCCGGCTCGGGGAAGCCGGCCGAGCTGCTTGCCGCCGCGGGGATCGACAGGGAGCACATCGCCGACGCGGCGCGGCAGCTCGTGCGCGCCCGCGCGCTACGGTAGGGAGTGGAAACCCGCCGACCCGGGAAGGACGGCAGCATGGCCAAGTCTCGACTGCATCAGCTTTCGGAGCTCGGGCAGAGCGTCTGGATCGACTACCTCTCGCGCGACCTGCTTCGCAGCGGGGAGCTCGCCCGGCTCCACGAGGACGACGCCGTCGTCGGTGTCACCTCGAACCCGACCATCTTCCAGAAGGCGCTCTCCTCCGGCGACGCCTACGACGAGCAGCTCCGGGAGGAGCTCGAGGAGGAGCGCGATCCCAAGGAGCTCTTCCTGCGCCTCGCCGTCCGGGACGTCCAGGACGCCTGCGGCGTCCTCCGCGCCGTCTGGGACGGGGGCGGCGGCCAGGACGGCTACGTCTCCCTCGAGGTCGACCCGACCCTCGCCTACGACACGGAGGCGACCATCGCCGAGGCGGTGCGCCTCCACGAGCTCGTCGACCGTCCGAGCCTGTTCGTGAAGATCCCGGCGACCGAGCCGGGGCTGCCCGCGATCGAGGAGATGATCGCGCGCGGCAGGTCGATCAACGTGACGCTGATCTTCTCCCTGGAGCGCTACTCCGAGGTCGCAGAGGCCTACCTCCGCGGGCTCGAGCGCCTCGTCGAGGCGGGCGGCGACCCGTCCGGCGTTGCGTCCGTCGCCAGCTTCTTCGTCTCGCGGGTCGACACCGAGGCCGACCGGCGCCTCGAGGAGCTGGGCGCTCCCGCGGGAGCTCCAGGGGACGCTCGCCGTGGCCAACGCCAAGCTGGCCTACCGGCGCTACCAGGAGATCTTCGCGGGAGACCGGTGGGAGGCTCTCGCGGGACGGGGGGCGACGACCCAGCGCTGCCTCTGGGCCTCGACCTCGACCAAGAACCCCGCCTACCGCGACGTTCTCTACGTGGAGGAGCTGATCGGCCCGCGCACCGTGAACACGATGCCGGAGGAGACGATTCGGGCCTTCCAGGACCACGGTCGCGTGGCGCTGACGCTCGAGGACGGGATCGACGAGGCGCACGAGGTCTTCCGGCGGATCGGCGAGGCCGGCGTCGACTACGACGACGTCACCGCGACGCTCGAGCGCGAGGGCGTCGAGAAGTTCGCCGACTCCTTCGCCGAGCTGCTCGAGGGCATCAGCGCCAAGTCCGGCGAGCTCGTTCCGACCTAGAACCCATTTCGGAATGATGCGTCGCTGTCGGGGTGAGCTGGGCGAGTGCGAGGCAAGGACGCAGGGAGCGCTCGTATTCGAGAATACGGGCGCGACTGAGGACGCCGCATCGTGCCGTCCAGCGCGGCCCGGCGGCACCCGGCTTCATTTCGAAAGGGGTTCTTGGTGAAGCTCGGAATCGTCGGCCTCGGCCGCATGGGCGGCAACATGACGGAGCGCCTCCGCAAGGGCGGCCACGAGGTCGAGACCTATGCGCGCACGGCGCCCGACCGCACCGCCGACTCCCTGGTCGAGCTGGCGACGAGGCTCGAGCAGCCGCGGGTCGTCTGGCTGATGATCCCGGCCGGCGACCCTACCGAGATGGCCTTCCAGACGCTCCTGCCGCTGCTGGAAGACGGCGACATCGTCGTCGACGGCGGGAACTCGAACTTCCGCGACTCGATCCGGCGTGCCGAGGAGGCGAAGGCGAAGGGCGTCTGCTTCCTCGACGCCGGCGTCTCCGGCGGGATCTGGGGGCTGGCGGAGGGCTACTGCATCATGGCCGGCGGAGACGCTGCCGCCTTCGAGACGGTCGAGCCGGTGCTCGCCACGCTGGCGCCCGAGGGCGGCTATGCCCATGTAGGCCCGTCCGGCGCCGGGCACTTCGTGAAGATGGTGCACAACGGGATCGAGTACGGCCTCATGCAGGCCTACGCCGAGGGCTTCGAGCTCCTGCGGGAGATCGACCTCTTCGAGCTCGACCTCGGGCAAGTCTCCGCGCTCTGGCAGCACGGCTCGGTCGTCCGGAGCTGGCTGCTCGAGCTGCTCCACCGTGCCTTCGAGGCGGATCCCGAACTCGAACAGATTCGCGGCGTCGTCCAGGACTCCGGGGAGGGCCGCTGGACGGTGCACGAGGCGATCGACGCCGCCGTTCCGGCCCCCGCGATCACGGCGGCGCTCTTCGCCCGCTTCGCCTCGCGCCAGGACGAGTCCTTCGCCGCGAAGGTGAACGCGGCGCTCCGCAACCAGTTCGGCGGCCATGCCGTCGAGGCTGCGACGGGGGCCGAGGAGGCGAAGCCGGCCGGATGAGCCAGGCAGCCGTCGCCGAGAACCCGCTGGCGGAGGGCCTGCGGATGCGGAGGCCGCCCGAGCCGTTCGCGCTCGCGATCTTCGGCGCCTCGGGCGACCTCACCCAGCGCAAGCTCATGCCCGCCCTCTACTCGCTCGTCTTCCGCGGCCTCCTTCCCGACCGCTACGGCATCGTCGGCGTCTCCCGCACCCAGATGACGACGGAGGAGTTTCGCGAGCGGATGCGCGAGGCGGTCGTCGAGCACGCCCGCGACGAGTTCAGGGAGGACGTCTGGGAGCGGCTGGCCGAGGGCATCGTCTACGTGGCCGCCGACTTCGGCGTCGAGGGCGGCGAGCAGCCGTTGATCGATTGCCTCGACGAGCTCGACGCGACGCAGGGCACGGCCGGCAACCGCGTCTACTACCTCGCCGTGCCTCCCAAGGCGTTCAGCCCGATCGTGACCGCACTCGGCAAGGCGCGCACGACGAGCGGGTGGACACGGCTGATCGTCGAGAAGCCGTTCGGCTCCGACCTGGCGAGCGCGCGGCAGCTCAACGACCTCGTCCACGAGCACTTCGAGGAGCGCGAGATCTACCGCATCGACCACTACCTGGGCAAGGAGACGGTCCAGAACATGCTCGTCCTGCGCTTCGCCAACGGCATCTTCGAGCCCATCTGGAACCGACAGTTCATCGACCACGTCCAGATCACGGTGGGCGAGTCGCTCGGCTGTCGAGGGGCGAGGCGAGTTCTACGACGAGACAGGCGCCATGCGCGACGTCGTCCAGAACCACATGCTCCAGCTGGTGGCGCTCACGGCGATGGAGCCGCCGATCGACTTCGAGGCCGATGCGGTGCGCAACGAGAAGGTCAAGGTGCTGCGTGCGCTGCACACGCCCGGCCCGAAGCACGTCGTCCGCGGCCAGTACGGCCCGGGCTTCATCGAGGGCGAGCCCGTGCCGGGCTTCCGTGAGGAGCCCGGCATCGCGCCGGACTCCGAGACCGAGACCTACGTCGCCGCCAAGCTCTACGTGGACAACTGGCGCTGGGCGGACACGCCGTTCTACATCCGGACGGGCAAGCGGCTGCCGCGCCGCGAGACGACGATCGCCATCCAGTTCAAGCGCGCGCCCCACCCGCCCTTCGAGGTGGACGACGAGGAGGGCCTCCGGCCCAACGTGCTTCTCATCCATATCCAGCCGGACGAGGGCGTCTCCCTCGCCGTCGGCGCCAAGGTGCCCGGGCAGGGCGTCTCCATCCGCACGGTGCACATGGACTTCCTCTACGGCGGCGCCTTCCGGGTAGGCCTGCCGGAGGCCTACGAGCGCCTGATCCTGGACTGCCTGCTCGGCGACGCCACGCTCTTCACGCGGGAGGACGAGGTGGAGGAGCAGTGGGCGCTGGTCGACGCGATGGTCGCGCCCTGGCAGCGCGACCGCCCGCACTTCCCCAACTACGCGGCCGGAACCTGGGGGCCGCACGCCGCGGACGAGCTCCTGCACCGCGACGGCCGCTCCTGGCGGAGGCACTGAGCGCTGATGGCGACCTTCCTGCGTGAGCTGGAACGGGAGCTGGCCGAGCTCCGCGACGCCTCCACCGAGCCGGGGGCCGCGCCGCGTCTGCGCGCCAGCGTGATGACGCACATCGCCTGGGTGCCAGAGCGCTGGGTCGAGGCGGCCACCGACACCCTCGCCGGCCTCGCCGAGCGGCATCCCTCGCGGACGATCCTGCTCTTCCCGCGGCCGGACGACCCGCGCGACGTCCTCGAGGGCGAGGTCGACTTCCGCTGCTTCGTGCGCGGCGGCCAGCAGCGCGAGGTCTGCTCGGAGGTCATCGCGGTGCGCCTGTGCGGACGGCGGGCGGCAGCGCCCGCCAGCGTCGTCATGCCGCTGCTCGTGCCCGACCTGCCGGTGTTCCTGCGCTGGCGCGGGCCGCTGCCCTTCGGCGCGGCGGAGCTCGAGCAGCTCGCCGGCGTCGCCGACCGGTTGGTCGTGGACTCGCGCGAGTGGCCCGAGGCGCGCCGCGATCTCGCCCGGCTCCCCGAGCTCTGCGACCGGATCGTCGTCTCCGACATCTCCTGGGCTCGCACGGAGCCGTGGCGCGCCGCCGTCGCCGATCTCTGGCCCGCAATCGCCCAGGCGTCGGGCCTGCGCGTCGCCGGCCCGGAGCCGGAGGCGCTGCTCCTTCAGGCGTGGCTTGCGGCCCGACTCGGCCGGGAGATCCGCCTGGAGCTCGAGCCGGCCGGGGAGATCGAGCTCGTCGAGGTGGACGGGCGCGAGGCGCACGCCGCGCGACTCGAGCCGGTGACGCCCAGCGACCTGCTCTCGGACCAGCTCGAGGTCTTCGGCCGCGACCGGATCTTCGAGGAGGCCGTACGCAGCTTCTCGTCGCCCCGGATCTAGCGGAGCTCGCAGCGGGCTGGATCGCCGAGCGAGCGCGCGGCCGCTCGCCGTTCCGAATCGCACTGACGGGCGGGACGACCCCGCAGTCCGTCTACGAGCGCCTCGCCCAGAGCGATCTCGACTGGCCGTCCTGGCATGTCTGGTGGAGCGACGAGCGCGCCGTGCCACCCGAGCATCCGGACTCGAACGAGCGCCTGGCCCGCGAGGCCCTGCTCTCCCACGTGCCGATCCCGGAGGCGCAGATCCACCCGTTGCGCTCCGTGGACGTCGAGCTGCCGGACGCCTTCGACCTCGTCCTCCTCGGCGTCGGGAGCGACGGCCACACGGCGTCGCTCTTCCCCGGCCACGACGCCGAGCTGGACGACCCGGGACCGCTCGTCTACGTCCCCGAGCCGGGCCTCCCCCCTCCGCATCCACGCATCAGCTTCTCGCTCGCCTACCTGAACGCGCAGCCACTGGTCGCCTTTCTGGTCGGAGGCGAGGGCAAGCGCGAGATCCTGGCCCGCATCCTGGCCGGAGACGAAGCGCTCCCTGCGGCGCGGGTCCATACGGCGGAGACGCTCGTCCTCGCGGACGAGGCGGCCGTCTCCAAGTAACAGACTGTTACTTGGACAGGGCGCGCTCGAGCGACTGGGCGACGGCGAGGACTGCCGCGTCGGCGCCGGGGCGGGCGGCGATCTGGAGCGACGCGGGGAGGCCGTCCTCGGCAGGGCCGCACGGGAGGGCGAGCGCCGGCCAGCCGGTGGCGTTGAAGGGTCTCGTGAGCATGATCATGCGCTCGCGGAGGACGAGGTCGCCGGGGCCGACCGGCGGTGCGACCATCGGCATCGTCGGCGTGAGCAGGACGTCGAAGCCCTCGAGCGCCTCGAGCGCGCTCTCACGGTAGGCCTCGCGCTCGGCGCGGGACGCGGCGACCGCTTCCTCGGTGACCGCGAAGGCCGCCTCGAGCTTCCGGCGGACGTTCTCCCCGTAGAGGCCGGCGTGCTCGGCGAAGAGGTCGCGGTGGACGTCGGCCGCCTCGGCCTGGAACGCGGGGTTCATGTCACCCGGGAGCGGGAAGTCGATGTGCTCCACGCCCGGGAGGAGCGCCGCGGCCTCCTCGACGCGGGCGCGGACCAGCGGGTCGGCGTGCTCCGTCCAGGCGAGTGCCGCGCGGATGTCTGCGGAGGCGCTCTCCGGCGCGGCGCCGAGCGCGCGGAGCATCGTGGCGCACTCGCCGACGGAGCGGGCCATGGGCCCCACCGTGTCGAAGCTGGGCGCGAGCGGGAACACGCCGTCGGCGGGCACGAGCCCCCAGGTCGGCTTGAAGCCGACCACGCCGCAGCACGCCGCCGGGAGCCGCACCGAGCCCGCGCTGTCCGTCCCCAGCGCGACGTCGCAGAGGCCGGCCGCCAGGGCCGCGGCGTTGCCGCCGCTCGAACCGCCGGGAATCCGCCCGGGAGCGAGCGGGTTCACGACCGCCCCGAAATGCGGGTTGTCCGAGGTGATCCCGTAGGCGAACTCGTGCAGGTTCGTCTTGCCGACGACCCCGTAGCCGGCCTCCTCGAGGCGGGTCACCGAGCTCGCCGAGCGCTCGGGCAGGTGCTCGCGGAAGATCGCCGAGCCGTACGTCGTCACGAGCCCGGCGGTGTCGATCAGGTCCTTGATCGCGATCGGGATCCCGGCCGGCGCCTCGTCCGGAACGGCGAGGAACGCCCGGAAGGGGTCAGGCAAGCGAGTCGTAGAGAACCGCGATGGCGACCGAGCCTGCGGCCAGCACCAGCGCGATGCCGAGGAGCAGGAGCCCCAGGCGCATGTTCCGGCGACCCAGCTCGGGATCCACTACGAAATCACCACCGGGTCGATCGCCATGGCCACGAAGAGCAGCGCCAGGTAGGCGAGCGAGTAGCTGAAGAGGCGGCGAGCCCGCGCGGGCGTCGTCTGCCGTTGCAGCGCGAGCGCGAGCGCGACGAACACGAGCCCGAGAATCGCGGCGGAGACGAGATACACCGGCCCGAGCGTCCGGCCGAGCACGGGCAGGAGCGTCACGCCGACGAGCACGAGCGAGTAGAGGACGATCGAGCGGGCCGTCTCGCGCTCCCCGCGCACCACCGGCAGCATGGGGATCCCCGCGGCCGCGTAGTCGCGCTTGATCAGGAGCGCCAGCGCCCAGAAGTGCGGCGGCGTCCAGAAGAAGACGATCAGGAAGAGCGCGAGCGCGACGAGCGTGAGGTTGCCGGTGGCCGCCGAGTAACCCACGAGCGGAGGGACGGCGCCGGCGGCGCCGCCGATGACGATGTTCTGCGGGGTCGAGCGCTTCAGCCAGCGCGTGTAGACGAGCACGTAGAAGAGGTTGCCGGCCAGCGCGAGCAGCGCGGCGAGGATGTTCACGAAGCTCGTGAGGACGACGTAGGAGAGCGCCGAGAGGGCGAGCCCGAACTCGAGCGCCCGCTCCGGAGGGACGCGGCCGGACGCCACCGGCCGCAGAGCCGTGCGCTTCATTTGCATGTCGATGTCGCGGTCGAGCACGTGGTTGAGCGCGCTCGCGCCGCCGCAGGCGAGCGCCAGCCCACCGAGGGTTGCCAGCGCGAGGCCCGCCGGAGGCATTCCGCCGGCCCCGACGACGAGCCCGCCGGCGCCGGTGATCAGGAGGAGCACCATGATCCGGGGCTTCGTCAGCGTCACGTAGTCCCGCCACGAGGCACGCGGGACCGGCCTCCCTCCCCGGAACGCGATCGCCGCGCACAGGGACGCCGCGGCGAGCGCTGCCCCGCCCAGACCGACGTGGAGCCAGCTCGGCGCCCCGGCGAGCGCGGCCAGCCCGGCGGCGGCGAAGAGGAAGAACGACCCCGCGGCGGCCCCGAGCAGCTTCGGGCGGTCCGGGTGCGCGATGCGCGCGGTCAGGGCCGTGGCTGCGAGGAGCGCCAGCGTCACGTGTGCGGCGACGTCGTGGGCGAGCCCCCAGGAGCCGGTGGCGACGACCACGGCCACGCCGGCCGTGCCGGCGAGCGCGCTCAGGCGAAGCCAGGGACCGGGCTGCGGCGTCACGACTGGAGCTCCCTGAGCTTGAGCCGCAGGTCGCGGAGCGGGCGCGGGCTCGACACGTAGGGCACCCTGTCGAAGTTGTACACCGGCGGCGGCGAGGTCGCGTACCACTCGAGCGTGTCCCCCGTCCAGGGATCGTTGCCGACGCGCTCACCGCGGCGCCAGCTCTTCGATGCGTTCCAGATGAAGATGAGGAGCGAGATGCCCATGAGGAACGCGCCCAGCGTCGAGATCAGGTTGTACCACTCGAAGAGCCCCTCGCGCTCGTAGGTGTAGATCCGCCTGGGCATCCCCATCAGCCCGAGCATGTGCTGGGGCAGGAAGGCCGCGTTGAAGCCGACGAACATGAGCCAGAAGTGGAGCTTCGCGAGGCGCTCGTCGTACATGCGCCCCGTGATCTTCGGGAACCAGTAGTAGGTGCCGGCGAAGACCCCGAAGACGGTGCCGCCGAAGAGCACGTAGTGGAAGTGGGCGACGACGTAGTAGGAGTCGTGGGCCTGGTAGTCCACGGGGTAGGCCGCGAGCATGATCCCCGAGAGGCCGCCCATGACGAAGAGCGCGATGAACCCCAGGCAGAAGAGCAAGGGCGCGCGGAACCAGAGCTGGCCCTTCCAGAGCGTCGCCAGCCAGTTGAAGATCTTGATCGCGGTCGGCACGGCGACGGAGAAGGAGACGATCATGAACCACGCCTGCAGCGGATCGGAGAGGCCCACGGTGAACATGTGGTGGGCCCAGACGAGCATGCTGGCGAAGGCGATGCCGATCGTCGAGAACGCGATCGCCTTGTAGCCGAAGATGGGCTTCCGCGAGAAGACCGGAATGATCTCGGAGAGCATCCCCATCGCGGGCAGCACCATGATGTAGACCTCGGGGTGGCCGAAGAACCAGAACATGTGCTGCCAGAGGAGCGCCCCGTTGTCGCCGGTGAAGAAGGACGTCCCGGCCTGGCGGTCGAGGAGGAGCAGCGTCACGGCCGCCGAGATCGTCGGCAGGACGAGGACGAGCAGCACGGCGTAGGCCTCGATCGACCAGACGAAGAGCGGAATGCGCATCCAGGTCATCCCCGGCGTGCGCATGTTGTGGATCGTGACGATGAAGTTGATCGCGCCGGCGAGCGAGGACAGAGAGGTCAGGTGCAGGCCGAGGATCCAGAGGTCCTGCCCCGTCCCCGGGCTGAACTCCTCGGTCGAGAGCGGCGTGTAGGCGGTCCACCCCGAGCTCGCCGCGCCCCCGTCGGCGAAGAAGCTCGAGAGGATGACGAGCCCGCCGAGCAGGAAGAGCCAGTACGAGAGCGCGTTCAGGCGCGGGAACGCCATGTCCTTGGCGCCGATCATGAGGGGGACGAGGTAGTTGCCGAAGCCAGCGAGGATGGGGACGACGAAGAGGAAGACCATCATCGTCCCGTGGACGGTGAAGAGCTGGTTGTAGGAGTTCTCCGTGATGAAGTCGTTGTTGGCCTGCGCCAGCTGCGCGCGCATGAGCAGCGCCATCACCCCGGCGGCGAAGAAGAAGAAGAACGCCGTGACGATGTAGAGGATCCCGATGCGCTTGTGGTCGAGGGTCGTGAGCCAGCTCGTGACGCGGCCGTCGCGCCAGGTCGGGGTCACGGTCTCCGTGCGGACGGCCATTACCCGCTGCTCTCCTCGGCCGGCGCCTGTGGGGGCGCCAGCGGCTCGTTCGAGCGGATGTACGCGATCAGCGCCTGCATCTGGAATTCCGGCCAGCCGCGGCCGACCGGCGGCATGTAGGCCTCGGCGTCGGGCGTGTCCAGGCCGTCCTCGAGCAGCTCGGCGAGGGCATCGGCGTCGACCAGCGTGCTGTTCTGGGCGACCGTGGGCCCGAGGTCGCCCTCCCCGGCGAGCCCGTGGCACTTGGCGCAGACGCGGTCCCAGGTCTCCCGCCCCAGGGAAAGCTGCGCCGCGCCGGGCTGGTCCTGACCCGTCAGGAGCTGCAGGCGGCTCTGGTACTCCGCCGCCGAGACGACCTCCACCGTCGTCGGCATGACGGTGTGCAGAATTCCGCAGAGCTCGGCGCAGCGCCCTTCGAAGACGCCCTCGCTGGTAGGCGTGAACCGGAGCTCGTTCGTCCGCCCCGGGATGGCATCGCGCTTCCCGGTGAGCTCCGGCACCCACCAGCTGTGGTTGACGTCGAAGGAGACGAGCTCGAGCTTCACCGGCCGGTCGACCGGGAGCACGAGCCTGTCGATGGCGATCTGGCCGTCGGGGTAGACGTACTGCCAGTAGAACTGATGGCCCTGCACCTCGACGACGAGCTCGTTCGCGCGGTCACCGCTCGTCGCCTCCACGGCCGAGGAGCGGGCGAGGACGACGACCGCGATGCCGACGAGCACGACCGCCGGAATGGCCGTCCAGATGATCTCGAGCCGCGTGTTCCCGTGGATCTGCGGGCCCTCGGCTGCCTCGGGCTCCGAGCGCCGCCGGCGGAAGCGGATGACGAAGAGAACGAGCGCGGTCTCCACGGCGACGAAGACGACCGCGCAGATGGCGAAGACGAACCAGTAGAGCTGGTTGATCGCCTCCCCGCTCGGGGTCGCCGATTCGGGAGGGCCGAGGCCGCCGTTGCCCGGATCCTGTCCCAGTGCGACCGGTGCTGCGCCGAGCGCGAGCACCGCGAGCGCGGCGGCGATGACGGCGGGCGAGCTCCTCCGCATGGGCCGGTGCGATTCTATTCGGCTCGTCGCGAGCCTCGGCTTCGCCACGAATGTCACCCGTTCGGGTGAGTTGCAATTCACCCAAAATGTGGTTCAGTGAGTGCACGCGAGGCTCACTCTTTAGCGGCAAAGAGGGCCCCGCATCGGCATCGCCGGAAGCTGGGAGAGTTTTCGCGCGCCGAGGGGAGAGATCGCTTGGGGGAACCCTGTTTCCCCCAAGACCCCCTTACAGCAGGACTAGTCTTTCCGCATGCCCGCCGGCGAAGCCTGGATCGTCCCGCTTCCCGCTGAGGTGACGGAGCCCTACGAGGTCTTCGTCAACGGCGTGCGCCAGGAGCCGGGCGCCGACTACACGGCCTTCGGGGGCCTCCTCCGCTTCTCGAAGCCGCTCGCGCGGGAGGGCCGGCTCGGCCTCCTCCGCTGGGCGAGCATGTTCCTCGGCGTGGCGGGCACGTATCGGAAGAACGACTCGGTCGACGTCGTCTACGAGGCGGCCGGCCGGCGCGTGGTCGCCTCCGGGCTGCCGATCATCCCGCCAGGCGAGCCAGCACCGCCCCCGTCGAGCTGACCGCGACGGCGGTGGGGACGAGGGCGACGCCGTACTTGCGCGCCAGCTCCGGGCGCCGGGAGACGTCGACCGTGACGACGTGGCGGCCTTCCTCGCGAAGCCGGCGCTCGAGGGCGGTGCAGTCGCTGCAGAGCGGGTGCGTGAACTGCACGACGACCTCGCCGTTCGGGGCGAGGCCCAGGTCGCCCAGCTCGACGCGGTCGAGCCGGTGCGAGCGAATCCCGCGGATCCTTGCCCCCAGGCGGTAGATCTCGCAGCCGGCGCAGAGGCCGGTGGCCGCGGCCAGGAGGGCGAGCCCGGCGACGAGGAGCCCGAGGGCGGCGCCTGCCGCCGCGAAGCCGAGCGCGAAGGCCAGGGTGGCGGCGCCGAGGACGGCGACCCCGACGAGGTTGGCGAACCGCGGCGGCCGCGAGTCCTCGATCGGCCCTTCCCCGAGGCGCGGCTGCACGAGCTCGAAGTAGGCGAGGCACGGCAGGCAGTAGCGCCTCCCGAAGGTGAGGCCCACGGCCAGCTGCGCCGCCAGCAGCCCGAGGATCGCCCACCAGCCCGTGAGGACGGCGACGAGCGCGAGCAGGCCGACCGTCGCCTGGTTGAAGCGAGGCGCTCGTGCGTCGATGACGTCCAGGTCACGGTAGGGGTCGGCGGTGCGCTGGCGCTTCACTTTCTGAAGCTTACTGGCTGGCGGGTGGTGAGCGCTATGCTCAAACCTGGAGTGGAAGGCGACCAGATAGACGACCTCAACAGCGGCTTCGTCCGGGAGCTGCTGGCCGACTACCTCGCCTCGCCGGAATCCGTGGATCCCGCGTGGCGGGCCCTCTTCGAGTCCAACCCCGAGCTCGTCCTCGAGCGCCTGCCCAACGCCGAGCGGCTGCGCGAGCTCTCGCGCGACGGCGGTGGCAACGGCGCGCAGACGTCTGTGCCCGCCCCGCCCGCCCCGCCGGCTGTCGAGCCGTCGCCGGACGACCTTCTCGGCGGTGTCGCGGCGGCGATGTCCCTCGTCAAGGCGCACCGGACGCACGGCCACCTGGCCGCGCACATCGACCCGCTCGGCTCCGAGCCTCCGGGGGATCCGGCCCTCGACCCGGACCGGCTCGATCCGCCGCTGACGCCCGAGCTCCAGGCCCGGATCCCGGCGCACTTCCTGCGGCTCTTCGTTCCCGCGGAGACGCTGGCCGAGGCGCTTCCGAAGCTGCGCGAGACGTACTGCGGGACGCTCGCCTACGAGATCGAGCACATCTCGGACCACGACCAGCGGCTCTGGCTCCGCGACGCCATCGAGTCCGGAACGTACCGCCAGCCGCTCACGACCGACGAGCGGAAGGCGCTGCTAGCGCGGCTCTCGGACGTGGAGGGCTTCGAGCGCTACCTCCGGCGCGCGTTCCTCGGCCAGAAGCAGTTCTCCATCGAGGGTCTCGACGTGATGGTTCCGATGCTCGAGGAGGCGATCGAGCTCGCGGCTGCGAACGGCGCCAACCACGTCGTCATCGGCATGGCGCACCGAGGCCGTCTCAACGTCGTCGCGCACACGGTGGGACGCGCCGCCGACGCCATCCTGCGGGAGTTCGAGGGGGAGCGCGTGCTCGAAGCGGTGGCGACCGACCTCGAGACCGGGTCGGGCGACGTCAAGTACCACCTCGGCGCCGAGGCCGTGCGCGAGACGCCCAGCGGCGGAGTCGCGGTGACGCTCACCTCGAATCCCAGCCATCTGGAATACGTCAACCCGGTGGTCGAGGGCGAGGTGCGCGCGTCGCAGACAGACCACAACTCGCCCGAGGGAGCTCATGACCCGAACCTGGCGCTCGCCATCCTGATCCACGGCGACGCCGCCTTCCCCGGCCAGGGTGTCGTGGCCGAGACCCTGAACCTCGCCGGCCTGGCCGGCTACACGACCGGCGGCACGCTGCACGTGATCGCGAACAACCAGGTCGGCTTCACGACAGACCCCGCCGAGGGCCGCTCGACGCGCTACTCCTCCGACCTGGCGAAGGGCTTCGACACGCCGATCATCCACGTGAACGCCGACGACGCGGAGGCGGCGTTCTCGGCGATCCGGCTGGCGATGGGCTTCCGCGAGCGGTTCCACCACGACGTCGTCGTCGACCTCGTCGGCTACCGGCGCTTCGGGCACAACGAGGGCGACGAGCCGAGCTACACCCAACCGCTCATGTACAAGCTGATCGACGAGCATCCCACCGTCCGGGAGCAGTACGCGAGCCGGCTCGGCGAGCTCGGCCTGGTCACGGACGAGGAGGCGGAGCGCCTTCTCGAGGACGTGCAGGCCCGCCTTCGCGCGGTGCACGAGGAGCTTCGCGCGTCGATCGAGACGAGCGCAAGCCGCAAGGAGCGCAGGATCGGGCGCGGCGCCGACGCCCAGATCGACACGTCGGTCCCGGCGGACAGCCTGCGCACGCTGAACGACCAGCTGCTCGCCGTCCCGGACGGCTTCACCGTCCATCCGAAGCTGCGATCGGCCCTCGAGCGCCGGCGCGACGCGCTCGGGGAGGAGGGCGGCATCGACTGGGCGCAGGCCGAGGCGCTCGCCTTCGGCAGCCTCCTGGCGGACGGGACGCCGATCCGGCTCACGGGCCAGGACACGGAGCGCGGCACCTTCTCGCACCGCCATCTCGTCCTCAACGACTACGAAACCGGCGAGAAGTACGCGCCCATCCAGCATCTGCCCGGGTCGCGGGCGCCCTTCCAGGCGCACAACTCGCCGCTCTCCGAGACCGCGGCGCTCGGCTTCGAGTACGGCTACTCGGTCGAGGTTCCGCGCTCGCTCGTCCTCTGGGAGGCGCAGTTCGGCGACTTCGTCAACTCGGCGCAGGTGATCGTCGACCAGTTCATCGTCGCAGGCCTCTCCAAGTGGGGGCAGAGCTCGCGCCTGACGCTGCTCCTCCCGCACGGGTACGAGGGCAACGGGCCCGAGCACTCGAGCGCGCGGCTGGAGCGGTTCATGCAGCTCGCCGCGCAGGAGAACGTCCGCATCGTCAACCCGTCCACCGCCGCGCAGTACTTCCACTCCCTCCGGCGCCAGGCCCTGCAGCCGAAGGGGCGCCCGCTCGTCCTGCTCACGCCGAAGGGCCTTCTCCGCCTCAAGCAGTCCACCTCGCGCCTGGAGGACCTCTCCATGGGCGGCTTCAAGCCGCTCCTGGACGACCCGCGCCTCGACGCCGACCAGAAGCGCGAGGCCGGGCGCCTGATCCTCTGCAGCGGCAAGGTCTACTACGACATCGTCGGCCACCAGGCCCTGGAGGAGGCGGAAGGCGTTGCGGTCGCCCGGCTGGAGCAGCTGTACCCGTTCCCAGTGGCCGCCTACGACGAGCTGCTCTCCCGCTACCCCTCGCTCACCGAGGTCGTCTGGACCCAGGAGGAGCCGCAGAACATGGGCGCCTGGCGGGCGATCCGCCACCGCCTGGAGGAGGGCCTCCCGGCCGAGGTCGACCTCCGCTACGTCGGCCGCCCCTGGCGGGCGAGCCCGAGCGAGGGCTACCCGACCGCGCACCGGCTGGAGCAAGACCGCATCGCGCGCGAGGCACTGGGCGCGTTCTAGCGACATAATCGGCCGGTGGGCGACCGCGACGCCCTCGAAGGGCCCGCCAACCCGGACGTCGTCGGGCGCGCGGCCGAGCTGGCACTCATCGACGCCTTTCTCGAGGCGGTCCCGTCCGGTGCCCGCGCTTTCCTCGTTCGTGGCGAGCCCGGGATCGGCAAGACGACCCTGTGGCGCCGGGCGCTCCAAGCATGGCGTCGGGCAGGTCACGTGGCCCTGGTCTCGAGGCCGGCCGAGGAGGAGCGAGCCCTGGCCCTCGGCGGGCTCATCGATCTCTTCGAGGGCGTGGAGATCGACGAAGGGGCGCTCCGTGGCGAGGGCAATCCGATCGCCCGCGGCCGCGCGGTGCTGGCGGCGTTGCGAGGGCTCGCTGAGGAGAGTCCGGTGCTCGTGGCGATCGACGATCTCCAGTGGCTCGACTCAGCCTCGGCGCGCGCTCTCCGCTACGCGATCCGGCGCCTCGACGCCGAGCCGGTCGGCATCCTGGCGGTCACCCGGACCGGCTCGCATCCTGAGAGTCGCCTCGCGACCGCCGAGCTCCTGCCCCCCGGACGCTCCGGAACCATCGACCTCGGCCCGCTCGATGTCGCCGCCCTGCGGAGCGTCCTCGGCAACCGCGTCGCCACGATCTCGCGGCCCACGCTGCGCCGCATCTACGAGACCTCGGAGGGAAACCCGCTCTTCGCTCTCGAGTTGGCACGGAACCTCCCGGACGATTCCGGGGCGCGCCCCCGGGCGGTGCAGCTTCCGGAGTCGCTGCAGGACGCGATCGTCAGGCGGGTGGAGACGGTGCCGAACGAGCTCGTGCCGTTGCTCGAGACCGCGTCGGCGCTCGGGCGCTTCTCGGTGGCGGAGCTGCGCGAGGCCCTGCCCGGGTCGGACGTCGAGCGCCTACTCTCGACCGCGGTCGACCACGGGCTGCTCATTGTCGGCGAGGACCTCGAGGTTCGCTTTTCGCATCCACTGATCGGCTCCGTCGTCTACGGGCGCGTGAACCCGCTGGCGCGCCGCACCCTCCACGCGCGACTCGCCTCGACGGCGGACGACCCCGACCTGCGCGCTCGCCACCTCGCCCTCTCGACCGACGAGGCGGACGAGCAGGTCGCGCAGCTACTCGAGGAGGCTGCGGTCAGGGCCGGTGCTCGAGGAGCCCACGACCTGGCTGCGGAGTTCACCGGGCACAGCCGTCGACTCACTCCGGTGGATGGCGGCGAAGATCTGCGCCGGCGTACTCTCGCCGAGGTCGCGTACCTGGCTGCGGCGGGGGAGATGAGCCGAGCGCTTGCTCTCGCCGACACTCTCGTCGCGGAGCTCCCACCCGGGCCGGACCGTGCGGAAGCCCTCGTCGCGCGTGCCCAGCTCGAGGACGCAGATCTCGACACGGGAGAGAAGCTCCTCGTGGACGCTCTCACGGATGCCGGCGACGACCAGCCTCTTCGGGGGCAGGTGCTCGACCAGCTGGGGTGGCTCAGGGGCGTCTTCCGCGGCGATCTCGACGCCGGCGTTGCGTGTGCCCGCGAGGCGCTGGCGATCGCCGAAGAGGTCGGCGACCTCGCTTTCCAGATGTCGGCCGCTGCGGGCCTGTCGAACATGGAGACCCTGGCGGGCAGGCCGCAGCCCGACCTCATGGAGCGGGCAATCGCGCTCGAGCACGAGATTGGGAGGCCGGCGCTCTGGGTCGGCCCCCGCGTTCTCTACGCGGAGCAGCTCCTCTGGGCTGGCGACCTCCCTGCCGCCAGGGCACTGCTCGAAGCCGCGGACGCGGAGGCCGCCCGCACGAGCAACGAGCGATGGCGTCCGTACGGGCTCTACGACCTCGCGGCGGTCGAGTCCGCGGCCGGGAATCTCGGCGAGGCCGAGGCGCTCCTCAGCCAGGCGATGGAGGCCGCTCGCGACAGCGAGGATGCTCACGTCGAGAGCTGGATCTTCTACAGACTGGCGCTCGTCGCCGCCTGGCTGGGCCATGCCGACGAGGCGCGCGCGGCGGCGGGCCGACGGCTGGGGGTCGCGGCTCGACGGGGCGAGCGCCCCGGGATCGCTCGGGCGCGAAGCGTGCTCGGCCTGCTGTCGCTGTCGGAAGGGGACGCGAGGACGGCGGCAGTGGAGCTCGCCGAAGCGGTGCGGCTGCTCGAGGAGATGGGCTTCGCACATCCCGGGGCCATTCCGGCGATCCCTGACGCGATCGAGGCGCTGGCACTCTCCGCCGACGTCGAGCTGGGACAGGCGCTGCTGCCCCGGCTCGAGGAGCAGGCCATCGGGTCAGGCAGCGCCTGGGCTCTGGCAGCGCTCGAGCGAGCCCGCGGCGTCCTCCTACTCGGCAGTGGTGATCCGCAGGCGGGGGTCTCATCACTCGAGGCCGCCGAGCTGGAGTTCGAGCGGCTGGGGTTCCGGCCCGACGCCGCCCGGGCCCTGCTCCTTCGAGGCCGGGCGCTCCTCCGCGGCGGTCGGCGCACTGCGGCCGCGGATGCGCTTGCGACCGCACGTGACCGCTTCGCCGAGATGGGCGCCCGGCTCTGGCAGGCTCGCGCGGCGGAGGAGCTCGAGCGCGTCTCTCCTGGGAGGTCCGCCGGGGAGCTGACTCCGACCGAGGCCCGGATCGCCGAGCTCGTTGCCGAGGGGCTGAAGAACCGCGAGATCGGCCAGACGCTCTTCATCAGCGTCGCGACCGTCGAGGCGCACCTGACCCGCATCTACCGCAAGCTCGATATCCGCTCCCGGAGCGAGCTCACGCGGCTGGTGACAGACGGCACTCTGCCGGTCGCCGGTCGGGCGCGCTCGTGATGGCCGCCGCACACATCTAGGGGAATCCCGCTACCCCGGGCGGTCACCGCTCCCTAGCCTCGGTTCCAGTACGAATCCGAGCCGAAGGGAGTCTCGATGACCGGCAACATTGACCCATTCAGCCTTCATCCGTTCGCAGTCATCGCCTCGCTGGCCCCAGGGAGCCAGGAGCACGCATGGGCGGCCGTCGATGCGGAGCCCGAGCTCGAGCCCGAGCGCCGGGGCGTGCACCGTCGTCTCGTCGCGATCGTGAGTCGGCGGCTCAACTCGTCGCAGGCAGCCGGCACGGGCACCGAGCGCGCGTTCTGAACCGCTGGGCGCGTAGACTCGCGCCCGTGATCGACCCCACCGAGCGCTGGCCGCGCGGCCACGAGGAGAAGCCCGAGTACGCCGGGCTTCTCACCTTCGCGTCGGCGCGGTACACGGAGGACGCGGCCGAGCTCCACGGCGTCGACGTCGCGATCGTCGGGGTGCCGACCGATGATCTCACCTCGGACCGGCCGGGGACCCGGTTCGGCCCCCGTGCGATCCGGGCGGCGAGCTGCGCGCCGGGGCCGCACCTCGAGGCGAAGGTCGACGCCTTCGCGGAGCTCTCGGTGGTGGACTTCGGCGATGCGCCGGTGATTCCGGCCGACCCCGTCCGGACGCACGCCGCCATCGAGGAGGTCGTCGGGCAAGTGCTGGGGGCCGAGGCGATCCCGATTGTCCTCGGAGGCGACCACTCGATCTCGGAGCCGGACATCCGTGCGGTCGCGGCCGTCCACGGGCCGGTCGGCGTCGTCCATTTCGACACGCACACGGACACGGGCGCCGAGGTCTACGGCGTCGAGATCTCCCACGGGACGCCGTTCTACCGGCTCGTCGAGCAGGGCCACCTCGACCCGCGCCGCTACGTCCAGATCGGCCTCCGCGGCTACTGGCCGGGCGAGGTGGAGTTCGCCTGGCAGGCCGACAAGGGCATCACGAGCTACTTCATGCACGACGTGCGCGAGCTGGGGATCGGTGAGGTGGTGCGGCGCTCGGTGGAGATCATGGGCGCCGGGCCGGCGTTCCTGACCATCGACGTGGATGTCCTCGACCCCGCGTTCGCGCCCGGCACGGGCACGCCGGAGCCGGGCGGGATGACGACGGGCGACCTCCTCTGGGCCGCCCGGACGCTCGCCGCGGAGCTGGAGCTCGTGGGGGCCGACGTGGTCGAGGTGATCCCGACGGCGGTCGGCTCGGCGGACATCACGGCGCTGGCGGCGGACCGGATCGTCCGGGAGATCCTGACCGGGATCGCGCTGCGCCGCCGCAGCGGATAGTGCCCCCGGCACGAATCGAACGTGCGCACGCGGTTTAGGAAACCGCTGCTCTATCCACTGAGCTACGGGGGCGCGCGGTCACGGTAGCACCGCGCAACGGGCTTTCTCAGCGCGCGACCGTCGAGGATAGGGCGCACTCGTTCACGCCGAGGGCGGCGAACGCCTGCTCGGTGCTTTCGTCGCGCTCGAGGCGCCTGAAGCGAGCCGCGGCGGCCTTCGTGCGACCCGCCTCGTAGACGTCGGCGATTCGGTCGAGTCGCTTCAGGTCGCGTGCGAGGAGCCCCACGGCGTACTCGCCGTGGTCGATCCGGGGCAGCGTCCGAAGGCTCTCGACCAGCTCCTGCTCGAAGGGGCGCAGGACCGCCCAGGTCGCGGCGAAGTCCAGGTCCCCCTGGTCACGCTCGACGTCCTCGAGACGGAGGTGCGCATGGGTGCGCTGGACGGAGCACGCCTGCCCGGCGCGGGACGCCCAGCGGTCGAGCGCGTCCTGCGCCGCGACCGCTGCGGACTGCGTCGGTGCGAGCGGTGTCGCCGGCTTGTCGTCCTCGACGAACCGGGCCACCAGAGCGACCACGAGAAGGATGCCGGCGAGCACGGGAGCCACGCGCGCGAGCGGCCGTGCCGTGTAGCCGCGGCGGACGATGCAGGCCTCCGGGAGGCCGCGAAGCCGCCGATGGAGCCGGCTCGAGTCCTCGGTGAGATCCACGAGCCAGAACGGTCCTGGCATGACCTGCTCGAGCTGCTCGAAGAGCTCGGCCTCGATCTCTCCCCTTGCGCCCCGCCCCTCGAGGCGAAGGGCGCGGCCCCGCCGCACGTAGCCGACGACGTAGACCGGATAGTGGTCGGCGAGCGCCTCCGGCGCCTTGCGGGCGAGGTACGCGCGGGCGATGTCGTTTCGGTCGAGCACGGCTGCGATCTCGCGGACGGCTTCTGAGGGGAGGCCGTGCTCGACGACCTCGTCGGCCGGCGTCAGGCGAGAGCGCTCGGCGTGGGCGTGCTCGACCAGGGCCTGTGTCTCCGCCGCGCGCCGGCGGCAGGCGGCGGCCTCCGCGCGTCTGCCCATCCGTGCCAGCGACTCGGCGAGCGTCGCGAGGGCGTGAGGCGCGTAGAGCGGCTCGAGGCTGGCGGCCTGCTCGAGCAGTTCCTCCGCGCTCGGGTCGTCCCGCTCCGCTGCGAGCTCGCCGAGGGCAAGGAGCGCCTGGCCGCGCTCGCTCTCGGGCGCGAGCGCCAGCACGCGCTCCCAGGCGGGACGGGCGTCCTCGAGGCCGCGAAACCTGCTGACGAGCCCTGCGTAGATCTGAAGTTCCTCGAGCGGCAGCGAGTACCAGTCGCCGTGGGCCTCGAGGTCGGCGAGCTTCGCCTCGGCTGCGCGTGCGCTCTCGTGGTGCTCGCGCCAGGTCGGGCCTGCCTCCTCTCGCCAAAGCGAGTCGAGGAGGCCGATCAGCGCGTCCTCCCGCTCGGCGCCGAGCAGGGTCTCCGCCGCGGGCATCGTGACGCGGGCCGGCCGAGGCCGTGCATGCTCGGGATCGACACCGAGCATGGCCAGGCGCGCGCGGAGGGGCGGATGCGTCGAGCCTCCCGTCGGCGCGACGTCGAGCGCGGCGGTGAGCCAGCGGTCGGCGTCTGGGTCCGCTCCGGCATCCCGCAGCGCGCGGGCCATGAGGTCGATCAACGGCGGCGGCTCGGGCTCGCGATCGGCGCGTCTCCAGAGCTCCGGCCAGAAGCGCTCGGCGAGGAGGGCGTTCCCGATCTCGATCCGTGCGAGAGTGCTCGCGGCCGTTTCCGATCCCACGGCGAGCACCGTGGCGCGGTCCGCCTCGTGCTCGTGCGCGCGGGCGAGGGCGAGCGAAGCCTGTTCGAACCGGGGGACGTACCAGCGGACGAACGGCCGGACGAGGAGCGCGCTCCAGGTGCCCACCGCCTCCATGTGCAGGCTCAGGCGCTCCCAGGTGACCCGCAGGCGGTAGACCCAGGCCCCGAGTCGGCCGTGACGGCGCGACACGTGACCCAGCTCGTGAGCGAGGACCGCCCGCAGCTCGCTCTCTGTGAGCGCGAGCATGAGCGGCAAGCCGACGAGGAGGATGTTGCGGTAGGGACCGACGATCCCGAGCCGCGGATACTGAGCCACGGCGGCGTTGAACCCGCCGTCGACCCACACCTCGTGGATCCGGGGCGCCCGGAGCTCGCGTCTCAGCCCGCGCAGGCACTCGAAGAGCTCGGGGGCCACGTGCTCCTCGAGCCTGATTCCCGCGGGCTCCGGGCTCCGCACCCAGACCGCGCGGAACACGCCCACCGCGACGAGGGCGAGAGGAATGGTCACCCAGAGAGCCACTCCGGGACTGGGAAGAAGGAGGATGGCGCCGATGCCCACGGCGAGGAGGCCGAGGAAGACCGCGATCGCATAGACATAGCCGAGCAGCCCGAGGGCGACGACCTTCAGCGGCGACCCTGGAGCCTCCTCCATAGGCGTTGGCCGTGCCTGATCCAGCGGCGGCGGCTCCACACTGGTCGATTCGGAGCCAAGCCTTCTCCCGCTCATCCCCCGAAACGGGGATGTCTACGTGTCTGCGACTCCCTCGCGTGGCTCCCAGCGGAACCCCCGGATGGCGATCACGAGACCGGCGAGGCCCCAGAGAGACAGCACCGCGGTGGCCGACGCGCCGAGCCCTTCGCCTGCCAGGAAGGAGGCGCGGATGAGGTCGAGGAAGTACGTGAGCGGCAGCACCTCCGCGATCGCCTGCAGGAAGGCGGGCATCTCGTCCGTCGAGAAGAAGACGCCGGAGATGAAGGCCATCGGCAGGTAGATCGCGTTGACGACGGCCGATGATCCCTCGGCGGTGCGGACGACGGTCGTCACGGCGAGCCCCAGCGCGGCGAAGGCCGCTGCCCCGAGCAAGATCGCGAACGCGAAGACGAACGGGTCGTCGGGCCAGTCGGCGCCGAGGACGTAGACGCCGAGGAGGAGCTGCGCGATCACCTGCAGCGCGATGACGACGACGGTCGAGCCGATCACGGCGGTCAAGTACGGGCCCGGGCCGAGCGGCGTTCCCCGCACCCGCTTCAGGAGCCCGGCCTCCCGCCGGACGACGAGGGTGATTGCCAGCGCGGCGAAGGCGTTGGCCGACACGCCGTACCCGAGCAGCCCGATCAGGAGGAAGGTCGGTGCGCTCACGCCCTCGATGGGCTCGTCCCCGTAGACGGACCCGATGAGGAGGAGCAGCAGGATCGGGAAGAGGAAGCTGAAGAAGGCCGCCTCGCGGTTTCGCCAGAAGAGGAGCTGCTGCGCGCGGAGCTCGTGGAGGACGAGCTTCATTCGGCCTCCTCGCCGGTGAGCTCGAGGTAGACGTCCTCGAGGCTCCGTCGGTGCACCTCGAGCCCTTCCAGCTCGACGCCGTCGGCCAGCGCCTGTGCGGTCAGCTCGTGCAGGACGCGCGTCGGCTCCTCCGTCGCGACCACGACCTCGCTCCCGTTCAGGCGGTAGCGGATCTCCACGGAGGCATGGCCGGAGAGCAGCTCCCGCGGAGAGCCGGTCCCGACGATCTCGCCGCCGCGGAGGATCGCCACCCGGTCGGCGAGGCGCTGCGCCTCCTCGATGTAGTGCGTCGTCAGAAGGATGCTCTTCCCCAGGGAGCGGAGGTCGCGGATCGTCTCCCAGGCCTGCCGCCGTGCTGCAGGGTCGAAGCCGGTCGTCGGCTCGTCGAGGAAGATCAGCTCGGGATCGCCGACGAGCGCCAGCGCCAGGTCGAGCCGGCGCAGCTGCCCGCCAGAAAGAGTGCGGACGCGCGCCTCCCGCTGCTCGGCGAGCCCGACGAGCTCGATCACCTCGGCGGCCGGGCGCGGGCGCGGGTAGTAGCCGGCGAAGAGCTCGACGATCTCGCGCACGCTGAGAAGGTGGTAGACCGCCGAGGACTGGAGGACGATGCCGATCCGGCCCTTGAAGCTGCGGCCACCGCGCTCCGGGTCCTCGCCCAGGACGCGCACCTCGCCGCCGTCGCGCCGGCGGTAGCCCTCGAGGATCTCGACGGTGGTGGTCTTGCCGGCGCCGTTGGGCCCGAGCAGCGCGAAGACCTCGCCGGCCTCGACGCTGAAGGAGAGCCCGTGCAGGACCTCGCGTTGCGCGTAGGACTTGCGCAGGCCCGAGACGGCGATTGCGCTCACGGAGGGCGAGGATACCGACGGGTCGCTCTAGTCTTGCCGCGTGGAGGTCCCGCCCATCCGCTCGCCACGGCTCGATCTCGTCTCGTTGTCGCCGACCGTCCTGGAGGCGTTGCTGGACGGCCGGCGCGACGACGCGGAGGCGCAGCTGTCCGTTGCGCTTCCCATCGGCTGGCCGGACGGGGACGTCGAGCCGTTCCTGCGGCTGAGGCTCGGGCAGATGGCGGAGGACGCCGAGGCGCAGCGGTGGCTCGTGCGCGCCCTCGTCCGCAGGCAGGACGGTTCGATGGTCGGGCACGCCGGCTTCCACGGCCCTCCCGGGACCGGCGGGCTCGCGCCCGGCAAGGCGGAGCTCGGCTACACGGTCTACCCTCCGTTCCGCGGTCGCGGCTACGCCACCGAGGCGGTCGTCGCGCTCATGGATTGGGCCGAGAGTGAGGGCATCCGGCAGTTCGTTGCCTCGGTCGGGCCGTGGAATGAGCCGTCGCTGGGGATCGTGCGCAAGCTCGGCTTCACGCAGACCGGGGAGCAGTGGGACGAGGAGGACGGCCTCGAGCTCGTCTTCGAGCTCGAACGCTCGGCCCGATCTGCTCCGGGTCCTTAGAGTCCGGCCCGTGGCGACCTACCGCTACGTGGTCGCGGACGTCTTCACGGACACGCCGCTCGAGGGGAACCAGCTCGCCGTCTTCACGGACGCCCGAGAGATCCCCGAGCCGCAGCTGCAGCGGCTGGCGAAGGAGATGAACTACTCGGAGACGGTGTTCGTCTACACGCCCGAGGCCGACGGCCACGCCCGCATCCGCATCTTCACGCCAGTGTCGGAGCTTCCGTTTGCCGGTCATCCCGTGCTCGGGACGGCCTTCGTGCTCGCCGGGCCGCTCCAGCTTCCCGAGATCAGGCTGGAGACCGGCATGGGCATCGTTCCCGTGGTGCTCGACCGTGACCAGTCGGGCCACATCGTCTTTGGCCGCATGAGCCAGCCGATCCCGACCGTGCGGCCCTTCGAGTGGGGCGAGGAGCTGCTCGCGGCGCTCGGGGTCGAGGGCTCGGAGCTTCCGCTGGAGCTGTACGAGTCCGGCGTGGGCAACGTCTACGTCCTGCTTCCGGACGAGGAGGGGGTGGCCGCGGTCGAGCCCGACCTCGCCGCCGTAGCGCGCATCATGGGCGACATCCACGCCAACTGCTCGGCCGGCTCCGGGACGAACTGGAAGACGCGGATGTTCGCTCCAGGTGATGGCGTGCCCGAGGATCCGGCCACCGGCTCGGCGGCCGGGCCGCTCGCCGTCCATCTCGCGCGCCACGGGCGGATCCCGTTCGGCGAGCAGATCGAGATCACGCAGGGAGTCGAGATCGGCCGCCCGAGCACGCTCTACGCCCGCGTGGACGGCTCGGCCGAGCAGGTGGAGCGGGTCGAGGTGGGCGGCTCCGCGGTCGTCGTCGCCCGCGGCGAGTTCAGCCTCTGAGGCCAGGTCCAGGGCCTGTCCCCGGACGTGGCCGGAGGAGACGGGTGGTCTTCCCCCGCGGCTGTTGACGTCGAATTCCCGGGACCCGCGCCGAACCGCGCCCGGCGCACCGTTGCGTGGCCCGACGTTCCACAACGCGTCCGCAGGAGCCACGGCCGGGGCCTGTCCCCGGGTCGTGGCCGAGGGGGACGTGGCATCAGCCCCACGCGACGTCGTGGATCTCGGGGAGCTCGACGGCCAGCGCGCGCCAGAAGCGGCCGCCGTCGCCGGAGACGAAGAGGCGGTTGCGGCCGCCGAAGAGGACATGGTCGGGGTTCTCCCGGAGCGCGACGGCGCGGCCGGCCGGGAGGCCGGCCCCGCGCTCGTCCCACGTCTGCCCGCCGTCCTGGGAGACGAGGAGCGGCGGCTTGCGGTCGAGGAGGAGGACGACCGTGGAGCCCACCGAGTCGACGTCCAGGACATGTCCCGCCGCCCACGACGGCGCGAGCTCCAGCGGGCGCTCGCGCTCGACAGCCGCGCCTGCCTGGTGACCCGCAAGCTGATCCTCCTCTGCGCTCGCGCCCACCTCGACGAGGTACGTCCCGTCCTCGCAGCCCGCGATCACGATCAGCGGCCGGGTCACCGTCCCAGGATCGCACCAACGGCGCCGTTGGCGAGCCGCGCCGCCGACACCGGCGAGTGCCGCCGGCGGCGGAAGCAGAGGTAGGACGTCGTCCAGGAGTCGCCGGCCCCGGTCGGGTCGATTCCCTCCAGCGGAATCGTCGGCACGTGCTCTGCGAGCCCGTCCG
The DNA here is from genome assembly GCA_963775625.1 of uncultured Actinomycetes bacterium. Lineage (GTDB taxonomy): Bacteria > Actinomycetota > Thermoleophilia > Gaiellales > Gaiellaceae > JAIBJN01. The sequence continues at coordinate 244,085 of CAVZJM010000002.1, read as the reverse complement.
CGTACACGACGGCGCCGGCCTTCCCGAGCGTCACCACGACCTCCCTCACGCCGAGCGAGCCGAGGGAGCCCTCCGTGAGCTCGAGCCCGAGGGCGTCGAGCTCGTCCCGCGCGAGCTTGAGGACGCCGACGTGGCGGAGGACCTCCGGGTCGTAGTCGGCGTCGAGGACGAGCTCGCCGACGGCGGCTCGCCGCACGAGGCCCTGGCCGTCCAGGCTGAGCACGCGTCCGCGTGCGAGCGTTGCCAGCGTCTCGGGAGGGAAGTCGGCCCGCGTGAGGGCGCCGGCGTGCGCCCAGTCGGCGTCCGCCAGCGCCCGCGTGAGCCAGCCGCGAGCCTCCGCCGCGCTCCACGGCTCCCCCAGCTCGTCGATCGCCATCCGGCGATGGTCGCCGTCGTTCTCGATTCGAAACTCGATCGTCTGCGGCGCCCGCTCCGCCACGATCGGGAGTCCGAGGCCGGCGAGACGCGGCCGGTCCTCGTCGGCCAGCTTCGTCGCCACGACGGCCTGCTGTCCGAGCACGCGAAGCGCCCGCGCCGCATACACCGGGGCTCCGCCGAGGCGCGGAATGCCGCCGTCAACGCGATCCAGCGAGACGAGCCCGACGACGCCCAAGCGGCGCATGCGCGGAGCGTACGCTCGCGTAGAGGACGAAGGCGAGGCCAAACGCCGGGAGCGAGGCGCCGATGGTCACGTCGCCGGTTCCGGGGACCTCGGCGACGAGCTCCGTCCACCACGCCGGGCCGGTCGGCTGGATCCACTGGTAGAGCGCGAAGCCGGCCACCCACGCGACGATCCCGCTCCAGCGCACGCCAACCGGGGAGCCGGCACCGAGCAGGAAGTCCGCAGCCAGAACGCCGAACAGCGGCACGAAGAAGGAGCCGAGCAGGAAGAGGAAGGTCTCGTAGGCGACGATGTCCACGACGAGCGCTCCGACCGCGGCCACGACGGCAACCCCGCAGATCAGGAGCCTTTGCGAGGCGGCCGGGACGAGGTTCTGGATCGACACGCTCGCCGAGTAGACGTTGGCGAACGGCTCGTCCGCCTCGTCCACGGTCAGCGCGAGCAGCGCGATCGCGCTCCCGGCGCCGCCGGCTGCGATCGCGGTGAAGATCGCGGCAGGATCGGCGAGGCCCCGGGACAGCGCGAGCAGCGCGCCCAGCCCGAACAGGAGCGCGAGCGGGACGAAGTAGCCGACCGCCGTCCCCCAGAACGCGGCCCGGCGACTCCGCGAGAAGCGCGTGTAGTCGGCCGCCAGGGGCAGCCACGAGGCGGCCATCGCCACGGTCAGGTCGACGCCCTGGAAGAAGCGCATGCCTCCCTCGCCGCCCGCCGACCACAGCGTCCCGACGTCGGCGCCGTCGAGCGCCCACCAGACGAGGTATGCCGTCGAGGCCGCGACCACCCAGATCGCGAAGCGCCGGACCCAGCGGCGGACGAACGAGATCGGCCCCGCGAGCGCGAGCCACAGGGTCAGGGCGGCGAAGAGCAGGACCCAGAGCCAGCGCGCCTCGAACCCGAAGACACGATCCGAGAGAGCGGCGGCGGCGAGCGACATGACGTAGAGCTCGAAGACGGCCCAGCCCAGGTTCTGGAGCACGTTGAGCGCGGTCGGCGCGTAGGAGCCGCGCACTCCGAGCGGGTCTCGGAGCAGGACCATGCCGGGGACGCGTCGCTCGAAGCCGATCAGCCCGGCGAGCCCGAGCAGCGCGGTGCCGAGCACGGCGCCGACGGCGACGGCGAGGAGCGCCCGTTGCAGGCCGAGTCCCGCGAGGAACGTCCCTGTGAAGAGGACGAGCAGGCTGATGCCGAGGTTGCCCCAGAGCAGGCCCACGTCCACGCCGGAGAGCGTGCGCAGGCGCTCCGGGACGGGGGTGACCCCCCACGTCCTCTCGGTCACTGCATCGCCCTCCCTTCGCTGGCATTACCCAGATCAGGTTCGGCGGGTCGGGGCTCTCGAGCCCCCTCTCAGCCGCTAGGAAGCGGCTCCCCGGTCTCTTCGCGGCGATGTTAGCCGCTCGATCCCGTGGACGGCCCGGGCGAGCGCCTCGTCGTCGAAGAGATACGGCACGGCGTTCGAGATCTCGTGCGCCGGCCCGTCGAGGGAATCCGAGCCGGAGGCGCCGTTCAGCGCGTAGCGGATGGGAATCTCGTGGCAGACGACAAGGACCGAGCGCCAGTTCGAGTCGAGGAGCCGGCGGAGCCCCGCCGCGTAGCGCCGCGCCGCGTCGTCGAGGCTCTCCCCGCCGGGAAAGGGCACGTCCCTCGAGTGGCCGTGCTTCCACTCGCGGTAGGCCTCCACCTTTTCACCCTCGAGGTCGCCGATGTCGATGTCGTCGAGCAGCGCCTCCTCGACGAGCGGAACCTCCTCCCGGCCGCCGAGCGCGATCTCGGCCGTCTCCCTCGTGCGGGGGAAGCGCGTGTGCACGCAGGCGTCGAGGGGGAGCTGCGCGACCTGCTCGCCGAGCCGGCGCGACTCCTCCCGCCCGCGCTCCGTGAGGGCCACCGGTACCGCGGGGTCGCCGTTCACCCGCCGCTCGATGTTCAGCGTCGATTCCCCGTGGCGGGCAAGGACGAAGACTCTCAACGGCTAGACCACGAAGCGCTCGTGCCGCTCGCCGCCGCGCCCGAAACGGTCGAGCGAGAGCGGGGAGAGGTCGAGCGACGGCTCGGCGCCGACCACGAGCTCGGCCAGGTGCTCTCCGACCGCGGGCGCCTGCTGGAAGCCGTGGCCGGAGAAGCCGGTCGCATAGAGGAAGCGCCGCGGCTGCGAAACCTCGCCCACGATGGCGTTGTGGTCCGGGCTCATCTCGTAGAAGCCCCACCAGGAGGACTGGATCGGCAGGTCGGCCAGCACCGGCAGGCGGCGCGTCCCGTGGCTCGCGACTCCCTCGATCGTCGGCTCGCGCCCCCCGAAGACGAGACCCTCGCCCTCGCGGTGGAAGTAGAAGCCGGTGGCGAAGTCGACGGTGAGCGGGAGCTCCTCCGGGAGCCCGCCGTCCTCGGGGGTGAAGTGCATCCAGCGGGCCTCTCCGCGCACCGGGATGTCGAGCCCTGCCAGGTTGCCGACGTCCCGCGACCACACGCCGGCCGCGCAGATGACCGTGCCCGTCCGTATCCGGCCGGCCGACGTCTCGATCGTGACGATCTTGTCCCCGAGCACCGCCATGCGGTCCAGCGACGTCCCCTGGAAGATCTTCACCCCCTGGGCTGCGGCGGCGCCGGCGTAGGCCTGCACCACCGACTCCGGCGACGCATGCCCGTCGATGGGGCAGTAGGCGGCCGCGAGCAGGTCGGAGGTCTCGAGCGCGGGGATCATCGCCTTGACGTCGTCCGGCGAGATCAGGCGCGAGGGGACGCCGAGGTTCTCCTGGACCGAGAGCGCATTCTGGAAGCCCTCGACGTCGACCTCGTTCGTGAGCAGGAAGAGGTAGCCGTGGCGCTTGTACTCGATGCCGCTCACGCGGTCGAGGGCCTGGAACTCGGCCATCGACCGGAGGGCGATGCGCACGTTGAGCTCGTCGGCGAACTGGGCGCGGATGCCGCCCGCCGACTTGCTCGTCGAGCCGCTCGCCAACGAGTCCCGCTCGAGCAGGACGACGTCCTTGACGCCCTTCTTCGCCAGGTGGTAAGCGACGCTCGTGCCCATGGCGCCGCCGCCGACGATCACGACTTCCGCGGACTCGGGGAGCTCGGCCATCGGCACGAGGCTATCGCCTTCCGCGGCTGACTGAGGCCCGGCGGCGGCTCCATCTGCGAGGATCTGGCGCGTGAGCGAGGTCGCCTTCGAACCGTTCGGGCTGACGCCCGTGCAGCGCGAGATCCGCGATGTCTGCCGGGAGTTCGCCGACCGTGAGATCCGACCGGTTGCGGCCGAGGTCGACGAGGCGGACGTGGAGACGCCGTGGGAGGTCTGGTACAAGGCTGCCGCGCTCGGCCTCACCTCCTTCATGCTCCCGGACGAATACGGAGGCGGCGGGCTCACAGACTGCGTCACGGGCGTCGTCGTCCAGGAAGAGCTCTGCCGCGGCTGCGCCGGGATCGGCAACCTCATCACCTCCGGCGGCTTCTTCGCGGAGCCGGTCGTCGAGCTGGGGAGCGACGAGCAGAAGCGCCGCTGGCTCGAGCCGATCGCCGGCGAGCGGCCGCCGCTGACGGCGCTCGCCACCACCGAGCCCGGCGCCGGCTCCGACGCCGCCTCGATCTCCACCACCGCAGAGCGCACCGACACCGGCTACGTCCTTCGGGGCCAGAAGACGTGGATCTCGAACGGCGGGGTCGGCGAGTACTACGTCGTCTTCGCCACCGTCGAGCCGGGCTCGCGCTCGCGCGGCATCACGGCGTTCGTCGTCGAGAAGGGCGACCCCGGCGTGACGTTCGGCGAGCCGATGAGGAAGATGGGCCAGCGCGCGATCGTGAACGCGGAGATGTTCCTCGAGGACGCCGAGCTGCCGGAGGACCGGCGCCTCGGCGACGAGGGGCAGGGCTTCTACGGGCTCATGCACACGTTCGACCGCTCACGCATCACGCTCGGCGCCTCGGCCACCGGGATCGCGCGCGCGGCCCTCGAGTACGCGGCCGACTACGCGAAGTCCCGGGAGCAGTTCGGGAAGCCGATCGCCGAGCACCAGGCGGTCGCCTTCCGCCTTGCGGACATGGCCACCCGGGTCGACGCCGCGCGCCTGCTCGTCCACCGGGCCGCGCGCAGCATCGACGCGGGCGAGCACGTCCCCATGCAGGCGGCGATGGCGAAGCTCTTCGCCTCCGAGACGGCCATGTGGTGCACCTGGGCGGCCGTCCAGACCCTGGGCGGCTGGGGCTACTCGCGGGAGTACCCGGTGGAGAAGTGGATGCGGGACGCCAAGCTCGAGGAGATCGAAGAGGGCACGTCCGACATCCAGCGCCTGATCATCTCGCGGAACCTCCTGAAGTGAGCCGCGACCTCTCGGCCCTCTTCGACCCTCGCTCGGTCGCCGTCGTCGGTGCCTCGACGGTGCCGGGGAAGTGGGGCTATCTGCTGGCCAACGGCGCAATCAGAGGCGAGGGGCGACGCTCCGTCTACCTCGTCAACCGCAAGGGCGGCGAGATCCTCGGGCGCGAGGCGCACGTCTCCGTGGCCGATCTCCCGGAGGCCCCCGAGCTCGTCGTGATCTCCGTGCCGGCCTCGGGCCTCGAGGAGGCGGTGGAGGATTCGCTCGCCGCGGGCGCGAAGGCGCTCGTCGCCATCAGCGCGGGCTTCGGCGAGATGGGCGCCGACGGGCGCGCGCGCGAGGAGGCGATCGTCGAGCGGGTCCGCGCCGCGGGCGCCGTCCTCGTCGGGCCGAACTGCCTCGGCGTCTACGACGCGGACGCCTCGCTCGAGCTCTGCTCCGAGGACCTCGTGCCCGGGTCGATCGGCCTCATCTCGCAGAGCGGCAACCTGGCGCTCGAGGTCGGCCTGCTCGCGGCGGACTTCGGGCTCGGCTTCTCGCGCTTCGTCTCGCTGGGAAACCAGGCCGACGTCGAAGCCTGGGAGCTCGTCGAGTCCTTCGCCGCGCACGAGCCGACGAAGCTGATCGCCGTCTACCTCGAAGACTTCCGCGATGGGAGGGCCTTCGCGCGCGCGAGCGCCACGGCCGGGAAGCCGGTCGTGCTTCTCGCCGGCGGTGCCACCGAGGCGGCCGCGCGGGCCGCGCGCTCGCACACAGGGGCGCTCGCGAGCGACCTTGCCGCCATCGAGGCGGCCTCGATCGCGGCCGGGATCGAGCTCGTCTCCTCGCCGAAGGAGGTCGTCGACCTCGCCCAGGCCTTCCTGACGGGACGACGCCCGCGGGGGAAGCGGGTCGCGCTCGCCGCGGACGGCGGCGGGCACACCGTGGTCGCCTCGGATCTTGCCGCGAAGGCCGGGCTCGAGCTGCCCGCGCTCTCGGAGTCGACGCGCGCTCGGCTCGCCGAGGCCCTGCCGTCGACGGCGACGCTCGTGAACCCGGTCGACTTCGCGGGCGGGGGGGAGCAGGACATCTCGAGCTTCGCCAAGGTCGCGCGGGCGCTGCTCGAGTCCGGGGAGGTCGACACCGTCCTCTTCACGGGGTACTTCGGCGGCTACGCCCACTACTCGGACGAATTCGAGCGCAACGAGGTTCAGTCGGCCGAGGGCATGGCGGAAGCGGCCGCAGAGACAGGGGTGCCGCTCCTCGCCCACACGATGTACTGGCGCTCGCCGCCCGCCGAGATGCTGCGGGCGAGGGGCGTCCCGGTCTTCCGCGAGGTCGAGGCCGCGGTGTGGGCGGCCGGCCGGCTCGCGCACGTGACGCCGGAGGCGCTTCGCCGGGTCCCGGATCTCCCGCCAGCTGCCGAGCGGATCGGAGGAGAGCCCGACTACTTCGCCTCGCGCGAGCTCCTCGCCTCGGCCGGGGTCGCGTTCGCCGAGGCTCGCAGGGCCGCGGGCCTCGAGGAGGTGATGGCGGCCGCCGCCGAGATCGGCTACCCGGTGGTCCTCAAGGCCATCGGCGAGCTGCACAAGTCGGACTCGGGCGGCGTCGCCGTCGGCCTGCAGGGCCCCGAGCAGCTGAACGAGGCGTTCGAGCGCATGGAGGCCGCGCTCTCGCCGCCGTCGTTCTCGGTCGAGGCCATGGCCCCGCTGTCGAAAGGGCTCGAGCTGATCGTGGGCGCGAAGCGCGACCCGAGGTTCGGGCCGATCCTGCTCGTCGGCGCGGGCGGGCTCTACGCGGAGATCGTCAAGGACGTCGCGGTCGCGCTGGCCCCCGTGACGGAGGCGGCCGCCGAGGCGCTCTTCCGCTCGTTGCAGATCGCGCCGCTCCTGGACGGGGCGCGGGGAAAGCCCGCCGTGGACGTGGGAGCCGCCGCCCGGGCGACCGCCGCGCTCTCACATTTCGCGGCCGAGCATCCGGAGGTCGCCGAGGTCGAGATCAACCCGCTGCTCGCCCTCCCGGACGGCGCTCTCGCCCTCGACGCGCGTATCGTCCTCGACGCAGATGCTCGCTGAGGGGACATTCGACGGCAAGGTCGCCGTCGTCACCGGCGGCGGCAGCGGCCTCGGCCGGGCGATCGCGCTCGAGCTGGGGCGCCTCGGAGCCTCCGTGGCCGTGGCCGGCCGCCGGCCCGAGCCGCTCGACGAGACCGTGGCGCTCCTGGCCGGCGAGGGCTTGGCCGTGCCGACCGACGTGCGCGATCCCGACGCCGTCGGCGCCCTCGTCGCCGCGACCGTCGAGGCCTTCGGACGGGTCGACGTCCTCGTCAACAATGCCGCCGGCAACTTCGTCGTCAAGGCGGAAGACCTGTCGCCGAACGGCTGGCGCGCCGTCGTCTCGATCGTCCTCGACGGCGGCTTCCTCTGCTCCCGCGCGGCCGGGAAGCAGATGATCGCCCAGGGCGAGGGCGGGGCGATCCTCAGCGTGATCGCCAGCTACGCCTGGACGGGCGGCCCGGGAACGGTGCACTCCGCCGCGGCCAAGGCGGGGTTGGTCGCCATGACCAGGACGCTGGCCGTCGAGTGGGCCCCGCACGGCATCCGGGCGAACTGCATCTGCCCGGTCCCGACCGACACGGAGGGCGCCGGCGCGGCGCTCTGGCCGACGGAGGAAGACCGGGCGCGGGTCGCGTCGACGGTGCCGCTGGGCCGCCTGGCGACGCCGCACGAGGTAGCCGTGTGGGCGGCAGCCCTCTGCTCGCCGTACGCGAGCTACATCACCGGCGAGACGCTGACGATAGACGGCGGCCACTGGCTCGAGCAGGAGAGTTACCTGCCCGCCCTTCGGCAGCGCGAGAACGAGACCAAGTAACAGACTGTTACTTGGTCGTGTCTAGCGGAGGTACGGCTCGACGCCGCGCTTCAAAAGGCCACGGGAGACGATGAGGCGCTGGATCTCGCTCGTGCCCTCCCAGATGCGGTCGACCCGCACCTCGCGGTAGAAGCGGGCCACCGGGTTCTCCGTCATGTAGCCCCGGCCGCCGAGCACCTGCAGGGCGCGATCGACGATGCGCCCGGCGGCCTCGGATGCGTACAGCTTCGCCATCGCCACCTTGCCGTGGACGACCCGGCGGTCGGGCTCCGTGTCGAAGGCGTGCGCGGCGTGGTACGTCAGAAGCCGGGCGGCCAGGAGCTCCGTCAGGGAGTCGGCGAGCTGGAAGGAGACGCCCTGGTGCTCCGCGATCTTCGAGCCGAAGGCCTCCCGCTCGAGCGCGTAGGAGCGCGCCAGCTCGAGCGAGCGCTGGGCCGCCCCGCAGCAGCGCGCCGCGATGAAGAGACGCTCGACGAGGAACCACTCGCGCGCGCCCTCGCCGCCCCCTTCGGGGATGCGGTTCTCCTCGGGGACGCGGCAGTTCGTGAGGACGATCTCCGGGTGGTGGTCGAGATAGGGGTCGTGGAGGAACCCGGGCGTCCTCGTGATCTCCAGCCCTGCCCGCCCTGGCTCGACGATGAAGAGCGCCTGCTCGCCGTCCGCGACCGCGAGCACGAGGTAGAAGCCCGGGTCGCCTTCGCTCGTGACGAACCACTTCTCGCCGTTCAGGACCCACTCGTCCTCGTCGCGCTCCGCGGTGGCCGCGAGGGCGCCGACGTCGGAGCCGGCGCCCGGCTCGGTGACCGCCCAGGCCTCGCGGAACTCGCCGCGCAGGACCGGCGCGACGAACTGCTCACGCTGCGCCGGCGTGGCGATGTCCCAGAGCTCGGCCGGGCCCCGGTCCACCACGGTGAAGCCGAGACCGTTTGTCGCCTTGCCGGACTCCTCCTCGAGCGCCACCTGGCCGAGCATCGGGAGGCCGCGCCCGCCGGCCTCCTCCGGCATGTTGAGCATCGCGAAGCCCTCGGCCCAGGACTTCCGCCGGAGCTCGTGCACCCACTCGGGGTCGATGCGCCCCGCCTCGGCGACCCGCTGCTCGAGCGGATAGACCTCGCGCTCGAGGAACTCGGAGACGCGCGCCTTCAGCTCGCGGACGTCGGCGGGCAGCTCGGGGACGGTCGGGACCACCCGCGGATCCTACGCATCCGCGAGCGCGGCGCGCTCCACCTCCGTGAGCGGCCGCGACCGGTGCTCCTCGTCGCAGGCGACAAGCACGGCCTTCGCCTCGGCCGCCGTCTCGCCGCTCGGGACGACGAGCTCCTCGAGGGTGCGGATGCTCGAGGAGCCCAGTCCGTCCAGTCGGATGCGGGCAGCCACGCGATCGTCCTGGAGCGTCAGCTCGCGGCGGTAGTCGATCTCGACGCGGGCGACGACGTAGTTCATCGAGTCCCCGCCCATCGCGCGCGCGAGCCACTCGTCCCGGACCTCCTCCAGATATGTCAGGAAGAGCGCATGGTTGACGTGCCCGAACGGGTCGAGGTCGTTCCAGCGGATCTCGATCTCCTTCTCGTACACGGTTGCCTCCAGCCGGAGGGCGGTGATAGTAACCGCCTCGTGCGCGTACTCGTCGGCGATCAGGTTTACGACAGCGCTCGGGTGCGTGAGCTCCTGGGCGGCACCGGCGTGACGATCGCCGAGGGTCATGAGCCGTGGGGAGGCGACGACGTCGTCGGCCTGCTCGTCGGCACCGAGACGGAGGTGCGCGCCCCCGATCTCGACCGGCTGCCGGCGTTGCGCGTCGTCGCCACCTGCAGCGTCGGCTTCGACCACCTGGACGTGGACGAGGCCGAGCGGCGCGGCGTCTGGGCCTGCAACGTGCCCGACTACTGCGTCGACGAGGTCGCCGACCATTCGCTCACTCTCGTCCTCGCGCTGCTCCGAGGCGTCGTCACGCTCGACCGCGACGTGCGCGCAGGCGGCTGGGACTGGACGGCGGCCGGAGAGCTGAGGCGGTTTCGGGGGACTCGGCTCGGCGTCGTCGGCCTCGGCCGCACTGGACGGGCGCTCGTGGAGCGCGCCGCCGCGCTCGGCTTCGAGGTCTGGGGGACGGATCCGGCGCTCACGGACGACGCGATCGCCGGGGCCGGCGCGCGGCCCGCTCCGCTCGCCGAGCTCCTCGCCGCCTGCGACGCCGTCTCGCTCCACGTCGCTCTGACGTCCGAGAACGCCGGACTGATCGGCGAGGAGGAGCTGGCGCTCATGCCGGACGGCGCAGTGCTCGTCGACACGGCGCGGCCGCAGCTCATCGACCTGGACGCGCTCCGGCGCGAGCTCGAGAGCGGGCGGCTGGGCGGCGCCGCACTGGACGTCCTCCCGGTCGAGCCGCCCACGGCCGAGCACCCGGCGCCCGCCTGGCCAGGCCTGATCGTGACGCCCCATGTCGCCTGGTACAGCGCGGAGGCCGAGGAGGCCTGCGTCACCCGGCCCGTGCTCTCCGTGCGGGCCGTGCTGGAGGGCCGCGAGCCGGAGGGAGCCGTGAACCGCCCGTGATCGCGCTCGTCACCGGCGGCGGGACCGGGATCGGCCGCGCAACGGCGCTCGAGCTCGCGCGGGCCGGAGCGTCGGTGGTCGTCTGCGGCCGGCGGCCGGAGCCGCTGGAGGAGGCGCAGGCGGCCGTCGTGGAGCTCGGCGCCGAGTGCCTGGCGGTGCCCGCGGACGTCCGCGAGCCCGAGCAGGTGGCGGCCCTCGTCGGCGCCGCGCTCGAGCGCTTCGGGCGCATCGACGTCCTCGTCAACAACGCCGGCGGCCAGTTCATCGCGCCTGCGGAGGAGATCTCCCTGAAAGGCTGGCGCGCCGTGCACCGGCTGGCCGTGGACGCCGCCTGGGACGTGACGCGCGAGGTGGCGACGCGCTCGATGATCCCGAACCGCAGCGGTGTCGTCGTCTTCGTCGGCTTCAGCCCGCGCCGGGGCATCCCCGGCTTCGCCCACGCCGCCGCCGCGCGCGCCGCGGTGGAAAACCTCGCCGCAGGCCTGGCAGGGGAGTGGAGCCGCTACGGGATCCGGACGGTCTGCGTCGCGCCGGGGACGATCCTCACCGAGGGCCTCGAAGGCTACGGCGTCGAGCAGATCGCCGACTGGGAGAAGGCGATCCCCGCCGGCCGGCTCGGGACCCCGGAGGAGGTGGCGAACGTGATCGCCTTCCTCGCCTCGCCGGCGGCGTCGTACGTGACCGGGACCACGGTCGTCGTCGACGGAGGCGCGGACGCCTGGGGCCACGCGGAGCCGCCTCCGACGGTGGAGTAGCCGTGCCGAGCGTCGTCCGCCTCTCCACGACACCCGTCAAGAGCCTGCTCCTGCACCATCCGGACGAGATCGAGCTGGAGCCGTTCGGCGTCGCGGCCGACCGGCGCTTCTTCCTGATCCGGGAGGACGGGCGCCTGCTCGCGGGCCTCCACCACGGGCCGCTCGCGCTCGTCCGCGCCGACTGGGAGCCGGTCTCGGACCGGTTGCGGCTCACGTTCCCGGACGGGGAGGTCGTCGAGGACGCGGTCGGCCTCTCGGAGCCCGTGATCACCGACTTCTGGGGCCATCGCGTCGAGGGCCAGGTGGTCGAGGGGCCCTGGGCCGACGCGCTCTCCCGGTACGCAGGCAAGGCGGTGCGGCTCGTGAAGGCCGCTGCGCCCGCAGGGGGCGTGGACGTCGAGCCGCTCACGCTCGTCTCCTCCGAGTCGGTGGCCGAGCTCGCCCGCCGGGTCGGGCTGGAGGCCGTGGACGCGCGCCGCTTCCGCATGCTCTTCGAGATCGAGGGGTGCGCGCCGCACGAGGAGGACACCTGGATCGGCCGCCGCGTCCGGCTCGGCGACGCGCTTGTCGAGATCCCGGGGCCGGTGCCGCGCTGCGCGACCACCACGCGCGATCCGAGCACGGGACGGCGGGACCTCGACACCCTGCGCGAGATCGCGGCGTACCGCGGCAAGCGCGATGGGAAGAAGATCGACTTCGGCGTCTACGCGCGGGTGGTCGAGCCCGGGCGAGTCCGCGTGGGCGACCCCGTCGAGCCCAAGTAACAGTCTGTTACTTGGGCTTCTTGCGAGCGCTGAAGGCCTCCCCGGCTGCCCGGGCCTCGTCCGTCTGGGCGAGGGCGGCGTAGGCGAGGCGCTCGAGCATGATCCCCGCCTCGCGGCTCGACTCGGCGATCGCGTTCGCGGCCTGCTTGGCGGCCGAGACCGCCAGCGGGGGAAGGGCAGCGACCTGCTCCGCGAGCTCGAGCGTGCGCGCGAGCGCTTGTCCGGCTGGGACTAGCTCCGTCACGACGCCCAGCCGGAAGGCCTCGGCAGCGTCCACGCGAGGCCGCAGGAGCAGCAGCTCCTTGGCGCCCGCGGGACCGACTGCGCGGACGAGCCGGTACGTCCCGCCCGAGCTGGGGACGATGCCGAGCTCGACCTCGGGGAGGCCGAACACCGCGGTCTCGTCGGCGATCCGGAAGTCCGTGGCGAGCGCCAGCTCGAAGCCCGCGCCGAGGCACCAGCCCTCGATCGCGGAGAAGGTCGGCTGCGGGAGCGCGGCGATCCGCTCGTAGACGTCGCCCGTGTCGCGGTAGTAGGCGTCGATCCCGCCGGGGCTCTCGTCGCGCGGCTCCTTCAGGTCGGCGCCGGCCGAGAAGGCGCGCTCGCCGCCCGCGAAGACCACACAACGGCTCTCCCGGACGTCGGCTGAGGCGAGCGCCTCCAGCAGCGCTCGCTCCACGGCGGTCGAGATCGCGTTCAGCTTCTCCTCGCGCTGGAAGGTGATGATGCAGACGGCGCCGTCGCGCCTGACCTCGGGCAGCCCGTCAGGCAAGGGCGCTCACCGGACGCTCGCGGACGAAGGGCAGCGGCACGGCGGGATTCTCGCAGTCGATCTCGCGCGCCAACCGGTGCCCGTCGAAGATGGCGTCCGCAATGAGCTGCGGCGCGACGCAGTCGCCGATCCGGTAGACGGCCTCGATCCCCTCGGCCTCCAGCCGCTCCTCGTCGTCCCGGAGCTCGTGGTAGAGCGCGTCGTCCGAGACTCGCTGCGTGACGAGGACGACGGCGTCCGCCTCCAGCTCGACAAGCTCGCCGAACTCGTCGGCGCCCGCGGCCCGCCCCGGCTCGGCCGCCGCGATCGTCGTCCCGCGGTGCATGCCCACGCCCAGCTCGTGCAGCCGCTCCTTCAGGAACACCTGCTCCAGCGTCTCGTGTGCGAACGGCGCGATGTCCTCGAGCGAGGTGACGAGGTCGACGCGGAAACCGTCCACCGCGAGCTTCTCGGCGAGATCCGGCCCCATGAAGTAGCCGTCCGAGTCGTAGACGACGACGCGCTCGCCCGGGGGCGTCTTGCCCTCGACCATGATCTGCTCGGGCGTGAGCACGTGCGGGAGCGATGCGTCCGCGCCGGCGATCGGCTCGTGCGTCTCGCGGTTCAGGCCGACCGGCGACCAGAACGCGCCCGTGGCCACGACGACGAGCTCGGCGCCGTACTCGCGCACGCCGCCCGCGTCCAGACGCACGCCGGTGAGCACCTGGACGTTCTTGAGCTTGCCGAGCTGGATGCTGCGCCAGTTCAAGACCCGACCCCACTCGCCGCGCCCGGGGAGCTTCGGGATCCAGCGCATGATCCCGCCGATCTCGTCCCCGGCATCGACCAGGTGGACGCGACGGAAGCCGCGCTTGCCGAGCACGATCGCGCACTCCATCCCCGCGGGCCCGGCGCCGACCACGAGCACGTCGCGGTCGCGGTTCTCCGCCGGCTCGAAGCGCTCGGGATGCCAGCCGCGCCGGAACTCCTCGCCCGCGGTCGCGTTCTGGGTGCAGCCGATGTTCCCGCCGGGATCCGACTTCGGGATGCAGATATTGCACCCGATGCACTCGCGGATCTCGTCGAGGCGGCCCTCCTCGATCTTGCGCGGGAGGAACGGGTCGGCGATCGACGGCCGCGCAGCGCCGATCACGTCCCAGGCGCCGCTCGCGACGATCTCCGCCATCCGGTCCGGATCGGTCATCCGCGACACGCCGACGATCGGCTTCGCCGTCGCCTCGCGCACGCGGCCCGTCCACTCGAGCTGCCAGCCCTGCTGGAAGAAGCGCGAGGCGCCCGAGTCCTTCGACCACTCGGTCGCCGAGCCAATGGCCACGTCCCACAAATCGACGAGGTGGTCGGCGAGGCGCACGAACTCGAGCCCTTCGTCGAGGTCGACGCCGTAGGGGCTGAGCGCCGCGACGGAGATCCGGGTCGCGACCGTGCACTCGCCGTCGACAGCCTCGCGCGTCAGCTCGAGCAGCTCCAGCCAGAAGCGCGCGCGATTCTCCAGCGACCCTCCGTACTCGTCGGTGCGCCGGTTGTAGAACGGCGAGAGGAACTGCATGGGCAGGTAGCTGTGCGCCCCGTAGACGTAGACGATGTCGAAGCCGGCTTCCCGTGCGCGCCGTGCCGCGGCTGCCCAATCGGCCTGCACGCGGCGGATGTCGTCGCGCTCCATCGCCTTCGGCGTCACGAGCAAGTAGTCGCTGGCCAGCTGCGAGGGCGCGATCGCGGGCAGGCGCCACTCGCGCCGCGGGCAGTGCGCCCCCGAGTGGTGGAGCTCGACGCCGGCGAGCGCCCCGTGCTCGTGCACCTCGTCGCACATGAGCGCGAGGGCGGCCAGGTCGCCGTCGTCCCAGAGGCGAGCCGAGATGAACGGCGTCTCGTCGGAGTCGGGGCTGACGGCGCAGTATTCCGTGTTGACCGCCGCCCAGCCGCCCTCCGCCTTCATCGCCCGGTGACCTGCCTGCCCGCCGGGCTTCTGCACGCCGAAGCCCGTGCAGTGCGGCACCTGGTAGAAGCGGTTCCGGAGCGTCTTCGGGCCGATCCGGAGCGGCTCGAAGAGGACTGCGTGGCGCGGATCAGTCGCCACTGAGGGCGTCGTGCACGAGCCGCTGGAAGTGCTGGATCAGGATCTCGCTGGAGGGAAGCAGTCGCCCGTGCGGGATCATCCCGGAGGAGAGGCCGACCTGCACCGAGGCGACGAGCGAGGCGTCCTCGGTTCCCACCTGGTTGGCGAACGCCATCATCTCGCCGGCAACCTCGTCTGAGACCTCTTCGTAGTAGAAGTACTCGGTCGAGCCAACGCAGCGGCCCGGGCCGGCCGGGCGCGTGACATCCACGGACATGTTCCCCGGGCCCGGGTCGATGTTGAGCGTGAAGTTCGGGAAGAGCACGTGGTACTGCGCCTGCTCCACGTCGGCGTCGGCGAGGTAGGCAACCTTCCCGTTCTCCTTCACGGAGTCACGCAGGTGCGCGAACTGCATCAGGACGAGGCCTTCCGCCTCGTACAGGTACTCGTCGGCGCCGACGTCGAGGACCTTGGAGAAGCCGGGGTGGGCGACTGCGCAGTGATAGCACTCGAGGTAGTTCTCGACTGCGACCTTCCAGTCGCACTCGATCTCCCAGTCGTTGCGTACGCGGAAGCGGAGGCGGTCGAAGTCGAGGCCGCTCCTCGCCACCTGCTCCGGCAGAGGGCCGAGCACGTCCACCAGCGGGTCCCGCGTCGGGATCGGGGTTGACGAAGACGAGCGGCCCCCAGGCCTCGATGGCCACGGGGAGCATCGAGAAGCCTTCCTTGTCGAAGTCGGGCTCGCGCTCCGAGCGGGGAGCCTTTCGCAGGGTGCCGTCGAGGTCGTACGTCCAGGCGTGGTACGGGCACTGGAGCGCCTTGCGGTTGCCGTCGCCCTGCGCGATCAGGTGGCCGCGGTGCCGGCAGACGTTGACGAACCCGCGCAGGACGCCCTCCTTGTCCCGCACGACGACGATCGGGATCTGGCCCGCGAAGCAGGTGAAGAAATCGCCGGGATTCTCGACGCGGTCGGTGCGGCCCGCGTACTGCCAGGAGCGCGCGAAGATGCGCTCGCCCTCCAGCCGCTGGATCGCCGGGTCGGCGTACCAGTCTGCCGGAAGCGTCGCGCCGGCGGCCAGGGCGGCCCCGAGGTCCGTCTCCATCGGCAAATTCTACTCGGTGAGATCCGAGGCCATCTCCTCGAAGGCGGCGACGAAGGCGTCGCAGTCCTCGAAGGAGTGGACGACCGAGAGCGTCCATTCCTCCTCGCGGCCGGGCGTCATGTAGACGCCGCGGTTCATGTTGTAGAGCCAGGCGAGGTCGGCCAGCTCGCCGTCCTGGTTCTCCTTGTAGGTCTCGTAGTCGACGATCTTCGTCGGCGAGAACGTGACGCAGCCCTTGGCGCCGACGCCGACGGCGTAGCCGGGCAGCCGGTGGTCGTCGATCACCTTCTGGCAGCCCGCGAGGATGCGGTCGTTGAGCGCGTCCAGGTGCTCGTAGGCCTCGGGCGTCAGCACCTCGAGGAGGCTTGCGCGGGCGGCCGCCATGGTGAGCGGGTTCCCGTTGTAGGTGCCGACCTGGTAGACGCTTCCGTTCTCGACGACCTCGAAGACCTCCTCGGTGCCGCCGATGGCGCCCGAGGGGAGGCCGCCGCCGAGCGTCTTCGCCAGCGTCACCATGTCCGGCGTGACGCCGAAGCGGTCGGTGGCCCCGCCGGGCGCGATGCAGAGGCCGGTCTTGACCTCGTCGAAGATGAGGATGATGTCGTGCTTGCGCGTCAGCTCGCGGACGGCCTCGAGGTAGCCGGGCTCGGGGAGGACGACCCCGAGGTTCATCATCGCCGCCTCCATGAGCACGCACGCGGGCTTGCGCCCCTCATCGATCAGGCTCTCGATTCGCCGCTCCATCGCGGGCGCGTCGTTGAACGGCACCGCGATGGTCATGTCCGCCACGGACTGGGGAATGCCCGCGCCGTAGGGGAGCGACTCGTAGTGGTCGCGGTCGCCGATCTTGTCGTAGGGGACGCCGATCGAGACCATCACGTAGTCGTGGTGGCCGTGGTAGGAGCCGAAGATCTTGACGATCGTGTCGCGGCCGGTCGCCGCCCGGGCGATCCGGATCGCGTCCATGGTGGCCTCGGAGCCAGAGTTGGTGTAGCGCCACCTGGGCAGGCCCCAGCGTCGCTTCAGCTCCTCCGCGACGACGACCCCGTCCTCGGTCGGCGCG
Source organism: uncultured Actinomycetes bacterium (assembly GCA_963775625.1). Taxonomy (GTDB): domain Bacteria; phylum Actinomycetota; class Thermoleophilia; order Gaiellales; family Gaiellaceae; genus JAIBJN01. Next base: position 227,246 of record CAVZJM010000002.1, on the reverse strand, counting down.
GCGAAGTGCGTCCCCTGCGGGTAGCGCTCCGCCACGGCCTTGCCGATGGCCGGGTTCGCGTGGCCCTGCACCATCGACCCGAAGCCGTTGTGGAAGTCGAGCAGCTCGTTCCCATCCACGTCCCAGACCTTCGCGCCGACGCCGCGCGAGAGATAGATCGGCCACGGGTCGCGCACCTGGTAGGAGGAGGCAACGCCGGCGGAGAGGGTCTTGCGGGCGCGTTCGTAGAGGGCCCGGGAGGCCGGCGTCCGCTCGTCGAGACGCGCCTCCTCGCGCTCGGCCAGCTCCTTGATCCGCTCCCTCTCGATCTCGACGACGGTCGCCTCAGTTGCCATCTGACGTCTCCTCCTCGGGTTCCTCTTGGGTGTCTGGGGGCTCCTCGTCGGCGGCCTGGGGCTCGGTCTCGACGTCGGCGGCGGAGTCTCTCAGGACGCGAAGCGCGTCCGAGGGAAGGTGCAGGGTCACGGCAGCTCCCTGCTCGTAGGCTAGCGGCGCTCCGTCGTTGGGCAGGACGACCTTGATCAGGCTCCCGCCCAGGATGCGGACGCGGAGCTCGCGGAAGCTGCCCAGGAACACCGCGTGCTCGACGAGGCCGGGGAGCCGGTTCAGGCCGTCCGCCCCGGCCGGCTCGACCCCGACGCGCTCCGGACGGATCATCGCCTTCACGTCCCCGCGAGAGGTGATCGCGCCCTGCCGAGCGCGCAGGTGGCGCTCCGCCACGCGCAAATTGCAGCAGTCGTCGTCCTGGCCCTCGGCCTCGGCTGCGATGAGATTGGAGACGCCGAGGAAGTCAGCGACGAAGAGGGTCTCCGGCTCCTCGTAGACGGCCTGCGGCGGCCCCGCCTGCTCGACGTGGCCGTCGTTCATGACGGCGATCCGGTCGCTCATCGTCAGCGCCTCTTCCTGGTCGTGCGTGACGAAGATGAACGTCACGCCGACATCCTCCTGCAGCGCCTTCAACTCCACCTGCAAGTCCTTGCGGAGGCGTGCGTCGAGCGCTCCGAGCGGCTCGTCCAGGAGCAGCACCCGCGGCTTGAGTACGAGCGCCCGCGCGAGCGCGACGCGCTGCTGCTGGCCGCCGGAGAGCTCGTGCGGCTTGCGCCGCTCGAAGCCCGTGAGCTGGACGAGCTCGAGCATCTCCGCGACGGCACGTTTCTTCTCGTCCTTCGAGGGCTTGCGGTACTTGAGCCCGAAGGCCACGTTGTCGGAGACGCTCAGGTGCGGGAAGAGCGCGTAGCTCTGGAAGACTGTGTTGACGTTGCGCTTGTGCGGCGGCGTCTGGGCGACGTCGGCGCCGTCGAGCAGGATGCGCCCGCTCGTCGGCCGTTCGAAGCCGGCGATCATGCGGAGCGTCGTCGTCTTGCCGCAGCCGGAGGGGCCGACCATGGTGAAGAACTCGCCCGGTGGCATGCGCAGGTCGATGCTCTCGACCGCCGTGACCTCGCCGAACTCCTTGCACAGCTCCTCGAGCCTGACTTCGCCGGTCTCACCGTTAGCGTTCAATTGCGACCTCTCCTAACGTCGCCGCCTCCGAGGCGTCGCTCGCCCCGGCGAAGCGTCTGTACACAAGGTACGCCAGCGCGACCGTCGCCAGCGTGATCACGAGCGTGATCGTCGCGAGCGCGTTCAGCGCCGGGGTCGGCGCGCCGCGTGCCGTCGAGTAGAGCAGCATCGACACGGTGTTCGTGTCCGCGCCGGCTGCGAGGTACTGCGTGACGACGAAGTCGTCGATCGAGAGGGCGAAGACGACGCCTGCGCTCGCCAGGATCGCCGGCGCCAGCAGCGGCAGGACAACGCGCCAGAGCCGGGAGACCGGCGGCGCCCCGAGATCGGCGGCGGCCTCCTCCAGGTCACGCCCGATCGACACCAGCCGGCCGCGGACGATCACGACCACGTACGAGACCGCAAACGTCACCTGGCCGATCGCCTGTGCCGTCGTCCCCAGCCCCCAGCCGTTGAAGATCTGCAGGAAGAGGAGCAGCAGCGCGACGCCCATGACCAGCTCCGGGGTGACGAGCGGCAGCAGCATCAGCGTGTTGACCGAGCCGCTCCCGTGGCCCCGCCAACGCTGGAGGCCGAGCGCGAGCGCCACGCCGAGCGGGACGGCGACGGCCACGCAGAGCACGGCCAGGATCAGGGTGTGCTGGAGCGCGGAGAGCAGGGCGGGGTCGTCGCGGACGCTCCCCGGGTCGCCGGTGAACCAGCGGGTCGAGAAGCCCTGCCACGTCGTCCGCGAGCGCCCGTCGTTGAACGCGAAGAGCACCGCGATCGTCACCGGGATGATCGACCAGAAGATGTAGAGCGCCGTGACGATCGGGAGGAAGCGCGGCCGTCCCCAGGGGTTCCTGAGCCAGCTCACGCCCTGGCCTCCTCACCTGCGCGCCGCGTCTGGCGGAGGTAGTAGAGCATGAAGACGAGGAGGACGACCGCAAGCAGGACTGTGAGCACCGCGCCGACCACCTTCTGCGAGCCCTGGCGCGTGAACTGGTCGATCTGGTTCCCGATCAGGGAGGTGTTCGGCGAGGCGGAGACCAGGTCGGGCGTGTAGTAGTCGCCGAACATCGGCAGGGCGATCAGGACGACGCCGGCGAGGATCCCGGGCATCGACATCGGCAGGGTCACGCGCCGGAAGGCCTGGAAGGGGCTCGCGCCCAGGTCCCGCGCCGCCTCGATGTGGCGCTGGTCGATCCGGTCGAGCGCCGCGTACAGCGGCAGGATCAGGAAGGGGATGTAGCCGTAGACGAGCGCGAGGATCACGGTCGACGGCTGCCCTTCGAGCCAGCCGCCCTCGTTCTCCAGGAGGTTGAGCGCAATGAAGAGCCGGTCGATCTGCAGCCCGGCGAGGACGCGCGTGGCCCAGCCGTCGGGCTGGAGCAGGTTGATCCACGCCAGCATCCGCATGAGGTAGTTGATCCACCAGGGGAGAACGAGGAGTAGCAGGATGAGCGCGCGCCACTTCCCCGCGTGGCGGGCCGCGTAGTACGCGATCGGATAGCCCAGCAGCAGCGAGAGCGCGATCGCTATGAACACGAAGACGAACGTGCGGATGAAGAGGGTGAGGTACTGCCCGCCGTCGCGGATGTTCTGCAGCACCTCGCCGACGTAGCCGACGTTCCAGTCCAGCGGGTTCCAGATGGGCACCGGCTCGTTGAGCGTGTTCTGGTTGCCGAACGCGACGCAGATCACCGCGTAGAACGAGATGAGGAAGAAAACCGAGAGCCAGGCGACTCCCGGGAGCGCGAGCAGCCGCCAGATCCAGCGGGACTCCATGGCCTAACCCGCCCGGAACGCAGACCAGGCCTGGTCCCAGAGCCGCTCGCCCTCGACCGTGAGCTGGAGCAGCTCCTGGTTGGCGAGGAACTCGTCCGGGCGGACGACCGCCGTCGTCAGGGTCTCCGGGATCAGGCCCTCCCCGATCAGGGCTTCCGCGTCGACGCCGTTCTGCGGCGGGAGGTAGCCGTTCCAGTTGATGAAGTTCTCGTAGGCGACCGTCTCGTCCAGCATGAAGTCGAGGAACAGGTGGGCGAGAACGGGGCTCTCGGCCGCTCGCGCGACGCAGAGGAAGTCGTTCTGAACGACGGCGCCGGTCCCGGGCCACCAGTAGGAGAGAACGTCGGGCGGGACGCCGGGCGGCATGTACTGGATGGCGCCGGCGAGGAGGTCGCCCGACCAGGAGTGGTGCAGGTACATCGTGCCCTCGGGCAGCGTCTGGTAGTCGGTGATCGTCACCTTGATGTTGCAGATGTCCGTCAGCTGCTGGAGGTCCTCGCCGGCCTTGGCGACGATCTCCGGGTCCTCCGTGTTCAGGTCGGCGATGACGTCCCGCGGCCAGGGCGTCGCGCTGCATCGGCATCGCGAGCCCGTCGCGCTTGTCGTCGAGGAGTCCCACCTTTCCGCGCCACTCCTCGGACTCCCAGAAGATGTCCCAGGGCACGTCGAGCTCCGGGATGTCGACCGGGATGAGGTCGTTGCGCCAGCCGATGCCGTCGGACCAGGTGACGTAGGGCACCGTGTAGTGGGAGTCGCGGTCGTAGAACGGATCGGCGAGCTGCGGCCAGATGTTCGCCGCCAGGTTCGGCAGGTAGGTGTGGTTCAGCGGCTGCAGGAGCTGCAGCGCCATCAGGTTGACGATGTTCGACCCCGAGAGCCCGAGGATGACGTCGTACTCGACGGCGCCCGACTGGAGCTTGGCGATCGCCTCGTCCGCCGCGTTGTACGTCGCGACCTCGACCTTGCAGTCGTAGCGCTTCTCGAAGCGGCGGAGCAGCGCGGGGTAGATGTAGTCCGGGTAGTTGAAGAGCCGGAGCGTGGCCCCGGTCTCCGGCGGCAGCTCGTCCGCGATGGGCGGGTTGTCCTCGACGATCGCCCACGTGACGCTGTTGTCCGTGCGCGGGAGCGGCAGCCCGCCGGGTCCGACCGGCTTCGGGACGACGAGTGGGGAGCCGGTTTCGCCGCCCTCGGCGCCCGGCTCGCAGCCGACGGCGATCGGCTCGGTCGTGTTCTCGCATGCCGCCAGCCCTCCCGCGACGCCCACGCCCGCTGCGGCCGCGGCGGCGCCGCGGAGAAGTTGTCCGCGGGTCAGCCCAGATCGGTCCTTCGGATGCGACATGCCAGGCGGACCAGGCATTCAACGTGCCCGCCCCTGCCAAAGTCAAGCGGCAGGCGCCCCCGCGGCGAGCAGTTCTCCCCGCATGTCGGCCACTTCTCGGGCCGCGCGCTCCATCAGCGGCACCGGCCCGGTGGTGATGCGGACGCAGCCGCCGAGGCCGAACTCGCTGCCCGCCCGGACGAGGAAGCCGCGCCGCGCGAGCCCCTCCGTGAGGGCGACGTCGTCCACCGCGACGTCGACGAGCACGAAGTTCGCCTGCGAGGGATACGGCTCGGCTCCGGCCTCGCGCAGGCGCTCGGCGAGTCGCTCCCGGCCGGCCTCGTTGGCGAGCCGTCTCGTCTCGACCAGGTCGGGGTGGTGCAGGCTGGCCTGGCCCGCGGCCAGCGCGGCCCGGTTGACGTTGAAGGGCTCCAGGACGACGTCGATCATCTCGGCGAGCGGCTCGCCTACGACCGCATATCCGAGGCGGAGGCCGGCGAGCCCGAAGATCTTCGAGAACGTGCGCATGAGGACGACGGGAAGGCCCGCCTCGACGTTCCGCACCCGATCGATGCGCACCGCGGGATCGACGTACTCGACATAGGCCTCGTCGACGACGATCGCGCAGCGGTCGGGGATGCCGGCGAGGAGGCGCTCCCACTCCTCCTGCGTGACCAGCGAGCCCGTGGGGTTGTTCGGGTCGCAGAGCCAGACCAGCCGCGCCTCGTGCTCGCGCGCCGCCGCCGCGAGTGCGTCGACGTCGTGGCGGAAGTCGCGGTTCGGCACCTCGACGACCCGTGCCCCGGCGGCTGCGCTGGTGGTCGCGTAGAGCCCGTACGTCGGCGTTGTCAGGACAACTGCGTCGCCGGGCTCGAGGAACGCGTGGACGACCGTGACGATCAGGGCCTGGATCCCGTGGGCGGGGACGATGCGCTGCGGTGACGTCCCCAGCCAGCCGGCGACGCTCTCGCGAAGACCGGAATAGGCCTCCGCGGGGTAGATCCACGCGCGCTCGAGCTCGGCTGCGACCGCTTCCTCGACCCCCGGAAACGGGCCTTCGAGGCCCTCGTTCCAGTTCAGCTTCACGATCTCGTCGAGCCCGTAGGCCTCCTGCAGCTCCTCGAGGCTTGGGCCCGGCCGGTAGGGCTCGAGGCCGATCAGCGACGGACGAACCACGCGGCTCCAGTCCACTACGACCACATCTCCAGGAGCGCTGGCACGTGCACGACCGCCGGCCCGTCCTCGGCGAAGACGGCGGCCAGCGCTTCGGCCAGCTCCTCCGGGGGCACGGAGACCACGGGAAGCCCGAACGCCTCGGCGAGCGCTCGGAAGTCGGGCTGGACGAGGTCGACGCTGGTCGTCTCCCCGAACTGGTCGCGCTGGTACTCACGGAGGATGCCGTAGCCGCCGTCGTCGACCAGGAGAAGCTTGGCGTCGAGCCCGTACTGACGCGCGGCCGCCAGCTCCGCGATGCCGTAGTTGAAGCCGCCGTCCCCGGCGACCGCCAGCACCCGGCGGCCAGGTGTGGCCAGAGACGCGCCGAGCGCAGCGGGCCACGCGTAGCCGAGGGTGCCCGAGCCGAGCGGGTAGAGGAAGGTGCGCGGCTCGTAGACCGGGAAGTGCGCGCCCGCCCAGTACGCCAGGATGGTCATGTCCCAGGCGGTCACCGCGTCGCGCGGGAGCGCTTCGCGGACGGTCTGCAGGAGCCCGAGCTCAGGCTCTTGGCGCCGCTGCGCGACCTGCTGCCTGAGCGCGGCCACGCGGGCCGGGCCATCCTCGCGCGGCGGCCCGGGCAGGCGCTCGGCCAGCGCTGCGAGCACTGCTCGGGCATCGCCGACGAGCCCGAGCGCCTCGTAAGTCGCCCCGATGCGGCGCGGGTCGGCGTCGACGTGGACGAGCCGCCCGGAGAGGCGCAGCCCGTACTGACCCGTCGTCTCGGCCCCGAGCTCCGTGCCGACGGCGAGCAGGACGTCGGCTCCGCCCAGGAGCTCCTTGAACGCCGGCTCGTCCATGGCCGTGCCGAGGGCGAGCGGGTCGTCCTCCGGGAAGGCGCCCTTGCCCATGTACGTCGTCGCCACCGGCGTGCCCAGGCGCTCGGCCACCAACCGGAGCTCGTCCCACGCGCCTGCGCGGAGCACGCCGCCCCCCGCCCAGACGACCGGCGCGCCGGCGCCTGCGAGTACGGCGGCCGCCTCGTCGAGCGCCGCAGCGTCCGCGAGTGGAGGCGCGGGCGGAGTCGTGTCCAGCTCGCCGACCGGCGCCGCGGTCTCCTCGGCCAGCAGGTCGACAGGGATTTCCAGGAACACCGGCCCGCTCGGCGGAGTCCGCGCCCGGCGCCAGGCCTCGGCGAGCAGCTCGGGGATCTCCTCGGCGGCCTCTGCGCGGGCGGTCCACTTCACCACCGGCTCGAAGGAGGCCTTCTGGTCGGAGAGCTCGTGCAGGAAACCGCGCCCGGCGCCGATCAGGTCGCGCGGGATCTGACTCGCGATCGCCACCACCGGGACGTGGGCGCTGGCCGCTTCCATCAGCGCGGCCAGCGAGATCAGCGCGCCCGGGCCGGTGGAGAGGAGCAGGGGCGCCGGCCGGCCGCTCGTGCGCGCGTAGCCGTCCGCGGCGAAGCCGGCCGAGAGCTCGGTCCGGAGTCCGATCGCGGCGATCGAGCTCGTCCGAAGACCGTCCCAGATCGCCAGCGCGTGGATCCCCGGCACGCCGAAAGCGACCTCGGCGCCGAGCGCCTCGAGGCTTTCCGCGACGAGCCTCCCGCCCGTATGCGCTTTGACCGTCTGGGCCACAGCAGCGATCCTATCCAGGCCCATGCCGCGCGATCCCCGCCATGACATCCTCTTCGAGCCCGTGCAGATCGGCCCGAAGACGCTCCGGAACCGCTTCTACGCTGGTGCCCCACTGCACCGGGTTCGGCAGGAGAAGCCCGGCTCGCAGGCGTGGTTCCGGGCGATGAAGGCCGAAGGTGGCTGGGCGGCGGTCTGCACGGAGTACGCCCTCGTCGCCTCGACTCCGACTACTGGCCGGTCGCCTTACATCCCAGCGCGTCTCGGGCGACGAGGACGTCGCGCCAATCTCGCGCTCATGGCCGACGAGGCTCATCGCTTCGACGTCGCTCGCCGGGATCGAGCTGATTCACGGGGCGGCCACGCGGGCAACGCGCCAGTCGCGGGTAGCCGGCAATGGCGCCGTCCCAGCTCGCCAGCGACTACTAGACGCACGTCGTGCCCAAGACGATGGAGCTCGCAGACATCCGGCGCATGCACGAGGACTGGGTGCGAGCGGCCCGCCGCTCGCGCGACGGCGGCTTCGACATCGTCTACGTCTACGGCGGCCACAGCTACCTGCCGCTTCAGTTCCTTTCGACCTTCTACAACAAGCGCACGGACTAGTACGGAGGCTCGCTCGAGAACCGCGCGCGCTTCTGGCTCGAGACGCTCGAGGTCGTGCAGCGAGGCGGTGGGTGATGACTGCGCGATCGCGGTTCGTTTCTGCGTGGAGGCGTTAGGGCCCGCCGGCGTCGAGTTCGACGAGGGGCTGGAGTTCGTCCGCGCTCGCCGACCAGCTCGTCGATCTCTGGGACGTGAACGTCGGCTCGATTACCGAGTGGTCGAAGGACTCCGGACCTCCCGCTTCTTCCAGGAGGGCTACCAGCTCGAGTGGACCGGGCGCGTGCGCGAGGCGACGGCGAAGCCGATAGTTGGCGTCGGGCGGCTCACGAGCCCCGACCGCATGGCCGAGATCATTCGCACGCGGCGCTGGGACCTGATCGGGGCCGCGCGACCGTCGATCGCCGACCCCTTCCTACCGAAGAAGATCGAGGAAGGCCGTTACGGCGAGATGCGCGAGTGCATCGGCTGCAACGTGTGCGTCATCGAAGGCCGAGGAGCGGCAACCACATCGGCTGCACCCAGAACGCCACGGCGGGCGAGGAGTACCGTCGCGGCTGGCACCCGGAGCGCTTCGAGCCGACCGCCAACTCGGCAACCGCGACGTGCTCGTCGTCGGCGCCGGGCCCGGCGGGCATGGAGTGCGCGATCGTTCTCGGCAAGCGCGGCTTCCGCCGCGTCCACCTCGTCGACGCCGAGGCCGATATCGGCGGGATCATGCGCTGGATCACGCGCCTTCCTGGCCTGGGCGAATGGGGCCGCGTGCTCAACTGGCGCCGCCGTCCAGCTCGACAAGCTCGGGAACGTCGAGGTGCTGCTCGGGCGCCCTGCTCTCCGCGCAGGACGTGCGCGAGTACGGGGCCGAGCTCGTCGTCGTCGCGACGGGTGCCCGCTGGTCGCCGGAACGGGTCAACGTCGCTCACCCACGATCCGATTCCCGGCTGCCGACGCGTCGCTGCCCCACGTCCTCACGCCGGAGCAGGTGATGCTCGAGGGCAAGCGCCCCGCCCGGCTAGCGCATCGTTGTCTTCGACGGCGAGGGGTACTTCATGGCCGCCGGTATCGCCGAGCTCCTAGCCGGCGAGGGCACTTGGTCGAGCTCGTCACGCCTGCACAAGCGCGTCGCCAGCTTTGCGGACGAGTCGCTCGAGGGGCCGCTCCTGCGCCAGCATCTCCACGACGTCGGTATCGGCCAGCGCGCCGGCGTCGCTGCTCACCGGAGATCAGCGAGGGCGGAGTGCGGGGTCAACCGACGAGCACGGAGAGCCGTTCGAGCTCGAGGCCGACGGGGTCGTGCTCGTCACGCAGCGCCTCTCGAACGAAGAGCTCTACCTCGAGCTCATGCGCGACGAGGACGCGCTGCGCGCCGAGCAGCATCGAGGGCCTCTACCGCATCGGCGACTGCGTCGCCCCGCGCATCATCGGCCGAGGCGATCTTCGACGGGCACCGGCTTGCGCGGGAGATCGACTCGGAGAATCCCGCGCTCCCGCTCCCGTACGCGCGGGAGCGGCTCGTGCTCGAGTCCGTCGCCGATCGCCGTAGTGGCGCGCGTCCGCACCGACTTCCCCCGCCGGGTACGGGAGATCGAAAACACCTGGCTGCACCTCTCCGACGGCACGCGTCTCGCGGCGCGGATCTGGCTCCCGGAGGATGCCGAGGCGGATCCCGTGCCGGCGATCGTGGAGTACCTGCCGTACCGGAAGGTGGACGGCACCGCCACCCGAGACTCTCAGCGCCAGCCGTATCTGGCCGGGTTCGGCTACGCGGCCGTGCGGGTGGACATGCGCGGCACCGGCGACTCGGACGGCATCCTCACCGACGAGTACGCGCCGCAGGAACAGGACGACGCGCTCGAGATCCTCGAGTGGATCCGCGAGCAGCCCTGGTGCGACGGGAAGCTCGGGCTCTGGGGCATCTCCTGGGGCGGCTTCAACTCGCTCCAGATCGCGGCGCTCCGGCCGCCGGGGCTCGGGGCGATCATGACCATGTGCTCGACGGACGACCGCTACGCCGACGACGTCCACTATCGCGGCGGCTGCGTCCTCGCCCTCGACATGCTCCACTGGGCCTCGTCGATGCTCACCTGGAACGCCCGCCCGCCCGACCCGCGCCTCTACGGCGAGGGCTGGCACGAGGCATGGCTGGAGCGGCTCGAGACGCTGCAGCCGTGGATCGAGCACTGGCTCGGCCACCAGAGGCGCGACGCCTACTGGAAGCACGGCTCGGTGTGCGAGGACTACTCCGACATCGAGTGCGCCGTCTACGCGGTCGGCGGGTTCGTGGACGGGTACACGAACGCGGTGCCGCGGCTCCTGGCCGGGCTCTCCGGCCCGCGCAAGGGCATCATCGGGCCCTGGGCGCACGACTTCCCCGAGCAGGCCTCCCCGGGGCCGTCGGTCGGCTTCCTGCAGGAGTCGGTGCGCTGGTTCGACCACTGGCTGAAGGGCATCGACACCGGCGTCATGGCCGAGCCGATGCTGCGCGTCTGGATGCAGGACTCGGTCGAGCCACAGCCCGTGTACGACGTGCGGCCGGGGCGCTGGGTGGCCGAGGAGCAGTGGCCGTCGCCGCGGGTCACCGGCCGCCTCTGGGAGCTGCCGCTCGCGGAGCCGCGCGAGCTCCTGGGGGTGCAGTCGTGCGGGACCGAGGCCGGCGTCTGGACGGCAGAGGGTCAGTCGGCCGACCTCGCCGGCGACCAGCGGCCCGACGACGCGCTCTCGCTCACGTTCGACTCCGAGCCGCTGGCGGAGCCGCTGGAGATCCTCGGGCTGCCGGAGGCGACGCTGGAGCTGGCGGTCGACCGGCCGAACGCGCTGGTCGCCGTGCGGCTCTGCGACGTCTTTCCGGACGGCACGTCGGCGCTCGTCACGCGCGGGCTCCTGAACCTCACGCACCGCGAGAGCCACGAGCACCCCGAGCCGCTCGAGCCCGGCCGGCGCTACGAGGTGCGGGTGCCGCTGGACGTCATGGCGTACTCCGTGCCGGCCGGCCACCGCCTGCGCTTCGCCGTCTCGCCGACGTACTGGCCCTGGGCCTGGCCCTCGCCGGAGCCGGTGACGCTCACGCTCTTCTCGGGGAGCGTCGAGCTGCCGGAACGCCCGCTGCGGCCGGAGGACGCCGAGCTGCCCGACTTCGGCGAGCCCGAGCAGTCGGCGCGGATCGAGGTCGAGGCGGTCGCCGGCGCGCCGCAGGGGCGCTCCATCCGCCGCGACCTCGCCACCGGGCTCGTCGAGCAGGTCTTCGACTGGGACCTCGGCGGCTCGCAGCGGCTCGTCGACATCGACCTCGAGACCTCCGACACGAGTCACACGGTCTACTCGATCCGCGAGGGCGATCCGCTTTCCGCCGAGGTGCGCTTCCACGCCGCGTCGGGCATGGGCCGCGGCGACTGGAGCATGCGCTCGGAGGTGACGAGCGCGATGACCTCCGACGCGGAGGCCTTCCACGTGACGACCATGCTGGAGGTCTACGAGCGCACCACCCGCATCTTCACGCGCACCTGGTCGCACCGGTTTCTGCGCGAAGGGGTCTAGCGAAGCCGGTAGAACCGCTCGCCGGTGAAGTCGACCACCAGCGCGCGGCCGTCGACCAGCGCGTCGAAGCGCATGCGCTCCGGCGACCACTCGTCGCCGACGCGGAAGCTCCCGTCCGGGAGCGGCTCGAGCGTCAGCTCCATGCCCCAGGGGAAGATCGCGAGCAGCTCGCCTCCTCGCAGCACGATGCGGAAGTTCGAGTACCAGGGGTTGTAGGCCCGGTAGTGCCCGGGGTAGGCGCTCCACTGCTCGGGAGGGGCGGAAGGCGTCGATGACGGGACTCCCTCGCGACCGTAGACGTCGCCTCCGTGCACGGCCGCCACGACCCGCCCATCGTCGCGGCGGAAGCGGAGGAAGTAGAGGGAGAGGTCGGGACGGCCGGCGAGGAAGCGATCGCCGCGTCGGGGCTCGAGCGGCTCTCCGTCGAGGAAGAGGTGATCGCCCTTCGCGTCGACCTCGAGGCGACCGGTGTCGCCCACGTACACGCCCGCGTAGTCCGCCGCCTCCTCGACCACCAGTGGATCACGGACGCGAGGGTGTATGGCGTCGCGGTAGAGGTCGAGGATCGCCTCGGCGACCCCTTCCGTGAGGTCCTGCTCGTCGGTCGCGTTCACGCCTACGGCGACCCCCAGCCCCGAGTCGAGGTCGCCTAGCATCGTCGTTCCGAACCCGGGCATCGAGCCGCCGTGCCGGATCTCCCGCCTGCCATCGCGCTCGCGGAGGTCGAGGCCGAGGCCGTACCACCAGCCGTCGTCCGCCTCGATCGCCGGAGTCGTCATGAGCTCGAACGACTCCGGCGAGAGGACGCCCTCCACACGGTTCAGGAGCATCCGTAGGTAGGCCGCGAGATCCTCGATCGTCCCCGCCTGCGACCCGTCGCCCGTCCCCGTCTCGAGCCACGGCGCGGGCACCCAGGGATCGGTGCGCCGCGCCGGGCGGTCGTCGTAGCGCCGCTCGTAAGCAACGGCGAGCCGGTGACGGCCATCGTTGGTGATCTCGGGGTCGATGGCCTCGAGACCGAGCGGCTCCAGGATGCGTGTCCGGAGAGCCTCGGCATATCGACTCCCGGTGAGCTCTTCGACGACGAAGCCGAGGGCCTGATAGCCCACGTTCGAATAGAGGTAGCGGCTGCCAGGAGCGAAGCCGACCTCGGTCTCGCGCAGCGCCCACACGTCGTAGCGCGAATTCGAGCTCAGGTCGGCGCCCGTCATCAGCCCGCTCGTGTGCGTGAGCAGGTGGCGCATCGTGATCGGCTCGTACTTGGACCTGACCTCGAACCAGGGGAGGTAGCGGCTCACCGGCTCGGCGAGGTCGACCAGCCCCTCGTCCCGCATCTGCAGGAGCAGGACGGCCGTGAACGTCTTGCCGATTGAGCCGAACTCGAAGTACGTCCCCCGACTCACCGGCGTCCCGGCGTCCAGGTTGGCGAGACCGAACGACTCCGAGGTGAGCAGCGTTTCCCGGTTCGTTACCGCCAGCGCGAGGCCGGGGAGGCCCTGCTGGGCCAGGAGCTCCTCGACGTAGGCCCTGAGTCCGTCGATGGCCACGACGAGGCGATCATAGGCCCGATACTGTGGAATCGTGATCGACTGCGACATCCACCCGCAGATCGCCGACCCCGAGGAGCTGCTCGCCTACGTCGACCCCGCCCAGCGCGACTGGTTCCGCGCGCAGGGGCCGTCGCTCGGGCTGCCGGGGTACTCCTGGGCGCATCCGTCCTCGTGGTTCCGGCAGGACGTCGAGCAGAACGGGCGCCCGCCGGGCTCCGACGTCGAGGCGGTGCGCCGTGAGCTGCTCGACCCGAGCGGCACCGACCTCGGCGTGCTCAACGGCGACGACGCAGTGCTCGTCTCCCTGATGCCGAGCCCGTACCGCGCCGCCGAGCTCGCGCGGGCGCACAACGAGTGGCTCCGCGAGCGCTGGCTCGACGCCGAGCCGCGTCTGCGCGCCTCCATCCTCTGCCCGGCGCAGGATCCCCAGGCGGCCGCGGCGGAGATCCGCCGTGCGGCCGAGGACGAGCGGTTCGTCCACGTGCTCCTCTGCGGCGGCGCCGACCGGCCGTACGGCGAGCCGCGCTACCTCCCCATCTTCGAGGCGGCCGCCGAGTGCGGGCTGCCCGTGGCCATCCACTCCGGCGGGGAGGGCATGGGCATCGCCGCGCCGCCCGGAGGCGCCGGGCCGGTCACCTTCTACATCGAGTGGCACACGCTCGGCTCGGCCTGCTCGACGATGTCGCACCTCGTCTCGCTCCTCTGCCACGGGACGTTCGAGCGGCTGCCGACCCTCAAGGTGCTCCTCATCGAAGGCGGCGTCGCGTGGCTCCCGGGCATGCTCTGGCGCCTCGACACGAACTGGCGCGCGCTCAGGAGCGAGGTGCCGTGGCTCGAGCGCAAGCCGAGCGAGGTCGCGCGCGAGCACGTCCGCTTCTCGACGCAGCCGCTCGAGCACACCGACGGCCGCGACGATCTCCTCTTCGAGATGCTCGAGGCCGCCGGCGCGCCCGACAACCTCTGCTTCGCCTCCGACTATCCCCACTGGGACTTCGACGACCCCGACTTCATGCTGAAGCGACTGCCCGAGGCCTGGCGCGCCAGGGTCCTGCACGAGAACGCCGCCGACCTCTACGGCCCGCGCCTGAGCATCCCCGCCGTTGAGTGAGTGGGTCGACGTCGGCTCCAGGGCCGACCTGGAGCAAGACGGCCGCCTTGTCGCCCGTGTGGGGGGCCGCGAGGTCGGGGTGGTCGCGGAGCCCGACGGGACGCTGCGCGGCATCCGCAACCGCTGCCCGCATCACGGCGGCCCGCTCTGCCTCGGCCGCGTCGGCGAGCGCCTCGAGGGTGGGCCGGGCCGGTATGAGCTGACGGAAAGACGGACCTTGCGCTGCCCCTGGCACGGGTGGGAGTTCGACCTGGACACGGGGTTGTGCGTGGACGAGCCCGCCCTGCGGGCGGCCGTGTACGCAGTGCGCGTCGAGGCCGGACGCGTCCTCGTCCGGGCGTAGCCAGGCCTCCTATGTATGCGTACGTTATTGCTCTGTCCATGAAGCAGCGCGGATCACATATGTTCCGGTACATTATGGCCTGATGCATCAGGAGCCGACCAACCCGTTCACCTTCGGCGATCTTGCGCTCGACGAGGCGTTCACCGATCGCGACGATGAGCTGCGCGAGCTCACCTCGGACCTGCTGAACGGGCAAAACGTGCTCGTCTACGCACCCCGGCGCTACGGGAAATCGTCGCTCGTCCTCAGGGCTGCCCAGGAGGCGATGAAGCAGAAGGCTCTCGTCGGGTACGTCGACGTGATGCGGACGCCGACGAAGGAGCGGTTTGCCGCGGCGCTCGCGAAGACCCTCTATGCAGACATCGCATCGCCCATCGGTCAGGCCGTGGAGAGGGCCGCCGCGCTCTTTCGCGACCTCCGTATCCGCCCGACGATGGAGGTCGATCCGAGCGACGGATCCCTACGCTTCAGCTTCCAGGCCGGCCGGCGCAAGACGGACATCGACGAGACGGTCGAGCGGCTCCTGGAGAAGCTCGGCGAGCTGGCAGCAGAGCGAAAGCGCAGAGTCGTGATCGTCTTCGACGAGTTCCAGGAGATCCTGACGCTCGACAAGCGCTTCCCGAACCTGATGCGCGCGGTCTTTCAGACGCAGCCGGAGGTCAGCCACGTCTACCTGGGCAGCAAGCGTCACATCCTGGAGCGCATCTTCGCCGACCGGAACGAACCGTTCTGGCGAAGCGCCAAGCAGCTCGAGATCGGGGCGATCGAGCCGGCTCGGTTTGTCGGCTTCCTCCGGGACCGCTTCTCGAGCTCCGGGAAGACGATCGCGGCGGACGCGGTCGACCGGCTTCTCGCGGCGACCGACGGGCATCCCTACGCCACGCAGGAGCTCGCCTACTTCACGTGGGAGCTCGCTCCGGCGGGCGGCGAAGCGACCGTTGCGGAGGTCGAGGAGGCCCTCGTCCGGGTGCTGCGATCCGAGCGGAACCACTTCGTCCAGCTCTGGGAGGACGCCCCGCGCTCGCAGCGGCTCCTCATGCTCGCGCTGGCGGCCGAGCCGGCTCCCGGCGTCTACTCCTCCGACTACCACTCGCGCCATGACCTTCCGGCCAACCCGACGCTCCAGATAGCCCTGGGCGGGCTGATCAAGAAGGAGATCGTGGGCCGCGACGGCACCGGCGACTATCGCATCATCGAGCCGTTCCTCGCGGACTGGCTCCTCCGCGAGCAAGCGGGCCGGCCCGCCTACCAGCCGAGCCCGGAATCCGCGTAGACCGCCTCGCCCTCGGAAAGGGTCAGGAGCACCCGTGCGTCTCCGATCGGGCCCGAGCCCGGATCCAGGACGTCCCGGTCGAGGACGACCAGGTCGGCGAGCTTCCCGGGCTCCAGCGTGCCCGTCTCGCCGTCGAGGAAGTTGACGTACGCCGAGCCGGCGGTGAACGCCCGGAGCGCGGTCGGCACGTCGAGCGCCTCCTCCGGCAGGAGCGGCTCCTTATCGCGCGTCTCGGGAGAGATCCGCGTCACGGCGACCTCGAGCTGCTGGAGGGGGTCGGGAGTGGACACGGCCCAGTCGCTGCCGAAGGCAAGGCGGGCTCCTGCCCGGAGCAGAGTGCGGAACGGGTACATGCGGGCCGAGCGCTCCGGGCCGATGAACGGCACCGTCAGCTCGTCGACGTAGCCGCTGCTGCACGCCCACAGGGGCGAGACGTTGGCGACGACGCCGAGCTCCGCGAAGCGCGGAAGGTCGTCCGGGTGGACGAGCTGAAGATGGGCGAGGTGGTGGCGCGCGTCGCGCCGGCTGTTCGCGCGCTCGGCGGCCTCGATCGCGTCGAGGGCGTCGCGGACAGCCCGATCCCCGATCGTGTGCACGTGCACCTGGAAGCCGTTCGCGTCCAGGAGGACGACCGCGTGCTCCAGCTCCTCGGCGGTGAGCATCGAAATCCCGTAGTTGTCCGTGCCCACGTACGGCTCGAGCAACGCGCCGGTGAAGTTCTCGAGCACGCCGTCGTCGAAGATCTTCGCGCCGCGGATCCGCAGGCGCCCGTGTGAGCCTTCCGCCTGGAGCGCCAGGAGCTCTTCGAGCTGCTCCTCGCCGCGGGTGCGGTTCCAGAGGAGATTCCCCTCGACACGCATGGTCAGCTCGTCGCGTCCGGCCACCGCCTTGTAGGCCGCGAGGTGCGCCGAATTGTCGATACGCGCGTCCTGCCAGGCCGTGATCCCGAGCTCGTGGTACAGCGACTGCGCGCGGAGGATCCCAGCCTCCCATTCGTCCTGCGTCGCCGGAGGGAGCAGGTCCGCGACGAGGCCCATCGCGTGCTCGTGGAGCGTCCCCTGCGGCTCGCCGGCCTCGTCGCGCTCGATGCGCCCGCCTGAGGGGTCCGGCGTGTCCCGCGTGATCCCGGCCAGCGCCAGGGCCCGGCTGTTCACCCAGGCGCCGTGCCCGTCGCGGTTGTCGAAGAAGGCGGGCCGGTCGGGCAGGATCGCGTCGAGGTCGGCGCGGCTCGGAGTCCCGCCCTCGAAGGAGTCGATCGACCAGCCCGCGCCCACGATCCATTCGAGCTCGGGATGTGCGGACGCGTAGCCGCCGATCTTCTCCAGGCAGGCCTCGCGCGAGTGGGCGTCGTGCAGAACGCAGCGGGCGAGCTCGAGGCCGGACTCCGCCGGGTGGCAGTGGGCGTCCTGGAAGCCGGGGACGACCGTCCGGCCCGCGAGGTCGAGCACCCGGGTGCCCGGCCCGACGTGCTCGCCGACCTCCGCAGCCGGGCCTACCCAGGCGATCAGTCCGTCCCGGACGGCGACCGCCTCCGCGACCGTCAGGCCCTCATCGGCCGTGAAAACTGTGCCCCCTGTGAGGACGAGGTCCACGTCCGGCTACGCCCGGATGCAGGCTGCGAGGTGCCCGGCTCTCGCCCCCGCCGGAACCCGGAGCTCGGGATCGGTCGTCCGGCACTCGGGGATCGCGATCGGGCAGCGCGGGTGGAAGCGGCAGCCGGGAGGAACCGCGATCGGGTTCGGCGTCTCCCCCCGGAGGATCTGCGGCGTGGTGGACGTGCGGGGGTCACGCTGGGGAACCACCGAGATGAGAGCCTTCGTGTACGGGTGCTTCGGGTTGGTGACGACCTCCCGGGCCGGGCCCTCCTCGACGATCCGCCCGAGGTACATGACCGCGATGCGGTCGGCGAAATGCGCGGCCGTGGAAAGGTCGTGCGTGATCATGAGGATGCCGAGGCCGCTGCGCCGCAGCTCGTCGAGCAGGCCGAGGATTCCGGCGCGGACCGAGACGTCGAGCATGGAAACGGGCTCGTCGGCGAGCAGGAGTTGCGGGTCGAGAACGAGGCTGGCGGCAATCGCCACCCGCTGGCGCTGGCCTCCCGAGAGCTCGTGCGGGTAGCGGTCGATGAAGAGCTCGGGCGGGGTGAGGCCGGCGCGCGTCAGCGCCTCGCGGACTCGCTCCTCCCGCTCCGCGCTTCTGCCACCCTCACCGTGGACGATGAGCGGCTCCTCGACGGTTGCCCGCACTCGAAAGCGGGGGTCGAGCGACTCGTACGGGTCCTGGAAGATCAGCTGGGCATGCCTTCGCAGCGCCCGCATCCTTCCGCTGGAGACCTTCGTGATGTCCTCGCCGAGAAAGCGGATCGTCCCCGATTCGGGCTCGACGAGCCGGAGGATGGATTGCGCCGTCGTCGTCTTGCCGCTGCCGGACTCGCCGACGAGCGCGAGCATCTCGCCCTGGCGGAGCGAGAAGGAGACGCCGTCGACCGCGCGGACGGCGAGCTTGGCGCGGCCCGTGGCCGTGCCGACGAGCCCGCGCGGCACGGGGAAGCGCGTGACGAGGTTCTCGACCTCGAGCAGCGGCTGCCCGTTCTCATTCACGACGCGGCCTTCAGGGCCGGGTCGTTCAGGTGGCACGCGGCCAGGTGATCCTTCGCGGTCGTGATGAGCCGCGGCTTGATCCTGGCGCAGGGCTCGAACGAGCTGTCACAGCGCAATGCGAACGGGCAGCCCGTGAGCTCCCGGTCGAGCCGCGGCGGGGTGCCCGGGATGGAGACGACCTCGTCCTCGCCGTAGAGGTCGGGAGTGGCCGCGAACAGGAGCCGCGTGTAGGGATGGCGCGGATCGTGGTAGAGCGTGTCCGTCGGGCCGGCCTCGACGATCTCCCCCGCGTACATGACCGCGGCCCGCTCGCAGACCTGGGCGACAATCGGGAGGTCGTGAGTGACGAGGATGAGCGCGAGGCCGAAATCGTCCGCGAGGCCGACGAGGAGCTGGAGGATCTGAGCCTGCACCATCACGTCGAGCGCCGTCGTCGGCTCGTCGGCGAGGAGAACCTTGGGCTTGCAGGCGAGCGCCATCGCGATCGCGGCCCGCTGTCGCATCCCGCCCGAGAACTGGTGCGGGTAGCTGGCCGCCCGCGCGGCCGGGATCCCGACTCGCTCGAGCAGCTCTCCCACCTGCCTCCGCGCCTGCCTGCCGCTCGCCGTTCCGTGCAGCTCCATCGGCTCGACGATCTGCTCCCCGATCGTCTTCACCGGGTTGAAGGCGTTCATCGCGCCCTGGAAGACCATCGCGATGTCCACCCACCGATGCGGGCTCACCGAGTCCTCGCCCATGGCGAGGATGTCCTCGCCGTTCAGGAAGACCTGACCCGCGAGGCTCGCGGAGGGAGGCAGGAGGCCCATGGCGGCGAGGATCATGGTCGTCTTGCCGCATCCCGACTCGCCGACCAGGCCGACTCGCTCACCTTCGCCGACCTCGAGGCTGACTCCCTGGACAGCGTGTAGCTCGCGGCCGCCGGCCAAGTCGAACCAGACGTGCAGATCCTCGATCTGGAGGAGCGGAGCAGTCATTCCGACTCCAGCGCTCCCTTGAGCGGCCTGAGCCGGAAGCGGTGGACGGACAGATGGCCGACCCGGAGCCGCGGGTTGAGCGCGTCCTCCATCCCCATGCCGATCATGGTGCAGGCGAGGATGACGAGCGTGACGCAGAGGCCCGGCGGGACGATCGCCCACCAGGCCTCGTTGATGACCGCGTCGCCGGCGAAAGCGTTCTCGATCAGGCTTCCCCACGAGATGAGCTCGGGGTCGCCGAGGCCGAGGAACGTGATGTACGTCTCGGCAAAGATCGCGATCGCCACCGTGAGGACCGTGTTGGCGATGAGGAGCGGCAGCACCTGGGGCAGCACGTGCTTCCCGATCAGCCGCTGGTTGCCGGCCCCCAGCGCGCGGGAACGCGTGACGTAGGCCCGCTCGCGGACGCTCTTGGTCTGAGCGCGGATGAGCCGCGCCGTGCTCGTCCAGTAGATGATCCCGATGATGAGGATGATGTTGGTGAGACTGCGGCCGAAGAGCGCGGCGACGATGATCATCAGCGGGATGTCGGGGATGACGAGGACGTAGTCCGTGATGCGCATCAACACCGTGTCGCTCTTGCCGCCGTAGAAACCCGACCAGAGGCCGATCGTCCCGCCGATGAGCATGGCGACCAGCGCCGCCGCGAAGCCGACGATGAGCGAGACCCGGGAGCCCGCGATGACGAGCGAGAGCATGTCCGCCCCGCTGTCGTCCGTGCCGAGCCAGTGGGCGCTCGATGGCGCCTCGTAGACGTCGCCCGTCTTCTCCCGCGGATCGTATGGCTCGAGGACCGGCGCGAAGACCGCGACGAGGATGAAGATCGTGAGGACCGTGAGCCCGAAGATCATCGACGGCTTCCTGAACGCGGACGAGCGCAGGAAGCCGAGCCGCCCTCGCGGCTCGATGCCGGCGATGTCGGCAACGGCGGCCTGCTCGTCGAACGCAGTCGGGGGAAGGGAAGGGACGGACACCTACGCCTCGACCACCCTCGGATCCAGCCTCACGTAGAGGAGGTCGGCGATGAGGTTGAAGAGGATGACCGAGAACGTGAGGAGGAGGAAGATGGCCTGGAGCAGCGGCCAGTCGCGCTGGTCGATCGCCTCCACGGTCTCGAGCCCGATGCCCGGATACGAGAACACGTACTCGATCGTGATCGAGCCGCCGATGATGAACCCGAGCGAGAGGGCAATGAGCGTGACGATCGGGAGGAGCGCATTGCGGAGGCCGTGCTTGCGGACGATCTGCCAGTTGGAGAGCCCCTTCGCCCGCGCGGTGAGCACATAGTCCTCACCGAGGGTCTCGAGCATCGCCGAGCGCACGATCAGCGCGTAGTCCCCGTAGAGGACGAGCCCGAGCGTCAGCGCCGGCAGGATCATGTGCTGCAGCCGGTCGTTTGCGACCTCGAGCCAGGAGGGGTCCTCGAGCACGCCGAGGGTCGGATCCTCGATCCCCGACGTCGGTAACCCGATCGCGCCGGCGACGAAGAGGACGATCAGCAGCCCCAGCCACTGGGTGGGCATCGAGTAGAAGGCGAGCGAGGTCCAGAGGCCGCCCTTGTCGACCACGGTGTCCCGTCGCCAGGCGGAGATCACCCCCGTCAGCGTGCCGAAGACGATCGCGAACAGCGTCCCGAGCGCGACCATCGGGATCGTGTTCCTGAGCGGCTCCCAGAGCTCGGTGCGGACCTCCTTCTGGGTGCGGAGCGAGCGGCCCAGGTCGCCTGTCGCCAGACCCGCGATGTAGAGCCGGTACTGCTCCCATTTGGACTTGTCGAGGCCGAGCTCCTGCCGCTGGATCTCCTTGAACTCGGCGCTGCACTGGCGGCACCGGAGCGCATCCACGGCGTCCCCGGGAACGGCGCGGAAGAGGACGAAGTTGAGCGTGATCGCGACGAAGAGGGTCACGATCGCGAAGAAGACGCGCTTGATGACGTAGTCCGCCGACCGCACGCTCGAGCCCTTCGCCCGCCTCGTCTCTGTTCGCGCTTACTCGACCATGTACGGCGACGTCCAGTACTTCTTCGAGTAGGCGTTCAGGTCCGTCTCGATACCGGCCCACTTGGCCGAGTGGGCGTCGATGTACACGTGGTTCGTGAGCTGGGTGTAGACCCAGTTGTCGTAGATCACCTGCTGCATCTCCCAGACGAGGTCCTTTCGCTCCTCCGGGTCGATGAGCGTGCCCTGCTTCTCGTACATCGCGTCGTAGTCGGGGTTGTCCCAGCCGGTGTCGCTCCACGAGCACCACTGGCTCTTGGTCACGACCGAGAGCATGAAGTCCGGATCGACGTAGCCGACCCAGTCCCACATGGCGATGTCGAAGGTCGCGTAGCCCGTCGACGTCTTGGCGTCGCAGTCCTCGTCGGTCTCGAGGGCGTAGGACGCAGCCGTGTCGCCGCCGACCTTCTGCGCCACCTCGACGCCGGCCTCCGCGAAGCCATCCTGCACGACCTCGAAGGAGCGGTCGACGTTGAAGTCGGTGGACGTCGGCGTGATGATCTCGTACTTCATCGGGTGCGCGGCCTGGGCGTTCTCGCCCGTCGTCGCCGGGGCGACGCGGATCCCGTCCGACCCTCTGGCATAGCCGAGCTCGTCCAGCATCCGGTTGCCCTCGTCGCAGTTGTACTCGAGCGGGCCGAGGTTCGGGTTCTCCATCTCCCCGGTGATGTGGCCGGGAAGGCTCTCGACGAGGCTCGCGTAGCCGTTGAAGACCACCTCGATGATCCGCTCGCGGTCGACGCACATCGAAAGCGCCTTCTTCACCTGCGGGTCGAGGAGCTCGCGGTTTTGAGGCTTGCGCGGGTTCGAGTTCCAGGTGATGTTGGTCGTCTCGGCCCCGGGCACCTCGTTCACGACCAGATTCTCGTCCTCCTTGAGCACGTCCACCGCGTTGAAGGGAACCTGATCGACCCAGTCGAGGTTGTCCTGCTTCAGCTCGGAGATCATCGAGTCCTCGTTGGTGAAGTAGGTCAGCGTCACAGCCTCCGCGTTGGAGGGCTCCCCGTAGTACCCCTCCCACGGGATGAAGACGGTCGTGCCCTTCTTCTCGTACTCCTTGATCGTGTACGCGCCGGCGGAGACTACGGGCAGATTCTGCTCGGGGTGGAACGTCTTGAGCCCCTTCCCGTCCGAGCCGACGAGCGGCTCCCAGACGTGCTGTGGGACGACGAAGAACTGCTCGAGCTGGGCGAGGACGTTGCCGACCGGCGTCTTGTAGTGGATGACGAGCGTGTTGTCATCCACGGCTTCCGCGTTCTTCACGTGCAGGAGCGCGGCCGCGGCGACGGCGGTCGGGCCGCCCGCGTACTCGAGCGTCGTGTTGATCGACCACGCCGCGTCGGCGGCCGTCAGCGGCGTCCCGTCGGACCACGTCCCGCCCGGCTTGAGCTTGAACGTCCAGTCCAACCCGTCCGCCGAGGTCTCCCACGACTCGGCCCAGTCGCCCTCGATCACGAGACCGTCGTCACCGGTGGCGTACTGCACGAGCTGCGGGAAGATCATGAGCATGCCCTGATAGGCCTGCGACTCGATGTAGTTGAAGGGGTTGAGCGAGTCGATGTAGTTGACCGAGCCAACCCGCAGGATCCCGCCCTTGACGGGTGTCCCGTCGGTCGCACCAGTCCCCTGCTGCGCCCCGGTGTCGTCGTCCCCGCCGCAACCGGCGAGGCCGACCACCATGGCCAGGGTCGCGATCAACAGCAGCGCTCGCTTCCTCATGCTCTCACTCCCTCTCCGTCGCCAGGCCGGATTGCTCGATTCTGAGCGTCCTCGCGCCTGCATCGAGCGTCACCGTGACGCCGAGCGGGATGGCTGCGAGGTGCTTCCCGTGTCCCAAGGGAAGCTTGTATAGCACGGGAACCCCCAGCGGCTCCAGATGAACCTCGAGCACGTCCTCGAGCGTCCGTGTCCGTGGGTACCCCGCCGGGTGGTCTCCCCAGTCGCATTTCTCCATGTCTCCTACTACGACTCCGCGGAGGCCGGCGAGTTTGCCGGCGTGCGCGAGCTGGGTCAGGATCCCGTCCAGGTAGTAGGGCGGGAGGTGGTAGTCCTCGAAGAAGAGGATCGCGCCGTCGAGCTCGATCTCCCAGGGTGTGCCCATGGTCTGCATCAGGAGCCAGAGGCAGCCGCCCGCGAGCGGCGCGGTGACCGTGCCGCCTCGAATGACCCGGACGAACGGGTCGTCCGGGTCGCTCGGCACCTCGCCTGCGCCGCCTCCCCGAAGCACCGCGAGCAGCCGCTCCTTCGAGAACGCGGTCGTCTCCGGGTCGCCCATGCCCAGGAGCCCGTTCCCGTAGAAGGTGGCCAGGCCTGTCCGCTGGCGGATGGCGACGTGGAGCGCGGTGATGTCGGAGAAGCCGACGAAGGGCTTCGGATTCGCCGCGATGGCGTCGAAGTCGAGGATGGGGGATCACCTGCGCCGAGCCGTAGCCGCCCTGGAGGCACTGGACGACGTCAACCTCGGGGTCGGAGAAGAGGGCGTTGAGGTCGGCGGCGCGGTCACCGGCGTCCCCGGCGACGAAGTCGTCACGCGCGAGGACGTGCTCGGCCAGCTTGACCTTGTAGCCCTTCGACTCCCACCACTCCACGCTGCGGAGGACGTCGGAGCGGCTCTCGTACGGGCTGGCCGGCGCGGCGACGCCGATCGTGCCGCCGTCCGGGAGCGGCTTGCCGAAGAGGTTGGCCGCGATCAAAAGGTGTAGACCTGAGCCTCGGAGTCGCACGGATTGCCGCGCCCGTACGTGATCTCCCCGGCGGTGACGTCCGCGACGCACCAGAAGACCGTCTTGACCGGCTTCGGGCCCTCGTCGTGGGAGCAGATGGAGTCCGGGGCGTTCTCATGGTCGGCGAGCGCGGCGCGGAGCGCGTCCGCGGTGAAGGGCCCGCCCCGCGCGAGCTCCCGCGCCCGGTCGAGCCGCCGGCAGGAGTTCGCCAGATGCGCCGTGCTCTCGAAGCGCTCCATGTCGTCCCGGGCGTAGTGGTTCGTGTGGGCGAGGAACCCGTCGGGCCCCGGCTCGTCGATCCCGGCCTGCGTCGCCGAGCCCTCGACGTTCAGCGCGCCGTCCGCCGCGTGGGCGAGGACCCAGTTGTAGGAGGAAGCTCTGGCGGGATGGAGGACGGCTTCGACCGCCTCGGCCAGGCTTCGCCGCGTGAGCACGTCGCGCATCTGGACGAGGCGGGGTATGCCGACCCGCTCGTCGTTCGGCGAGAGCTCGTTCCCAGTGACCGAGAGCCCCGCGTCGTTCCAGCCGACGCTGAGCCAGGGGCCCGTCCCGAGCGTGAAGACGACGGGCTCGCCCGGCACCCGCCACTCGATCGCGACGACGTCTTCCTCGTCCTCCGCGTAGAGGTCGTTGTTGTGCGCGACCAACAGGTGGCCGTTCGCGCTCAGGTCCTTCGTGACGACGAGGTCGCTGCACCCGGCGGGCGCCTCGGCGGGCGCGAGCTCCTCGATCGAGGCGGCGAAGAGCGCGAGCGGGTCGACTCCGGCGCCCTCGGCGGCGCCGTCCAGCTCCTCGACGACCCACGGGAGGTGCTCGACCGTGACGGCGCGGTAGCGGCGTACGAGGTCGGCGTCGAAGGGCGCCGCGACAGAGCGACGAATCGCCCGCGGCCGTCGCCGAGCCGATCTGCCGGCCGACCTCGCGGTGGCTGCCGGCGACCTGGATGAGGCGGGATCGGCGGCGGCGTCACAGCGTCTCCTGCGGCTCGCGCCGCTGCGGCAGCGGCTTCGCGAGCAGGTCGCGGACGAAGCCGACGCACTCCTCGACCGCCGCGGCCAGGAAGGCCTCGCCCTTCTCGGCCGTGCCCTTCGAGGCGTCGCCCTGGATGCCGGTGACCGAGAAGGCCGACCACCAGGGCATCACGCGCATGGGCCCGTCCGACCACTCCATGTACGAGTACTCGCCGGCCGGGAAGCCGCGCTCGTCGAGCGCCTTCTCCATCTCGACGGCGTCGGGGTCGATGGCGAGGTACATGGACGTCTCGAGCTCGCAGGCGTGGGCCATGCCGCCGGCGTCCGAGTCGCGGATCTCCTCGATGCGCTCCAGCGCCTTCTTGCCGGAGAGGTAGAAGGCGGAGCCGGCGAGGACCTCGGGGTGGTCGACGCCGACGAGGCGCGCCGCCGCGTCGACGAACGGCTGGTTGGAGCCGTGCCCGTTCAGGAAGAGCATGCGCCGGAAGCCGTGCCGGGCCAGCGAGCTGCCGACGTCCTTGCAGTAGCGGGTGAAGGTGTCCCAGCCGATCGTGATCGGCCCGGGAAAGTCCATGTGGTGGGGCGAGTAGCCGTGCGGGATCATCGGCAGGAGCACGATCTCGTCGGGCGCCGCCTCGGCCGTGCGCCGGCAGATCTCCCAGGTGAGGCGGACGTCCGTGTCGATCGGCAGGTGCGGGCCGTGGTCCTCGAGCGTGGCGACGGGGATCAGGCAGACGCGCTCCTCGGAGGCCGCGCGGCGCACCTCGGGCCAGCTCAGGCGCTCGTAGAGGAGGGGGCTGCCCCACATGGCTAGGCGAGCGAGGCGTCGAGCGCGATCTCGGGCACGCCCGCGAGGGCCTGCGAGACCGGGCAGTTCGCCTTCGCGTCCTCGGCCGCC
Organism: uncultured Actinomycetes bacterium; assembly: GCA_963775625.1. Lineage (GTDB taxonomy): Bacteria > Actinomycetota > Thermoleophilia > Gaiellales > Gaiellaceae > JAIBJN01. Next base: position 201,295 of record CAVZJM010000002.1, on the reverse strand, counting down.
GCCCGAAAGCCGTCCTCGTCGAGTCCCGGGACGGTGCCGCGGATCGTGAGCACGACCCTGGTGATCCCTTCGCCCGGCTGAAAGGTGACCGTCGCGCTTCGTCTTCAGCTGCTCCGGCGGCGTCCCCGCCTCGGCGAGCCCGTGCGAGAGCGCCATCGAGACGCAGGCCGCGTGCGCTGCGGCAATCAGCTCCTCCGGACTGGTGCGGCCGCCAGGCTCCTCGGCCCGCGACGCCCACGTGATCTCGAGCGGCCCGAACGCATCGCTGCCGACGCTGTCGATCGAGCCGTTGCCGTCGATCAGGCTCCCGCGCCAGGTGACCTCGGCATGCCGATCGGTAGCCATCCATCCCCCTCGAGGTTGTTGACGCGAGCGACTGTACCGCGGAGCGGTCGGCTGCTGCTGCTACCGTTCGGTCAACAGGTCGGCACTCGGTCGGCCGTGAGATGAGCTTCTCGTTCCTCCTTCGGACGTTCGGGCAAGGCGAGTCTCGAACGAAGTAGAAGGAGTAGAACAAGGTGTCTCAAGAGTCTTTCCATGGGCTTGGCGTGTCGCAGCCTGTCGTCGACGCGCTCGCAACCCGTTCCATCCACGAGCCTTTCAGCATTCAGGCGCTCGTCCTTCCCGACGCGCTCGCCGGCCTCGACGTGCTTGCGAAGTCGCCCACGGGCTCGGGCAAGACGCTCGCGTTCGCACTTGCCGATCGCCGAGCGGACGTCGCCGAGCGACGGGAGGCCGAGCGTACTCGTGCTCGTCCCCACCCGCGAGCTTTGCCAGCAGGTGACCGAGGAGCTGCGCTTCGTCGTGAAGCCCAAGGGCCTGCGGGTCGCCTCCGTCTACGGCGGCGTTCCGCTGAAGAGCCAGGCCGCCGAGGCGCGCAGCTCCCATGTGATCGTCGCCACGCCTGGCCGGCTCGAGGATCTCGCGCAGCGCAAGCTGATCAGCCTCGACCGCATCCGCATCCTCGTCCTCGACGAGGCCGACCGGATGCTCGACATGGGCTTCAAGCCGCAGGTCGACCGGCTCGTCCGGCGGGTGCCCCGCATTCGGCAGACGATGTTCTTCTCGGCGACGCTCGACGGCGAGGTCGGCTCCCTCGCGCACGCCTACACCTCGAGCCCCTCGCGCTTCGAGGCCGCGCTGCCGGCTGACCGGTCGGTCGGCGAGATCGAGCACCGCTTCGTCTCCGTCGACCAGAGCACGAAGGTGGAGACGCTCGTCGAGCATCTCGCCAAGAGCACCGGGCTGACGCTCGTCTTCGTCCGCACCAAGCGCGGCGCCGATCGGCTCGTCAAGCGGCTCGTCCGCCACGGCGTCAAGGCCGACTCGCTCCACGGCGACATGTCCCAGTCCTCGCGCCGGCGCTCACTCGACCGCTTCGAGCGCGGGAAGGTCTCCGTCCTCGTCGCCACCGACGTCGCTGCCCGCGGCCTCGACATCGACGACGTCGAGCACGTGATCAACTTCGACCCGCCGGAGGAGGACAAGGGCTATCTCCACCGCACCGGCCGCACGGGCCGTGCGGGCCGCAGCGGCATCGCTGTCACATTTGTCCTCCCGGAGCAGCAGGCCGACGCGAGCCGCGTCGCCAACCGCCTCGGGCACCGCGAGCAGTTCGAGAGCGCGGGCATGAAGTCGGCGCGCCCCAAGCTCGTCTACACGAGCCGCCGCGGCCGCCGCTCCAAGTGGTAGAGCGCAGCTAGCGGTGCACGGGTGCCATCGGGCCTCGTTCTTCTGGCGAACTTCCTGGTCGCCGGGGCTCTGCTTGCGGTCGCGTCCAGCGGTCGCCTCGTGCGCTGGCTGTCGCGCCGTTCTGCGGCCCTCGCCGCCCTTCCGCTCCTGAGCGCGGTCCTTGTCACCGTCTACGTCTTCGGCGAGGACAGCTACCGGGGGAACGGCATCAGCCGCTGGGACGCATATCGCTCGCCGGGCGGGGCGCTCGGCCCGATGTTCGTGCTCTCCATCAGCCTCATGGCCGGATGCGCAGCGTTGCTCTTCTACGCCGGTTTCCGGGAGAGAGACGGTCTGTTGCGCGTGACAGCCCTCGTCGGTGGGCTGACCTCCCTGGTCCTCCTCACGGCGACGATCATCGGGTTCACCACGAACTAGGACGTACACCGCCGGCCCCGGTCGCGGTAGACCGCCGCTTGGCAGGCAAGCTTCAGGGATGGCCGGTCGCCGCCGCTGGAACGGCTTCTCGTCCGGGGAGGCTCCGGAGCGTCCGGCCGATCCCGCGGTGCGCAAGGCGAACCTCCGCCGCATCGTCCGCCTCTTCCGGCCGTACGGGCGGACACTGCTCGTCGTCAACGCGCTGATCTTCGTCTCGGCCGCCCTGGGCGTGATCCCGGCCTTCCTGCTCCGCCAGGTTCTGGACGTGGCAATTCCGGACGAGCGCGTCGGCCTGCTGACGGCCCTCGTGGCGGGCATGGTCGCCATCCCGGTTGTGACCGGCGCGTTGGGCGTCTGGCAGACGCTGCTCTCGAATCGCGTCGGGCAGTCCGTCATGCACGACCTCCGCACGGCCGTCTACCGGCACCTGCAGCGGCTCTCGCTCGCGTTCTTCACCCGCACCCGAACGGGCGAGGTGCAGAGCCGGATCGCCAACGACATCGGCGGCATTCAGAACGTGGTCACGTCCACGGCGACCTCGGTGATCTCCAACGTGACGACAGTGCTCGCCACCGTCGGCGCCATGCTCCTGCTGGACTGGCGCCTCGCCGTCTTCGCGCTCGCGCTGCTGCCGCTGTTCGTGTGGCTGACGAAGCGGGTCGGCGACCAGCGACGGAAGGTAACTGCTGAGCTGCAGGAGTCGCTCGCGGATGTGTCCTCGATCGTGCAGGAGTCCCTCTCCGTCTCCGGGATCCTGCTCGGCAAGACGATGGGCCGCTCCGATGACCTTGCCGAGCGCTTCGGGGCGGAATCGAGCCGATTGGCCGACCTCGAGGTGCGGAGCCGCATGACGGGCCGCTGGATGATGGCGGCGATCCAGACTACCTTCGCCGTCATGCCCGCCCTGGTCTACTGGTTCGCCGGCTGGACGATGGCCAACGGCAGCGGGGCGATTTCGATCGGGACGCTCGTCGCGTTCACCACCCTCCAGGCGAGGCTCTTCTTCCCGATCGGGTCGTTGCTCGGCGTCCAGGTCGACGTGCAGAGCTCGCTGGCTCTCTTTGACCGGATCTTCGAGTACCTCGACCAGCCGGTCGACATCGAGGAGGGGACGCGGACGCTGGAGCACCCGCGCGGGGACGTCGCCTTCGACCACGTCTGGTTCCGCTACGGCGAGGAGGCCTGGACGCTCGAGGACGTCACGTTCGCCGTTCCGGCGGGGACGAAGACCGCCCTCGTCGGCGAGACGGGATCCGGCAAGACGACCTGTGCGTACGTCGTCGCGAGGCTCTACGACGCGACCGAGGGGAAGGTCGCAATCGACGGGTCGGACGTTCGCGAGCTGACCTTCGAGTCGCTGGCCGCCGCCGTCGGCGTCGTCTCGCAGGAGACGTATCTCTTCCACGCGACCGTTCGCGAGAACCTTCGCTTCGCCATGCCGGAGGCGACTGACGTCGAGGTGGAGGAAGCTGCCCGCGCGGCACAGGTGCACGACCTCATCGCCTCGCTGCCGGAGGGCTACGACACCGTCGTCGGCGAGCGCGGCTACCGCTTCTCCGGCGGCGAGAAGCAGCGCATCGCCATCGCGCGCACCATCCTCCGCAACCCGCCCATCCTCGTCCTCGACGAGGCCACCTCCGCGCTCGACACGCAGACCGAGCAGGCCGTGCAGGACGCCCTCGAGCTCCTCGCCGAGGGCCGTACGACAATCGCCATTGCCCACCGCCTGTCGACCGTCCGCGACGCCGACCAGATCGTCGTCCTCGACCACGGCCGGGTCGTCGAGGTAGGGACGCACGAGGAGCTGCTCGCCCGCGGCGGGCGCTACGCGTCGCTCGTCTTCAGGGACGCGGACACTCCGGCGGCTGTCCTTACCGAGTCTTAGGAGAACCCTGCCTAACCCTTTGCGCCGCGCAGGGGCGCCCCTGAGGCGCGGCCTCCTAGCGTCCAGGACAGCAGGCAAACGGACCCGAAGGAGGAGACATGCGCACACTCGTGGCTCTCGGAATCACGGCGATCGCCGCGACCTCGTCACTCGTCGCGGCGATGCCCGCGGCTGCTGCGTCCGACAAGGAGGTCAGCCGCGTGGGCAGCTGTTCCGGGGCGACCGACTGGAAGCTCGAGCTCGATCGAGACGACGGCAAGATCGAGACCGAGTTCGAGGTCGACCAGAACCGGAACGGCGAGCGCTGGCGGGTCGTGCTCAAGCGCGACGGCAATCGCTTCTTCCGCGGCATCCGCACGACCCACGGCCCGAGCGGGTCGTTCGAGGTCGAGCGCAAGCCGCGCAACCGGCCAGGAGCGGATCGAATCAACGCCCGCGCGGTGAACCTGGAGAGCGGGGAGGTCTGCCGAGCGGCGGCAACGATCTAGGCCCCAAGCGCGAGGAGCGAGGGGAGCGCAGCCCTCGCTCCTCGCATTCGGCTCAGGAAATAGCGGCCTGAGGCACCCATTCGGGTGCCGACTCTCTAAAGCTTCCGCGCAATTGTCGATGTGGGGCGGATGAGCGTCTATCGTCCGGACGGCCCCCGGTCCCCGTCCGCCTCCCCGCGTTGGATCGATCGCTGGCTCGCGGCCTGCAGCGAGCTGGCCGAGCTCGAGCGATCGAATCCGATGACCGACGCCGTCATCGACGAGATCGACGGCCGGATGATCCGGATCGGCGACAAATGGCTGGCAGATTTTGCCTCCTGCAACTACCTCGGATTCGACCTCGACCGCGAGATCATCGCCGCGGTTCCCGAGTACCTCGAGAAGTGGGGCACGCATCCCAGCTGGTCGCGGATGCTGGGCAGCCCCGTCCTCTATCCGGAGATCGAGGAGCGCCTGATCGAGCTGCTCGGCTGCGAGGACGCGCTCGTCATCCCGACGATCACCCTGATCCACCTCTCCGTGATCCCGGTGCTCGCCGGAGACGGGACGATCTACGTCGACAGCCGCTCGCACAAGACCATCTACGACGGTTGCCAGTTCGCGTCCGCGCGAGGAGCGACCGTCAAGCGCTTCCGCTACGAGGACCCGGACGACCTCGAGCAGCTCCTGCGGCAGGACCGCTCCTCGACCCGGCTCGTGTGCATGGACGGGGTCAACAGCATGACCGGGAACGCGCCCGACCTGAACGACTTCGCCCGGCTCGCGCGCCACTACGACGCGATCCTGTACGTCGACGACGCACACGGGTTCGGCGTCATCGGCGAGCGCGCGTCGGACGAGCCGAGCCCGTACGGCGTCCGTGGGAACAGCATCGTCCGCTACTGCGGAGAGTCCTATGACGGGGTCGTGCTCGTGGCCGGCTTCTCCAAGTCGTACTCCTCCCTGGCGGCCTTCGTCGCCTGCCCGACCGATCTGAAGGAGCTGCTGAAGACGGCGGCGCCCCCGTACCTCTATTCGGGCCCGTCGCCTACCGCCTCGCTCGCGACCGTGCTCGCCGGCTTCGACGTCAACGACGCCCGCGGCGATGCGATTCGCGCCGACCTCTGGCGTAAGACCGACGCCGTGCTCCGCTGCCTCGATCGCCTCGGGGTTCACACGCCGAACCGCTCGGGGTTCCCGATCATCGAGGTGCCGCTCGCGCGCCACCAGGACATCGACGCGGCCGGCCGCTTCCTCTTCGACCACGGCATCTACGTCACCCTCGCGGCCTATCCGCTCGTGCCGAAGAGCGAGGTCGGCTTCCGGATCCAGGTGACCGCCTCGAACTCCCAGGCCGAGATCGAGCAGCTGGTCGACGTCCTCGGCAAGCTCGCCAACGCCTTCGACTTGCGACCCGCTACCCGGCAGGAGTACGCCGCGTGAGCCCAGCGCGCCGCATCGACTGGCGCGGGCGCGCCTGGATCATCTACCTCGCCGCCGGAGTTGTCCTCACCGCGGCGTATCTCTGGTTCCCGCCGCTCAAGGGGAACGGCCCGCTCATCAACCTGCTCGGCCTCTCCGCGTCGGTCGCGGTCGCGGTCGGGATCTACCTCCACCGCCCCAAGGCGCGGTTGGCCTGGATTCTCTTCATCGTCGGCCTCTTCCTCTTCTTCGCCGGCGACCTCTACACGTACAGCTACCCCAAGCTGACGGGTGCCGAGGTCGAGTTCCCGTCCATCGGGGACGCCATTTACCTGATGGTGTACCCGGCTCTCGTGGCGGGCCTGCTCGTGCTCGTCCGGCGGCGAAACCCGCAGGGCGACCGGGCCGGCGTGATCGACTCGCTGATCATCTCGGTGGGCATCGCGCTGCTCTCCTGGGTCTTCCTTGTCGCGCCCGAACGTCCACCTCTCCGGTCTGACGGTGATGGAGAAGGCCGTCTCGGCCGCCTACCCGCTCGGCGACATCCTGCTCCTCGCCGCCGCCGTCCGGCTGGCGGTGGACAACGGAAAGCGCGCTCCCGCCTTCTACCTTCTCGTCGGGAGCATCGTCACGCTGCTCGCGGTGGACTCGGCGTACAACCTCGCCCTTCTGACAGGTGCCTACGACCACCAGCTCAGCTACGACGTCGGCTGGATCGCGTTCTACCTCCTCTGGGGAGCGGCCGCGCTCCACCCGTCGATGCGTACCCTCGAGGAGCCGGCGCTCGAGTCCCGGACGCGGCTCACCCCACTCCGCCTCGGGTTGCTCGCGGGCGCGTGCCTGATCGCGCCGGGCGTCCGCGCCTGGCAGTCGTTCGGCGACACCGACCGGCTCGTCCTCATCTTCGCCTCGGCCGTCCTCTTCCTGCTCGTCGTGGCCCGCATGGTGGGCCTCGTCCGCCAGGAGGAGCGCGCGGCCGGCCGCGAGCTCGCGCTGCAGCGTGCAGGCGTCGAGCTCGTGGCCGCCGCCGGCCGGGAGCAGGTCCACGAGGCCGCCATCGCGTCGGTGCTCGCCCTCGTCGAGCGGCCCGTCGGCGTGCGCCTCGTCCTGCTGAGCGGAGACGCCGCTTCGGTTGCCGCGTCGTCCGGGGACGAAGGTGAGTGGCCGCTCTCGAAGACCGCGGCCGGCTGGCTCCGCGAGTCCGCCTGGAGCGGCCGGCAGATCCCGATCGACGGCCTGCCCGACGAGGTGCGGAGCCAGCTTCGTCTCGCTGAGGGCCGGACGGTGCTGCTCTTTCCGCTCACGGTTCGCGAAGCAACACGCGGACTGCTCATCCTCTGTTCACCCCTCCCCGTCTCGCGGGAGCTTGTCGACTCTCTCGAGTCCCTCGCGTCGCAGGTGTCGCTCGCCCTCGAAGGAGCCTCGCTGGCCGAGGACCTCCACCGGCGGCAGAGCGAGGCGCGGTTCCGGTCGCTCGTGGCCCACTCGAGCGACCTCATCACCGTGCTCGACGCCCACGGCACCGTCACGTACCAGAGCCCGTCGGTCGAGCGTGTCCTCGGCTACCGGGTCGACGAGCTCGAGGGCAGCGATTTCGCCCGGCTTCTCGCCGAGACCGACCGTCCGCGGCTGGCACAGATCGTCGCGGGCGTGGGCGAGGCGTATGCGGGCGGCGGCTCCGAGACCCACGTGATCGAGTGCTCGCTCCGACACCGCGACGGAACCTGGCTCCAGTTCGAGGTCCAGCACACGGACTTGCTGCAGGACGAGCACGTTCGCGGCGTCGTCCTGAACAGTCGCGACGTCAGCGAGCGCAAGGCGTTCGAGGATCAGCTCGCCCACCAGGCCTTCCACGACCCGGTCACGAGCCTCGCCAACCGGGCGCTGTTCGCCGACCGCGTCCAGCATTCGATCATGCGCTCGATTCGCGGGGGCCCGACGATCGGCGTCATGTTCATCGACCTGGACGACTTCAAGACGGTCAACGACAGCCTCGGGCACGCCGCCGGTGACACGGTGCTCCAGGAAGTGGCGCGGCGCCTCGTCGGCGCGGTGCGACCCGCCGACACCGTCGCGCGCTTCGGCGGCGACGAGTTCGCGGTCCTCCTGGACGGGGTCCGGGACTCCGAGGAGGCAGCGGACGTCGCGGGCCGGATCCTCCGGGCGCTGGAGCTCCAGTACGACGTCGACGGCAAGCATGTCTATCCCCGCGCGAGCGTCGGCATCTGCCTCGCCGGGCAGGCGCTCGGGTCGTCCGATGCCGAAGAGCTCCTGCGCAACGCCGACGTTGCCATGTACATGGCCAAGCGGGACAGCAAGGGCAGCTACCGCGTCTTCGAGCCTGCGATGCACGAGCGCGTGGTCGAGCGGCTCGAGCTCCAGACCGAGCTGCAGCGCGCGCTCGAGCTGGAGCAGCTCGAGATCCACTACCAGCCCGTCGTCCGCCTCGACCAGCGGGCCGACTACGGCGTCGAGGCGCTGCTTCGGTGGATGCACCCGGAGCGCGGCACGATCCCGCCGCTCAACTTCATCCCGCTGGCGGAGGAGACCGGCCAGATCATCTCGATCGGCCGCTGGGTGCTCGAGGAGGCGTGCCGCCGGGGCGTCGTCCTGCACGAGCGCTTCCCTCGCACGCCCCCGCTGACGATGAGCGTGAACCTCTCGGTCAAGCAGCTGCAGTCGGAGTCGATCATCGACGACGTGCGCTCCGCGCTCGAGGCGAGCGGGCTGCCGCCGTCGAGCCTCGTCCTCGAGATCACCGAGAGCGTGATGATGGCGGACACCGACCTGGCCGTGCAGCGGCTCCACGAGCTCAAGGCGCTGGGGGTGCTCCTGGCGATGGACGACTTCGGCACCGGCTACTCCTCGCTCTCGTACCTGAGCCGCTTCCCCGTCGACATCCTGAAGATGGATCGCTCGTTCCTCTCGTCCGAGCACGACGAATCGGGCCTGGCCGGCGCGATCATCGCGCTCGGAAACAGCCTCAACCTCGACGTGGTGGCCGAGGGGATCGAGCAGCCGGAGCAGATCGCATCCCTCCGCGAGCTCGGGTGCGATCTCGGCCAGGGCTTCCTGTTCGCCAAGCCGATGGATCACGAGGCGCTGGCCGAATACCTCCACTTCGGCGAAGACACGGCCGGCGAGCCACGCTCGCATGCAGCATAGTCACGAGGGGCTCGACCGCCCGGGCGGCTTCTCCCGAGTCAACCTCCTGACGCCGTTCCGGCACCGCGACTTTCGCCTTCTCTGGGCCGGGATGACCGTCTCGCTCGTCGGCGACGGGATCTTCCTCGTGGCGATGGCGTGGCAGGCTTACGAGCTCTGGAACGCTCCCGCCGCGCTCTCGCTGCTCGGGATCGGCATGACCATCCCGACGATCGCGTTCCTGCTCCCGGCCGGCGTGCTCAGCGACCGGCTCGACCGCCGCTCGCTGATGCTGTGCTCGGACATCGCCCGCGCGGTGATCATCGCCGCGCTCGCCGTCCTCGCCCTGACCGGGCTCCTCAACTTCTGGGAGCTCCTGGCCATCGTCGCGCTCTACGGCGTGGCGACCGCCTTCTTCACGCCGGCGTTCGAGGCGATCGTCCCCGACATCGTCCCGGCGCCCGACCTGGCCGCGGCCAACGCCCTCGATCAGTTCGTGCGGCCGATCGCGCTCCGGCTCGCGGGCCCCGCCCTCGGAGGGGTGCTCGTGGCGAGCGTCGGCACCGGCGGGGCGTTCGCCGTCGATGCGGCGTCCTTCGTCGTGTCCACGGTCGCGATCGCCCTCATGCGCCCGCGGGCACACGCACGCTCGGAGCACGCGATGTCGTCGATGAGCGCGGTCAAGGAAGGCCTCCGCTTCGTCCGCGGGCGTGTCTGGCTGTGGGGAACCCTCCTCTCGGCCACCATCGCCTATCTCGCGTTCATGGGCCCCGCCGAGGTGCTGCTCCCCTACATCGTGAAGAACGAGCTGCACGCCTCGGCCGGCGACCTCGGGCTGGTCTTCGCCGCCGGTGGGATCGGGGCGATCGGCGCCGCGTTGATCATGGGGCAGCGTGGCCATCCGCGCCGCGACGTCACGTTCATGTACGGGACGTGGACGGTCGCCACCCTGGCCGTCGCCGGCTACGGGCTCGCGACCGCGTCCTGGCAGCTGATGGTCGCCTGTCTCCTCTTCAACGCGCTCGAAACGGCGGGCACGATCGTCTGGGCGACGATCAAGCAGCACCACGTCCCGGCCTCGATGCTCGGCAGGGTCTCCAGCCTCGACTGGCTGATCTCGATCGGGCTCCTGCCCCTCTCGTTTGCCCTCACCGCGCCCGTCACCGCCCTTGTCGGCGTCCGGGCGACGCTGATCGGCGCCGCCGTGATCGGGGGAATCGCCACGCTCGGCGCCCTCTTCCTCCCGGGCATGCGGGACATCGAAGGGATCGCGGCCGAGATGGACGGAGCGGCCGAGGACCTGCCCGCGGGCGAGGTCGACCTCCTCAGGCCGCCCGTCTTCGTCGACGTTCAGCGATAGAACTCGGTTCAGAATGACGACTCGTCGCCGGGGTGTCCTGGGCGAGTGCGAGGCAAGGACGCAGAGAGCGCTCGTATTCGAGATACGGGCGCGACCGAGGACGCGGCATCGCGCCGTCCAGGGCGGCCCGGCGGCACAGTGCTCATTGTGAATCGAGTTCTCAGGCGACGGCGGCGCTTAACGCTGCCTTAACCTGCCGCAACCGAGGCTTCACGGGCGCGGGGTTATAAGGAGAACCATGGACTCCGGCTCCGGCTGGGCTCGCATGGGCTCATTCGTCTTCGCGGCTCTCCTAGGGGGTGCTGCGGCCGTGGGGATCAGCGCGGCGATCGATGGAGACGACGGCACCGAGACCGTCGTCAGCACCGTAGTTGGCAACACACCGGCTGCGATCTTCGAGGCGAGCGAAACAGGCGCCAAGTCCGTTCAGGAGATCTACGAGGCGGTGGCCCCGGGGGTCGTCCAGGTGACGACGAAATCCGTGGTCTCCGACTCCCCCTTCTTCGGCCCGCAGTCCGCCACCTCTCTCGGCTCCGGCTTCGTCGTCGACCGCGACGGCTACATCGTCACGAACTACCACGTGATCGAGGACGCGCAGGAGATCGAGGTCAATTTCTCGGGCGACGACCGCGTCCCGGCGAAGATCATCGGAAGCGATCCTTCCACTGATCTCGCAGTCCTCAAGATCGGCGCGCGTTCCCGCGCTCTGACCCCCCTCCCCCTCGGCAACTCGGACGCGGTGCACGTCGGGGATGCGGTCGTCGCCATCGGGAACCCCTTCGGCCTGGAGCGAAGCGCCACCGCGGGGATCGTCAGCGCGCTCCAGCGCAACATCACGGCGCCGAACGGCTACACGATCGACAAGGTCATCCAGATCGACGCGGCCATCAATCGCGGAAACTCCGGTGGGCCGCTCCTGAACGCCCGTGGCGAGGTCATCGGCGTCAACTCGCAGATCGAGAGCGAGACCGGCGGCAATGTCGGAATCGGGTTCGCCGTGCCCGTGAACACGGTGCGCGAGGTGGTCTCGCAGATCAAGCAGAGCGGCAAGGTCGAGCACGCCTACCTCGGCGTCGAGATGCAGGCGATCACCGACGAGCTCGTCGAGACCTTCGATCTCCAGGTCGACCAGGGTGTCCTCATCGCCAGGGTCGTCGAGGGCAGCCCGGCGGACCAGGTGGGGCTCGAGGGCGGCAACCAGTCGGTCATCGTCGACGGCACGAGCTACCTCCTCGGCGGCGACATCGTCATCAGCGCGGACGGCCAGGCCATGACCTCCCCCGACGACCTCCGCACGATGATCATGGAGAGGAAGCCCGGCGATTCGGTGACGCTCGACATCCGACGAGAGGGCTCGCAACGAACTGTGAACGTCACACTCGGGCAGCAGCCCGCCCAGCCGGGCGGCTAGCGCGCCCGCGGCCCCTCCCCCCAGGGGCCTGACCGGTCGGAGGCCCGCACTGCCTGCCCGGGCCTCCGACCACCCTTCCTCTCTAGGCTTCGGCGCGATGGTTCCGCACCGCTTCGGCGAGTCGTCGCCGTTCTCCGTGGGGCTCGAGGAGGAGCTCTTCGTCCTCGACGCCGAGACGCTCGAGCCGGCGTCGGTGCCGGCCGGCGTGCTCGACGGCGAGCGCCTGAAGCCCGAGCTCTTCACGACGATGCTCGAGCTGAACACGAGCGTGTGTCCCGGCGTGGCAGAGGCGGTGGAGGAGCTGGCGGCGCTGCGCCTCGAAGCGCGGCGGCGCCTCGCCGAGCACGGGCTCGAGCTGGCGGCCGCCGGCACGTGGCCGACTGCGTTCCTCGGCGAGCAGCCCGTGGCCGCGCTGGAGCCGCTCCGGCGCTTCGCCGACTACGCCGGCCCCTCCGCACTCCGCCAGCACTGCTCGGGGCTCCACGTCCACGTGGGCGTGGCGGGCCCCGAGGAGTGCATGGGCCGGCTCGAAGGCGTGCTCCCCTGGCTTCCGCTCGTCCTCGCGGTGTCGGCCAACTCCCCCTACGTCGGCGGGGAAGAGACCGGGCTCGCCTCGACGCGCGCCGAGCTCCTCACGCTCCTGCCGCGGGCCGGGGCGCCGCCCGTCTTCTCGGACTACGAGGACTGGGCGCGCTTCGCGGAGCTGCTCGTCGAGCTCGGCCTCGCCGACGACCTCATGCGGCTGTGGTGGGACGTTCGGCCGCACCCGCGGCTCGGGACGCTCGAGATCCGGATGCCCGACCAGCCGACCAGGCTGGCCACCACCGCGGCCCTCGCCGAGCTCTGCCGCGCGCTCGTCGTCGTAGCCGACCCGGCCGGGGCACCGGCCGACCGCGGCCTCTACGCCCAGAACCGCTGGGCGGCTGGGCGATTCGGCACGCAGGCGGGCCTCATCCATCCGGAGACCCGCGAGCTCTGCTCCCCGAACGAGCTTCTGGCCAACCTCGGGCTCGACGGCACCGACGGGCTGGACGGGCTCGACCAGGCGCGTGAGCAGGTCGAGGTTGGGCGCAGCGACGGGCTCCGCGCGCTGCGTGAGCGGCTCGTGGCCCTCACGTACGATGACCTGTGATGGTCAGATCGGAGACCATGCAGGTGACCGGGATCCGCTGCGAGCGCTGCGTGCTGCGCCTCGGCGGAGCGCTCGGGGAGCTCGACGGCCTCGAGTCCGCGCACGCGAACCTGCTCGGCGAGGTGACCCTCGCCTGGGATGACGAGCGGGTGCGGCGGGAGGAGATCGTCGCCGCGCTCGACCGGGCGGGGTTCCGACAGCCCGCGACCTGAGCCGCCGCGGCGGAATAGGCGGCGGGAGCAGGGCGTTTGCTTGTTAGTGTCCGACGGATGGCAGAGGCCGAAATCGACGCCCGCCGCCTGGCGACCGAAGCTCGTGACCGCGTTCGCTTCGAGGAGGAAGTGCTCGAGCTGGCAGACCAGGTCTACCGGGTCGCGCGACGCCTCGTGTCGAGCCGCGAGGAGGCGGAAGACCTCGTCCAGGAAACCTACGCTCGCGCGTTTCGCAGCTGGCGCTCCTACACCCCCGGCACGAACCTCCGGGCCTGGCTCATGCGGATCCTGACGAATCTCAACATCGACCGCGGCCGGCGCGAGCAACGCTCGCCCGACCTGCAGCCGCTGGAGGAGGGCGACTACTTCCTCTACAACCGTCTCGAGGAGACGAGCGGGCCGGCGGACGAGGAGCGGATCGTCGAGCGTCTCTCGCAGGACTCCATCGTCGAGGCGCTCGCCGGCGTCCCGCACGACTTCCGGGACGTCATCGTCCTCGTCGACATCGGCGACTTCTCCTATCAGGAGGCCGCACAGATCCTGGACGTCCCGATCGGAACGGTCATGTCGCGCCTGCACCGGGGCCGGCGGATCCTCAAGGGGGAGCTCGCGGAGTCCGCAGTCGGGGAGGAGTCGTGACGCAGTTCGATCCGATCTGCGAGAAATGCGAGGAGCTCATCCAGCCGTTCCTCGACCGCGAGCTGAGCGAGAGCGAGCGCCTGGAGGCCGAGGGGCACCTCGAAGGCTGCGGGTATTGCAGCAGGCGCTACCGATTCGAGGTCAGCCTGCGCCGCTACGTGCGCCAGGCCTGCTGCAGCGAAGAGATGTCACCGGAGCTGAAGGCGAGGCTCGCCTCGCTCCGAACGCCGCTCCAGTAACTGCTCAGCCGCGTTTCTGGCCGACGATCACTACGAGGCGGTTCGAGTCGTCGCCGCCGGGAAGCGCCGTCGTGTCGACGCCGAGCTCGGCGGCGAGGCGCTGCGCGATCGCCTGGGCGCCTGGCGGGTAGTACACGCGCGTCTCGGCGTAGTTGCGCCGGTCGGCATTTCGCACCTCGCCGATGCCGTAGGCCATGCCGGCGATCTCGTTGGCGAGGCTCGAGGCCGCGCTCCCCTGTCGCGTGCCGTTGTAGACGTCGACCTGGATCTCCCAGCGCTCCGGGAGCGGGACGGCGGCCGAAGGTTGCTGAGCGACGGGGACTACGGGGCTGCCGGCCGAGCCGGCCGGGAAGACCTGGGGCCTGAGCACGAAGACCATGAAGGCAGCGAGCACGGTGACGAAGCCGAGCACGATCGCCCAGCGCCGCAAGGACCAGCGCTCGACGACGGAGTGAATCGGCAGGCCCGCGAGCTCGCGCGCCTCCCGCTCGGTGATCCCGAGAGCCGACGCATAGACCACGGTGGCGGCGATCGCGTCGGCGGTCGAGGGGAAGCGGTACGTCCGGCTCTCCTCGAGCGACTTGATGTCGTCGACCTCGAGGCTGGTGAGGGCGGCCGCCTCCTCCAGCGTCAGGCGCCGGCGCAGGCGGGCCGTTACGAGCGGCGAGGATGCTGCATGTGCCTCCATCTCGACCCTCAGTCTTCGGCGGGCGCCTCCTTCACCCTGCCCCTCTCATCGGCAGTGGAGCGGACGGCTTGAGGGTTTTCGAGCTCCTACTCGGGCTCGGGGCAGGGGCCGTCCTCGCTCTGCGCCGAGAGCGCGAACGTGGGGTCGCCGACGTGGCCCGGGGCCATTCCGTAGGTGAGCAGGCTGAGGCAGTCGTCTCCGCGCGAGAAGTCCACTCGGAACGAGCTCGGGGCCGCCTCGTCCACCTGCGCCTCGCTTGCGGTCACCACACGGGTCCGGGACTCCCACTCCGGCTGGAGCGCCTCGACGTAGAAGGCGACGACCTCTTCCTGCGTCGCTCCCGCCGGCGGCGCGTAGAGCGCGCTCGTGATGATCTCGTCGGGAACGGGCAGCGCATCCTCTCCGGTGCGCGTCTGGGTGATCCGCTGGATCTCACTCGCGCCGGGGTAGAGGGGGACGTCGTCGAGGATCGCCTTGTTGGCCTCCACCCGGCCGGAGTCGAGCTGCTTCCACGCGGCGTAGGCGATCCCCGCGCCGAGAGAGAGGAGCACGAAGGCCGGGATCAGCACGGCCGGCCGGAGAAGCCTGCGCGTCACGTGAGGTCCTCCAGCCGGTCGACGTCCCCGGGCGGGCCGAGGTCGTCGCACGGCACGAGCACCGGCTCGAAGGCGCGCAGGCCCTCGTCGGGGACCGAGCTCCACAGCTCCCGGGCGACGACGATGGGATGCCCGCGCTCGCCGGCGTAGCTCGCCGCGACGAGCGCCCCGGCGCCGCTGCGCCAGGCGTCGAGGACGCGGGAGACCGCCGCCGGAGCCAGCTCGGGCCCGTCGGCGAGGACGACCACCGCGGCCTCCGCCTCCGGCGCCAGTGCGCGAGAGCCCGCAGCGCAGCGATGCCCCGGGCCCGAGCTCCCAATCGAGGCAGGTCGACGACGCGCACCGGCGTCCAGCTCCAGGGGATAGGCGCCGGCAACGACGACCACGTCATCGACGGCCGCCTCCTGCAATCGCTCCAGCACCCGCGGCACCAGCAGCCGCTGCTTCGGCGAGCCGAAGCGCGTAGCCGCGCCAGCGGCGAGGACGACGGCCCCTACGGACACGCCCGGGGCCTGTCCCTCCGACGTGTCCGTTCTGGACACCGCCGGGCTCGTTCTCCTCTCCGCGGGTTCGCGGCAAGACGTCGGTCTGCGCCGATGGCCTTGTCCCATCCGGCCACGGACTGGGCCTGTCCCCGGGGCATGGCGCTAGCGGACAGGATCCAGCGTCAGCGTGAGGATGTCCGCGATGTGGATGAGGCGGAAGGTGGCGCGGCTGAGGGTCCTCACCTCGGCCTCGTCCTCGGCCTCCGGCAGCGTGCGCCAGAGGTCCCGCGCGGCTCCCAGCAGCTCCGCGATCCGCTCCCGCTCCTCCGCGTGCCCGTCGCGCTCCGCGCAGGCGTTGAGCGCGAGGCCGAGGACGCCGATCGTGTCGGCCTGCCGGGTCCACAGGAGCGGCGTGGCCATGGCCAGGTAGTGGTGGATCCGCGCGAAGCTCAGCGGCTGATCGAGGTGTCCGAAGCCCCGGGGTGCCGTGAGCGGCGCGGGCGGCTCCCCATCGGCGATGCGTGCCGCGGAGCGGCTTAGCATGTCGCGCAGCTCGTCCTCCGAGAGCGCCGCAAGGAGCGCGGTGCGAACGGCGAGGAGGAGGGAGCCGGGCTGCTGCCCGTAGGGGTAGTCGGAGGCGTACAGCACCTGGCCGGGCGAGATGCGCGCGAACATGTCGAGGAGGTCGATGGCGCTCCAGACGGAGGTGTCGAAGTAGACGCGCGGCCGTCCCGCGAAGCACTCCGAGAGCGCGGCGAGATCGGCGATGCCGGCGTGCGCGATGATGAGCGAGGCCTCCGGATACGCCTCGTGCAGCTTGCGGAGGTGCTCGGCGATCGGCGGCAACCCCCGCCCGCCGTGGATGAGGATCGGCACGCCGCGCTCGGCCGCAAGCGCGAACACGGGCTCGAGCCGCTGGTCGTCGAGCAGGAAGCCCTGCGCCCTGGGGTGGAGCTTGATCCCCCTTGCGCCGAGGTCGAGCGCCCGCGTTGCCTCCTCGATCGGCTCCTCGGCGAGGTCGAGGCGGACGAAGGGGACGAGGAGGCCCTCGGACCGTTCCGCCGCCGCGAGCGTGCGGTCGTTTGCGGCCCGAAACGCCGGCTCCCGGTCGGGCTCGTCCATGCAGAACGCAAAGGCCCGCTCCACGTTCCATCGCTCCAGAAAGGCGACCAGGTCCTCATAGGGGGCGACCATGCCGTCGATGTCGCGTCCGACGTGGACGTGCGCGTCGAAGAGGGTGGCCCCGTTCGGGAGGAGTGCCCGCGCCTCCTTCTCGTAGAGCTCGACGAGCCCACGCGCACGCTCGAGAACGGCATCCACGCAGTGAATCTACCGGGAGCGGCTACCATCCGGAGCCGTGCCTGACGTCATCATCTTCGGCGACACCATCCGCTCGCCCGAGCTGCGCCACGAGGTGCCGGTGGCCATCACCGACCCGTTCGTCTACGTAGAGCGGAACGGAACGCGCACGGCGTACGTCGGCTCGCTCGAGGTGCCGCGGCTGCGCGGAGGTCGAGGGTCTCGAGACGGTGCCGCTCGAGGAGCTCGGCCTCGACGAGCTCGTCGAACAGGGCTTGGGCTGGCATCGGCTGACGACCGAGCTGGTGCTGCGGGCCTGTCGCGCGGCAGACGTCGAGTCGGCGGTCACGCCGCGAGACTTCCCGCTCGAGGTCGCCGATTACCTGCGCGCGAACGCGATCGAGGTCGAGGCCAAGGGGCGAGCTCTTCGACGAGCGGCGGCGCGTCAAGACGGAGGCCGAGCTCGACGGGCATTCGCCGGTCCCAGCGAGCGGCGGAGCGTGCGATGGACGCCATCCGCGCGCGCCTGCGCGACGGCGGCGCGCTCACCTGCGAGGCACCTCCAGACCGAGGCGATGCGTGTCTTCAGCGAGGAGGGCGTGATGGTCGACGACGTCATCCTCGTCTCGGCGGGGTCGCAGACCACCGATCGGCCACGAGCCGGGCCACGGGCCCGATCGGCGAGGGCGAGCCGATCGTCGTCGACCTCTTCCCGCGCGATCCGGTCTCGGGCTGCTACGCGGACATGACCCGCACGTTCTGTCTCGGCGAGCCTCCCGAGGAGCTCGCCCGCTACCACGCGCTCGTGCGCGAGGCGCTCGACGTCGCCTACGCGGCCATCCGCCCGGGAATCAGGGCGCCGAGGCGCACCGGGTGGTCTGCGAGCTCTTCGAGTCCCACGGCTACGAGACCCAGCTCAGCGAAGGAGCCCGGCCAGGTCCTGGAGGAGGGCTTCTTCCACAGCCTCGGCCACGGCGTCGGCCTCGAGGTGCACGAGCTGCCGGGGCTGGGCCGGGTCGGCGAGGAGATCGTCGCGGGCGACGTGCTCGCGGTCGAGCCCGGCCTCTACCGGAAGGGCTTCGGGGGCTGCCGCCTCGAGGACCTCGTCCTCGTCACCGAAGACGGCTGCGAGGTCCTGACGGACTTCCCGTACGAGCTGACGCCCTAGCCCGAGAGCGCGAGCAGAGCCTCGAAGCGGCCCGGGTCGTCGAACGGCCCGATCACCGCGAGGTTCAGCCGCTCCTCACGGATGATGTCCTGCGCGACCCGGTGCAGGTCGTCCAGCGTGACCTGGTCGAGGGCTGCGAGAACCTCCTCGGGCTCGCGGATTCGGCCCTCGAGCACCTCGTCACGGAGCCCGAAGGAGATCGTCCCCTTGGGATCCTCGAGCGAGAGCACCAGGCGCCCCTTGGCGAAGTTGCGCGCCTTCTCCAGCTCGTCGGCGTCGACGGGCTCGGCGGCGATGCGCCCGAACTCGCGCACGATGGTCGAGACGGCCTCGTCGATCCGCTGGATGTCCACGCCGCCCTGGGCGAAGAGCGTGCCGGCGTCGGTATAGCCCTGGTTGTAGCCGTAGATGTAGTACGCGAGCCCGCGGCGCTCCCGGACCTCGGTGAAGAGGCGGGACGACATGCCGCCGCCGAGGACGGTGGCCAGGAGCATCAGAGGGTAGCGGTCGGGGTGCCCGAGCTGATAGCTGTGGACGCCCATGCGCACGTGGGCCTGGTCGGAGGTCTTCGTGTGCAGCTTGACGCGCGGCGCGTCCTGCTCCCAGCTCACGGGCGGCGGCGCACCGGCCGCACCGTCGGGGACGTCGCCGAGCAGCGACGCGACGCGGTCGACGGCGTCGTCTCCGACCGCTCCGGCCAGGCCGGCGACCATTCGCGGGGCGCGGTACCAGCGGTCGAGGTAGTCGAGGAACGTCTCGCGGGTTGCCCCGCGCACGGTCTCCTTCGTCCCGATGATGTCCCAGCCGAGCGGCTGGTCGCCGTAGAGCAGCTCGTCGTACACCCCGTCGACATAGTCGCGCGGGGTGTCGTAGTACATGTTCATCTCCTCGACGATCACGCCCTTCTCGCGCTCGATCTCCTCGGGGTCGAACTTCGAGTTGCGGAGCATGTCCACGAGCACGTCGAGCGCCGTGTCGCGGTGCTCGGCCGCGCACTTGACGTAGTAGCCCGTGTACTCCTTACCCGTGAACGCGTTGAACTCGCCGCCGATCGAGTCGATATCGCCGGCGATGTCACGGGCGCTGGGCCGGTCCTCCGTCCCCTTGAAGAACATGTGCTCGGCGAAATGCGCGATGCCGTTCGTGTCCTTGGTCTCGTAGCGCGAGCCGGCCGCGAGCATGACGAAGCAGGCGACCGACTTCGCCTGTGGCATGTCCGCCGTGACGACCCGCAGGCCGTTCGGGAGGGTCGTCTTCTCGAACGTCTTCGTCGTCACGCTCATGTAGCCACAGAGCTCCTCTCTTCGTAGGCGTCGAGGCGGGCGCGCCAGTCCTCGGGGACCGCCATGGGCGCGTTCGCCTCGTAGTCGTAGGCAACCAGGACGGAGGACGCCTCCAGCACGATGCGCCCGTCTCCGCCCTGGACCTCGTGCTCCATGTCGAAGCTCTTCGTGCCGAGGCGGGTGACGCGTGCGCCGAGGTCGAGCGTCTCGGGAAATCTGGCCGGCGAGCGGAAGTCGACCTCGATGTGAGCGAGGATCAACGAGACCTCGTAGGCGAACTGCGGGCCCAGGACGTCGATCAGATAGCGGATCCGCGCCGTCTCCAGGTAGGTGAGGTAGACCGCGTTGTTGACGTGACCGGCGGCGTCGATGTCGCGGAACTCGACCTCGCGCGGCAGGACGAAGCGGTAGCCCTCCATCCCGGCATGGTACTTTCGCGGCTCCGGTGCCCGGCGAGCTCACGCGCAAGGCGGTCTTCGCCCAGCCCGAGTGGCTCCGGGAGGTCCCGGCGCGCGTCGGCGACCGCCGGCTGCCGGACGGCCGCGTCGTCTTCACCGGCTGCGGCACCTCGTTCCACGCCGCCCAGACGGGTGGCAGCGCCGTCCAGGCGCTCGAGGCGGTGCTCTCGCCGCCGGACGCCGACCTCCTCGTCGTCGTCAGCCACGAGGGCAGGACGTCGATGACGCTCGAGGCGGTGCGGGCGTTCTCCGGGCCCTCCTGGCTCGTCACGGGCAAGGAGGAGAGCCCGCTCGCCGACATCGCGGACGAGGTGATCGTCGTCACGCCCGAGGTGGAGGAGTCGTACTGCCACACGGCGAGCTACACGGCCGCCGTCGCCGCGCTGGCGGCCCTGCGGGGCGAGGACGTCTCCGGGCTCCCGACCGCGGTCGAGCGCGTGCTCGCCGAGGCCCCTTTCCCGGTCTTCGGCCACGGGCGGATCGCGGTCGTCGGTGCCGGCCGCGACCTGCCGACCGCCCGCGAGGCCGCGCTCAAGCTGCGCGAGGGCGTCCACATCCCCACCGAGGCCCATCACGTCGAGCAGATTCTCCACGGCCACCTCGCGGCGATCGACGAGACCGTTCGCGCGTTCGTCCTCGAGGGCGACGGTCGCGCCGCCGAGCGCGCCCGGGACGTCGTTCGCGCCCTCGGCGAGATCGGCGCCGACACGACCCTCGTCCCGACCGAGCACCCGGTCGTGGACATCGTCCGCTTCCAGCTCCTCACGCTGGCGCTGGCCGAGGACCGCGGCATCGACCCCGACACGATCCGGCGGGACGACCCGCGTTGGGCCGCGGCCCGGAAGTCGTACTCCTAGGAGCCCTCCTAGTCAGCACGCCGCCTGCCTGTTAGCGTCCGCGCAGCTTCGCAGGGACCTAGGGAGGAGACATGAGACGCAGGCTCGTACGGCTCGGCTTGATGCTCGTCGTCCTCGCAGTCGGCCTCGCGACGGCCGCGCCAGCGATCGCCTCGCGCGAGCGCCCGACGCGCGTGCTCGTCGTCGTGATCGACCAGATGAGGCCGGACTACGTCGACACCTTCGACATGGACAACGTCCGCACGCTCATGGAGGGCGGAGTCAACTACCGGAACGCCTATCTCGGGCACATGGGCGCCGAGACGGTGATCACCCACAACGTTCTCGCCACCGGCGTCCTGCCCAAGAACATGGGCTGGTCGGACGAGGTCCAGCGTGACGTCGACGACGTCCTCGAAGAGGGCGACGGCGCGTTCTTCGTGACCTCCAGCCTTTCAGCGGATCAGTTCTTCGCGCTTCAGAGCGCCTCGGGAGTCCCGAGGCTCGGGGACTTCCTCCACGAGTCGTTCCCGGGCACGAAGTTCATCACCGTCGGGGAGAAGCCGACGGCGACATACACGTCGGGTGGTCCGTCGGCGGACATCATCGTCACGTTCAGCGGGCGGAACTTCAACTGCGACGGCTCCGGCAACACGTACCGGGGGCCGACCGGTGTGGCGGTGCCCACGTACCTCTCGGAGCCGTCCTGCGGGCGCTTCTACATCGACTCGAACGCGAACCTCGACTACGGCACGCGGACGGACTGTCCGGCGTGCATGTACCCGGAGGACGGGAATCGGTTCGTGCCCGGGCTCGACCCGGCCCATCTGGGCGGCGACACCTGGGTCGCCGACGCGGCGCTGGCGATGATGGACAACGAGCCCTGGAGCGGGATGCTCGTGAGCTTCGGGGGCGTCGACAAGGTCGGGCACATGTGGGGCGGGATCACGGACACCGGCACGTCTCCCCGCGCCGTTCGACCAGGTTCACCTGCGCTTCATCGCCAAGAACGCGGACGACCAGCTCGGCCGCCTGATCGACAAGCTTCGTGACCGCGGCGAGCTCGACGAGACCCTGATCGTCCTCACCACCGACCATGCCGGCAATCCCGCGCTGAACTTCCACGGGATCGTCGCCCCCGGCCGCAGCAACTTCAACTGGTACTACGGGCAGGACGCGGACGAGACGTACCTCATGCCCCAGCCTGAGCTGGCGCCGCTCCTGGCCACCGGCAACGTCGCGTTCAACTACCAGGACAGCGCCGTCCGCACGTGGCTCCTCGACCAGTCGCTGAGGAAGAAGAAGGAGGCCGCGGCGGCCATGGCGACCCTGCCGAGCGTGATCGCCTCCTACTACCGCAAGGGGAACAGGTACGTCCTCTACACGACGGACACCTCGACCCCGATGACGAAGGAGCGAGCGGAAGTGGTGGAGGCGGCACGCGCAGGAGCTCGTCAACACCATGGCCGCACCGTTCGCGGCCGACGTCGTGGGCCTGCTCCAGGACAACTCGAGCTACGGCGTCGCCGGGGATCACGGCGGTGCCCAGGAGCCGGTTCAGGAGATCCCGATCGTCTTCTGGGCCGACGGTCTCAAGGCGGGCGCCTCGCCGGCCTACGAGCTGCGGTCCGTGGACATCCTTCCCACGATCCTGAGGTCGATGGGGATCAGGAGCGGGGCGGCCTTCGACGGTAGAGCCGTCCGGCTGCCGAAGGACTAGGAAACGCAGAAGGGAGGCCTGCTCCGGCAGGCCTCCCTTCCTACTGGGAAAGCAGCCAGAGCCCGACGAGCGTGTAGACGACCATCAGCGCCAGCATCGCGTACTGGCTGATGGCGGCCTTGCGCGGCGACTCGAAGAGCTCGACCGCCTTGTCGTGCGCGAGGACGAGACCGGCGACGTGGCCGATCACGAGCGCGGCCACCTGCGCGTACCAGATCGTCTTCGGCGCGAGCACGCCGATGTCGGGCCTGACGTCGGCGGTGCCGAAGAGATCCCAGCCGAAGCCGAAGGGATCGGACGCGAACGGCGCCAGGTACTGCACCTCCCGCACGAAGAAGGAGAAGTAGTGGGCGACCACGTAGGCGAGCGCGATCGGGACGAGGCTGCCGAGGAAGGCATCGGTGAGGTCGCCGTCGTAGTGCACCGCGTACGCGGCGGCCCTCATGGCGAGGATGTAGGCGAGGGCCACGAAGAGGATCATCAGCAGCAGGCCCGCGGAGGTGAGCAGCATCCCGAGCACGTCGGCGAGATCCGGTGAGCGCTGGATCACCGAGCGCAGCCGGTTCGCGCGGAAGTCGACCCAGAGCTCCGTCTGGCTGAACCCGTCGAAGGCGACCGAGCCGAGCATCACCGCGACGAAGGCGAGCGTCCCCGGACGGGGCTCGAGGCGCGCGAGCCCGGTGAAGGGCCAGCGGACGACCAGCCTCCCGTCGTGCTCGCCGAAGGGCGCGACGCGCGCCAGGAGCCCGAAGTAGACCGCGAAGGCCTCGCCGTCCTCGATCCAGCGCTCCCTGCCGTAGGCGAGCATTCCGAGCCAGGTGATCGCGCTGTAGAGCAGGACGGCGAGGCCGAGCGCCCGTGGATCGGCCGGATCCCAGTACGCGAGCTCGAGGGCCGCGAACGCGAAGAGGAGGGCGGCCGCGGGCCAGCGGCCGAGCCGGGCCGGGTAGGCGAACGGCGTCTCCCAGCGCACGCCGCTGCGCTCCGACGCCCACGCGGCCGCGTCGGCGGCGGCGCGCCACGGGCTCAGCACCGTCCAGACGTCGCCGAAGAGAACGCTGAGCGCGGGGAGGCCGAGCCAGAAGACGACGAAGACGAAGCGCGGCGCGAAGTTCTCGTTGGGCGACGTGTCGCCGATCGCAGCGGCGACCGTGACGAGGACGAGAAGCGCGAAGGAGACGCTCCCGGCCGCGATCCGCAGCGCCCGGCTGCGGAGGAACCGCTCGAGCCCGTCGGGAAGCGGCCGTCCCGCGCTCGCGCGGGCGAGCAGTGGTCGCTTCCACAGCGCCCAGAGGGCGACGAACGAGAGGATGAGGACGAGCGCGGCCCCGTAGTAGAAGAGCCACCGCGGGACGGGCAGGTCACTGACGCCGCCGAGGCCGTGCGCAAGCGGGTGGCTCACCTCACGGGCTGACCGTCAGCTCCGCGATCGGGACGCCGAGCTCTTCGAGCTCGACTTCGAACACGCCGTCGTCGTCCGCGCGAAAGGTGATCCGCCCGGGCTGCCCTGGCGACACGTTGGCGGTCAGGTCGTAGCCGTGGAGGTGCACCTCGTCTTCCACGTCCGCACGGACGACGAGGACCACCTGCGAGCCCTGGACGATGTCCGCCCGGACGAGGCCGCCGACGACCTCGCCGTTCTCGAACTGGACGCTCACGCGCTGCGGCTGGTCGGCCGGGGTCGTCGTGGTCGTCTCCACGGTCGTCGTCGCGACGGTCGTGGTCTGCTGGGTGGTGACCTCGGTGGTCGTCTGGACCGTCGTCGTCTGAGGCGCGGAGGTCGTGGTGGCAGCGGGCTCGTCGTCGGGCCGGAGCGCGACGAAGAGGATGACCGCCAGGACGACGACGCCGGCGCCGACCCCGAGGTAGATCCACAGATTCCGCGACCCTTCGGAGCCGCCTGGCGGTTCTTGTCCGGGCGGGGGCGGCGGCTGCGGCGCTTCGCTCATGAGGGTGCCTCCAGGCTCAGGGTGCCGCCATCTTGCCAGCGGCCGCGCGCACGCGGCCGCGGTTACCGGACGTCGACGCCGCCGTTCTCGGCTGCTCCGGCGAGGAAGGCGAGCCAGTCATGCCAGAGCTTCTCGTCGGCGAGCACCTTCGTCTCGGGCGAAGCCTGGGAAAGCGCGAAGTCGACCGCTCCGGGCGGGACCAAGGTCCCCGGCTCGAGTCGGTCGAGCTGGAGCCAGCCACTCATGCCCTGCGCGGCCATCTCCTCCATGAGCTTCTGCAGGTCCCCGAGCCCGAGGAAGACGTGCCCGCCCATGCCGTCGTTCTTCGCCCAGTAGAGCCGGAGCATCGGGCTACAGCAGGTCGTGGAGCCCGGCGAGGAGGCGGTCGACCTCCGCGGCGGTGTTGTAGTGGATGATCCCGAGGCGCAGGGCGCCGTCGGGCAGGCCGAGCCGGCCCATCACCTCGACGGCGTAGTAGTCGCCCGACCAGACGGCGAGATCCCGCTCGGCCAGGCGCGTGGCGGCCTGCTCGGGCGTCAGCCCGGAGACCGTGACGGCGAAGGTGGCCACGCGCCCGTCCATGGTCGGCCTGCCGTACAGCCTGAGCCCCTCCGGAAGGCCGGCGAGGAGTCGCTCCCCGAGCTCGCGCTCGTGAGCCGCGATGCCGTCCCAGCCCACCGACTCGACATAGGCGACTGCTGCGTTGAAGCCCGCGAGGGCCTCGTGCGGGAGCGTTCCGGTCTCGAAGCGCGCGCCGACCGGCTCGTTCGGCGCCGGGCGCACCTTGTAGGGCCGCCAGCTCTCGAGCAACTCGCGTCGGCCGTAGAAGAGCCCGAGATGCGGCCCGAAGAACTTGTAGGGCGAGCACAGCAGCACGTCGGCTCCGAGCTCGCGCACGTCGACGGGGCAGTGCGCCGCATAGTGGACGGCGTCGATCCACGCGAGAGCGCCGGCCTCGTGTGCAAGCTCGACGATCCGGGCGGCATCGGTGATCGTTCCGACCGCGTTCGAGGCCCACGGGAAGGCGACCACGCGCGTCCGCTCGCTCAGCTGCCGCTCCAGGTCGTCCATGTCGAGGGTTGCGTCGTCCTCGTTCAGGTCGACGAAGCGAACGACGACGTCGAGGTCGTCGGCCAGGTGGAGCCAGGGTGAGACGTTGCCGTCGTGGTCGAGCCGCGTCACCACGACCTCGTCCCCGGCGCGGAGCTCCCGAGCGAGCGTGCGCGTGAGCGCGAGGTTGAGCGTGGTCATGTTCTGGCCGAAGCCGACCTCGTCGGGCTCGCAGCCGAGAAAGCGGGCGGCCGCGTGATGGGCCGAGACCACGAGCGCGTCGCTTCGCCGGCTGGCCTCGAAGGCTCCACCGAGGTTCGCGTTGGACTCCCGAAGGTAGGCGGCCATCGCGTCGATCACCGAGTCCGGCGTCTGCGTGCCGCCGGGGGCGTCGAAGAAGGCGGTCGGCCGGTCGAGCGCCGAGAAGCGCGCCCGCACGGCGGCGACGTCGAACGAGATCACGCTCATGCCGGCGCGGCTCAGGCCTTGGGCCAGCGGGTGATGACGACCTTCTTCTCCGTGTAGAACTCGATCCCGTCGCGGCCGTGCGCGTGCAGGTCGCCGAAGAACGAGTCCTTCCAGCCCGTGAAGGGGAAGTACGCCATCGGGGCCGCGACGCCGATGTTGACGCCGAGCATTCCGGCCTCCGCCTCGTAGCGGAATCGCCGCATGGCGCCGCCGCTGGTCGTGAAGATCGAGGCGGCGTTGCCCTTCGTCGAGGAGTTGAGGATCTCGAGAGCCTCGCCGAGGTCGGCGGCCTTGAGCAGCGTCAGGACGGGACCGAAGATCTCCTCGCGGGCGATCTCCGAGCCCGGCTCGGACTCGATGATCGTCGGGCCGATGAAGTTGCCGTCCTCCGGGCCCCGTCCGCGACCGTCGAGGACGACGTCGCCGTCGCTCGCGCCCTTCTCGATCCAGCCGAGGATCCGCTCCTGCGAGGCGGAGGAGATGACCGGGCCGACCTCCGTCTCCGGGTCCGAGCCGTCGCCGACGACCATGGCGCCGCCCTTCTCGGCGAGCGCGGCCTTGAGCGGGCCGTAGGCATCCCCGACCGCGATGCAGACCGAGTTCGCCAGGCAGCGCTGGCCGGCGGCGTGGAACGCGGAGGAGAGAACGCCGTCGACGGCGGCGTCGAGCTCGGCGTCGGGCATGACGATGACATGGTTCTTGGCTCCGCCGAGCGCCTGCACGCGCTTCCCGTTCTTGGCGGCCGTCTCGTAGATGTAGTGCGCCACGGGCGTCGAGCCGACGAAGGAGACACCGTCGATGCCCGGGTGCTCGAGGATCGCGTCGACGGCAGGCTTGCCGCCGTGGACGAGGTTGACGACGCCCGGCGGCAGCCCGATCGCGTCGAGGAGCTCGAACGCCTTCTGCGCGGCGAGCGGGTCCTGCTCCGAGGGCTTGCAGACGAACGTGTTCCCGCACGCGATGGCGAACGGCAGAAACCACATGGGAACCATGAAGGGGAAGTTGAACGGCGTGACCGCCGCGAAGACGCCGATCGGCTGCCGGATCATGTCCGAGTCGATGCCGCGCGAGACGTCCTCGAGGTTCGTGCCCTGCAGGAGCGTGGGGATGCCGGTCGCGACCTCGACGCACTCGATCCCGCGCCGGACCTCGCCGGCAGCGTCCTTGATCGCCTTGCCGTTGTCGCGCGTGACGAGGAGCGCGAGCTCGTCGAGCGCCTCCTCCAGCTTGTACTTGAAGTCGAAGCATGCGCGGGCGCGCTGGATCGGAGGCGTTGCACGCCAACCCGGGAAGGCCTCGCGGGCGGCCCGGACGGCCTGGTCCACCTGGGAGGAGCCCGAGAGCGGCACGACTCCGAGCAGCTCGCCGTTCGCCGGGTTCGTGACGTCGAGCGTCTCCACGTCCTCCGCCTCGACCCACCGGCCTCCGATGTAGTTCTTCAGGGTCTGCGTGGCAACCCCGGGCTTGTCCTCGACCTGCGCCATCTTCGCCTCCTGTTTGCTGTATGAGCGCACGTCTCCGAACGAAGCCCTGTGCCGCCGGGCCGCGCTGCTCGCCCCGAGGACTGCGTCCTCAGTCGCGCCCGTAGCTTCCTGCTACGAACGCTCCCTGCGTCCTTGCCTCGGAACGACCATCGCACCTCGGCGACGAGGCGTCATTCTGAAACGTGCGCACGGACGTAGAGTATCGCCGTGGCGGCGCCGTCGGCCTCTGCCGTGCCGGACATCCTGGCGCCCGGCCTGCGCTGCATCTTCTGCGGTATCAACCCGGGCCGGCGCTCCTCGGCGGCCGGGCACCACTTCGCGAACCCGCGCAACGACTTCTGGCGACTCCTGGCCGACTCGGGCCTGACTGGGACGCGGCTCGAGCCGAGCGAACAGTGGGCCCTCCTCGAGCTCGGCTACGGCCTCACGAACGCCGCCTACCGGACGACCAGGGGAAGCAGCGACCTGCGGCGGGGCGACTTCGCGGGCTCCCAGGAGCGGCTGGAGCTCATGGCGAAGGAGCTTCTTCCGGGCTGGATCGCCTTCGTGGGGAAGTCGTCGTACCAGGGGGCGTTCGGCGTCCCGGGCTGCAAGCTTGGCGAGCAGGAGTGGTTGCTCGGCGAGACGCGGCTCTTCGTCCTGCCCTCAACCTCGCCTGCGAATGCCGCGGTGCCCTACGAGGAGCGCCTGCGCTGGTTCGAGGCCCTGGCCGCCGCGCTCGTCCGCTAGGCAGCTTCCGCCACTCTCCCGCGCGGATCTCGGCGCCTTTCGTGCGCCACATGCGCGATTTTCGACGCTACGCTCGAAAGCGGGTGGTGGGAGAGGGGTGCCCCGTGATTTAGAGAGACGGGTTCCCGCCTGAGGGGGCCGATCGGCGCTACCCGCGCCAGCGGTTCGTGATCGGGATGCGGCGGTCGCGGCCGAACGCCTTCGGGCGCAGCTTCACTCCGGGCGCGGCCTGGCGGCGCTTGTATTCGGCCCGGTCGATCATCGCCAGTGCCCGCTCCACGACCTCCGGCTCGAAGCCATCCGAGGTCAGCTCCTCCCGTGAGCTGTCCAGCTCGACGTAGGCCTCGAGGACCTCGTCGAGCTTCGCGTAGGGGGGGAGTGAATCCTCGTCGCGCTGGTCCGGCCGCAGCTCGGCGCTCGGCGCCCGCTCGATCACGGATGCGGGGATTAGCTCCCGCCTCGCGCGCTCGTTCAGGTACCGAGCCAACCGGAAGACGTCTGTCTTGTAGACGTCCTTGAGGAGCGCGAAGCCGCCGGCCATGTCTCCGTAGAGCGTGGCGTAGCCGACCGAGAGCTCGCTCTTGTTCCCGGTCGCGAGGGCGAGCCAGCCGAACTTGTTGGAGAGCGCCATCACGATCACGCCGCGCGCCCGCGCCTGGACGTTCTCCTCCGCGATGCCGGGCTCCGTCTCGGAGAACGTCTCGGCGAGCGCGGCGCCGAACGCGTCCACGACCGAATCGATCGGAATCTCGAGATAGCGGGCGCCGAGCGAGTCGGCGACGACCCGGGCGTCCTTGCGCGTCTCCGGAGAGGAAAACGGCGACGGCATCGAGACGCACACGACGTGCTCGGGCCCGAGCGCCTCGACGGCCAACGCTGCCGTGAGGGCCGAGTCGATCCCTCCGGAGATTCCCAGGACGACCTCGGTGAAGCCGTTCTTGCCGGCGTAGTCGCGGAGCCCGAGCTCGATGGCGAGGCGCATCTCCTCCAGCTCCCCGAGCGGCTCGGCAACTGACGGAGGCACCGGCAACTTCCGGGCCGGGTCGGCGAGCGGTATGTCGATGACGGCCGCTTCGGGCAGATCCCGGCGCGCTCGGGCGAGCGAGCGGCGGCGGGCGTCGCGCAGCCTCCGCGCCACGGCGGTCGTCGCGTCGACGTCGACGAGCAGCAGCGCCTCCTCGAACGCGGGCCCGCGGACGACGACCTCCCCGTTCTCGTCGAGAACGAGGCTCTGGCCGTCGAAGACGAGCTCGTCCTGAGCTCCCACGGCGTTGACGAACGCGATCCAGCAGGAGTTGTCCCGCGCCCGCGTGGCCAGCATCTCCTCGCGCTCGGTCCCCTTGCCGACGTGGAAGGGCGAGGCCGAGATGTTCGCCACGACGTGCGCGCCCGCGAGGGCGAGGTCGGTGGCGGGCGGGCCGGGCTGCCAGATGTCCTCGCAGACGGTGGGGCCGACGAGCGCCTCGCCGCAGCGGAGCAGGACGAGGCCGCGCCCGGGCTGGAAGTACCGGTCCTCGTCGAAGACGCCGTAGTTGGGGAGGAACTGCTTGCGGTAGATCGCCTTCACCTCGCCGTCGACGCAGACCGCGCAGGCGTTGAAGAGGTCGCGGTCGAGGTGCGGCGTCCCGACGAGCGCGGCGAGACCCCTGGTGGCGGCCGCGATCTCCTCGAGCGTCCGCGCCGCCGCCTTCAGGAACCCCGGCCGGAGGAGGAGGTCCTCGGGCGGGTATCCGGTGACGGCGAGCTCGGGAAAGAGGACCAGGTCCGCGCCGCTGGTCCGAGCCTCCTCGAGCCGGCCGAGGATCCGGTCGCGGTTGCCGTCGAGATCGCCGACGACCGTGTCGATCTGGGCGAGGGCGAGGCGCATCGCCCTCATTCTAGCCGTTTCCGCCTACGGAGCGAAAACTAGTCTCGCCGTTCCTCCATGAACTTCCGGAGGCCGAGGAACGGCAGGATGAACGCCGCGAGCAGCGAGGCGAGCCACACGATCACCGTCGCCGCGATCCACGTCCCGGCGCCTTCGATGTCGAGGCCGTCGGAGGCCAGGTCGGTGACGAGCAAGGCGACGAAGGTGGCGATCAGCGCCACTCCTCCGAGAGCCGCCGAGCCTCCCCTCCGCAGCTGGTTGGCCAGGAACGGCTGCATCAGCGCGAACAGCACCGTGAAGATGATGAGCGCGAGGATGAAGCCCGACCAGTCGAGCTGGAAGCCGTCGAGGACGGCCGCCGCGACGATCAGGCCTACCGCGTTCGCGGCCACCGCCACGAGCGTCCTGACGATCAGGCGGATCACGCGCCGAAGCCTACAAGGCCGACGGGCCGGAGCGCCGCGGCGGCCAGCTCGACGTCCGTCTCGTCGTTGTAGAGGTGGAAGGAGAGGCGGACCGAGCCACCGCGGACCGCACAGGCGACACCCACCTCCTGCAGGCGCCGCGCTGCGCCCTCGGCGTCGTCCACCGTGAGACAGATGATCGGCGAGGCCGCCACGGGGAGGCCGAGAGAGCTCGTGAGCGTCCTGGCGAGGCCGAGGCTGTGCGCCGCGATCCGCTCGACTCCGAGAGAGGTGAAGAGCTCGAGGCTGCAACGGCCGCCGGCCGCCGAGAACCAGGGCAGGGAGACGTCGAGCCTGCGCGCGTCGGCCGTCAGCTCCGGGAGGCCGTAGTAGTCCTCGTACGGGTCGGTGCGCGACTTCCAGCCCCCGGTCCAGGGCTCGATCTCGGCCCGTCGCTCCGGGCTGACGTAGAGAAACGCGAGCCCGCGCGGGCAGAGGAGCGACTTGTATCCGTGCGCGACGAGGTAGTCGATCCCCGTGAGGTCGATCGGGTAGATGCCCGCGGCCTGTGTCGCGTCGAGGAGGATGCGCGCTTCGGTCGCTCGGAGTGCGTCGAGCCCCACGACGCGGCCCTCGGCCGACTGGACTAGGCTCACCGAGACCACAGCGGTCCGCGCGTCCACGGCCCCGGCCAGCTCCTCGAGCGGCACGAGGCGCAGCTCGACTCCACGTGTGGCGAGTGCCTGCCAGGGGAGCATTACCGAGGTGAAGTCCCGCTCGTAGAGGACGACGTTCGACCCCGGCTCGGCCGGCAGGCTGGCAGCGACGAGCCCTACGCCGACCGACGCCGCGGTGACGAGCGCGATGTCTTCGGTGCGTGCGCCCACGAGCCCTGCGAAGAGCGCGCGGCAGGCCTCGCCGTCCTCCTCCCAGTCGCGCCAGCGCCGGCCCGTGCGCCAGCCCGCGAGCGCCTCCTCCATGGCCGCGAGCGTCGAGCGCGGCGGCAGCCCGTAGGTGGCGCTGTCCAGGTAGCCGCGGGTGGGAGTGCCTTCGTATTCAGACGGCGCGAGCAATAGCCTCCAGGGACTCGGGGTTCTCGAGGGAGGAGAGGTCGCCGGGGTCCTTTCCCAGCGCCTTCGCGCGCACGGCGCGCCTGACGATCTTCGCACTCCGCGTCTTGGGAAGCGCAGGGACGAACACCACCCGGTCCGGCTTGAACGCCTTGCCGAGCTCCTCCGCGGCGCGCGAGGCGACCTCGGCAGCGAGCTCCTCGCTCGGCTCGTAGCCCGGCGCGGCGACACAGAAGATCCAGGCGACCTCGCCCTTGACCTCGTGCGGGACGCCGACTGCCGCCGCCTCGGATACCGCCGGGTGCGCGACCGCGGCCGACTCGAGCTCGGCCGGGCCGATGCGCTTGCCGGCGATGTTGAGGGTGTCGTCGGATCGCCCGTGCAGGAACCAGTAGCCCTCCTCGTCCACGGAGGCCCAGTCGCCGTGCACCCACACGCCTGGCAGGCGGCGCCAGTACGCGTCCAGGTAGCGCTCGCGGTCGCGCCAGAAGCCGCGCGTCATCCCCGGGAAGGGCTTGCGGCACACCAGCTCTCCGACCTCTCCCGTGCCGACGAGCGAGTCGCCCTCGGCGCCGACCACGTCCATCGCCATCCCGAGCGCGGGGCCGCCGAGTGAGCACTCCTTGATCGGAGTCGCCGGAGTCGGGGAGAGGAAGCACGCGGCGACCTCCGTCCCGCCGGAGCAGTTGATGATGGGGAGCCGCCCGCCTCCGACGCGTTCGAACAGCCAGCGGTAGGGGTCGGGGTTCCACGGCTCGCCGGTCGTCACCACGATGCGGAGGGACGAGAGGTCGGTCTCGGGCTCGCCGTGGGGGATGAGCGCGCGCACGAGCGTCGGCGAGAGGCCGAGCACGGAGACGCGCTCGTCTTCGACCAGCCGCCACAGGCGGTCCGGGGGCCGGTCGGGCGCCCCTTCGGCGAACACGAGCGTGCAGCCGAGCGCGCCGCCGCCCACGACGGCCCACGGGCCCATGATCCAGCCCATGTCCGTGGAGAAGTGGAGCACGTCCTCGGGGTGGACGTCCGCCTGGTAGGCGACCTCGCGGGTGATCGAGACGAGGAAGCCGCCCTGAACGTGGAGCACGCCCTTCGGCTTCCCGGTCGTGCCGGAGGTGTACGTGAGCAGGTACGGGTGCTCGGCGTCGACCTCGAGCGGCGGCAGCTCCCCCGGGCTCTCCTCGACGACCTCACCCCAGCCGGCGTCCCGCTCCCAGGTGACGACGTGCTCGACGGAGGGCGCTTCCCGCACGGCCTCCTCCACGGTCTCCCGCATCGGCAGCCGGCTGCCCCGCCGCAGCGAGTAGTCGGCCGTGATCACGACCTTCGCCTCCGAGTCGCGCAGCCGCTGGACGACGGCCGGCGCCGCGAAGCCGGAGAAGAGCGGCACCTGCACGGCGCCGATGTGCGCGCAGGCATGCGAGGCGACGGCGACCTCGGGGCACATGGGGAGGTAGATGGCCACGCGGTCGCCCGGCTCGACGCCCAGTCGCACCAGGCCCTCGGCGAGCCTGGTGACATCTCGCGAGAGCTCGGCGAACGTGAGCTCGCGCCGGGTGCCGTCCTCGCCCGCGAAGACGGCGCCGATCCGCCCGGGGTCGCGCTCGGCCCAGCGGTGGACGCAGTTGCGGGCGATGGAGATCGTCGCGCCCGTGAACCAGGTCGTCCACTCGGGGCCGCGCGAGTCGTCGCAGACCTGCTCCCACCGACGGGAGAACTCGATGCCGAGGTCTTCGACCGCTGCCGGCCAGAACCACTCCGGCTCCTCCTGGGAGCGGCGCAGGAGGTCTCCGTAGCTCGCGAGCCCGTGCCGCCGCAGGAGGCGGACGACGTTCGCATGCTCGAGCGTCGCCTCGTCCGGCGTCCACACCACCGCGGCCATCGCGCCGATTCTAGTTCGGCTTGACAGTGAGTGAACGCTCACCCATAATGAGCGAGCGCTCACTCATGGTAGACGCGATCGAGACCAAGTCGACCCTTCGCCGCCGTATCATCGAGGCGGCCGACGCGCTCATCCGCGAGCACGGCCTCGCCGGGGCGACGACGCGCGAGATCGCGCGCGCGGCTGGCTGCGCCGAGGGCTCGATCTACGTGCACTTCGAGGACAAGATCGACCTCGTCATCGCCGTCGTCGTCGAGCGCGAGCCGTATTTTGCCCATCTGCTCGAGCTCCCCGGCAGGGCGGGCGAGAGCACGGTCGAGGCCAACCTCGTCCCCTGGGTGGAGGAGCTCGTCAGCCTCATCCACGACAACCAGCCGATCTTCTTCGCCCTCATGAGCGACCGCAATGTCTTCGACAGGTTCAAGGCCCGCCTCCGCGAGAGGCAGACCGGCCTCGTCGCCGTCTTCAAGGCGGCGTCGGACTACGTGCGCGCCGAGCAGGAGCTGGGGCGCGTCGACCCGCGGGCCCAGCCCGAGGTCGTCGCGACGATCCTGATCGGTGCGGCCCGCGACCACACCTTCACCCGCGCGCTCGCCGGGATCGCGACGCCCTCGGCCGAGGGATTCGCCCAGGAGCTCGTTCAGACCCTCGTCCACGGCCTCGCGCCGACAACCCCGACCGAGCAGGAGCCCTCGTGAGAGCCCGCATCCTCGCCGACGAGAACCGCAAGTGGTGGACGCTGGGCGCGCTTTCCTTCGCGCTCTTCATGATCATGCTCGACAACACCGTCGTGAACGTCGCGCTGCCCTCGATCCAGCGCGACCTCGGCATCGGGCTCTCGGAGCTCGAGTGGACGGTGAACGCGTACGCGCTGACGTTCGCCGTCCTCATGCTCACGGGCGGCAAGCTCGCCGACTTCTTCGGCCGGCGCCGGGTCTTCCTGCTCGGTCTCGCGATCTTCACCGTCTCGTCGCTCCTCTGCGGGCTCGCGACCAGCGGCGACGTGCTGATCGGCGCGCGCACCGTGCAGGGCGTCGGAGCGGCGCTGATGATGCCGGCGACGCTCTCGATCATCTCCGCCACCTTCCCGCCGCGCCAGCGCGGGATGGCGATCGGGATCTGGGCCGGCGTCTCCGCGATGGCCCTGGCGATCGGCCCGCTCATCGGCGGTCTCATCACCGAGCACATCGACTGGAGCTGGATCTTCTTCGTCAACGTCCCGATCGGCATCGTCGGCCTGGTCGTGGGGCGGCTGGTCGTCGACGAGTCGCGGGACACCTCTTCGGAGCAGCGGCTCGACATCCCGGGCCTTCTCGCCTCCGGTGTCGGGCTGTTCGCCCTCACGTTCGCGCTGATCGAGGCGAACTCGTACGGCTGGACCGACCCTGTGATCATCGGCCTGTTCGTCCTCTCGGCGATCGCGCTCGTGGGTTTCGTCCTGCTCGAGATGCACCAGCGCTCGCCGATGCTCGACCTCTCGCTCTTCCGGAGCTCGACGTTCGCCGGGGCGAACGTGGTCGCGCTCCTCACCACGCTCGCCATGTTCGGGGTCTTCTTCTTCATGTCGATCTACATGCAGAACATCCTCGGCTACTCGGCGACCAAGACGGGCGCGGCCTTCCTGCCCATGACGATCCTGATCATCCTGATCGCGCCGATCGCCGGACGCTCCTCCGACCGCATCGGCTCGCGCGCTCTCATGACCGCCGGCATGCTCTGCCTCGCGACCTCGCTCGCGATCTTCTCGCGGCTCGGCCTCGACTCGACCTTCTGGGACTTCTTCCCGGGTCTGATCCTCGGCGGCTTCGGCATCGCGCTCGTGATGACCCCGATGACGGCCGCCGCGCTCGGCTCCGTTCCCGTGGAGAAGTCGGGGGTGGGCTCCGGCGTCCTCAACACGTTCCGACAGGTGGGCGGCGCCCTCGGAATCGCCGTCATGGGCGCGATCGTCGCTTCCTACGTCGACCTGAGCGGCGGCCGGCCGGATCCCTCGTCGTTCATCGACGGCTTCCAGGTGGCGCTCAGGGTCAGCGCGGGGTTCGCGTTGCTCGGCGCCGTGATCGCCTTCGCCACGATCCGCAAGCACCGGCACATGGACGCGGGCGAGCTCGCCGAAGCTGCTGCGTAGCCCGGTAGGGGAGAAGTAGGCGAACGGTATGACCGCTTCACGAGCGGTCAACGGGTCCGAACGGGGGATGGACGAAACCGGCTCCGGAGCCGACGCTTCAACCATGTTCGTGAAAGGCGACAACCCGGAGACTCCGGCTCTGCGGCCCAGCCGATGCCTCCGGGTTGGTGTCGCCGGGAATTGGCGCGCCTCCCGCACCCCTCTTGCCTGGCGTCTGGCAGAAGTGCGGAACGGTCTGACTATAGCCCAGTGAAACGGGAAGTCAAGTGGGGTTGTGAAGTAATTTTTTGCTCGTATAGTTCACTGTAGAAACCATGTCCGAGCTCGCCGCACTCACCCGCCTCTCGCCGCCCGCACGCCCCTCCCTCGGGGAGCGCGTCCGGCAGCTTCGCATCGCCCGGGGGCTGACGCAGACCGATCTCGCGGGCGAGCGCTTCTCGAAGGAGTACCTCAGCCAGATCGAGCGCGGGAAGACCAGGCCGACCGCCGAGACGATCGAGTGGCTGGCCGGCCAGCTCGGCGTCGATGCCACCTTCCTCGAGATCGGCGTCTCGTCGAGCGAGCGCGAGCGCGTCGAGAGCGTGATCGCACGTGCCGAGGCCGCGATCGAGGCGAGCCAGTACGAGGAGGCCGTCGCCGAGCTGGAGCAGCTCGTGTCGGTGCTCCCGACGCTCGCCGCTCCCGAGCTCGAGCTCCGCGCGGTGCTCGCGGAGGCGTGGTCGCGCATGTACCTCGGCGAGATCCGGCGGGCGATCGAGATCCTCGACCGCGGCCGGAGCCTCTCCGAGGAACCGATGTTCACGGACGTGGACCGGGCGCAGGTGCTGTACCACCTCGCCTGCTGCCGGTTCAAGCTCAACTCGATCTCGACCGCCCTGGCGCTCTACACCCAGGCGCTCGAGCTCGCGGACCGCTCGCCCCTCCCCGCCGACCGGCTGCGCTCGCACATCTGCGAGTGGCGCTCGCGCTGCTACCAGCGCCAGCGGGACTGGGCGGCGGCGCAGGAGGACGCCGAGCGGGCTCTCGAGCTGGCCGAAGGCCTCAACGACCGCCACACGATGGGGCACGTCTACTTCCAGTACTCGCTGATCGCCGAGCGCACCGGGAACTGGGTGCTCGCGCGCTCGTACGCGGAGAAGGCGAAGGCGATCTACGAGGAGTTCCGGGACCAGGCGAACGTCGGGAAGCTCCTGAACGAGATCGGGGCCCTGAACTTCCAGCTCGGGAAGCCCGAGGAGTCGATCGCCTACCTCAAGCAGTCCGTCAAGGTGCTTCTCGACGTCGGCGACGATATCGACGCTGCCCGCGTCATCTCCTCGCTCGCCCAGGTGCATCTCCGCACCGGCAAGATCGATCTCGCCGAGGCCCAGTCGCGCCAGGCGCTCGAGATGCTCGACGGCAGAGTCGACCATCTCGACGAGATCGGCAACGCCCAGCTCGTGCTCGGTCGCTCGCTCCTCGAACAGGGACGGCTGGACGAGGCGGACACGCAGTTCGCCGCCGCCGAGTCGAGCTTCGACCAACTTTCCTCAGCCAGCCATCGCGCCGCGGCCTGGATCGCGCAGGGTGACCTTGCGGGGCGGCGGGGCGACGACCGGCGAGCAGCAAGGCTCTATCGCTGCGCGGCCGAGGCGCTCCAGGACTTCCAATTCTGAGGAGGTGATGACCGTGAAGGTGAAGGCTCTCCTGACGCTGACCACGCTGGTGGCGTTCCTTGCACCGCTGGCCGGATGGGGCCATTTCGGCGGCCGCTAGATCGCGCCACGAAGAATCCAGGGAAGGACGGCCGCTGCGCCCGTCCTCGGAGTGCTCGTCTGTGGCGCGGCGCCGTCTCTCGCCTCAACAACGCGGGAAGGATGCTTCGTCTTGACGTCGAATCTCTCCGGCGCGATCCGAGACTCGCTTCGATCCATGCATCAGCGTCCTTCCCTCCGCCCGCTCGCGCCGCTCCTCGGCGTGCTCGCCGCGATGTGGCTCGCGGCCCTCGCCTTGCTCGCGGAACACCTCCTGTAGCGTTGCGGTATCGCGCCCAGGCGCGAGCCGCTAGTGTGTGCTTCACTTTCTGAAGCAACATACCTGGAGGTGCCGAATGGCGGAGAACGGATACGCGAACGCCGTGCTCGTCACGACCGAGTGGCTGGTCGAGCATTTGGGCGAGGCGGAGCTCGTCGTCGCCGAGGTGGACGAGAATCCCGACCTCTACGACGAGGGCCACATCGCCGGCGCGGTCAAGCTCCACTGGCGAGAGGACCTGCAGGATCCCGTCGAGCGCGACATCGTCGATCGCGCGAGCTTCGAGCGCGTCCTCGGCGAGCGGGGGATCGGCAACTCGACGACCGTGGTTCTCTACGGCGACAAGAACAACTGGTTCGCCGCCTACGCCTACTGGTACCTGAAGGTGTACGGGCACGGCGACGTCCGCATCCTCGACGGCGGCCGCCAGAAGTGGATCGACGAGGGGCGCGAGCTCACAGCGGACGTTCCCACCCCCGCTCCGCAGCCGTACTCGGCCGCCGAGCGCGACGAGACGATTCGCGCCTACCGCGACCAGGTGCGCGAGTGGCTCGAAGGCGGCGGCGTCTCCCTCGTCGACGTGCGCTCGCCGGGCGAGTACGCCGGCGACCTGATCGCCCCTCCCGGCTACGAGCAGGAGGGCGCCCAGCGCGCGGGCCACATCCCGACGGCGGTCTCCATCCCGTGGGCCAGCGCGGTCCGCGACGACGGAACCTTCAAGACCGCCGACGAGCTCCGCGACCTCTACGGGAGCAAAGGTGTCACGCCGTCAGAGCCGGTCACGGCGTACTGCCGGATCGGGGAGCGCAGCGCCCACACGTGGTTCGTGCTGCGCGAGCTGCTCGGCTACGAGGACGTGCGCAACTACGACGGCTCGTGGACGGAGTGGGGGAATCTCGTCGACGTGCCGATCGAGAAGGGCGCCCAGTAGCGGTTCGAGGTGAGGTCGTCGGCTTGAACGGTGCGCCGGCGGTCGCGGCCGTCGACTACCACACCGCCGGGGAGCCGTTCCGGATCGTGACCGGAGGCGTTCGGCCGCTCGAGGGCGGCTCGATCCTCGAGAAGAGGCGGTTCGCGCTGGAGCAGCTGGATCACGTGCGCAGGCTCCTCGTGTACGAGCCGCGAGGCCACGCCGACATGTACGGCTGCTTCGTGACCGAGCCGGAGGACGAGGGCGCCGACCTCGGCGTGGTCTTCTTCCACAACGCCGGGTACTCGACGGCCTGCGGGCACGGCACGATCGCCCTCGTCACCTGGGCGCTCGAGAGCGGCGTGCTGCAGGTCACGGGGCCGGAGACGCGGGTCGTCGTGGACGTGCCGTCCGGCAGGCTGGAGACGGTCGCGCGCGTGGAGGGCGGCGTGGTGCGCTCCGTGCGGTTTCGGAACGTTCCGGCCTACGCCGAGGCAGAAGCCCTGCTCGCCGAAGGCCTGAGGGCGGATGTCGCGTTCGGCGGGGCGTTCTACGCCTCCGTCGCCTCGCCGCTCCCCGTGCAGGCGCGGAACCTCCCGCAGCTGATCGAGCTCGGGCGGGAGATCAAGGCGGGCCTGGAGGCGCAGCGGCCGTTCGTCCACCCCGAGGAGCCGGAGCTCCGGGACGTCTACGGCGTGATCTTCTGGGAGCGGGTCGACATGGGCCCGCCGCTTCGCCAGCGAAACGTGACGGTGTTCGCGGACGGCGAGGTCGACCGCTCGCCCTGCGGCAGCGGTACCTCCGCACGGCTCGCCCTGCTCGAGCGGGCGGGCGAGCTGCCGCGCGGCGAGGAGCTCGTCCACGCGGGGATCGCGGGCGGCGAGTTCCACGCCTGGGTCGTCGGCGACGCCGAGGTCGCCGGCCGACCGGCGGTGATCACGGAGGTCGAAGGCAGCGCCTATCGCACCGGCGCGCACGAGTTCACGCTCGACCCGTCGGATCCGCTGGGCGAAGGCTTCCTCCTCCGCTGAGCCGTGTCCCCACCGGCCACGCCCGGGGTCTGACCCCGGGCATGGCCCTTTCGGCGGGACATGCCTGGGGAGCGGGTCGCATCCTCCCTGCAAAGCGCCTGGCCGGCCGTCCACACGCGGCCGCTTTGGCCACGGCCTGGTGTCTGCTGGCAACCGGGACGTGGCTCGAAGGGACGGGCTAGTGGCCGCGGAGGAGCGGGCGCGTGAGGCAGGTCGGGCCGCCGTCGCCCGGCCGTGAGATGTGCTCTCCCCGGTAGACGCGGACGTCGACGCCCGCCTTGTCCATCCGCCGCCGCGTCTCGTCGTTGCCGGCGAGCGCGAGCGCGACGCGCGGGCCGAGGGCCAGGACGTTCGGGCCCATCGACTCGAATTCCTCGTCCGGCACCTCGACGAGCTCGATGCCGCGCTCCCGGAGGATCTCGACGAGGCGAACCGGCATGAGCGGCAGGTAGACGACGGCCAGGTCGACGTCGAGCGGCGACAGGAACGACATGAGGTGCATGACCTCGGCCGGGCCGTGGTAGTGGGGCAGGTCGAACGCCACGACCTCGACGTCCGGGAGCAGCTCGCGCAGCGCTGCGATTCCCGCGGCGTTCGTCCGGTACCCGTGCCCGACGAGGAGGGTGCGCTCGTCCAGCCAGACGGTGTCCCCGCCCTCCGCGAGCGCCGGCGCTTCGAGACGCCCGGCGATCGAGACCCCGGCCTCGACGAAGTCGGCGGCCATCGCGTCCGGCTCGCCGCGCCTGCCCTCCTTGCCCGGCCGGAGGAGGATCGCGCCGGCGTCGGCGACGATCGCAGGGTCGTACGTGTAGATCGCATCCGGGTCGGGCCCGTGCGGGGTCTGGCCGAGGACGACCTCGGCGCCGTCCGCGCCCAGGAGCGCCCGGAAGGCCTCGTGCTCGGCCGCCATGGCGCCGGGATCTGGCTCGAAGCGCCAGCCGTAGGCCTGCCAGACCGCAGCGTCCTCGGGCCGTGGCGCGCGGACGAGCACGCGCCGGAGGGGGGCTGTCATGCTCTGACAGCCAAACTGACGGGCGGTAACCTCCATCGGGTGGACACTACAGCGCGCCTCACGGGACTCGAAGCGGGAGGCGGCTGCGCCGCGAAGTACTCGGCGGCGCGCCTCGAAGAGCTGCTCGCCGGCTTCCTGCCGAGCGCGCCGGAGAACCTGCTCGTCGGCCTCGCTCCCGCCGACGACGCCGCCGTCTACAAGCTCGACGACGAGCGGGCGCTCGTCTTCACGACCGACTTCTTCCCGCCCATGGTCGACGACCCCGCCCTCTTCGGCGCGGTGGCGGCCGTCAACGCCCTGAACGACGTCTTCGCCATGGGCGGCAGGCCGCTGCTCGCGCTTTCGATCGCCGCCTTCCCGGAGGAGCTGCCGGTCGAGACCGTGCGCGCGATCTTCGACGCGGCGGCGGCCAAGGTGCAGGAGGCCGGGGCCGTCCTCGCAGGCGGCCACACCATCCGCGACCAGGAGCCGAAGTACGGGCTCGCGGTCGTCGGCACCGTGCATCCGGAGGCGCTCTGGCGGAAGAGCTCGGCCGGCCCCGGCGACGCCGTGCTCCTGACCAAGCCCCTGGGGACGGGCCTCGTGCTCGCGGCCGCCGCCAAAGGCCTGCTCGGCGACGAGGAGGTCAGCGAGGCGGCCCGCCGCATGACCGAGCTGAACGACCGCGCGGCCGAAAGCCTGCGCCGGTTCGACCCGTCGGCAGTGACGGACGTCACGGGCTTCGGGCTCTTCGGCCACGCCCACGAGGTGGCCGAGCGGAGCGGCGTGCGGATCGAGCTCGTAGGGGATGCGCTCCCCGAGCTTCCGGGAGCCCTGGCGGCTGCCTCCCAGGGAGTGCGCACCGGCGGGGACGCCCGCAATCGCGACTTCGCCGCCCACGCCGTGGAGCTGGACGGAACGCCGGACGACGTCGCCGCGCTCGGCTACGACCCGCAGACGGCGGGTGGTCTCCTGGTCACCCTGCCTGCCGAGAAGGCGCCGGTCCTCGCCGCTCACTTCGACGCCGAGGGCCTCTTCCTCGCGCGCATCGGGCAAGTCGCGGAGGGAAGCGGCGTGACGGTCTCCTGATGGAGGCCGGCGCCCGCCCGGCGCGGCTCCGCTCGCTCACGGTCTCGCCAGCGCTCTTCGAGTGGTTTGCCTACGCGGCGCTCGCGGCGCTGTTCCTCATCGTCGTCTCGGGCGCGACCGTCCGCCTCACAGGCTCCGGGCTCGGGTGTGAGAACTGGCCCAACTGCGGTGAGACCTTCCTCCCGCCCAAGGACTACAACGCGCTGATCGAGTTCGGGAACCGCGTGGCGGGGTTCGTCGTCGGCCTGACGACACTCGCCGCGGCGGTCGCTGCCTTCCGCGTCCCCGGCATGCCGCGCTGGCTTCTCTGGAGCGCGGTCGCACTGCCCTTCACCGTGCTCGCCCAGGGAGTGCTCGGAGGAATCACCGTCCTGCTCGAGCTGCACCCGCTCATCGTCATGGGCCACTTCCTCCTCTCCCTGATTGCCCTCGGAGTGGCGGTCGTGGTCGTCCTGGGAGCTCGGGATTTCGCCCGCTCGGCAGCCGTCGAGGAGCCTCTCGGCTCCGCCTGGCTCGCGCTCGCGCTCGTCCCCGCCGCCGCGGCCCTGGTCATCTCGGGGACG
The DNA here is from genome assembly GCA_963775625.1 of uncultured Actinomycetes bacterium. Classification (GTDB taxonomy): domain Bacteria; phylum Actinomycetota; class Thermoleophilia; order Gaiellales; family Gaiellaceae; genus JAIBJN01. The sequence goes on along the minus strand of CAVZJM010000002.1, from coordinate 159,117 downwards.
CTCGTCACCGCGGCGGGCCCACATTCCGGAGGCGAGGAGATCGTCCGCTTCGGAAACCTCGTCGAGGCCGTCCACATCCACATCGGCGCCACCGCCGTCTTCGGCGTCGCCTTCCTCGCGCTTTTCGCGCTTCTGGTCGCCGAACGGCGCCGGGCACGGGTCGAGCTCGGCCTGGCGGCCGCCGTGCTCGCCCTACTCCTCGGGCAGATGGTCGTCGGCGAGATCCAGTGGCGCGAGGCGCTCCCCTGGGGGCTCGTGCTCTTGCACGTGACGCTCGCCACGGCCGTCTGGGTGACCGTCGTCATGCTCGCCGCCCGGCTCGTGCTCAGGCACCGGGCCCGACTGCCGTAGACTGAACCGATCGCAGGGCATCTCCGCATCGAGAGCCGCCCGACGCTCCGCCGTCCCGTGCTCGTGGCCGCGTTTCGGGGGTGGAACGACGGCGCGCAGGGCGCGTCCCTCGCTGCCAGCTTCCTGGCCCAGGCCTGGAGCGCCGAGCGTTTCGCGGACATCGACCCTGAGGAGTTCTACGACTTCCAGGCGGTCCGCCCGCACGTCAGGCTCGAGGAGGGCGTGACCAGGAAGATCGACTGGCCGGAGACGGTCTTCTACCGCGCCGAGGTTCCCGGCGCGGATCGCGATGCGGTCATCCTCCTCGGCGTCGAGCCGAACACGCGCTGGCGGACGTTCTCGGAGGAGGTGACGGGGCTCGCGGTCGACCTCGGCGTCGAGCTCATGGTCACGCTCGGCGCGCTCCTCGCCGACGTCCCGCACACGCGTCCAGCGCCGGTGACCGGCTCGGCGAGCGATCCCGCCCTCGTCGAGGAGCTGGGGCTGACGTCGTCGCGCTACGAAGGCCCCACGGGAATCGTCGGCGTGCTCCACGATTCCTGCCGCGCCGCCGGCGTTCCCTCGGCGAGCCTGTGGGCGGCCGTGCCGCACTACGTCTCGCTCGCGGCGAGCCCGAAGGCGGCGCTCGCGCTCTCGGAGCGCCTCGGGGCGCTGCTCGGGATCACGCTCGACCTGACCGACCTCGAGCGGGCGGCGGAAGCCTACGAGCTCCAGGTCAGCGCCGCGGTGGCCCAGGACGAGGAGACCGAGGCGTACGTGCACGAGCTCGAGACCCGCCGCGACGCGCTCGGCGACGAGCTGGACGTTCCCTCGGGAGACACCCTCGCCGCCGAGCTCACCCGCTTCCTCAAGGAGCACGAGGAGCGGAGCCGCGAGCTGGACGACGACGCCCCGGCCTCCTGAGGCTCCCTACCCGAACGTGAAGGCGTAGGCCTCCGTCCCAGGCGAGAAGCGGAGGTCGAGGACGTGGTCGCGCTTCTCGCCCGGGATGCGCGCCAGCGTGTAGATGTCGTCCGCCGTCACGGTGACGGTGCCGACGCGCTCGTCGTCGAGCGTGACCACGACGGTCTCCCTGGCCTCCATCGTCCCGAGCACGAGGAAGACGTTGCTGCCCTTGAAGTGGAGTCGGAGGCGAGCGTCTCGTCCCGCGACGATCCGCTCGTCCTCGACCGTCCAGCGGCCGCCGTACGCGAGGCCGTGGAGCGGGACGAACTCCGGGATCGTGTACTCGGCCTCGCGGTTCGGCTCGATGCGGGAGCCGACGAAGCGGTCGATCCGCTCGTAGCCGAGATAGCTCTCCGGTGTCTGCGAGCCGGTCGGAGTCTCGTCCTCGATCTCCCTCGAGACGAGCGCCGCGTCGCCGTCTTCGGCCAGCAGCGTGCGGATGACCCGCTCGCTCTCCTCGTAGTCGCCCTCGCCGAAGTGCGCGTAGCGGAGATGCCCTCGCCGGTCGACGAAGTACTTCGCCGGCCAGTAGCGGTTCTGCCACGCCTGCCAGGTGCCGAACTCCGGATCGAGGGCGACGGGATAGGAGATGCCGTGGTCACGGACGGCTCGACGGACGTTGTCCACCTCTCGCTCGAAAGCGAACTCGGGCGTGTGCACTCCGACGATGACGAGGCCGTCGTCACGATAGGCCTCGTCCCAGGCCTTCACGTGCGGCAGCGTCCGCAGGCAGTTGATGCAGGAGTAGGTCCAGAAGTCGATCAGCACGACCTTCCCGCGCAGCGACGCCATCGTCAGCGGCTCGGAGTTGATCCAGGCCTGGATCGCCTGGAACTCCGGAGCGAGGCCGAAGTCGTCCAACCGCGCCTCGTCGGCCAGCCCGGGGGCGCCCACGAGCTCCTCCAGCTCGCCTTCGGCGGCCGCGCTCTCCTCGAGGCCCTGGAGCGCCCGCGTGTACTCCGGGACCCGTGTCTGCAGGCGCTTGTCCACGCTGTAGATCATGAGCACGGCGACCCCCAGGATCGCCACGCCGAGCGCGCGTCGAACGGCGGGCGCGTGCGCCTTCACGGAGCGAAGGCTCATCCCCCGCCGAGCCGCCACGGCGACACCGAGCAGGACGACCCCTGCGCCGAGCCCGTAGGCGAGCGTGATCAGGACCGCCTCCACGCTGACGCTCCGCGTGGCCGCCACCGTCGCCACCGCCGCGATCACCGGCCCCGCGCACGGGGTGAACAGGACCCCGAGGCTGAGGCCGAGCACGAAGCCGCCGCCGGTGTCGCCCGGCCTCCGCCGCGCGAGCGCGTAGAACGGCCGGCCGAGGAGGTCGCCGAGCCGCGGCCAGACCAGCGAGAGACCGACCAGCACGACGACCGCGATGGCGAGATTCCGCAGGAGGTCTTCCGGGAGCCCGAGTGCCGAGAGGAGCGCCGCGGCCGTGAGCGTGAAGACCGTGAAGCTGACCACGAGCCCCGCGACGATGGCGAACGGCCTCCGTGGCCCCCCGGTCGCGCCGCCGGCCAGGACGATCGGAAGCACGGGGAGGACGCACGGCGAGACGGCCGTGACGATGCCCGCGACGAACGCCACGCAGAGCAGCAGCAGCATCTGAGCCGATGCTAGCCGCCGAATCTGAACGTCGGCTTAGAACTCATTTCGGAATGATGCGCCGTCGTCGGGGTGTCCTGGGCTAGTGCGAGTCAAGGACGCAGGGAGCGCTCGTATTCGAGAATACGGGCGCGACTGAGGACGCCGAATCGCGCCGTCCAGGGCGGCCCGGCGGCACCCGGCTTCATTTCGAGAGGAGTTCTTACAGGCTCGTCTCGGTCACCGGGGGCGGCTGAGGCGCAACGGTCGTGACGGGGCCCCGTGGCTGCTCGTCGGGCTTGCCGTTCGGCGATTCCCGGCCGCGCCGGGTCTGCGTCTGCGCCTCTTCCGCCTTGCGCTTCTTCTTGCGCCGCCGCCGGCGCGACTTGCTCGAGGGCTGCTTCGGGGCGGGCAGGTTGTCGGCGAGCGCGTTCGCCACCTCCTGCACCGTGCCGATCCGCTCGCGGACGCCGTCGAGTAGGCGCTGCGCTGTCGGCGTGTAGGCCTCCGCGGAGGCGAGGAGCGCGGCCGCCACGTGCGTCGGCTGCTCGAGGGCGACGTTGACGAGCCTGGCGGCGTTCTCCTCGTGCCGGTGCCCGCGCGAGTTCGTCAGCGCGCCGAGCAGCCGCTTCGCCTCGGGGAGATCCGCGCTCGCGCGGCGGTCCTGGATCTTGCGGGTGGCCCGAGCGAGGCGCCAGGTCCACCGCGAGACGATGTCCGGCGGCGCCTCGACCTTGCCCTCGCCGATCGCCCGGAGGAGGACGCGCACCCCCTGGACGCGGTCCTTCTCCCAGGTCGGAGCGGAGGTGACCATGGTGACGAGGTCGTCGAAGTCCGCACGGTCGACAGAGACGGCGACGCGGTCGCCCAGCGCCGAGAGGCGGAGCCGGCGGTTCGGGTTCTCGGCCGCGCAGCTGAGGAGAAATGCCTCTCGGCACTCGCGGCTCGCGCGGACGAGCTTCTCGGCGAAGGCCTGGCGCTCCTCGAAGCGCACCTGGCGGCCGGCGATGCGGGCCCAGAGAAGCTGCTCGTCCTCGGCGAGGCGGCCCGGGTCGACGCGCTCCCACTCGCGGGTGATCACCGTCACGCGCCGGCGCGGATCGGGAGTCACCGGCACGAGCCACGGGGCCGGCGAGAGCTTCCGTTTCGCGCGCCGCTGGATGCGGCGGCGCGGGGCGGGCGTCACGCGAGCGCCCGGCCGGTAGAAGTCGGAGTCGAGCAGGCTGTGGATGGTGATCGTCCGGTCGTTGTGCGTGGCCGCGTCGTCCACGAAGTCGATGACGATGCCGGCCTCCTTGCGCGGCGCGAGCCGCATGATGCGCCCGATTCTCTGCTGGTAGACGCGGCGGCTGGCCGTGGGGGCGAGGTGCATGCAGACGGTCGCCCGCGGCGAGTTCCATCCTTCGGCGAGGAGCTGCGCGTTGATGAGAATGTTTATCTCCCCGCGCTCGTAGGCCGCGAGAGTCTCGGCGAGCCTGACCGGAGGCGTCCGGCCGCTGACCGCCTCGGCCTTGAGCCCCGCCGCGCGGAACTCGCGCGCGAGGTTGTAGGCGTGCTCGACGCCGGCGGCATAGACGATGCCGGGGGTGGCGTCGAAGCGGTCGCGGTAGAGGCTTGCGGCGGCCTGGTTGAAGATGTCCTGGTCGAGGACCTTGGCCAGGATCTCCTGGTCGTAGTCGCCGCCGACGATCGGGACGGAGGAGATGGCTGCCGCCGGCCGGACGCGGAGCGAGCGCAGCGGGGCGATCAGCCCGCGCCGGGCCGCGTCACCGAGCGGGAGGTCGTCCACGGACGCGGGGAACACGTCCGAGACCTGCTTGGCGATCAGCTGCTCGGTGGCGGTCATGCCGATGTAGATGGGCTCCGTGAAGCGGCGGATCGCCGCGCTCGTCTTCTCGCCGAGCGCCGTGTGCGCCTCGTCGCAGATCACGAGCTGGTATGCCGTGCGCGAGAGCGAGTCGACGTGGCGCGCGAACCAGGCGTAGGTCTGGATGGTGAGCGGGTTGTCGCGGAGCGGCTCCTGGCCCTGGAGCACCGCGGGTCGCAGCCGGTCGCCGTAGCCCTCGGTGGTCAGGTCGCGCGTGAACTGGTCGACGAGCAGGCGCCGGTGCGTGAGGATCAGGACGCCCATCGTCCTCGCGGCCTCGACGAAGCCACCGGCGGCGATCGTCTTTCCCGAGGCCGTCGGATGGCGGAACCGGTAGCGGCGGACGGCGCCGGGATCATCCTGGACGGCGTACTCCTCGCCCTCGTCGCCGCTCTCGCCGACGGGCTCCTCGTCGAGCTCCTCCTCGTCCTCCTGGACCCGCTCCTCGCCGAGCTTGCCGTTCTCCTGGCCGTTGCCGTTCTCGGCCTCCAGCTCGTGGCGGGCGATCAGCTCGGCGAGCATGCCCGCGAGCGCGTCGATCTGGTGGCGCCGGAGCTCCGTCCCGGAGGCAAGGCGCGGCGGCTTGTCGGTCAGCGCGCGCTCGAGCCCCAGCATCAGGGCGTATTCGACCTTCCACCCGGGAGACGGAGAGCGCCGGCCGGCGTCCATCTCGGCGAGAGCAGCATCGAGCGCCCGCCTGCGTGCGCGCCCCTCGGCGAGCACGTCGACTGGCTCTTCGCCGGGGTGGAGAAACGCCTCGCCGGACCAGGCCTCCGCCCGGAGGGCGGCCGCCGTCAAGGCGTCCGGTTCCTCCGACTGGACAGTCGGATGGCCTATCGCTTCTTGCATGGACGCAGCGCCGCTGCGCTGCCTGCTTCCCAGAGGTGTGCGCGAGTGAAACTCGCGCCAGCACCCCGAATACTAACCCAATGGAGGCTACGGCGTGGGCTTGGCGACGAGATCTTGCTGCAGGCCGACCGCCTTCTTCATGGACTCGTACGCGGCGTCGGCCTTGCCCTCGGCCTCGAAGAGCTCCGCCATCCGCGCGTAGATCCTCGCGAGGTACCGATTGGGGTTGCCGGGGCGAAGGAGCTCGGCGGCCAGCTCGTAGAGCTCGAGCGCCCGCTCGCGGTCTCCCATCTCCTCGTAGACCTCTGCGAGCGTCGAGTAGCCTCGGGCCGCATCCTCCGGGTGGGCGTCGGCGATGATCCCGGAGACCTGCATGGCCAGCGTCGCGGCCTCCTCGTTGCGCCCGAGCTTCGCCAGCGCGCGGGCCTCCTCCAGACGGTACTGGGCCCGTTCGAGCGGGTTCCCCGCGGCCTCGAGCAGGGGCCGGCCCGCCTCGAGGATGCCGAGAGCCTCCTCACTCCTGCCGCGATCGAGCTCGACGTGGGCGAGGAGCTGGTGCGCGCGGCCGGTGCGGTACGTGTCCTCGGTCAGGCGCAGGGCCTCCAGGGCGCGGCGCGCATAGCGAGCGGCCGTCTCGGGGTCGTTCCGCTCCGCGTGCAGCCGTGACTGCGTCCAGTAGAGGTGGATCCGCACGGTTGGGTCGAGCGAGCCCATTCCGAGCGCGAGCGCGCCGGCGAGCACCTCCTCGGCCCGGCCGAGGCTGCCGCTGTCGATCAGCGCATCCCCGAGCAGCACCTGAAACCGGATCCGCTCGAGCAACTCGTCCCGCTGCTCGGCCCTCGCCAGCGCGCGCTCGAAGACCGCGAGCGCAGACTCGAGCTCCCCGACCATGGCGTACGCGCGTCCGAGCGAGTCGGCGAGATCCGGCAGGTCGCGTGCGCCGCCGTCGAGCTCGCGCGCCTTCTCGAAGCACTCGATGGCGAGCCGGGGGTCGCCTCGCCGGTAGGCGACCTGGCCCAGGCCGGCGTACGCAGCCGATCGGCCGGCGTCAGCGGGAGCGGCCTCGATCATCGTCGTGTAGAGCTCTTCGGCGAGATCCAGCTCGCCGAGGCCGAGTGCGACTTCGGCTTCGAGCGCCGCGCTGTCGTGCTCGCGTGGATCGAAGCCGGTCGCCAGGTAGTCCTCCGAGACGCCCAGGCGGTGCCCGAGCTCGCGCAGGAGCTGGAGGGACGGAATGCGGTCGCCGGACTCGATTCGCGAGATGTACGCAGGCGAGCAGCCCGGAAAGGAGAGCTGACGCTGGCTCAGGTCGGCCGCCTCGCGGGCGGCACGTAGGCGGCTGCCGACCGCCTTCGGGTCGTCTACGTGCGTCGACTTCTGTCGCGGCATCGGTTCGCTCGTCGGAGCCGGAGCGAGGCCCCCCTTCAGTTGCCCGGCGCGAGCGATCGTATCGGGGCGGCGTTGAGTTTGCATTCGGCAGCTCTGCCACGCAGCCGGGAGGGAGTAGGCTCGCGCGCGTGGACTGGGAGGAGCATGCGGAGCGTGAGGAGGGACGCTACGCCGACGGCCTCGCACGGCTCCCCTCCGATCCCGACTCGCGCCAGAAGCAGCTCGTTCGCGTGGCGATGGCGGCCACGGGCGCCGGCCTCGTCCGCTTGATGCAGGGCCGAAGGGCGGAGGCCGCAGGCTGGTTCGCCCGCTCGGGCGAGCGGTTTCGCGAGAGCTACGCGGACGCTCCGACGGGGAGCTGGGGCAGGCTCATCGGCGCCGTGAAGGCGCGGGTGCTGGCCGGCGACTGGGACGGGGCCGCGGTCGATGCCGACTGGACGCTCGAGCAGGAGCCTGCCGCTTCCGGGTCGCCCATCGGCCGGTACGCGGCCGTGCTCGCGCTCCTCGTTCTCGGGCGTGACGGCGAGGCCGAGATGCCGGTGGAGGCGTTGCGCGCCGAGTCGGAGGACGCCTTCCCGCGCCCCGTTGCGGACGCCCTCGCCGGCCTCGCATACGGCGACGAGGATGTCTACCGCGACGGAGTCGGCCGGGTGCTCGTCTCCTTCGAGGAGCGTGAGGCCTATCTGGAGGAGATCCCGGTCGCGGACACGGTCGTCGTGCTCGAGGCGCTCGCCGGCCGTCGCGGGCTGGCCGCCGGCCTGACCTCGCCGCTCTTGCCGTTCGAATTCTCTTAGCTCTCGTCGCCGTCGTGCTCCGCGATGTCCACGGAGACGATGGTGTCCGGCTTCAGAAAGCGGCCGTTCACGAAGGGCCAGTCGTCCTGGTCGGCGGCCGCGATCTGCATCATGATCGCCTTCGCCTCCTGCTTCGCGGCAGCCTCGTCGGAGAACTCGCCCGCGTCGACGCGCTCGCCGTTCGTGAGCCGGATCGTCATCCGCCAGGGCGTGCCTGCGGGGCTCGGCTGGGCCGGGGGCTCCGGGGTTGCGGCGTACTCGACGACGGGAGCCGGCTCCGGCTCCGAGACGGGCTGCTCGGCCGCCGGCGGGTAGGGGACGGACGGCGGTGCCGGCATGGGCTGGGGGAACGGGACGGGGTCGGCCGCGACCGGATCGGGGGACGCCGGAGCGGCCTCCTCGAACGCGACGGGCTCCGGCTGCGTGGGAGCCTCGGCGACCCGCAGGGCCTCCGGAGCGGCGGGGGGCTCGGGAAGCCGTGGGGGCTCCGGCTGCTCGGCCGGCTCGGGGAGGACGGTCGCCTCCGGGAGCGCCGGCTCAGCTGCGACGGGAGGCTCAAAGACGGTCTCGACATCGGGCTCCGGCTCGGCCTCCGGCTCGTGCTGGTGTTCGGGAGCCCAGGAAGGCGCCGAGGCGGCGAGCGGCTCAGGCTCGGGCTGGGGCTCGGGCTGGGGAGCAGGCAGCGGCTCGGGCACCGAGGCCTCGGTCTCGACCTCGGCAGGCTCCTCGACCGGAACCTGGAAAGCCGGCTCGAGCTCGTCGGAAGAGGGCGCGGCCGCGGCCGTCTCGGGCTCGGGCACCGCAGCGGGCGCTGCGGTCGGCTCGAGAGCGAGCTCGTCGTCCGCCGGCGCGTGTCCGTTCGCCTGTGCGGTCTCGGGGGAGGGCTCCGGCTGGTAGGCCTGCTCGGGCCGGGCCTCGGGAGCCGGCAGCAGTGGCTTCGAGTAGACGTCGGAGGAGATGTCCGCAAGCTCGCCGCGGGCCGTGACGACGAAGCGTGCATCCTCGCGTCCGAGCGCCTCGCGGATGTTGCGGATGAGAACGTCGTCGGTCGGGTCGGCGATCGCGACGACCGGGAGCTCTCCGTCGAAGGAATAGGGCAGCGCCCTGAAGAGGCGGGCCTGCTCCTCCGTGAAGAGAGCGGCCGCGGACGGGTCGACGATCTGCTCCCGGAGGGTGACGAACTCGAGGCCCTTCTGGCCGGCGAGCAGCCGGGCCAGGTCGACCTCGGAGATCAGGCCGCGCTCGGTGAGGATCTCGCCGAGCCGCTTGCCGGTCTTGACGCCTTCCTCGAGCGCGCTCTCGATCGTCTCGGCCGGCAGGAGGCCGGCCCTGAAGATCAGGGTGCCGAGGGGCGCGTCGGGACGTTCGCGGAGAGGAGTGCTCACAGGCTCTCCGTCAGGCCGCGGGGTGCCGCGCTGGTCGCCAGGGGGTTGAAACGCTTCCACGTCATGAGCCGCAGAGGGGGCCGGGGTCGGCCCCGTCTAGGTCTGAGTATCGTCCGAACCCGTGCGCCGGTTATCACCCTCCCGGGTGATAACCGGCTGCTCATACGACCTTCTTACCCGACGAGCAGCCCGGTGGCGTACATGAGCGCGAGCCCGGCCAGGAATCCGCCCACGGCGTAGCCGGACGTGAGGCCTCCCGGCGCGCGGCGCGCCACGAAGCGCACGACCTCGACGACGACCTGCAGCGCGGCCCCGGCTGCAACCGCGAAGAACACGACGGAGAGCACGTCGCTCGCCAGATAGCCGCCGATCCAGGCGCCCAGGATCGTGGGCGCGCCCGCGATGAGGACGAGTGCGGCGAGGCGGCCGAAGCCGGCCCGCTCTCCCTCGGCCGCCGGCGCGGCGATCCCGAGCCCCTCGGTGACGTTGTGGAGCATGAACCCGATGATGAGGAAGGTGCCCAGGGTGAGCTCGCCGAGCGCGAAGGAGGTCCCGACGGCGAGCCCTTCGCCGAGGTTGTGGACGCCGATGCCGACGGCCACGAGCAGCGCCAGGGCGAGCCCGCCGAGCGCGCCGCCCCGGGCTGCCCCCTTCCGGCCGAGCCGCTGCGAGAGGAAGGCGAGCGCGAGGTAGCTCGCGGCCACGCCGAGGACGACGAGCCCGGTACCGCCGAGAGCGCCGGGCAGCGCTGCCTGCAGCTCCAGGGCCTCCGAGAGCGCCTCCACGGCGAGAAACGCGAGGAGCCCTGCTGTCAACGCCATGAAGGCCGCCAGCCACTCGGGGCGGGCCCGCCGGAGTGACGGCAGCCAGAGCAGGCCGAGCGCGACGGGGACGATGCCGACGAGCGCGCCGATGATCGCGTAGCCGAGGAAGCCCCCGGGACTGGGCTCGGGGGTCTCGACCGCTGCGGCGATCTCCTCGGTGGTCTGGATCCCGGTCGAGCTGGTGACGCCGACGGCGATCGGCTCGTCCTCGACCCAGCTGTACGGGACGACGATCGTCGCCGACCGCAAGCGGCCGAGCGTGGTCTCCCCGTCGACGGTGAAGGGGACGATCGCGTCGTCCACTGTCACCGTGGCGATCGTGAGGTCGTCCCGCTGCGGGTTCGTCACGCGGATCCGGATCTCACCGGGGGAAAACTCGACGCGGCGGACGTCGAACTCGTCCGCCGGAGGTGGGTTTTCGCCCACCAGGTCGAGCAGTGACCCGCCGCGGGCGGAGACGAGCGAGACCACGGCGACGAGCAGGACGATCGGAACGAGCGCCCAGAGCCGCCAGCGCAGAGGCTCGCGGCGGGGCTCCGGCTTCTCGGCGACCGAACGGGCTTCCACTTAATCCTCCACCTCGAAGAAGCCCATCCAGCCCAGCTCGGCGAACTCCGACTGGTGGGCGTGGAACATGAAGCGGCCGGTGTTCGCGAAGTCGATCTCGATGATCCCGCGCTCGCCCTGGCAGAGCATGATCGTGTCCGTGTACTCGAAGCGGTCGCTCGTGCCCGTCGGGTAGTAGCGGAAGAAGTCGCCGTGGAGGTGGAACGAGTTGATGAGGTCGAACTCGGTCAGGTTGGCGATATAGATGCGCACCGTCTCGGAGCGCTTCACCTTGATCGGGAAGCGCGCGTAGTAGAACGCCGGCCCGTTGACCGCGTAGAAGTTGTTCTCGCCGTCACCGTCGGTGTCGAAGCCGTTCATGACCATGACCAGCTCCTGCGCAGGCGGTCGCGGCTCGGGCGGGTCGATGATGAAGGCGCCGTAGAGGCCCTTGTGGATGTGCTTCTTCAACGGGGTGGCGTGGCAGTGGTAGAGGTGCATCCCGTAGGGCCGGGCCGGGAACTCGTACGTGAAGCTCTCGCCCGGGCTCACGATCTCGAAGACCCCGTCCATGTTGGCCGGATGGATCCCGTGGAAGTGGATCGTGTGCGGGTGCTCGCTCCCGTTCCTGAAGGCGACGCGGAGGATGTCGTCCTCGGTCGCCCGGATGACGGGGCCGGGGACGGTGCCGTTGTACGTCCACGCCGGGTAGATCACCCCCTTGGCGACCTCGATCTCCTTGTCCTGCGCGACGAGGGTGTACTCGCGGATCCGACCCGGCTCGTGCGGGAGCGCGGCGGGCGGATACGTGAGCGCGTCGAGGTCGTTCGGCCCGCCGGGAGCCGGCACCTCCTCGCCGATCATGGCGGAGTGACCCATCGCCGCGTGGTCCGTCCCGAGATGCGTGGCCTCGAGCTCCCTGCGCCCCGCCAGCGCCAGGCCGGCGAACGGTGCCGCCGCCACGACGGGCGCGACGCCGGCGATCAGCTGGCGCCGGCTCAGTCCTCGGGAGTTAGACATATCTAAACTATAGTTTAGGCGAGCGGCCGGCGGCGTGGCCTCTCGTATCCTGGTGGCCGAGCGCGTGCCGGAGACGAAGGTCACGATCTGCGACGAAGGGGATTTCGGCTTCGGCTGGATCTCGTCCGAGCCGGCGCTGCTCCAGCGCGCGTCCCACGCGCTCGTCTCTGGCGGGCGGGTCTGGCTCGTGGATCCGGTCGACGGCCCCGGGATCGAGGAGCGGCTCTCAGCGCTCGGTGAGCCCGCGGGCGTGCTCCAGCTTGTCGACCGGCATTCCCGCGACTGCGCCGCGCTCGCGGGCCGGCTCGGCGTGCCGCTTCACCGCGTTCCCCTCGTGGGTGTTCCCGGCTCGCCCTTCGAGGTGCGGAAGGTGCTGAACGTCCCCGGCTGGCGCGAGGTCGCCCTCTGGTGGGAGGCCGAGCGCGTGCTGGTGTGCACCGAGGCGCTCGGAACGGTCTCGTACTTCCGCGGCGCCGACGAGCCGCTCGGCGTGCACCCGTTCCTGCGGCTCTACCAGCCCGGAGCCCTCAGAGACATGGCCAAGTGCCTGGCACCGGGGCATGTCCTTGTGGGGCACGGCGCCGGAGTCCACGGCGACGGCGCGGCGCCCGCGCTCCGCCGCGCCGTGCTGGGCGCTCGCGGCGCGGCGCCGCGCTGGCTCAGAGACCAGATACGACGAAGGGAGAAGCGATGAGAGACGACCTCGTCCCCGGCAACCCGTTCCCCGACCTGCGCCTTCCCGACACGACCGGTGCCGAGCTGGCGCTCAGCGAGATCGCCCCCGGCCAGCCGCTCGTCCTCGTGTTCACGCGCGGCTGGTGGTGCCCGAAGGAGCAGGTGCGGCTGCGCATCCTCGTCGAGCTCCAGGACGAGCTCCAGCGGGAGTTCGGCCGGCTCGTCGCGGTGAGCGTGGACGAGCCCTACGTCAACGGCGCGTTTCGGGCCGGTCTCGGCGGCGCGTTCCCGTTTCTCTCCGACGTCGAGCGACAGGTCGCAGAGGAGCTCGACCTGCTCGAGCTGACCGACGAGACGCACCGGCCGTTCCTCCCGTTCACGTTCCTGCTCGACTCGCGGCTCGTGATCGCCCGGATCTGGTGCGGCTTCTGGTACTGGGGAAACCCGAGGTCGGACGAGCTGCGCCTGGCCCTGCGCGAGATCGTCGCGGCCGAGCAGCCCAGCTACGACCCACAGGGCGTCTGGGGGGCCGGCGGCTCGGCGCCCCCGGACGCCGGCATCGACGCGCCGGTGGTCTGGATCCGCGAGAGCTCGCAGGGTCACGAGTTGTGGCGGGGCGTGCACGAGGGCCCGATACCCGAGGTGGGCGGCGAGCTCGGACGCTCGCCGGTCGACGGCCGGCCGTGGGTCGTGCGGCGCCTCGAGGAGGCCGGTGGGCGCACCGCGATCCACCTGAGCAAGGAAGGCCCGACCGGCGACCCTCGCCTCGTCGGCCATCACGTGACTGCGGGGCCGCGCGTGCCGTAGAGTCGGCCGGTGATTCGGCAGGCTGCCGCCGTACTCCGGCCGCTCGGAGGCTGCCTGGCGGCAGGGCTCCTCGTCGGGATCGTGGTCGCCGGCCTCGGCTCGCGGATCGTGATGCGCGTCCTGGCGATCGCCGATCCGGACGCCGACGGAAGCTTCACGGAGAACGGGAATCAGGTCGGCGAGATCACGCTCGGTGGCACGATGGGGCTCGTCGTCTTCGTCGGGATTCCCTCCGGCGTCTTGGCCGGGCTGATTGTCTTCGTAGTTCGCCGTTGGCTTCCCGCGGGTCGGCCATGGCGCGGGCTCGCGCTCTCTGTCGTCCTGCTCGCTCTGCTCGGAGGGACGGTGATCGACCCCGACAACTTCGATTTTCGCTTCCTCGATCCGACCGGGCTCGCGATCGCTCTGTTCGGTGTGCTCTTCCTCGTCGCGGGGCTCGTGCTCGCCCCGCTTGCCGACCGCTGGGGAAGTGGTATTCCCAGCGTTCTCTACCGCCAGGACGTGACAATCGCAGGCGCGGTCGTCATCGTCGTGGTGGTCGCGCTCGGGCTGACCGACCTCGGCAGGGCGATCGCCGAGCTGGTCTAGCCGGCTGCCAGCCGGGCGAGCGTCTTCGCCGCCAGGCGGTCGAGCGCCTCCACGGAGAGCTCCAGGTGCTCCGGCTTCGTGTCCTCGACCTTCGTGTGGGAGAGGCCGCGAAGGCTCTGGACGAACAGCATCACGGTCGGGATGCCCGCCCGTGCGACCTCCGCCGCATCGTGGAGCGGCCCGCTCGGCAGCCGGTGCGACCGTCCGGCGATCTCGGTCACTGCCTCGTCGGCCAGCTCGATCAGCGCCTCGTCGAAGAGGATCGGGTCGATCCGCCAGATGCGCTCCCATTCGGCCTCCACGTCCTCCTCGCGGGCGAAGCGCTCGCTCGCGTCCTTCGCCTCGGCGAGCATGGCCGCGAGCTTCTCGCCGTCGAGGTGGCGCTGGTCGAGGAGCACCGTGGCCGTCTCGACGACGGACGTGACGATTCCCGGCTTCGTCACGCAGCTTCCCATCGTGCAAACGGCGCCGTCGCCGGTGCGCGCCGCGATCCCGCGGATCTCGAGCGCGAGCTTGGCGGCCGCGGCGAGCGCGTCGCGGCGGCGGTCCATCGGGGTGGAGCCGGCGTGGGCGGCCTGGCCGCGGAACGTGATCTGGTGGCGCTCGACGCCGAATGTGCCGAGGACGACCCCGAGCGGCAGGTCCATGGCTTCGAGCACCGGTCCCTGCTCGATGTGGAGCTCGAGGTAGGCGGCGGCGCCCTCCAGCTCCCGCCGGGCGTCGAGCGCGCGGTCCAGGTCGACCCCGTGCGCGGCCAGGGCGTCTTCCCAGCGCACCCCGTCGGCATCGCGCCGCTCCCTCAGCTCGTCGTGGTCGACCATCGTGCCGGAAGCCGCGCTCGAGCCGAAGAGCGAGCGGCCGAAGCGCGCGCCCTCCTCGTCGGCCCAGCTGACGAGCCGGACGGTGAGGGGAGGCGTCCCCTCACCGGCGACACGGCGCAGAACCTCGACGCCGGCCACGACGTTCAGGGCGCCGTCGAGCCAGCCGCCGTTGGGGACCGAGTCGATGTGGCCGCCGATCAGCAGGGCCCGGTCGGAGTCGCCGCGCAGCGTGAACCACTGGTTGCCGGCCTCGTCGACCTCCTCGACGGCGCCCGTTGGGCCGACCTTGGCCGACAGCCACTCCTTGGCCGTGACCCAGGTGTCCGTCCAGGCCACGCGCTGGGCGCCGTCGTCGTTCCCGGTCAGCTCACGAAGCTCCCGAAGCTCGTCAACGGTGCGGCCTGGGTCGAGCGGCACGAGGGGAATGTATAGAGTCCCCAACCTCATGGGACGCGGCTCCAGGCCACTCCGGCGCTGGCGGAACGACCGCAAGCGCAAGAAGAAGGAACGCGAGCAGCGGCACGCCGCGGAGGTGGGTGCGGCGCGCGGTAAGACGAAGCCGGCCGCCAAGTGAGCCTCGTCACCGCGGTTCACCTCTACGTCACCGACCTCGACCGCTCGATCGACTGGTACACGCGTCTCCTCGGGCGCGGGCCGGCGGCGGCTTACGACGAGGGCGAGAACGCCCACAGCGCGTTCTTCGTCCTCGAAGGGCAGACGTTCCTCGTGCTGACCTGGGATCCGGAGCGCGGGCGGGAGATCGGCGGCTCCGCGCGCCTCGAGCTCGCGGGCGACGACATCCAGGCCGAGATAGCCCGGCTCGACCGTCAGGGGATCCAGGGCGGCCGCGTCACGAAGACGCGCTTCGGCACGGAGGTCTACGACCTCGCCGACCCGGACGGCCACCTGGTCCGCATCGGCCCCGCGTGGACGCTGCACGCCATCGAAGGCGCCGTCTGAGCCCGCCCAAGTAACAGTCTGTTACTTGGGCTTGACGACGACCACGTCGCCCTTCGTGAGGCCGACGCGTCCGCACTCCCCGGCGGGAAGCTCGATGACCGCCTTCGCCCCCTTGCAGGCGGCTAGCCGCCACGGGCGCAGCTGCTCTGCGATGCGAAGGACGCGGCCGTCCCGGTCCAGGAAGGCGGCGTCGATCGTGAAGCGCATGAACCACATGTGAATGGAGGAAGCGGGGCGAAGGAGGATCCCTTCGCCCCGCTCCAGCCCGGCTCGGCCGAGTAGGCCCCGGGCACGGGTGAGCGGTGTCTCCGCGAGGAGACACCGCTCACACACCAGGCTTCCGTCGTCTCGTTCCAGGGCTACGAGCACGTTCTCCGGCTAGTAGCCGACGTGGATGTGGTCGTCGTGGTTGGCGAGCGGGAAGGACGGCCCGCCCAGGCCCATCAGCGAGATGACCTGCTTCGCCTGCAGCTCCGTGGGGAGAAGCAGGATGTTCTTCACGGCCTTCTCGGTCAGGCTTCCAGGCCCCTGGTTGCCGTAGATGGACGTGTCGTCGAGCGCTGCCACGTCGACGGCGAGGCCGTAGATGTGCGCCGAGACCACGCCGGGCCGGGCGTAGAGCCCGTGGCCGGTCGTGAGGCTCGAGATCGTGGCCTGCCCGTGTGCCTCCGCCAGGTAGCGCAGGAGCACGAGCACGCGGACGTCCGTCCGGCCGAGGGCGACGTCGAGCCGCCCGCCGGCGTAGATGCTCAGCCGCTTGTCGCGGAGCACCATGCGCTGGAGCCTCGGCTTGGCCGCCTCGAACCCCTCCACGAGGGAGCGGAGGCCGACCGCGCGGTTGTAGTTGCGAAGCGCATAGGCCTCCTTGGCGAAGTCATCGCCGCCGTAGGCCCTGAGCGCACGCACGGGGTGACGGCGGGCGTCGCGTTGGGCCAGCTGCCGTGCGGTTGCACGGACGGGTGCGAGCCTCATCGAGCTCGAGTCGAAGCCACGGGCCCGGAGGACGCCCAGGACGAGCGCCCAGTCGACCTTCGCCGCCGCCGCTTCACGCGCGAGCGCGGTGGCGAAGCTCTGCTTCAGGCGCTTGGCGGGCGGAGTGGGGTCGGGCAGGGGCCGGTGCAGCCAGATGGTGGCGAAGAAGCCGTCGGCGTCCGCCTCAGGGTCGAGGTGGGCCGGGCTGCGGGTCTCCTTGTCGATCACCGGGAGATCGCCGGGGGGCGGGCCCTCGCCCGGGCCGTCGCCGACACCGGGGTCGGTCGGAGCCGGGTCGTCGGACCCCTCGTCCTCCTCGTCCGGGAGCGGAGGCGGAGGCGTGCCGTCTCCGGGGTCGCCGTTGTCGCCGGGGCTCTCGCCGCCGTCGCCGGGGCTCTCGCCGCCGTCGCCGGGGTCTTCGCCGTCATCGGCGGGAGGCTCGGTCTCGTCTCCGGGCTGGCCGTTGTCGTTGGCCTCGTCGCCGGCCTCGCCGGGGTCTTCGCCCTCGGCGGGCGGCTCGCCCTCGTCGGGCTGCTCGCCTTCCTCGCCGCCGTTTGCATCCCCGTCGGCTGCGGGATCGTCCTCCGAAGCCTCCTCCGTGGAGGTGGCCTCGGTGGCCGGGTCGCCTTCGAGCGCATTCGCCACGACGTCGCCGGCGCCTGCCGAGAAGGCGGCACCGCCGAAGAACAGCGTGGCGAAGGCGAGGCTCGTGGCGAGCCGGCGCTTGCTCCACGGCGCGCGCGTGCGCGCGGGGGAGGGGGTCGAGCCGGTTGCGCGTGGGCTGTCGGTCGCCCCGGCGTCCGGCGTCGCCGCCGTCGGCTCGTTGCGCCCGAGCGCCCAGAGCGCCCAGCCGGCCAGAGTGAACAGGACGAGCGGCGTGATGTACCGCCTCGGCTTCTTCTTGTGTGGCATGAGCCTGGTGCTCCCGTAGGTCGGGCGCCGAGGCCGCCACTTCGGCGCGAAACGTCCTTCACGTCCGATCCGCGAAGACGCTCCGCGGGTCATGCTCGGACTATCGGGCCGGGGCGCGAGCGCGATCTTCCCCCAAAAGGGTCAAGTGGCCGTGAAACCCCTCCGCCGGGGGATTCTCGGAGGTCTCTCGGTGCCCGATGGTGCGGGGCAGATTGAGCCAAGCGGCGGAGCGGTCACGCCGACAGCTCGAGGAGCCTCGGGAGGGCCATTCATCACCGTGACCATGCCAACCGCCCGATCGATCAGCCGGCTCTCATGGCACGACCTCGTGCCATCTCCTCGTTCGACCCGTTTTCCGTTCAGCGCGCCGGCGTGCGTGCCCGCAGTAGGGAAGGGAGGTGAATCGAGAATGTTCAACAAGCCCCTCGTTGCACTGAGGCGCGAAGACGGCCAGACCATGGCGGAGTACGGCGTGGTCCTCGCCGTCATCACGCTCGCCGTCGTCGTGGCCCTCGCTGCCCTCTCGGGCGCCATCGGCGACGCGATCGACGCTGTTACCGGAGTCCTCTAAGAAGAACGCCGGTCACGAGGGGCGGGCCCGATTCCCGCGCCCCCGCAGGATGAGGGCCCGCCTCCCTCTAGAGAAAGTCAGTCGACAATGCACACAAAACTTTCACCCCACAGAAGCTCGAGGAAGAGACAGGAGGGCCAGACCCTCACCGAGTTCGCGATGGTCCTGCCGCTCCTCGCGCTGCTCCTGTTCGGGATCATCCAGTTCGGGATCGTCTTCCACCAGTACGTGACGCTGACGGACTCCGTCCGCGCCGGGGGACGGCAGGGCGCGGTCAGTCGCGACCTCGCGAACCCCCAGGCCGTCGTCATCGACCGGGTGCGCCGCTCGGCGGCGGATCTCGATCCTGGGCAGCTCGGTGTTTCGGTCAGCTCCACCTGGGTTCAGGGGGACGACGTGACCGTGACGGCGACGTACCCCTATGACATCAGTCTCCTCGGGGTCGTCGTGAAGTCGGGAACTCTCAGTGCCTCGACCACGGAGCGCGTGGAATGAGCGCTTGCGGACCGCTCGTTCAGCGCGTTTCGAACATAAGCACTCAGCTTATGGACCGAGGAAGCCGATAAGGCTCTCAATCCGAGACCAGAAAGACGTGGTGCAATGACGTATCGACTCCGCAATCTCGGGCTGGCGATCGCGCTCGCCGCCGTCGCAGTCCTGCTCGTCTTCTATTACGTCTCCCAAGAGCGGGGTCGGCTCCAGGAGGATCAGGAGCTCGTCCCGGTCTGGGTGGCGGCCCAGGACATCCCCGTCGGGACGTCGGGCGCTGAGCTCGAGGCCGGCGGGTTCCTGACGCCCTCCGAGGTCGAGCGCGGCCAGGTCGCGCCTGGCGCGCTCCTCGATCCTGCCGACATCGCGACCAAGGTCGTCGCGGCCGAGATCTACAAGGGCGAGCAGGTGAGCCAGCTGCGCTTCAACTCTGAGGCCGAGCGGGGCATCCGTGCCCAGCTCACCGGCAACCTCCGTGCCGTTCAAGTTGCGGGCAACGAGCACCAGCTGCTGGCTGGGACGCTGCAGTCCGGCGACCGTGTCGACATCGTCGGCACGTGGAACGTGCCCGAGAACGAGACCAACCACGTCAGCCGCACGTTCCTACGCGACATCCTCATTCTCGAGGCTGCCGTGAAGGCGGACGTGCAGACGAAGATCACCGAGGACGCCGACAAGGGCCTCTCGGTCAAGCTCGCGCTGACCGACGCGCAGGAGCAGAAGCTCTTCTGGATGACGCAGAACGGCGCCTGGACGCTCACGCTCCGGCCGCCGAAGGACGCCTCCGACAGCCCCGAGGCCGCCGAGTCGAACTGGACGCTCCTCGAGGACGGTCTCAAGTCCACCGAGGGACTCTTCCCCAAGGAGGAGGGCTAAATGAGCAGCGACACTCCCGTCGCCACCCGTGAGAAGACGCGGATCTTCGTCACAGGGTCGTGCGACGGCCTCGACCAGCTCCGCGACGCGCTCGAGCGTCACACCGAGCTCGAGCTCGTGGGCACGAGCGTGGCGGTCACCGAGTCGGCCGGAGTCCTGACCGGAGGGCACCTCGAGGTGATCCTCCACGGGACCAGGAGCTCGACGCTCCCGGCGGACGAGATCGCCATGATCCGCGAGCACACGCGCACACCCATCATCCTGCTCGCCTCCGGCGAGGCCTCGGTGCTGCTCGAGGAGGCGCTGGACGCGGACGTGTCCGACGTCCTTCTCCTGCCGCAGATGACCGAGAACGTCGTCTTCGCCATCCGCAAGGCGAGCAGGTCGAGCCTCAGGCCGCCGCCGTCGACCACGCCGACCCGCCGGGGCCGGATCGTCACCGTGTTCTCGCCCAAGGGCGGGACGGGGAAGACCGTCACCTCGACGAACCTCGCCGCCGCCTTCGCCAAGTTCGAGGGCAAGCGGACGCTGCTCCTCGACCTCGACCTGCAGTTTGGGGACGCGGCGATCATGCTCGGCCTCGAGCCCGAGAAGACGATCTACGACCTCGTCGTCGCTCCGGGCGAGCTCGACTCCGAGAAGCTCGCCGGCTACACGACGCGGCACCCGTCGGGGCTCGACATCCTCCCCGCGCCCGTTCGCCCGGAGGACGCCGAGCTCGTGACCGAGACGAAGCTGTCGCGCCTTCTGGAGGTGGCGCGCGAGTCGTACGACGTCATCGTCGTCGACACGTCGCCCTTCTTCCACGGGCCGATGCTCGCGACGCTCGACCGCACGGACGAGCTCCTGCTCGTCTGCGGGCTCGACGTCCCGACACTCAAGAACGTCAGGCTCGCGCTGCAGACGCTCGAGCTCCTCGCCTTCCCCCAAAACCGCATCCGCGTCGTCCTGAACCGGGCGAACTCCAAGGTCGGGATGAAGCGGAGCGAGGTGGAGGGCGCCCTCGACGTGAAGGTGCGCTTCGAGGTCCCGAGCGACCGGGCGGTGCCCATCGCCGTCAACCGCGGGAACCCTGCCGTCCTCGCCGAGTCCGGTGCGGACTTCTCGAAGGCCATCCGCGAGATGGCCAAGGGGCTCCAGCCGGTGGAGGTCGCCAAGGGGCAGAAGCGCGGCCTCTTCAGGCGGAGCTAGGCATGGGCCTCCACGATCGACTCAGAAGCGGGAACGGCGGCGCGGCCGAGACCGCGATCACGCGCATCGAGAACGTCACGCGTGATGCCCAGCCGGAAGGCCGGTCCGTCGACCCCTACGCCGAGCTGAAGACCCGGATCCACCACGCGTGCATCGCGAAGCTGGGCCCCGAGCTCTTCTCGAGCTCCTCGAACGAAGACCTGACCGACCGCGTCCTGCGCGTCGTCACCGAGCAGCTTGCGCTCGACCAGACGCCGCTCACGAGGGACGAGCGCCGGCAGGTCGTCCGAGAGATCACCGACGACATCCTGGGCTACGGGCCGCTCGAGCCACTGCTCCGGGAGGACGCGATCAGCGAGGTCATGGTCAACGGGCCCGACCGCATCTACGTCGAGCGCGCGGGCAAGATCGAGCTCTCGAAGTCGACGTTCGTCGACGACGCGCACCTCCTGCGCATCATCGACAAGATCGTCTCCCAGGTCGGCCGACGGGTCGACGAGTCCTCGCCGATGGTGGACGCGCGCCTGCCGGACGGCAGTCGTGTGAACGCGATCATCCCGCCGCTCTCGCTGCGCGGGCCGGTCCTCACCATCCGGAAGTTCGCGCGCGACCCGTACACGATGGACGACCTGATCAACTTCGGCTCCGTCACGTCGAAGTCGGCGCACTTCCTGGCCGCCTGCGTGCAGGGCAAGCTCAACGTCCTCATCTCGGGCGGAACCGGTACCGGTAAGACGACCACCCTGAATGCCCTCTCGGCCTTCGTGCCCGGCGACGAGCGCATCGTCACCATCGAGGACGCGGCCGAGCTCCAGCTGCAGCAGGATCACGTGATCCCGCTCGAGTCGCGGCCGGCCAACATCGAGGGCCAGGGCGAGGTCAAGATCCGCGAGCTCGTCCGGAACGCCCTCCGCATGCGCCCCGATCGCATCATCGTCGGAGAGGTCCGCGGCGCCGAGACGCTCGACATGCTTCAGGCCATGAACACGGGCCACGAGGGCTCGCTGACCACGATCCACGCGAACTCCCCGCGTGACGCCCTGGCACGTCTGGAGACCCTGGTCCTGACGGCCGGCGTCGAGCTGCCGCACCGGGCCATCCGCGAGCAGATCTCGAGCGCGTTCGACCTGCTCGTCCAGATCACCCGCCTCGTGGACGGCTCCCGCCGGCTCTCGCACATCACCGAGGTCCTGCGTATGGAGTCGGACGTGATCACGCTCCAGGACATCTTCGTCGCCAAGCCCCCGGACGAGGACTCGGCGGCACCCGGAGCCACCCGCCTGCTCTCGCCCCTCAAGTGCACGGGGCTCAAGCCGCACTTCCTCGAGAAGATGGCGGCCAACGGCGTCTCCCTGCCGCCGAACTTCTTCCAGCAGGACTCTGACGACCAGGTACGGACCACGTTCCAGGCCGCCAGCTTCGGCGGGCTCCAGCGATGAGACATCAGGCACTGGCCTGGCTGGTCGTCCTGGCCGTCCTCGTCCTGCCCGCGGGCGCGCTCGCGGCCAAGGTGGAGGCGGACGCGAGCGACTACCCCGTCGTCAGGGCGTTCGTCGTCACCGACGAGCCCACCCTCTCGGCGCCCGCGCTGACGGAGAACGGCGAGGAGGTCACCGGCCTCGTCGCCACCAACCTCGGCCGCACGAAGAGCATCGTGCTGGCCATTGACCGCTCGCGGTCGATGGAGGGACAGCCGCTCGAGGACGCGGTCGCGGCCGCTCGCGCGTTCGTCACCGCCAAGCCGCTCGAGGATCGCATCTCGGTGCTCACGTACGCGACCGAGCCCATCGTCCTCACGGGGTTCCAGACCTCGACCACCGACGCCGACTCGGCCCTGCGCTCCATCTCCCTGGACCCCGTCACGGGCACGACGCTCAACGACGCGCTCGTCCTCGCGTCGCACTCGCTCTCTTCCGAGACCAACCAGGGTCGCGTGATCATCATCGTCACCGACGGCAACGAGACCCGGAGCGAAGCGACCGTCGAGGACGCGATCGCCGCCGCCCAGAGCGCGGGCACATCCGTCTACGTCGTCGGCATCGAGAGCACCAGGTTCAACCCGGGGCCGCTCAAGCAGATCGCCGAGGAGACGGGTGGGAACTACTACGGGGCTGCGGACTCGGCGGCGCTGACCGAGGTCTACACCTCGATCGCGGAAGAGCTCTCCCGCACGTGGCGGCTCGAGTACGTCACGTCGGCGCTTCCGAGCGAGACGATCGACCTGAAGGCCACGTCGGCCGGCGAGTCGGCGTCCGTTCAGGTCGTCGTGCCGGGGTCGTCCGTCGTCACGCACACGCCGGAGATCGAGGGACGGCTCCCCGAGCAGTTCTTCGGAACGTTCTGGGGCCAGGCGTCCTTCGCGGCCGTCGTCGGGCTCGTCATCTTTCTCGCGGCCGCGTTCGCCTTTGCCTCACCGCGAAGTGCCTGGCTGAAAGGCCGCCTGCAGCCCCACCTCACCACCCAGCGGCGGGTCAAGCAGACCGGCCGCGAGCGGCTGAAGATCGCTGCCGGCCTCTTCCACGCAACCGAGAACGCACTCGGGAAGTTCAAGCCGTGGCTTAGGCTCCAGCGCGCGCTCGAGCGGGCCGACCTGCCGCTTCGCACGGTCGAGTTCGTCTACCTGATGCTCGCCGCCGGCCTCCTCGTCGGCCTCGTCGTGGCGGGCATGACGCGGTCGGTGCCGCTGATCGGGCTCGGCCTCCTGGCCGGCGCTGCGGTGCCGTATTTCTTCGTCTCCTTCAAGGCGAAGCAGCGCGTCCGGGCCTTCGAGAACCAGCTCCCGGACCTGCTCGTGACGATGGCGGCAGGGCTGAAGGCCGGCCACAGCTTCCGGCAGGCTCTGCAGAGCGTCGTCGACGAGGATCAGCCGCCGGCCTCGAAGGAGCTCAAGCGCGTGCTTACCGAGACGCGCCTGGGCCGCCCGATGGACGAGGCGCTCGCCGACATGGCGCAGCGCATCGGCTCCAACAACTTCGAGTTCGTGATCACGGCCGTGACGATCCAGCGCCAGGTCGGCGGCAGCCTGGCCACCCTCTTCGACATGGTCGCCGACACCGTCCGCAACCGGCAGCAGTTCGCCAAGAAGATCAAGGGCCTGACGGCCATGGGCCGGGCGTCGGCCTACGTGCTGATCGGCCTGCCGTTCTTCGTCGCGCTCATGCTCACGCTCCTGAACGCCGAGTACATGCGCCCGCTCTGGCACTCGAGCATGGGGCACAAGCTGATCATCGGAATGTTCGTGATGATCGGGATCGGCTCCCTCATCCTCCGCAAAATCGTCAACTTCAGGTACTGACATGCTTTGGCTTCTCATCATCGCGGGCGGCTCCATCGCCCTTGCGTTCTTCCTCCTCATGGACATCGCCACGGTTCCCGCGCGGGAGCGGATCGGCTCGATCCGCCGCGCCGCCGGATACGGCAGGACCCGCGCCGTCTCCAGCTCGAGCGTGCTCGACGACGGGACGTTCAAGGATCGCGCTCTCATCCCCATGAAGACCGGCCTCGCCCGGGGGGTTCTGCGTATCACGCCGCGGGCGAGCGTCGAGACCGTCTCCAACAAGCTCCTCCGGGCCGGCCTCAATCGCAAGGTGTCGCCGACCACCTACCTGGCCTCGAAGGCGATCCTCGGCTTCGTCGGCTTCGTCGGCGGCCAGGTCTTCGCCAGCCTCGCCGGCGCGCTGGCGTCCAAGGCGCTGCTCCTCGGCGTCGTGTTCGCGTTCGTCGGCTTCATGTTCCCGGACGTCGTCCTGACGCTGAAGACGCGGACGCGCAAGGAGATCCTGCGGGCCGAGCTGCCGGACGCGCTCGACCTGCTCGCCGTCTCGGTGGAAGCCGGTCTCGGCTTCGACGGCGCCATCTCCAAGCTGACGGAGAACATGGACGGGCCGCTGGCCGACGAGTTCGCGCTCGCGCTCGGCGAGATGCGGATCGGGGAAAGCCGACTGAACGCGCTCACGAAGATGATGAAGCGCGTCGACACGCCCGAGCTGTCCGCGTTCGTACGCGCGATCATCCAGGCCGACCAGCTGGGCATCTCCCTCGGGCGCATCCTCAAGGTGCAGGCCGCGGACACGCGCAACAGGCGCCAGCTGGCCGCAGAAGAGCGGGCGATGAAGGCGCCGATCAAGATGCTCTTCCCGACCGTCATCTTCATCTTCCCGGCGATGTTCATCGTCATCCTCGGGCCGGCCTTCATGAACCTGTCGGAGCTCTTCTAGGGCACTGAGGCTTCCGACATGGCAGTAAGCGAGGAGGCCCAGGAGTCCCCGAAGCCCGAAGCCGAGACCGGCTTCGGCACCGGCCTGCGCGGGAAGCTCAAGAAGCGTCAGGAGCCGCCGGCCGCCGAGACGAACGGCGCGCCTCCTCCCGACGATGAGCACGAGCCCGAGGCGGCGGCACCGGAGCCGGCCGAGGTGGCCCAGGCCCCCGAGCCGGTGCCGGACACGTCGGAGGCCGACGCGCTTCGGGCCGAGCTGACTGCGGCTCTGGAGCGCGAGCGCGACCTGCGCATCGAGCTGGCCACCTCGTTCTCCGTGCGAGACGAGGTGAACGCGCTCGACGGCGACCAAGCCGCCCGGTCGGCCGAGCTCGACCTGCGTGCCGCGAAGGTCGCCTCCGCCGAGCAGGAAGTCGAAATGCGCGAGGCGCGGCTCACGGAGCAGCTGCAGAACTTCCGCGAGGAGCGCGAGCGTCTCTCCGAGCTGGAGACCAGGCTGACGGCCACCGAGGCCCTGACCGGCGAGCGCTCCGAACAGGTCGAGTCGAAACTCCGCGAGCTCCGCGACGCGGACCGTCAGCGCGAGAAGCTCCACTCGGAGCAGACCAAGCAGGCGCAGACCCTCAGCTCGCAGGAGACGAAGCTCGTTCGCCGCGAGCAGGCCGTCGCGAGCCGCGAGGCCGAGATGAAGGCGAGGCAGGAGGCCCGAGATCGTGCGCTTGCCGAGCGGGAGACCGCTCTGCGCGAGCACGAGAAGGGCACCTCCAAGCGCGAGCAGTCTCTCGCCGCCCGCGAGCGGGAGCTCGCGAAGGAGCATTCGCGGATCCAGGCCAAGGAGGAAGCGCTCGAGGAGCGCGAGGCCGACCAGCGCGCCAAGCAGGACCGCCTGCGGCTCGACGCGGAGCGGCTCGAGCGTGGTGCTTCCGGGCGCGAGCGGGAGACCCAGGAATCGTCCGCGCGCCTTGCCGAGCTCAACCGGCGCGAGGCCGAGCTGGCCGCCCGCGAGGCGGAGATCCACCACCGTGAGACCCACGTCGCGCGCGTCGAGTCGGAGGCCTCCAAGATTCTCGACGTCGAGGCCCTGCAGGAACGGCTCAAGGAGCGCGAGCGAGAGGTTGCGGAGCGCGAGGCCGAGCTTTCGAACACCGAGGACGTCGTCGAGTCCCAGCGCAAGCGGCTGGAACGACGCGAGAAGCGACTCACGGAGACCGAGACGTCTCTGCGGGATCGGCTCCACGAGCTCGACTCGCGCGAGTCCGAGCTGGAGGCTCGCGAGGCGCGCACGGAAGCCGACATCGAGATCCGCGAGGACAAGCTCGAGCGGCGGGAGCGGGAGCTCTCCGACCTCCAGGAGCGCCTGGGCCAGAAGGAGAACGAGCTCGCGTCGTACGTCGAGCAGGTACAGGGCGAGCTGAAGCGCCGCGAGGACGACTGGTGGGAGAAGGTCACCGGCGGCGAGGCCCCCGAAGACCGCTAGTAACAGTCTGTTACTAGGCGGCCGGGGCCTCGCGGGCGCGCCAGAGCTCGAGCGCCTCCCAGGAGGCGACGGTGTCCGCGGACACCTGCGCGCCGAGGTCGGCCGGCGATGCCGCCCAGAAGAGCTCGGCCACCTTCACGAAGTTCGGCTCGGGCTCGGCGCCCTCCCGCAGCTTCGCGTGGTAGACGACGAGCGCCGAGCCGGTATCGTCGCTGACGACGACCGCGACCGGGCGGAATCCGGGGAGATCCGCCTGCTCGAGCCCGATCTCTTCCGCCGCGTCGGCGAGCACTGCGTCCCGCGGCGCCTCCGCGTGGCCCAGGCCCCCCGACGCCGAGGCCGTCCACAGGAGCGGGTCGCGGCCGATCGACGGGCCGCGCTGCTGGAAGAGCGTCAGGCCCTCCGGCCGCTCGACGAAGAGCTGGACGCCGAGCGCAAAGCCCAGCCGGTAGGCCTGCGTCGGCTCGGCGAAGACGACCATCGCCTCGGCGTACCGCCCGTGCCGGCGGATGATCGCCCCGTCCCGCGAGACACCGTGGCAGAAGGCGATGGGGCCGTCGAAGCGCCCCCTCGTCCGGGAGAGCACGAGCGCGGCGTCGTCGACCGCCCGGCGCACCGGCCCCTCGAAGGGCGGGGCGAACGGAAACGGGCGGAAGCGGGGCTCGCCGTCGAGGGGCACGATCGCACGCATGGCTGCAGTGTGGCGAACGGGGCGGCGATCTGGCCGACTACGGGGGCGTGACCGTCTCGACCGCGATCGTCAGCGGTCGAGACGATGTCAAGCGAGCCCGCCCGCTATTGCGGGTTCTGGATCTCGACTCCGACCGGCCCCGGGTCGAGGCCGGCGTCGAAGAAGCAGGTGTCCGTGCCGGCGCCACCGCTGAGGTTGGTGTCGGCCTGTCCGTCCGCCGCCTGGAGCGTGTCGTTGCCGGTGCCGCCGACGAGCGAGTCCGCCCCGGCGCCGCCGACGAGCAGATCGTTGCCGTCGTTCCCGTTCAGCTGGTCGTTGCCGCCCTCGCCGCGGATCTCGTCGTTGCCGAGATAGCCGCTGACGACGTCCACGCCGGCGCCGCCGACGATGAGGTCGTCGAAGTCCGAGCCGGTCAGAGAGTCGCCGCCGTCGCCGGCGCGGAGGGTGACTCGGCCGGCAAATACCTGCCCGGAGCCGAAGCCGCCGCGGGCGGTGAGGATGTCGCCCCCGCCACCCCCGACCAGCTCGATCGAGCTCGGGAGCGGCGCGATGGTCACGTCCACGTCCGTGTCGTTGTTGAAGGAGACGCCCTTCGTCCCGATCGCAAGCGCATCGGGCGAAGTCGTGCCGCGGACGACGATCGCGTCGCCGGTGTCGCCGAGGTTGATCGCCAGCTCGATCTCCGAGGTTCCGCTCGCCTCGGCGCTCGCGCCCGGCGCGAGCGCGCCGCCTGCCTGGTCGACGGTCAGGTGCTCGACCGAGCCGGCTGCGCCTGTGATGGTGATCGTGTCCGTGTTCGCCGTCGTGGCCGCGCCGCAGGCGGACGGTGTCTCACCGAAATGGATCGCCCCTCCGACCACCGAGAGCGTGGCCGTGCCGCCGGCCGCGATGCCAGCGGTCACCGACTTCGTCGCCGCGTTGTAGCTGCAGGCTCCGGACGGAGGCGGAGGCGGGGGCGGAGGGCCGCTGTCGATGATCTTCGTCTCGACGGCCGTCGTCTGCGGATCGATGTTGGCGTCGACCGTTGCCGTGTCCGTGCCCGCGCCGCCGTGGATCTGTGTGTCCGCCTCGCCGTCGTTGGCGAACAGGGTGTCCGTGCCGGCGCCTGCGATCAGCGTGTCGGCCCCGGCGCCACCGGTCAGGGTGTCGCCGCCGTCGCCGCCGCTGAGGCGGTCGTTGCCCCCGCCGCCGACGAGCGTGTCGGGCCCCCCGGAGCCGTTGATCACGTCGTTGCCGGACCCGCCGGTGATCGTGTCGCTGCCGTTTCCTCCGTTGAGCTCGTCGCCGGAGCTCCCCCCCGTGATGACGGTGCTGCCGGCATAGGAGAGCCCGGCGCCCCAGCCGCCGCGGGCGGTGAGGAAGTTGACGCCGGCGCCGCCGGTGATGGCCATGTGCGATGGAAGCGGCGTGAACGTGACGTCGAGGTCTCCGTCGGAGTTGAACGAGAAGCCGGAGGCGCCCCCCGCCATCCGGTCGCCGCTGCTGGTGCCAATCACCGCGAAGCGGTCCGCGGTGTCGCCCATGTTCACGGCGAACTCGATCTCGGGCAGATTGGACTCAGAGGTGAAGCCGGGGCCGATGAACCCCTCGGCCATGTCGACGGTGAGCTTCTCGACGCTGCCGACAGTGCCGTTGACCGTGATCAGGTCGGTGTTCGTGGTCGTCGCCCCGCCGCAGTCGCCCGGCACGAGCCCGAACCAGAGCGCTCCCGAGGACGTGACCTTCAGCGTTGCTTCCGACCCCGTGCCGATCTCCGCGGTGATCCGCTTCGTGGCAGCGTTGTACGAGCAGGACTCGACCGCAGCGCTCGCGGAGCCCGCCCCGATGGTGAACACCCCGATCAGCGCGGCCGCCAGGACCACGCGAAAAATCTTCACAGCCACAGTCGCCTTCCTTCGCCCGATTTGATCTCGCCCTTCCCGGACTGCAGAGTACGTGACGAAGGTGACCACTTCAACTGGGACGCGCGAGGACTAGTCGAGAGTCCAGGAACCTCCCGCCGCGCGATTCCTGAAGGCGAGCAGGGAGTCAGCCGAGTCGCAGCGACCCGGGCGGGAAGGGAAGCGCCTCGGCCGCGGCCTCCGGCGGGAGCTCGGTCAACGGTGGGGCGACGCGGGCGCCCGACTGGATCAGGTTTCGCACCTCCCGAAGCGCCACCGACAAAGTCTCCAGGCTCGAGAGCCCGCCCATCCGGATGTCGGACAGGACCTGCAGCACGCGATCGACGCCTGCGCGGTTGTGCTCGTGCCACTGCTCGGCGCGGGCCTCGGGGCCCAGCTCGGGGGAGCCGGTCTCGAGCGCCTCGCGGGTGAGGGCGCTGTGAACGCCGTAGAGCTCATCGCGCAAGGCCGCCCGCGCCAGCGTCTGCCAGCGGTTGTCACGGGGGAGCCCCGTGATCTCGTCCCGCAGCCACTGGAGCTCGAGGCGTGCGCCGATCGCGTGATAGACCGCGGCGACCTCCTCGATGGGCGCTTCGGCCGCTCCGGCCACCTCGACGATGTCGAGCGTCGAGAAGAGCGCGCCCAGGCCGGCCACGCGGGCGGCGAGCTCCTCGGGGACCCCGGCGCCGACATAGCGGGCGGTCGTCTGCTGCAGTGCGGTGCGGTCGGCGCCGTGGAGCACGCCCTGGAGCGTCTCGGCGAGCAGGGCCGCGCCGGGGGCGAACCGCTCGATCTCGGCGGCGATCTCGAGGGGCCGCGGTCGGCTTCGCACCAGCCAGCGCGTCGCCCGTTCCACGAGCTTTCGCCCCTCGAGCAGCATGTCCAGCTGGACGTCGGCCGCGATGGACGAGTCGAGCGCCTCGATCGCAGTCCAGAGCGCGCGCAGGTCGAAGACCTCCCGGGCGACCATGTAGGCCCGGGCGATGTCCGCCGCCTCCGCGCCGGTCTCCTCCGCCAGCCGGAAGGCGAACGTGATCCCCGCCCGGTTGACGAGGCTGTTGGTCACGTACGTGGCGATCAGCTCCCGGCGCAGGCGGTGCCCGTCCATCTCGTCGCGATACCGCTCGGAGAGAACGCGCGGGAAGTAGCGCGCGAGCTCCCCCGCCGTGAAGTCGTCTTCGGGCAGATCGGAGGCGACGAGGGCGTCGAAGAGCTCGATCTTGGCGAAGGCGAGCAGGAGGGCCAGCTCGGGGGCCACAAGCCCGCCCCCGGCGGCGCCGCGCTCGGAGAGGACCTCCTCGCTCGGCAGGGACTCGAGCTCACGGCTGATCCGGCCGGCCTGCTCGAGGTGCTGCATGAGCCGCGCGTGCACGCCGAGCATCGACGGCGCCTGCTTCATGGCGAGGCTGAGCGCCTGCGTCTGCCGGTAGTTGTTGCGCAGGACGAGCCGGGCGACGTCGTCGGTCATCGCGGCGAGCAGCTCGTTCCGCTGCTTCTCGGTCAT
Source organism: uncultured Actinomycetes bacterium (assembly GCA_963775625.1). Lineage (GTDB taxonomy): Bacteria > Actinomycetota > Thermoleophilia > Gaiellales > Gaiellaceae > JAIBJN01. Next base: position 128,933 of record CAVZJM010000002.1, on the reverse strand, counting down.
GTCTCCCGCCGCGACGACGGCGCCGAGGAGGATCTTGATGTTGACTTCGTGGTCGGAGCAGTCGACGCCTCCCGAGTTGTCGATGGCGTCGGTGAAGATACGGCCCCCCGCCACCGCGTACTCGACCCTGGCCTTCTGCGTGAAGCCGAGGTTGCCGCCCTCTCCGACCACCCTGGCGCGGACGTCCCGGCCGTCGACCCGGAGCGGGTCGTTCGCCTTGTCCCCGACCTCGAGATGCGACTCGGTGGACGCCTTCACGAAGGTGCCGATGCCTCCGTTCCAGAGCAGGTCGACCTCGGCGGTGAGGATCGCCCTGATCAGCTCGTTCGGTGCCAGCGCCTCGGCCTCGATCCCGAGCGCGGCGCGGACCTCGGGCGTGAGCTCGATCGACTTGGCGCTGCGCGGGAAGACGCCGCCTCCGGGCGAGATCGCGGCCGGGTCGTAGTCCGCCCAGCTCGAGCGCGGGAGCGCGAAGAGGCGCTCGCGCTCGGCGTAACTCGCCTCGGGGTCAGGGCCCGGATCGAGGAAGACGTGCTCGTGGTTGAACGCGGCGACGAGCTTCAGATGGCGGGAAAGGAGCATGCCGTTGCCGAAGACGTCGCCGGCCATGTCGCCGATCCCGACCACCGTGACGTCCGTGGTCTGCACGTCGACGTCGAGCTCGCGGAAGTGGCGCGTGACCGACTCCCAGGCCCCGCGCGCGGTGATCCCCATCGCCTTGTGGTCGTACCCGGCCGAGCCGCCGGAGGCGAACGCGTCGCCGAGCCAGAAGCCGTACTCGGCAGCGATCCCGTTCGCCACGTCCGAGAACGTGGCGGTGCCCTTGTCGGCCGCCACGACCAGGTACGGGTCGTCGTCGTCGTAGCGGACGACATCAGTGGGCGGGACTGTCTCGCCCGCCACGATGTTGTCGGTGAGGTCGAGCAGCCCGCGCATGAGCGTCTGGTAGCAGCCGACGCACTCCTCCCGGAGGGCGTCGCGGTCGGACGGTGGGCGCTTCACCACGAACCCGCCCTTGGCGCCGACCGGGACGATGACCGCGTTCTTGACCATCTGCGCCTTCATCAGGCCGAGCACCTCGGTGCGGAAGTCCTCGCGCCGGTCGGACCAGCGGATCCCCCCGCGAGCCACCTTCCCCCCGCGCAGGTGCACCCCCTCGATTCGAGGCGAATACACCCAGATCTCGTACTCCGGCTTCGGCAGCGGTAGGTCCAGGACGAGGTCGGGGTCGAGCTTGAAGGAGAGATAGGGCTTCGGCCGGCCCTCGCCGTCGAGCTGGAAGTAGTTCGTCCGGAGCGTCGCCTGGACGAGCCGGAGGAAGCTCCGCAGGATGCGGTCCTCGTCGAGGCTCGGCACGGCGTCGATCTCCTCCTCGATGAGCGAGGCCAGCGCGTCGGCTTCGATCGCGCGCTCGTCGTCGCGCGCCGGGTCGAAGCGGACGCGGAAGAGCTCGACGACCTTGCGCACGATGCCCGCGTGCTTGCCCAGCGTCTCTTCCATGTACCTCTGGCTGAACGTGGTGCCCGTCTGGCGCTTGTACTTGGCGAGTGCCCGCAGCATCGCCACCTCTCGCCACGTCAGGCCGGCCCGCAGCACGAGCCGGTTGAAGCCGTCGACTTCGATCTCGCCGCGCCAGGCCTGGCCGAATGCGTCCTTGAACGCCTCGCCGACCGCGTCCAGGTCGATGGGGCCGTCCTCGCCCGTGAGCCCGAAGTCGTAGATCCAGGCGTCCACCGGGCCGGCCCGGTCGATCTCGTACGGCCGCTCGTCGTAGACCTTGACGCCCAGGTCCTCGAGCAGGGGGAGCACGTCGGAGAGGAGGATCGGCTGCCCGGAGCGCAGCAGCTTCAGGACGAAGAAGTCGTCGGCCGCCTCGAGCGGTCGGTACAGGGTCATCTCCAGGTCGCCCGCAGGGTCGAGGCGCTCCATCCGCTGGATGTCGAGGACCGCCGCCGGCGGCGTGAAGTCGGCGCAGTAGCCGGGCGGGAACGCATCCCGATACGAAGCGAAGAGCTCGGTGCCGTGCTCCTCCCCGAGCTGTTCCACGAGCGCGGCGAAGAGGTCGTCGACCCACGATCGCGTCGCCTCGACCAGCCGTCCCTCGATCTCGCGGACGTCGTAGTCCGGCACCGCCTCTCCGGGACGCGTGTGGATCACGTAGTGCAGCCGCGCCAGCACCGACTCCGAGAGGCGGACGTTGTAGTCGACGCTGACGCCGTTGAGCGTCTCGACGAGGATCTCCTGGATCGCCTCCCGGACCTGCGTGTTGAAGCGGTCCCGAGGCACGAAGACGAGGCAGGAGAGGAATCGTCCGAACCGGTCCTGACGGACGAAGAGGCGCACGCGCTGGCGCTCGCCGAGGTGAAGGATGCCCATGGCGATCTCGCAAAGCTCCTCGTCCGAGATCTGGAAGAGCTCGTCGCGCGGGTACGTCTCGAGGATCTCGACAAGGGCCTTGTCGGCGTGGCTTCCCGGCGGGAGGCCGGAGCGCTCCCGCACCTTGCGGGCCTTGCGGCGCAGCAACGGGATCTCGTCGGGCCGGGCGCTGTAGGCCGTCGACGTGTAGAGGCCGAGGAAGCGGCGCTCGCCGACCACCTCGCCCGACTCGTCGAAGCGCTTCACGCCGATGTAGTCGAGATACGACGGCCGGTGCACGGTCGCCCGCGAGTTCGCTTTCGTCAGGACGAGAATGACCTTCTCGCGGGCAAGCTCCTGCGCCTCGCGCCCGAGCTTGACGAGGCCGGGCTCGGGGTCGCTGTCGCGGAGGAGGCCGAGCCCCGTGCCCGGGACGCGCCGCAGCGCCCACTCGCCGTCGACGCTCACGAGGTCATACTCGTGGTAGCCGAGGAAGGTGAAGTGGTGGTCGAGGATCCATTCGAGGAGCGCGGTGGCCTCCGCCAGCTCCTCGGCCTCGACCGGCGGCGGGTGCTCGGCGAGGTCGGCGACGACCTCGCGCCCGCGCTCGACGATCTCGCGCCAGTCCTCCACCGCCGCCCGGACGTCGGCAAGGACGCGCTCGAGCCCGGCGCGAACCTGCTCGAGGTGCGCCGGGTCGCTCTCGCGCACGATCTCGGCGTGGATGAAGGACTCGAGCCTGCAGTCAGGGGCCTCGGCGTCGTGCGGAAGGACCTCGAGCAAGCGACCCTCGGCGTCCCGTCGCACCCGGACGACCGGGTGGATGATCAGGTGGACGCCGCTGCCGAGCCGGTTCAGCTCCATGCTCACCGAGTCGACCAGGAAGGGCATGTCGTCGTTGACGATCTCGACCACGGTGTGGGGAGACGTCCAGCCGTGCTCCTCGAGCTGCGGCGTGTAGACGCGCACCTTCGGCTCGCCCGTCTTGCGCCGTGAGCCGAAGTTCAGATGCCCGAGCGCCGCGCCGTAGAGGTCGCCGATCGAGCGCTCCAGGAGGTCGTCGGCCGCCACGGCGCCGTAGTACATGCGGATGAAGGCCTCGAGCCGCGCCGCCTGCTCCGCGGGGAGCTTCGCGCGCGCGTGTTCGACGGTCTTCTCGATCAGACCGGCCTTCGCCTCGTCGGGCTTCGCGCTCATCGGGTCTCACTCGACAGTCTGTCCGAGCCGTCCTGGTCTGTCGAGCTTGAGGGCGGGGAGGCCCCTCGGCCACCCCGCCCCCGGGGTCTAGCGGTCGTCGTCCTCGCCGCCGCCGTGGCCGCCGTGGTCGTCGCTCTCGTCGTCGTCGTCGCCGCCGTGGCCGGGACCAGAGCTCTGTGACCCGGGGCCCGAGTTGTCGTCGTCGCCCCGGTCGTCGTCTCCGTGGTCGTCGTCGTCCCGGCCGGGGCCGGAGGTGTCGTCGTCAGGGTCGTCGCCGGCGCCGGTGCAGCGCGGATCGGCAGCGTGCTCCGCCTCGTCGCAGGGGCCGCTGACATCCTCGGCTTCGTCCTCGGTCGTGGTCGTGGTGGTGGTCGTCGAGTCGATCGTCGAGGTCGTCGGGGCGACCTGGGCGAGCGGGCTGCTGGAGCCGTCGCCTCCGCCGGCCGCGATCGCCACGCCGACGCTGAAGGCGACGACGAGCGCGGGTACCAGCATGATCTTCATGAACGTGGACACGGAATCCTCCTTGCTCGGTGAGCGATAACTGCTCCTCCGAGGCTAGGAGGGGCCGGGAAAAGCGCGCCCCCGGGCGTCGTGAAGACTCTGCGCGGGCTCGGTAAGGAAACGGTAGGCGGGACGGACTGGCGCTAGTCGTCGTCGCCCGAGCCGTGGCCGCTCGAGTCGTCGTCCCCGCCGTCGTCGTCTCCCGAGCCGGGCCCGCTCGAGTCGTCGTCCCCGCCGGAGCCCTCGCCGCTCGAGTCGTCGCCGTCGTCGTCGTCCGCCGAGCGGGGGTCGCAGTCCGGGTCGAGCCGGTGATCCGGGTCCTTGCACTTCCCCGGGAGGTCGTCACGGCCCGTCCCGGCCGCGGTCGTCGTTCCTCCGGGGGAGGTCGTCGTCTCGGCCTCGGTCGTCGTCGCAGCCGCCCGGGCGATCCTCTCCGGCGCCTCGACCACGGCCGGAACCACCGTCAGCGAGCCGGCCGAGGCGACGTAGACCCCGAGCGCGAGGCCCACGGGCAGCGCCAGGCCCACGAGAGCGAGAAGAAGCACACGTGCGCGGCTCATGGTCTCGACGCTAGCAAGGCGTGTCTTCAGGAATGGTGAGCGGGAGGTGAGGAGTCGGCAGGGTCGGCGGGGAAGTTGGCCCGCACGCGCGTGCCCGGGCCGTCGAGGAGCTCCACCCGGCCGTCCCACCGCTCGACGAGCTCGGCGACGATGGCGAGCCCGAGCCCGGTTCCGGGCCCCGCACTTCGGCCCCCTGCGCCGCGGTAGAAGCGCTCGAAGACATGCGCCCGCTCCTCGGCCGCGATGCCCGGGCCCGTGTCCGAGACCACGAATCCGGGGCGGCCGCCGTTCCGGTCGAGCTCGACCTCGATCCGCGCGCCGCGGGGCGAGTAGCGGATCGCGTTCTCGAGCAGGTTGTCGAGGATGTGGGCGACGTCGGTCTGAGCGGCCCAGATCTTGCCGCCGGCCGCGTCGCCGACCGTGAGGTCGTGGCCGGCCTCTGCGGCGGGCTCCGCCCAGCGCCGCCCGGCGGCGCGCACGGCCTCGCCGAGCTCGACGCTCTCGCCGGGAGTGCGGTCGGCAGCGGCGCGCGCGAGCCCGAGGAGGTCGTCCACGAGCGCGCTCAGCCGGTCGAGCTCGCCCTCGGCCTTCAGCGCCTGCTCGGCCGCGGTCCCGCCCTCGGCTCTGATCGCCTCCAGGCGGAGCTTTATCCCGGTCAGCGGCGTTCGCAGCTGGTGCGAGGCGTTGGCGACGAAGTCCCGCTGGGCCGCGAGGTTGGCCGAGAGCTCGCCGGCCATGCGGTTGAACGACCTGCCGAGCTCGTCGATCTCCTGCGGGCCTTCGGGCTCGACGCGCGCGTCGAGGTCCCCGCGGCCGAGCCGGCCGGCCGCGGCTCGGAGCTTCTCTACCGGGCGCGCCAGCGAGCCGGCCAGGATCCACGCCAGGACGAGGCCGGCCGCCACGACGGCCAGGCCGATGAGCGCCAGCGCCAGCCAGCTCGAGCGGACGCCCGCGTCGACCTCGCCGAGCGGGGCCGAGACACGCAGGGCGCCGATCACCTCGCCGCGGTCGGTCACCGGCGTGGTCACGAGGAGCAGGTCCTCGCCGAGCGTGTCGCTGTGGCGCTCCCGGACGTCGACGCGCCCGTCCAGTGCGGGCTGGAACTCCGGCCGCTCCGCCGTGGCGAACGCCTCGCCCACCGGCGCGGCGCCCGCCGAATCCGCCAGGGCGAGCCCGCTCGAGTCGACGACGACGGTGCGTGCGCCCGTACCGACCGTGGCCGCCCCGATGACGTCCGCGAGCTGATTGGTGGCGCCGAGGCGAACGAGGTCGGCGACTCGTCCCGACAGGAACGCCGAGTCCGCGACGACGTCCGACTCCAGCTCGGACGTCGCGCGGCGGTCGACGCTGAGCGCGAGGGGCACCGCCAGGGCGACGACGACGGCGGCGAGCAGGTACGCCGCCGCGAGGACGAGGCGCGCCCGAAAGGTCACGGCGCTTCGAAGCGGAAGCCGACGCCGCGCACGGTGTGGATGTAGCGTGGCGCGGCCGGGTCGTCGCCGAGCTTCTTTCGCAGCGCGCTCACGTGGACGTCGAGCGTCTTGGTCGAGCCGAACCAGGCGGGATCCCAGACCTCGTGCACCAGGTCGTTCCGCTTGACGAGCTTGCCCGCGTGCTCGAGCAGGACGCGCAGGAGCTCGAACTCCTTCACCGTCAGCTCGAGCGGCTCTCCCGCGCGGGTCGCCGCGTGCGTGTCGAGGTCCATGCGGACGTCGCCGGCCTCGAGCACGGCCCCTGCCGGCGCGGCGGCCTCGCCCGCCCTGCGGAGCACGGCCCGGACGCGGGCGGCCAGCTCCGCGGCGCTGAACGGCTTCGTCACGTAGTCGTCGGCGCCCAGCTCGAGCCCGAGCACCCGGTCCATCTCCTCGCCGCGCGCGGTCAGCATGACCACCGGCGTACGCGAGGTCTCCCGGATGCGCCGCAGGAGGTCGCGACCGTCCCCGTCCGGGAGCATGACGTCGAGGAGGACGAGGTCGGGCGTGCGGGTCTCGAAGAGCTCGAAGCCCTTCGCGGCCGTCCCGGCCACCAGGGCATCGAAGCCCTCTCGCGCGAGCGCGGCCGCGAGCGGCTCGGAGATCGCCTCTTCGTCCTCGATCAGGAGGATCGTCCGTTTCGTCATCTAGCAGCCAACGGGAGGAACCACCTCGGTCTGTCGCTCGCCTTCCGCCCGGATCGCGGCTCGGATCGTGCGGGCCATCAGGGCGGCGCCCTCGGGGTTCAGGTGAATGGCGTCGTAGGTGAGACCGGTGCGGTTCGAGACCCGGTCCCAGCGCGCCAGCACGAGATCGTCGCGGGCCCGGCCCAGACGGCGCAGGCGCTCGTTGACGTACGGGAAGTACCAGGCGTAGCGGTCGTGCTGCCACTGCGCCGAGGAGGGGATCACCGCGCGCCGCGCGTCGCGGAGCGTCACCCAGACGAACTGCCGTGCTCCCTTCCGACGCAAGGTTGAGAGCAGCTTCTTCGCCTCCCTGTCGAACTTCCGCGCCCAGGTCCCGTAGTTCCGGCGCCTTCGCTCCCAGATCGAGTTGTAGCCGATGCCGAGCACGACGAGGCGCGCGACGCGTCGCTTCGCAGCGATGCGTTCCTCCATGGCGGGCAGCATGATCGCCGGCTCGCCGACGAATCGGAGCCTCCAGCGCTTGAACGTCTCCCGCAGCGCCGGCTTCCCGCCGAGCAGCACGGAGTCGACGAGCACCGTCTGTCGGCGTGCCGTCAGCCAGCCCGGCTTCACGGTCTGGGAGGGCCCGGTCGGCTCGCAGACGGTCGACGCGCCGAGCTGCTGCGAGGCCTGGACCGGCTTGCCGCCGAACACGAAGCCGGCGAGGAGGGCGCCCACCGCGACGAGACCGGCGAGGACGACGGCAAGCGCCGTGAGGCGCCGCCTGCGGTAGCGCCGGCGGAGCTGGGCGCGCCGCGCCGCCCGCTCGTCGGATGTGCGCGGATGCTCGGCCATTGGCGTGCTCGTTCGCAGCCTCGAGCGGTCACCTTAGAGCAAGAGCCCACGACTGTCGCAGGCTCCCGGGCGTGGCAGACTTTCACGTGTGAACCTCTTCCGGTTCATTCCGGGCTACGAGACGTCGGTCTACGAGGCAGGCCGGGAGCCGATCTTCGTCGCGCTCGTGGCGTTCCTCATCTGCTTCGCCATCACACGCGGGTACACGCGTGCCGCCCGCGTCCGGGGCTGGGGCAGCGGCAGCGTCCACGGCGTCCACCTCCACCACGTCGTGGTCGGCATCGTTCTCGCCCTCGCCTCCGGGGCGCTGATCATCGGCTTCGAGCCGGTGGACAACCTCTTCGAGCTCCTCGTCTGCGCCGTGTTCGGCTCCGGCGCCGCGCTGATCCTCGACGAGTTCGCGCTCGTCTTCCGCCTCGACGACGTCTACTGGTCGGACGAGGGGCGCGCGTCGATCGACGCGGTGATCATCGCGCTCACCGTCGGCGTCCTCGTTCTCCTCCATGTGATTCCGTTCGACGCCGACACGGCCGCCGACTCCACCCGCTGGGTGTTCATGGTTGTCCTGGCAATTCACGTCTCCCTCATGATCGTCGTCCTGCTCAAGGCCAAGCTGCTCACGGGGCTCGCCGCCATGTTCGTCCCGTTCATCGCGATGGTCGGCGCGATGCGGCTCGCCAAGCCGCACTCTCCGTGGGCACGGGTCTTCTACAAGCCCGGAAGCAAGCGGCGGCTGCGGGCCGAGGCCCGCCAGCGCAAGCACGACGCGCGCTGGGGGGCGAAGACGAAGAAGCTCCTCGACCTGATCGGCGGCGCGCCGAGCGCGCCGGAGACCGACTAGAACCCTGCTGCGCTAGGCTCGCGCCGTGCGGATCCTCTACGGCGCCGTCGGGGAAGGCCTCGGCCATGCCACGCGCTCCCGAGTGGTGGCCGCGCACCTGCTCGACGAGGGGCACGAGGTCAAGATGGTCGCGTCCGGCCGGGCGCTTCCGTACCTGCGCGAGCATCTGCCCGACGTCGAGGAGATCTGGGGCACCTCCTTCGTTCTCGAGCACGGCACGGTGAACACCTGGAAGACGCTCACCGCGAACGTCCGCGGTGGGCTGAAGGGCGTCCCGGGCGACTGGCATCGCGGCGCCGCGATCGCCAGGTCCTTTGCCCCGGACCTGGTCATCACCGACTTCGACGGCTTCACGTACCTCTTCGCGAAGTCGCATCGGAAGCCGGTGCTCTCCGTCGACAACATCCAGATGGTCGACCGCTGCAAGCACGACGGGGAGATCCTCGCGGGCGTGCGCCGCGACTACGAGACCGCTCGCGCGTTCGTCTACGCCAAGCTCCCGCGCGCGAGCCACTACGTCATCACCACGTTCTTCACCCCGCCGATTCGGAAGAAGCGAACCACGCTCGTGCCATCCCTTCTCCGCGCCGAGATCCTCGCGGCGAAGCCGGAGCGCGGCGACCACCTGCTCGTCTACGGCCGCATCAGCGAGACCGCGATCGCGGCGCTCGAGGCCAGCGGCGTCCCGAGCCACGTCTACGGAGCGCGGGACGGGCTCACCGAGGAGGTGCAGGAGGGCTCGCTCAGCTACCGCCCGTTCGCCAACGAGGCCTTTATCGACGACCTGCGGACGGCCCGGGGAATCGTCGGCTCGGCCGGCTACTCGCTGATGAGCGAGGCCGTCTACCTGCGCAAGCCCATGCTCGCGCTCCCCCTCGCCGGGCAGTTCGAGCAGGAGATGAACGCCCGCTACCTCGAGCGGTGCGGCTTCGGCACCGGTGCCTCGAGCCTGGACGAGGCCGCGCTCGAACGGTTCCTCGACGCGCGAGCCGGCGCACGAGGAGGCGCTCGCCGGCTACGACCAGGACGGAAACGCCGAGGCGCTCGCCGCGATCGACGGCCTCGTGGCCGGGCTTGCGGCCGGGCGGCGCCGGTGAGCGAGCTCGAGCTCGGGCGCACGCTGCTCCTCTTCGCGTGGGCCTTCGGCCTGGCGGCGATCGAGATCGAGATCGAGGGCGGCTGGGGCTGGGCCGAGCGCCTGCCCACCTGGTGGCGAAGCCGCGGGCTGGTGGGGCGCGTCTACGGCGTGGCGATGGGCCGGCGGCCGCTCACGGGCTACCACGTCTGGGCGTTCACGATCCCGCTGGTCGTGCTCCACCTTCCCTACGTCATGGGCGTCGACTGGACGCTCGCCGGCGAGCTGCGCACGCTGGCGACCTTCTTCGCGCTCGCCGTCGTCTGGGACTACCTCTGGTTCGTGCTCAACCCCGCCTACACGGTCAAACGGTTCGAGCGCGGGAAGGTCTGGTGGTTCGAGGTGCCGTGGCTGTGGCGGTTCCCGCTCGACTACTACGCCGGCATCGCGCTCTCGCTCGTGCTCGCGGGCCTGTCCGCCTGGGCCGCCGGGGCCGTCGAGCCCCTCCGGCGCCACCTCTGGATGCTCGCCGGTCTCGCCGTCCTCGTCGCCCTGACCGTTCTCGCGGCCCCGCTCTACCACCGCTGGTACAGGAACATGCGCCGGCCGGGGGACGACGACCGCGGCGCGGTTCACACCTACCCTCCCCCGGCGCCCGGGGAGGCGTGGGCCGGTGGCGATCCGGTCCTGCACTTCGACAACGAAGGGAGAACGACATGAGAACGTGGCCGCTCGCGCTCGGCGCGGCCGCCGGCGCCGCCGGCTGGGGGACCTACAACGCGATCTCGCCGAAGGGCCAGGGATTCGGGAAGTCGTTCGTCGGCACGCCGGGGAGCGGCAAGCTGATGGCGCTCACCTTCGACGACGGACCCAACACGGCGTGGACGCCCCAGCTCCTCGAGGTGCTGGACAAGCACGGCGTCAAGGCGACCTTCTTCTCCGTCGGCCACTACGCGCGCGAGCAGCCGTCCCTCCTGAAGCAGGTGGCCGACGCGGGCCACGCGGTCGGGAACCACACCTATACCCACGTGACCATGCCTCTCCACACCGACGAGACGATCCGGCGCGAGCTGCGGGACACGACGCGGGCGATCGAGGAAGCCGGAGTCGAGATGGCGCGCGTCAACGGCCACCGCATCATGCGCCCGCCGTACGGCCGCCGCCGGCCCGGCACTCTGCGCGTCCTCTGGGACGAGGGCTACGTGCCGATCCTCTGGTCGGTCACGCTCTGGGACTGGGAGAAGAAGGTGACGACGGAGCGGATCATGCGCAGGGTCGAGAAGCAGGCCCGCGGAGGCGGCCACGTCATCCTCCTCCACGACGGGTGCAACATCGCGATGGGCTGGGACCGCAGCCACTCGGTGGCCGCGGCCGACCTCATCCTGCAGCAGTGGAAGGAGCAGGAGGGCTACGAGTTCGTGACGATCCCGGAGATGATCGAGCGCAGCGGCTTCGCGGTGCCGTAGGGCTCGAAAGGAGTTCTTGATGCGGATCTTCGTCTGGCACGGCTACCTCCTCGGGGGCACGGGCTCGAACATCTACGCGCGCCAGCTCGCCCGCGAGTGGAGCCGCGAGGGCCACGACGTCGTCGTCTTCTCGCAGGAGCCGCACCCTGAGCGGTTCGACCTCGGCGGCGCCGAGACGGTGCGCCCCGACGTGGGCGGGTTCCTGCCGGTCTTCGTCCTCGACGAGTACGACGGCTACGAGGTCAAGCGCGTTCAGGACTCCACGCGGGCGCAGCTGGACGCCTGGGTCGAGACCAACGCGGCGTCCATTCGGGAGCGTCTGCCGGCCGACTTCGTCTTCGTCAACCACGTGCTGATGGGCGGCCCGGTGGGAAAGGCGGTCGGCGCGCGCTACGTCGTCAAGGCGCACGGCTCCGAGCTCGAGTACTCGATGCGGGGGAACGCCGAGCTCTCTGCGTGGGGGCAGGAGGCGCTCTCCGGGGACGTCGCGACCATCGTCGGCTCCGAGCACATCCGGGAGGTCGTCGCCGAGGTCTGCGGGCAGACGGAGCGCGTGCACGAGATCCCGCCCGGCGTCGACGTCGAGCTCTGGCAGCCGGCCCCGAAGGAGAAGGCCCTGGCGGCGCTCCTCGTGGAGTCCCGGAAGGACCCGCCCAACCCCGGGAACGCCAACGAACGGCTCCCCGACGAGGGCAACGCCGAGCGCCTGGTGGCTTTCCTCGCGGGCGATCGGTCCACCGTCGTCTACTTCGGGAAGCTGATCGAGAACAAGGGCGTGCAGGTCCTCTTCGAAGCGCTCCGCGGAATCGACGCGCGGGCGGTGATCGTCGGCTTCGGCGACTACCGCGCCGAGCTCGAGCGCCTGGCCGAGGGCCTCGACGTCCTCTTCACCGGCCCGCTCGAGCACCGTCATCTCGTGCACCTGCTCGCCCTCGCCGACGCGTCGGTCGTGCCGTCGATCTTCCCCGAGGCCTTCGGCATGGTCGCGGCCGAGTCGGCCGCCGCCGGCTGCCCGCCGATCGTGGCGAACCACTCCGGGCTCGCCGAGATCGCCGAGGGGCTCGAGCGCTTCTACCCGGCCGAGCTCCGGCACCTGCCGGCCTTCCCGAACGAGGACGCCGCCGAGCTGAAGGCCCACCTCCAGGATCAGCTCGCGCTCGGCTCCGAGGAGCGCCAGGCGCTACGCACGGCGGCGCGGAAGGCGGCCGCCGAGCTCTGGAGCTGGACGAGCGTGGCCCGGCGCATCCTCGAGGCCGCCGGCTAAGAGCTCAGGCAGGGGTGTCGGCCGGGTCGGGTCGCAGCGTCGCGGCCGCTTTCGCGCGCGCGATCAGAACGAGCCCGAGCAGCGCCGTCGCGAGCGAGAGCCCGGTGACGATGTAGCCGAAGGCGGTCTCGTGCAGGGCCTCGTCGAACACGACGATGCCGAAGACGAGGCTCGAGAGCGCGTCGAAGGCCATCGTCGTCGCCACCGCCGGGGCGAGCGCACCGGTCTGCAGGGCGGCCTGCTCGAGCCAGAAGGCGGCCACGCTGAGCACGATCATGGCGTACAGGTGCCAGTCCGTGACGATGGCGACGAAGCCCTCGTCGAAGTTGGAGACGACCGTCTTGGTCAACGCCGCCGCGAGGCCGAAGAGAATGCCGCCGGCGGTCCCGAGGAGCGCGGCCCGCAGGCTCGGCTCGCGGCCGCGCGCGAGCAGGAAGAGCACGACCGCGATCCCCCCTGTGACGCCGCCGACGATCGCCCAACGGGCGAAGGGCGCGTCGTCGGAGCCTTGGTCGGTCTTGGCCGCGATCAAGAGCACCGCGAGGCCGATCGTCACCATTGCGGCCCCGATCCACTCGTTCCGCTTGATCCGCCGGCCCTCGAGCAGCCGCCCGAGCGGGAGCGCGAACACGATCGAAAGGATCAGGAGCGGCTGCACGACCACCATGCGGCCGATGCCGAGGGCGATCGCCTGCGCGACGAAGCCTGCCGCCTGGGCGAGACCGCCCAAGAGCCACAGGGGCTCATGGGCGAGACGGACGAGGAATCCGGTGCCGACGGCCTCGCCCGGGAGCGTGGACGCCGACTTCTCCTGGAGGACCAGCCCGAGCGCGAAGAGGAAGGCGGCGACGATCGCGAGGACGATGTCCACCGGAGGATCCTAAGCAGTCCTCCCTGCCGCCGGTGCTCAGCGCTCGGCCAAGGAGCGCCAGGCTGAGGGGCGGCCGACGACTCCGGCCGCCCCTCCTCGCCTCAGGGCGCCGTCGTGGCCACGTTGGCGGCGCCGCGCGTCAGGGTCGTGGTGAAGACCCAGTCGGACGCGGCGTCGCTCGTGTCGGCGCCGTCGGGAATGCGGCTGAGCGAGCCGGCCGCCGCGTTCGAGTCGGCGACCGTCTCCGGCAGCATCGTCCCTTCGACGAGGCTGTAGGTCGTCCCGGAGATGACGGCTGCCGTGATGCCGCCCTCGTAGGAGAGCGCGTCGAGGAGCGCGCCGTCGTCCGTGTCGACGAGCGCGAGCCCGTCTGGCGCGCCGTTCTGGGGGTCGCCGGCGACGACGAGGTACGCGCCTGGGTCGAGCGTGCCCGTGAGGGCCTCGCGGTCGTACTCCTCCGAGTCCGCTCCGTCAACGTAGACGAGCGCGATGCCGGCCAGGTCGACTGCCGTCGTGCCGGTGTTCTTCAGCTCGACGAAGCCGTCCCCGTCGGCTCCTACCTGGTCGTAGTCCACCTCGTTCAGGACGAGGGTCGAGCCGGCCGGTGGAGGCGGCGGCGGAGGGGGAGGCGGAGGCGGCGGCCCACCTGCGACGCAGCGGAAGAGCACCGTGTCGTCGCCGGCGAAGTCGAGCTCGACCTTGCCCGCGTCACCGCCGTCGGTCGTGCAGGCGATCCCGGCGAGGTCGGCGAGCTTGGTCAGCCCGGCGCCCGCGTCGCCCTTCGGGCCCGGGGGCCCCGCCGGCCCCGGCGCTCCCGCCGGGCCGGCGACGTTCCAGGAGACCGCCTGCTCGCGCGCGCGGCAGTCGCCCGCGGCGGTGACGAGTCGCACCCAGCCGCCGTTCGGGTGGCGGCAGGCGTGGATGACCTCGTCGGCCTCGACGGCCGCCAGCGAGGCGTCCTTCCCCACCGCCACGGCTGCCCCCGCCGCGAGGGCGAGCGCCCCGACGGCCGCGAGCGCCGCCAGCGCCCGCATTCGTGTGATCCTCATGCTGCTCCTTCCGGTCGAGTGACGCGACCGGAGATACCGCCGGGGAAGGCCTGCTCACCAGTGGCCGGGAGAGCCACGTCCCCCGCGAAGCCGCATGGGCGCAGGCTCCTGTGGAGAGATCGACCCGGACTCGGCGCTACTTCGGCTGCTTCGGCGGCAGCGAGAGCTCATCGTTCCCGCGCGGCACGTCGCTCGGACGGGTCGGCGACGATGCGGATGTCGATCCCGGGGAGCGCGCGTACCAGCCGCATCACGAGCGAGCTCTTGAGCACCTCCTCGCGCCGGCGGCTGTCGGGCGTGCCGATGAAGACGTACGTCGTCCCGCGGTCGGCGGCGACCGACCTGACGGTCTCGACGAAGTCGTCGGACTCCTCCTCGAGGAAGTGCGCGCCGAGCACGACGCCCAGCCGCCGCAGCGCGGCGAGCTGCTCGCGGTCGGCATCGGCGAGCCGCTGGTCGGGGCGGCGCACCCAGAGGACGTCGAGCTCGGCGCTCAGGCGCTGGGCGGAGCGCCACGCGCGGCGGAGCAGGCGCTGCGAGCGCTCCTGCGGGGTGATGAGGGCGAGGATCCGCTCGGCGACCGGCTTCTCGCCGGTGGGGTCGAGCGCGGACGGATGGCGGCGCGCCTCGACGTCCTCGGCCACTTCCCGCAGAGCGAGCTCGCGGAGCGCAGCCAGGTTCTCGTGCTTGAAGAAGTTCATCAACGCCCGCTCGACCTCGCGGCCGGGGTAGACCTTCCCCGCGCGCAGGCGCAGCTGGAGCTCCTCGGGCGTCAGGTCGACGAGCACCACCTGGTCGGCCTGGTCGAGCACGCGGTCGGGGAAGGTCTCGCGCACCCGGATGCCCGTGAGCTCGAAGACGAGGTCGTTGAGGCTCTCGAGGTGCTGGACGTTGACCGTCGAGATGACGTCGATGCCCGCGTCGAGAATCTCCTCGATGTCCTCGTAGCGCTTGGCGTTCCTCGACCCGGGCGCGTTCGTGTGCGCCAGCTCGTCGACCAGCGCCACCTGGGGCGCGCGGCGGATGACCCCGTCCGTGTCCAGCTCCTCCAGCGCAGTCCGCCGTGCTCGATCCCCCGGCGAGGAACGACCTCCAGGCCTTCCGCCTGCGCCGCCGTCTCCGGCCGGGCGTGCGGCTCGAGGTAGCCGATGACGACGTCGGTGCCGTCGGCCTTCGCCTGCTGGCCCTCCTGGAGCATTCGGAAGGTCTTGCCGACCCCGGCCGTGGCTCCGAGGAGGATGCGGTAGCGGCCGCGCACCCCCGGAATCTACGCGCCGAGGAGGTTGTGCACCACGAGGTCGATCAGCTTGATCCCGATGAACGGCAGGATGACGCCGCCGAGCCCGTAGATGAGCAGGTTCCGGCGCAGGAGGGCGGTGGCCCCGATCGCGCGGTAGCGGACGCCATGCAGCGCGAGCGGCACGAGCGCGGGGATCACGAGGGCATTGAAGATGATCGCCGAGAGGATGGCGCTCTGCGGCGAGCCGAGGTCCATGACGTTCAGCGACTCGAGCGGCCCGCTGCCGCCGCCGACGGCGTAGGTCGCGACGAAGATCGCCGGGATGATCGCGAAGTACTTCGCGACGTCGTTGGCGATCGAGAACGTCGTGAGCGCGCCGCGCGTGATCAGCTGCTGCTTCGCCACCTCGACGATCTCGATCAGCTTCGTCGGGTTCGAGTCGAGGTCGACCATGTTCCCGGCCTCCTTGGCCGCCTGGGTGCCGGTGTTCATGGCGACGCCGACGTCCGACTGGGCGAGCGCGGGCGCGTCGTTCGTCCCGTCCCCGGTCATGGCCACGAGCCGCCCCTTGGTCTGCTCGTCCTTGATCAGCTCCATCTTGCCTCCGGCGTGGCCTCGGCGAGGAAGTCGTCCACGCCGGCCTCGCGGGCGATGACGGCGGCGGTGACCGGGTTGTCGCCGGTGATCATGATCGAGCGGATGCCCATCCGCCGGAGCTCGACGAAGCGCTCCTCCATGCCGCCCTTGACGATGTCCTTCAGGTGCACCGCGCCCAGCACCCAGTTGTCCCGGGCGACGAGCAGCGGCGTGCCGCCGTCCTCGGCGATCCGCTGGACGGCGGCCTCGAGCTCTGCAGGCACCCGGCCGCCGTTCGACTCGACGAATGCCTTGATCGCGTCGGGCGCGCCCTTGCGGATCTGATGACCGTCCAGGTCGACGCCGCTCATGCGTGTCGAGGCCGTGAAGGGGATGAACTCGAGCCTCGACCTCGGCCAGCGTCCGCTCGCGGATCCCGTGCTGCTTGGCGAGGACGACGATGGAACGGCCCTCGGGAGTCTCGTCGGCGAGCGAGGCGAGCTGAGCGGTGTCGGCGAGCTCGTGCTGCTCGACGCCGTCGGCCGGGACGAGCTCGCTCGCCTGCCGGTTTCCGAGCGTGATCGTGCCCGTCTTGTCCAGGAGGAGCACGTCGACGTCGCCGGCCGCCTCGACCGCGCGGCCCGACATGGCCAGCACGTTCCGCCGCACGAGCCGGTCCATCCCGGCGATGCCGATCGCCGAGAGCAGGCCGCCGATCGTCGTGGGGATCAGCGCGACGAGCAGCGCGACGAGCACCGGCATGGAGATGACGGTGCCCGCATAGAGCGCGAACGGGTACAGCGTCACGACGGCGGCGAGGAAGGTGATCGTGAGGCCGGCGAGCAGGATGTTGAGCGCGACCTCGTTCGGGGTCTTGCGCCGCTCCGCGCCCTCGACGAGAGCGATCATGCGGTCGAGGAACGAGTGTCCGGGCTCCTGCGTCACCTCGATGACGAGGCGGTCCGAGAGCAGGCGCGTGCCGCCGGTGACGCCGGAACGGTCGCCGCCGGCCTCGCGGATCACGGGCGCGGACTCGCCGGTGATCGCCGACTCGTCGACGGACCCGACGCCCTCGACGATCTCCCCGTCTGCGGGGATGACCTCGCCCGCGGCGACGACGACGAGGTCTCCGGGGCGAAGCTCGGGAGCGGGAACCTCCTCGACTCCGCCGCTGGGCTGCTGCCGGTGGGCGATCGTCGTCGTCCTCGTCGCGCGGAGCGCTTTCGCCTGCGCCTTCCCACGGCCTTCGGCCATCGCCTCGGCGAAGTTGGCAAAGAGCACGGTCAGCCAGAGCCAGACCGCGATCGACCCGGTGAACCAGAGCGCCTCCTGACCCGGGTCGTTGCGAACGGCGTCGATCACGAAGATCACCGAGACGACGATGCTGCCGAGCTCGACGATGAAGATCACCGGGTTGCGGATCGAGCGTGCGCGGGTCGAGCTTCCTGAAGGAATCGGCGATCGCGCCGACGACGATCTCGCGCGTGAAGAGGCTCTCGGAGCGTGTCGTCATCGCGCGGTCTCCAGTCGTCCAGAGAGAGGTTGAGGTCGAGCACGTTCACGCCGGGCTCGCCGAAGAAGCCGAGGAAGCGGCCGTCGGTGGCGTCGTCGATCAGCTCCTGCACACGCTCGGGCGGGAGCCCGCGAACCTCGGCGATGCGGGCAGCCTGGAGCTCGCGCGTAGGCGGGCGAGATGTGCGGGTCGATGCCGGAGCCGGAGGTGGTGACCGCGTCGACAGGGATGTCGCCGATCTCGAGGCCCGGGTTGTACGGGCCTTCGAGCTCGAGGATCGCCTGCGCCTGCTCGTCGACGGCGTCGCCAGGTCGGGGTTGGTCGGCCCGAGGTTGGCGAAGCTCGTCCCGGCGGCGTTGTAGTCAACCGCGGAAGGTCGCGGATGGAAGTACTCGGGCTGGGTGAACGCCTGTGCGGCGAGGCGCGAGCCGACGACCTGGCCGTCGCGCTCGACGAGGCTGCCGTCGGCCTTCTCGGGGAAGGCGACCTGGGCGAAGCCGGTCATCAGCGCGGGATAGGCGAAGCCGAAGACCGCCGTGAAGAGCACAGCTGCGACGAGGGACGACACGAGCGCGCGCGTCACGACAGTGCCTCCACGAGGGGGCCGAGCGCGAGCGCGGGGAAGATCATCAGGCCCGCCGTCAGGAGGATCACGGCGATCAGGAGGAACGAGAACGTGGCGCCGTCCGTGCGGAACGTCCCGGCCGAGGCGGGGACGATCGTCTTCCGGGCGAGCGACCCCGCGAGGGCGAGGCCGGCGATCAGCGGGACGAAACGGCCGAGGTAGAGCGCGACAGTGCCGAAGCGCGCGGAGAAGTCGGTCGCGCCGTACCCGGCGAAGGCGCTCCCGTTGTTGTTGCCCTGCGAGTCGTAGGCGTAGAACGCCTCGGAGAACCCGTGCGCGCCCGGGTTGAAGATGGAGGCGAGGCCGACGTCGGTGACGATCGCGACGGCGACCATCGTCAGGACCATCGTCGGCACGAACAACGCGCCGACTGCTGCGAGCTTCACCTCGCGCGCCTCGATCTTCTTGCCGAGGTACTCGGGCGTGCGCCCGACCATGAGCCCGGCGACGAAGACCGCGATGACGATGTAGAAGACCATCCCGTAGAGGCCGGAGCCGACCCCGCCGAAGATGACCTCGCCGGTGAACATGTTCACGATGGGCACAGCTCCGCCGCCGGCGGTGAGCGCGTCGTGGCCGCCGTTGACCGAGCCGTTGGACGCGTTCGTCGTCGCCACCGCCCAGAGCGAGGTGTTGGCGATCCCGAACCGCACCTCCTTGTCGGCCATGTTGCCCCCGCTCTGGCCGTCGCCGGCGCCGAGGTCGACGCCGGAGGCCTGCAGCACCTGTGACCCCTGTTGCTCGAGGGGCGTGATCACAGCGACGCCGACGACGAACATGGCGAACATGGCCGCGAAGACGGCATAGCCCTGCTTCCGGGCACCGACGAGCTTGCCGAACATGAAGACCAGGCCGGCCGGGATGAGCAGGATCGAGAGCAGCTCGAGGAAGTTCGTGAGCCCGTTCGGGTTCTCGAAGGGAACCGCCGAGTTCGAGTTGTAGAAGCCGCCGCCGTTCGTCCCGAGCTGCTTGATGGCGATCTGCGACGCGACGGGCCCACGCGCGACCGACTGCTCGGCGCCCTCCAGCGTGGTCGCCGTCGCGGCGCCGTCGAAGGTCTGCGGCACGCCCTGGGAGATGAGCGCGACGGAGAGGACGAGAGAGAGCGGGAGAAGGACGTAGGCGAGGGAGCGGTAGAGGTCCTGCCAGAAGTTCCCGAGCGTCTTCGCCGACCGGCGCGTGAAGCCGCGAATGACCGCCACCAGGACGGCGATGCCGACCGCGGCCGAGACGAAGTTCTGCACCGCGAGCCCGGCCATCTGGCTCAGGTACGACATCGTGTACTCGCCGCCGTAGTACTGCCAGTTCGTGTTCGTCACGAAGCTCGCGGTCGTGTTCAGCGAGATGTGCGACGGCACGGCCGGCAGGTCGTCCGGGTTGAGGAAGAGGCTGTCCTGCAGCCGTAGCAGCAGGTACAGGAGGAGCGTGAAGACGGCGCTGAAGACGACGACCGACTTCGCGTAGCTCTTCCAGTCCTGCTCCCGGCCAGGATCGGTGCGAACGATGCGGTAGAACGCGCGCTCGACGGCCCCGAGGCCGAAGCGGCGCGTGACGACCCCGCCGTCGGCGGCGAAGACGCCGGCCATGTAGAGGCCGAGCGGCATCCCCAGGGCGACCAGGGCGATCGCGTAGACGACGATCTGGGCGACGGAGACGGCCTCCATCTAGAGCTCCTCCCCGCGAAAGAGCGCGTAGCAGAGGTAGGCGAAGACCGCGAGGGAGATCACCAGTCCGAATGTTTCGGCGGCGCTCATCGCACTAGACGCGGCCGAGGAGGTAGATGAAGCCGAAGGCGACCAGGAGGCAGGCCGCTGCGATCGCGAGCGAGGCGAGGTCGTACATGCTCCGAGGCTACGGCCGTTTCGCTGAAGGGATGCCTAAGAGTTCGGCCGCGCCGCTTAAGCCGCCCTTAAAGGTCTTCCGGTGAGACGAAGCGGTAGCCGGCGCCCGGCTCGGTGAGGATGTAGCGCGGCCGAGTCGGGTCCCGCTCGAGCTTGCGCCGCAGGTGCGAGACGTAGACGTGGAGGTAGTTCGACTCGGTCTGGTAGGCGGGGCCCCAGACCTCGCGGAGGATCATCCGGTGAGTCAGCAGCTTCCCTTCGTGCTCGACGAAGAGGCGAAGCATGGCGAACTCGTGCGGGGTCAGCCGAATGGGCTCGTCGCCGCGAAAGACGGCGTGCTTCTCCAGGTCGATGCGGACGTCGCCCGACCTCGATCGTCGGCTCGCCGCGAGGGCCTGGCGCGGCGAAGTGTCGCGCGCAGCCGGGCGAGCAGCTCTTCGACGCCGAAGGGCTTCGTCACGTAGTCGTCCGCGCCGGCGTCGAGCGCGGCGACCTTCTCGCGCTCCTCGCCGAGGGCCGAGAGGATCAGGATCGGCGCCCTGACCAGCCGCGCAGCTCGCGGCAGACCTCGACCCCGCTCCGGTCCGGGAGGACGAGGTCGAGGATGACGGCCTCGGGCGAGCCTGAGCGGCCGCCTTCGTCAAGCGCCTCCTCGGCTGTTGCCGCCGCGTCCACCTCGTAGCCCGCGCCGCGGAGCGTCGTCTGGAGCGCACGCAGGATCTGCGGCTCGTCGTCGACGACGAGCACCCGCGCTCCACTCACGCCCGCGCCTCGACCGGCACCTCGACGAGCGGGAGCGCCAGGACGAACGACGCGCCCTGGCCCTGCCGGGACTCCGCCCAGACGCGGCCGCCGTTTCCCTCGGCGAAACCCCTGGCAATCGCGAGCCCGAGACCGCTGCCGCTGCGCTCCACGGCATCCGGTGCCGCGGCCGAAGGGCTCGAAGACGAGCTCCAGCTCCGCCTCCGGGATGCCCGGCCCGCGGTCGACGACCCGCGCCAGCACCTCGCTCCGCGTGGTCGTCACCTGGACGTGCACGGACTCTCCGTCGCGGCGAGAACTTGAGCGCGTTCTCGAGCAGGTTCACGAGTACGCGCTCGACCTGGACGGCGTCCACCTCGACGACCGGTGGGTCGGCGGGAGCGCCAGCTCCACCCGCCGCGCTCCGGGCCCAGCTGGTCCAGCGCCTGCGCGACGAGCTCCTCGATCGCCCATAGCTCCCGGTTCGGCTCGGCCGCGCCGGCCTGGAGGCGGGAGAGGTCGAGCAGATTGCCGACCACGCGCTCCAGCCGTCCCCCTCCAGCCGGATGGTCTCGAGGAGGCTCGCGCCGGTCGGCTCGTCCAGCGAGAGGCCGGGCTCTCGAGGCTCTCGGCGGAGCACTCGGATGGCGGTGAGCGGGGAGCGCAGGTCGTGGCTGACGGCCTGGAGCACGGCCGTCTTGATCGTGTCACTCCGCCGCAGCGCCTCGGCCTCAACCGCCTCGCGCGCCAGCTGCTCCCGGTCGGTCGCCACCGCCATCGAGCGAGGCGAGGGCCGGCAGGAACCGGCGCCGGATGGCGAGGCTCGACTCCGGCCCCTCGCGGACGTAGAGCGTCCCGAGCCGGCGGCCGCCTGCGTCGAGCTCGAGCGGCGACTCTCCGGGCGGAGGCTCCGGACTGCGCCCGAGGACGATGCGGGCGCTCTCGCGTGCAGCACGTCCGCGATCGCCGGCGAGAAGCGCTCGACCTCCGAAGCGGCGTTCTCGGCCTTGGAGGAACGCAGTCGCCATCTGCGCGAGCAGCGCCTCCTCCCGGCCTTGCTGCTCGGCCTCGCGTGGCGCGCTGGCGCGCCCGCACCGCCAGGTCGCTGACAACGATCCCGACGACCAGGTAGACGGCCAGCGCGAACCAGTGCTCGCCGTTGGAGAGGCGGAAGGTATAGAGCGGCGGGAGGAAGAGGAAGTTGAAGAGCGCCGCGCTGGCAAGCGCGACCGAGATCGCATACGCGCGGCCGAAGAGGACGGCGACGGGGAGCACGGCGAAGAGGTAGAGGACGCCGAGGCTCAAGACCGGGACGAACTCCTTGCACGCGTAGATCGCTCCCGTGACCACGGCAAGCGCGCCGACGCTGACGAGAACGCCGGCACCGGGATGTCCGAGCAACCGGTCAGCGCGGTCGCGCGTGCTCACCGGCGCACTGTAGATGCGCTGCGGGACGCAAGAGGGCCGGCGCGATCGCCGGCCCTGCCGTCCGTTTCCAGTGAACGTCCTAGAAGATCAGGATCAGGATGACGATGAGGAGGATGATGATGAGCGTGCCAGCACCGATGTACATGCGACCTCCCTTCCGGCGGGCTACATACCCGGTCGGTGGGAAGGCAAACTTCGTCTCTCCCCGTCTCGCGCCCGGTTAGGACTGCGCGGCCCGGGCGAACTCCATCACCCAGTTGCTCTCCCAAGTACTGCCGCCGTCGGGCGAGAACGCCTGCTCCCAACGCGGCGTGGGCGTCGTCACGCCGGCCCAGTCGAAGCGGACGAGGATCGGCTTCCCGTCGAGCGTGTCGGCGCCCTGGAAGCTGCCGATGTCGTCGGAGAAGGAACCGACCACGGGCGGGTCGAGCTTCCCCGGTCGCCGGCTGTCCGCCCAGTAGATCGACCAGGTCTTCCTCTCGGGATCGAAGAAGCGAAACGACATGCCGATGAAGCCGCCGTCGTGGTCGGTTCGGAACTCGTCCTCGTTCCCGAGCCCGTCCAGGAGCGGCCGTGCCGAGACCGTCGCCTCGAACTCGACCCAGTCGGTCGCTCCCTTCAGCCGCTCCTGCAGGGTGCGGTTGTGCACGTTCCAGCTTCCCATCCAGAAGTCGAAGTCCCGCCTGCCGTCGTCCATGTCGAGCCTCCTCGAGTCGTCTGGTTGGACGCTAGCGGCTAAATAGGGCTGTTTCCGCCCTCTATGTGTGCTTGACTGGGCGCATGGCCTCGCCGACCTCGCGGCTGCTCGCGCTCCTCGAGAGCCTCCAGGCGCAGCCGGTGGCCACCGGCAGGGAGCTGGCCGATCGGCTCGGCATCGACGTTCGCACGCTCCGCCGCTACGTTGCCGCGCTCCAGGAGCTCGGCATCCCCGTCGAGGGTCAGCGCGGCGTCGGCGGCGGCTATCGGATGCGGCCCGGGTACCGGCTCCCCCCGCTCATGCTGAGCGACGACGAGGCGGTCGTCGTCGTGCTCGGCCTGGTCGCCGCGCAGCGGCTGGGGCTGGACACGGAGAGCGCTGCCGCCGACGGTGCGCTCACGAAGATCCATCGCGTTCTTCCGACCCGCCTGCGCAGCCGCGTGGAGGCGCTCGAGTCCAGCCTCGGGTTCATCGAGCCGGCGGCGGGCGCGGCCCCCGTGCCGGGCGAGACCGCGCTCCTCCTGGCCGACGCCATCCGCCGCCAAAGGCGCGTCCGCACCCGCTACCGCTCCTTCTCGGGCGCCCTCTCCGAGCGAGAGCTCAGCCCCCACGGCCTGGTCGTCAACGCCGGCCGCTGGTACCTGGCCGCGCACGACCACGGCCGGGGCGAGCTCCGCACCTTCCGCGTCGACCGCGTGCTCGGGCCTCGGCTCGAGGACGCCGCCGCGCTCGCGCCCCCGGACGGGTTCGACCCGGTCGCCTACGTGACCAGCTCGCTGGCCAGCGTTCCGTGGACGTGGGCCGTCGAGGTGGAGCTCGACCTGCCGCCTGAACGGGCCGCCGAGCGCATCCCTGCGACGCTCGGCGAGCTTGTCGTGGAGGAGGGCGCCACCGTCCTCCGCATGCAGGTCGAGTCCCTCGACTGGATGGCGAGCCTCCTGGCCGGCCTCGGCTGCGGGTTCACGATCCGCCGCCCGGACGAGCTGCGCGCGAGCGTCCGGGCGCTGGCGGCCCGCCTGGGAACGGTCTGACCGCGAGACGTACGATGGCAGGGTGGAAGGGTCGCGCTCGGAGTGGCTGACGCAGCGGCCGGCGCCGGCGCTGGCGCCGTTCGTCGAGCGTTACGTCGGCTATCGGTTCGAGGGCTTTGCGCCCGGCCTGCACAGAGGCCTGCCGTCCCGGCACCTGACGTTCATCGCCAGCATCGGGTCGCAGATCGACGTTCTCGCGCAGACCGATCCCGCCCAGGCGCCGAGCAGGTACCGGACGGTGATCGGGGGGCTGCAGGCGTCGCCGGCGCTGATCTCCCACAACGGCAACCAGGAGGGCGTCGCGTTCGAGCTGACCCCGCTCGGCTCCCGCGCGCTCTTCGGGCTCCCGGCCCGGGAGCTCTGGAACCTCTCGCTCGAGCTGGAGGACTTGGTGGGGCCGGCCGGAGCCGAGCTGTGGGAGCGCCTCCAGCTCTCGCAGGCGTGGCCCGATCGCTTCGCGATCTGCGACGAGCTGCTCGGTCGCCTCGCAACCGGCGACTCCATCGAACCGGCGATCGGGCGCTCCTGGCAGCTGTTGACGGCGTCCGCCGGCACGGTGCCGGTGGCCGAGATCGCCCGTACGGTGGGGTGGACGCGGCAGCACTTCGGCCGTCGCTTCCTGGGCGAGTTCGGCCTCTCGCCGAAGCTGGCGGCCCGCGTCGTTCGCTTCGACCGGGCGCGGCGGATGCTCCAGGCGCCGTTCCTGTCGATCGCGCAGGTCGCCCACGCCTGCGGTTACTACGACCAGGCGCACCTCACGCGGGACTTCCATGAGCTCGCCGGCGTCCCGCCCGGCCGGCTCCTCGCCGACGATCTTCCATCCGTCCAAGACAGCAGCGACCCCGAACCCGGATCATGAGCGCATGACCGAGAACACGACATCCATCTGGCCGATCCTCGCCTACCGGGACGCGCGCGCCGGGATTGCCTTCCTTGTGAGCGCGTTCGGGTTCGAGGAACGAGCCGTGTACGCCCGGGAGGACGACCCCGCTCTCGTCGAGCACGCCGAGCTGCGCTGGCCGCTCGGCGGCGGCGTCATGCTCGGCACCGCCGGCAAGGACGACTCCCCGTTCGGGACGCGGCTGCCCGGCAACGACTCCGTCTACGCCGTGTGCGACGACCCGGACGGGCTGTTCGAGCGGGCCACCGCTGCCGGTGCCGAGGTCGTCCGCGGACTCGTCGACGAGGACTACGGCTCCCGCGGGTTTACGGTCCGTGATCCCGAGGGAAACCTCTGGAGCTTCGGCACGTATTCCGGCGAATAGCGCACGGCACCATGATCGATCACGTCGTTCTCAACGTCTCCGATTACGAGCGCAGCCGCGACTTCTACGCTCGCGCGCTCGCACCGCTGGGGCTTTCCCTGTTGATGGAGCCGGCGGATCACCTGGGCGGGTTCGGCGCCGAGGGCAAGCCGTCGTTCTGGATCACCGACCGGCGAGAGCCGACGACGGAGAACGTCCACGTCGCGTTCTCCGCGAGCAACCGAGCGACGGTCGACGCCTTTCACGTCGCCGCGCTGGCAGCGGGCGGGACCGACAACGGCCCGCCCGGCGTGCGCGAGATCTATCACCCGACGTACTACGGCGCCTTCGCCCTCGACCCGGACGGCAACAACATCGAAGCGGTCTGCCACCGACCGGAGGCGCCTTAGCCGTCGTCGCCGAGGTCGAGCAGCTTCTGCAGGCTCGCCCTGAGCTCGTCGACCTGTTCGCCGTCCAGCCGGAGCCGCACGAGCCCGTCGAGCTCGGCGAGCGCCTGGGCGGCGACCGGCTCGAAGGCGTGGCTTCGCTCCGTCAGGAAGATCACGGAGGCGCGCCCGTCGCTCGGGTCGGCGCGCCGCTCCACGAGCCCGTCTCGCTCGAGCCGGCGAACCAGCTCGGTCATCGCCTGCTTGCTCAACCACGCGCGCCGAGCGAGCTCGCCCATCCGCAGCCCGTCTTCCTCGAAGAGCGGCACGAGCACCGAGCCGTACGACGGGCTGACGTCGTCGTAGCCTGCGGCGGCGAAGCGCGCGGCGAGCAGCTCGTTCCAGCGCTGCGTTGCCTTTGCGAGCAGGAAGCCCAGGTCGTCCCTGCCGATCACGAGAACGTGCTGCGGATGTTCTCGAACTCGCGCAGGAGCGACTGGTACTGCGACTCGAAGAGCTCGTCCGGCACCCCCGGCCCCTTGAACATCGTGAAGCTGTAGGCGCTCCGCCCGCCGGGCAGCTCCACGACGCGGGTGGGGAAGAGCGCGAGCTCGTCCTCCGCCGGCCCGGCGAACATGTCGATCACGCCGGTCTCGGGATCCGCATCGATCGTGAAGTAGAACTCGCCGAGCCCGTTCACGACCTTGGCCTTGCCGTCCTCGTACTTGAGCTCGCGGGCGAACTCGGTCGCCCACTCGGGCAGGTTCTCGATCCGCGACAGGTAGTCGAACACCTGCTCCTTGGGCGCGTCGAGCACCGTCGTGACAGTCCGAGAGCTCATGCCAGCCTCCTTTAGTCCGCTACTGTACTAGTTAGTACGGTAGCAGACTTTCTCCGAGTCGGGCACCGCCGGGTGAGCCTGGTCGATGAGGTGGCCGCCCTCCAGCCATTCGACCCTGGCTTGCCAAGAACGTGCGCCACTGTGCGTCTTTCAGCTGGCGGATTCATCCGCGAACATGAGCTACCAGTGCCGGGCAGAAGTTTGGCTGACGATCGTGTGCCTTATTCAGCGAAGGCGAAGTTGTTCCTCGGTCGCGGCGAGGCGCGCCTCGACGACTGACGTGGCGGCCTGCATGGACGGACGGCCGGTGACGGCACGCAGGAACGCATCGCGCCCGAGCACGAAGAGCTTCGAGTCGACGGTCGCCTTGACAGTCGCAGTTCGGGGCACGTCCCGCATGAGGGCGATCTCGCCGAAGTAATCGCCCGGGCCGGCCTCCCTATGGAGACCTTCGGCATTCACTTCGAGCTGGCCGCCTGCGACGACATAGAAGCAGTCTCCCTGCTCACCTTGGCGGATCACGACGTCGCCTGCCGCCACGGATACCGAAACCAGCTCAGCCGCGATCTGCTCCTTTGCAGCCAGCGAAAGCGGCTCGAAAATATGCACCTGGCCGATGAGCGCCAGCTCAGTGGCGGGCACCGTGAAGGTGTGGTCGATTTCCACGAGCCGGCGCCAGGTCAATACGACGAGCACGGGCAAGACGACCCCGGCGGCCGCGAATGCGGGACGCGGCCCGAGCGCCGAGACCAGCGCGGGCGCGAAGATCGAACCTATCGCGACCGCGCCCATGGCGAGCCCCCAGAGGACGCCGAGGACCCGCGTGAGGAGGTCGTTCGGAACGATTCGCTGCAGGAGCGTGAAGACGGCCACGTCCTCGACGCTGTTTGCGGCGCCGACGACAGCGAGCAGGAAGAACGCAACGATCGGGTCGGGCGCCACTGCCAGCAGCACGACTGGGAGGCCCCAGAAAACGAGCGCGAGCCCAAACGGCGTCGCAAGGCGCACCCCCTTCAGAGAGATCGCCGCGAGGGCTCCGATGGCGCCGCCGATCCCGATCGCGGCGGTCAGATAGCCGACGGCTCCTGCCCCCGCGTCGAAGACGCGAAAAACAGCGACGACGACGAGGACGTTCAAACAGCCCCGAACGAACGTCTGCGCGATGATGAGGCCGATGATGAGACGGAGCCGCGCCGTTCGCGCAACCAGGCGGTAGCCGGCCAGGACGAGGGTCAGCGCGCTGTCGAAGGCCGACCGCTCCGCAGCCTCGATTCGGCCCTCAACTCGCACTCGGGCGAGGAGGATCGCGGCGCCAAGAAAGGCACCGCCTCCGAGCGCGAAGACCGTACCGACGTCCGCCACCGAGACGAGCACCCCCGCGAGGAGCGGGCCGATCAACGTCCCAAGGCTTTCGATCGTCGACGTCGCTCCATTCGACGCGATCAGTTCCTCAGGCGTCTTCGCAAGAGATGGCAGCAACGCCTGCTGTGCCGGCCGGATGAGCGTCGAGGCAACTCCGACGACGCCGGCGAGCGCGAAGATCAGGAACTCACTCGGGCCGACGAAGAATGCAATCGCCGAGCTGCCGAGCGCGCTAGCGCCGAGAAGCAAGATCGCGAGCAGGAAGCGCTCGCGCCGGAAGTGATCGCCAAGCGAGGAGGCGAACGGCGCGATGAGCGCGGCAGGGAGCATGCGCACGAGCCCGGCGATGCCAACCGCGACGCTTCCACCCGCGTCGTAGGCGAACACGCCGAGCGCGACGAAGTGCGCCCACTCGGCCGTGATCGCCCCGCCCCATGCAAGCTGGACGCGCCGGATGTCCCCGTTCCGAGCAACGGTGTCGAGGCAAGAAAGCACACCGCGCGCGCGGCCCACAGAGCGATTGAATCGCAGACCGGCCGACGAGACAAGAACCGAGACTGTTCCGCCTGTTCAGCGCTCGAGCAACGAGACTCCGAGCTGCGCACAAAGGTCTATTGGCACCGTTTGTCCGGTCTGTGCGACTACGCTGATTCCGCAAGATCGCGGCAACACGTTGCGCGAGGATGAAGACGAGTCGTAGTCGATGACCGAGACGCCCAGGCAACGGGAGCACGTCAGCGCCTCAGAGTTCGAAGCGCTCTTTCGGGCCGTGAGCACCTGGGGGCGCTGGGGCGAGCACGACCAGCGGGGAGCGCTGAACGAGCTGACTCCGAAGCGCGTCGCCGCGGCTGCCCGACTCGTGCGCGAGGGTGTGAGTGTTTCGCTGAGCCTTCCCTTGAACACCCAGGCCGCCCCCGACAATCCCGAACCCGCCGTCCATCGTATGGTCTTGCCTGAAGCACCCGGTGTCGGCTCTGGATCGCTGCAGTTCTTCAAGGACTTCGTGGGATCTAACTACCACAACGAGGGCCATTCGCACATCGACGCGTTCTGTCACGTCGCCTACGAAGGGTCGCTCTACAACGGCACCCCGGCCGACACGGTGACGGCTCGCGGGGCGGCGGCCGACTCGATCGAGGTGCTCGAGAGCGGCCTCGTCGGTCGCGGAGTTCTGCTCGACATCCCCCGCCTGCACGGGCTGCAGTGGCTCGAGCCGGGCGATCACGTCTTTCGCGAGGACCTGGAGGCGGCGGAGCGCGAGCAGGACGTAACCGTCGGCGCGGGCGACATCCTCCTCGTCCGCACCGGTCTCGTCAGGCGCCTGGCCGAGCTCGGCGCGTGGGACACAACCAAGGCCAAGCCTGGCTTGCATCCGGGAGCGATGCCGTTCCTCGCGGAGCGCGGGGTCGCGGCACTCGGTTGTGACGGCAACAGCGACACCGCCCCGAGCACGACCGAGGGGGTCGCGTATCCGATCCACGTCCTTGCACTGAACGCGATGGGCGTGCACCTGCTCGACTACCTGCAGCTCGAGGAGCTCAGCGCTGCCTGCGAGCGGGCCGGGCGCTGGGAGTTCCTCTTCATAGCCGCCCCGCTCCGCGTCACCGGCGGGACAGGCTCGCCGATCAACCCGCTCGCGGTCTTCTGAGCCCCTGCTACGAAGGTTCCCCCCGGTTCTCCTTCACTCGGTGGACAGCGGAGGAGCTCCAGGCTTCCTTCGCCGACCGGATGCTTGGGAACGGGAGCGACGGGACTCGAACCCGCGACCTCCGGCGTGACAGGCCGGCGTTCTAACCAACTGAACTACGCCCCCGGGCGCCGGACAATCTTAGCCGCGCGAGGACGGAGCTGGGCGCGCCCAGACGACCAGGCCGTCGCTCCAGAACGGGGCGAGGCGGCCGAGGCGGACGAACACGGCCCGGCCCGCCCCGACGAGGGCTCCCGTCACCCCGTCCAGCTGGGGCGCCGGGTTCTGGTAGTACGCAGTCCCCTCGATCTCCCAGCCGCCGCGTGCGAGCAGCGTTGCCAGGGTGTGCGGGCTGTGCCAGGCGGTGTGGTCCGGGTGGACGAGCTCGACGCCGCCGACGGGCGCCAGGAAGTTGAGCAGCCGGTAGGCGTTGGGGGTCGTGACGACCAGGAGGCCGTCCGAGCGCACGAGCTGTCGGAGCGAACGGAAAAAAGGGCCGGGGGCGTCCAGGTGCTCGACCACCTCGCCCGCGATGACGACGTCGGCTGGCTCGAGCCCGAGCGCCGCGACGGCCTCCAGTGACTGCGCGTCGACGGCATGGGCCTCGAAGCCGTGCTCGGTCGCCCAGCGGACGCCCTCCTCGTCCACGTCGAGACCCACGAGCGACGAGGCCGACTCGGCCAGGCGGGCGTGGAGCCACGTGCCCTGTCCGAGCTTCGTCGCCAGCCGGTGCTCGTCCACGAAGCCGACGTGGACGACGCGCTTCTCCGCGCGCGAACTCGACCAGCATCTGCTCGCGCTCGTACGGCCCGCGCCGAGGCAGACGATGGCGCCAACGCGCGCCGGAGAGCGGTTCCCAGCCGTGCTCGGAGACGAGCCCATCGTAGTCGCCGGATCGGGGCGCCGCCGAGATGCGACGGGCCCCGATCCGGTGCGCGAGCGCCCTAGGAGGCCGACCAGGCTTCGGCTTCCGAGTAGCGCAGCGAGCCGGGCGTCGTCAGCTTCTCCCCGGTCTCGAGCAGCGTCTTCAGGCCGGAGAGGATCATCGGCCAGCCGCCGTAGAGCTCGTCGTTGGCACCCTCGCGGAGCTGGTCATGAGTGACCAGGAGCCGGCACGAGTCGCCGACCGGCTCGATCTCCCAGGTGACTCGCGAGGTTCCCTCGCTCTTCACGTCGTCGCTCCAGAGCGCGTTCATGCTCTGGACGAGCCGGTGCGGCGGGTCGACCTCCAGGTTCTCGCCCTCGGCGATGGCCACGCCTGCGCCGGCGTGGTTGGACTCGTAGCGCGAGCCGGACGTCCAGTCCGAGCTGACGGCGACGCCGAACGAGTACTGCGCGCGCAGCTCGGGGTCGGTGATCGCCTCCCAGAGCCGCTCGGGCGTCGTCTTGATGTAGATCTCGAACACCTTCTCCATCGTGTCCTCCAGTCGCGTCTTGAGCCCCGTGAGCGTTGCCGCCCAGGGCTCGGCGTACTTGCTCACCCAGCGGTCGTGGACGAGCCTGATCGGGACGGGGTTCAGGAAGTGCAGCTTCTCGCGACCGCGCCGCTTCGTGGTCAGGAGGCCGGCCTCCTCGAGCACCCGCAGGTGCTTCATGACCCCGATGCGCGTCATCGGCAGCCGCCGCTCGAGCGCGGTCAGCGACTGCCCGTCCTCCCGGTAAAGCTCGTCGAGGAGGCCCCGGCGCGTCGGGTCTGAGAGAGCCTTGAACACCGCGTCCATGGCAGCATGTTATGTAACCATAGGGTTACCTGTCAACTGCCGATGGCTTACGGCGCGTCGCTGCGCCTCCGGACGCGCTCCTGTTCGGTCTCGCGGATCACGTCTGCTGCGGTCGTCTCCGATCCCCTCTCGTGCTCGGCGTTCTCATTCGCACCTCCGCTTGCCGGCGAGGCGAGGGGATGGCAGAAGGACGTGGACCGCGGCGGCCCCAGCTACCAAGCGCGCGTCATGCGACGGGCAGCAGTTCCGCAACCAGATCTTGGGTGCCGCGCGTCTGACGCTTCCGTCTCGTCGCCCGCCAGACGAACCCGCCGAACAATCGTACGGCAGCCCAGTACGGCCATCGAGGCGCGAACTCTGACTCCCCGAGCAGAACCAGGAAGAACCTGTCGGCGTCCCGTCGCCGATACGGGAGGCCTTCGGGCAGGAACTGATACAGGGCGTCGTGCACGAGAGAGGCGAAGTACGTCTTTCGCCTCCCAGTCCCGGCATGGACAACGCCCTCGGGGGTTCCAACCAGGAAGTCGAAGACGCAGACTTTCGGGCTGCACCCATTCCAGGCATAACCCTCCGTCACGGTAATCCTGCCGTCCGTGTCGATGATCAGGCGCACCTCGCCCGTCTTGTCGCGGAAGACGAGATCATCCGGAATGGGGTGGCTCGACTCCCACGTGAAGTTGCGCTCGAGCCTGTAGAGCCACCGGACGCTGTTCTTGCACATGGGTACCTCGTGCGGCGTGCGGGTCGGCAGTCGAGCTCGGCAATGGAGCTCGTTGTGCACGCGTGAAACTACCACCCGGCCCGACCGTTTGGACAACGGCCTTCCGGCCGATGGGCGGTACAGGGCTCGAAACCTGTGACCTCCTGCGTGAAAGGCGGGGTGCTTCACAGGCACCCTCGACGTGCCCATTTCGGCCGGATTCGGGGCGCCTAAGGAGGGATGTGATGAGACGGCGGCCGGTGCTGCGCGGCCGCTAGCTCTTGATCTTCAGGTACGCCCAGCGCGAGGAGCTGCCGAGGTGGTCGATGTCCCCGGCGAAGACGACCTTGACCCGGTACGTCCCCGGCGTCGCGTAGAAGACGGCTGCGGCCGAGCCGCTCGGGCCGATGTAGAAGATGTTGGTCGTTGCCGGGAGCCAGCGGCCGCCGCTCTTGCGCTCCGCGACGAACCTGAGCGGCAGGCCGTAGTGGTTCGGCGCGACGGTCCCGCGGATCTGTGGGTCCTGGCCGCGGCGGTAGAGGCGGTACTTCCCGGAGCGCCGGTAGTGGCCGGAGAGCGAGACGCGCGTCTTCGCGCGCACGGAGACGACGCGGCCCGTGCTCGCCGACCCGGCACGCGTGTCGTTGCCCAGGTACTCGGCCTCGAAGGTCGTCCGCGACTTCATCGTCACGGTCCGCTTGAGGATTCCCGAGGAGTTGACCGCTCCCGAGGCGACGAGCGTCCGGCTGCCGCCGTAGGGCGTCGCGTAGATCGCCATCGTCCCAGTCGTCGCGCCGTTGACGTCGGCCGTCAGGGTCACCTTGCCGTTGTACTTCGCCCTCGAGGCCGAAGTGGCGAGCTTCGTCGTCGTGGCCGAGGGGGCGATGGTGGGGCTTCCGTGTACGCGGAAGACGATCCCGCCCGAGGAGACCGGCTCGCCGACGGAGAAGAGCTTGCTCGCGGTCGCGTTGAAGGCGAGCGAGGCCTCGTACGGATCCGTTGCGAGCTCGTAGTCGCGAACCGGGGTCGAGCTTCCGACCGGGAAGACGAAGATCTTCGTGTCGGACGCTCCGAACCTGCCCCCGGCGACGAAGTTGCCGCCGGCGGTGACGGCCGTGGCGATCGGGTAGGCGCCCGTCGGGTAGCTGGCGACGGCGGAGAGGTCGGAGAGCTGGAGAGCCTGGACGGAGTAGGGGGAGCCCGCGGCGGCCAGGAGCCGGCTCCCGTCGGGCGTGATCGTCATGTCCTCGAACTCGTCCGAGCCGCTCACCGTGCTCGAGAAGCGTCACGGTGGGGACGGCGGTGGAGGCGTCGTAGACGTGCACCGTCGGCGGGCTCGAGCCGGTTCCGCTGGCGACGAGCACGTCGGCGTCCGCGGGGCTCACCGCCAGGATCGGGCAGTTCGACGGATAGTTCCCGCCTCGCGCGTACTGCTGCAGGTCGCTCCCGTCGGTCGCGATGGAGCCGAAGCGGCTCGTCGTCGAGCTGCAGTCGTGCGAGAACCAGAGCCGCCCGCCGGCGAGGGCGAGGCTCCCCGCCCCGGCGGCCGGCGACAAGGAGATGCGGTCGACCTCGGCAAGCGTGACCGTGTCGATGACCGCGATCTCGTTCCCGTCGCTGAGGGCGACGTAGAGGACGGAGTTGTCGGCGTCGAGCGCCATCCCGGCCGCCCCGGCCTCTCCCATGATCGTCGTGACGACCTGCCCGGAGAAGTTGAGGACGACGACCGAGGAGCTTCCCGAGCCTCCGGTCACGAAGACGTGGCCGTGGTCGTCGTCCACGACCATGTCGGCGAAGCTCGTGAGCGAGAGCGTCGTCGACGTCGTCGCGAACGCGCCCTGGGCGCCGGTGAGCACGAGCACGATCGCGGCGGCGACGGCGGAAAGACCCTTCGGCCCCATCCCTTCGAAGCGTCGGCGACGCTCGCACGCGGCACATCGCCCGGATGGGTGAGACGCGCTCGACCTGCGGGCTTCAGCGCCGCGCCGCCGCTGCCGACGAGATCCTGCCCTTTCAGCGCAACCGTGTTCCCCGTCGCCCCCGCGCCACCTTCACTGGCGCTGTCCTCCAGAGGAAAGGCCTCGTTTCCAGGGCCTTCCAAGGTGGGCGGTACAGGGCTCGAACCTGTGACCTCCTGCGTGTAAGGCAGGCGTTTCGCAAGCGCCCCGCCTTCGCTTTTCCAGTAACCATGGGTCTTTGCGAGCACCCGACCCACGTCGCCGACTGCGGTCACGTCGGCTGGATTCGGGGCTTTTCGGCGGGGTTTGGGCACTAAGCGCGTTCTAGTTCCCATTGGCTTGATGCGGACCTCTTCGCCGGGGCGTGGGCAGGGTAGTCCTAAGGAGACCTTGCGCTCGCGTCCCGGCTCCTTCCCGAGACCACACCGGGACTACACCGCAACAGCCCTAGGGGCTGGCGAAACGATGCTGTTCGCTCCGTCGGCGCCCTTCCCGACCGCGCGATCAGATTGACTCTCGGAGCGCGTTCGCCGCTGCTTGCAGACGCTCACTGACATCGGTTAGTTCGCGCGCCGCGAGGTCAATGCGCTCTTGCTGGATGTCCATGCGCTCTCGCTCGCCCTCAGAGCGCTCGCGAAGCTCTTTGAGCTGGCTAGCCATCTCCTCGACGCTCTGAGTGAGGGTGGCCAGCTGGCCAGCGACGACCGCTATGTCCTCTCGGGCGGTCACGTGCCGGATTCTATGCCCCGAGGCTCGTCGCCCGAGTCGAGCGAAGACCCCGCTTCCGACTGAGACGAGTCCGCTCCCAACCGTCCTAACCCCCACTAACTCCTAATACAGGGTGGAAGGCATCCATCGACTGGGAGAGGCATCGGGTTACGCGTTCTCCTTGTCCTCGATGCGGGCGGCGAGCAGGTGAAACGAACGCTGCGTCGCGACGGCCAGGCCCATGAGCAGCTGATTCATCTCGTCCACCGGCGGTGCGATTCCAGAACCACTCGCAGCCTGCGCCTTCTCGTAGGCCGGCAGAGACTTCACCTCGCGTCGAAAGACTTTGTCGATTTCATCCCCTAGCGCCATTGCCGTCTCCTGTTCGATTTGCGGCAACTCTAGAACAGGCGACCCGAACGGCCATCCAGCACGCGCCCGTCGCCGCCGTAGCGTGAACCACGCCGGCGGCGCGGGTCAGAGCCCGGGTTCTTCGGTCCCACGCCCCGGTCAACGCTAACGACGCCGACACCGAACGCCGCCTTTGAGGAGATCCTGTCCCCGAAATGGGCGCTACGAGGTAGTCGACAAGCGAGCGGCCTAGCCGGCGCAACCGGGTAGGGCTTTGCCTGCGCGCTCGTGAGAGGAGCGGCCCACCGAAGCCCATGCTTGAGTGCGATGGGTTTAGCGGGCTAAGCCGAGGCGATGAGCGCAATGCCCAGTCCGAGAAGGATCGTGGCGACACCGAGCCAGATCGAAGCCCAAAGACGAAGCTCTGAAGCGCTCGGCGGCGCTTCGCCACGGCGAGCCCAAATGAAGAGGAGCCACCGGGAGCGGCCTTGAATCCACCGTTCCCTTGGTGCCCGAATGACACGAAGTGTCGGCCACACCAAAGCGAAGCCACAGGCGATGAGGAGCACTCCGCCGACTAGCACGGGTCCAACGTACCCCCGATGAGGCGGAAAGGTGCCGGACGAACGCGCGGTAGACGTCGACCTGAGCGGGCTCGTGGGCGTGCGGCTCGCGGCGTAGGCGGCGGCACGTTGCAAGTACGGGTCGACTCGCCGTAGAGTCGGGGCGCTCCTACGAAAGGATCACGTGACCTGGCTTTGGATCATCATCATCGTCATTTTTGTGTTGATCGTCGTTGGCTACTTTGGTCGGGGACGCCTGTCTAGGTAGAAGCGCCCCTGACGCTCTTCGAGGCGGGCGTGCGCGACCTTCTTTAGCGAAGGAGCCGACCAGGGGGCAGCGCGGCCCGACGCGCTAACGTCCTAACATGACTGACGAGAAGCAAGAGCGCGCCGACCGAGATCATGAGCGGTCAGAGGAGGCTCACTGGCAGGTGGCCGAGGCCGGCGTTGAGGACGAGGAAGAGGAAGAGGAACGGCTGTCAAAAGGCGCTCACCAGGCCGATGAGCAGCAGGACGACTGGGAAAACGAGGGTGGCGCGCTCGACCGGGAGCCGAGGAAGACCACTGAGCAGGGCGACGAGATCCCTGTCCCGAAGCTCGGGAACCTCAAGAAGGTCAGCGAGCCGGAAAGGAAGTAGAAGCCCTGCGGGGACGGGCCTTCTGTGGCGAAGATGCTCGTTCGTCACGTCTGCATCCTCGCCATTCCAGTGTCGCGCTTGCCCGAGCCCGAGCAGTTTCGCTCGCGGCCTAGCAGCAGCTGGGCTTGGGCGAGCGGTCACGCTGGCCTCGGCGGAACATCGAGAGCGACGTTCGCCGATCCTAGTCTAGGAGTGGCGCCGCCGGCTCTGGAGCAGGGCGTGGTTGAGCATCGTTGTGTCGTCGTCCTCGCGTGCGACCACGACGACCTTGTTCCAGACGCCCCGATAGACGACCCGCTCGCTGTACAGCTGAGTTCGGAATCTTTCCGAGTACAGCACCGGAAGCGTGTCGCCGGCGCCGTACATGCGACGCCCTCCGTCGCTTCCGCGGATGACTGCGACGAGCTCGCGGGTCTCCTCGTAGTCGTCTGCGGCGACGAACTCGGCCAGCGGTTGCTGCGGGGATCCACTGCTCAGGAAGGCGACGATGTACTTTCGGTCGCGCCCCCACCTGTTGCTGCGAATCGTCTCGCCGAGTCCGATGTGAACGGCGCCCTCGGCGCGCGTCGTGCCAAGGAACACGCGGTAGCGCGAGTACTGATCGCGCTCTTCCGGCCATTGATACGACTCGCCCTTCCGTTCCCGCACGGGCCGCCAATCCTCCGGGAGATCCGCCCTCCGCCCGCGAGTGCGACCAGCCGCTCGGCTAAATCCACGATCGGCAGCAGCAGGCTTGATGATCGGATCGTGGAAGCCTGCCCGCGCGAGCTGGGTCAGAAGTGGGCCGAGTTCCCGATCCGGAACGTGCTGCAGAGTCACCGAGAATGGGCACACCGCCGCCTCCTAGAGTGATAACGTAGGAAAACGTAGCACCGTAAAACTCACGTTGTCAAGAAGTATGCTACACTTCAGTTGCGCGAGGACAACCACGGAAGCCGTCGAGGCTCCGACTCTTTTCCTCTTCGACTGTCACATCCGGGCCTGCGTGCAGCCAAGGAGAGCTCACTTGGGTTCTCCACCTTTGAACGAAGAGAGAGTTAGGAGCATCACATGCATGCCACAGTGAGACGCTACGAGGGTGTCGACAAGAGTCGCACCGACGAGTTGACCAAGAAGGTCGACGAGAGCCTGCTGCCCCGCCTGAGCAAGTTGCCGGGCTTCGGCGGCTATTACCTCATCGAGGCCGGCGAGGGCGTCATGCGGTCGATCAGCTTCTCCGACACTTCGGCGCAGGCCGATGAATCGACACGCGTCGCAGCCGAATGGGTGCGCGATGAGAAGCTGGAGACGGCATTTCCGAATCCGCCCAAGATCTCGGGCGGAGAGGTGATCGTGCACAAGGCGAACGGATTCGTCCGCGCGTAACCGCTCACGGCAGTTCGATAGAGAGAAGGCCCGCGAAAACGCGGGCCTTCTTGGTTCAAGGGAGTCACGACCCCATAGAGGACACCGCAGGCTCAGCCAAGCTCCCTGGGCGCCATCGCGCTTCGCCGGTCGCGGGTTCGTGACCCGGCAGAATGAGCGGCTGCTGCAGTTCGGAACGGCGTCCGTCGTACATGTCGCTCGTCAGCCAGACCGGCTCGTAGCAGTCGGCGCGTTCGCATTCGCAAAAGAACGGGATCCGCTCCTCCTCGGCTTGGCCCTGGCGCCCTTCCCGCATCAACTCGTTGACTTGACGCAGGAGCGCGGGACTGCGCTCGACGATGCGGGCGCGCCGGGAGTTTGCCGACGCCGCAGGGTCGGCCCTCGCGGCACGTGCGCCGGATTCGGACATAGCTCCCGTCTCCTCGAGCATCAATGTGTGTTCGGCCATTACTCCTCCCTGCTTGATGCGAACAACACTGTTTCCGACCGAATTCGTGGGGTCGGACTTAAGCTGTCCGCCAGGGGCTATGGCCGAACGTACGCGCCGGCGGGATCTTGGCCGGCGGGCTTCTCAGAGTGTAGCTCGCGGAATCCAGGAGCACTAGATGTTCTTGGGCTGCCGGATCCGGGAACGCCGGCTTGCGGGCGCTCGGGAACCCCCCGGCCACGAAGCTGCGCTACCAGCTTGCTCGTTGCGGGAGGCGCCATCGAAAACGCGGATTGCCAGAGCTATGCTCGCTTCGGATGCGAGGCTTGCTTGGCGATGTAATGTCGCGCGATCTGCTAACGGTCGCTCCCGAGGACACGCTCGGCGAAGCGGCAGAGAGGATGGCCGGCAGAGGCGTGGGCGCCGCTCTTGTCATGGACTTCGGCCGACTCGTCGGGATCCTGACCGAGCGCGATCTCCTGGCGGCGGTCGCAGGCAGGGTCCAGGCGAGCGAGGCGCGAGTCAGGGAGTGGATGACGGAAAACCCCGTCACAGTTCCCGAGGCAACGCCGATCGGAAGGGCCGCGAGCATCATGGTGACACACAACTTTCGCCACCTGCCGATCGTCGACGGTCAACGGACCGTCGGGATCATCAGCCTCCGCGACGTCGTCCGCTCGGTTGTCCGCGAATACCCGGAGTACGAGGACGAGGACGAGGACAAGAAGGAGTAGGCGGGGGCTTCCGAGAAGAACCGAGCGGGCGGCATGGGCGGGAATGATGTATGGCAAGCCCCATGGAACGCTGAGCGGTCAGTTCAGCCAGAGGCCGGCCAGCAGGCCGGCCTTGCGTGCCGGCTGCCTCTTCATGGTGTTGGTTAGCCGTATGGATTCCGCTCAGCCGTGCGGGATAGCGGCCGTGCGCGCCACTTTGCGCGCCCGTACGGTCGAGCATGATGTGGACGGAGGCGTGGCCGATGTAGGCCGTGAGCGCCTTCGGTGTTGAGCGCGCGGCGCGCGCGGAACGTGAGAAGAAGCGATCCGCCCAGTCCGAGTGCGGCCGCGACGAGCGCCGCACCGGTCAGCAGGAGCCCGGAGGCCAACGCGAAGTTGACCGCTGCGCCCTTGGAGACGCCGAGTGCGAAGAGCACTCCGGCCGTGGTCCCCATGCCCGCGACGGCTCCACCGGCCGTGATCGGAAGGATCGCCGTAGCGGCGCTCATGCAGAGGACGACCACCGCGAGCGTGGGCGAGAACTGGACGGCGAGGGCGCTCAGCAGCAGGGTGCTGCCGAGGGCGCGCGACGTCCAGCAGCCCAGCAGCAGCAGACCCGCCACGAGTGTCGGCCGCGAGAACCGTGTGCTATCCGCGACGCGCCGGTAGCCGGTGTGGAGGCGTTCTGAGCGTCCGACGAGCGGGAGCCGTGCCACTCGCTGTCCCAGCGTGATGACCCCGAGGCAGCCGATGCAAAACAGGACGACAACGATCAACGGCGCGCGGAGGATCGGCCCCGACGTTGCGAGGGCGGCGAGGGCCAACGGAAGCATCGCCACTGCGTCGACCATGCCGAGGGCAACGATCGAGACGGCAATCGTCCCGAGCCCGAGCCTGACCCCGCCCAGCCGGCGCAGAGTGAAGATCTTCACGACGTAGTCGAGCCGGAAGGGCAGGACGACTCCGCTCGCCGCGGACGCGCCGCAGGCGGCGAGACACCGTGCGCCGTCGGGGCGCTCGCGACTGGGGAACAGCTGATGCCATCCAAATGCGCGGAAGGCGAAGCTGGCGAGATAGGCGCTTCCGGCAAGGAAGACCAGCGGGACGTGTGCGCCTTCCAGGGGCCAGCTCGTGTCGCTCAGGTATCGAGCGACGAGGACACACGCGGCCAGCGAGAGAAGAGAGAAGGCGAGTCCACCGAGGAGCTTCCAGCGATCCGCACTGTGGTGGACCCCGCGCCAGCGAACCGCGGGCCGACGCATGCCGACCGGGGGACGAACTGTGACCGTTTCGATCACGGAACTCGCGATCGGAACGGTCCCGTCGAATGAGACGGACGACCGGTCGAGCGGTCCTGAGAGGCGCCGCAGCAGCTCATTCGCCCCCGTGGCATCTGCAACTGCAACGCGAATCTCCACCGTCAGGTCCTCGCGGCTCGAGCTTCGTCGCCGACCGAGACGTTGAGGTCGGCCAGATACTGCTCCAACCCGCTTTGCTGAGGGCGGACTCTTCGCGGCGCCGATTGCTATGCCCCGCGGGATAGTTCGCTGCGCCGATTGCTGAGGCGCTCGCGAGATAAGTGTACCGCCCTCGAGCTTCCGCGTAGCGTGGTTGCCGTGAAGCACGCCAAGGTCGACCAGAAGCAGTCGACGACGGGGACGAGCGAGCCCGGCGAGCCGGCTCGCTAAGCCGGCTGCTCGGAAGGCGTCGCCGGTGGCGGGAGCGTCGGCACCAGCAGGAGATGGCTGTCGACGATCGCTTGGGCGACGTCGACCAGTTTGTGGCCGTTGTGCTGCGAATGGTCGCGCAGCATTTCGAACGCTCGGTCGGCGTCGACTGCGTGCCGGGCCATCAGGATCCCTTTCGCCTGCTCGATGGTGGCCCGGCGCCCGAACGCGCCCTGCAGGGTGTGGTACTCGGCGAAGCGCTGCAGCGTGATGTCGATCGCGCTCTGAAGCTCATCGGGACGGCTGTCGACGATATAGGCGAAGACGCCGCGCTTGGCCGCCTCGTGGACGTAGGCGGGGTCTCTGGCCGAAAGTAGCGCGATCACCGGGCAGGAAGCTTCGTGGACGATCTCCGAGATCAGCTCGAGCGCGTGCTCGGAGTGCAGGCCGAGCCCCACCAGAGCGACGTCGGGCCGCTCTCTCGCGGTCACCGCGCCGACCTCCTTGACGTCGATCTCGCGTGCAATCACCTCGTGCCCGAGTCCGGCCACGACTTGGGCAAGGAGCTCGAGCCGCTCCCGTTTCTCGTTCGCAATCAGAACCCGCAGGTGCCGAATCTCTTCCCCAGCCATCGCAACCACCAAATCTAGCGCGATCCGGGCGGCCGGTCGGTTCGTCAATCGATTGCCCTTCTAGCGACCGGGCGGCCTTGGGGCCCTCGTGCCCCCTGGGTCCGGCTTCCCGAACCACGAGAAAAACGACACCCGCTGATATTCGCACGAGCGGTCCGGACTGGCATGGGTTGCCGGAGGGCGCGTCCCATTCCGGCGGTGACGCCTGTGTGACCGGCCTGGCAAGTCGGCGGCCGAAGCTTCCCTGGCTGAGCTCGTCCACCGGCGCGGGCTCGCGCGCGCGAGCGGGTCTTGATTCGTTGGCGTACGTGTTCCCCGCCGCACATCCCACTCCGACCCAGCAAGAGAGAAAGGCCCCGTTTCCGGGGCGTTTCTCAGTGGGCGGTACAGGGCTCGAACCTGTGACCTCCTGCGTGTAAGGCCGATGGGGCGGCTATCCCGCTCCGCGCCGATCCGCCAGAAAGCCGATCAACGCTGGGGTTTCCTCCTCCTCGGGTGCATCCGTACGGAACGCGGTAGCAGCCGTGTGGAGGCCCGGTGCTTGCAGAGTGCTTGCAGCCGAGTCGCTTACTTGGAAGGCCGGTCCGAGCCGGTCAGCTTCGTCACCACGGTTCTTGTAATGGAGGTAACGCATCGTCGTCTGAACGTCGGCGTGGCCCATCCAGTGCTGAACCTCAACGAGGCTCCCGAAGTTGATCGCCAGGCTCCCGAACGTGTGCCGCAGATCGTGGAACCGCAGCGGACGGCTCGGTGTTGTCTCGAACGCGGCGGACGCCTTCGAGCAGGTCCTTGCGGTTCCCCCCGAGCGCCTTCGCGACCTCGTTCGCGCTCGCGTCCGGGTGCTCAGCGAGGTAGTCGGCCACCTGCGCGTCCAGCTCCTCGCGCCGCTCATCGTCGACTAGGCGCAAGCGAACGGACCGAGTCTCGACGTCCCACGCCTGCCGGAACCGGTGCGTCTCGCTGGCCTCTGCTTCCCGGTGCTCGGCGGAGAAGTCGTACTCGTCGCCTGACCGCTTGAGCGAGACCTTGCTCTCCCAGTAGCTCTCCAGGTCCGATGAGCCGCGCAGGTGGCCGGGCGTGTGCCCCTCGTGGTGGCAGAAGACGACGGCAGGGTGCGGCTCCTGCAGAGAGCAGGACGCCCGGAGAGCGCGAGCGTAGCCGCGGCGTCGCAGCCTTTCCCTCGCCGGGGCGTGGGCAGGGTAGTCCTAGGGTCACCTTGCGGCCGCGCCTCGGCTCTTCACTTGTCAGGGAGGAGACCGATTCGCACGCCACAGAATCTGCGGCGGCGCATAACGGTGGACTAATGAGGACGGTGCGAACGTATTCGCGTCAGTCGATAATTTGCAGAGCGGCCGCGCGACGACCCAAGGAACGGCGTCAGAGCCCTCGTTTCTAACCGTCCCGCTCCGCCCGGTACGCGCCCGGCTGGCAGCCGACCCCGATCCACGCGAGCCCGTCCGGGCCGGCGACCATCTGGCGGGACGTGCCCGGCGCGAGGAACACGAACTGGCCGGGATGGAGGTCGCGCTCCTCACCCTCGACCCGGATCGTCCCGCCCCCCCGAACGATCGCATACACCTCCTCCTGGCCGTCCTCACCGTGGTCGTGCTCGGGGCCCTCAGCGTTGGATGGCAGCTCGAGCTGGTTGATCCCGAAGGCGGTAACGCCAAGCGAGGGGCGCAGCGGCTTGAAGACGCCGTTCACGGCCTCGATCTCGCTCGCATCGACGATCTCGAAGGACATCGGCTCCCCCTTGCTAGACCGACTGGGTATTACGGCACGGTAACACGCCGTTTTCGTCGATCACGCCCGATCCTTATGGGGGAAGCGCTTGTCGACAGGCCGTCCCGCGGCGAGGTCCCCGAGGCAGCCGAGCTCGTGGCGAGGCCGGAGCTCCGGCGCCCGCTCCCAGCCTGCGCGTCCAGGCCAGCGGCCGTCTTGGCGTCGTCCAGCGCGCGGCCAACGTTGCGTTCCTGAACCGGGCCGCCGCCGGCCGTGCAGATAATCCGGTCGTCAGGGAGCGAATGCTGCGAGCGCATCCGCCAGGCGACGAGCAACCGGCGAAGGCTCCGCGCTTCCTCCGTCCTGATGGCGCGAATCGGGGCGGTAGGCGCCCCGCGCCTTCCGGCAGCCTGGTCACGACCCGTGGAGCCGGCGGGCGGCCTTACGCCGGTACTCGCTCTGCCTCGCGCGCTTGCGCCGCGCGAGCCACAACAGTCTGCATCGGAGCGAGGTCTGCGAGCTCCGTCTCGAGCTGTTTCAGCGCCTGGACCTGCAGCTGGCGCACGCGCTCGCGGGTGAGCCCTAGCTCGCGC
This sequence comes from uncultured Actinomycetes bacterium, assembly GCA_963775625.1. GTDB lineage: Bacteria > Actinomycetota > Thermoleophilia > Gaiellales > Gaiellaceae > JAIBJN01. Next base: position 85,828 of record CAVZJM010000002.1, on the reverse strand, counting down.
CCGACCGTCTCGAGGGTCTGTGGCTCGCCTTGAAGGCCGAAGCGACGCTCGACGATCAGCCGCTCCCGTTCCGGCAGCCTTTCGAGCCTGCGCTGCACCGTCTGCCGGACAAGTGACCGCTCTGCCTCCTCGGCGGGGTCAGCGGCAGCCGGATCGGCAAGGAAGTCGGCGAGCTCGCTATCGCCCTCCGGGCCGACCGGTTGAGTGAGCGAGACCGAAGCCTCAGCGCAGCCAAGCGCTTGGCGGACGTGTTCGAGCGGCAGGCCGGTCGCCTCGGCCAGCTCCTCCAGGCTCGGCTCGCGGCCGAGCGTGGGCGCGAGCGTTCGGGCGGTCCGAGCGAGCTTCTGTCGGCGCTCGATGACGTGGATCGGGAGGCGGATCGTCTTCGCCTGGTTCGCAATCGTGCGCTCGACCGCCTGGCGGATCCACCAATGGGCGTAGGTCGAGAACTTGTAGCCCCGCCGCCAGTCGAACTTCTCGACCGCGCGGTTCAAGCCGAGTGCGCCCTCCTGGATCAGGTCGAGAAAGGGAACGCCGAGGCCGCGATAGCGCTTGGCGATCGAGACGACGAGGCGCAGGTTGGCCTCGATCATCTGCTTGCTGGCATTGAGGTCGCCACGCCCGACCCGCTTGGCAAGTGCCACCTCCTCGGCCGCGCTCAGCAGCCGATGGCGGCCGATCTCGACGAGGAAGAACTCGAGCCCGCTTTTCTTCAGGCCTCCCAAAGTGCCTCGCTACACATCGGGCAGCTTGGAGGTTGCTCGTAAACGACAATGCCGTAGCCGCAGGCAGCGCAGCGGTACTCGTCCCGTGGGCCCTTCCTGCCTCTCCCAGCCACGGCCATACCTCGCTTGACCTCGGAGTCGTCGGCCTCGCGCACCAAGGCGGCCAGTTTCGGATCGCCGTCGATCAGAGCAGCGGGTGCGGGAGCAAACTCAGATGTCAACGGAATCGCCACTGTGCCGCTCCTTTCCACGGGAGCCCTTTGGCCTATCGAGTAAGTGGCGGTTCCGCGCTAGGCTCGGAGCGGGTCGGCTTCCGCCTAGTGCTCGGAGAGAGTGTCAGCTTCCGCCTAGTTGCGTGCCGACTTCCGCCTAGTCGCGGAACCGCCGTCGAAAGGCTCGTCCTTACCCGACGGGTCTTTCAGTCCTTCCGATCGAGCGAGTCGGTGCTTAGCTCTCTCCATAGGCATCATCTCCTCTGGCTCTTCGACTTCGCGGACGGCCTCTTCGCCGATGGCGAAGACCTCTTCGGCTGTCCGTTCTCCGCCGTCCAAGCGGAGGACACGTTGCGGACGATCTCGAATGCCTCTTCGGGGGTCTGGACAGACCCGAGGATGGCCTTCTCAACCCGGAGCAGCGAGAGAGCCAACTGATCCTGGGAGAACTCGAGTACTTTCTTGCGCCGCTCGTGCTCAAGTGACGACCAAGCGTGCAGCAGCTGGCGCAGCTCCGGATCGTCAGGCGTGATCTGACCCGAGAACTCCCGCCAGGCCTCGATGTGGTCGCCGCGAGTGGCCGTGTGCAGGAAGAGATGGCCGGCGAGAGCACAGACGTCCTCGCTCTCAGCACCATCTAGCTGCTCAAACTCCCGGCGCTTCTCAGCGACGTCAACGGCGCGGCGTTGGGCAAAGATCCCGACCTCGCGCAGCCGCTCGTGAGCTTCGCGCAGCGGCTCGGCTGCCACCCGCTCGCCCTGTGAGCGAGCCTCGTCCAGATCCTGTTGAGCCTTTGTCAGCTCCCTCTCAGCCTCGGCGAGCCCTTCCCGGAGCCGACGCTCGAGCTCATCCTCGGCCTCGAGTCGCGCGAGTGCATCAGCGTACTCAGCTCTGCCCGGCTCGGGCAGGGCCTCGATCGCCTGTCGCAGCAGCTGCCGCGCCCTGGCTCCCCTGATGTGTCCGGCGAAAACAAGAAGGAGCTGCGCGTCCCGATCGAGGGCCTTGGCCAGCTTTACAAGGGTCTCAGCAACGGGCCGCTCGACCTCGCCCGCCTCGATCCGGCTGATCTGCGCAGCCGAGAGGCCGCTCCGCCGCGCCAGCCCCCGCATGGAGAGACGCGCACGCACGCGCGCCTCTTTGGTCACCTCGGCCATAGTCAGCTCGGCCAGCATCTGCATCGTGGTGACAAGTCTAGCCGGTTGTGTACCGTCGGTCAAATATCTCTGTTTGCCTCCGGTGCGATCGGTTACTGTTACCTAAAACAACAATCGGAGCCCCGACGTCGGCTTCGAGGAAGCGCACGCGGTGCTCGCCTGCCTTGCCGGCCACGGCCGAAAGCCGCAGCGGCCGCGCTGGCCGAGCTCGTTCATCGGCGCGGGCTCGAGCGGGCGAGCTAGGCGGTCAAGAGAACCACGGTAGGCTCCTCGTCACCGTGCCCGAGTTCACGGTCAGCATCGAGACGCCCGAGGAAACGACGACCGACGAGGCCATGCTCGCGCGCTTCCACGAAGCCATCCGCGAGTCGTCGGAGCTCCGCGGCCCATCGGCCCTCCTCGACCACGAACGCGGCGTCATCTCGTCGCGCTTCCAGGTCGAAGCGGACACGCTCGCAGAGGCCCAGGACGTCGGGATCCGCGTCTTCGTCGACGCGCTCTGGCTCGCCGGCCTAACCGGCGAAGGGCTCTGGCGCATCGTCGAAGCCGACGAAGAGCCGTCCGCGCGGGGCAGCCTCAAGGGCGACTAACGCAGCGGTCAGTCGGCCTGTAGCAGGCTGTGCACCTCCATCGGCTCCAGACCCGGAGGGGGCCAGTCGCCGCTCACCGCGTCGGGACCAGCAACCTTGCGGAGAACCGGCGCGAGGCGCTCGTCGCGGAAGCGCCGATACGCCTCCTCTGATTCCCACACCTCGAACACCCGCAGCTTCCCCTCGTAGAGCCCGGCCACGTGAAGGATCGCGCCGGTCGGCGTCTCCTCACCGATCTCGTCGGCAACGGCGTCGTAAACGTCGAGACCGACGCCCTCGACCGTCTGCACGTATGCCCATGCCATTCCTCGCTCCTCTCAAGTCGGATCGGCACAGCCTCTCACCCCTGCGGGTAGCCGTCCATCGGGCCGCGCGCCGGCCGCGTATTGGCGAAGCACCGTGCGGAGAGTAGAGTCGCCCCATGCACAACCTCCTGGCAAGGATCCGCAAGTTGTTGGGGCTCGGCCCGAAGGGGTAGCCGTGCCCCGGAGTCTCGAAGCGCAAGGGCAACTAGGATTTAGCCCGAACGATGGCCGGCAGCGAGATTGAAGTAGTCGCGCAAGAGCTCAGCGCCCTAGGTCAGAGCCTCCGCGACATTGAGAAACGTCTGAGCGACGTCGAGAAGGTGAATGCGCGGCTGGAAGCAGCCGCGCTGTCCACCGCCCGCGCCCTAGAGGAGCTGTCAGCTCACTGGGACTCGGTCGCTGTGGCGATGCGCCGCGGCGAAGAGCCTGGCTCTGCGCTCTAGCGCAGGGCCGATACACAAAGCTCAGGGTGGATACACGGCTCCAGCGCAGGAGCGTCTGATTCTATGGCGGGAGGTTTTCAAGGCGGCCTGCACGGAGATAAGAGGTTCGCGGGTGCCGACTTCGAGTTAGCCGCAGCCTGACCAGTGAGCTGGTACCGCAGCTCGATCTGACCCGCGAACATCTACCCGCCCCGTCGGCCCGCAGGCTCGCGCGGCAAGCACCATCGGGAGCCCGCTGCTCGTCCTCGCGGGCACGAACTGACGCTCGGCTCCGCACCACGGGTGTGCGGCAGCGGAGGCGTTTCAGCGCGAGGGCGTTTAGGGCAACGAGACGCTCGACCTTGGCAATCGCGGTGGCGCCGATCTCGGGCCTCAGTGTCAAGCCGAAACTCTAGGTCTCCAACCAGGGAAGTCGTGCTCTGGGCGTGGCGCCACTAACGTTCTTGGCGCGATGCCGATTCCGACGTATGAAGGCCGGCGAACGTACTTCTTCTTCGCCGACGTCGAGCCGAAGGAGCTGATGACCTTCGGCGTCGAGGCCGGGATCCAGCTCGACGACGACTCGACGCTCGAAATGCTCGGGCATGCTCTTGCCTACTGGTCGATCGCGGAGGAGCAGGACGTGTTGACTCTGCGCGCGTTCGTCCAGGACGTCTTCGACGTCACCCTCGCGATCTACGCGCTCATCCGCCTCGATCGTGGCGACAGGCGCGACGCGCTCCGGCTGCGCGCGGAGCTTCACTCGTGGCTCGAAGTCCGCGGCGTCGAGGCTCGCGCGAACGTCGTCGGAACGATCCACGAGCGCTATGAGGCGGGCGCCGTCACGGAGCTAAACGGCCCGCGCGCCCGCGACTTCACGACCGCCGCGACCGCCGCATGGCGCTTCGTCCGTGAGCCGACGTTGCGGCTCGCGTTCAAGGATCTCGGTTTCAGCCTCCACGACCGCGGCGACGACGCCTTCCTCTACGCCTACCGGGCCGTGGAGAACGCGCGCCGCTTCCATGCGGACAAGGTCTCGGCGACGGAGACGAAACCCGTCTGGCCGTCGCTTCACGCCGCGCTCGGGACGAGCGAGGGGCAACTCCAACCGCTCACGGACGCCGCGACGTCGATCCGCCACGGCGACACGAAGAGCGCCGCCCTCGCCGCCGCTCGCGTAAACCGCGACGCGACCCTCGTACTCGCGGAAGACGTCCTCCGGCAAGTCGCGCAGCAAGAGGGCGTGAGTTGGTCGCCGGCGTCCCATCCCGACGTCGGGTGACGGGATAGGGTTCGGGAGATGCCTCGTAGGAACCGTCGGCGGGGTCATGACGCATGATCGACCGCCCCAGCGAGTCCGACCCCGAGACGGGGAGGGCAGAGCTCCGCTGCTCAGTTTGCGGCTTTGGGGTCATCGCCAGCGGCCCGCCGCCAGCCTGTCCCATGTGCCAGGCGAGCGCGTGGGAGAGCTTCCCTGGCGGCCTTTCGCTGCCGCGGATCGCGGCTCGGCATCCTCGGCGCAACCCGCGCGTCAACGAGCGGCCCGAGATGAGTGAGCGCTCACCGAGCGCCTCGTGACTGTGCCCAGCGTCGAGATCCTCAAGGACGAGAGACTGCTCGAGTGGCGCCTCGAGCGGTTCGCCGAGCTCGGTTTCTCAGCCGCCGAGTCTTCTGAGCTCGCCGAGTCGGAAGCGGACTGGCACCTCGCGGCCGCGCTCGCGTCGGCGGGCTGTCCGCTCGAGCTGCTGCGCCAGATCCTCCTCTAGGACAGCACCGGCCGTGTTCACGGTTGTGAAGCCCGGTGGGGTGCAGAAACTGTGTCAGCCCTTGAGCCGGCGCTGAACGCGCGCGATAGCTTCTTCTCCCCACCTCTGAAGGGTCGTGCGTGCGAGATCTACGCGCTCGTGGTGGGGATCATCGCCCACGTCTCTCGCGCGGGCGATTGGAACTGCGCGCCCCCTCGCGCTACTTCTTGGCCGTCTCGAAGTAGGGGTTGGTGCCGCTCGCGTGGTCGGTGACGTCGACGACCCGGGTGATCTCGGGCGCCGCCCCCGTGATGGCGACCTCGATCCCCTGCGTTAGCGTGACGGGCGCCATGGCGCAGCCCTGGCAGCCGCCGCTCAGGCGCAGGTAGGCGGTCGAGTCCTCGACGGCGACGAGCTCGGCGTGGCCGCCGTGGGCGGCGATGCTCGGGTTGATCTGCTCGGCGAGGATCTGCAGGACCCGCTGGGCGACGTCGCCTTTGAGGTCGGGGGGCGATTGGCTCGCCGCCGCGACGGCCGGGCTCGGGTTGTTGGGGTTGACGATGAGGAGGGAGCCGAGGCTCAGGTTTCCCTCGAGATCGATGGTGGCGCCGCGCAGCTTCTCGACGCTATCGGCGGGGATGACGATCGCCAGGCCGTCGTGGTGCTGGACGACGTCGTCGGGTCCGGCGTCCTCGAGGAGCGGGAAGGACGCGGTGCTCTCGTACTCGCCGCCCGAGATTCCGATCACCTCGATCCTGAGCGCGAGGCGCTCGGGGTTGGGCTGCCCGGCGCGGACGCGGAGCACCTTTTCCCGGGCCAGGTCGGTGATTCGAACGACCGGCCCGCGGCTGGCGATGTCATCGGCGGTCATTGATCGATCCCGGCTCGAACGCCCATCCGTTCGCGTGGCGACTCACAGCTAGGATATCGGGTGTCCTGCCTGCTTCTTCTGCTGCCCACGGCGGCGTACCGGGCGGCGGACTTCCTCGACGCGGCGGCGGCGCTCGGCGCCGAAGTGGTGGTCGCCTCCGAGCGGCGGCAGGCGCTTGTCGGGGTGATGGGAGACCGGGCGTTGCGCGTGAACCTGCGCCGCCCGGAGGCCGCCGCCCAGGCCATCGTCGCCCTCGCCGAGCGGACGCCCCTCGACGCCGTCGTGGCGGTCGACGATCACGGTGTCCTCGTCGCCGCGCTCGCCGCCGAACGCCTCGGCCTCGCGCACAACCCGTCCGAGGCGGTGGCGGCAGCGCGGGATAAGGCGGCGATGCGCCGGGCGTTCGCGGCCGCCGGCCTTCCCCAGCCCGAGTACCGGATCGCGGGCCCGCGAGCGGACGTCGCCCTCCTCGCCGCCGAGGTCGGCTCTCCCTGCGTCGTTAAGCCCGTCTCGCTCTCGGCGAGCCGTGGCGTCATCCGCGCTGACGACCCGCCCGCCGCCGCCGCGGCCGCCGCGCGGATCCGGGAGATCCTGCGCGAGGCTGGGGAGGACCCGGATGGGCCGCTGCTCGTCGAGTGCTACCTCCCAGGCGTCGAGGTTGCTGTCGAGGGCCTGCTTCGGGGCGGCGCCCTCGAGGTGCTGGCGGTCTTCGACAAGCCCGATCCCCTCGAGGGTCCCTACTTCGAGGAGACGATCTACGTCACCCCCTCGCGCCTGCCGGCCGCGACTCTCGAGTCGATCACCCGCCTGACCGCCGGTGCCACCTCCGCCCTCGGCTTAGTCGAGGGGCCGATCCACGCCGAGCTCAGGATCGACGGCACCCGAGCGTGGCTGCTCGAGCTCGCTGCGCGCTCGATCGGCGGGCTCTGCTCGCGGTCTTTGCGCTTCGGGCTGGGCGTGAGCCTCGAGGAGCTCATCCTCCGCCACGCCCTCGGGCTTCCCCTCGACGGCCTCGCCCGCGAGGAGGCCGCCTCCGGGGTGATGATGCTGCCGATTCCGAGGGCAGGAGTGCTCGAGGAGGTGCGCGGGCAGGACGAGGCCCTGGCGGTACCCGGGGTGACCGTGCTCGAGATCTCGATCGCGCGCGGCCGGCCGGTTCGGCCGCTGCCCGAGGGCGACCGCTACCTCGGCTTCCTCTTCGCCCGCGGCGAGACGCCCGAGGAGGTCGAAGAAGCGTTGCGTACCGCCCACGGTCGGCTCGAGATCGTGATCGGGGAGCCGTCGGACGGGTAGCGGGCAGCCTGGCTGTATGCGGGTTCTCTTGGTCTCGACGTACGAGCTCGGCCACCAGCCGCTGCACGTGGTCTCGCCCGCCGCCTTGCTGCGGCGGGTGGGCCACGACGTCCGCTGCCTCGACCTGTCGGTCGAGGGGCGATGCCGAGGCGGCGCTGGGGTAGGCGCCGCGCGGAAGACCTCACCGGGAGGTGATGGTCAGGTCTCGGTGGCTAGTCAGTATCTCCGCCGTCTGTCGCTTGTTTTGTAGATCTGGCGTCCGCAATGTGGGCACGCCGTAGGCGGCGGAAAGAAGCCGAGCCGCTTCCGGCAGTGCGGGCACTTCATCTTCCGCGTGAGGATTTGCCGGAGCGCCCGCGCAGCCATCAAGTCACCGCGGCTGAGGTTGTTGAATGTTCACGGTTCGAGGCGGGCTTGCGCACCAACGGAGCTGCGAACGCCGTACGCGACCACTGCTTCGAGATCGTACCGGCGACGGCGTCCGGGAAAGTAGCGAGCGCAGAAGGCACGCCAGTCGAGCTCGACAGGAGGCTCCCCATTCGCCGACGTCAGATCGGGCGCGAGTCCGAGATAGCGTCGCCGGCGGCGTCACCCTCCGGCAATGGCCGCCGCGAGCGGATCGTTCCCGCGGCCGTCGTCCAACCCGCGAACTGCGCTGACGGAGAGGTCTAGAATCCGTGGGCCATGCCAGGGCGAAGGTGAGGCAGAGGTGGCAAAGGTTCTCTGCGTCCTGTACGAGGATCCTGTTGACGGGTATCCGAGATCGTACGCTCGGGACGCGATTCCCAGGATCGAGCGCTACTCCGACGGTCAGACCACGCCGACCCCCGAGCGGATCGACTTCGAGCCGGGTGAGCTTCTGGGCAGCGTTTCCGGGGAGCTCGGGCTGCGGCGGTTCCTCGAGGAGCGTGGCCACGCGTTTGTTGTCACGTCGGACAAGGACGGGCCGGACTCCGTCTTCGAGCGAGAGCTCCCGGACGCTGAGATCGTCATCTCCCAGCCGTTCTGGCCTGCCTACCTGACGGCTGAGAGGATCGCGAAGGCGCCGGGGCTGAACCTCGCTGTCACGGCGGGGATCGGCTCGGACCACGTTGATCTGGAAGCGGCGATCGAGCGTGGGATCACCGTCGCCGAGATCACCTATTCCAACAGCATCAGCGTGTCCGAGCATGTGGTGATGATGATCCTGGCGCTGGTGCGCAACTACATCCCCTCGTATCAGTGGGTCGTCAAGGGCGGATGGAACATCGCTGACTGCGTCGCCAGGTCATACGACCTCGAGGGAATGCAAGTCGGGACAGTCGCTGCCGGCCGGATCGGTTCCGCTGTACTCAGGCGGTTGAAGCCGTTTGAGGTGGGACTGCACTACACCGATCGACACCGACTCCCGGAGGAGGTCGAGCGCGAGCTCGGCGTGACCTACCACCCGGACGCCGAGTCGATGGTGCGTGTCTGCGACGTGGTCACGATCAACGCGCCCCTCCATCCTGAGACCGAGCACCTATTCGACGACGCCCTGATCGCCAAGATGAAGCGCGGCGCGTACATCGTCAACACCGCCCGGGGCAAGATCTGCGACCGCGATGCGATCGCGCGGGCGCTGGAAAGCGGCCAGCTTGCCGGGTATGCCGGGGACGTCTGGTTCCCGCAGCCGGCTCCCAGGGATCATCCCTGGCGGTCGATGCCCCACCACGGGATGACGCCACACGTGTCGGGGTCGTCTCTGTCCGCGCAAGCCCGCTATGCGGCCGGAGTGCGCGAGATCCTGGAGTGCTGGTTTGATGGTCGTCCGATACGCGAGGAATACCTGATCGTCGATCGCGGCACGCTAGCGGGCGCCGGCGCTCATTCGTATAGCGCCGGCGACGCCACCGGCGGCTCCGACGAAGCAGCACGCTTCAAGGATCTCTAGCCCGCCGAGCCGCAGCACGCCGACTCTCCCACTCGTGGAGCGCAGCCCACCCGCGAACGGAACTGCGGGAGTGCAGCAGCGCCGCTGTTCCGCGCTGCAGCCGCGGGCAGGAGTTGCTATCGACGAGGTGATCAGGCCCCTGCTGGGCGTGAGCCATCCCGGGTCTGGTGGAGGCTCCGAAGCCAGGACGATTCTCCTTGGGAGGAGAGACTCCGTCGTTGCCACCCCGAGGAAGTATCCCCAAGAGCTCCGTGAGCGATGATCGAGACAGCAGGTTCACCCGGGAACGATCGACCTCCCCGGCCCCGAGGAGGCGTGACGTGGCGCGAGGCCGTATCGTCTATCGCCATGCCACTCGAGCTGATCGAGTTCCCCGCTGACGACCTGGCCCGCGCCCGCCGCTTCTGGGAGATCCTGCTCGACGTCTCGCTCGACGAGCGGAGGGAGGGGGAAGGCCAGGGCTTGCAGACCCACGCCGATCGCCCGTCGCTCGGGCTGCACGAGCGTGGCCGGGGCCCGGGTGATCGCTTCTCGCTGCCGTACTTCCTCGTCCCGGATCTCGCGCGGGCGCTCGAGCGCGTCGTCGAGCTCGGAGGGAGCGTCGTCCACCCGGGCGAGCGCTGGGCGATCTGCCGCGACTCGGAGGGCAGCCCGTTCGGTCTCGCGGCGGAGTGAGCGGGTCCTCCGCGCGACTCGCGAGCGTCTCGTGGCGCCTCGCGCGAACGCGGCGGCGCATATTCTCATGAGAGAACGGTAGATCTGCGCACGCGCGTTTAGGCGCCGCACGGGTGAGCAGGCTCGGCCCTCCGGCGAGACGCGGGTCGTGAACCCGGAACCGGCCGCGGTGGGGCACTGCGCAGTCGTCGACGTCGACGAAGCGGTCATGGTTCGGCTCGATCCCTAGGCGCCGGCGGGCTTTCTCCCCCATCGTGCTCGCCCGCGCGGAGCCGGTCCCACGTCCTGATCTCGATCAAACGCGGGTTTCGAGTGGCGCGGCCCATCAGTCTCCGGTGCCGAAGCTTGGACACGCGCCAAGCCGAAGCGAGTTCCCCTACGCGGGCCTCCGGCGGCGACCTCTCGTCGATCACGTGGCCGTCTTTGCCGACGTAGACTGGCGCGATGGCGTCGCAGACGCTCGCCTGCCGGATTGGGGCCGGTCTGTCGGCCTCGGAGTCGGCCTGGGACGCCGCCACGGAGGCGGCGCGCGAGGCTCGCGGCGGCGCGCTGGGCGGGGCCGAGGTCGACCTCGCGTTCGTCTTCCTTTCCCCGGCGCACCTGGAGGAGGCCGAGGCGGCCGCCGAGGCCGTCCGCGCGGAGCTCGCGCCCCGGCACCTGCTCGGCTGCGTCGCCGAGGGAGTGGTCGCGCGCGACCGCGAGCTCGAGGAGGGTCCTGCGGTGGCCGTTTGGGCGGGCGTCCTGCCGGGCGCGGAGATCGAGTGCTTCCACACCGCAGCCGTGCAGACGGAGGAGGGGATAGCGGTGGCGGGCTTTCCCGAGCTGGACGATCCGGGGCTGGTCGCGCTGCTCGTCGATCCCTTCACGTTCCCGGTCGGGCCGTTCCTGACGGGGCTGAATGAGGCGCACGAGCGGGTCCCGCTCGTCGGGGGGATCGCCGCCGGCGGGCGCCGGCCCGGCGCGCAGGCGCTCGTCCTGGAGGACGAGGTGCACGCGGAGGGCGCCGTCGGCGCGCTCGTCACGGGCCTGCCGGTGCTCACCGTCGTCTCGCAGGGCTGCCGGCCGATCGGACGCGAGGCCGTGATCACCCGCTGCGAGGGCAACGTCGTCTACGAGCTCGCCGGAGAGCCGGCACTCGAGCGCCTGCGCCGGGAGATCGCCGCTCTCTCCTCCGAGGAGCGGGCGCTCGCCGCGCGCGGGCTTCTCGCCGGGCTCGTGATCGACGAGAACCGGCCCGAGTACGACACAAGCGACTTCCTCATGCGCGGCCTCCTCGGCGCCGACGAGGCGACCGGCGCGCTCACGCTCGGCGACGCGGTGCGGGTCGGCCAGACCCTGCGCTTCTTCGTCCGCGACGCGGCCTCGGCGGACGCAGATCTCCGACGGGCGCTCGGCGGCGTGTCCCGCCGCGCGCGGCCAGCCGGGGCGCTGCTTTTCACCTGCAACGGCCGCGGGACGAACATGTTTCCCGAGCCCGACCACGACGCGCGCGTCGTCGCCGAGATGCTCGGGACTCAGGCCCTCGCCGGCTTCTTCTGCGGCGGCGAGATCGGCCCCGTCGGCGGCAAGGCCTTCCTGCACGGATTCACCGCCACCCTGGCCGTCTTCCTCGAGCCCTGAGCCTCAGACGTCGCAGAGTGCGACTACTCGCTCGCGCCCGGGCGCGGGCAGCTAGCCGAGAGCGTCTGGGTGCGTTCGTGAGCCTAGGCGGGATTAATGCACCCCACACGCACGCCCCGGCTGCGCCGAACGCCTTGGCGAGGCTAGCTGGCGCCCGGCGTAGGCGCTCGAGCGCGCCTCGAGTACCATCGCCCCGCGCAGGCTCGCCTCCCGGCGCCCCTACTGCGGGGTCTGGCTCTCCTTCCCGCCCAGTAGGGTGAGCCCGAACGGGACTGCTCGTGGGCCCCTCCAAGCGTTCCGCTTGGTTACCGCTTGTGGTTCGTTCCTCGGAGTGGCCGCCCATTAGGAAGACGAGGGCTCGAGTGAGCGCAAGGTACTCATCCGCTGGACTGCATCAAAGGGCCGGCCTGTCCCCTCTTTGGGGGATGTCAGGGAGTAGGTGGAAGCGCGAAACTAGCGGAGGCCGGGCGGCCCATAGGGCAGCGGCCGGCGACTGCGGCTATCGCACTTCGCCCCTGCTCGGAAGCCGCCCGGCCTCTTCCATTGTGCCTGTGCCGGAGGCCGTGGCGTTTGCGCGGTAGGAGGCGCAGGGAGAGTTGAAGGTGGTCGATGTAAGCGAGACGGAGTCTCAGCTGACGTTCAAGATCATCGACTGAAGATGAACAGAAGGGGATAAGGGGTGGTGCCCGAGCGCGATCGCCCAGTCGGGAGGCGGCTCTACAGCCTGCCTCGGTGACGCAGTCGACGGCCCCGCCACGGTCGCAAACAGGGACATAGTGTGCCCCGCTACAGGAAAAGGCCCCGATTCACGGGGCCTTTTCGCATCTCGGCAGTCAGTCGGCATCACGCATCGCGCGTGCACGTCCGCCAGGCGCCGATGGCGAGGGGCACGACCGTCCACGCGGCGATCACGACGACTGCCGCAGCAAGCGACATCGGCACGGTGGCGCCGCCCTCGAACAACCTCGCCGGCTCGAGGCGCTCGGTTGCTGCGCCGACGAGCCCTTCGCGGAGCGAGCCGAGTACCCCGATTTGCAGCGCCAGCGGCATGGCGATGAGCTGCCAGCCGAGCAGGATCCCGATCGTGGTTCCGCGCGAGCCGAGGGCCGAGGAGACCCCAAGCGCGAGCACGAGAGCCAGGCCGGTTACGAGCCCGAGCCAGGCGGCCGAGGAGACGAGCATGCCTGCGCCCGGCACCTCGGACGACCCCGCGAAGACGGTCGAGGCCGTTGCGGTGACGGCGAAGGCGGCCCCCACGAACGAGAAAACCAGTCCGAGTCCGGCGGGCACTCGGGCGGTGAAGAGGGCGAGCCGCGAGCGACCCGTAACGACCAGCTCCCGAAAGACGCCTGAGCCGAGATCGCCCGCGCCGAGCGTCGAGCCGACGAGGATCGCTGCGACGACACTTAGCTGCGAGAGCAGGTCCATCGAGCCCGAGAAGTTTTCGAGCCCACCGGCAGGGCCGTGCTTGGCGGCGTCGACCGCGTGCAGGATCAGGAGGACGGTGTAGGCGATGATCATCGGGACGACCGTGAGAGCGAGAGCCGAAAGGACGAGCCCGCGGCGCTTGCGCAGCTTCAGGAACTCGGCGCCCACGAGCCTCGGTCGCCGCGGGCCGCGGGTGAGTCTCCGCGGAAGCTCTGTGGTGGCAGTTGTGGTGCTCATGCTGCTTCCTCCAATCGGGACGTGATCTCCAGGAACCGCTGCTCGAGCGACGCGCGGGCTGGCTCGAAGCGGCGGATGGCGAGACCGGCGAGGACGAGGCGACGACCGATGTCGTCCGCGGCGGCCTCGGCTTCCACATCGGTCCGAAAACGCACGCGGATCCCGTCGGCCCCGGGTGCTGCGGACGCGACGGCACGGTGTTCGGCGAGGATTCCGCTCGACCGTTCGTCGTCGCTCGTGGCGATGAGAATCGTTTGCTCGCCGCCGGCGGCCAGCTCGGCGATCGAGCCCTGCATGACGACGCGACCGCGGTCGACGATCGCGACCGCGTCGCAGATCTTCTCCACCTCGTCGAGGAGATGTGAGGAGAGGAGGACCGTCCGGCCCTCGGCGACGAAGCCGCGGATCATGGCGCGGAACTCGTGGATTCCTGCCGGATCGAGCCCGTTCGTCGGCTCGTCCAGGATCAGGAGCGCCGGGTCGGCGAGCAGGCTGCGGGCGACGCCCAACCTCTGGCGCATCCCGAGCGAGTAGCGCTTGACGCGCTCGTCTGCTCGCTGGGCGAGCCCGACGCGCGCCAACGCTCCGTCGATGCGTCCGTGTGCCTCCGGCCCGCGAGCCGCGGCGATTACCGTGAGGTTCTCGCGCCCGGTCAGGTGACCGTGGAAGCGAGGCTCCTCGACGATCGCGCCGACGCGTGCGAGAGCCGCCGACCGCTCCGCCGGAACCGGCCGCCCGAGCAGCCGCATCGTCCCGGCACTTGCGTGGGTCAAGCCGAGCAGCATCCGGATCAGCGTCGTCTTGCCGGCCCCGTTCGGTCCGAGATAGCCAAAGGCGGAGCCGCGCGGGACGTGTAGGTCGACGGCGTCCACGGCAACCCGGGCGCCGAAGCGCTTCGTGAGACCGGACGTCTCGACGACGTTTGTTCCTGCGTCGATGTTCATGTGTCCTCCTGTCGTCAGCATGCGATCGAGCGTACGGACGGAGAACGCGCTTGCCATCGGGCGGGAGGCCGATTTCGCCTCGTGCGTGGGGACGGTTCGTCGTCGTCCTCACGAACGAGCTCGAGGTCGGTCTCGGGGATGAGGCGATGTGACCCGTTCTGGAGTACCTTCGGGTTGTGAACAGCCTCTGGCGATTCGCGCGCCGCTACTGGTTCGATGTGTTGCTCCTTGCCGCCGTCGGCCTCGGCCTCGCCGGTGTCGTGGTCGGACAGGACCAGTTGGACGGCCCCCAGGGCCCGCTCTGGTTCGACGTGCTCGCGACCTTGGCGATCGTTGGCCCGCTCTTCCTCCGACGGCGCTTCCCGCTCGGGGCGCCGGTGGCGGTAGGCGTCGCGGTCGTCCTGACGTCGTTCGTCGACGAAAGGCTCGTCGCCTACCTCTTCGTCCCCTTCCTGGCGGGATGCGCGGCGGTCTTCCTCCTGGGGTTGCTCCGGGAGCGTAGGCAGGCGGCGGCGGGGCTCGTGCTCGCGATCGGTGTGACCGCGTTTGCCACGTACCGGGACCCGATCGTGAACCTCGACGGCTTCATCGCCACCAGCGTCATTTTCGGCGTCGTCTGGACGATCGGGTTCGCGCTCGGCCGGAAGTTCGAGGAGGCGGACGAGGCAAAGAAGCGAGCTGCGAGGGCCGAAAGGGAGCGCGAGGAACGAGCACGCGCTGCCGTCACGGAGGAGCGCGCGAGGATCGCGCGAGAGCTGCACGACGTCGTCGGCCACAGCGTCAGCGTCATGACCGTGCAGGCCTCGGCGGTGCGGAGGCTCCTCCGCCCCGAGCAAGAGCGTGAGCGGGAGGCCCTCCTTATGGTCGAGCAGACTGGGCGAGAGGCGCTGGCGGAGATGCGCCGGATGGTCGGCGTACTGAGGAGGCCCGAAGAGGCGCCGGCGCTAGCGCCCCAGCCGAGCCTTGAGCACGTGGATAAGCTCGTCGAGCAGGCTCGCGAGGCCGGGTTGCCGGTCGAGCTGCGCATCGAGGGCGAGCCACTACCACTCCCGGCCGGCGTCGACCTGACCGCGTACCGGCTGGTCCAAGAGGGTCTCACAAATGCGCTGAAGCATGCGCGAGCGGAGCGGGCGCAGGTACTCGTTCGCTACAGCGCAGGAGACATCGAGGTGACTGTGAGCGACGACGGCCGGGGCGCCGGCAGCGATGACGGTGGCGGTCACGGCCTTGTCGGCATGCGCGAGCGGGTCGCCGTTTACGGCGGCGCGCTCGAGGCGGGCCCGCTGCGGGACGGCGGCTACCGGTTGCGGGCGAGGCTCCCGGTGACGCCCGCGTGAGCCTGGGCGTCCTGATCGCCGACGACCAGGCGCTCGTCCGCGCCGGCTTCCGCATGATCCTGGAGGCCGAGCAGGACATCGAGGTGGTGGGCGAGGCGGCGGACGGGCGAGAGGCGGTGGCGGAGGCGCGACGCCTGCGGCCGGACGTCGTGCTGATGGACGTCCGCATGCCCGACGTCGACGGGATTGAGGCGACTCGCCGCTTGCTCAGTGACGGCGGTTCTGACGCGAAGGTCGTGATGCTGACCACCTTCGACATGGACGAGTACGTCTACGACGCGCTCAGGGTCGGCGCGAGCGGGTTCCTGCTCAAGGACGTTCCCCCCGAGCAACTTGTCGCCGGCATCCACGCCGTTGCAAGCGGTGACGCGCTACTGGCGCCGTCCGTGACCCGGCGCGTGATCGAGGAATTCGTCCGCCGGCCGCCCGACTCCGTGCGGACGGCGCCGCCCGAGCTCGCTGAGCTGACCGACGCGCGAGCTCGAGGTGCTGAAGCTGATCGCGCGTGGCCTCGCCAACGCCGAAATCGCCACGGAGCTCTTCGTCAGCGAGACGACGGTGAAGACGCATGTCGCCCACGTCCTCATGAAGCTCAAGCTGCGCGACCGCGTCCAGGCGGTCGTCTTCGCTTACGAGTCCGGTCTCGTCCTCCCCGGGCGGGACTAGCTCTCCTTCCGAAGGACGATCTTCAGGCGGGGCAAGATCGCCTCGAGAGGCGCTGATTCGATCGGCTCGTTGATGTAACGCTTGCTCCGGTTGCAGTCGGATGAGCTCGGCAGCGCGCTCGCCGCTGCAGACACCTCTATTGGGCCCTTTCAGCTCGTGAAGCCAACGGACGCCAGGTAGGCCCAAGCCCCGAGCACGGTCAGGTAGACGACCCATGAAGCAACGCCAATCCACGTCATTGAGCCCGAGCTCGCTGACCTTCAGGGGAAGGGGACCAGGGCGGTCGAGAAACTGGCCCCTCTTCAGGAACACCTGGCCGATCTTCGCGAACACGCCCGGAACGAAGTTCTCGAGCGCGCGCGCGTTCTCAAGCCCGCCAAGGCTCACCGGCTCGTACCCACGGCGGAGGCATTCGGCGCCGCAGTCGCCGGTCGTCAATATGAGCATCACGGATCGTGCGGCCGGGTGAGGCCGTCCCGCTCGCGGTGCTCGCAGCGCCTCCCTCCCTGACTAACACCTCCAGGCACTCCCGGCGCGGGTCAGCCGCACCTGATTAGCACTCCGCAAGAGCGCCTCTCTTTCCGGAACAGAACCGCCCTCAGAGAAAGCGCTCGATTGAGCGCAGACGGCCGAGGCTGCGGTCGATGCGAGCCCTGTCACGCCCTGCGCCGCCTGAGACGCGATCGGGGTAGCGGTCGCGGGCATAGCGAAGCTCGGCCGACAGGAATCGCTCCGGGACGGCGCCGATCAGCACGCTCAGGAACCCGATCCCGACGACCCCCGTCCCGCCGGCACCGATCAGTTCGGGTTCGCTTCCAGTCTTCTCGAACTCGAGCGAACTAGGTGACGATCCGCGGGGCCGTCACGTACATACTTTGGCTGCGCCATTTCGTCTTGTCGGAAGGGTTCTTACATGAACAGGAAGTACCCGAAGCTCGCGCGGCGACGGGAACAACATAGCCAGGCGGGGGTCGAATGGTCATGAGCTCCGGAATGGTGCGTGCGACGTGGGCCGCGGGGGCTCTCGCTGGTCTGCTGGTGCTCGCCGCTTGTGGCGAGGACACCCCGGACGATCGGGTCGGAGCGCGTCCAGAGACGACCACAACGGCGGCACCTTCGATCGAGCCCACCGCACCGCCCGATTCGGACGCACCGCCCCCGGTCACCGTGCGGTCCTTCGACGAGTCGGTCGCTCTCCAAGCATGGTCGTACTGTTATCGCGACCTCTGCGTCGACGGGGGCCCGCCCGCCGAACCCGCGGATCTGGACGATCCCGAGGAAGTCGTCATCGAGTTCCCACTGCCGGAATGGTCCTTCACCGCGTACTTCCGTCCGGCCGCGAACGAGTGCGGGCGGGTGCAGGAGGTGCCGCTCGAGGCCGCCGCCGACGGACGGTTCGTACTCCGACCGGCCGGATATGCGGGCACTTACGATGTCACCCTCTTCGGCCGAGGCGACGGCGACCTTGTCACCACCTTCCGCTGGACCACGCCCATCGACGGGCCGCGGCCCATACCGCAAGCGCAGCTCGCCGTGCTCGCCCGCGGCGACGGGCGGCCAGATAGCCACGGGGTCGAGTTGGAAGTCACCAACTTGGCCGACACCCCGAGGCAAGCCTCGGCGCGGGTCACGGTTCAGGCCGCCGACGGGGACGCGGTCACCTTCTCCGCAGAGCGGTCTGACGACCGATGCCTACCTGAGGGCACCGTGTATTGGGACGGTCCGGACGAGAAAGGCCTCGCCGCCGCGGCCCTCGGCGAGGGCCCCTTCACCTACAGGGTCGAGCTCGTGCTTGACGGCGCCAGCTACGCTGCCACCGCCACCTGGCCGACCGACGAGATCGTCGGCAACGAGCCTTCCGTGGCGCTCCACTTCACTCCGAACCTGCCGGGCCTCTCCTAGTACCTCTCGATATCTGACGGACTTCGAATCCGCTGGCAGTGGATCGACCTAAGCGCCATGGTGAGTCGCTGCGCTCACCAGGACTCGCAGGGTCTACGCGGGGTCTACGCCTCTGCCAGCCGAGGGCTTCGGCCGCCACCTAGGAGATCGTGACTCCTCGGAACCAGGCGGCCTAGCGCGATCAGATACGTCTCGGGACGACCCCCGATCATCCCTCGTAATGAAGGGTCCTCGGTTCGAGTCCGGGCGTCGGCTTCGCTCAAGAGCCGACGGAGAACGTCGGCGTCGAGCTCCAGAAGATCCTCCAACGTATCGAGATCGTGAACTCGGACACGCTCGCCGGCATCCTCGGGGACGTCCACAGGTTCGAGTCAGGATCGGGCTGCCGCGCAGGCTTAGAACATGGGAACATCTGTCCGGTGACCCCCCAGGGCTCCGCCTACGCCCGCTTCCGCCGCGCCCTCGACTCGCGGAACGCGACGGTGGCTCTGGCGACGGCAACCGAGCTCGACTTCGTCAGCCTCCCGGACGCGCTGGAACTCGTCCTCCTCTTGGTCGACGACCCGCGACGGTTCCAGCGGGCGGCGCTTCGCTGGCACGCCCGCTACTGCGCCGAGGTCCCGGATGTCGGGTTCGAGGAGGCGCACGCCGTGCTCGCGTGCCTGGCCGGCCTCGCGGGGCGGCGGCCGAAGCCCGCGGCGGCTGCGCTGGCCGAACTCATCCATGGGCGCGGGCTCGAGCGGACGAGCGAAGTGCTTTCGCTGGGCGTCCTAGGTTCCGAGGAGGGTTGTCTCGGGCGGAAGACGCGGGGAGGCGAGCAGTCTGCGCCGGGAATTTGCGACACTCCCGAGTCCGGTGACTCGCGCAGCCTTTGGCAACGCCGAGGAGGGCTTGATCGTGACCAGTCAAGAAGCGCCCAGTGCCGCGAGCGGCCTTCTCCTCCTCGCCGACATCACCGGCTACACGGCGTTCATGCAGACCGTCGCCCTCGCCCACCAGGACGACGCCTTCGCCGATGGTGCCGTCCCGGATGCCTACGCAATGATGTCGAACCTGCTCGACGGGATCTGCAGGCGCGTGGTACCGCCGTTCACACTGTCGGAGCTCGAAGGGGACGCGGTCTTCGCATATGCAACCCACCCGGACCCAGTACCGAGCGGAGCGGCCATGCTCGATTGCCTGACCGAGTGCTACGCCGATTTCCGTAGTCGCGTAGGCACGGCTCGCGACATCTGGACGTGTTCGTGCGATGCCTGCGTGCGGATCGACGTTCTCGACCTCAAGTTCATTCTCCACGCCGGCTCGTACGTGATCCAGGACATCGCGGGCAGGCGCAAGCTCGTCGGTCCCGAGGTGGTCATGGCGCACCGTCTGCTCAAGAACGGCGCGGCCGAACTGGTCGGTCACGGCGCGTACGCACTGATCACGGCGGCCGCGGTGGCCCGGCTCGACATTCCAACCGAGGCCGCCGTCCCGATCGCCGAGACCTACGAGCACTACCCGCCCATCAGCGGCCACGTCTTTCCGCTGCGGGAGGCCAAGGCGCGGGCCGCAAGGTGACCCTAGGACTACCCTACCCGCGCCCCGGCGAGGTCAGGCTATGCTGCGGCAGCCTGACTGCCTAGAGGGCCGTTCGTGACGTGCCTTCGAGCCCGGAGAGGCGCAGCCGCCATTGTCTCTCGGCTTCAGAGCTTGGCGGGTAGCTCTCGTTCCGCGCATTGCGCCAGGTGGGGCGGTTCAGAGAGCGGGCGAGGACGTAGCCGATCGCGAGCCCGGCAAGGAGGAACCCGAGCGGGGTGAGGACGGTCCGCACCGGCGGGAGTGTAGGCGTTCCGGCTTCGATTGGCGCTTACCGGGCGAGCCAGGCGAGCGTCTCCCGCCAGTGGTCGAGGAGCATGTGGCCCGCGCCGGGGACGAGCTCGAAGGTCGCGTCGGGCAGGCGCTCCGCCAAATAGTCGCCGTGGGCTCGGGGCACGAGGACGTCGAGCTCACCCTGCCACAGCCGCACCTTCGCGTGAACGTCGTTGAGGGAGAAGCCCCAGGGCGCCGCGAACGCAAGGTCGTCGTCGATCCAGCCGCGGGCTCCCTGGCGCACGGATTCGACGATCGACTTCCTGAGCTCGGCCCGGACCTCCGGGCGCGAGAGGACCTCCCCGTCGTACTTGGGCAGCTCGGCGGCGAGGGCGTCGAGGACGCCGTCCGGGTCGCGGGCGCTCTGCTCGACCCAGGGCGCGAGGATCGCCGCCAGTGCTTCCTCTCCCTCCCTGGCGGCGCTGAACTCAGTGATGTTGACGTCGGCCATGCCGGCCATGAAGTCGAGCGCCGGGTCGTCCGACGGCGCTGCCCCGACCATCACCCCCACGCGGCCGACCCGGCCCGGGAGAAGCGCCGCGCACGCGAGGGCATGTGGGCCGCCGCCGGAGATGCCGAAGACCGCGAAGCGGTCGAGGCCCAGGTGGTCGGCGAGCGCGCCCACGTCGGCCGCCGCGTCGGCGACGACCCGGCCTGGGCGCGGATCGGAGAGACCGTATCCCGGACGGTCGTACGCGATGAAGCGGATGCCCGCGTACACCGTCGGGTCGGGGTGATTGCCAAGACGGCTCCCGGGTGTTCCGTGGTGGAGGACGACCGGCCTCCCGTCGGGGTCGCCACGCTCGACGTACGCGAGCCGTCGGCCGTCCGGCGCCTTGAGCGTCCCTTCCCGCTCCACGCGTCGATCATAGGAACAACACATGAGTTCGCGTCGGCCGCGGTGCGGGCGAGAGGACTCGAACCTCCAAGGGGTTCTCAGGGAGAGGGCGCGTCGCGGCCGATCGTGGAGGCACGCGGGTTTCAGTGCCCTGTCGTGCATCTCGCGTCCCGCGATCGGAGCAGGTTACGGACTGGGCGCGGACTGCGAGGACTTGGCGAGCGGTCGGCACCGGCCGCATCATGCCCTTGCCGACCTCGTCCACCGGCGTGACCTTGCCCAGGCGAGTGAGGCCCTCAACCGGTGGGGCGCTCGGCAGGGTTGAGAGGCGGCTATTGACCGACCAGGCGGGCGGTGGGACGCTCCTTGAGACCTCTGAAAGGAGCGAGAGATGGGGAGAGAACGAAGGTGGAAGGCAGTCGCCCTCCTCGCGCTGGGTATCGCCCTGACGGCAAGCCCTGCCGGGAGCCACGTCGCGAGTTAGAGGAGCCGGGTAGGCAGGCCGGGTTTGCTCGTGCGATGATCGGCGGGTGTCGTTCCTTTGGTGTTTCAGGAAACCGACCCCAAAGGTCTGGTACGTGCCCGGTGTCGGCCCGAAGCCCCTAAAGGACTTCACTGACGAGGACATCAAGGCGGTCGCAGGGCCATTCCAGGAGCGAGCGGCGCGTCTCGGGAACCCCGCCCACCTGGACTGTTCCCGCCTCGTGCTTCTGGCACGCGAGGAGGAGAGGGAATCGCTTTCGGCGAGTCGGCTCGCGCTCGGCCTCTCCGTGTTGTGGGAATGGCTGGCCTGGCAGCTGTGGTATCGCTGGCATTGGGGTCGACGGCAGAGCGAAGCGGATCAGATCGTCGTGGACCTGGCCGGAGGCAGCTGGGACTTGGAGTAGGACCGGCCTGGGCGCGGGCCGCAAGGACACCGAAGCCTCGCCCGAAGCAACCGAAGCCTCGCCCTCCTGCGCCGAGCTCGAACAGCGCAAGCAAGACCTCGAGGCCCAAAGGAAGGAGATCGACGAGCGCAAGAAGGAGACGAAGGACAAGCCCATGCGCGACGCCCTCAAGCAGCAGAAGAAAGAGATCGAAGAGCAGAAGCACACCGTCGACGAGCAGCTTCACGACACCTGTCGCCGCTAGCGCCTCGAACCGGAGCACTCGCCTTCTTCGCTAATGGTGGCGAGGCGCGGGACCGAAAGGTGACCCTAGGACTACCCTGACCTGGCCGTTCTAGGCAAGATTGGCCAGGAACTCGCGGATGAGGCGGTTGGTCTCCGCCGGCTGGTCAATCATTACCTCGTGTGCGGCCTCGGGAACCAACTCAAGACGAGCGAGGCCGTCGGGAATAGCCTTGACGATCTCCCGCCCGAGGTGGGCAGGAACGGTGAGATCGGCCTCGCCGAGGATGACGAGGGTCGGACAACGCACCGCGCCGAGGCGGTCACGGAGATCCATCACCCTGCCCTCGTGGGCGAAGTGGGCATTGACGTCCAGCGTCTCGATTCGCTTCGCGTCTAGCCGAGCGATCGAAGGGTCTGGATCCGGGTTCAAGGACGCAAGGGGGCCCAACACGCGTTTCCACTCGGCGGCAGTCTGCTCGCTCGGCGATTCCATAGCACGGCGTACGACTTCGGCGGCTTCCTCGCCGCCTGCTTCCCGGAAGCGGGCGACCGTCTCCTCCAGACTGGCCCAGCGCGAGCAGGTGCTGACCAAGATCAGACCCGCCGGATGCTCGGGGTAGGTGGCAGCGTACTGCTGGGCGACGAAGCCGCCGAAGGAATTGCCGAGCACGACCGGGTGCTCAATGCTCAGCGCGTCGGAGAGATTCTTGACATCGGCAGCCCAGGTAGCGAGGTTCCAAGTCTCCGGCGTGCCGCGATCACTCCGCCCGTGGCCGCGCTGGTCAGGCACGACTACCTGTGCGACCTCTGCAAGCTGGGCAAGCTGGTAGCGCAGCCTCGTGCCGTCCAAGCCGGGCCCACCGTGGAGACCGATCAACGTCGGGCGGCGCTGCATGGTGTTACCCGCGAGCGTCCACTCTTGACCGAAGACCTCAAAGTACAAGCCGACATCGCCGACAGAGACACGCACGTAGCAAACACTCCTCCCCTCCTGGAAACTACTTCCGAGAATGCATTTCAGCGTCCTGGAACGCCCGGATTTGAACCGGGACCTTAGTTCCCCCGACTTGTCCAGCGATCAGGCCCCCACGGGACCCAAGTGGCGAGAAGTGGCATGACGCCTTGCCCTCCACGTTTCTGGCCACTTGCCACGCCGGGCTTTAGCGGCCCCTTGTTTCGAGCGTTTGGGCACGGATTAGGCACCGGCTGCCGCAAGGCCGGGGTTTAGCGGACCCCACAGGGTGCACCGCGGCCCGGCCCAACTCGAGTCAGGGCGTTTCCCCCCGCCAAAGCGTGGACGCGGAGCACCGCTGTCGCCGGCTTGTGGGCCGCTTGATCCGGGCGCTTGCGGAAGGCCAGCGGAGAGTTACGGTGAGGTGGATGCCGCTTGACGAGGTACTCATTGAGTCTAGTAAGGGCAGCGGCTTCCTCGGGCTCCACTCTCCCGAGTTCGCCACGCCTCGGGGTGGGGCGCTGGATTACTTCACTGCTGAGCTAAGCGTGAGTACATTGCGGGCGGAGCTACGTGTCTACGCTTTCCTGGGCGAAGGATTGCCCCGCCTCTTTGAAGACATGGCGATCGAGTGGCGAGGTTGGAGTGGCGCGAAGCGATGGCGGAGCCTCGAAGGGAAGATCGAGCTGAGCGCCACTCACGATGGCCTGGGCCGCATCGGGCTGCTGGTCGTCCTCAGTGAGCCCTACGGCGAGTGGAAGGCTGAGGGCACCGTTGCGCTTGAGGCGGGTTCGCTAGATACACCTGCGCGCCGCTTGCGCGACTTTGTAGGCACGTAGAAGCGGCCACAAGGTCGGAAAAGGAGTCGGACGCTTGCAGCGACGTGCGCCAGCCCTGATCGGCTCTGTCCGTCGAGAAGAAAGGTGACGCTTTCCGCGCTGACGGCTCTCCGTCCAGACGCGCCAGGTTCGCTACTTGTCCAGAAGCGTATGGCCCGCCGTGTAGACGAGCAGGACGATCACGATCGCGGGGAAAAGCGCGCTTTGCACGAAGCGTCTCAGGTGTCCGGGCTCTTCGGTCGGCCCGACCAGACCTGGCCATGAGCGGGGAGGGAACGTGGTTAGATCGACGGCGGGGTTCAGCGCTTTGAGGCGGGTCAAGAAGTCAGAGAAGTCGGTCATCCGGTCAGCAACATCGAGTTTTCCGCCCTGGTAGCGGATGCTGTAGGACTCGCTGTCGCTGTCGGAATCCTGCGAATACTTCACAGACCGGATTTCGTTCACGTGGAGGCGGATCACTCGGCCGTCCGTCGTCTCCAACTCGCAGGTTCCGTCATCGTCAAGGCGGATCTCGCGGCAGCCTTGGTACCGCTCGCGCCTGAAGGCGGAGTAGCCAAGAAGGAGCGCCAGCCCAGCTGCAAATGCGACTACTGCCGCCATGTCCCACGCGAACCGCTCTTCCCAGAGATCGAACGGCCACAGGTTCAGGACAAGGACACCGACGACGAGGAGGAAGGGAACAAAGAAGTCCCAGAATCGCACCTCGCGGGCCTTGGCGTCTCGGTAGACGTGGATCATCGAGTGCCCTACTCGGGGCAGGCGGCTGTGTCGATGCCATCGGCGTGCTTGCGCAGAACCTTGAGTCGCTCACGACGGCGCAGGCGAACTACGCGGAGGTACTCGCCGCCGAGCAACGCTTCACGGAGCTCCGATAGAACTCGCCGAAGTGGAGCTTCCTCAAGTCCGAGAGGTTCGGCGTGCCTATGACGAGTGGAGCTCGGTCCCGTTCCCGCCGGCTACGGACACCGATGACGATGCGTTGAGTGACGCCTCCATGGATCTCCTCGGCTATGACAGCTTCATCGCTGGCCTGGTTTCGAGGCTAGCGAGCGGGAGGCGGGTTCCTGCACCAAACCGTCAGCCAGACCAAGGCTTGCATGGATACCACCATTCCTCGCCCGTCTCGGCTTATACGCCTGGGCGGGACCCAAGTAAAGCCGCCGAGCAAGACCCCCTGAAGAGCAGCCGGGGCGCGGGCCGCAAGGACTCCCTAGCACTACCCTGCCCACGCCCCGGCAAGGTCAGGCTACGACCCTCCCGGCTATCTGCCTAGATGGCCGTGGTGGACGGGTCCCCCGATCTACACTAGGGGCATGAAATACGTCTGGCGCTTTGGGGATGCGCTCGCTCTCATCGCCGCCTGGCTGCTCCTCGGAGGCGGTGCCGCGATCTTCCTGTGGCAGGAGACGAACTGGATCGCGGCACTCCTGGTCTTCGCGTTCGCGTCCGTGATCATGGCGCTCGCGTTCCTCATGCACGACGACCCGTTCGCCTAAATAGACGTTTCAGTTCTGGCTGGTGTCGAGCGCCTCGGCCTCATCAGCCATGTGCAGGAGGCGCTCGGCGACTTCGCGTGCTTGGTCGGGCTGGAATCCGTAGACCGGCGGGTTCTCATCGCCGGCAGCGCCGATCCTGAAAAGTACGAGGCGTTCGCCGAGTGCCGAGAAACCAGCGCCGACGTTGTGCGTATGGCTTCCGATGATGGGTTCGGGCATGGATCTACCTCCTTCTTGGTCGATGCTTGCAGATCCGCTTGCAGCAGGCCACTCGCGTCTACTACCCGGCCAACAGGAAGCCCCCGTTTCCAGGGGCTTCCTTAGTGGGCGGTACAGGGCTCGAACCTGTGACCTCCTGCGTGTAAGGCAGGCGCTCTCCCAGCTGAGCTAACCGCCCAGTGCCCCCAGCGGGATTCGAACCCGCGCTACGGCCTTGAAAGGGCCGTGACCTGGACCGCTAGTCGATGGGGGCCAGGCGGGTGAAGAATAGCCGCCGCACGCGGCTACACTCGCTGCGCGGGCCGGTAGCTCAGTTGGCAGAGCAGGGGACTTTTAATCCCAAGGTCGGTGGTTCGAATCCACCCCGGCCCATCCGCCGCGGCGACCTCGGGCGCATCCGAGGACAGGGAGCGTCTCCGACGGCCTGGCGCGGCGCGATCGCGAGGACGAGCCGACCGCGGGATCCTATGGAACCATGTTGGGGACAGTCGGGGAGGACGTGATGTCGTCGAATGAGTCCGTGGGCTCGCGCTGAATACGAGCGGCATTCACGAGTGAAGGGAGGAGTTGTCGCATGACCATGCAGCGGTTGGAAGGCCGATCAGCGTCTCCGTCGTCGCGATCGTCGCCTTCATCCAGGGAATCATCGCGATCGCCGCGGGAATCGGGCTCGTCGTCGAGCGGAACAACAGTGCCCTGCTCCAGCACATCGACCAGAGCAGCGGCACGATCAGCACCTACGGGGTGACGTCGATCGTCTGGGGTGCGCTGGCGCTGCTCGTCGGCTACGGCCTCTGGCACAGCGGAGGCTGGGCACGGATCGTCGTTTCGATCCTCCAGATCTTCGCCCTCGCCGGCGGCGTCTACATGCTGTTCGCCTGGAACGGTGCCTATCTGTGGCAGGGGATCTGGCAGATCATCGTCAGCCTCTTCGTGCTGTGGCTGCTGTTCAACCCGCGGGCGGACGAGTTCTTCCACGGACGCGCCGACTGACGATCATCGCGCGCACAGGGTCGATTCGACCCTCGTGACCTCGACTGCGCCGACCGGCGCCCGCCGTCTGGCATCGTGACCGGGTGATCCTGCGCGAGCCGGCCACCGCGCTCGACCCACGGGTGCGGACGCTCTGGCTGGTCGAGAACCTGCTGGTGACCGGCGTCCTCGCCGTCCTGGTGATCGGCGGGGCCGTCGCGGCTGCGATGCTCGACGCCGGAACGGTCGCCTGGCTCGTCGGCGGGCTCGGCGGGCTCCTCGTCGTCGCGCTCGTCGTGCTCTCGTTCGTCAACGCGCGCCTCGACTACCGCCACTTCCGCTACGAGGTCACCGACCTGGGGCTCTACGTCGCGCGCGGCTGGCTCTGGCGCCGGTACCAGGTCGTCCCGCACGCGCGCGTGCAGACGGTCGACACCACGTCGGGCCCGCTCATGCGCGCGCTGGGGCTGGTCGCCGTGCTCGTGCGAACGGCGTCCTCCGCCGGCGGAACCTCCGTGCCGGGGTTGACGCCCGAGGTCGCGGATCGGCTCGTCGAGGAGCTGGCGCGCCGCGCCGGCCTCGAGGAGGGAACCTGAACGTGTCGCAGCCGGCCGAGCTCGAAGGGCGCCTGCACCTGCTCGCGGTCGTGGTCGTCGCCCGCCGCTTCGTGGGCGCCAGCCTCCTTCCGGCGCTCGCGCTCTTCCTCTCCGCGGGAACGCGCGTTGTCCTGCCGGCCGTGCTCCTGGCGCTCCTCGTCGGGCTGCCGCTCGGGTTCCTCTCCTGGTGGCGCTTCCGCTACCGCGTCGGCGGCGGGCGCCTCGAGCTTCACTCCGGGGTCCTGAGCCGGTCCGTGCGGACGATTCCCGTCGAGCGGGTGCGCGGGATTCACGTCACGGAGCCGTTCCTGCACCGGCTGCTCGGGCTCGTCCGGGTCGACGTGGAGGCCGCTGCGGGAGGCGAGCAGAGCGCCGAGCTCTCGCTGCCCGCGGTCTCACGGGCGCAGGCCGACGAGCTGCGCGAGGCGCTCCTCGCGGCCGGCCCGAGGGTCGCAGCCGTCGAGGAGCTGCCGCTCTACCGCGCGACGCCCGGACGACTCGCGATCGCAGGGGTCACGAGCTGGAGCTACCTGTTCGCTCCCGCGGCGATCGTCGGCGTCGCCCTGAATCTGGCCGACGACCTCCCCGGGGGCTTCGTCGAGCGCGCGGCCGAGGCGGCCGCCGACCGGTTCCCCACCGATGCGGTCGGCCTCGCGCTGGTCGGCGTGGCGGCGGTCGCGCTCGTCCTGGCCTCGGCGGCTACGGGCTCGCTGCTCGTGGACTGGAGCTTCACGCTGCGCGACGAGGGCGAGCGGCTGACGACGGATCGGGGCCTCCTGACCCGGAGGGTCGTCCATCTCGACCGGGAGCGGATTCGCGGCGCCGACGTCCGGGACACGCCGCTGCGGCGGCCGTTCGGCCTCGCCTCGGTGACGGCGATCGCGGCCGGCATCGGCGGTCGCGAGGGGGGCACGACGCTCGCCCCGATTCTCGGCAACGAGGAGATCTCCGCGTTCCTCCGGGCCGTGGATCCGCACGCGCCCGGGATCGACGCTCCGCTCACCGCGCATCCGCCCGCCGCGCGCTCGCGGCGCCTCGTCCGCGCGGTGACGCTCCCGCTCGTCCTCCTGGCGATCCTCGCCGCTCTCGGCGTCGTCTGGGCGGCCGCGGTCGCCGCCGCCGCCCTGGTCCTGGGGGTTCCCCTCGCGCTCGACCGCTACCGGCAGCTCGGGCACGCGTTCGACGGCCGCCGCCTGGCCCTGCGCGAGGGCAGCATCCGCCGGCGCTGGTCCGAGCTCGACCCTGACGCCGCGGTCGGCTTCGAGCTCCGCACCTCGCCGGGCCAGCGACGCGCGGGCCTTGCGACGCTCACGGTCCACCTCGGCCAGGGCGCGGGCTCCCGGCGGGCGCTCGACATCGGAGAGGAGCAGGCGGCGGCGCTGCTTCGGCGCCTGCGGCCGCAGCTCTTCGCGGGCTAGTTCTAAGCGACGCCCGCAGGCTTTGGCAGCGGCTCGATCGCCGCGAGCGCCCTGGCGATCTCCTCCTCCGGGAGCTCGAAGTCCTCCAGCGAGCCGTGCAGGTAGGCGTCGTAGGCGCCGAGGTCGAAGTGGCCGTGGCCCGAGAGGTTGAAGAGAATCGTGCGCTCGCGGCCCTCCTCGTCGGCTGCGGCCGCCGCCTGGACGACCCCGTGGATGGCGTGCGCGGACTCCGGCGCCGGGATGATCCCCTCGGTCCGCGCGAAGCGGACGGCGGAGGCGAAGACGTCGGTCTGGCCGTAGGCCTCCGCGCGGACGAGGTCGTCGAGGACGAGCTGCGAGATGAGCGGCGCCACGCCGTGGTAGCGGAGGCCGCCGGCATGGATCCCCGGCGGGACGAAGTCGTGGCCGAGCGTGTGCATGGGGACGAGCGGCGTGAGCTGGCTCGTGTCGCCGAAGTCGTAGGCAAACGGGCCCCGCGTCAGCGTCGGGCACGCGGCCGGCTCGCACGCGAGCACGTCGATGTCGCGGCCGCCGATCTTCTCGCGCAGGAAGGGGAAGGCGAGCCCTGCGAAGTTGGAGCCGCCGCCGACGCAGCCGGCGACGAGGTCGGGAAACGCGCCTGCCAGCTCCATCTGGGCGAGCGCCTCCTGCCCGATCACCGTCTGGTGCATGAGCACGTGGTTGAGCACGCTGCCGAGCGAGTAGGCGGTGTCCTCCCGCTGCGCCGCGTCCTCGACGCCCTCGGAGATGGCGATGCCGAGGCTGCCCGGCGAGTCGGGGTCGGCCTCGAGGATCGCCCGCCCCGAGTTGGTGTCCTCCGAAGGGCTGGCGACGACGCTCGCCCCCCAGGCCTCCATCATCGAGCGCCGGTAGGGCTTCTGCTCGTACGAGACCTTGACCATGTAGACCTTGCACTCCAGCCCGAAGAGCTGCGCGGCGAGCGCGACGGCGCTCCCCCACTGGCCTGCGCCCGTCTCCGTGGCGATCCGCGTGCGGCCGGACTCCTTCACGTAGTACGCCTGGGCGACCGCCGTGTTCGGCTTGTGGCTGCCTGCGGGGCTGACCCCCTCGTACTTGTAGAAGATGCGGGAGCGCGTGCCGAGCGCCGCCTCGAGCCGGTGCGCGCGGTAGAGCGGCGTCGGCCGCCAGAGGCGGTAGACGTCCCGGACGGCGTCGGGGATCGGAATCTCCGCGTCCTGGGAGACCTCCTGGAGGATGAGGTCCATGGGGAAGAGCGGGGCGAGGTCGTCGGGGCCGACGGGCTCGCCGGTGCCGGGGTGGAGCACCGGCTGCGGCGGGTTCGGCATGTCGGCCGCGATGTTGTACCAGCGCTCGGGGATCGCGCTCTCGGGCAGGGTGATCTTCGTCTCGGTCATGACGCGGCGAGAATACTCCTATCGGAGCCCGATCGCATGGACGGCGCCCTCGAGCCGGTCCATCGCCGCTTCGAGCTGGGCGTCCGAGACGTAGGGCGCCGGGCCGAGGCGGAAGTAGCGCCCGCGGGCGTCGACAGAGACTCCGTCGTCGGCCAGGCGCCGGGCGATTGCTGCGGCCTGGGGGCTCTCGACCGCGAGGAAGCCGCCGAAGTCGTCCAGCGGCGCCGAGCGGTCTCGTGTCAGCAGCTGCTCGGGAGCGCGGAGCCCGTCGAAGCGCTCCGCCAGCAGCGCGGTCTGGTGGAGGTACGAAGCGCGCAGGAGCTCGGGCGACAACCCGCGCTCGTCGAAGAAGGCGAACACCCGGGCCGCGCGGTAGTGGCTCGTCGGGTCGTACGTCGAGCCCGCGAAGCGCCCTCCTCCGGATGCGTAGCCCACCGTCGTGTCGTCTCGTTCCGCCGCGAGCTGGTCGAACTCCGCGAACCAGCCGGTGAGCACGGGCCGCATCGCCTCCGCCTGCGGCGGCAGGCGGAGGAAGCAGTTGCCCTCGCCGAGCTGGAGGTACTTGTAGCCGCCGCCGACGATCCAGGCCGACTCCAGCCCCTGCCCGGCGACGTCGAACGGGAGTGCCCCCAGGGCGTGGTAGGCGTCGACGAGCAGCTCGGCGCCGGAGGCCGCGCAGGCCCGGGCAAGCTCGTCGAGGCGGGGCACGATGTGGGCGGTCTCGAAGAGGACCGCCGAGACGAGGACCGCGCTCGTGCGCTCGTCGAGAGCGGCGGCCATCCGCTCGGCCAGCGTCTCCACCGGCCGAGCGTCGAGGCGGACGACCTCGAGCCCTGCCTCGTCGAGCCGTGCCAGCTGCCGGCGGAGCGTGTGGAACTCGCCGTCGGACGTGATCAGCCGAGGGCGGCGGCGAAGATCGAGCGCCGAGAGGAAGCGCGTCACGAGCTCGTGCGTGTTCTGAGCGAGCGCGATCTCGGCGGTCGCCTCGCCGAGGAGCCGCCTGAACCCGTCCCGCACGCTCTCGGCCTTCGCGAAGGCACGGTCCCACTTCTCGTCGACGTGGCGCGCCGCGTCCTCGAACGCCTCGAGCTGCCCCTCCCGCGCCACGTCGGGCCAGGCCTGGTGCGAATGGCCGGTGAGGAGCAGGCGGTCGGCGACTCCGAACGACGAGTAGTCGGCGGCCAGCGCGTTCGGCGTCCGCCGCAGGTCGTCGAGCTCGATCACAGCTCGCTGCGAACCGACCAGAGGTCGGGAAAGGCCGGCTGGTGGAGGGTCGTGCGCAGGTACCCGACGCCGGGCGAGCCGCCCGTGCCCACCTTGTCGCCGATCGTCCTCTCGACCATCTTGACGTGCCGGTAGCGCCACTCCTGGAAGCCCTCGTCCAGGTCCACCATCCGCTCGCAGACCATCGCGGCCTCGCCGTCGGCTCGGTACGCGGCCAGAATCGCCGCGTGGACGCCGGCCGACTCCTCGACGGGCTGCGTCACGTCGCGCTCGAGACGATCGGTCGGAACAGCGCAGCCCTGCAGCGAGAGGTAGGCGAGGAACGAGTCGTAGAGGGAGCGCCGCCCAAGCGCGGCCTCGATGTGACGGTAGTCGTCGCCCCCCTCCTCGTAGGCGCGGAGCACGGAGCGGTCGCGCCGGCCGAGGACCGCTTCGAGCTCCCGGAACTGCGCCGACTGAAAGCCGCTCGCGGACTCGAGCCGGTCGCGGAAGCTCAGAAACTGCGTGGGCTGGAGCGTCTCGATCACGTCGAGCTGCGCGACGACGAGCTTCAGGATCGTGAGGATGCGCTTGAAGGTGCCCATCGCCTGCGGGCCGTGGCCCTCCTCCAGGAGGCGCTGGAGATGCTGGAGCTCGTGCAGCAGCTCCTTGAACCACAGCTCGTACACCTGGTGGACGACGATGAAGAGCATCTCGTCGTGCTCGTCCGAGCGCGGGCGCTGCGCGCCGAGGATCTCGTCGAGCGCGAGGTAGGACGTGTATGTCAGTGACTTGGACTGGTCCGTCAAACCGTCTCCTTGAAGAGCTCGCGGGCAATGATCTCGCGCTGCACCTCCGACGCGCCCTCGTAGATGCGAGGAGCGCGCACCTCGCGGTAGAGGTGCTCCAGCAGGTGACCTTGCTCGAGCGCCCGCGCACCGTGCACCTGGATCGCAACGTCCACCGCCTGCTGAGCGGTCTCGGTCGCGAACAGCTTGGCCATCGCCGACGCCTGCCGAAC
The DNA here is from genome assembly GCA_963775625.1 of uncultured Actinomycetes bacterium. GTDB lineage: Bacteria > Actinomycetota > Thermoleophilia > Gaiellales > Gaiellaceae > JAIBJN01. Next base: position 53,897 of record CAVZJM010000002.1, on the reverse strand, counting down.
GGGCCGTACGCCCGCGTCGTACGCGGCGGCGGCGTCGTGCACGAGGAGGCGTGCCGCCTGCACGCGGGTCGCGACGTCGGCGAGCTGGTGCCCGACGGCCTGGAAGGCCGACAGAGGCCGGCCGAACGCCTCACGGCGGGCCGTGTACGACACCGCAGCGTCCAGTGCGGCCTGCGCCATGCCGACCGCGAAGGCGCCGACGCTGGGACGGAAGAGGTCGAGCGTCTCCATGGCGACGCGGAAGCCCTCGTCCACCTCTCCGAGCACCTGATCCTCACCGACGAGGACCCCGTCGAGCTCGAGCCGTCCGATCGGATGCGGGGAGAGGAGCTGGAGTGCCTCGCCCGAGAGGCCTTCGCTTTCCCGCGGGACCGCGAACGCCGTCACGCCGCGCGCGCCGGCATCCTGGGTCGTCCGCGCGAAGACGGTGTAGACGTCGGCCTCGGGCGCGTTCGAGATCCAGGTCTTCGTGCCGGTCAGGCGGAACCCGTCGCCGTCGCGGTCGGCGCGCAGGGCGAGCGCGGCCGCGTCGGAGCCCGCCTCCGGCTCGCTGAGCGCGAAGGCGGCCACGGCCTCGCCGGCGGCCAGCCCGGGGATCCACGCCTCGCGAACCTCCGGCCTGGCGGCGCGCAGGATCGGGTAGCCGCCGAGGCCCTGCAGCGCGAGCGCCGTCTCGGCCTCGGTGCAGCCGTGCGCCAGGCCCTCGCGGAGCAGGCAGAGCTCGACCGCCGAGCCCTCGCCTTCGCCCGGAAGCACGTGCTCGAGCAGCCCCTGCTCGCCGAGCGCCCGCACGAGCGGCCGGTTGATCCGCCCCGGCGTGCCCTGCTCCGCCAGCGGGGCGAACACGTCGTGGCCGAGCGCGATCGCGTGCTCGAGCAGCTCCTGCTGGGCCTCGGAAAGACGGCTGTACCCGGTCATTCGGGAACGACGGCAACGCCCATCAGCTCGACGCGCGCCTCCGGCTCGAAGAGGGCGGAGGCGCCGATGAGCGCCATGGCGGGATAGCGGCGCCCGAAGTGGCGACGCCAGACCTCGCCGAGCTCGCGCTGGGAGGCCCGGTACTCGGCCATGTCCGTGGTGAAGATCACGAGCGACACGAGGTCGTCGGGCTCGCCTCCCGCCGCCCGCAGGGCGGTGACGAGCGCCCCCGCCGCCCCGTCGAACTGGTCGGCGATCGTCTGCCCGGCGCCGGTCTGGCCGCCCAGGTACACCGTCCGTCCCTGCGCGGCGACGACCGCGTGGGCGAACCCGATCGGCTCGGGAAGCTCGGGCGGAGCGACGATCCGGTGCTGTTCGGTCATCGTCCGGTCCAGGCCGGCCGCCGCCCCTCGGACCACGCGGCGTAGAACTCCCGGTGGTCCTCGGTCTGCATCATCAGTGCCTGCCCCAGTGCCTCCAGCTCGATCGCTCCGGCCAGGTCGAGGTCGAGCTCGCGCGTGAGGAGCACCTTGGTCGTCGAGTAGGCGAGCGCCGGCCCGTCGGCGAGGCGGCGGGCGAGCGCCTCGGCCGCGGCGGGCAGCTCGTCGTCGTCGACCACCTGCGTCGCCAGGCCGATCTCGAGCGCCCGCTCCGCGGAGAGCTCGTCGCCGAGGATCAGGAGCTCCAGCGCCCGGCCGGCGCCGACGAGGCGCGGCAGCAAATACGCGGACCCCATGTCCGCGCCGGCGAGCCCGACCCGGGTGAAGAGGAAGGCGAACATCGCCGAGCGCGCCAGCAGGCGGAAGTCGCTCGCGAGCGCGAGCACCGACCCCGCACCGGCGGCGATGCCGTTGACGGCTGCGACGATCGGCAGCGGGCAGTCGCGCATCGCCTTGACGACGCTTCCGCTCATCCGGGTGAACTCGAGGAGGTCGGCCGCGGGCAGGCCCTGGAGCTCGCCGATGATCTCCTCCACGTCGCCGCCGGAGCAGAAGCCCCGCCCACGCCCGGTGAGGACGAGCACGCGCGCGTCCCCGCGATGGGGCAGCTCGCCGAGGAGGTCGCGCAGGTCCGCGTAGACGTCGAAGGTGAGCGCGTTCAGCTTCTCGGGCCGCGACAGGGTGACGGTTGCGACGCCGTCCTCGACGGCGAGGTCGAAGTTGTCCCAGCGCTCGGTGAAGCGTGCCGACGCCCGGAACCTGGTCATGCCTGGATCCCGCCCCCGTCGAGGACGAGCGACTGACCGTTGATCGCGCCCGCTTCGGGCGCGGCGAGGAACGCGACGGCGAATGCGACCTCGCTCGGCTCGAGCAGCCGGCCGAGCGGGGACGAAGCGGCGAGCGCCGCCTCGGCCTCCTCCTCGCTCCGGTCCGTCACCTCGACGATGCGCGCGATCGAGCTGCGCGTCATCTCCGTCCGAACGTAGGCCGGGCAGACGGCGTTGGCGGTCACTCCCGTCCCGGCCACCTCGGCGGCCACCGCCCGCATGAGGCCGACCGCGGCGTGCTTCGACGCCGTGTAGGCGGCGGTGTAGCGGGCGCCGACACGGGCAGCGGTCGACGCGACGGTCACGATGCGTCCGCTGCCTCGCTCGATCATGCCGCCGAGCACCGCCCGGGTGCAGAGAAAGGCGCCCGTCGCGTTGACGTCGAGCACGGCGCGCCAATCGTCCAGCGTGGTTCGCTGGAGGGTGGCGCTCGTCGCGACGCCGGCGTTGTTGACCAGGACGTCGACGGGACCGAGGCGCTCGAAGAGCGCGGCCACCTGCTCCTCGTCCGTCACGTCGCACACGTCGGTCTCCGCAGCGCCGGCTGCGTCGAGTGCCCGCCGGTCCCTCCCGACGGCGACGACGCGCTCGCCGGCGGCGGCGAAGCGCTCGACGACCGATTTACCGATTCCCTTGCCTCCGCCCGTGACGACGACGACCCGCGTCATGCGACGGCCTCGAGCTCGGCGCGCAGCGCCCGGCGGTCGATCTTGCCCGACGGCGTCTTCGGCAGCTCTGCCACGAAGCGCACGTCCCGCGGGTACTTGTGTGGCGACAGGTGCGTGCGCACGTGCTCCTGCAGCGCGGCGGCGAGCTCGTCGGAGGCGGCGGCGCCGGCGCGGAGGACGACGTGTGCGCGGGTCAGCGTCAGGCCCTCCTCCTCGAAGGCGATGACCGCGCACTCGACGACGTCCGGGTGCGCCACCAGGCAGTGCTCGACCTCGGACGGCGCCACCCAGATGCCGCCCACCTTGATCAGCTCGTCGCTTCTCCCGCGGTACCAGAAGAACCCGTCGCGGTCGCGCACGAAGAGGTCACCCGTGTTCACGAGGTCGCCGCTGAACGTCTGCTTGCTCTTCTCGTGCTCGTTCCAGTAGCAGAGCGCAGCCGTCTCTCCCTCGATCCAGAGCGTGCCGACCTCGCCGTCGGGGAGCTCCTGGCCGTCGTCGTCGAGCACGCGGGCACGATAGCCCGGCACCAGCTCGCCGACGCTGCCTGGCCGAACGCGGCCGGGCCGGTTGGAGATGTAGATGTGGTAGGCCTCGGACGAGCCGATCCCGTCGAGCACCTCGACGCCGAATGTCGCCCGCCAGCGCTCGTAGAGCTCTCGAGGCAGCGCCTCGCCGGCCGAGGTGCAGAGACGAAGGCAGGAGAGATCGTGCCGAGCGGCGTCCGGTTGAGCGATCATCGCCGCCATCATCGTCGGAACCTGGACGAGGATGCTGGGCCGGTGTCGCGATACGAGCTCGAAGATCCGCTCCGGCGTCGTCCTTTCGGGGAAGACGATGCCGGCGCCGCCGACGCCGAAGGGATACAGCGCCGTCAGATCGCGCGCGTAGCCGAAGAAGAGCTTCGGCACCGGGAGCACGACGTCGTCTTCCGTCATCTCCAGCACCCCGCGGGCGTACCAGTCGAAGCTGAGCAGCGGGCTGTGCTGCGGATGCACCGCCGCCTTGGGGAGGCCGGTGCTGCCGGTCGTGAACTTCCAGAGCGCGATGTCGTCACGCGTGGTCGGAGCAGGGTCGAGCCCGTCGGGCGCCTGCGTGGCGAGAGCCTCGAAGGAAGCCTCTCCCGGCCGCAGCTCCTCGGAGGCCCCGACGACGAGCACGTGCCGGAGCCAGCGGCTCGTGGCCGCCGCCTCCCGAACCCGCTCGAGCGTGGTCGCATCCGCAACCACCACGCCCGCGCGCGTGTAGTCGAGGTAGTGGGCGTAGTCCTTCGCCTGGAGAAACGTGTACGCCTCGGCGGTCACCGCACCGATCTTCTGCGCGCCGTACCAGAGCGCCACGAGCTCGACGCCGTCGGAGAGGACGAGCAGGACCCGCTCCTCGGCGCGGACGCCCAGCTCGCGGAGGACGTGACCGCTGCGGTTGACGAGGGCCGCGAGCTCCCCGTACGTGGTCGGGCCCTCCGGGCCGATCAGCGCCGTGCGGCCGCCCCGGCCCTCCTCGAGGTTTCGGTCGACGAAGTAGCCGGCGAGGTTGAAGGCGCGCGGGACGTCGTCGTAGCTCAGCACGCCGCCACCTCGCGGACGAGCTCCACCACCAGCTCGGCGAGCGTCTCGAACGTCTGCTCGCCCTCCTCCGCGCTCGCCTCGGCGGGCGCGCCGCAGTAGGCGCGATCCATTCCCATGGCCATGAAGTCCGTCTGCCCGGCGGCGATCGCCGCGGGCATGTCGATCATCCTCGATTCCAGGCCCACCATGCGCTCGCGATGCACGAGCCCAGGCTCGTCCGCGAGGACGAGCGACGTCTCGTAGCGTCCGGCGTGGCACGAGCCGGATCGGAACTCGTCCGTCAGCCGCTCCGCGCTCCGCCTGCGGGTCAGGTCGAGGAGGCGGGTCGAGGCCCCCAGCTCCGCGACGGCCTCCCGGAGCGTGAGCACCTGCTCCGGCTCGAGATGGCTGTTCACGAGCACGATCCGCGGGAAGCCCTGCGCGGCGAGTGACCTCCGCGATCTCGACGATGAGTGAGCGGAGCGTCGCCTCGCGCGATCGAGACGGCGCCCGGGAAGGCGGCTCCGTAGCGCGTGACGCCGTAGGGGAGAGGCGGCAGGACGAGCGCGCGGACGTCCGGGTCGTCGGCGAGCCGCTCCGCCGCGCGCCGGCAGACGCCGAGCGAGATGAGGGTGTCGGTCTCGAGTGGCCCGTGCGGCCCGTGCGGCTCCGTCGCGCCGAGCGGGAGCAGGAGGACCGGCTTCCGCGGGCCGGCGAGCAGCTCCTCGGCGTCGGGGTAGGCGAGCTGAGCGAACTCGGTCATGACGGGAGCGATGGCGCTCTGTTCGAGCTTCGGGGCGGGCGGAAGCTCGCTCTCGAGGTCGGAGGGAGGCAGATCGACGATGCAGAGGTCGCCTCTGCCGGCGCCGACGATCGTGTTCACGTCGTCCAGCGTCGTCAGGTGTCCGCCGACGAGGGTCGGCACCTGCGCCCCGGCTCGGACGCGGTCGCTGAGGGCGGTCAGGAAGCCGCGCCGGTACTCCGGCCGGCCCTCGACGACCGTCTGTCCCGCGACCGTGTGCACGAGGTCGCAGCCGTGCTCGACCAGGGCCCGCGCGATCGCGACACCGTCCTCCACCGACACGCCACCGCGCGCCCAGTCGGTGACGGACAGGCGCACGGCGAGGACGCCGTCCCACGCACCCCGCACGGCGTCGAGCAGCTCGAGCGGAAAGCGCAGGCGGTCCTCGCCATAGGCGTCGGTGCGCTGGTTGGTGAGCGGTGAGAGGAAGCTCGCGAGCAGGTAGCCATGCGCAAAGTCCAGCTCGAGAACGTCGACGTCGAGCTCCGCCGCGCGCCGTGCCGCCGCAACGAAGTCCTCGCGGATCCCCGGCATCTCCTCCGTGCCCAGCTCGCGCGGGACGGCGCTGTAGGGGCCGTAGGGGAGCGGGGACGCCGACACGAGCCCCCACCCGTTCTCGAGCGGGACGTCCACCCCTACCGACCGCGGCCGGCACGCTCCCCGCCGGCCGGCGTGGCCGAGCTGGAGCGCAACGGGGCGGGCCACGGGCGTCCAGTCGTTGATCGTCGGCGTCTCGGGCGTGATCCGGCCCTCGGCGGAGACCGCGACGAACCCGCTCAGGACGAGCCCGGCCCCGGCCGGCGACGCTTCCGGGCCGCACGACCGCGCGGTTCTGAAGCCGCAGGCTCCGCAGCGTGAGTGGAGCGAACGTCGGCGGCGGGGCCACGACCGCGGAGGTTCCCGTGAACCAGGAATCGAGCGTGCGCGTGAAGGCCGGGTCGCGGACGGTGAGGCTCGCGTGGCTGATGCGGCCGCTTCGCGTGAGCAGGTTGAAGGCGAACTGGATCGGCTCCAGGTTGCGGTAGCTCGCCACCCGGGCGAAGTAGGCGGCGCTCTCGCTGGCGGCCTGCTGCGTCCGCTCCACGACGGGCTGACGCTCGAGCTCGTAGTCGACGAGCGCGGCCTCGACGTCCCAGGCGCGGCGCTCGAGCGCGTCCCTGAGCGCGATCGCGTCCTCCATGGCGAGCTTCGTGCCCGAGCCGATCGAGAAGTGGGCGGTGTGCGCGGCGTCGCCCAGGAGCACCGTTCGGCCGTGGTGCCAGACCTTGTTCACGACCTTCGGGAAGTCGAGCCAGAGCGAGCGGTTCGAGAGCGAGCTCGTGGCCCTCGAGGTCGCGGGCGAAGAGCTGCTCGCAGAAGGCGAGGCTGTCCTCCTCGCCCAGCTCGTCGAGTCCGGCGCGGCGCCACGTCGGCTCCGGGCACTCGACGATGAACGTGCTCGTGCGCTCGTCGAACGGGTAGGCGTGCACCTGGAGGAGGCCGTGCTCGGTGTCGCGGAAGATGAAGGTGAAGGCGTCGAACACGAGGTCGGTGCCGAACCAGACGTACTTGCAGCCCTCGGGCTCGACGGACGTGCCGAGCTCGCGCTCGTGGGCCTTGCGGAAGAGGCTGTTGACGCCGTCGGCCGCGACCACGAGGTCGGCGTCGTCCGGCTCCTCGGCGACCTCCACGCCGAACGTGAGATCGACCCCGAGGGAGAAGCAGCGCCGCTGGAGGATCTCCAGCAGGCGCTTGCGCGCGATCGCCGAGAAGGAGTGCCCTTGCGAGCGGAGGACGCGGCCGCGGTAGCGGATGTCCACCCGATCCCAGCGGGCGAAGGTGTCCGTGATGGCGAGATAGGTCTCCTGGTCGGCGTCGCGGAGCGCGCCGAGCGTGTCCTCGCTGAAGACGACGCCCCACCCGAACGTGGCGTCCGGAGGATTCCGCTCGAAGACGGCCACGTCGAGGTCGCGGTCGGCCTTCTTGAGCAGGATCGCCAGGTAGAGCCCGGCGGGGCCGCCGCCGACGATCGCGATCCTCATCCCGAGACCGCCTCGGCGAGGCGATCGAGCTCCGCGACGTCCCCGCTGGTGGGGAGGAGGACGAGCTCGTCGCAGCCCGCCTCCTCGTAGCCGCGAACGAAATCCTTGATCGCCCGGGCGCTCGTGAGGTTGGCGGCGACGATGCGCTCGGCGAAGGGGCCGGTGAACGCGTAGTAGTCGCGCAGGTAGGCGTTGCCGCGCTCCACGTCCCCCAGGGCGAAGTAGCCCTGGCCCCAGAGGCGCGGTCGGCCGGGGCGCCCGAGGTCTCGCCAGGCCGCCTCGGCCCGGGTGGCGGCGCCGGCGAAGGCCCGCGGCGGGCCGCCGCCGTGCGCGTAGCCGTCCGCGTAGCGGGCCATGCGGGCAAACGCGGGGCCGCTGGCGCCGCCGACGAGCAGCTCGATCCCGTCACGTGACGGCCCGACCTGGCTCTCGTCGAGTCCGCCGCGCAGATAGGCGAGCTGCTCCGAGAGCCGCCGCCCACGCCCGCGGTGCTCGACGCCTGCCGCCTCGTAGTCCTCGGTCCGGGCGCCGATGGCGAGGCCGAGCGTCAGCCGTCCTCCGGAGAGCGCGTGCACCGAGGCAGCCTGCTTCGCGAGGAGGGCGGTCGGGCGCAGCGGGCCGATCGCGACCATCGTCGCCAGCCGCACGCGCGCGGTCACGGCCGCCGCAGCGGCGAGAGCCGCAAAGGGCTCGAGGGAGTCGTAGGCCACGCGGTCGAGAACGGCCACGCTCGAGAACGGCCCGGCATCGGCCCGCCGCGCCCACTCGAGCACGAGGGCGCCGTCCGTCTCCGGCGTCGTGTTCGGGAGCCCGACCCCGACGTTCATGCGTGCGTCCGTGTCCGTCGCGTGGAGGAAGGTTTACACTTGACCGAGGTGATGTGTCAACCAAATCCGGACGAGGGGCGAGCAACGACTGCTCGAGCTCTCCCCCTTCGACCGTCACTACGGCCTCGAGCTGGAGGAGTGCAGCGAGGAGCTCGTGCGCGGACGGGTTCCGGTGGGGGAGCACCTGAAGCAGCCGATCGGGCTCGTGCACGGCGGCGTCCACGCGGCGATCGCGGAGGGCCTCGCCTCGCTCGGCACGAACCACGGCGTCGCTGCCGAGGGCAAGGTCGGCCTGGGCATGTCCAACGAGTCCTCCTTCCTGCGCCCCGTCGCGGGCGGGACGATCCATGCGACCGCGCGACGGCGCCACCGGGGCAGGACCACCTGGGTCTGGGACGTGGAGCTCACCGACGACGAGGGCCGGCTCTGCGCTCTCAGCCGGGTGACCGTCGCGGTCCGGCCGGGCCCGTGACCGACGAGGCCGCCGCGGCCCTCTTCGAGCGGCGGCCGCAGAGCCTCGTGATCACGCTGCTCGGCGCCTACGTCTACCCCGAGGACCGGGTCGTCTGGTCGGGCGGGCTCGTGCGGCTCCTGAACGAGCTCGGCTTCTCGGCCGGCGCGGCCCGCATGGCCCTGGCGCGGCTGACGCGCCGCGACCTCCTGGCACGCGTGCGGGACGGGCGGCTGGTCCACTATCGGCTCACCCCCCGTGCGGTCGACCTGCTCGACGAGGGCGACCGGCGAATCTTCTCCCTCGGGCGCGATGTGCGCCCCGCCGACGAGTGGACGGTTCTCTGGCATGCCATTCCCGACGAGCTGCGGCTCGAGCGCGGACGGCTCGCCCGGCGTCTTCGGTTCCTCGGCTTCGGCTCGCTCCAGGACGGCGTCTGGATCTCGCCGCATGATCGCGAGCGCGAGGCGGTCGACCTGCTCGACGAGCTTCGCCTCGTCGGGCACGCAGCCGTCCTCCTCGGGCGTCCTGCGAGCCTCGTCGACTTCGAGGCGCTCGTCTCCCGCGCCTGGGACGTGGCCGAGCTGACGAAGCGCTACCAGGCGTTCGAGCTCGCCTTCGGGCGCCATGCCTCGAACGGACGCGACGGCCTCGGCGACCGCGAGGCCTTCCTCGTCCGAACGCAGCTCGTGCACGCCTTTCGGCAGTTCCCTTCCCTCGACCCGGGCTTGCCGGACGAGCTCGTTCCCACGAACGGGCACCGCGCGCGGGCCGTCGGCCTCTTCTACGAGCTGTACGAGGCGCTGGCGGAGCCGGCCCAACGCCATTTCGACGAAGCAACCGCGTTGCCCACGCCGGCGCGTACTCGCTGAAGCGCTCCGGGGTGTGGATAGCCTGGCCTCCATGCGCGACGAGCATGGAATTCAGGCGGACGGCCTGGCGCGGGAGTTCAAGGGTGGGATCCGCGCCGTCGACGGGATCGAGCTCGCCGTGGCGCCGGGCGAGATCTACGGCTTCCTCGGCCCGAACGGCGCCGGCAAGTCGACGACCGTGCACATGCTCACGACCCTGCTCCCGCCGACGGCCGGCACCGCGCGCGTGGCGGGCTTCGACGTGGCGCGCGAAGGCGCGCAGGTGCGCGCCGCGATCGGAGCGGCCCTGCAGGAGGCCGCGCTCGACCCGCTGCTCAGCGGCCGCGAGCACCTGCGCCTGCAGACGGCGCTGCACGGCATGCCCAGGGCTGAGCGCAGGGAGCGAAGCGAAGCGCTGCTCGAGCGCGTCGGGCTCATGGAGGCCGCCGATCGCAAGGTGAAGACCTACTCGGGCGGGATGAAGCGCCGTCTCGACCTGGCGCTGGCTCTGGTCCACGAGCCGAGCATCCTCTTTCTCGACGAGCCGACCACCGGCCTCGACCCTCAGAGCCGCAACGCGCTCTGGTCGGAGGTGGCGCGACTCGCGCGCGAGGACGGGGTCACGGTCTTCCTGACCACCCAGTACCTCGAGGAGGCCGACGTCCTCGCCGACCGCGTCGGGATCATCGACCACGGCCGCATCGTCGCCTCCGGCACGCCCGCGATGCTCAAGGCGGAGATCGGCCGCCCGAGCGTCGAGGCGATCCCGGCCGACGCGGCCGAGCTGGCCGCGGTCGCGCGGACGCTTCGGCGCTTCGGCGCCCCGGTGCCCGGCTCCCCGAAGGCCGCGTCGGTGCGGCTCGACGGCGGGGAGGAGGCGCTCGCGGACGTCGTGAGGGCGCTCGACGCGGAGGGCCTCCACCTCCAGCACCTGCAGCTGCACGCGCCGACGCTCGACGACGTCTTCCTCGCGAAGACCGGGCGCTCGCTCGAGGGGGCAGGCGACGAGGTCGAGCCCGAGCCGGAGCCGGCGCCGGCCGCGTGAGCCGCAGCCCGCTTCTCCTGCAGGTCGGGTACCTCGCGCGGCGGTCGGTGCTGCGGACGCTCCGGCAGCCGCTCAACGTCGTGCCCTCGTTCGTCTTCCCGCTGATCCTGCTCGCCGTGAACGTGGGCGGTCTCCAGTCGGCAGCCGGCATCCCGGGCTTCCCGGCCGACTCGTACCTCGACTTCGCGCTCGCCTTCACCTTCATGCAGGGCGCGCTCTTCGCGACCACGAACGCCGGCACCGATCTCGCGCGCGACATCCAGACCGGCTTCCTCAACCGCCTCGCGCTCACGCCGATGCGGAGCGCGGCGCTCCTGCTCGGCCAGCTGGCCGGCGTGATCGCCCTCGCCCTGCTCCAGGCGACGCTCTACCTGACGATCGGCCTGATCGCGGGCGTGCGCCCGGAGAGCGGCGTCCTCGGCGTCTTCCTGATCGTCTTCCTGGGCGTCCTCATCGCGCTCGCGTTCGGCGCGATCGGCGCGTTCCTCGCGCTCCGCACCGGCTCGGGCGAGGCGATCCAGGCGCTCTTCCCGCTCTTCTTCGTCTTCCTCTTCATGTCGTCCATGAACCTGCCGCGGAACCTGATCGAGATCGACTGGTTCCGGACGGTGGCGACCGCCAACCCGGTCTCGTACCTGATCGAGGGCCTCAGGAGCCTGATCATCACGGGCTGGGACGCGCAGGCGCTCCTGCTCGGCTTCGGGCTGGCCGCGGGCATCGCCGTCCTGGCGCTCGCCGCAGCGAGCTTCGCGCTCAAGGAAAGGCTGGCGCGCTCGTGAGGAGCTTCACGTCCGTCTCGCTCGCGGTCGCCTGGCGCGGGATCCACAACGCGTTCACGAACCCGTCGATCCTCGTTCCGTCGCTGCTTTTTCCGCTCTTCTTCTTCACGGCGTTCGCCGGTGGGCTCTCCCGCATCTCCGACGTGCCCGGGTTCGACTACCCCGCCGGCTACACGGCCTTCCAGTTCGTCTTCGTGTTCCTGCAGTCGGCCGCCTTCGGCGGGATCTTCAACGGCTTCGCGATCGCCCGCGACTTCGAGAGCGGCTTCGCGCGCCGCCTCCTGCTCGCTGCGCCACGACGCACCGGGATCATCGCCGGCTACGCGCTCGTCGCGCTCGTCCGCTGGGCGGCAACGGCCTCGGTCGTCCTCGTCGTCGCGCTCCTCTCCGGAATGGAGGTGCTCGGCGACCCGGCCGAGCTCGGCGCGCTCGTGCTGCTCGGTCTCCTCGTCAACGTCGCGGCGCTGCTCTGGGCGGCAGGGATCGCGATGCGCTTCCGCACCCTCCAGGCGGGCCCGCTCATGCAGGTCCCGGTCTTCCTGACCCTCTTCCTCGCGCCGGTCTACGTCCCGCTCGAGCTTCTGAACGGCTGGATCCATGCGGTCGCATCCGTCAACCCGGCGACCTTCCTGCTCGAGGCCGGGCGCGGCCTCTTCGTCGGCGAGCCGACGGAGGTCGGAGCGGCCTTCGCCATCGCCCTCGGCGCGGTAGCGCTGCTGACGCTGTGGGCGCTGAGAGGCCTGAAGAGCGCCGAGTCGGCCGGGTAGCTCCAGCGGCGGGCGTGTCCCCTTCGGCCACGACAGGGGTCTGACCCCTTCCCCAGCCCGTTCAGACGATCTTGCTCCGGGTTTCCGCGTGCCAGTCCGCGTCCGAAGCGCTGTCGTCGTCCACAGGCGGAGCGGTGTTTGGCCGGCCGCGAGAGACACGTCCGGGGTCAGACCCCGGACGTGGCCCCTCAGGCCATGCCTTTGCGGCGGAGCTCCTCGAGCGCTCGCTCGCTCTTCTCGAGACTCTCGAGCTCCATTCCCCGCAGCACGGCCGGTGCCTTCGTGAACTGGATGTCGCGATAGTCGACGATCTCGACGCGGTTCCCCCACGGGTCGAGGAAGTCGAGACCACGGCCGGGGAGGATCTCGACGCCGGCCTCGTCCAGCGCCGTGCGCACCGCCTCCTTGTCGTCGACGACGAGCCCGAAGTGGCGATGCTCGTCCGGTGGCTGCCGGCGGCCCTCGCTCAGCGCCAGGAACTGGTCGCCGAGGTCGACGAAGGCCATCCCAGGCGACCTGCCGCGCAGCTCGAGCTCGAAGAGTCGGCCGTAGAAGGCCAGCGCCTCCTCGACGTCGCCGACCTCGAGCGCGACGTGGTTGATGCCGACCAGACGCCGGCGCTCGCTCATTTGCTCGGCCGGGGAAGGGACAGGCCCAAAGCGCCAGAAACAGTACCTGTGCCGTTCTTGAGGATTTCATGAAGACTCTGTTTCTCCCCCGCGGGACAACCGATTAGCTCCTACAGTGGTTGCGTTGTCGACCATCGCCCGGATCGTCGTCGGCCTCCTCCTGCTCCTGGCCGCGGCTGCGAAGCTGCGCCGGCGGGGGGACCTGCCTGACTGGCTGACCGCCTACGGCTTGCCCGCTCGGTACGCGCGCCCGGCGGCCTGGGCGGTCATGGCGGCCGAGGCGGTGATCGGGTTGCTGCTCATCCTCGGCATCGGCCTGCCGGTGAGCGCCTATGCCGCGGTCGCTCTCGGCGCCGGCTTCGTCGCCGCGCTCGCCCAGGCGCGTCTGCGCGGCGTCGAGCGCCTCCGGTGCGGCTGCTTCGGCGCGTCCGAGGGGCGGACCACCCACCTGCTTCTGCGGGCGGGTGGGTTCACGGCGCTGGCGCTCGTGGCGGCCTTCGGCGCGAGCTTCGACGTCTCGGTCTCGTCCGGGACCGTGGTGGCCGCGGTTCTCGTCCTCCTCTCGCTCGCGGTCGTCGCGCTGGCGCTGCTCGTCCTCGCCCTCTACCGCCAGGTGGGCGTGCTGACGTTGCGGATCGGGCCCCGCGTGCCGTTCGAGCTCGCCGAGGAGGGGCCCGAGCTGGGCCAGGCCGCCCCAACCCTCGACGGCCTCCGCGGACGGAGCTCCGAGGTGGTCTTCTTCTTCTCGTCCACCTGCCGGATCTGTCGCCAGCTGAGCGCGGGAGTCGCCGCGCTCGCCCGCCAGGGCCTCGCGGTTCGCGTCGTGGAAGAGGAGCTCGAGGAGCGCGCCTTCGCGCGCTGGAACGTGCCCGGAACTCCGTTCGTCGTCCACCTCATGGACGGCGTCGTCGCGGCCAAGGGCACCGTGAACACGCTCGAGGAGCTTGAGACGCTCCTCGACGCCGGCAGGGCTCGAATCCATGCAGCGGCCTAGGAGCTCGGAGCCGGGGGCCTCCAAGCTCGACCGCCAGGCCGAGAGGCTCTCGGCGAGGCTCGCCGAGTCGACGACCCGCCTCTCCTTCCTCGGGCGCCTCGGCGCCGCAGCCCTCGCTGTGGCGGGCGGCTCCGCCGTGGCCGCCGCCGTCAAGCCCGACGAGGCCAGCGCCCTCCACTTTTGCGGGCACATCTGGACGACCGGCTCGTGCCCGAGCCCGTACAAGCCTCTCTCGCGCATCGACCGCAAGGGCTTCCCGCTCCACCCGCAGAGCGGGCGCCCGATCGACAATCTCGGCCGGGTGGTCGACTCCGCCGGCTACGCGCTCGACGGCAGCGGCGACCGGCTCCGGGGCCCCGACGGCGCGGTGCTCCCCCGGGCGCCGCGGACGCGCGTCTGCGAGGACTGGACGGCCGAGGTCAAAGGGCTCAAGGATCTTCGCGTCCAGGGCTCGTGGTTTCGCTGCTGCGGAGGGCAGATTCGCAAGCTCGTGGACTGCTGCTCCTTCAGCCGCCGGCGGATCAACGGGGACGCCTCGCTGACCGGCTACTGCTGGGGAGGGCGCCGCGTGTACTGCGTCATGTACTACGACACGGAGCTGCCGTGCTGATCGAGATCGGGGTCGCGCTGGCTGCGCTCATGGCGGGGGTCTCGGGCGCCTGGTCGCCCTGAGGGCTGTCGATGCTGGAGACCTTCACTCCCGCCGTGTGCGGGAGCCGGAAGCGCCAGATCGCAGCCCAGGCTCTCTTCACAGGGGCCGCCGTTACGACTGCCGCGACGCTCGGCCTCGCGCTCGGCTTCGCCGGCAGCCTCCTCGGCGCGCGGCAGGCCGTGCTCGCTGCCGCGGCGCTCGCGCTCGTCGCGGCGGCCCGCGAGGCCGGGCTCGTGCGCTTCCCGCTTCCGCAGGCACGCCGGCAGGTGCCGGAGCGCTGGCGCTTCGAGCTGCCGCTCCCGGCCTGGGCGACGGGCTACGGCGCGGGCCTCGGCGCAGGGCTCTTCACGTACCAGCCGGTCTCGACGTTCTGGGTCGCCTGCGCGGGCGCCCTCGCGCTCGGCAGGCCCGTTCCGGCCGCGGTCTGCCTCTCCCTCTACGGCGCGGGGCGCGCGGTCATGGTCGTCTGGCCGCGCCGGGGAGCCGACGATCCCACGGCCTCCGTCGAGCGCCTGACCCGCAGGCGGGGCGCTCTCCTGCGGGCGAACGCGGTCGCGCTCGTCGCCTGCGCCGTGCTGCTCGGCGTGGCGCCCGCTGCCGGGGGCGCGACGCTCGTGGCAGCACGGGCCATCGACCCGAGCGTCAGCGGCGACGTGCTCGCCTTCGCCACGCAGACCGGGGAGGTCATCGTGCGGCCGGCGGGCGGCGCCGACGTCGTCTACCCGGACGCGTCCCAGCCCGCGCTCTCGGGGGAGTACCTCGCGTACGTGGACGACCAGGGGATCCGGGTCGTTCGTTGGCAGGACGGGACGCCGGTCGCCAGCATCGACGATCCCAACGCCTCGCGCCCGGCGCTCGACTGGCCGAGCCTCGCCTTCGTGCGCCGCGGCGCGGACAGCCGGCGCATCATCGTTCGCGATCTCGGGAGCGGCGCGACGAAGCATCCGGTCAGCGTGTCCCTGAGCGTCGACCTCGGGCGTCCGTCGCTCCGGCACGGGCGCCTCGCGTGGCACATCGTCTCGCGCCGCGGGTCGCGGATCGTCGTCTTGACTCTCACGACCGGCGCCCGCCGGGCGATCGCGCGCACGAGGATCGGCAGGTTGACCAACCCCTCGCTCCACCGGAGACGTGTGATCTGGGTCGACGCCCGCTCGGGGGTGACGTACCTCCGCAAGGCCTCGCTCACGTCGAACAACCGGCGGAACCTGGCGAGGATCGAGGGTCGGTCCGCCAGCTACTGGACGACGAGCCTGAACGCGGGCAAGGCGTACATGACCCGCTGGACGATCGCTTCCGGAGCGGCGTCGATCTACAGGACCCTGCTCTAGCGTCGGCGTCGAGCCTCGTTGCCGAGGCCGCTCCCTCAACCGAGGGAATGCAATCTCGCGAAGTGCCCTTATAGTCCGGTCTGAAGGGCGTCCAGGGGCGCCCATCGGGTAGAGGTTCCACAGGGAGAGATAGCTTGCGGCCAGCAGTATCCATTCGTCTCGTCGTGCTCGTGCTCGCGGCTGCGTTCGCGCTGGCGCTGGCTGGTCCGGCCGCCGCCGAGCGGTACGTCGTCCTGTACCCGGAGCACGGCTGGGGCGTCTGGGCTGCGAGGTACGACGTCGCGAAGGCCGGCGGCTCCGTCGTCGCCTCCTATCCTCAGATCGACGTCGTCATCGCGGAGTCGGACGACCCGGGCTTCGCGGACACGCTCGGCCGGAACCGGCGTGTCGAAGGCGTCGCCTCCGTCGGAAGCGTCGCCGCCACGCCTTCGGGGTGGGGCTGGGACTGGGACGGCCACGGGCTTCCGAGCTCGCCGGTCGCGGACGCGGACACGTTCTCGCCCCTCCAGTGGTACTCCCAGCGCATCCACGCGCCCGAAGCCCACGCGGTGACCGGCGGGAGCCCGAAGGTCGTCGTCGGCGTCATCGACACCGGCGTCGATGCGAGCCATATCGACCTGCGCGACAATGTCGACGCCTCGCGGAGCGTCTCCTGCGTGGGCGGCGCGCCGAACAGTGATCCGGCCGCGTGGAACGACGACTCCGGCCACGGCACGAACGTCGCGGGGATCGTGGCCGCCGGGGCCAACGGCTACGGCATCGTCGGCATCGCCCCGAACGTCAAGCTCGCGGTGATCAAGGCGAGCATCCGCAACGGTGCGAGTGACCTCTTCCTCGCCGACGCGGTCATCTGCTCGTTCGTGTGGGCCGCCGAGCACGGCGTCGACGTCGCCAACTCGAGCTTCTCGTTGGACAGCGCGCTCAGCGGCGGTACGACCTCCTTCTGCCGCACCGACCCGGCGCAGCGCACGATCATCAAGGCCGTGAGCCGCGCGGTGGCCTACGCCGATCGCAGGGACGTCTCCATGATCGCCTCTGCGGGTAACAACGGCCTCGACCTCGCCAGCCCGGCGCTCGAAGGGTGCAGCCGGCTGCCGAGCGGGCTCCCCCACGTGCTCACCGTCTCGTCGATCGGGCTCAACAACGGTCTCGCGGCGGGCCCGCCCTCGAACTACGGCCTCGGCAAGATCGACCTGACGGCTCCCGGCGGCGACTTCCTGCAAGGCGTCCCGCCCTCAGGCCTCGTCCTCGGCCCCTGGCCGGCGGCCTTCCAGGTGCCGCGCCTTCTCTGCGACCCGTGTGAGGGGCCTGACGCTTCGTACTACCGCTTCTTTGCGGGCACATCCCAGGCGGCCGCGCAGGTGAGCGGCACGGCGGCGCTCGTCGTCAGCCAGTTCGGACGGAAGAGCTGGTGGTGGGGCGGGAAGATGGATCCGGACCGCGTTTCCCTCTTCCTGCGCCAGACGGCGGACCCGCTGCCCTGCCCGGCCGCCGATGCCCGCTGCCTGTCCCAGGGCAACGCGAACGGCTTCTTCGGCAACGGCGTCGTGAACGCGCTCCGCGCCGTGACGGGCGACACGCCGCGATCCGTAGAGCGCCGAGCTCCCGTTCAGGCGGCCTTGACGGCCGCGACGAGCCGCTCGACGGACGCCTTCGCGTCGCCGAAGAGCATGGCCGTGTTCGCGCGGTAGAAGAGGTCGTTGTCGATCCCCGCGAAGCCCGGGCTCATGCTCCGCTTGAGGACGACCACGTTCGCCGAGGCGTCGACGTTCAGGATCGGCATGCCGTAGAGCGGGCTCTCGGGATCCTCGCGCGCGGCTGGGTTGGTCACGTCGTTCGCGCCGATCACCAGGGCGACGTCCGTGCGCGGGAACTCGGGGTTGATGTCCTCCATGTCGTAGAGCTGGGGGTACGGGACGTTCGCCTCCGCGAGGAGGACGTTCATGTGCCCGGGCATCCGCCCCGCGACCGGGTGGATGGCGTACTTCACGTCCACCCCGCGCTTCTCGAGCAGGTCGGCCAGCTCGCGCACGTTGTGCTGGGCCTGGGCGACGGCCAGCCCGTAGCCCGGGACGATGACGACCCGGCTCGCGTAGGCCAGCATCACGGCGCAGTCCTCGGCGGAGACCTCGCGGTAGCTCTTGGCCTCGCCGTCTGCCGCGGCCGCGGTTGTCGCCGTGGGGGCAGCGGCGCCGAACGCCCCGAAGAGCACGTTCGCCAGCGAGCGGTTCATGGCGCGCCCCATCAGGATCGTGAGCAGCGTCCCCGAGGCGCCGACGAGCGTCCCGCCGATGATCAGCGCGGTGTTCTCGAGCACGAAGCCTGTCGAGGCGGCCGCCAGTCCGGTGAACGCGTTCAAGAGCGAGATCACCACGGGCATGTCCGCGCCGCCGATGGGGAGGACGAGCAGGACGCCGAAGAGGAGCGCCCCGATCACGAGCACGACCGCCCAGACGCCCGCCTCCGTCGCCCCGGCGAGGACGCCGAAGCCGACGAGGGCGGCGAACAGGAGGCCGTTCACGATCTGCTGTCCCGCGAAGACGATCGGCCGCCCCGGCAGGAGCTCCTGCAGCTTGCCGAACGCGATCAGGCTCCCCGAGAAGCTGATCGAGCCGATCAGCGCCGAGAAGAGCATCGCCCCCATGTGCTCGGGCAGGACGTGCCCGGGGAAGGGGGCGAGCCGGTGAAACTCCGCCGCCGCGATCAGGGCCGCCGCTCCTCCGCCGACGCCGTTGAAGAGCGCCACCATCTGCGGCATCGCGGTCATCTTCACCATGCGCGCCGAGGCGACGCCGATCACCGTGCCGACGGCGATTCCGGCGGCGATCAACCAGTAGGAGTCGATCTCCGGGCTCAGGAGCGTGAAGACGACGGCGATCGTCATGCCGACCGCGGCGACGACGTTCCCGGAGCGCGCGGTCGCCGGGGACGAGAGCCGCTTGATGCCGACGATGAGGCAGACCCCCGCCGCGAGGTACGCGAGGTCGATCGTCGTCTGGGAGACGGCCAGGATCACTCGGGCTCTTCGGGCCGCTCGGGCCGGCGCTTGAACATCTCCAGCATCCGGTCGGTCACGAGGAAGCCGCCGACGACGTTGACGGTCGCGAAGACGACCGCGACGAACGCCAGCACCTGCTCGAGCGACGAGTCGGCGGAGCCTGCGATCAGCATCGCGCCGACGAGGACGATGCCGTGGATCGCGTTCGTGCCCGACATGAGCGGCGTGTGCAGGAGGGCGGGCACGCGCGAGATCAGCTCGATGCCGAGGAAGGCGGCCAGGACGAAGACCGTGATGCTGTTCAGCAGCGCCTGGCTCACGCGGCGGGCTCCCGGGTGACCTTGCCGCCGTGCGCCACGCACGTCTCGCGGACGATCTCGTCCTCGAAGTCGAGCACGAGCGCGCCGTCCTTCAGGAGGAGGCCGAGCAGGGCCTGGACGTTCCGCGAGTACATCTGGCTCGCATGCACGGGCATCGTCGCGGGAATGTCCGTGAGGCCGACGACGGTGACGCCGTCGACGACGATCGTCTCGCCGGGCTTCGTTGCGGCACAGTTGCCGCCCGCCTCGGCGGCCAGGTCCACGATCACGGAGCCCGGGCGCATGCCGCGCACGGCGCTCTCGGTGATCAGCTCCGGCGCCGGCCGGCCCGGGATCAGCGCCGTCGTGATCACCGCGTCCGACTCGGCGGCGTGGTGGGCGATCAGCTGCTGCTCGCGCTCGTGCTGGTCCTCGGCGAGCGCGACGGCGTAGCCGCCGAGCCCCTCGGCCCCCTCGACGTCGAGCTCGAGGAAGTTCGCGCCGAGGCTCTCCACCTGCTCCTTCACGACCGGGCGCACATCGAAGGCCGAGACGACCGCGCCGAGGCGCCGTGCCGTGGCGATCGCCTGCAAGCCGGCGACTCCCGCTCCGAGAACGAGGACCTTCGCGGGCGGGATCGTGCCGGCCGCCGTGGTGAGCATCGGGAAGAACTTGCCCAGGTGCTCGGCGGCGAGGATGGCCGCCTTGTAGCCGGCGACCGTGCTCTGGGACGAGAGCGCGTCCATGGGCTGAGCCCGCGTCACGCGCGGGATCGAATCGAGCGAGAAGGCGGTGACGCCGCGCTCGGCCAGCGAGCGAACGAGGTCTGGGTCGGCCAGCGGCTGCAGCAGGGCGAGCAGCACCTGCCCCTCCCGCAGGCGCGCGACCTCCTCGGCCGACGGCCTGCGGACCTTGCACACGACGTCTGCCTCGGCGTAGAGCTCGGCGGTGGTGACGAGGCGTCCGCCGGCCTGCTCGTAGGCTTCGTCGGCGAAGGTCGCAGCCACGCCGGCCCCTCGCTCCACGAGCACGTCGACGCCGTCGGCGACGAGCCGCCGCGCCGTGTCCGGCACGACGGCCACGCGGGTCTCCCCCGGACCGGACTCCTTGGCGACACCCACCTTCATGCTCGGGCGAGAGTCTAAGCTGCGGGCATGGACGGATGGCTGCAGGAATCGCGTGCGAGGCTCGCCGACGCGGTGGGCGAGGAGCACTCCGCCTACGACCTCTCGCGCGCCGAGATGGACGAGCTGCTCGAGCTCGCCCGCGTGGCGGCTCACGAGAGCGGCGAGCGCACCAACGCGCCGCTTCTCTGCTACCTCGTCGGCCTGGCGCACGGCCGGCACGGCGGCGAGCTCGCCGACCTGGTCGACGCGGCAGTCGGCGCTTCGACGTAAGTGCCTCTCCAGGCACTGCACTCCAGGTCCCTGACCCGCGATGAGCGGCGCCATGCGTCGTCCTCAGTCGCCTCCATACCTTCGGGTATGAAGGCTCCCTGCGTCCTAGCCTGGCTTGCTCCTCGCACGACAGGAACGAGGCCGCATCACCTGGAAAGGCACTAGGCTCCCGCGGTGGCTGCGTTGGAGGGGAGGACGGCGATCGTCACGGGCGCCTCGAGCGGGATCGGGCTGACGACGGCCAGGGCGCTCGCGGCCGAGGGCGCCAGGGTTGCACTCGGGGCGCGCCGCACGGAGAGGCTGGAGGAGGCTGTTCGGACCCTGCGGGGAGACGGCCACGTGGTCGGGCTCCTGGACGTGACCGACGCCGAGAGCAGCCGCTCCTTCGTGGAGCTCGTCGTCGACGAGTTCAGGAGCGTCGACATTCTGGTGAACAACGCCGGTCTCGCGCTCGGTCGCACAACGATCGCGGAGGGCTCCGACGACGACGACCGGACCATGGTCGAGACCAACGTCCTCGGGCTGCTGCGCATGACCCGGCTCGTGCTCCCGCACATGGAGGACTGGCGCGGTCACATCGTCAACCTGGGCTCGTGGGCGGGGCGGGAGGCCTATGCCGGCGGCGGCATGTACGTCGGCACGAAGACGGCGGTGCGCGCGCTCACCGAGGTGCTGCGGAAGGAGCTCGTCGGCCGGATTCGCGTCACGACCGTCGACCCGGGGATGGTCGGCGACACCGAGTTCTCGGACGTCAGGTTCCGCGGCGACCAGGAGAAGAAGGACTCGGTCTACCGCGGCGTGCGCTACCTGACGCCGGACGACGTGACCGACTGCATCCTCTGGGCCGTGACCCGTCCGGAGCACATGGTCGTGGACGAGATCGTCGTCAAGCCGCTCCAGCAGGCGAGCCAGGACGCCATCGTGAGGGACTAGTTGGAGCCATGCCTCTAACGATTCTCGAAGGCTCCACGTTCTGCGTCTCGGACGAGCTCGGGGACATCTCCGAGCCGACCATGGGCCTCTTCGCCCACGACACCCGCTTCCTGTCCCGCTGGGTGCTGACGATCAACGGCGCCCGGCCGCTCGTGCTCTCCTCGCGCAAGGTGGAGTACTACTCGGCGGCCTTCTTCCTCCGAAACCCGGTCGTCGGCGACCTCGGGCACGACGAGATCTCGATCGCGCGCGAGCGCTTCATCGGCGATTCGATGCAGGAGCACCTGGTCGTCTCGAACCACTCGCAGCGTCGCGTCGCCTTCGACCTCTCGCTCGAGATCGGGAACGACTTCGCGGACATCTTCGCCGTGAAGGCGTACGACTTCTCGCTCGGCGACCCGCATAGCGCAAAGCCCCTCCCGCCTCCGATCGCCCCCGTGTACGAGGCGGACGACAACCAGTTCGTGTTCTCGATGAGCGAGAACGGCTTCCACGGGCTCACGCAGGTCCTCCTGTCCGAGCGCGGGGAGACGGAGGACTCGAAGGTGACGTACCGGATCGAGCTCGGGCCCCGGGAGACCTGGCGGCTGCGGGCCGACGTGATCCCGGCGACCGACGGCACGCGTACCGCGGCACAGCTGGCCGAGCGGCGCTTCGGCGATGAGCTCGCGCGCGTCCGGTCCTCCCTCGCCGCGTGGCGGCTGCGCGTCCCCCAGCTCCGCGGCTCCTGGGACGACCTCACCCATTCCTTCCGCCAGTCGGTCGCCGACCTCTCCTCGCTCCGCATGGACGAGGACACCCGCGTTCCGGGACAGCTCCCGGCCGCCGGCATGCCGTGGTTCATGACCGTCTTCGGCCGCGACACGCTGATCACGTGCCTGCAGACGCTTCTCTTCGGCCCCGAGCTGGCGCAGAACGCGCTCGCCGTGCTCGCCGAGCTGCAGGCCCGCGAGGACGATCCCGAGAGCGACGCCGAGCCGGGCAAGATCGTCCACGAGGTTCGCCACGGCAAGAGCGCCGAGGCCTGGTTCCCGCGCTACTACGGCACCGTCGACGCCACTCCCCTCTACCTCGTGCTCCTCTCGGAGGTCTGGCGCTGGACCGACGACGCCGGGCTCGTCCGCGACCTGCGCGAGCCGGCGCTGCGGGCGCTCGAGTGGATCGACCGTCACGGAGACCTGGACGGCGACGGCTTCGTCGAGTACCGGCGCCGCTCGGCGCGAGGGCTCGTCAACCAGTCCTGGAAGGACTCGGGCGACTCGCAGCTCTTCCACGACGGCCGGAGCGCCGAGGCGCCGATCGCGCCCTGCGAGGTGCAGGGCTACGTGTACGACGCGAAGCTGCGCCTGGCCGAGCTGGCCCGCGAGGTCTGGCGCGAGCGGGAGCTGGCCGACCGGCTGGAGCGGGAGGCGGCCGAGCTTCGCGCGCGCTTCGACGCCGCCTTCTGGTGCGAGTCGCGCGGCGGCTACTACGCGCTCGCCCTGGACGCCGGGAAGGAGCGGGTCGACTCGCTCACGTCCAACATCGGCCACCTGCTCTGGAGCGGGATCGTCCCGCCCGAGCGTGTGGATGCCATCGTCGACCAGCTGATGGGGGAGGAGCTGTGGTCAGGTTGGGGGGTGCGGACGATGTCGGCGGGGGACGGAGGCTTCAACCCGCTCGCCTACCACAACGGCACCGTGTGGCCGCACGACAACTCCCTGATCGCCTGGGGCCTCGCGCGCTACGGACGCTGGGCCGAGGCACAGCGAATCGTCCGCCGGCTCCTGAACGCCTCCTCCTACTTCGACCACCAGCTCCCCGAGGTCTTCGCGGGCTTCACGCGCACCGAGACGCCCTTCCCGATTCCCTACCCCACGGCCGCGCGGCCGCAGGCCTGGGCCGCGGGCGCCCCGGTGCTCCTGCTGCAGCTGCTGCTCGGGCTGGCGCCCGACCGGCGCCGGCACGTGCTGGGGACGACTGCGCCGGAAGACATCCCCTCGTGGGCGGGCTCGCTCCGCCTCACGGGCGTGCGGGCCTTCGACAAGGCGTGGGACGTGCACCTCCAGGACGGGCGTGTCACCATCGAGCCGGCGTGAGGATCGCGATCATCTCCCCGGTGTGGTTCCCGGTTCCGCCGTCGGGCTACGGCGGGATCGAGTGGGTCGTGTCGCTCCTCGCCGACGGCCTCGCTGAGGCCGGTCACGACGTCACGCTCTTCGCGTCGGGCGATTCGTACACGAAGGCGAGGCTCGCGTCGGTCTTCCCGGAGGCGCCGTCCGCGGACATCGGCAAGACGGGGCCGGAGCTCCGCCACGCGCTCTGCTGCTACGAGCGGGCGGAGGAGTTCGACATCGTCAACGACCACTCGGGCCCGCTGGCCGCCGCGCTCGGAGCAGCCGTGGAGACGCCCGTCGTCCACACCGTGCACGGGCCGCTGGTGGGTGCGGACGGCGAGCTCTACGCCTCTCTCGCTCGGGTCGCGCCGCAGGTGGGGCTGATCTCGGTCTCTCTCAACCAGCGAAAGCCGCAACCCGATCTGCCCTGGGTGGCGAACTGTCACAACGCCCTCGACCTGGCCTCCTATCCGGTGCACGCCGAGCGTGGCGCGTACCTGCTCTTCCTCGGGCGGATGAACGCCGACAAGGGCTGTCACCGTGCCGTCGAGGTTGCGCTGGCGGCCGGCCTGCCGCTGCGGATCGCCGGGAAGATGCGGGAGCCCGCCGAGCGCGAGTACTTCGAGGCCTACGTCGCGCCGCACCTCGGCGACGGGATCGAGTACCTCGGCGAGACGAGCCACGGCAAGAAGGTCGCTCTCCTCCAGAACGCTCGCGCGACGCTCTTCCCCATCGAGTGGGAGGAGCCGTTCGGGCTGGTCATGATCGAGTCGATGGCGTGCGGGACGCCCGTGATCGCCACCCGCTGGGGCGCCGTGCCCGAGGTGATCGAGCACGGACGCTCGGGGGTGATCGTGGACGACTACCGCGAGATGGCCGACGCGCTGGCCGCCGCCGACGCGCTCGAGCCGCTCGAGTGCCGCCGCTCGGTCGAGGAGAGCTTCTCCGCCGTGCGCATGGTCGAGGACTACGTCGCTGCTTACGACGCGGTTCTCTCGCGGTCGCCGGCCTGAGACCCGGCGAGCGCCCGTTCGAGATCGGCGACGAGGTCTGCCGCGGACTCGAGGCCGACCGACAGACGGATGAGGTTCGGCGGCGTGGCAAATGACGCCTCGCTCGTCGAAGCGTGCGTCATGCGGGCGGGGACCTCGATGAGGCTCTCGACCCCGCCGAGGCTCTCCGCGAGCGTCCAGACCTTCGTGCGCGTGACGAGCGCCTCTGCCTCAGCCTCGGAGGCCGCGAGGAAGGAGATCATTCCGCCGAAGTCCCGCATCTGCCGAGCGGCGACCTCGTGCCCCGGGTGGTCGGGGAGGCCGGGGTAGAGGACGCGCTCGACGGCCGGGTGCTCGGCCAGGAGGGCGGCGACCGCGCGCGCGTTCTCGCAGTGTCGCTCCATCCGGATTGCCAGCGTCCTCAGGCCGCGGAGCACGAGCCAGCAGTCGAAGGGCCCGGGCACGGCCCCGAGCGACTTCTGCAGGAACTTCAGCCGCTCCGCGATGGTCGGGTCGTCCATGGCGACGAAGCCCCCGATCACGTCCGAGTGGCCGCCGAGGTACTTCGTCGTCGAGTGGACGACGACGTCGGCGCCGAGCTCGAGCGGGCGCTGGAGGTACGGGGTGGCGAACGTGTTGTCGACGACCACGAGGGCGCCGGCGGCGTGGGCGGCCTCGGCCGCCTTGCGGATGTCGATCACGTTCAGGAGCGGGTTCGTCGGCGTCTCGAGCCAGACGATGCGGGTTCGGTCGTCCAGATGCGATTCCAGCCCCGCGTCGATCTCGGCCGCGGAGACGAACGTGAAGTCGTAGCCCTTGGGCTCGTAGATCTGCGAGAACATCCGGTAGACGCCGCCGTAGACGTCGTTCACGCAGACCACCCGGTCGCCAGGACTGACGAGGTGCATGATCGTCGTCGTCGCCCCGAGCCCGGAGGCGTACGCCAGTCCGTGGTCGGCGCCCTCGAGCGAGGCGAGGCAGGTCTCGAGCGCCGTCCGCGTCGGGTTCCCGGAGCGGGAGTAGTCGTAGCCCTTGTTGACGCCGACCGCCTCCTGGACGAACGTCGTCGTCTGGTAGATCGGCGGGATCACGGCCCCGGTCGCCGGATCCGGCTCCTGCCCGTCGTGGATGGCCCGCGTCTCGAAATCCACAGCCTTCAGTGTATGCAGCACCGTCGGCGGCGGACGCGCCCGGGGTCAGGCCCGTGACGGGTCGCTTTCGGCTTCGACCGTCTCCCCATCTGGTCTCGTCGGCGGAGCCTGGCCGGAGCCGCCACGTCCTCGGGAGGCACGTCCCGGGACAGGCCCCGGTCGTGGCCGGAGGGGACACGCGTGTGAACGCTAGCCCGCGCGGCCGTGGGCGAGGTACTCGAGGAGATCGGCGCGGCTCAAGACCCCCACCGGCTTGCCCGCGCGCGCGACCACGACCGCCGGGTTGCCGGCCGAGAGATCGGCGAAGACCGTGTCCACGGGCTCGTCGATCTCCACAGCGGTGAGGGGCGGCTCCATCGCCACCGCCACCTCTTCGTCGAGAGCGTCGGGGCTGCGGAAGACGCGCTCGAAGAGGCCGCGCTCGCGAATGGAGCCGACGACGTCGGCGAGCGACTCGGCGCCGTCGTGACGCACCACCGGGATCTGCGAGATCGAGTAGCGCTGCATGAGGTCGATCGCCTCGCCGACCTTCTGGTGCGACTCGACGGTGACGAGCTCCGGCATCTCGGGCTCCTCCTGGCGCTTGAAGGCGAGCACCTCCTCGATCGTCGGCGCCGGCGCCTCGCGCTCGAGCAAGCCGTGCTCCATGAGCCAGTTGTCGTCGTAGAGCTTGGAGAGGTAGCCGCGGCCCGAGTCCGGGATCAGCGTGACGAGAGTCGCCTCCGACCCCAGCCGCCGGGCGATCTCGAGCATCGCCCACACCGCCGTCCCGCCCGAGCCGCCGACCAGCAGCCCCTCCTCCCGGGCCAGCCGCCGCGCGGTTCGGAACGAGTCGCTGTCGGAGACGGTTACGTACTCGTCGACGAGCGACGGGTCGAAAGTGGTCGGCCAGAAGTCCTCCCCGATCCCCTCGACGAGATAGGGATGGACGTTGTCCGGCTGCGAGAAGATCGAGCCCTGCGGGTCGGCGCCGACGACCAGCAGGTCCGGGTTCTGCTCCCGGAGGTAGCGCGCGGTGCCGGAGATCGTGCCTCCGGTCCCGACGGAGAAGACGATGGCGTCCACCTCGCCGCCCGTCTGCTCCCAGATCTCGGGCCCGGTCGTCTCGTAGTGCGCCTGCGGGTTCGCCAGGTTCGAGTACTGGTCGGGCTTGAAGGCGCCGGGGATCTCCTCGGCGAGGCGGTCCGAGACCGAGTAGTAGCTCTCCGGCGAGGACGGCGGGACAACGGTTGGGCAGATGACGACCTCGGCGCCGTAGCCGCGGAGGAGCGCGCGCTTCTCCTCGGCGATCTTGTCCGGCATGACGAACACGCACCGGTAGCCCTTGATCGCCGCGGCGATGGCGAGGCCCACGCCCGTGTTCCCGCTCGTCGGCTCCACGATCGTCCCCCCGGGCCTGAGCTTTCCCTCGCGCTCGGCATCCTCGATCATCCGCAGCCCGATCCGGTCCTTCACGCTCCCGCCCGGGCTCATGTACTCGAGCTTGGCCAGGAGCGTCGGCCCCAGCTCCCTCCCGACGCGCTGCAGCCGCACGAGGGGCGTCCCGCCGACGAGGTCGAGGACAGTCGGATACTCCCGCGCCACCGCAGTAGCGTATTCGGTGCCGGCTAGTGCCGGAAATGACGCCGCGAGGCGAAGACCATCACGGCGCCGGCCGCTTCGACCGCTGCGACCACTTCGGCGTCCCGCTTCGAGCCGGCGGGCTGGACGATCGCTCCGATGCCGGCGTCCAGAGCGAGCTCCGGCCCGTCCGCGAACGGGAAGAAGGCATCCGACGCGAGCACGGCGCCGGCCAGGTCGTGCCCGTGCTCGGCCGCCTTCTCGAGCGCGAGGCGGACGGCGTCCACGCGGCTCGTCTGGCCGCCGCCGATGCCGATGACCCGCAGGTCCCTGGCGATCACGACGGCATTCGAGGCGACGTGCTTCGCGACGCGCCAGGCAAAGAGGAGGTCGCCCCAGCCCGGCTCGTCCGGATGCCCCGTGGTGACGACCTGCATGCCTTCGCGGTCGTCCACCTCGGCGTCCGTGTCCTGGACGAGGAACCCGCCCAGCACGCGGCGGTAGTCGCGGTCGCCGGGGCTCGCGCCCCGGCGCTCGCCGTCACGCAGGATGCGCAGGGCCTCCTTGCCGCGAAGCGCTGCGAGAGCGTCGTCGTCGTACTCCGGCGCGATCAGCACCTCGACGAACTGCTCGCCGAGCCGGGCGGCGAGCTCCGGCTGGACCTTCCGGTTCAGCGCGACGATGCCGCCGAAGGCCGAGACGGGGTCGGATGCGAGCGCCTTCCCGTACGCCTCCTCGATCGTTGCGGCAACCGCGACCCCGCAGGGGTTCGCGTGCTTGACGATGACGCAGGTGGGGAGCGCGAACTCCCGCAGCATCGCCCGCGCGGCGTCGAGGTCGTTGAGGTTGTTGAACGAGAGCTCCTTCCCGCCGAGGCGGTCGACCCGGGAGAGGAGGTGCCGGCGCGCCCCCGCCTCGGCGTAGTAGGCCGCCCGTTGGTGCGGGTTCTCGCCGTAGACGAGCTCCTGCTCCCGCTCGAGCGAGAGGAGGAGCCTCGGCGGAAACGTCTCGACGTCGGCGAACCAGGCCGCGATCGAGCTCTCGTAGGCGGCCGTGTGGGCGAAGGCTTCGGCGGCGAGCTTCCGGCGTGTGTCGAGCTGGACGCCCTCGGCTCGGAGCTCGGCGAGGATCTCCTCGTAGCGGGACGCCTCGCAGACGGGCACGACGTCGACGAAGTTCTTTGCGGCCGCACGCAGGAGCGTCGGGCCGCCGATGTCGATCATCTCGACGGCGTCCTCCTCCCGCACGTTCCTCCGCGCGGTCACGCTCTGGAAGGGGTAGAGGTTGACGCACACCAGGTCGAACGTCCGGATCTCGTGCTCCCGCAGCTCGTCGAGATCGGCCTCGAGCCGCCTGCGGGCGAGGATCCCGGCATGGATCCTGGGGTGCAGCGTCTTCACGCGGCCGCCGAGCAGCTCGGGGACGTCGGTCAGCTCCTCGACGAGGACGACGTCGACGCCGAGCTCCGCGATGTAGGCGGCGGTTCCCCCGCTGGCGACGATCTCGACGCCGAGGTCGGAGAGCCCGCGGGCGAAGACATCCAGCCCGGTCTTGTCGAAGACCGACATGAGGGCGCGCTCCACCTGCATCCGTGACTCAGGAGCGTAAAGCGCCGGCCAGATAGAGGCGAGCCGCCTCGGGAAGCAGGCGGTGCTCGACCTCGTGGATCCGCTCGCGCAGGGTCTCCGCGGTGTCCCCGGGGCGGATCGGCACCGGCTCCTGGAAGATCACCGGGCCGGTATCGACGCCCTCGTCGACGAAGTGGACGGTGACGCCCGTCTCGGCGACACCGGCCGCGAGGGCGTCCTCGATCGGCGTCGTCCCGGGGAAGTCGGGGAGGAGGGAGGGATGGACGTTGATCGCCGTGTGCCGCTCCAGGAAGGCCGGCGTGAGCAGCTGCATGTAGCCGGCGCAGACGACCAGCTCGACGCCCCGTTCGGCGAGCCAACCGGCCATGGCCGCGTCGCGCTCCTCCCGGCCGCGATAGCTCTCTAGTGGGAAGACAGCAGTGGGGACCGCCGCGGCCTCCGCGCGGGCGAGCGCCCCCGCGCCGGCGACGTTCGAGGCGACGGCGGCGAGCGGGAGGCCCTGGTCGATCAACGCCTGCAGGTTCGAGCCGCGCCCCGAGACGAGCGCGCCGATCACCGCGCGTCCGTCCAGGCCACTCCGTCGACTCCCTCCTCCAGGCGCCCGATCACCGGCAGGCCGGCCTGCTCCGCGTCCTCCGCCGACACGACGGCGCAGAAGCCGACGCCGAGGTTGAAGACCCGCCGCTGCTCGTCCTCCGGCACGCCGCGCTCGTCGAGCCAGCCATAGACGGGCGGCCGCTCCCAGCTTCCTGGATCGAGACGGGCGCCGAGGCCGGCCGGGAGCACCCGAGGCAGGTTCCCGGCGAGGCCGCCGCCGGTCACGTGCGCGAGCGCGCGCACGTCGCAGGTCGCGCGGAGCCGGCGAACGTCCTCCAGGTAGAGGCGCGTCGGGGGGAGGAGAAGGTCGGCATCGAAGTCGTCGTCGCCGAGGATGCGGCGGACGAGCGTGAAGCCGTTCGCGTGCAGCCCGTTCGAGGGAAGGCCGAGGACCGCATCTCCGGGCCCGCAGCGCGAGCCGTCCACCAGGTCGGCGCGGCGCACGAGCCCGACCATCGTCCCTGCGAAGTCGAGCTCGTCCTCGCGATAGATGCCCGGGAGCTCGGCCGTCTCGCCGCCGAGGATGGCGCAGCCTGCGTCGCGGCAGACCGCCGCCGCCCCCGCGACCAGCTGAGCCACCTCCTCGAGGTCGAGCGTTCCTGCGGCGACGTAGTCCAGGAAGAAGAGCGGCTCGGCGCCGACCGTGAGCAGGTCGTTGGCGCAGTGGGCGGCGAGGTCGGCGCCGGCGTCGAAGAGGCGCCCGGCGCGGCGCGCGAGGACGATCTTCGTGCCGATACCGTCCGTGGTCGCCGCCAGGAGGCGATCGTCGTCCAGCGCGAAGAGCCCGGCGAAGGCGCCGAGCGAGCCCTCGACGCGCTCAGTCCTGGTCGACTCGACGGCCGCCCGCAGGCGCTCGGCCACCTCCTCCGCTTTCGCCAGCGAGACTCCGGCCTCGCCATACGACGTCACAGAAGGACCTCGGTGACGAGCTCGGGCCGGCCCTCCGGGCCTCCACCCAGGAAGCGGACGAGCGTGTCACCGACGAGGACGTCGGAGTCGAGCCGGTCGACCCCGAGGATCTCGGAGAGCGCGACCGCCTTCTCCTCCGGGTCCTGCGCGCGCAGGTGGAGCTCGCCCAGCCGCAGCTCGTCGGTCTGCGCCACGAGCTCGTCGATCCAGTCGCGCGGCGGATGCAGCTCGAGCCGATAGCCCGCCTCGGTGGCGATGAACGTCCGCTTGCCCGGATGATCCTGGATCTTGAGGCCGAGGTCTGCGGCGCGCTCGAGCGCCTCGGTGAAGCCGTCCTCGTCCAGCGCGACGCCGATGTGGTCGACGCGGGGATGCTCCCAGTGGCCGGGCTGGAGGACGACGTTGACCGCCCCCTTCGCCAGCTCGACGAGGCGGAGCCTGAAGCCGATCGAGTCCAGCTCCTCCCACGAGGTGCCGGCCTCGAACCACTCCGAGGTCTCGCCGCGCCAGCCGTAGCGGCCCAGGAGCCCGAAGCCGAGCTTGCCGATGTAGCGGGCCTCAAGGAGCCGGACCTTGCTCGTCACGAGGTGGTAGTGGAAGAGCTGCACCCGTAGAGCCATCGTAACCAGCGGCTCCGTCGTGATACGACTTGCGGTGATCGCCGTGCGCCGATTCCTCACCTGGGGGCTCGTCGCGGCCGTGGCAGCTCTCGGGCTGGCCGCAGGCATCGACGCGCTGCGCGGCGGCGGCGAGCCCGAGGGAGCGGCAGTGACCGAGCTGAACCCCGAGCCGCCGGTCGCGACCGCGCCTGCGGAGCAGCCCGAGGACGTGCTCGTCGACGCACGGGCCGACCTCCAGGCCGCCGGCGTTCCCGAGGGGAGGCTCACCTACGCCAACGAGGATTGTCGGAACTACGTCATCACGCTGCCGGATCTCAGGCCGGACGGCCCCCCGCCCGGATACTTCGGCCTCTGCCGGTATGTGGGCGTCGTCGGCGGCCAAGTCGAGACCGTCGGGTCGTCACGCTCGCCGGACTGGGAGCTCCGCGTGGAGTGCAAGGGCGGGTGGCTCACCTTGTTGAGGGACATCTTCGACAACCCCAAACCCGAGCTCCAGGCCCGGGCGCGCGGGTGCGACCCCGCGTGGAAGCCCGACGGGACGATCACCTTCATCCGCCACGGCGAGGTGCGGCGCTTCGCCCGCTGCCCCGGCGACACGCGCTTGACCATCCCCGTTCGCTGCTCGAAGCCGGTGCTTTCCCGCGCCGAGCTCGACCGACAGCTGCGAGGCGCCCGCTGGCGCGGCTCCGAGCTCAGGATCGAGGAGCTCCACTGGCTCACCGACGCGCGCTTCGCGGCGATCCTCCAGGCCCGCTCGGCGGACGACCGGGAGGAGTACCTGGCGCTCTTCGAGCGAGGCCGGATCGTCCGCGAGCCGAGCTTCGCCTATGCCGACCTGGGCGGAATCCGCCCGAGCCCGACGGGGCGCCTCGTGGCCGCCTACGTCCGCGGGCGCGGCGGCGGCATCGTCGTCGTCGACCGCGAGGGCGAGCCGGTGCATCTGGCCATGGCCCACGGCCACGGGATCGCGTGGTCGCCGGATGAACGGTGGATCGCCGAGGCGACCGAGGACGCCATCTACGTGTTCCGGGCGGACGAGGAGAGCCCGGAGTTCATCCGGATCCCCATAACCGTTGCCCGCGACGTGCTCTGGGAGGACTTGCCCTAGCAGGATGGACCCTCCTGGCGGTCGCGCACACCGAGCGCCCGCGAGCATCTACGATGCCCGGCGACCGTCCGAGGAAGGAGGACGCTGATGTCGAGCACGCCGCCGCCCCCGCCGCCCCCGCCTCCGGCGACCGGCTACGAGCGCCAGTACTACCCGATGCCTCCCGTGCCGGCTCCGCCCGCCGAGCTGATCGTCTTCCTGCTCGCCTGGGTGGTGGCGCTCATCGTCACCGTCGCCGCCGACTCGGTCGACTGGCCGGCGTTCCTGACGGCGACGACCGTCATCTCGGCGGCCTTCATCATCTCCCGCGGCATCGCCAAGGCCGGCAAGGTCTTCGAGGGCCGGTAGCCATTTCGCACGTCGCGTGACTCGCGTGCAGGGCGAGGAGCCGTTTCCGGACTTCTACTACCTCTCGCTCTCCCCATCGATCCCCGAGCCGCCTTTTGACGCGCCGGAAGAGCAGCAGCGGGTCTGGGGCCGCATGTGGGGCTCTTTCGACGAGGTGGGACCGCTTCGAGTCGCGCTCGTAAGGAACCCCGGCAGAGAATGGGAGCGAGTCCGGGCCGACTGCTGGGACGAGCGCGCGCAGGCGCTCGTCGACCCCGACGGCATGTGGTACTGGCTGTCGCGGGAGCCGCCCAGCATGGAGAAGGTGCACTCGCAGCACGACGGTCTCGTCTCCGCGCTACGCGCCGAGGGGATCGAAGTGGTATTTGTCGAGGGCGAGTCGCCGCCGCACTTCTCGCGCTCCGTCTACACCAGGGATCCGCTGCTGACCGTTCCCGGCGGGGCGATCATCGGGCGCATGGCACCGGCGATGCGTCGCGGCGAAGAGCGGCTGATCACGCAGGCGAGTCGCATCGGTCGGCATGCCGATCCTCGCGACGATCACGGGCGCCGGGCTCGTCGAGGGTGGCTCCTTCGCCAAGCTGACGCCCAAGGTAGCCGCCTACAGCACGTCGATCCGCTGCAACTCCGAGGGCGCCCGCCAGCTCGAGGAGATCCTGCGCAGGCTCGGCATCGAGCTCATCGTGGTGCCGATGGGCGGATGGTCGATCCACATCGACGGCCACCTCGGCATGGTCGACGTCGACAAGGCGCTCGTCGACGTGCCCGGCCTGCCGTACTGGTTCCTCGAGCGCCTGCGCGAGCTCGGCATCGAGCCGATCCCCTGTCCCCGGGAGGAGGAATGGGCGATCAACTCGCTCGTTCTGCGCCCGGGACGGGTGCTCATGTGCGACCTTTATCAGCGCACGGCCGAGCTGCTCGAGCGCCGCGGCATCGAGGTCGTGGGCATCCCCTACGACGAGATCCAGAAGGGCGGCGGCGGCATCCATTGTTCCACGATGGAGCTGGTGCGCGACCCTGGCTAGCGGCTAGGGCTCGTCTACGAGCCCCTTCTCGATCCGCTCGCGGGCACGCATTGCCGACGTGCAGTGACACTTGTACTCGCCCGTCTTGATCTCCTCGAGGATCCGCTCGCGGAAGGCGAGTTGGGCCTCCGTCGGACCGGTCTTTCCAGCGGCCGGAACCGGGGCCTCTTCCTCGGCACCGCCGCACCCGGCGGCCAGCGCGGTCGCTACAACCAGGCTGACCACGAGGCGCCTCATCGCGCGAGACCTGCGCGGCGCTCGCCGTATCGGCTGACCAGTGCCGCCGCGATGATGAGGATCGTGCTTGCCACGATCATGACCGTCGCGACGGGCATGAGGAGGCTGGTCTGGCCGGACAGCCGCAACCCGGAGTACAGGTAGACGGGGTACGTGGTCTGATCCTGGACGAGGAAGCTCGCGATCACGACTTCGTCGATCGAGATGACGAAGGCGACGATCAGCGAGGCGAGCAGGGCGGGAAGGATCAGCGGCAGGACGACGCGCCGGAAGGTCGTCAGGCCGGATGCGCCGAGATCGTGCGCGGCCTCCTCGAGGCGCTTGTCGATCGACGCGATCCGCGGCAGGAGGAGGAGGACGCAGAACGGAAGCGCGATCACGATGTGGCCGATCAGCACCGCCCAGAGCCCGAGCGGGATCGGGATGATCGGATCGGAGGGCCGGAAGAGAACGAGAAGGGAGACCCCGAGGACGACGGTCGGCACCACGAGCGGGAGAAGGAGGAGTGCCGATACGCCGGCCTTGAAGCGGAGAGACCTCCGGGCAAGGGCGTATGAGACGAGGACGGCGAGCGCGGTGGCGAGAACGGCCGTTCCCGCGGCGACCTTGAGGCTCGCGATCAGCGACCCTTTGATCTCAGGGTTTTCCCAGGCGGCTCTGTAGAAGTCCGTGGTGAAGCCGCTGAGCGGGAACGCGATCACGGTCGACGCATTGAACGAAAAGATGATCAGCAGGACCGTCGGCAGATAGAGGAAGACCAGAAAGCCCGCGAAGAAGAGCACGAGCAGGCGCTTGCCGTTGCTCGACATGAAGACGTCGGTCGTGCCCCGACTCATGCCGTCGCGCCTCCGCCCGCACGCAGGAACCTCGACGTCGAGAGTGCGAGGAAGAGGACCACGCCGAGGAGGAAGATCGAGAGGACGGAGCCCGTCTGCCAGTTGAGCGCACCGCCCACGAACTGACTCGCGATCGCCTGCCCGAACATGTAGCCGTTGTTGCCTCCGACGAGCGAGGGCGTGACGTACTCGCCGATCGAGGGAATGAACACGAACAGGAAGGCGGCGACGATCCCGGGAGCGGCGAGCGGCAGAGTGACCTTGCGCATCGCCTGGAGCCTGCTCGCGCCCATGTCGGTGGCGGCCTCGAGCAGGCGCCGGTCCACGCTCTCGAGCCCGATGAAGATCGGCAGGATGATGAACGGCACCCAGGCGTAGAGCAGGACGAGAATGACCGTGAACTGGCTGTAGATCAGAAACGAGACCGGGTTGTCGGGGTCGCGCAGCCCGAGCTCGAAGAGCGCGCTGTTGAACAGCCCCTGGTCGCCGAGGATGATCTTCCACGCGAAGACCCGCAAGAGGTAGCTGGTCAGGAATGGCGCGATCACGATCAAGAGCCAGATGTACTTCGACTTCTTGATCCCGAAGGCGAGGAAGTAGGCGATCGGGAACGCGATGAACACGGCCCAGACCGCCGAAGTGGTGGCCATCGTCACGGAGCGGAAGAAAAGCCGTATGAAGTCGCCCTCGGACGAGAGCTCTGCAACGCGGAGCAGGTTGTTGCCTGCGGGGATGGTCAGAAACGGTGCCAGCAGGAGCAGAAACGAGCCGGCCCGAATCCAGCCGCCAAAGCGCGCCGACAGCCGCGGTCCGAAGACGGCGCCGAAGACGAGGGCCGCGAAGAAGACGCCGACGACCCACGCGGGCATGTGCACCGACGCCATGCCGAGCACCCCGAGATCGACTCCCGGGTTGAGGAACTCGCGCCATAGCTCCATCGAGAAGCCTGGGAGCTCGCCGGTCAGCGAGGCAGCCGCCTCGTTCCGCGCGAACCGCTCCAGGCCGATGCTGTAGCGGACTACGAAGTAGATCGGGACGAGGAAGAAGACGAGGAGGAGCGCGAGCGCAGGGATCGTCAGCGAGTAGGTCGCGAGCCGGTCCTGGGCTCGCCGGCTCCAGGCCCCCTCCTCGATCGGGATCGCCGGCGCCGCCACGGTCGCTCGTTGCGCCATTCGTCTGCCTCCTCACGGCCGGCGGGGAGTCGCACACCGCAGCTCCCCGCCGCGATACCGAGAGAACTACGCTGCCTTGACCGCCTCGCCGGCCTCCGTGTACTCCTGTCGATTCGGGAGCGGCTGCTCGAACCAAGCGCGCGGCGGCTCGAACGCCGTTGGATCGTCGAGGCTGAAGATCGAGATCAGCTCCTTGTCCTTGATCAGCTCCAGCACCCCGTCCTGCTGCGCCGCGCCGTAGGCAAAGACGTCGGTGAGCGAGGCCGCGGCCTCCGGCGTGTTCGCTGCCGCGACGGCAAGCGTCGCTCGGCCCGGCCGCTCGGTGGCCGCGTTGAGGACGAAGCCGCACACCCAGGCGAGCCGGCCCTCCTTCGGCCACATGTAGCGAACGTCGACGCCCTTCAGCTTCTCGTGACGGATGGCCTGAAGGTAGCCGTCGGGCCACATGTAGGTCGCCCAGACGTTGCCGTTGATGAAGTCGTCGATGTTGCCTTGATTGTTGCTCCAGTAGTTCCGGATCTGCGGCTTGGCCTGGATCATCGTCGCCTTCGCCGCCTCGATCTGCTCGGTCGTGAGCTTGTTCGGGTCGATCGGCTCGCCGGCATTGATGAGCGCGCCGATCTTGATGATCGTGACGGGGTCCGAGTAGGTCGCGAGCTTCCCCTCGTACGCGGGGTCGAGCAAGACGCTCCAGGACTCCTCCTCCGGCGTGATCGGGATCTTGTCGGCCCTGTAGACGAGGGAGGAGAACCCGATGTCGAAGGGGACGTGGTACACGAGGCCGTCCTCGCCCACCCCCGGATCGCGAATCGCCGCGGGGATGCCTTCGTAGTCGGGGAGCAGCGCCGCGTCGAACGGCTGGATCAGGCCGGCCGCATTGAAGTCCGGCCAGTAGGCGATGCAAGGATGGATGACATCGGGGTTGTAGCCGGACGCAACCTTGGCGAGCGCCTGGATGTCGTTCTCGAGGAACTCGAACTTGAGCGGGCTCCTCTGCCCGAACTCGCCCTTGGTGTAGGCCTCCCACATCCAGGGCGCGGTCTTGTCGTAGCCGGCCCACTCGAAGAACGTGATCGGCCCGTCCGGCTCGGAAGCCGGGTCGAAGGAGACCGTGGGCGCCTCGCCAGGCGATGCCCCGGTCTCCGGCGCCGCCGGCTCGGCTTCCCCTCCGTCATCACCACCGCCGCACGCTGCGAGCAGCGCGCTGAGGCTCGTCGCCCCTGTCAGTGCGACGAATCCTCGCCGCGAGAGCTTGCTGTTTTCCAGATCCATTCTCACGCCTCCTTCCTGCTTGTGGCGGCCTCGCCGACCGCCTCGATCTCTCCCACTTCCTCGGCTGATGCCCCGTTGTCAGTCGGCCTGGATCGCTCGATTACGAAGCTGTGCTCCGCAGCCCAGTAGAGGGTCACACGGTCGCCGACCTGGATCGGCCGCATTCGCACCTCGTCGTTGAGGCGATGAACCGTGAGCTGCTCTCCCGTCGGAAGCTCGACGATGTACTGCGTCATCGAGCCGAGGTACACGATGTCGGCAACGGTCGCGGAGACCCGCGAGGCCGGCTCGCCAACGTCTTCGAACTTGATCTTCTCCGGCCTGACCGTGATCAGAATCTCGTCCATGTCCCTGGCCGACCCGGAGGGCGCGACGACCCGCTCTCCTTCGCCCACGGTCATGACGACGATGCCTTCGTCGGCGCGATCCGGGCGCAGGTGGACGACGTTCGAGACGCCGATGAAACCTGCGACGAACGGCGTCGCGGGCCGCTCGTAGAGCTCTCGCGGCCCAGCGACCTGCTCCACGATCCCCTGATCCATCACCGCGATCCGGTCGGACATCGTGAGCGCTTCCTCCTGGTCGTGCGTGACGTACACGAAGGTCGTCTGTGTCTGCACCTGGATGTGCTTGAGCTCGAGCTGCATCTCCTTGCGCAGCTTCAGGTCGAGGGCGCCGAGTGGCTCGTCGAGCAGAAGCGCTTCCGGGCGGTTGACGAGCGCCCGCGCCAGGGCAACCCGCTGCTGCTGGCCGCCCGAGAGCTGGATCGGCTTACGCTTGCTCATCCCCTCGAGCTGGACGATTCGCATGGCCTCGGCCACGCGCTCCTCGATTTCGCGCCGGCCGACCCTCCTGATCCGGAGCCCGAAGGCGATGTTCTCGAAGACCGTCATGTGAGGGAAGAGCGCGTATGCCTGGAAGACCATGTTCACCGGGCGCTTGGCCGATGGGACATGAGTCACGTCGCGGCCGGCGATCAGAACCCGGCCGGTCGTCGGCTCCTCGAAGCCGGCGATCATGCGCAGGGTCGTCGTCTTGCCGCATCCGCTCGGTCCGAGGAGCGAGAAGAACTCGCCCTTGTCGATCGAGAGGTCGACGTCGACCACCTTGAGATCGCCGAAGAGCTTCGTGACCTCGGCGAGGGTGATGTGTCCGTCGCCTGACTCGAGTGTCACTGGGCCGGTGTGACTCTGATGTTCCAGGACACTATTGTTGGAGGCCGGGCGCCGTAATGCAAGCGAGGCGTGCTGCCTCCGAGAACCTCTCGTGGCAAGTTAGGTTTCCCCCGTGTCGTTGAGCGACCGCGAACGTCAGATCGCCGACGAGATCGAGCGGCGGCGGAGCGAGCTCGTGCTGCTCACGTCAGAGCTTGTCGGCTTCGACACGACGGCACGCAATCCTGAGGATCCGCCTCGCGACGAGGAGGCCTTGCAGAAGCACCTGGCCCGTCGACTGCGGGACGCCGGCGCGGAGGTCGATCTCTGGGAGCCCTCGACAGACGAGATGAAGGGGAAGCCGCTCGTGCCCCCCGGTCTCGGCTTTGAGGGCCGACCCCAGCTGGTCGCCCGCTTCAAGGGCGCGGGGGGCGGTAAGAGCCTCCTCTTCAACGGCCACATCGACGCCGTCTCGGTGGAGCCGATCGACCAGTGGGCGAGCAATCCGTTCGAGGCCGAGGTCCGGAACGGCAACCTCTACGGGCGCGGCTCGTGCGACATGAAAGGCGGAGTCGCGGCGATGACGCTCGCGGCCGAGGTGATCGCAGAGAGTGGCGTCGAGCTCGCCGGCGACCTGATCGTCGCGACGAACACCGACGAGGAGTCGTCGGGCGCAGGCAGCTCGGCGATCGTGGCGCGGGGGATCGAGGCCGACGCGGGCATCGTCACCGAGGCCACAGGCTTCGACGTGTGGGTGGCCTGCCGGGGGTCCGAGTACGGCGTCATCACTGTTCCCGGCCGTCCCGGTCACGCCGAGGTCTTCCAGCGTTCCTGGCGCGAGGGCGGCGCTGTGAACGCCATCGAGAAGGCGGCGGTCGTCATCGAGGCGATGCAGAAGCTGCGCTCGGAGTGGTCGGGCGGCGCCGGCCTCGAGCACCCGTACCTGAGCAGGCCGGACGTCCTCCCGACGATGGCGTCGGCAGGCGACTGGCCCGTGACCTATCCCGCCTCCTGCGAGCTCACCTGCGCCGTCCTTTACCTCCCCTCGCAGGCAGACGAGCGGGGCTTCGGCTCGAACGTGCGGCGCGAAGTGGAGGAGTGGATTCTGCGCGAGACGGCTCGGGACGGTTGGCTTGCCGACAACCCGCCCCGCTTCGAATGGTGGCCGAGCGGCGTCATGCCGATGGAGATCGCCGAGGACGACCCGATCGTCGCTGCGATGCTCGAGGCGGGGCGAGACGTGGAGCGGCCGGGCAAGCTCTTCGGGCTCGACTCGTGGTACGACGGAGCCACGTTCACGCACCTCGCCGGAATCCCTTCGATCGCCTACGGGCCGCGCGGGTTCCCGACGGAGCCGGGCGGCCCGAGCATCGCGCATACGATCGACGAGCACGTGCCCGTCGACGATCTCGTGCAGTGCGCCCAGGCCCTCGCCGTGTGCGCCATGCGGTTCTGCGGGAGGGTCTAGCCGTAGGTTCCTGAGCACGCCGGAGGGGTACCATCACCCGCCCCCGACCGCCTCAAGGAGGCGAGCTGCTCGAAGCGCTCCTCAGCCCGCTACGCGTAGGACCGGTCGCCCTCCCGAACCGGATCGTCTCGACGGCCCACCA
The DNA here is from genome assembly GCA_963775625.1 of uncultured Actinomycetes bacterium. GTDB lineage: Bacteria > Actinomycetota > Thermoleophilia > Gaiellales > Gaiellaceae > JAIBJN01. The sequence goes on along the minus strand of CAVZJM010000002.1, from coordinate 14,448 downwards.
GACGACGCTCGTCCACGAGAGCCTTCCGACCGAGGACTTCGTCGCCTACCACGAGGCCCGCGCGCGCGGCGGCACCGGGCTGATCGTCCTCGAGGCCACGGCAGTTCACCCCTCGGGGCTCCTGACGCCGCACACGCTCGGCGGGTACCGCGAGGAGATCGTGCCGGCTCTGGCGCGCGTCGCCGAGGCGGTGCAGCACCACGGGACGCGCCTCTTCGTGCAGCTCTTCCACGGCGGCCGCGAGCAGATCTCCGACCCGCCGCGGCCTCCGGCGCTCGCGCCCTCGTCGATTCCCAGCCTTCGCTTCCACGTGGAGCCGCGCGCGCTGACCGCGGGCGAGATCGAGGAGGTCATCGAAGGCTACGCGCGGAGCGCAGCGCTGGCGGCGAAGGCCGGGCTGGACGGAGTCGAGGTCTCGGCCGCCCACGAGTACCTGGCCGCGCAGTTCTTCACGCCTGGGCTCAACCGGCGCGAGGACGAGTGGGCCGAGCCGGCCGGCTTCCTGCTCGCGGTGCTGGGCGCAGTGCGCGCGGCGGCCCCCGGTCTCGCTCTGGGCGTTCGTTTCTCGGCCGATTCGGAGGCGGCGCAGAACGTCGTCGGCAAAGTCGCCGCTCACGTCGACTACGTGAGCGTCGCCCTCGGGGCCTCCTCGACCTATCGCGGCTCGAGCGGCATCGTCCCGCCCCCGCCCATGCTCGAGAACGCGATCGCCGGCCTGACTTCGCCGTTCAGCGTCGGCCCGCCGCTCGTGGCCACTTCGCGCGTCGTCGACCCGGCCGAGGCCGACCGGCTCGTCGGCGAGGGACGCTGCGACGCCGTGGGGATGACCCGTGCGCTCATCACCGATCCGGACCTGCCGCGCAAGGCGCGCGAGGGACGGCTCGACCACGTCCTCCGCTGCATCGGCTGCAACACCTGCATCGCGCACTACCACGCGGGCACTCCGATTGCGTGTGCGCAGAACCCGCGCACCGGCCGGGAGCTGACGTTCGGCGCGCCGGCGCGCGCCGCGTCCCTGCGGCGTGTGGTCATCGCGGGTGGGGGGCCGGCGGGCCTCGCCGCGGCCGCCGAGGCGGGTGCGGCGGGTCACGAGGTCGTCCTGCTCGAGCGCAGCGGGAGGCTCGGCGGGCAAGTCGCGCTGGCAGGGGCGGCGCCGATGCATGCCGAGCTCGCGCGGGCGCTCGCGCGCAACTACAACCAGCTGCTCGAGGCTGCCGGAGTCGAGGTGCGCCTCGAGACGGAGGCCGATCCCGGGACGGTCGCCGCGATCTCGCCCGACGCGGTCGTCGTCGCCACCGGGGCGGCGCCGTACGAGCCCGATCTCCCGCTCGAGGGAATCGAGGTCGTCCAGGCCTGGGACGTGCTCCGCGGCCCGCGGCCCAGCGGCCGGCGCGTGGTCGTCGCCGACTGGGGTGGAGACGCGTCGGGCCTCGCGTGCGCCGATCTCCTCGACTCGGCCGGGAACTTTGTGACTGTCGCGATTGGCTCGGCCGCCGTCGCCGAGACGCTCCATCAGTACCAGCGGAACCTGTACGCGGCCCGTCTCTACCGCGCCGGCGTCCGGCTCGAGCACCATCTGGAGCTCACCGGCGCGGAGCAGGGCCGCGTTCTCGTCCGCAACCTGTTCGCCCCGGAGCTCGAGTCCGAGCTCCGCGCGGACTTGCTCGTCCTCGCGCTGGGCCGCGTCCCCGAGAATGCGCTGGTCGCGGCGCTGGCGGGTGTGGGCGTCGCCGTGCACGAGGCGGGCGACTGTCTCGGCCCGCGGGGCCTGGAGGAGGCGATTCTCGAGGGGACCCTCGCCGCTCAGGCGGTGGGCGCGTCGAGCCGGTAGAGCTCGGGGCGGCGGTCGCCGAAGACGTGGTTCCGCTCGTTCCAGGCCTTCTCGCGGGCGTCCGCAAGCTCGCACTCGGCGACGACGAGCCCGGGCCCGTTATCCGCGGGCGGGCCGGCGAGCACCCAGCCGTACGCGTCGCAGACGACGCTCCCGCCCACCCACTCGACGCCGCGCTCGGGGCCGGTACGGTCGCAGACCGCGACGAAGATGTGGTTCAGGTGCGCCGTCGCCATTGCGATGGTGACCTCGATGGGGCGCTCCCCCTCCGGAGTGGTCTGAAGAACAGGGAAGTTCGCCGGCAGCGCCAGCAGGTCGGCACCGCCGAGGGCGAGGCCGCGGGCGAGCTCCGGGAAGTTGAGGTCGTAGCAGACACCGACGCCGATCCTCCCGAGGACCGTGTCCACGAGAGGGGCGGGCTCGGCGCCCGGCTCGAAGAAGAGCTTCTCCTGGTCCCAGAGGTGAATCTTCCGGTACACGGCGAGGACGCCGCTCCGGTCGACGACGGCCGCTGAGTTGTAGAGGCGGTCGTCCGCGCCCAGCTCGCAGAACCCGCCGACCACGACCGCGTCTCCGCCCGCCGCTTCCTCCGACCAGCCGCGGAGGGTCGGGCCGTCGGCAGGCTCGGCGCACGACCTCGCCTCCGGCACGGATTCGAAGACGTAGCCGGACGTGACCAGCTCGGGGAGGACGACCACCCGTGCTTCCGCCCCGATCGCCTCGCGTATCGCCTCACGCGCAAGCAGCCGGTTTCCTTCGAGGTCGCCGACGGTCGGCGCGACCTGGGCACAGGCGACCCGGACGACCGTCATGCTGCCGCCTCGTCGTGCTCGCGGGTGAGCAGCAGCGGCCTCACAACGCCCAGTATGGAGCGAGCGCCGCCTTGACGGCCGCGAGCTCGGCGTCCGCGTGGGCCGGGTCGTCGGGCATGTAGGCGCAGGGATCCTCGAGCCCGCTCTCGACCCCGAGGACGCCGGCCAGCGTGGCGTGCAGGCAGAAGGCCGAGTAGGTCCGGGCGTAGCCGCCCTCCTCGGCGAGCACCACCCGGCCGCGGGAATGGCGCTCGGCGAGGGCACGCATCGCCTCCCCGAGCCGGCGAAAGCCGTCCATGGACACGCACTGCCTGCCGTTCGGGTCGAACTGGTTCGCGTCCTGGCCGCAGGCCACGAGCACGAGGCCGGGCGCGAAGCGGTCGACCACGGGCGCGACGATCTCCTCGAAGGCGCGCAGGTAGCCGGCGTCCCCGGTGCCGGGCGGGAGCTCGACGTTGACGTTGAAGCCGGTGCCCGCGCCCGTCCCGAGCTCGTCCGGGGCGCCGGTCTGGGGATGCGAGTCGCTCCAGGCGCCGTGGCGCATGTGCAGCGACACGGTGAGGACGTCGTCGCGCCCGTAGAAGCACTCCTGCGTCCCGTTGCCGTGGTGGACGTCCCAGTCCAGGATCGCGACGCGGTCGACGCCGCGGCGGCGGGCATGCTCCGCCGCGAGGGCGACGTTGTTGAAGAGGCAGTACCCGTCCGCCTGGGCCGGCTGGGCGTGGTGGCCGGGCGGGCGCACGAGCGCGTATGCGACATCGGCCTCCCCGGAGACAACGGCCTCGCAGGCGGCCAGCGTCGTCCCCGCAGCCGCGAGCGCCGCGTCCCAGGAGCCGACCGAGACGGGCGTCGACCAGGTGAGGATGCCGCCGCCGGCGAGGCAGAAGTCGCGGATCGACTCGACGTAGTCGGCGTCGTGCACGAGCCGCAGCTCCTCGAGGTCGGCGTGCCGTCCTTCGCGGCGGCGGATGTGCGCGGCGAGCGGGCCGCGCTCGAGGATCGCCTTCATGTTCCGGATCCGCACCGCGTTCTCGGGGTGCAGCTCCGGCTCGTCCAGGAGCGGCGAGGGCGGCTGCTCGAAGAGCCCGCTCCCGGTGTCGTGGCGCAGCGCGTCGTCGTGCCAGAAGAGATCCATCATGCTGAGCCGGCCTCCGAGGCGGGCCTGCCGCCGAGCACGGCGAGCTGCGCGGCTGCCAGGGTCGCCAGGCAGACGGCCGCGGCGAGCAGGTAGGCGGCGGCGTCACCCGCGGCCTGGGCCAGCGCTCCGGAGAGTGCCGCGCCGACGACGTTGGCGGGCGCCCAGGCCACGTTCAGGAGGGCGAAGCCGAGGCCCTGGTCGAGGCCCGCTTTCTCCGCGCCGTCGGAGAGGAGCGCGGTGCCCGGCACCCAGTTCACCCCGTAGGCGACGCCGGCGCAGGTCACGAGCACGAGGTACGGCCAGGGGAGATCCACCCAGGGGATCACGAGCGAGAGGGCGATCGCCGCCACGAGCCCGATGCGGACGGGCGCCAGGCGCCCGTGCCGGTCGGACCAGCGCCCGAAGACGGGGCTCAGAGCTGCCTCGATCCCGGCCGAGATCAGGAACGCCGCGCTGATCCCGAGCGCCCCCCAGCCGAGCTCGTCGAGGCGAAGCGGCGCCACCACGGAGATCGTGCCGAGAAGGAACGCAGCCACCGAGACGAGCCAGAAGCCCGACACGACCTCTCGAACCCGCGCGGCTCCACGCAGGGCGCTGAGCGGCTGCGGCTCCTCCGCCGGCCGGGCGGCGGGCGTCGCCCAGGCCCAGGCCCCCAGCGCGATTCCAGCTGCGGCCACCGCCGCGAACGCGGGCCCCGGCCCGATGACGGACGCGACCCCTCCCAGCACCGGCCCGAGGAGCGCGCCGAAGATCGCCGAGCCCATGGCGATGCCGATCAGCTCGCCCCGGCGCTCCCTCGGCGCCGCTGCGACGAGCCACGCGAGGCCGCCCGTCCAGGCGAACGCGCTGCCGATCCCCTGGCCGAACCTCGCCACGTAGAGGACCCAGGTGCTCTCGGCGAGGCCGAACGCGATGCTCGTCGCCACGATCACCGCCAGGCCGGCCAGCACCGTCGCCTTGACGCCCGCCCTGACGGCGAGGAGGCCGCTGGGGAGCGCGCCGACGAAGCCGCCGAGGGCGTAGACGGCCGAGAGGGCGCCTAGGGCCGACGTCGAGAGGCCGAACTCCTCCTCGTAGTAAGGGAGGAGCGGCGCGAGGACGCCGAAGAACATCGACTCGAGGAGGACGGTGGCGCTGACCAGGGTGAGGAGACGGCGCACGCGAGCGAATGTACTCTCGGCGGCCTCCTCTCTGCAGGGCTCGCCGCCGCCTGATTGAATCCGCTGCGCACTTGCCATGGTGAGCACACCGACCGACCATCTCTGGCGGCACTTCACTCCGGCCGGCGCGGGCCGCATCGTGATCGAGCGGGGCGAGGGGGCCTACATCTGGGATTCCGAGGGGAACCGGTACCTCGATGCCCTCTCCGCGCTCTACTGCGTCAACATCGGCTACGGGCCGTGGCCGGAGATCGCGGAGGCGGCGAAGCGGCAGGTCGAGGCGCTGCCCTTCTTCTCGAACTGGGTTGGATTCGCCCACGAGCCGGCGCTCGCGCTGGCGGACAAGCTCACCGACCTCCTGCCGATCGACGTCGGCCGCATCTTCTTCGTCGGGGGCGGGTCAGAGGCGAACGAGTCCGCGCTCAAGATCGCCCGCCAGTATCACCGTCTGCGCGGCGAGCCGACGCGCACGAAGTTCGTCTCCCGGCGCAGCGCCTATCACGGGACGACGCTCGGCGCGCTCTCCATCAACGGGAGCCCGGCACTGCGCGCGCAGTTCGAGCCGCTCCTCCCCGGCTGCTTCCGGGCGCCGATGCCGTACCGCTACCGCTGCCCGTACTGCGCCGAGAAGCCCGGCTGCACGCTGCGCTGCGCGGACGAGATCGACGACATCGTCAAGAACGAGGGGCCGGAGACGGTCGCGGCCGTGATCCTGGAGCCGGTGCAGAACTCGGGCGGCTCCATCGTCCCGCCGGAGGGCTACTTCGACCGCGTCCGCGAGATCTGCGACGAGAACGGGCTCCTGCTCGTCGCCGACGAGGTCATCTGCGGCTTCGGCCGTGTCGGCGACTGGTTCGGCTCCACCCGCTACGGCATCCAGCCCGACCTGATGACGCTGGCGAAGGGCATCACCTCTGCCTACGCGCCGCTCGGCGCGGTCGTCGCCTCGGAGCGGGCGATCGAGCCGTTCTTCTCCGAGCCGCAGAACGTCTTCACGCACGGGATCACCTTCGGCGGCCACCCGCTCTCGTGCGCGATCGCGCTCGCCAACATCGACGTCTACGAGCGCGAGGGCCTGATCCGCCGCGTGCAGGAGCTCGGGCCGGAGCTGCGCGCGCGCTGTGACCAGCTTGCGGCCGACCATCCGATGGTCGGCGACGTGCGCGGCGACGGGTACTTCTACTCGCTCGAGCTCGTGAAGGACAAGGAGACGAAGGAGACGTTCGCGCCGGCCGAGCGCGACCAGCTGATCAAGGGGTTCCTGACGCCGCGGATGCGAGAGCTCGGCGTCTACACGCGCTTCGACGACCGGGCGGAGACGTGCGCGCAGTTCGCGCCGCCGTTCGTCGCCGGCCCGGACGAGTTCGACGAGATGGTTGGGGCCCTGCGCCAGGTGCTCGACGAGGCCTGGGATCGCATCAACGTCACGGCATGAGGAGGGTTCGATGGCAGTCACGGTGAGGACGCTGCAGAACTTCATCGGAGGCGAGTGGGTGGAGGCGACCGGCGACGACGCGCGCGAGATCGTCTCGCCCGTCACGGGCGAGAAGCTGGCCGAGGCGCCGAACGCGAGCGACGAGGACGTCGCGCGCGCAGCGCGGGCAGCCAGGGAGGCGCAGCCGAAGTGGGCGGCGCTCTCCGCGTGGGAGCGGGCCGAGGTCTGTCACGCGATCGCCGACCTGATCGACGAGCGCCGCGACGACTTCGCCCGCGAGCTCTCCCTCGAGCAGGGGAAGCCGTTCACGGCCGAGGCGATCCCCGACATCGAGGAGACGGCGGAGAACTTCCGCCTCGCGGCCGAGGACGTCAAGCGCATGGAGACCGCGATCATCCCGTCCAAGGACGTCAACAAGCGCATCCTCACGTTCCGCAAGCCGAACGGCGTCTACGCGTCGATCACGCCGTGGAACTTCCCGACCCTGATTCCGGTCGAGCTGATCGCGCCGGGGATCGCAGCCGGGAACACGATCATCTGCAAGCCGTCCGAGTGGACGCCGATCGCCATGGCCAACTTCATGCAGATCATGGCCGACGCCGGGCTCCCCGAGGGCGTCGTCAGCGTCATCTACGGCGACGGCAGGGTCGGCGAGCGGCTGATCACCGACGAGAACGTCGACTGCGTCGGCTTCGTCGGCTCGCACACCACCGCGGAGAAGATCGTGCGGGCCGCGGGGCTGAAGCGGTCGCTGATCGAGGCGAGCGGGAACGGGCCGGTCGTGGTCTGCGCCGATGCCGACCTCGAGGCGGCGGCGAAGGGCGCCGTCTTCGGCGGGTTCTTCTGCGCCGGCCAGGTCTGCTGCGCCACGGAGCGCGTGCTCGTCGACCGCAAGGTCCACGACGACTTCCTCGCAGCCGTCGTCAAGGAGGCGGAGGCATGGCCGCTCGGCGATCCCTTCGACGACGACACGCTCGTCGGCCCGATGAACAACGAGCCGACGGCGCAGAAGATGGACGCGCACCTCGAGGACGCCGTGGCCAAGGGCGCCGAGGTGGTCGTCGGCGGCTCCCGCGACGCGGACCGGCCCACGGACCTCTACTACCAGCCGACCGTCGTCGACGGCGTCGGGCTCGACACGCTCATCAACCGCGACGAGACGTTCGGGCCCATCGTCCCGCTGATCACGGTCGCGGACGACGACGAGGCGCTGGCGGTGGCGAACGACTCCCACCTGGGCCTCCAGGCGGCGGTGTACACGCGCAGCCTGCAGCGCGCTTTCCGCTACCTCGACAACCTCCAGGTGGGGAACGTGGTCGTCAACGACTCGACCGACTACTGGGAGGCCCACGAGCCCTTCGGCGGCGCGTCCGGCACCCGCACCGGGTGGGGCCGCATCGGCGGCCGCTACACGATGCTCGACATGACCGATCTCAGGACAGTCGTCCTCGACGTCGGCGGACTGGAGTAAGAACTCGAACCAGAATGACGCTTCGCTGGCGCGCCGACCAGGGCGTTGCGCCGGCTCAAGACCTCATTCGGGTTCGGGTTCTAAACGCTCACAGCTACCCTGGGCGGGTGCGCGCAGCGTGGCCTGCCCTCGTGCTCACGCTCCTCCTGGTCGGCTGCGGGGGAGACGGCGACGGCGCCGCCGAGATCGGGCCCTCGCAGACGCAGACCACGAGCGCCGGCGCGTCGCTGCCTGACTGGGTGCAGACGCGCCTCGCCGCGCAGGACGGCCCCGACGTGGCCCTCGTCATGGGGACGTCGGATCATGCGCTGGGGGAGAATCGGGTCAGCTTTCTGGTCGTCAGGGCCGACAACTCGGTAGTGGACGCTCCCGAGGCGGGCCTGCTCGTCGCCCGTGAGGGCGCGAAGCAGGGCGTGGCGACCACGGCGGAGCTCGTGCCGCTGATCCCGCACGGCCACGGTGACCAGGAAGAGGAAGAGCACGAGGACGTCGACGCGCTCTACGTCGCGAGCATCGAGCTCTCCGAGCCGGGCAGGTACTGGCTCGTGGCCGAGCCCGAGGGCGAGCAGATCCAGGCTGTGGGCTCCATCGAGGTTCGAGAAACGAGCTTGACGCCGGCCGTGGGCGCCGAGGCAGTCCCCTCGGACAACCCGACGCTCGAGGACGCCCCGGCCGAGGAGATCACGACCGCCGATCCGCCCGACACCGAGCTCCTCCGCTACTCGATAGCCGATTCGCTCGAGGCAGGCGCGCCCTTCGTCGTCACCTTCGCGACCCCGGCCTTCTGCACGAGCCGGACCTGTGGGCCGACGGTCGAGGTCGTCGAGCAGATGGGCGAGGAGTTCCAGGGAGCGGGCATTCGCTTCATCCACGTCGAGATCTACGAGGACAACGACCCGCAGAACGGGGTCAACGAGTGGGTGCAGGAGTGGAACCTCCCGACCGAGCCCTGGGTCTTCCTCGTGGACGGCGAGGGCGTCATCCGGGCGAAGTTCGAGGGCTCGGCCTCCGTCGACGAGCTCCGCGTGGCGATCGAGCGGGAGCTCTAAGCCGGCGTCCGCTCGAACCGGAGCTTCGCCAGCCGGAGGTTCTCGGGGATCCGCGTCGGGTAGCTCTTCGTCAGGCACGCACGGCAGAACGAGTCCGCAGGCCGGCGGGTCGCCTCCTGGAGGCCCTCGAGCGAGAGGTAGGAGAGGCTGCTCGCGCCGATCTCCTCGCGGACGTCCTCGACGTCGCGGCCCGCGGCGATCAGCTCGTCCTCGCCGGCCATGTCGATGCCGTAGAAGCAGGGAGAGACGATCGGCGGCGAGGAGATGCGGACGTGCACCTCGGTCGCCCCGGACTCGAAGAGCATCGCCACGATCTGCCGCGTCGTCGAGCCGCGCACGATCGAGTCGTCGACGACGACGACGCGCTTGCCCCGCACCTCGGCGAGCGGGTTGAACTTCATGCGGATCCCGTGCTCGCGCAGCGCCTGGTCGGGCTGGATGAACGTGCGGCCGACGTAGCGGTTCTTGATCAGCCCCTCCTGGAACGGGATCCCGCTCGCCCGCGCGAAGCCGATCGCCGCGGGCGTCCCCGAGTCCGGCACGGCCATCACCAGGTCGGCCTCGGCCGGCGCCTCGGCAGCGAGCCGTTCGCCCATGCGCACGCGGGCGCCGTGCAGCTCGACCCCGCGCAAGGTCGAGTCGGGTCGCGCGAAGTAGATGAACTCGAAGATGCAGAGCGCGCCGCCGTCGCGCGGCTCGACCGCCTGCTCGGCCCGCACCCCCTCCGCATCGACGACGACGAGCTCCCCGGGCTGCAGCTCCCGCACCGGCTCGCCGCCGAGGAGATCGAACGCGCAGCCCTCGGAGGCGAGGAGGTGGTCGTCGTCCAGCCGGCCGAGCGCGAGCGGCCGGATTCCGTCGGGGTCGCGGAAGCCGATCAGCTTCCCCTCCGAGAGGAGCACGGCCGCGAACGCGCCCTCGATGCGCGCCATCGCCGCCGCGACGGCCTCCTCCAGCGGGCGCTCGTCGTGGGCGACCAGCGCCGCGATCACCTCCGTGTCCGACGTCGACGAGAGCCGCACTCCTCGAGCGACAAGCTCCGACCGCAGCTCCTCCGTGTTCGTGAGATTGCCGTTGTGGGCGAGCGCAACCGTGCGGGCAGGGCCGTGCTGGACGATCGGCTGCGCGTTCGTCCAGTGCGTCGCGCCCGTCGTCGAGTAGCGGCAGTGGCCGATCGCCGTCTGCCCGCGGAGCCCGCGCAGCTTCTGCTCCGAGAAGACCTGCGTGACCAGGCCCATGTCCCGCAGGACCGTCAGGCGGCCGTCGTCGGAGACGGCGATTCCTGCCGACTCCTGGCCGCGGTGCTGGAGCGCGAAGAGGCCGAAGTAGGAGAGCCGCGCGACGTCGCGGTCGGGAGCGTGGATGCCGACGACCCCGCACATCAGGCAGGGGCCCCTTCGTAGGCCTTGCTCAGGTCGCCGAGCGGCACGCCGAGCAACTTGTCGCCGCCGACCGTGCCCAGGCGGCGCAGCGGCACGCCCTCGAGCGCGTCCAACCGCTCCGGCGAGCACGCGACCACGGCCCGCCCCGCGCCCTCGCCGAACCGCGGCACCGCCTCGCGCTCGAGCTCGATCTCCGCGCCGAGCCCGGAGTGGAGCGCCAGTTCGGCCAGCGCGACCGCGAGGCCGCCGCCGGAGACGTCGTGCGCGGCGCTGAGCGCGGGAGCCGAGCGCCAGAGGAAGTGGACGAGCGCCGCCTCGGCGACGTAGTCGGGAGGCGGCGGGCGCCCCGCAGGGCCGCCCAGGAAAAGCGCCTGGTACTCCGACCCGTCGAGCGCCGGCCGGCCGTCGCCCGCGACCAGGACCACATCACCCTCGCGCCAGGTTCCGGGCACGGTCCGCACGTCGGAGACGAGACCGACGCAGCCCACGACCGGCGTGGGCGGGATCGAGCGGCCGTCGGTCTCGTTGTAGAGCGACACGTTGCCCGAGACGACCGGCACGCCGAGCACCTCGCACGCGCGGGCCATCCCCTCGATCGCCTCGGCGAGCTCCCACGCGATCTCGGGCTTCTCGGGGTTGCCGAAGTTGAGGCAGTCGGTGATCGCGAGCGGCCGGCCGCCCGCGCAGGCGACGTTGCGGGCCGCCTCGAAGACGGCGTGGGCCCCCGCTCCCCGTGGATCGAGCGGCGCGGCGCGCCCGGGGCCGTCCAGGGACACGGCGAGGCCGCGAAGGGACGGCCTCAGGCGGAGAACCGCGGCGTCCAGCCCGGGCCGGCGCACGGTGCGCGAGCCGACGAGGTGGTCGTAGCGCTCGAAGACCGGCCGGCGGCTGCGGAGGTTGGGCGACGCCAGCAGAGCCGTCAGCTCGTCGCGCCCGACCCGCTTCGGCTCGTGCTCGAGCGGCGGCGCCAGCTCCCGCGTCACCGTCTCCACCTCGTAGCGCGGCGTCTCGTCGGTGAGAAGGGAGACGGGGATCGCGCCCACCTCCTCGTCGTCGAAGAACGCACGCAGCTCGCCGGAGTCGGTGACCTCGCCGACGACCGCGAAGCCGAGCTCCCACTTCCGGCAGACGCGCCTCGACGGCCGTGAGCTCGGCGGGGGCGACGACGGCCACCATCCGCTCCTGGCTCTCGGAGAGCATGATCTCGACGGGCGCGAGGTCCGGCTCGCGCAGGGGGACGCGGTCGAGGTGGACGTCGAGGCCGACGCCTCCGCGGCCGGCCATCTCGGCCAGGGACGAGGCGAGGCCGGCGGCGCCGAGGTCCTGGAGGGACTCGACCAGCCGGCCCTCGGTCAGCTCCAGGCTCGCCTCGATCAGCTTCTTGCCGGTGAACGGATCGCCGATCTGCACCGACGGGCGCTTGTCCTCGTCCTCGCCGGAGAGCTCCTGGCTGGCGAGGACGCTGGCGCCGCCGATGCCGTCGCGCCCGGTCGTGGCGCCGTAGAGGACGACGAAATTGCCGGGTCCCGCCGCGGTCGCGCGCATGACGCGCTCGGCCGGGAGGAGGCCGACGCACATGGCGTTGACGAGCGGGTTGCGCCGGTAGGCGGCGTCGAAGACCGCCTCACCGCCCACGGTCGGGACGCCGACACAGTTGCCGTAGTGCCCGATCCCCCCGACGGCCCGATCGAAGGAGAAGTCCTGGGCGCCGAAGCGCAGGCCGTCGAGGAGGGCGACCGGGCGCGCGCCCATGGCGACGATGTCGCGGAGGATGCCGCCGACGCCGGTGGCCGCGCCCTGGAAGGGCTCGACCGCGGTGGGATGGTTGTGGCTCTCCACCTTGAACGCGCAGGCCAGGCCCTCGCCGATGTCGATCACGCCGGCGTTCTCCCCCGGCCCCTGCAGCACCGCGGGGCCTTCCGTGGGGAGCCGCCTCAGCAGCCTGGCCGAGTGCTTGTAGCCGCAGTGCTCGGACCAGAGGAGCGAGAAGACGCCGAGCTCGAAGTCGTTCGGGTCGCGCCCGAGCAGGCTTCGGATACGGTCGAACTCCCCGTCGGTCAGACCGAGCGCGCGGTGGAGCGGCTGTTCCGCCACGGAGCTCAAAGGAGATCTCCACTCTATCGCCCCGGCCGGAGCGCGACACCTCTCCCGGAAGGGGCGGATGGAACGCAGCCTGTGCCGCCGGGCCGCGCTGCTCGCCCCGAAGACTGCGTCCTCGATTGCGCCCGTAGCCTCCGGCTACGAACGCGCCCTGCGTCCTTGTTTCGGAACGACCATCGCACCCCGGCGACGAGCGACGTTCCACCCGACCCTTCCAGATAGCCTCTCGGGGTGATCCGCGGCTACGTCCCTCTGCTCGCGATCGTCGCCGCGATCTGGGGAGCCTCCTACCTCTTCATCAAGGTCGCGGTCGACGAGGTCGAGCCGACGGCGATGATGTTCTTCCGGCTCGTCCTTGCGAGCGCGGTGCTGATCCCTGTGCTCGCGTGGCGGTTGGGCGCGAGCCGGGCGGTCGCGGACGTGCGCGGCACCGGGTGGCGAGCGTTCGCCGTCGGCTTCCTGAACGCCGCGTTCCCGTTCGTCCTCATCGCCTGGGGCGAGAAGTACGTCGACTCGGGCGTGGCCGCGATCGCCAACGCGACCGTGCCGATCTTCGTCATCCTGCTCGCGCTCCGGTTCAACCCGAGCGAGCGTGTGGGGGGCGTTCGCCTGGCCGGGATCCTCGTCGGGCTCGTGGGCGTCGGGGTGCTGGCCGGCCTTCATCCGGAGGGGGGCTGGTGGGCGGTCGCCGGGACGATCGCCATCGTGGTCGCCTCGCTCTCCTACGCGGGCGCGAACCACTTCGTCCAGCACAACTACAGCAGCACGGCGCCTCTCGTCATCGCCACGGTCTCGAGCGCGACCGGTGCGCTGATCCTCCTGCCCTTCGCGGTCGTCCAGTGGCCGGAGCAGACGCCCAGCTGGGAGGCGATCGGCTCGATTGCGGCGCTCGGAGTCCTCGGGACCGCGGTGGCGCTCTTCTTCTTCTACCGGCTGCTCAACCGCTACGGAGCCGCGCGGGCCTCGCTCGTCACGTATCTGCTCCCGCCGGTCGCGCTCGTCTACGGCGCCCTGATCCTGGACGAGCAGGTGACGCTGAACGCCGCGCTCGGGCTGGTGCTCATCCTTGCGGGCGTCGCGCTCGGGTCCGGGGCGGACGGCCTCCTGCGCCGCCGCCGGAAGCGCGGGCCGAGCCGGAGGTCGAGCCGGCGTGCCCGCCGGCGTGAGCGCCGCGCTCGAGGGGCAGGGCTTCCGCATCCGGCGCGCGACCGCGGACGACGTGGACTTCATGGCCGCTCTCGCCCGCCACGAGGAGGTCGAGCCGTTCATGGCGGCCGTCTCCCCGCGGGAGCGCGACGAGCTCCAGGAGGAGGTTCGCCGCTCGGACGAGGAGCCCGAGCTTCACGGCAGGTTCGTGCTCGAGGTCGAGGGAGAGCTCGTCGGGGCCCTGGCCTTCGACGTGGCGAACCGCCGCAGCCGGATCGCCTACCTGCACGCGATCATGCTCGAGCCCGCGTACCGCGGGCGGGGCCTCGCGACCGCGGCGACGCAGCTGCTCGTTCGCCATCTGGTCTTCGACCTCGACTACCACCGGGTGCAGCTCGAGGTCTACGGCTTCAACGAGGCCGCCCTTCGCCACTTCGAGCGCGCCGGCTTCAGGCGGGAGGGTGTCCGCCGCCAGGCCTACTGGCGCCACGGCGCCTGGGTGGACGGAATCCTCTTCGGGCTCGTCCGCGAGGACCTCGAGCCGTAGCGGTACGCTCGCACCGTGCCGGAGCCTCCCGAGGGAGTCGAATGGTCGCTGGTCGGGGGCACCGGCCAGATGCTCCTCCTCGACGGCGGCCGAGCCTCTGGCTCCGGCGGGTGCAATCGCTTCACGGGGGCCTACGAGCTCGACGGCGAGCGGATCTCGTTCGAGCCCCTCGCCTCCACCCGGATGGCCTGCGAGCGGGAGCTCATGCGGGCAGAGGACGACTACTTCCTCGCCCTGGGGCGGACTGCAGGCTTTCTGGTGGCCGGCGGCGAGCTCGTCCTGCTGGACGATGCCGGGGCCGAGCTGCTTCGCTTCGTCGCCGCCGAGACCGACGGCGGCGTAGCGGGTGATCCCACTCGCTCGGAGTGAAGCGCTGG
>CAVZJM010000001.1:0-113615 GCA_963775625.1 uncultured Actinomycetes bacterium | reverse complement strand
ACGCCCACGCGGCCTTCGCGCTCGCGCGCCCGGGCTACGAGCTCGGGGAGGACGTCCTCGACGAGGCCGGGGAGCGCTGGTGTCCGGACGCCCGCTGCGCCCGGGCGCTCGACGAGACAGAGGTGTCGTGATGCTCGAGAGCGCGCGCCAGCAGTGGGACGAGGGGTTGCGGCGGCTGGACGATGTCGGCGCGGAGACCGTCCGGGGACGCCACCTCTGGCTGCTGGTCGAAGCGGTCGTGGCCGAGCTCCGGCGCCGCGTCGGGCAGACCTTCACGCTCGACGAGCTGGCGCGGGCCTACGACGGCTCCGAGGACTGGGTCCGCGACGTCGTCCGCCGCTCGGCGCCGCCCAGGGCCCGGGCGGGCATCAGGGACGTCGCGCTCGTCCAGGATGCAGCCTTCGCCCACTACGCCCGCGGGGCGAGCGACTACAGCCCGTGACGGCCGGCGCTCCTCGGTCACCGCGGGCCCGCGAGCGCGATCGCCGGCGCCGGCCCTCCCTGGGTCGCCGGATCGTCAAGTGGGCCGTGGGCCTGGCCGTGGTCGCCGCCGTCTTCGTCGCCGGGCTCGCAGTCGGCCGCGCGCTCGAGGATGCGCCGAGCCCCGGCGGCTCGCAGACGATCGTGCGGACGCTCGAGCCGCTGACCGTCGAGCCGCGGGAGCGGACCGTCACGGTGACGACGTCCGGTCGCTGACCGGCAAACTGGTCGCCGGGCCAGGTGAAGGAAAACTGAGGATTTGGTAGCTTTTTTGATTGCGGCCCATGCAAGACGACCGACAACGCGCGTCCGCCGGCGGACGTCGGGGGGCGGACGACGGTCGAGAGTGGTTCACCCTCGGCCAGGCAGCCGCGTTCCTCGGAGCGGCGCAGAGCACCGTGCGCAAATGGGCCGATGCCGGGCGCCTGCCGGCCTTCTACACGCCCGGGGGGCATCGCCGCTTCCGCCGGTCGGACCTGGAGGCGTTTCTCGCGGGCCCGCGCGGAGGGGCGACGACCGACCGTCCCGCAGGGGCCAGCGTCCTCGTCGTCGACGACGACGCCGGGCTGCGGGAGTTCATCCGCGCGAATCTCGAAGCGGAGGGCTACTCGGTGCGGGAGGCGGGAAGCGCGAGCGAAGGGCTCGCGGCGCTGGACGACGAGCCGCCGGACCTGATCCTGCTCGACGTCCTGATGCCGAGGATGGACGGTTGGGAGATGCTCCGCCGCGTGCAGGAGCGCCACGGAGTCGACGCCATCCAGGTGATCATGTACAGCGGCACGGTCGAAGAAGCGGGAAAGGCCGAGGAACGCGGCGCGCAGGCGTTCATCGGCAAGCCGTTCGACCCCGCGAAGCTGCTCGACGCGACGAGGCAGCTGCTCCGCTTCTGAGAGACGGCCGATCGTGACTCCCGGCGTAGCGGAGCTCGACCGCGACGTCTTCACCTGGGTCGTCGAGCACCGGGTGGAGCCTTTCGACTGGCTCTTCGTCGCCCTTTCCGCAGCGGGCCAGGCCGGGTTGATCTGGATCGCGCTGGCGCCGCTCCTCGCCGTCTGGGCGCGGAAGCCGGTGGTCTTCACGACGCTCGTGACCGCTGCGACCGTCTGGACGGCCGACCTCCTGGCGGTCGCGCTCAAGGGCGTCTTCGACCGGGAACGGCCCTATGAAGTGCTGCCGGTCGCCGACCCGCTCCTGCGCTGGGACGTCGGAGGCTCGCTTCCCTCCGGGCACGCGGCGACGAGCGCGGCCGGAGCCTTCATCCTCGCGTACCTCCTCGGCCGGGGCGGCTTCGGGCTTGCCCTGCTCGCGGTCGCGATCGGCTTCTCGCGGGTCTACGTCGGCGTCCACTACCCGCTTGACGTCCTCGCCGGCGCCCTGCTCGGCCTCGCCGTCGGCTTCTGCTCGGCCGCTTTCGTCAGGCGTCTTCGGCCGACTTCAGGAGCCCCGCGACGATCAGGAGCAGCGCGGCCAGAAGGCTGAGCCAGATGCCGATGCCCCGGCTGACCATCGGCTGGAAGGTCTCGGGGACGTCGATCAGGCGGATGAGCACGAGGATCGTCGCCACGAGGCCGAGCGCCGCGATCACGATCCCGTCGGGCACGCTCGGCGGCAGCTCGACTCCGAACGCGCGCAGTGCGAGCAGGAGCAGCACGACGACGCCGACGGCGAACACGAGCTTGCCGATCGTCCCGGTGTTCCAGCCGAGGACGGAGAGGCTGCCCCGCAGATCCCCGGAGATCGAGTACCAGCCCATGAAGGCGCCGAGCGTGAGGACGAGCCCACCGAGCCAGGCGAGGAGCTCACCCGTGCGCCAGAGACCGGCGCCGCCCGCGCCCGCTGGGGGACGGGTCGCCGTCAACCCGCCTCGACTCGGCCCGGTCTCCACGGCCAGAACAATCATGACCTAGAGCCCGAACACCGAGCCGATGGTCTCCCAGATCGAGAGGCTCAGGAAGAGCGTCACGAAGATCAGGATCCCGATCAGCGCGAGGAAGCGGATCCCGGCCAGGCGCCGCTCGCGCTGGTGCTCGTGCAGGGCGTGGCGCTTCGCTCGCTCGCGGCGCAGGCGGCGTCGAACCGCATGCGGGTCGAGCGGCGGGTCGTCGGCGGGGACGTCCTCGCCGGGGACGTCTTCCCACCGGGCGCGACGGGGCGCGGGGGCGGCCACGGCCGGATTCTTGCGGCTCCGGCCCGCTCCTGCAACTAGAGGCGACGCGTGCGCCCGCTTCCGGCAGGTGGCGATAATGGCCAGATGGAGGAGCTCGACGGATCCCGGAGCAAGGGTCGGGCTCCGCCGACCGAGGCGGCCGGGAGGGCGCTCTCGGCCTTTGCGGCGGCGGCCGCCGGGCTCGTCGACGACGAGCAGGCCGACCGCGGGCTCGGCGCGCTCCTGCGCGCTGTGGCGCTCGGCACCGGCGCCGAGTTGGTCGTGGCCCGCCTCGAGGAGGAGGACGGGCAGCTGGTCGCACGGGCGGTGCACTCGGGCTCCGCCGCGCTGATCGCCGAGCTGCAGGGAAGTCGGCTCCCCGCCGGCGGGGAGCCCGTGCGCGAGCTCGCGCTCGAGGACGCGCCCGGCAATCCCGAGGCCCCTCCCGAGATCCGGCGGACCGCAGCCCGCGCGGGCCTGCCCGTCGTGCGCGTCGTCCCGGTCACGCTCGGCGACCGGGTCGTCGCGGCGCTCGAGCTCTACCGCTCCGGCCTTCCCTTCGGGCCGGAGGAGGAGGCGCTGGCCCGGGCGGCCGCGGCGCACGTCGCCCTGGCGCTTCGTATCGACCGAAGCTCTCGGGCCCGCAACGGGCGCCTGGCCCTCGGCGAGAGCCAGCTCGAGCTGCTCGGCGAGGCTCTCGCAGCCGGCGCCGACGAGAGGGAGGCGGCTGAGCAGATCGTGCGTGTCGCGGTGGAGGCGACCGGGGCGGCAGGGGGGACGCTCTGGCGCCTGGACGCCGACGGAGCGCCGTCCCTCCTCGTCTCAGTCGGCTTCGGCGCGGCCGCGCCCGACCTCGTCGAGGCCGCCGAGAGCGTCAGGCGCTCCCTCGCAGGCCGCGAGCCGGATCCGGTTCGCGCAGGCTCGTGGCTGCTCCACACGCTCCCGCTCGGGGAGCCCCCGTCGGCCGCGCTCCGGCTCTCGTTCGACGCGGAAGCCGCGGCGGAGCCCGGGCTCGAGCGCCTCGCCGCGTTCGGAGCGGGCGCGTCGCTCGCGCTCAGGCGCAGCCGGCGGGCCGCGGAGGTCGAGGCGGCGCTCAAGCGCTCGCAGACGCTCGTTGCCGTCGTCAGCCAGGCGATCGCGCAGCTTTCGCTCGCCCACACGCTCGAGACGGCGGTCGAGCGCGTCGCCGAGCTCGCGTCGAGCGGGCAGGTCGCCGTCTACCTCCGCGAGGAGGGCCGTCTCGTCACGTCGGCCTCGCGCGGCCTCAGCGGGCCGCACTCGGATGTGGCCGAGCGGCTGCTCGAGCTGGCGCTCGGCCCGTATCGCAGCCGCGGCTTCCTCTTCATCGAGGATCTGAGGAACGACCCGCGGCTGGCCGGCCTCGAGCACGCGGTCGAGGGGAGCGGTCTCCGCAGGGCGCTCTTCATCCCGCTGCTGGTCCACGACGAGGCGATCGGGGCGCTCGCGGTCTTCAAGAAGCGCCCGCGCCCATACAGGGACGGCGAGGAAGGGCTGCTGCTCGCGCTCTCGAGCCAGCTCGCCGTCGCAGTCCAGAACGCACGTCTCCACGAGCAGGCGAAGGAGCTCTCCGAGGTCCTCGAGCGCGCGCTCGTCTCGGAGCGCCGCGCCGCGCACCAGCTGCGGGGCCTCTACGCCGTCTCGCAGTCGTTCGCCGAGAGCCTCTCGCTCGAGGCGACGCTTGCGGCGGTCGCCGAAGCCATGGTGGAGCTCCTGGAGGCCGACGTCGCCGTCATCCGCATGCCGGATCCGCGCACGGAGGCGTTCACGGCGCGTGCGGTGCACGTCGCCGATCCGCGGTGGGACGAGGTGATCGCCGCACTCGTGACGCGGCCTCAGCCGCTGTCGGCGCCGCTCGCCCGCCGGCTCGTGCGCTCGAAGCGAGCCGTGCAGCTTCGCCCGGGAGTGGCCCAGCCAGAGGATGCCCACCACGTGCTCGAGCCGTTCCTGCGCCGGGGGGCGACCGCTGCGGTGCTCCCGCTGGCGACTCCGGGCGAGGTCCTGGGGACGCTCACCGTGGTGTCCTTCGACCCCGAGCGCCCCCTCGAGGAAGGTGCGATCGGGGCGGCCATGGCCGTCGGCGCGCAGGCGGCGCTCGCGATCGACAACGCGCGCCTCTACCAGCAGCAGAAGGACTTCGCCGAGACGATGCAGCGCTCGCTCCTACCGCGAGAGCTCCCGCGCGTCCCCGGCCTGGAGGTCGGCCACGTCTACCAGTCGTCGGCACGCGTCGACGTGGGCGGGGATCTGTACGACTTCGTCGTCGTCCAGGACGGCCGCCTGGCGGTTGTGATCGGCGACGTCCTCGGGAAGGGCATCTCGGCCGCCGCCGACATGGCGATGGCGAAGTACGTCTTCCGGGTCCTTGCACGCGCGGACGCCGACCCGGCCACGCTCCTCCGGAGCGCCAACGACGTCGTCTGCGACGAGATCGAGCCCGGCAAGTTCGTGACGCTCCTCTACGCGCTCGTCGACGCCGGGTCGCGGGAGGTGGTCTCGGCCAGCGCGGGGCATCCGCCCGCCCGCGTGGTCGATCCGCGCGGCGGCGTCACGCCGCTCGGCGGCAGAGGGCTTCCGCTCGGGATCGAGCCTGGCCAGGAGTACACGGAGGAGCGGGCCAGCCTCGAGCCGGGCTCGGTCGTCGTCCTCTACACGGACGGTGTCGTCGAAGCTCGGCGGGATCGCGAGCTCTACGGCGAGGAGCGTCTCGACCGCCTGCTCGCCGACGCACGCGGCCTGCCCGCGCAGGAGCTGGCGGGGGAGATTCTGGCCGACTGCCGCGCGTTCGCGGGTGGCGAGCTCGCCGACGACTGCGCCATCGTCTGTCTCAAGCTGGCACGCTGAGTCGCGTGACCGCCGCGTCGGACGCTGTCGCGCCCCCCGCCGCTGCCGTGTCCGTCGGCAGGACGCGACTCGGCATAGTCGTCTTCACGGCGGGCGCCGCCACGCTTGCGACGGAGATCGCCGCCTCCCGTCTGCTCGCGCCCTACTTCGGGAGCTCCACGATCGTCTGGGCGAACATCATCGGCCTGATCCTCCTGTACCTCTCCATCGGCTACTGGCTGGGGGGAAAGGTCGCAGACCGACGGCCAGAGCCGCGGCTCCTCGGCTGGATGATCCTCGTCGCCGCGGGCGCGGTGGCGCTGACGCCCTTCATCGCGCGCCCGATCCTCGACGTCACCCTTCGCGGTCTCGACGCCGTCTCCGTAGGGGCGGTCGTCGGTTCCTTCTTCGCCGCACTCGCCCTCTTCGCCGTGCCGGTCACGCTCCTCGGCGCCGTGGCCCCCTTCGCCATCCGGCTCGCCCTCGTGGACGTGAGGGAGGCGGGCGCGGTGGCGGGGCGCCTGTACGCGCTCTCCACCGTGGGGAGCATCGTCGGGACGTTCCTCTCGGCGATCGTCACCATCCCGCTGCTCGGGACCCAGCGGACGATGCTCGGCTCCGCCGTCCTGCTCACCCTCGCTGCGGCGCTGCTCCTCGGCACGCGCTGGCAGCTGCTGACCCTCGCCGCGGCCGGGCTGCTCTTCGTCCCCGTCGGGACGATCAAGGCGAGCTCGGGCCTCGTCTTCGAGACGGAGTCGTCTTACCAGTACATCCAGATCGTCGAGCGCTCCGACGGCTCGCGGGCGTTGAAGCTGAACGAGGGCGTCGCGGTGCACTCCGTCTGGCACGAGAGCTCGGTACTCACCGGCGGGGTCTGGGACACGTTCCTGCTCGTGCCGCCGCTTCTCGGCCGCCCGGTCGAGCGCATGCTCGTCATCGGGAACGCGGGCGGAACGGTCGCGCGGGCCTTCGGCGAGCTCTATCCGGGCGTCGAGATCGACGGCGTCGAGATCGACCCCGAGGTGAGTGAGGCCGCACGCCGCTACATGGGGCTCGATGACAACCCGCGCCTCAACGTGATCACCGCCGACGGGCGGCCGTTCCTCGAGCTCACCGACGAGACGTACGACCTCATCGTCGTCGACGCCTACCACCAGCCGTACATCCCCTTCTACCTGGCGACGCGGGAGTTCTTCGCCGCGGTGCGCGACCACCTGCGGCCCGGAGGGGTCGTCGCGCTCAACGTGGCGAGCGTTCCCGGGGACGAGCGGCTCTCGGAGGCGATCGGGAGCACCCTGCTCGCGGAGTTTCCGCAGGGGTGGCGGTGGCGCCCGCTCCGGTTCAACGAGCTGATGCTCGGGTTCGACGGCGAGGTCGGCCGGGACGAGCTGGTCGAGCGCGTCGAGGAGGCTCCGTCCGAGGTCGACTCCCTCGTCCCCCTCTTTCAGGACGGCGTCGGGCCGGTCGAGGCCGTCGAGCGGCCGCTCACCGACGACCGGGCTCCGGTCGAATGGCTGACCGACCGCATGATCATCGACTTCGTCGCCCGCGGCGGCGAGCTCGACGAGGACTACCTGCCGACGCGCCCGTAGAGGCGCGGCGCGGCGAGGGCGCCGAGGAGGGCGCCCGCCGCCAGGAGCTGGGCCGAGGCGGGCAGGCCGCCGGACTTGTGCCAGCCTCGCACCCGGTGGCTGGGGAAGAGCTTGCGCCCGCCCGGCCGGGGCAGCGGGAGAACGTGCTCGACGTCCGGGACGGACGCGCCCACGGCGCCGAAGACCGCCGGGTCGAAGGGCCCGCGCGCCGCAGCGAGCAGACCGAGGCCCGCGAGCCCGCTCAGCGTCTCGAAGCGCCGCGACGCCACGTCCTGGTGGGGCACCGCGTCCCCGACCGCGTGAGCGGCAAGCCCGAGGGCGAGCGCGCGACCCCGCGAGCCGGCCAGGGAACCGACGAGCCCTCCGGTGGCGACATGGAGAGAGACGATCACGTTCGGAAGGATTGCAGCCGCGCGTTGATCTAGAATCGCCACGGTGGGTGGATTGCGGGTCGCAGGGGCAGTTTTCGTCGTCGCGCTGGTCGCGGCGGCGCCCGCGGGCGCGCAAGTCCCGCCTCTCGACCCGCTGGTCGCCGACGGCGTCACCGTCGCCGGCGTCGACGTCGGGGGCCTGACCGAGGCCGGGGCGACGGCTGCCGTGCAGGCGTTCTTCTCACGGCCGGTGAGCGTGACCCTCGGAGCGGCGACGCTCTCGGTCAGGCCGGGCAGGTTGGGGGGCCGCGGGAGGATTGCGGAGGCGGTCGCGGCGGCGCTTGCGGCCCCCGCGGACACGGCTCTCGCGCTCCGGGTGACCGTGACGAGAAGCGTCCTGAGGGCCTGGGTCGCGCGCCGGGCGAAGGCATTCCACCGCAAGCCCGTGTCGGCTCGGGTCAGGCTCGTCCGTCTGAAGCCCCGCATCGTCGCCCAGCGGACGGGCAGGGCGCTCGTCCGCTCGATCGCGCGGACCCGCCTCCGGGCCGCCCTCCTGGCTCACCGGCGAACCGTCAGCCTTCGAGCCAGGTCGGTCAAGCCGCGGATCACCGTCAGGCAAGTCGGGCCCGCAGTCGTGATTCGGCGCAACTCGCACCGGCTCTTCCTCTACCGAGGCTCCTCCCCCGGAAAGATGCGGCTCGTCAGGACATTCCCCGTCGCCGTCGGCCAGCCGGCCTATCCGACTCCGCTCGGAAGCTTCACCGTCCGCACGATGACGAAGAACCCCTGGTGGTACCCGCCCGACGAGGATTGGGCCGCGGGCGCGAGCCCGATCCCGCCTGGCCCCGGCAACCCGCTTGGCACGCGGTGGATGGGGCTGAGCATCGGCGGCGTCGGCATCCACGGCACGTACAACTCCGGCTCGGTCGGCACCGCGGCGTCCCACGGCTGCATCCGCATGCACCTCTCGAGCGCCGAGTGGCTGTACGAGCGCGTGCGCATCGGGACGCAGGTCTTCATCGTCGGCGCCTGAGCACCGGCCGGGCATCGGCCTCCGGGTAGACTGGAGCGCGGTTCATGGCGCGCCGCGTGAAGCTCATCCTGCAGGCGGCGGCCGTCCTCGTGGTCGTCCTCCTCGTCGCGCTCCTCGGCTGGAAGGTGACCCAGCAAGCGGAGGGTCGCGGCCTCGACGACGCCCTCGAGCGGGGAGACCGGCCGCTCGTGCCGGCGCTCACCCTCGAGACGCTCGACCGCGAGGGCGAGATCAGCCTTGCCGACTACCGCGGCCAGGGGCTCGTCCTCAACTTCTGGGCCTCCTGGTGCGAGCCCTGCAAGGACGAGGCGCCGCTCCTCGAGGAGACCTGGCAGCGCCACCGCGACGAGGGCCTCGTCGTGATCGGCATCGACGCCCAGGACTTCCGCACCGACGCCCAGCGTTTCGTCGAGCGCTACGGGCTGACGTATCCGATCGCGTTCGACGGCCACGGCGCCAGCCTCGGGCGCTTCGGCAACACCGGCTTCCCCGAGACGTGGTTCGTCGGGCGGGACGGGCGGCTGGTCGGCGAGCACATCGTCGGCCCGTTCGACCGGGAGCAGCTCGAGGAGAACGTGCGAGCCGCGCTGGACACGCCGGAACGATGAGGCGGGCGCTCGCCGTTGGCGCCCTGCTCGTCCTTCTGGCCGCCGCGTGCGGAGGTGAGGAGGACGCGACCCCGACGCTGTCCGAGCTCGAGAAGCGCTACATCTGCCCGACCTGCCACACGACCCTCGAGCTCTCGAATGCTCCCGTCGCCGACCGCATGCGCGTGATCATCCGCGAGCGGATCGCTGCCGGGGACTCCGTGAGCGAGATCGACGCGGTTCTCATCGACAACTTCGGCGAGGAAGTGCTCGCGTCCCCTCCGAAGGAGGGCTTCAACCTGTTGGCCTGGGTGCTGCCGCTCGCCGCCGGGGCGATCGCGGTCGCCGCAGTGGCCGTCGCTCTGCGCCGCTGGAGCCGCCCGCGGCCGGAGGACGGGCCCGAGCGGTCGGCGTCGAGCGACGGCGGACAACCGCTCGATGCCGAGCTCGAGCGGAGAGTCGACGAAGAGCTCGCCCGCTTCGACGGCTGAAGAGGGAAGATGCTCGACCGCCGATCAGCGCACTCACGGATGGCGGTTGCGACACGGCGCCGGATCGTCGCGCTCGCCCTTGCACGTACCAGCCGGTACGCGACTGCCGGCGATCGCGGCGCCCGGCTTGGTCGCGACCGTCCCCGCGAGCACACCGACCGACGGCCGAGCATCTAGCGATGGAAGCGAAGATCCCTCTTGCCTTCGTCGCCGGGCTCGTCTCGTTCGCCACCCCTTGCGTCCTGCCGCTCGTGCCCGGCTACCTCGCCGTGGTCTCGGGCCAGGAGGTAGGCGCAGGCGGCCGTCGGGTCGTGATGGCGAGCCTTCCGTTCGTCGCCGGCTTCACGGGGGTCTTCGTCGCGCTCGGAGCGGCCGCCGCGGCCGCGGGGAGCCTCTTCGGAGAGAACCGGGAGCTCCTCCTCGCGGTCGCGGGGCTCTTCGTCGTTGTCCTCGGCTTCGCGATGATGGGCCTGCTGCCGCTTCCCTTCCTCGAGCGGCTCGTGGCCCCCGGCCTCGTCGAGGGCGCGCGAGGCACCGGCTCGGCAGCGCTGCTCGGCGCGGCCTTCGGCCTCTGCGCGGCGCCGTGCATCGGCCCGGTGCTCGCCGGCATCCTCGCGCTCGCCGGCGAGGGGCAGACGGTCGCCCAGGGGACGCTCCTCCTCCTCGTCTACTCCGCCGGCCTCGCGCTCCCGTTCCTCGCCGTCGGCGTCGGCTTCGACCGCGCCCTGGGCGCGTTCCGATGGCTCCGCGACCACTACCCGGTGTTCCGCGTCGTCGCGGGGGCCCTGCTCGTCGCGCTCGGGCTCCTCCTCTTCTTCGACCGCTTCTGGTGGCTGAACGTCGGCGTGAACCGCGTCTTCGAGCTCTTCGGGATCGGGGTGTGAGGATCCGCGCTGCGAGGCACGAGGACGCGCCGTTCCGCTCTCCACTCCTATCACCGATACGCTCCCCGCGCCCAGCTACCTCACTCACGCTCCCTGATCCTGTGCCAACCGCCGGATTGCCGGATGGTGTCCGCGACGATGATTCCCCTGCTGCACGAGGACGCGTGGTGCAGGATCTCGGCACTCTGTCGGCGCGAGCACCGACGTCGCGGAGCTGCGCGCGTTGGTCGAGGAAGTCGAGACGCGCGCTCGGCTGCGGATGTCGCTACCTCGAGGTGACAGTGTGAGCACACGCCGCGAGCGCGCATGCTTTCTAGAGGCGCTCGCCTGGGCTTCGCGTGCGCGCCACCTCATGAAGCTCTGAGCACCGGCGGCGGAGGTCCGGGAAGCGGCCCCTGGCCGCCTCGACCGACTCGACGAGTGCTGCGACGTCCACGTCTCGGTGCGACGGAGCGTACGGGCCGAGGCGCCGCGCGGCTTTCTCGAGCTGGCGCTCGCAGCCGACCTCGTTGTCGCGCCCGGCCTGGTACCAGGCCACGGCCACGTGGACGAGTCCCTGGTAGAAGTCGCGCTCGGGCTCGTCCGCGGCCCGCCAGGCGTCCTCCAGAACCTCGTGGGCGGCGTAGAAGTGGCCGCCTCGGATCAGCTCGAGCCCGCGCTCGAGCTCAGACGACGACCTTCACCTCGCCGTCCTCGACGACGACCTCGTACGTCTCGAGCTTGATCGCGCGGTCGAACTCGTTCTCGCCGGTGCGCACGTCGTACTGCCAGCCGTGCCACGGGCAGGAGACGACGCAGCCCTCCAGCTTCCCGTGCCCGAGCGGGCCCCCCATGTGCAGGCACGCGTGCTGGGTCGCGTAGAAGCCGTCCTCGCAGTGGAAGACCGCCACCTCGGTGTCTCCGGCCTGCGTCACGATCCCGCTTCCGGGCGGCAGATCGTCGACCCGAGCGACGGTGTGAAGCTGGCCGACCGGCATCGCGGCAACGCTAGCAGGCTGGTACGCTGCCGCCCGTGGCCACGATCCTGCTCGTTGGGGTCGACCTGTTCTTTCGAGGGAAGCTCGACGTGCTGCTGGGCGCGAGCCATCGGCTGACGACGACCGACAGCATCGACCCGCCCGACCTCGTGATCTGCGACCTGGCGCGGGTCGAGGCCGACGAGGTGGCCGACACCTACCCGGACGTCCCCATCCTGGGGTACACGAATCACACGGACACGGCGGGCCTCCGAGCGGCTCATGCGGCGGGGCTGGACAAGGTGGTGGCGCGCTCCGCGCTCGCCGAGCGGGCCTCGCAGCTGGTCGACGAGCTCGTTACGTAGACTGGCGTCCAGTGACGTACATCATCGCCGAGCCCTGCATCGACATCCTCGACAGGTCCTGTGTGGACGTCTGCCCGGTGGACTGCATTCACGAGGCCGAGCGCATGCTCGTGATCGATCCGGAGGAGTGCATCGACTGCGGCGCGTGCGAGCCTGAGTGCCCCGTCGAGGCCATCTTCCCGGAGGACGCGCTCCCGGAGAAGTGGGAGCCCTTCGTCAAGATCAATTACGCCTTCGACGAGGGCATGGACGTCATCAACGGGCTCGTCGACGCATACGCGACCGAGCACAACGTCCAGAACCCGCCTCTCGACCAGCGCTAGCGATGGCCACCGAGGTCGAGGAAACACAGCGTGACGCCCTGGCCGAGCGCCTCTTCGGAGCGGCGCTGGGCGCCTACGAGCTGCTGACCGTGCACCTCGGCGACCGGCTCGGCTACTATCGGGCGCTGGCCGAGGGGGGCGAGGTCACGTCGGCCGAGCTCGCGGCTGCGACCGGAACCGACGAGCGCTACGCGCGCGAGTGGCTCGAGCAGCAGGCCGTGGCGGCGATCCTCGAGGTCGACGACGCCGAGGCCGCGCCCGACGAGCGGCTCTTTCGGCTCCCCGCCGGGCACGCCGAGGTCCTGGTCGACCGCGACTCGCTGGCGCACCTGACGCCGATGGCCCGCTACGGCGTGTCCTTCGCCCAAACGCTCCCCGCCATCGAGGACGCCTTCCGCACGGGGGGTGGTGTGTCATGGGAGGACTTCGGCGCGCTCGGGCGCGAGGCCCAGGGCGACGTCAACCGCCCGGTCTTCGCCAACCTGCTCGGCTCGGAGTGGCTGCCGTCCGTCGAGGACGTGCACCAGCGGCTCCTGGCCGATCCGCCGGCGCGGGTCGCGGACGTCGCGTGCGGCGCGGGGTGGTCGAGCATTGCCATCGCGCGCGCCTATCCGAAGGTGAGCGTGGACGGCCTCGACCTGGACGAGGAGTCCGTCGTCCTCGCGCGCCGGAACGTCGCCGAGACGGAGGTCGCCGACCGGGTGACTGTTCAGGCGCGCGACGCAGGCGATCCCGAGCTGGCCGGCTCCTACCAGCTGGTCACCGTCTTCGAAGCCGTCCACGACATGTCCAGGCCGGTCGAGGTGCTGCGCTCCCTGCGCGGGCTGGTCGCCGAGGACGGCGCCGTCATCGTCATGGACGAGCGCGTCGCCGACGCGTTTACGGCCCCCGGCGACGAGATCGAGCGCATCATGTACACGTACAGCGTCCTCTGCTGTCTGCCGGTCGGCCGCGCGGAGCAGCCGTCGGCCGCCACTGGGACGGTCATGCGCGCGGACACGCTACGGCGCTATGCGACCGAGGCAGGGTTCGCCGAGGTCGAGGTGCTCCCGATCGAGCACGACGTCTTCCGCTTCTATCGGCTCCACGGCTGACCCGCGGCCGACGCGGTCATCAGCCCTCCCCGAGCGTCGCCCACACCTCCAGCTTGGAACGGATGCGGGAGACGACCTCGTCCGTGAACTCCGTCGTCGACGCGTGCCCGCCCAGGTCGGCGGTGCGCGTGCCCGCCGACACCGCCTCGAGGCAAGCCTCGCGGATCGCCCGGCCGGCCGTGCGCGCCTCCTCGTCGTCGATGTGGGAGAGGAGCGCGGCGCCGGCGAGGATCATCGCCATCGGGTTCGCCACGTCCTTGCCCTTGAGCGCCGGCGCCGTCCCGTGCGCGGCCTCGGCCATGAGCGCGCGGGGCGTGTAGTCCTCGTTGAAGGCGACCAGCAGCGACTCCGAGCCGGCGATCGAGCCGAAGAGCGGCAGGACGAGGTCGGAGAGGATGTCGCCGTCGCGGTTGAGCGCCGGGATCACGAGCGGCTCGCCCGCCGAGCTGATCAGGAGCGCGAACGTCGCGTCGATCAGCTGCGGCTCGTACTCGACCTCGGGATGCCGTCCGGCGGCCGCGTCCATCTCCTCCTTCAGCATGCCCTCGTAGACGGGGGAGACCGTGTACTTCGGCCCGCCGAACACTTTCGCCTTGGTTCGCTCCGCGTGGCGAAACGAGAACTCGGCGACCGCGCGGCAGATCCGCCGCTCGATCCGCTCGGTGCGGTAGGCAACCTCCCCCTCGCCCTCGCCGTCGCGCCATTCCTTCGCGCCGTAGGCGTCTCCGACCGCCATCCGGACGACGGAGATGGGGAAATGGGCGCCGCCGATCGGCACGACTCCGGGAATGCGCCTCCCGGTGCGGACGATCACATGGCCACCGATCTCCTCGCGCAGGATGCGGTTCGGACTGCCGACGTCGCCGGAGGTCTCCGGGGTGATCGTGGCCGCCTTCAGCCCCAGTCCGTGCTCGCGGACAGCTCTCGCGGCCTCGTTGACGACCTCGTTCTCCGTCTCGCGGCGGGACTCGAGCGACAGGTCGAAGCGGGGCAGATCGAGCTCGAGGCCGATGACGTCCGAGGCGAGGACGCGAAGCGCTTCGTCGAGCAGCTCCTGGCCGGTGTCGTCTCCTTCCAGCACGACGATCGTCCGCGTCTCCATCGCGCCGGAGTGTACTGACGCCGAACGCGGCGCGGGGGTGGAATTCCCGGCCGGTATTCGACCCTCATTGCGTTTCGGTATTTCCGCCGAGTAGAGTTCGTCGACCCGACAGACGACCGACTTCTCAGGAGGAAATAGCGTGGCAAGAAAGACGATTCTCGTGTGCGACAACTGCGGCGCGGAGGTCGGCGAGGGCAAGGGCGCCGCGCTTCGCGTCACCTACACCGACGCCCGGCGTGGCGCCAAGGCTGCGGACCTCTGCGACAACTGCGCCGGCACGATGCCCGGGCGTCCAGCCGCCCGCCGCGGCCGCAAGCCCAAGTCGGCCGCGTAACCGCCTCCCTCAGGCGCAGAACGTGGCACCGCGGCGCAGCGCAGGCGCGGTGGTCTCCGGCCGGGTATCTAGACTGATCAGGTGCGCTGGCGTTGCTGGTTGGCCCGGCGAACGCCGGAAAGGTCTCGCAGCTCCTCGATCGGTATCTGGAGAACCTCGACCGCGAGCCGTTTCTCGTCGTCCCGAACCGGGCCGAGGTCGATCGCGTGGAGCGCGATCTGCTCGCGCGCTCCCCGGCGTTGCTCGGCGGCCAGATCGGCACGTTCGACGACCTCTTCCGCTCGATCGCCCGCGGGGGCGGGGAACGGCGGGCCCTCGCCACCGACTCGCAACGTGCCCTCGTCCTCCGGCGCGCCCTCGCGGGCGCGAGCCTGAACGGGCTCGGCGCCTCTTCCCGGTTCTCGGGCTTCGGAGACGCGCTTCTCGGGGCGATCTCGGAGCTCGAGTCCGGCTTCGTCGAGCCGCGCGAGGTCGGCGACGACCTGGCCGTGCTCTACGCCGCCTACCAGGACGAGCTCGACCGGCTGGAGCTCTGGGACCGAGACCGCGAGCGGGCCTACGCGGTCGCGCGCGTCGAGAACGAGCTCGAAGCCTGGACGTCGAGGCCCGTCCTTGCCTACGGCTTCGAGGATCTGACCGGTGCGCAGTGGGAGCTGCTGAAGGCTCTCTCGGGCCGCGCCGAGGTTCACGTCTCGCTCCCCTACGAGCCGGGCCGGCCCGCGTTCGCCTCGCTCGGCCGCACGGCCGCCGACCTCACGGGCCTTGCCGGCGCGGAAGTGGAGGAGCTGCCGCCTGCGTACGCCGAGATCGCCCACCCTGCGCTGGCTCACCTCGAACGCGCCCTCTTCGTCGACGGGCCGCGCTCGGATCCCCCGCCGCTCGACGGCGCCGTTCGCTTCCTCGAGGGCGCAGGCTCGCGCGGGTCGCTCGAGCTCGTCGCCGACGAGGTGCTCCGTCTCCTGCGCGAGGGAACGCCTGCGGAGGCGGTCGGCCTCGTCTGCCCTTCCCTCGAACGGCTGCGGGCGCCGCTCGAGACCGTGCTCTCGGCAGCGGGAGTCCCGTACGCCGTCGAGGGGCGGGCTCGCCTGGGGCAGACGCCCTTGGGGCACTCGCTGCTCTCGGCGCTCCGCTTCCTGTGGCGGACCGAGAGTCGCCGCGATCTCTTCGGCTTCCTCCGCTCTCCGTACTCGGGCCTGCCTCGGGCCTCCGCGGACTACCTCGAGGGGCGGCTGCGCGGCCTGGGTGTCCGCTCGGACATCGAGGAGCGTGTCGTCGCCCTGAGAGGCCAGCCGCTGCCCGCCCTCGACGACGTCCGGGCGGCCGCGACGCCGATCGAGGCCGTGCGCGTCCTCGGACGGGCGATGCTGCGCGGCGCCTACGGGCTCGAGGCGCCGCCCGTCGGGGAAGCGTCCCGTCTCGACCTGCGCGCCTGGGAGGCGGTGAACAGGCTGCTCGAGGAGCTCGAAGGCTGGCGCGAGCTGGCCGGGGAGCTCGCGAACGAGGACGTTCTCGCCGCGCTCGAGCGCCTTCCCGTGCGCCTGGCATCCGCTGCGGAGCCAGGGCGAGTCGCCGTGCTCGACCTCCTGCGCGCCCGGACCCGCCGCTTCGACACGGTCTTCGTGCTCGGGCTGGAGGAGGGGAGCCTCCCGCGCCGCGCCAACCCGTCGCCCTTCCTCGACGACGACGCTCGCCGCGACCTCGACGAGCGCACTCGCTCCCGGCTCGTCCGGCCGGACCCCGTGTCACGCGAGCGCTATCTCTTCTACGCGGCCTGCACCCGCCCGTCGCGGCGCCTCTACCTCGTGCGGGAGGCGGCGACCGACGACGGCGCCCCGCGGCTGGCGAGCCCTTTCTGGGACGAGACGCGCGCGCTCTTCGACCCGGCGGACGTTGCGCGGTGGACGCGGCGGCGGCCGCTCTCCGCGCTCACCTGGCGGCTCGAGGAGGCGCCGACGGAGCGCGAGCGCCTCCGGGCCCTGGCTGCGCTGGCCGAGCGCGATGCGGCCGAGGCTGCCGCCCTCGCCGCCGCCAACGGCTGGGAGCGGCGCCTGCAGCGGGCCCGCTCCGCGTTCGAGCGCCGCACCGAGCTCTCGAGCCCGGCGGTGCTCGCCGGGCTCGGCTCGCGGGAGAGCTTCAACGTCACCGAGCTGGAGGCGTTCGCGTCGTGCTCGTCCATCTGGTTCGTCGAGCGGCTGCTCTCGCCGCGCTCGATCGACGCTGAGGTCGACGCGAAGTTGCGCGGGTCGATCGCCCACACGACCCTCCACCGCTTCTTCGCGGGGCTTCCCAAGGAGGTGGGCACCGAGCGGGTCGAGGCCGCAAGCGTGGAGGACGCGCTCCGCTTCCTGCGCCGCTGCCTCGAGGACGCCCTCGAGGGCGTGCGCCAGGAGCTCACCGACCTCGAGCGCCGCGAGCTGGAGGGCCAGCTCTGGCGCGACCTCGAGGGATTCGTCCGCGAGGAGGCCCGATCGACCTCGCCGCTCGTGCCGCGCAGGTTCGAGGTCTCGTTCGGAACCGAGCGCTCCGCGCCGGAGCTGCAGCGCGGGCTCGCGCTCGAAGGCTTCTCCCTCTCCGGGAAGATCGACCGCATCGACGTCGACCCGTTCAGCGCCCGCGGGATCGTCTGGGACTACAAGTCGGGCAAGACGGCGTACTCGGCGGCGAAGATCGACTCCGAGCTCAAGCTCCAGATCCCCCTCTACATGCTCGTGCTTCGCGATCTCGTCGGGATCGAGCCGCTCGGCGGCCTCTATCGCGCGCTCGCCGGACAGCGTGAGGCCCGCGGGCTCCTCCGTGCGGGCGAGCGCGACGACGGCATCGCCGGTTTCCAGCGGAACGACTATCGCGACGAGGACGACTTCTGGGCGCAGATCGACCGCGCGACCGAGCACGCGCGCGGCTTCGTCGGGCGGATCCGGGCCGGCGACGTGAGGCACGACCCGCTCGGCGACGCCGGCTGCCCCTCCTGGTGCGACCTCGCGCCCATGTGCCGGGTGAAGCGGCAGTGAACGCTCCGAACCCGGAGCAGGTCGCGGCCATCGAGGCGCCCGGCGTCGTCTTCGTCTCGGCGGGAGCGGGGACCGGCAAGACGACGGTGCTCGTGGAGCGCTTCGTCAAGGCGGTCTGCGAGCGCGGGGTCGACGTCGACTCGCTGCTCGTCATCACCTACACCGAACGCGCGGCGGGAGAGCTTCGCGACCGCATCCGCGAGCGGCTGGTCGAGGCAGGCCGCTCCGAGCTCGCGCGGGAGCTCGACTCGGCCTGGATCTCGACGATTCACGGCTTCTGCCACCGTCTGCTCCGGTCGCATCCGTTCGCGGCGGGCATCGATCCGCGCTTCCGCGTCCTCGACGAGGCGCAGGCGCGGGTCCTCCAGCGCGAGGCGTTCGAGCAGGCGCTGACCGTCTTTTGCGAGGAGGGTGACGACGAGCGGCTCGGCCTGCTCTCGACCTACGGGGTCAGGGCCCTGCGCCGGATGCTCACCGGGGTTCACGAGACGCTGCGCGCGGCAGGACGGCCTCTGGCCCTCGAGCTGGGCGAGCGGGTCGGCCTGGAGGAGCGCAGGGAGCAGCTTCGCGAGGCGGCGCGCTTCCTGGCCGCCGACGAGGAGGCGGGGGAGACCGCTCGCGCCACCGCAGCCCGCGCGCTCGAGCTGCTCGAGGAGCGGACGCTGCCGGAACGGCTCCTCGACCTGGACGAGCTGAAGGCCACGGGCGAGCGGGCGGCCAGCTACGAGGAGGCCCGGCGCGGCGTCGAGCAGGCGGCGCTCGACGAGCTCGCGGCGCGCGATCGCGACCTTCTCCAGAATCTCCTGGAGCGGTTCGGCGCCGCCTATGCGACCGCGAAGGAGCGCGAGTCGGCGCTCGACTTCGAGGACCTCCAGCTCGGCGCGCGCGACCTGCTCCGCGACGACCCGGCCGTGCGCGAGCGCGAGAGCTGGCGCTTCCGCTCGATCATGGTCGACGAGTTCCAGGACACGAACAGGCTCCAGTGCGAGATCGTCGACCTGCTCGCCGAGGGCCCGGACGGGAAGGAGCTCTTCTTCGTCGGCGACGAGTTTCAGTCCATCTACCGCTTCCGCCACGCCGACGTCGAGGTCTTCCGGGAGCGGCGCGAGCAGTCGGGCGGCGTGCTCGCGCTGACGCAGAACTACCGCTCGCGCCCCGAGGTGCTCGCCGCGGTCAACCACCTCTTCTCCAGCGAGTTCGGCGACGAGTTCCAGCCGCTCGCCGCCGCCGGGCGCTTTCCCGATCCCGTCTTCGGCGCGCCGGTCGAGCTGCTCGTCACCGACAAGTCGAGCTACGCGGGCACCCCCACGCACTGGCGTCGTGCCGAGGCGCGCCACATCGCCGCCCGAGTCCGCGAGCTCGTCGATTCCGGCGAGGCGAGCGCCGGCGAGATCGTGCTCCTGTTCGCGGCCGGAACGGACGCCGAGCACTACGAGGACGAGCTCCGCCGGGCGGGATTGCAGACCTACCGCGCGACGGGCCGCGGCTACTTCGGCCAGCAGCAGGTCGTCGATCTCCTGGCCTACCTGCGCCTTCTGCACAACCGCTACGACGACGAGGCGCTCCTCACCGTCCTCGCCTCCCCGTTCGTCGGGCTCTCGAACGACGCCCTCGTTCTCCTGCGCCGGGCGGCCCCCAGGCGGCCGCTCTTCCTGCCGTTCGAGCGCGGCCTCCCCGGGGAGGCTTCTCCGACGAGGACCTCCGCCTCAGCCGGGCCTTCCTCCAGCGCTTCGAGCGGCTCTCGGCAGCGGCGAACCGCCTCTCCCTGGAGCAGCTCTGCGAGCGGATCGTCGCCGACCACGACTACGACCTCGCCGTCCTCGCCCAGTGGGACGGGCGGCGCCGCTACGCGAACATGCGCAAGCTCGCCCGGCTGGCGCGCTCCTACGAGGAGCTGCGCGGCCGGGACATCGAGGGCTTCGTGCGCTTCGTCCGCGAGCAGGAGGCCGTCGGCGCCCGCGAGCTCGAGGCCGTCGCCGAGGAGGAGGACGCCGACGCGGTGCGGCTCCTCACGATCCACTCGGCGAAGGGGCTCGAGTTCAAGGTCGTGATCGTGGCCGACGCGGGCCGCGACCGGAACGCGCCCTCGCCCGACGAGATCCTCTGCCTGCCGGACGGCCGCTTCGGCTTCCGGGTCGCCGACCCGGCCACGGGATCGCGGCGGCCCGCGTTCGCGTACGAGGCGGTGCGGGAAGTCGAGCGCGAGGCCGAGCGCGCAGAGCGCCTCCGCCTCTACTACGTCGCCATGACGCGCGCCATCGACCGGCTCATCGTCTCCGGAGCCATCGACCCTGCCCGCGCCGCCGACCAGGCGACGCCGATCGGGTGGGTTCTGGGCCGCCTGGATGCGCAGGAGCTGGACGCCGCGGGCGACGCTCCGGTGGAGCTCGTCCGCGACGGAACGCGCCTGCTCGTTCGGGTCGACCGGCACCGGCCGGAGCCGGCGCAGCCGCTGCCGGAGGCGCGGCCGGCAGCAGGGGAGGAAGGCCAGCTCGCGCTCTTCGCCGGCGAGGAGCTCGCGCCGCTGCCGCCCCTCGCGCCTCGCCTGCCGGAGCTGGCTCCCGTTCCCGCGCCTCCGCTGCACAAGGTGCGCAGGCTCTCCTACAGCGCCCTCGCGCTCTTCGACCGCTGCTCGTACCGCTACTACGCGGAGCGGGTGGCGGGCATGCGGCCCGCGGATGCCCGCGGAACGGTTCCGGGCGCAACCGGCCTGGCGGCGACGGAGGTCGGCGACGCCGTTCATCGGCTCCTCGAGACGGTCGACCTGACGGCGCCGGCCGTGCCGGACGTCGACCCGGTGCGGGCGTGGTATCCCGCGGCGACCGACGAGGAGCTCGAGCGGATCCGCGCCTTCGTCACCTCGTACTGCGAGTCGGACCTCGCGCGGCGGATCGCCGATCTCGGAGGCGCAGTGGCGGAGCGGCCGTTCGTCTTCGAGCACGACGGCGTCGTTCTCCACGGGCGGCTCGACGTCCACTGGAGTGGCGGCGGCCGCGCTCTCGTCCTCGACTACAAGACGAACTCGCTGGCGGAGGGCACGCCTGACGAGATCGTGCGCGCCGACTACCGGCTCCAGCAGCTCGTCTACGCCCTGGCCTGCTTCCGCACCGGAGTCGACGAGGTCGAGGTCGTCTACCACTTCCTCGAGCGCCCGGACGCCGTCGTGTCGACCACGTTCGCTCGCGCCGACCTGGCCGGGCTGGAAGAGGAGCTCTCGGCAGCGATCGCCCGGATCGACGAGGGCGACTTCCGCCCGACGCCCAGCGACTTCAACTGCGCCGGCTGCCCCGCGCTCGACCGAGTCTGCGCGGGCCCGCGGCTCCTGTCGGTGCAGGTGCCGCCGGAGTACGCCGAGGTCTAGAAGCCGGACTCGCCGATGGAGTCGATCGCAGTGATCGAGACGCTGATCGCCGTCAGGAGCACGGCCAGCCAGATGAGGGCGACAGCCCAGAAGAGCAGCTCGCCGGTGTCCCGCCGCAGCTGTGTGGGCAGGAACCCGGCCGGCGGTGCGAGCGCGAGCCCCGAGGCTGCTACGGCGACCACGAGCGCGGCCTGCGCGGCCACGAACAGCGAGACGTTCCAGATCTCCGGCCCGCTGAAGGAGATGAGGCCGAACGGGAACACCGACGCGACGACGGCGAGCACGAAGACCCAGATCGAGCGCCGCTCGAATCGGTCCTTCCGAGGCTTGCCCTGAGCCACCCGGCCAACCTACAGCCGCCTCCGGATGGCGACCTCAGCCCCTCGTAGCTACGTCCGGGAGGCGCGTCGGCGCGTCGCCCCCAAGCGGGAGCGCATCCGCGAGATCGTCCGTCGGCTCGCGGAGGCGCATCCGGACGCCGTGATCGCGCTTCGCTTCCGCGACCCGGTCGAGCTCCTCGTCTCCGTGATGCTCTCGGCGCAGACCACCGACGTCACCGTCAACCGCGTGACCGACACGCTGTTTCGCAAGTACCGCCGGCCCGAGGACTACCTGGCCGTTCCCCTCGGGGAGCTGGAGGCCGACATCCGCCCGACGGGGACCTATCGCCAGAAGGCGAAGAACCTCCGCGGCACGATGCGGATGCTGCTCGACGAGTACGACGGCGAGGTGCCGGAGCGCCTGGAGGATCTCGTCAGGCTCCCGGGCGTCGGCCGGAAGACCGCGAACGTCGTCGCGGCGGAGCGCGGGGCGACGCAGGGGATCGTCGTCGACACGCACGTCCGCCGCCTCTCGCAGCGTCTCGGGCTCACCAAGCAGAGCGACCCGGTGAAGATCGAGCGCGACCTGATGCGCCTCGTCCCGCGCGAGGACTGGGCGCGCTTCCCGCATCTCCTCATCTGGCACGGCCGGCGGGTCTGCGACGCCCGACGCCCCCGCTGCGAGGAGTGCGTCCTCAGCGACCTCTGCCCGTCGAGCCGCGCGTAGTCCCTTCCGGCCACGTCCGGGGCCTGACCCCTGACATGGCCGGAGCGGACGACGATCGCTCCACCGTTTCTGTGGACGGCGAGCACCCCCTGCGTCCTTGTGCAGGCTCATTCCCGGAGCGCCATGTCCCTCCGGGACCAGGCCCGTTCGCCAGCGAACAGATCACCAACGCCTGGTGCTGCCTATCCCCTTCCGCCATGTCCGGGGGTCAGGCCCAGGCACTGCGACCTCTGCCCCTCGAGCCGGGTGTAGTCCATCGCGGACACGCCCCGGTGCCAGGCACTTGGCCGTGGCCGGAGAGGACGCTTGGGCGCTTGCCCAAGGGGTTGAGAGCGACTACGGCCGCCGCGTGCCCGCCCTAGCGGCCGTGTCCAGGTGCCAGGCACCAGGACATGGCCGCGCTGGGGCTGGAGAAGCCTGGACGGGCGGGCCGCTCAGCGGCATGCTGGAAGGATGAGCTTCCGTTACGCGATCGTCCGCGGGCTGAACGCGGCTTGTTGCGCCGTCGACTCGGTGGCCTACCGGCCTGCCGTCGTGAAGCTGACCCTCCTCCTGCCCCGGTGGTGGCGCTGTGACCTCGCGCGTGCCTCCATGCGGCTGGACGACCGCTGGCGAACTGGTTTGTGGGACGGGCCCGAAGCACCATGCCCTCCCGGTGGGCTGTGCCGTGCGTGCGGGCGCCGGCCTGCGTGGCTCGTCGTCGGACACCAGCCGGATTACGACGACGAGCCACCGGATCCGAGCTGGTATCTCGGGAGCCACCCGGTCGAGATCTGCGGCTGGTGTCACCTCGACTCGGAGCCGATCAACGACGACCGCAGCCTCAGGCGGGCGCTCGACGCTGCCAGGGCGGCAAGCATCTCCTGGCGCTGGCGCTGGCGATGGCGATGGCGCTGGGAGTAGACGGGCGCGGGATCGTCTACCGCGGAGCGACCGCGACGAGGAGGCCGCCGTCCTCGTCGTACGCCGGGAAGAAATCGGCGCGCACGACCTTCTTCACGCCTGCCCGGGTTCGGAGCGTCAGGCGCTGGTCGAAGCGGCGGACGCCGTATTCCAGGGAGAGCGCGGCCGGCGTGGGGTCGTTGCCCTCGAGCTCGAAGAGCGCCTCCATCACGTCGCTACCGAGCACGTCACCCTCGCGGTAGCCCGTCAGCTCGAAGAAACCCTGGCCGGTGGCGATGATCCGGCCCTCGCCGTTGCAGACGACGAAGCCGGTGCCGGGCGCCGGGTAGTAGTCGTCCATGATCTCGAAGAGGAAGCCGAAGCCGCAGCTCACACAGGCGACCGGCCTGCCCGTCAGGCCCTCGAGCCCGTCGTCGTCGACCGAGCGGCGCCGGCAGTTCGGGCAGATGAAGTACGGCACGGACGAAA
This sequence comes from uncultured Actinomycetes bacterium, assembly GCA_963775625.1. Classification (GTDB taxonomy): domain Bacteria; phylum Actinomycetota; class Thermoleophilia; order Gaiellales; family Gaiellaceae; genus JAIBJN01. The sequence goes on along the minus strand of CAVZJM010000001.1, from coordinate 90,229 downwards.
GCTAGCTGCGCGGCGCAGCCAGCGCGTCCGGCAGCCGGTCGCTCTCGGCTGCCAGCCAGCGTTCGGCGTCGAGCGCGGCCATGCAGCCCGAGCCGGCCGCGGTCACGGCCTGGCGGTAGACGTCGTCCTGCACGTCGCCGGCGGCGAAGACGCCCGGGATGTTCGTCTCCGTCGTCTTGCCCTTCGTGCGCAGGTAGCCGGTCTCGGGATCCATGTCGAGCTGTCCCTTGAAGAGCTCGGTGGTCGGATCGTGCCCGATGGCGACGAAGAGCCCCTCCGCGGGGATCTCCGTGCGCTCGTCCGTCTTCACGTTGTGCACGACCACGCCGGTCACCAATCCGTCGCCCAGGACATCCTCGACCACGGAGTCGAGGACGAACTCGATCTTCTCGGTTGCGCGGGCGCGATCCACCATGATGGGCGAGGCCCGGAACAGCTCGCGTCGGTGGACGAGGGTCACCTTCGACGCGAACTTCGCGAGGTAGGTCGCCTCCTCCATCGCGGAGTCGCCGCCGCCGACGACCACGACGTCCTTGTCGCGGAAGAACGCCGCGTCGCAGACCGCGCAATAGGAGACGCCGCGCCCCTGGAGCGAGCGCTCGGAGGGAAGCCCGAGCTGGCGCGCGTTGGCGCCCGTCGCGACGATCACGGTCTCGGCCCGGTACTCGTCGTCACCGACCCAGACGCGGAACGGCCGCTCGGAGAAGTCCACCTTCGTCACGTCGTCGGTGACGAACTCGGCGCCGAAGCGCTCCGCCTGCTTGCGAAAGTCCTGCATCATCGCCGGCCCGAGGATGCCGTCCGCGTAGCCCGGGTAGTTCTCCACGTCGCTCGTGATCATCAGCTGGCCGCCCCAGTTGACGCCCTCGATCACGAGCGGGCTCATGTTTGCTCGCGCAGCATAGAGAGCGGCGGTGTATCCCGCCGCGGCCCCGCCGATCACGATGACTTCGCGCACGTCGCTCGAGCTCACTCGGTCCACCTCTGTCGAATTCTTTCCTCGTTGTCTTAAACGAGGGCCGTCGGGATCGTGTTCCATTGTGTAGCTTCTGGGCTCGCAGAGGATACGTACATGCCTTCCTAGGGGGAACCAGATCGCACGAACCGTCACCTGGGACGAGCTCCGTGACCTCGCCGGCTTCGAGGCCGAGAACGGGTTCGCGATCAGCGTCTATCTCGATCTCGACCCGAGCCTGGTTCCCACGGTCGGCGATGCCCAGACGCGGCTGAACTCGCTGCTCGACGGCGCGGCGAAGGAGAACGGCGCGAGGGCCCGCGAGCTCACGCATCAGCAGCGTCTGGCGTTGCGCGACGATCTCGAGCGCATTCGCCGCTACTTCGAGGCCGAGTTCGAGCGGGAGGGCGCCCACGGTCTCGCCATCTTCTGCGCGGGACTCGACAACGTCTGGAGCCCTCTGCCGCTCACCCAGGTCGTGCCCGACGGCATCAGGGTCGGGCAGCTGCTCTATCTGGCGCCGCTCGTGCCGCTCGTCGGCCGGGGCGAGGGGGCACTCGTCCTGGTCGTCAGCCGAGAGCAGGGGCGCTTCTACCGCCTGCGCGCCGGCCGACTGGAAGACCTCGCCGACCACTTCGAGGAGCAGCCGAGGCGCCACGACCAGGGCGGCTGGGCGCAGGCGCGCCTGCAGCGCCACGCCGACGAGCTCGCCCACGAGCACCTCAGGCGCGTGGCCGAGGAGCTCGACCGCTTCGTGCGCCGGCTCCGCAAGCCGCAGGTGGTCGTGATCACGAACGAGGAGACGTGGGGCGAGTTCGAAGGCCTTCTCGCGCAGGAGGCGCGCTCGACGATCGCGGGAGTGGCGCACGCCGATGCCCATGCACACCCCTCCGACCTGCTCGCGGCGGCGACGCCCGTGCTCGACCATTGGCAGGAGGGAAAGGAGACGGAGGTCGTCGACCGCTGGAGCGAGGAGCTCGGGCGGAACGGGCGCGCGGCAGCCGGCTGGGAATCGACGCTCGAGGCCGCCTCCGACGCGCGGGTCGAGCTTCTCCTCTTCCGCGACGGCGCCAACCACGCGGCGAAGCGCTGCCCGGCCTGCGGGCGGCTCTCGGTGGGCGGCTCCAAGTGCCCGCTCGACGGAACCCAGCTCGACGAGTCGGTGGACGGCCTCGACCTCGCCGTGCACCAGACGCTCGCCCACGGCGGGCGGGTCTGGGCCGTGCGGCATCGTGACGACCTCGACGCCGCAGACGGCATCGGTGCGCTCCTGCGCTTCTAGGAGCTCTAAGAGACCGCTCGGGCTTCGGCGGGTGCTTCGGCGGGCTGCGCCCCCTGCTCGGCTGGGGACGCCTCCGGCAGCTCGAAGAAGAAGGTCGAGCCCTCTCCCTCCCGCGAGGCGACCCAGATCCTGCCACCCATCCGGCGCACGAGCTCTCGGCTGATGTAGAGGCCGAGGCCCGTGCCGCCCACGCCCCGGGTGAGGTTCGGGTCGAGGCGGTAGAACTTCTCGAAGATCCGATCCTGCTCCCTCAGCGGGATGCCGAGCCCCTCGTCGCGGACCGCGAAGAGCACGCGGCCCTCGTGGCGGCCGAGCGACACGTGGACGCTGCCCCCCGCCGGTGAGTACTTGACGGCGTTCTCGACGAGGTTGGCCAGCACCTGCCGCAGCATGTCCGAGTCGGCGGCGACCGCCGGTAGCTCGGTGCCCGGCGCGAGCTCGATCAGGACGCCGTCTGGGGCGTGCGCTCTGGCCGCCTCGACGACCTGCAGGGCAAGCGGCCCCGGCTCGCAGTGCTCGACCGCGAAGACGAAGCTCCCGGAGTCGAGGCGGCTGGCGGCCAGCACCTGCTCGACGATCCGCGCGAGCCGGTCCGACTCGCCCGCGATCACTGCCAGCAGTCGGCCGCGATGGTCGTCGTCGAGCTCGATGTCCTGGCGGCGGAGGGTCATCGCGGCGCCGTAGACGGCCGCGAGCGGCGTCCGGAGCTCGTGCGAGACCGTGGCCACGAACTCGCTCTTCAGCCGCTCGATGCCGCGCCCCTCGGTGAGGTCGCGCAGGGCGTAGACCGTCCCGTCGGGGAACTGGACGGCCGAGATCGAGATCCAGAGCTCCCGGTCTCCGAGCTGGAGCGGCAGCGTCTCGGCGTGCTTCGCCGCGTAGGCGGGTGCGGTGGCGACCGGCACCAGCGGCTCGATCGCAGCCCAGCCCGGAAGCACCTCGTGCGGTGGGCGTCCGAGGGCGGCCGTCGCGTCGAGCCCCGTCACCGCCGCCACCGCCGGGTTCCAGAGGCGGATGACGCCGGCGCGGTCGACGAAGAAGACCCCGTCGCCGATGTGGGCCAGGACGCGCGCCGCCCGCTCCCGCTCCTCCTGCACCTCCTCCAGCAGTCGTGTGCGCTCGAGGACGTCGCCGGTCTCGTTGGCGATCAGCTCGGCGACGGCGACGGTCACGCCGTCGAACCGGCGCGGGGCGGCGACGGCATAGAACGTCAGAATCCCGACCGGGCGGCCCTCGTAGCGGATCGGCACGACGAGGGCGCTGCGGGCGCCGACGGCCTCGGCCAGCTGCATCTTCACGCGCCGCTCGTGGGCGATCTCTTTGACGACCAGCGGCCTCCCCTGGGTCAGGAGGAACTGGTTGAAGTCGTCCGAGACGTCGGTCTCGAAGGCCCGCCAGAGCTCCTCGGGGATCCCGCTGGCCGCCGCTGCCTCGAGGACGCGGCGATCGGAGTCGTACAGCAGGAGGACCGCGGCTTCGGCCCCGACGGCGGGGGCGGCGGTCTCGAGGATGTCGCCTCCGACCTGCTCGACGGGGCCCGCGCGGGAGCTCACTCGCGCGATGGCGCCGAGGATCTCGAGCTCCTGGATGCGCCGCGGCCTGGACGCTCCGCGGCGCAGGCTCTCCCGTCCTCGGCGCGTGGCGAGGACGGCCCACACGGCGGTGGCGAGCGCGGCGGCGAGGATCGAGAGCGCGACGAACGGCGTCGAGTCGACCTCCCAGCGCCCGCTCACTCCCATCCCGAAGATGAAGAGCTGCTGCACCGACGAGGCGACGAGGAGCAGGCCGGCCGAGAGCGTCAGCGCCGACCCGGCGAAGCGACGCTCGCGCGACCAGGTTCGCAGCAGGAGCAGGCCAAGGCCCAGCAACGCCACGCCGAGCCACAGGAAAAACCAACTGAACTCCACCGGACCGTCCCAGCCGCGAGTATAGGAGCGGAGATCGGAGGAGCGCGCGACTAAGAACTCGTCTCAAAATGAAAGACTGTGCCGTCGGGCCGCGCTGCTCGCCCCGAGGACTGCGTCCTCAGTCGCGCCCGTAGCTTCCTGCTACGAGCGCTCCCTGCGTCCTTGTCTCGGAACGACCATCGCACCCCGACGACGAGGCGTCATTCTGAAACGAGTTCTAAGCCGCGTCGACGGCGCGCGGCAGCTCGGCGAGCTCGACCGGCTCGCTCTCGAGCGGCTCGGACTCGGCGGCCCGCTCGAGCTTCGTCTCGAAGCGCGAGAGGCGCTTCTCCGAGTCACCGTATTTCGTCTGGGCGTTGCCGAGGTGCTTCCCGAGCAGCTCGAAGTCGCCCTTGAAGCGGGCGAAGTCCCGATTCAGGTCGGCGACGTACGCCATCACCTCGCGCGCATGCTCCTCGATCTGCAGGCCCTTGAAGCCCTGGGCGAGGGTGAGCAGATACGTGTAGAAGGTGTTGGGGGACACGGGGAACACCTTCCGCTTCTGCGCGTGGTCGACCGGGTTCGCGTCGCCGCCGATCCGGTTGCAGACCAGCTCGTAGTAGACGCCCTCCGCGGGCAGGTACATGAACGCGAACTCGCACGTTCCTTCCTCGGGGCGGATGTACTTCTCGGCGATCGCGTCGATGTGGCCTTTCACGTCGCGCGCAAAGGCCCTGGCGTGGAGCTCGCGCGCCTGCTCGTCGTCGGCGTCGACGACGCGCTGGAAGTTGTCGAGCGGAAACTTCGCGTCGATCGGGATGAGCGCGCCGTCGAGCCGGATGACGGCATCCACCCGTTCGCCGCTCGAGAACCCGTACTGAAGGGTGAACTTGTCTGCCGGGAGGACGTCGGCGAGGAGTTGCCTGAGCAGCAGCTCGCCGACGCCGCCGCGCGCCTTGGGCGGCCGCAGCATCTGCTCGAAGCGCTGGAAGTCCTTCGCGCGCTCGTTCATCTGCGCCGTCGCCTCGTCCACCTTCCCGAGCCGCTCGTGGATCTTGGTGGACGTCTCCGTCATCCCCTCGAGTCGCTTGTCGACCTTGACGTCCATCTCCCCGAGGCGCCGGTCGACCTTCGTGTCGAGGTCGCCGAAGCGGCGGTCCATGGTCTCGGTCATGCCCACGAGCCGCCGGTCGATCTCCGAGTTGCGGCCCGCGAGCTCGGCCCGCACGACACGCGCGAGCCAGAGACCGCCGAGCACGGCGCCCGCGGCGACGAAGACGAGGATGGCGACGGTCCCGATCATGGGCCGACGAACAGTAGGGATGCCGTCGGACGGACAACCGTCCCGTTAAAGCGCCAAATCCGGCGAGCCCGAGGGCTTACCGGATCTGGCAGACGCAAGCCTATCGTCGTCACGGACAGCCCGTCAAGCGCCCTGTCGCGCACCTTCTCCGCAAAGAGCAGCTTTTTTCGGTAGAACCGTGTCGTGCGCCGTCCCGTCACCGTCGCCTGCGCCCAGATCGAGCCGGTCGTGCTCGACCGGGACGCCTCGCTCGAGCGGCTGGCCGAGCGCACCGCGGAGGCTGCCGGCCGGGGAGCGGAGCTCGTCGTCTTCCCGGAGGCCTACCTGCCCGCCTACCCGTCCTCGGTGTGGGCCAAGTACCTCGCCGGCTGGGACGACCCGCGCGCCAAGGCGGCCTTCGCGCGCCTGGCGCAGGAATCGGTCGAGGTGCCCGGCCCCGACGCCGACCGGCTCGGCGACATTGCGCGCGAGCACGGCGTCTGGCTCGTCACCGGCGTCACGGAGCTCGACGCAGAACGTGGGGGCACCCTCTACAACACCCTGCTCTACCACGACCCCGAGGGCCGGCTCGCGATCCACCATCGGAAGCTGGTCCCGACGAATCACGAGCGGCTGGTCTGGGGGCAGGGCGACGGCCGCGGCCTGCGCGCCGTCGAGACGGAGCTCGGCCGGCTCGGCGGTCTCATCTGCTGGGAGAACTACATGCCGCTCGCGCGCTTCTCCCTCTACGAGTCCGGCGTCGAGATCTACGTCGCCTCCACCGCCGACGACTCGGACGCCTGGCAGGCGACCCTCGTCCACATCGCGCGCGAGTCCCGGGCCTTCGTCGTCGCGCCCTGCCACTTCCAGCGGGCCGCGTCCTACCCGGAGGACTTCCCGCTGCGCGAGGCGCTCGACGGGCTCGACCTGATCGGCAGGGGCGGGAGCGCCATCCTCGGTCCGGACGGCGCCTATCTCGCCGGCCCGCTCTACGACGAGGAGGGCATCCTCTACGCGGAGCTCGACCCGGCGCGGCTGCACGAGGAGCGACAGCGCTTCGACCCGGCCGGGCACTACCACCGCCCGGACGTCCTGACGCTCGAGGTCAAGGCTCCGCCCGAGGCGTGAGCGGCCGCCCCGCCCTCTCCCCGCGGAGCGACTTCCCCGTGCTCGACGAGGTCGTCTACCTGAACACGGGCTCGTACGGACTCGAGCCGCTCCCGGTGCAGCACGCCGGCGAGGCGCTCGGGAGCCAGATCGCGGGCCGGGGGACGGTCGGGTTCGACGACGAGATCGAGAAGCGGGTCGGCGACGTCCCGCGCGCGGCGGCGGCGCGGCTCCTGAACGCGAGCCCTGACGACGTCGCCGTCGTCGCCCATGCGACCGAGGCTCTCTGCCAGGTCGCGTGGTGGCTGAAGCCGGGCGCCGGCGAGAACGTCGTCTCCGCCGACCTCGAGTTCCCGAGCGTGACCTACCCCTGGCTGCGCGTCGCGCGCGACACCGGCGTCGAGGTGCGGCTCGCGCAAGCCCTCCGGGACCCGGCCTCCTTCTCGCTGGACACCATCGCCTCGGCCGTCGACGCGCGCACCTCGGTCATCTGCGTCAGCCACGTCCAGTACGCGACCGGGCACCGGCTCGACCCCGCCGGGCTCGTCGAGCTGGCGCGCTCGGTCGGCGCCACGCTCGTCCTCGACACGACGCAGTCCGCCGGCGTCGTCCCGCTCGACGCGCCCGCGCTCGGCGTCGACGTGCTCGTCACCTCGGGCTACAAATGGCTCTGCTCGGCTCCGGGAGCGGGCGTCTGCTACCTCCGACCCGAGCTGTGGGAGCGGCTCGACCCGCCCTTCGTGGGGTGGAAGTCGACCGAGGACGCGTTCGCCTTCGACGCGACGACGATCCCCCTGGCACGGTCGGCCCGCCGGCTCGAGTACTCGACGCCGGCGTATGCCGCCGGCGCCGCGCTCACGGCCGCGGTCGACTACCTGCTCGACCTCGGTCTCGAGAACGTCCTGGTGCACGACCTGGCGCTCGCCGCCGAGCTCCGCGCGGGCCTGGAGCAGCTCGGGGCCGAGGTGCTGACGCCGGCCGAGGACGACCGCCGCGCGGGCATCGTCATCGCCCGCTTCCCCGGCAGGCAGGGCCCGGAGGTGGCGTCCGCGCTCGCGGACGCCGGCGTGATCGTCTCCCCGCGGCTCGGCGCGGTGCGCTTCTCCCTCCACCACTTCAACGACTCCTCCGACGTCGAGCGGGCGCTGGCCGCCCTCGAGTCCTGCATTCCGTCCTAGGCCGGCTCAGGGACGCTCCGGCGCCGCTGCTCGTCGTGGGCGCCGCGTTCTCCGTCCAGTTCGGCGCCGCGCTCGCGACGACCGCCTTCGACCTGGTTGGCCCGCTCGGGTTCGTCTGGGTCCGCGTCGCGTTCGCGGCGCTCCTGCTCCTCGCGCTCAACGCGCGAGCCCTGCGCGCCGCCCCCCGTCGACCGCTGCGCTGGGTGATCGCCGCCGGCGCCGCCGTCGCGTTCATGAACGCGTGCTTCTACCAGGCGATCGACCGGATCCCCCTCGGGCTGGCGACGACCGTCGAGTTCCTCGGGCCGCTCGCGGTCGCGGTGATCGGCTCGCGGCGCGGGCTCGACTTCGTCTGGATCGCGCTGGCCGGGGCCGGCGTTGCCCTGCTCGGGAGCCCGGGCGTCGAGCTCGACCCGGCCGGCCTCGCCTTCGCCTTCGGGGCCGCCGCCGGCTGGGCCGTCTACATCCTGCTCGCCAAGCGCATGCTCCAGGACTGGTCGGTCGGGACGGGGCTCTCTCTGACGCTCCTCGTCGCGGCGATCATGCTCGCACCCCTCGGGCTCGCAGCCGCGGGGAGCGACCTGCTCGACGGGCGCGTCCTCGCCGTCGGGCTCGCCGTGGCCGTCCTCGGCTCGGTGCTGCCCTTCACGCTCGAGCTGGCCGCGCTCCGCCAGCTCACCGCCGCGACGTTCGGGATCCTCCTCAGCCTGGAGCCGGCGGTCGCCGCGTTCGCGGGCGCCGTCGCGCTCGCCCAGGTGCCGAGCGCGATCGAAGCGCTTGCCATCCTCCTGGTGATCGCGGCTTCGGTCGGCGCGAGCCTGGGCGCGCGGCGCGTTGTCCCGCCCGAGGTCTAGCTCTACGCTACCCGCGTGGAGTGGGCGGCCTACTTCGACGAGCGCACGGAGACCATGCCGCCCGCCTGGACCCGGCGGCTCGAGGAAGAGCTGCTCGCCGATCAGGTGACGCGGTGCTACGAGCGCTCGCCGTTCTGGCGGCGCAAGCTCGCCGGCGCCGGCGTTCGGCCGGAGCATGTGCTCGGCGCCGAGGATCTGCGCCGCATCCCCTTCACGACGAAGGAAGAGCTCCGAGCCTCGCAGGAAGCCGATCCGCCGCTGGGCGACTTCGCCTGCGCGGATCCGGTCGAGGTCGTCCGCGTCCACCTGACGTCCGGCACGACCGGGAAGCCGCTCGTGCTCGGGTACACGGCCGAGGATCTGAAGACGTCGGCGCGCATCGGCGCCCGCGCCTTCTGGGCGGCGGGCGCGCGGCCCGACGACGTGCTCCTCCACTGCCTCAACTACAGCTTCTACACCGGTGGGCTCGTCGACCACGGCTCCCTGGAGGAGACCGGCGCGACGATGGTCCCCGTCGGGCTGGGCCAGAGCAGGCGGCTGCTCGAGGTGTGGGAGGAGCTGCGGCCGACCGCGCTCTTCTCCACCTTGACCTACCCGCTCTACCTGGCGGAGACCGCGAAGGAGGGCGGGATCGAGCCGCGCCTGCTCGGCCTGCGGAAGCTGATCGTCGCGGGGGAGCCCGGCGGCCAGCTCGCCGGCACGCGGGCCCGCCTGGAGGAGCTCTGGGGTGCCACCATGCGCGACACCTACGGGCTCTCGGACGTCTGGGGCACGTTCGCGGCTGAGTGCGAGGAGCGCGACGGGCTCCACTTCTTCGGTCAGGACGGCGTGCTCGTCGAGCTCGTCCACCCGGAGTCCGGCGACCCCGTGGAGATCGAGCCCGGCGCGGCAGGCGAGCTCGTCTTCACCCACCTCGCGCGCGAGGCGACGCCCGTGCTCCGCTTCCGCTCCCGCGACCTGGCCGAGATCCTCGGCGTCGAGTGCCCGTGCGGGCGCACCGGCTTCCGCTTTCGCGTCGCCGGGCGCAGCGACGACATGTTCCGGGTGCGGGGCGTCAACGTCTTCCCGAGCTCGCTCGAGGGGCTGCTCCGCGAGCACCGCCTCGACCGCTTCGCCGTCGTGCTGGAGCGCTTTCCCGTCGAGCCGCCCGTGGAGGTGCTCGTCGAGGGCGTCGACGGGAGGGAGGAGGAGCTGGCGAAGGCGGTCAAGGAGCGCCTCGGCTTCACATGCGTCGTCCGGGCGGCGACGCTTCCCCGCACCGAGGCCAAGGCGAAGCGGCTCTACCGGCTCTACGAGGGCGAGGAGCGGCCGTGAGTGTGCGTGTCGAGCGCGAGGGCGCCGCTGTCTGGGTCCGCTGGTCGCGGCCCGAGCGGCTGAACGCCTGGGACGGGGAGGCGCTGGCCGCGCTCGGCGGCGCCATCGCCGAGGCAGGGGAGAGCGACGCGCGCGCGATCGTCCTGCACGGCGGGGACGGCGCCTTCTCGTCGGGCGACGACCTGCGCGAGACGGCGACCCTGACGCCGGAGGAGTGGGCGGCGACGCTGGCGGCCTTCAACCGGCTGACGCGGGAGGTCGTGGCCGCGCCGCAGCCGGTGATCGTGGCGGTGGACGGTGTCTGCGTGGGCGGCGCCTGCGAGCTGGCCGCGGCCTGCGACATCCGCGTGGCGAGCCCGGCCTCCCGCTTCGGCTGTCCCGAGGTCGCAATCGGGCTCTCCATCTCGAACGGCTTCAGCCTGCTCGCGCCGCGAGCGGCGCGGCGGCTCGTGCTCACCGGAGAGCTCGTCGGGGCCGACGAGGCGCTCCGTCTCGGGGTCGTCGACATCGTCGCGGAGGACGTCGAGGCCGAGGCGAGGCGCTTGGTGGAGCGCATCGCCTCGCTCGCCCCGCTCGCCGTCGCCGGGTCGAAACGGCTCCTCGACGCGGCGAGCCGCGAGGCGCTCGAGCGGGCGCTCGACCGCGAGGCGGCCCTCTGCCAGCAGCTCTTCGAGACCGCAGACGCCCGCGAGGGGCTGGCGGCGTTCCTCGAGAAGCGCGAACCGCGCTTCCGCGGTACGTGAAAGCGTCGGTGGGCGGTTGTTGCGTTCCTCGGCTTCCTCGTAGCCACCAGCGCTTGCGGTTCCGCCCACACACTGTAAGTTTTGTGTGCTAGCCTGAGGTCATGGCAAGCCGAAGCCGGGAGGTCAAGGGCGAGCCCTTCAGCGTCCGCTTCTCGCGGTCGACTGACGCGGCGGTAGCGGCCGAGGCACGGCGCGTGCGCAGATCGAAGAGCGCTGTCGTGGAAGCACTGGCAGAGGAGGCGATGCGGACCCGAAGCTTCCCCGGGGTCGGCTTCAGGGGCGAGGATGCGGGACGCCGGCCCTGGGTGATCGGAAGCGGGCTCGACATCTGGGAGATCTGCCAGATGGCGGACGACTTCGGCTCCACCGAGGATCTCGCGTTCGACACGCACCTGAGCGATCGTCAGATCCGCCTCGCGCTGGCGTATCGGGAGCGCTACCCCGAGGAGATCGAGCAGGCGATCGAGGAGAACTCGCGGCCGGTCGACGAGTGGCGCGAGCTCTTCCCGTTCGTTGTCCGCTCCGCGTAGCAGGTGCGGCTGCTACTCGACGCCAACCTCTCCGGGAAGAGGATCGGGACTGCGCTCGCGGAGCGCGGGCACGACGTTCGTGCGCTCGGAGGCGATGCCGACCTCGAGGGTCTGCAGGACGAGCTCGTGCTCGAGCTCGCGACCGCGGAGCGTCGCGTTCTCGTCACGCGGAACAGTCGCGACTTCGCCCCGATCGCGCGGAGATGGGCCGAGGCGGAGCGTGAGCATGCCGGCGTGATCCTGATCTGGTCTCTGAGTCACCGTCAGTTTGCGGAGATCGTCGCCGGCGTCGAGCGCTGGGCCGCCGAGGTCCCGTCCGAGGAAGCCTGGCGCAGTCTGGTGGTCAGCCTGTAGTCGGAGGAGAGAGCTCGACCGAGCCGTCCTCGCGGAGCGTCCAGAACGGGTTGTGCGCCACCTCCCACGGGTGGCCGTCGGGATCGACGAAGACGCCGGAGTAGCCGCCCCAGAAGGTCGGCGCGCCTGCCCTTCCGATCGTCGCCCCTGCGCGCTCGGCCTCGGCGAGCACGGCGTCGACCTCCTCCGGCGAGCGCACGTTGTGCGCGAGCGTCACCCCGCCCCAACCGCCCGCGTCCTCGACGGTCGAGTCCTCGGCCAGCTGCTCCCGTCCCCAGAGCGCGACGATCATCCCGCCCGCCTGGAAGAAGACGACGTCGTCGGACGGTTGCTGCCCGCGCCAGCCGAGCGCCTCGTAGAACGCCTTGGCGCGGGAGAGGTCGGTGACGCCGAGCGTGACGAGGCTGAGCCGCTGTTCCACGGCACCCGAGTCGTCTGAACAGCGAACAGATGTTCTATGCTGACCGGCGGACGTTCTACCCTCGACGTCCCGACATGCAGGCGTTCTTCGGCAGCGGCGGGCGGCTGGCCGCCTCGCTTCCCGGCTTCGAGCCGAGGGCCGAGCAGGCTGCGCTCGCGCAGGAGGTCGCCGACGCGCTCGTGCGCGGGCAGCACCTGCTCGCCGAGGCCGGGACGGGCATCGGGAAGAGCCTTGCCTATCTGATCCCGGCGCTCGAGTCCGGGAAGCGCGTGGTCGTGGCGACGGCGACGAAGGCGCTCCAGGAGCAGCTCCTGACGAAGGACGTCCCGGCAGCGTCGGCGGCGCTCGGGCGCGAGGTCGACGTCGCCGTCCTCAAGGGCCGCCAGAACTACCTCTGCCGCAAGAGCCTCCACACGCTGGCCCTGCCGCTCTTCCGCACCTCGGAGGACGCGGCCCAGTACGAGCTCCTCCAGGGCTGGATCGAGACGACGGAGACCGGCGACCGGGCCGAGCTCTCCTTCGAGCCGCGGCCGACCCTCTGGGACGAGGTGGCGGTCGGCGCCGACCGGTGTGCGGGCAGGCGGTGTCCCTTCCTGGCGGCGTGCTTCTCGGAGCAGGCTCGGGCGAGGGCACAGGAGGCGGAGCTCGTGATCGCCAACCACGCGCTCTACTTCGCCGACCTCGCAGTGCGGGCCAAGACGGGCGACGGCGCGGGCGTCCTTCCGGAGCACGACGCCGTCGTCTTCGACGAGGCCCACAGGCTGGAGGAGAGCGCGGCCGCCTGGTTCGGCGGGCGCGTCTCGCTCGGGGGCCTGCGCCGGCTCCTCCGCGACGTGGAGCGCGGGTGCCGCGAAGGGGCGCGGGCGGTGCCCGCCCGCGCGCTCGACGCGATCGACCGCCGCGGCGAGGAGCTGCTCGGGGGTCTCGATCCGGGCCGCGGGCGCCGGCGCCTGGGCGCGGCCGACGTCGAGGCGGCCAGCGCGCCCGCGGCCGCGCTGGCCGCGGCGCTCGTCCAGCTCGCCCAGGCGCTGCGGGGCGGGAGCGAAGATCTCGACCAGCTCGCCCGCAGGGCGCTCGCCACCGTCGACGACCTGGGAGCGTGCCTGGCGGTCGGCGACGAGGACACGGTCTCCTGGGCCGAGCAGGGGGCGCTTGCCTGGGCGCCGATCGACGTCTCCGAGAAACTGCGCGAGCTCCTCTGGGAGCGTGACGCCGTCTCCGTGCTCGTCTCGGCGACGCTGGAGCCCCGCTTCCTCCGCGAGCGGCTCGGGCTCGACGACGCGCGCGAGGTCTCCCTGCCCTCTCCGTACGACTACCGGGAGCAGGCGCTCCTCTACGTCCCGCGCGCGTTCCCCGAGCCGCGCTCGCCCGGCTACGACGAGCGCCTCGCCGACGAGGTGCTCTCGCTCTGCCGCCTCTCGGAGGGGAGGGCGCTCGTCCTGACGACCTCGTACAGCCGGCTCGACGCCCTGGCCGAGCGGCTGGCGCGGCGCATTCCGTACCCCGTGCTGGTGCAGGGAGAGGCCCCGCGCGAGCGGCTGCTCGAGCGCTTCCGCGACGAGGTGGACTCCGTCCTCATCGCCACGCAGACCTTCTGGCAGGGCGTCGACGTCCAGGGCGAGTCGCTCTCGCTGCTCGTCATCGACAAGCTGCCGTTCGCGGCTCCGAACGACCCCCTCGTCGAGGCGCGCTGCGAGCGGATCGCCAGAGGCGGCGGGGACTGGTTCGCGGAGTACGCCGTCCCGGCCGCCGTGCTCCAGCTTCGCCAGGGGTTCGGCCGCCTGATCCGCAGCCACGCCGATCGGGGCGTGGTGGCGATTCTCGACCCCCGGCTCCGCACCCGCGGGTACGGGCGCCGCTTCCTCGAGGCTCTCCCGCCGGCGCCGCTCGTGGGTGAGCTGGGCGCCGTCGCCGCGTTCCTGGGGGCAAGGGAGCGCGCAACAGCTTGATACCTTTGATGGCCGCGTGGCCAAGAAGGATCGAGTCCCGACACCGCCCAAACGACCCGTCCAGGCGCCCAAGGCCTACAAGCAGGAGGGCAACCCGCGCCGGACCAGGCTCATCTTCATCGGGCTCGCCGCGGCGATCGTGATCGCGGTGGCCGCCGTCGGCGCGGCCTTCATCCTGAGCGGCGAGGACAGCTCCGCCTCAGGGCCCTCCATCCGGGGCGACTGCACGTTCGAGACGTTTGCCGCGCTCGGTGCGAGTCACGTGGAGGAGCTCCCGGAGGACTACGAGTACAACTCGATCCCGGCGACAAGCGGAAACCACTTCCCGGTGCCCGCCATCTGGAACCTCTACGACCAGCCGGTTCCCGAGATCAGCTACATCCACAACCTCGAGCACGGCGGCGTCGTCATCCAGTACGGCAGCGACGTGCCGCCCGAGGACGTGACGGCGCTCCGCGACTGGTACGCGCAGGACACCCGGGGGCTGATCGTGGCGCCGCTGGCCCCCGAGCTCGAGGAGGAGGATCCCGCGCTGGCGGATCAGATCGTCGCCGTCGCGTGGACGCACATGCTCCGCTGCGGGTCGTTCGACGAGGAGGCGCTGAACGACTTCAACGACGACTTCCGCGGCCCGCAGGGCGACAACCCCGAGAAGTTCGAGCTCGATCAGTTACAACAGGGTGGGACTTAGAGCTCGGTTCATATGACGACTCGGCGGCACCGTGCTCATTGTGAATCGAGCTCTTAGTCTTTCCATGCCGCCGGGGTGGCGGAACGGTAGACGCGGGGGGTTTAAAACCCTCTGCCCGCAAGGGCGTGTGAGTTCGAATCTCACCCCCGGCACTCTGAGGCCCCATACATTCGTCCAGGAATGACCGCACGCACTTGGCATCCGCAGCGAGAACCCTCATGCTGAGCTTTCCAGCATTCTGCGCCGGCAGGGACCGGCGCCATGGGAGGGAGCGCGAGGATATGACCGTAAGGCGCGGGCCACGGGCGGCTGCGGGCCTCCTGGTCTTGGCGATCGCCGTCGCGGCGTGGGGGGCCGGCCCCGCGACAGGCCAGACGCCGGGGAGCCTGACGGGCGACTGCCCGTCGATTCTGCCGCTCGATCAGGTCTCCACGGGGATGAGGGGCACCGCCGTCTCGGTGACCCAGGGACGCACGCCCTCCACCTTCGGCGCCGAGGTTCTCGGCATCCTCAGGGACGCAGTGGGGCCCGGCCGGGACATCATCATCGCCGATCTTTCCGGCCCCGCAGTGACCGATTCGGGCGGGCTCTGGGCCGGGGCCTCGGGGTCGCCGGTCTTCTTCCGGAGCGGCGGCGAGCTCCGCCTCGCGGGCGCGATCGCGTACGGCCTCGCCGGCGGGGGCTCGACCCTCGCCGGGCTGACGCCTGCCGAGGACATGGAGAACCTGCTCGACCTCGGCGCGGGCCCGCCCGCTCCAAGAACAGTGAAGGTCTCGAACGCGCTCGCGGCGCGCATGGCCGCGGCCTCCGGGCTCTCCGTCACCGAGACGGCCACGATGACGCGCCTGAAGACTCCGCTCTCCGCGTCGGGGCTCACCGATCGCGGCCTGCGGCGCATGCAGGCGGCGATCGACCGCCAGGGCCTGCCCTTCATCGCGTACATGGGCTCGTCGGCCTCCAGCAACCCGGCGCCGCCGTCCGGCCGGCTCCGGGCGGGCGACTCGTTCGCGGCAGCCATGTCCCTCGGGGACGTGACCGTGGCCGGCATCGGGACGACCACCCTCGTCTGCGACGACCGGGTGGTCGCCTTCGGGCATCCGTTCAACTGGACCGGCCGCACGACCATGGCCATCCGGGCCGCCGACACGATCACGATCGTCCAGGATCCGATCTTCGGCAGCTACAAGCTCGCCAACATCGCCGAGAACCAGGGCACGCTCACGCAGGATCGCCTGGCCGGAATCGCCGGCGTGCTGGGCGAGGGGCCGGAGACCTCGCCGGTCACCTCCACGGTCACCGACCTCGATCTGGGCACGACCCGCACGGGGCAGAGCGAGGCCGTCTTCCCCGACTTCCTGCCCTTCCTCTCCTTCTCACACCTCCTCCAGAACGTCGACGTGACCATCGACCGGATCGGCGGGGGCAGCTCGGCGATCGAGTACGCGATCCGCGGCACCCGCGACGGCGGAGCGACCTGGGAGCTCACGCGATCGACGCGCTACGCCTCCGAGTTCGACATCTCCTTCGACTCGGTTCTCGAGGTCGCCTTCACCGCCGAGGTCCTGCAGGCGTTCGACGGCGAGGACATCGAGGTGACGAGCATCGACGTGCCGAAGCTCGACGTGAAGGAGGCGTTCGAGCGGTACGACGTGCGGCGCCTGCTCGTCTGGAACGGCTCGAGGTACACGGAGGAGGACTTCGTCGAGGGCAAGCCCGGCGAGAGGATCCGCCTCCGCGTCGTCCTGAGGCCGGTGCACCGGGCGGGGGCGGAGACCGTCGACCTCTCCCTGCGCGTTCCCGACAATGCGCGGCGAAGCGGCTTCATCGAGGTGCTGGGAGGCGGATCGATCGGTGCGGAGGTCCCCTGCTTCATCGTCGACGAGGAATGCGTCGACGACACGGAGCAGACCTTCGGCCAGCTGCTCAGGGCTTTCGAGAACCAGCCCCCGGGGGACGCGCTGGTAGCGCGGCTACGGCTCGGCGACGCAGGCAGGCTGCGCGCGCAGACGAGCGTTCGCCAGGACGCGGTCGTCAGCGGACACGTGGCGATCGGCTTCCTGCTCCTCAAGTAGGCCGAAGCACCAGCGGGCAGAATCGCGCCGATGCTTCTTCTCGGCGCGATCCTGCTGGCGATCTTCGTCCTTCCGGACGAGTGGGACGCCCCGGTCGTCATCCTGGCCGCGGTCGTCGAGATCGCCGAGACCGGCTTCTGGCTCTGGTACTCGCGCCGCCGGCGAGTCCAGATGGGGCCGGAGACCCTGGTCGGCGCCACGGCCCAGGTGGTCACGCCCTGCGCTCCCCTGGGTCAGGTGCGCGTCCAGGGCGAGCTCTGGCGCGCCCACTGCGCCGAGGGGGCCGCCGCCGGGGAGGAGGTGCGGGTCGTCGGTCTCGACGGGCTCACCCTCCATGTAAAGCGAGCGGCGTAGACTCCGCCGATGATCGTCCGGGAGGCACTGGTCGCCGACCCGCGCGTGCTCCAGGCCGACGCGCCCGCGCGCGAGGTTGCCGCGGTGCTCGCGAAGCCCCAGGTGGTGCACGTGCTCGTCACGGACGGCGAGCGGCTCGTCGGCTCGGTCAGCGAGGAGGGGATCGTGGCGGCCGTCGCCGAGGGGCGTGACCTGCGCGAGCTGACCGCGCGGGATCTCGCCGATCCCGACCTGCCGACGGTCGCTCCCGAGACGCCGCTCGACGAGGCGCTCGTCCTCATGGCGCAGCACGGCCTCGAGCGGGTGGCGGTGGTCGAGGAGGGCCGCCTTCTGGGAGTCCTCCAGCGCGAGCCGGTCGTGCGCCGGCTGGCAGAGGACGAGCCGCCCCCTCCGCTCGACGAGGAATAGCTCAGCAGCAGGTGTAGGCGCCCGGCGGGGCGGGCCCCTCGGCGCGCGCGGGCAGCTCCGCGGCCGCGAGCGCGGCGCCGTGAAGCAGGTCGTGCTCGCTGACCTCCAGCTCGGCGAGGTCGAAATGGCGGAGGATCTCGGCCACGACCAGCGTTCCCGCGACGATGACCGGGGCCCGGTCGGGGTGCAGGCCGCGAATCTTCCGGAGCTGGGCGACCGGCTGCGCCGCCAGCCTGTCCGACTCCGCGTCGATCCAGGCCCTCGTCAGCCGGTGGCCGTGGACGAGCGCGGGATCCTCCCGGTCGAGCCCGAGCGAGAGCACGGCCAGCGTGGTCACCGTGCCCGCGACGCCGATTGCGCGCGCGGCCCCCGGCTCGTCGGGAAGCAGCGCGCGAACGCGCTCGCGGCACGCCTCGAGCTCGGCCGGCGCCGGCGGGTCCGAGCGGAGGAAGCGCTCGGTCAGACGGACGCAGCCGAGGTCGAGGCTTCGATGCCAGCCGGCGAGGACGAGCTCCGTGGAGCCGCCCCCGACGTCGAGCACGAGCGTGCCCGGAGCGAGCGCCCGCCCCGCCGCCACGCCCTCGAAGGTCAGCTGCGCCTCCTCGTCGCCGCTCAGGAGTCGCGTCTCGAAGCCGTAGCTCCACTCGATCTCGCCGAGGAAGGCTTCGCCGTTGTCCGCGTCCCGGACGGCGCTCGTGGCCACCGCCAGCGTGCGCTTCGCGCCGGTGGCTTCGAGCACCCGCCGGTAGTCGGTCAGCGCGTTGCGAACGCGGGCGAGCGCGGTCGGGAGGAGGAGGCGGCGCTCGTCCACGCCCTCGCCGAGGCGCGTGATCGTCAGCCGGCGCTCGACCTCCCGCACGGCGCCGTCGTCGACGTCGGCGACGAGCAGGCGTGTCGAGTTCGTCCCCAGGTCGACGACGCCGACCCGGGTCACCCAGAGCTCCTAACACGATGAGGAGCCATGCCGCCTGGCCGCGCTGGGCGACCCGATGCGGCGTCCTCAGTCGCGCCCATACCTCTGCAGGTATGCGCGCTCCCTGCGTCCTTGCCTCGAGCCACCCAGCGCACCCAGTCGGCGGGTCATCATCATGCTAGGAGCTCTTGCTGAGGTAGCGCTTCTTCACTCGGCGCGGGTGGCCGGTCGCCTCCGAGAGCGCCGACGTCAGCAGCCGGAGCTTCGCGATCGAGGCCTCCGTCCGAGCCCGTTGGCGCTGCAGCTCCTCCAGGTGCTCCTGGTTCCTCGCCTGCTTCCGCTGGACCTCCTCGGCGAGGAGAGAGACCTCGTCGAGCCGGGCCTGGATCGCCGCCGACGCGGCGCCCAGGCGCTTCATCCTGCCGAACGCGAAGACTGCGAACACCGCCGTCGCCACGAGCGCGAGCAGGAGGATCCCGAGGCACAACCATGTCCACCAGGGCACGGATGTGATGCTATCCTTGCGCCTGCGCCGCGGGGTGGAGCAGTCAGGTAGCTCGCCGGGCTCATAACCCGGAGGTCGCAGGTTCAAATCCTGCCCCCGCTACTCGAAAGGCCCGCTTGCAAGCAGGGCCTTTCATGTTCCCCATCGGGTCGAGACGGGTAGCGGCTTGTTCAAACCTTTTCGTTCCGGTCGGGCGTCCAGAGGCGTAGAGCTAGGCCCCTAGCGGTTCGCGACGGAGAGCGAGTGGTACTGCGGAGGCTCCTGACTTCCGGTGCTGCGGAGAAAGGCGAGCACGGCGTGCACGCGCCGGTTATCACCCGCGTCCGAGGGGAGATCGAGCTTCCGCAAGATGCTGCGGACGTGCGCCTCGACGGTCTTTCGAGTCACGAACCCCGAGCGCTCCGCACCGCTCTCGGCGTCGCGAGGGGCGGCCGGCTCGTAGCGGCGGACGGCGAAGAGCGCCCTGCGACCGGGCGCTCTCGCCGTCTGTCGCTCAGTCGTCGCTCGGCTGCGGGACGATCCGCATGTAGGGAGCGGGGACTCCCAGCCGTCGGGCCAGAGCTCCTTGGCGGCCTCGTCCGAGACCGAGCCGGCGATGATGACGTCCTCGCCCTGCTTCCAGTTCACGGGCGTCGCCACCTTCTTCGTGGCGGTCAGCTGGAGCGAGTCGAGCACGCGGAGCACCTCGTCGAAGTTGCGACCGGTGGTCATCGGGTAGACGAGGATCAGCTTGACCGTCTTGTCCGGGCCGATGACGAAGACGTTGCGAACGGTCTGGTTGTCTGCCGGCGTGCGCTCGCCCGGGTCGCCGCTCGTCTCGGCCGGCAGCATCCCGTAGAGCTTCGAGACGGCGAAGTCGGCGTCCGCGATGATCGGGTAGTTGGGGCGATGACCCTGCGTCTCCTCGATGTCGTCCGCCCACGCCTCCTTGCCCTCGGGCGCGTCGACGGACAGCCCGATGACCTTGACCCCGCGCCGGTCGAACTCCGGCTTGATCTTCGCCATGTAGCCGAGCTCGGTCGTGCAGACCGGCGTGAAGTCCTTCGGGTGCGAGAACAGCACGGCCCACCCCTCGCCGATCCACTCGTGGAAGCGGATGCGGCCCTCCGTCGTCTCGGCTTCGAAGTCCGGCGCCGGGCTTCCCAGCTGCAGGCGAGCCGCGGTCGCGGGCTCCTGCGTGATCGTCTCCATATCTCCTCCTGTGATGGCTTGCGAGACCCAGCCTGCCGAAGGAGGATAACGACCGCGTAACGGCTGGCGAACGGCCCAATTGCGTAGCATGGTCCCCCGTGGGGGATTCGTCTTACACGGCCACGCCGGACGCCGCTGAGCTCGAGCTGCGGCTCGAGCAGCACCGGGTGGAGCTCACCGCCTATTGCTACCGGATGCTCGGCTCGCCCTTCGAAGCCGAGGACGCGGTGCAGGAGACCCTGCTGCGCGCCTGGCGGAGCCTCGAGCGCTTCGAGGGCCGGTCGGCGCTGCGCTCGTGGCTCTACCGCATCGCGACGAACGTCTGCCTCGACCTCCTGAACGGCCGGAAACGGCGCGCGCGGCCGATGGATCTCGGCCCCGCCGGGGAGCCCGACATCGCCAACTTGCACACGCTCCCCGAGTCGACCTGGGTCGAGCCGATCCCGACCGGTCACGTCCTCGCGGAGGGAGATCCCGCGGAGCTTGCCGTCGAGCGCGAGGCCGTGCGCCTCGCCTTCGTGGGCGCGCTGCAGCAGCTGCCGCCGCGCCAGCGCGCCGTCATGATCCTGCGGGAGGTCCTGCGCTGGTCGGCGGCCGAGGTGGCGGAGCTCCTGGAGACGAGCGTCGCGTCGGTGAACAGCGCGCTCCAGCGTGCCCGGGCGACCCTGGAGGCCGCCGACCTCGAGGCGAGCGGCGAGGCCGACGAGCTGGACGAGGAGACAAGCGCCCTGCTCGAGCGCTACGTCGAGGCCTTCGAGCGCTACGACATGGAGGCGCTCACGTCCCTGATCCACGAGGACGCCACGCAGTCGATGCCTCCCTACGACCTGTGGCTCAGAGGGCGGGACGACATCCTCCACTGGTGGTTCGGCCCGGGAAAGACGTGCCGCAACTCGCGCGTCGTCCCGACCCTGGCGGCGAACGGCTCGCCGGCGTTCGGGCAGTACCGGCCCGTCCCCGGCGGCGAGGGCTACGAGCCCTGGGCGCTCCAGGTGCTGGAGCTCTCAGGGGGGCGAGTCGAGGAATTTACGTTCTTCCTCGACACCGCGAGGATCTTCCCGCTCTTCGGCCTGCCGCTCGAGATCGACCCGTAGGCCGCAGATCTCCGCCAGGCCCGTGAAGCGCAGCAGCTCCTCGAGCTCCACGGGGCGTGGCGAACGCAGATGCGGCGCCGAGCCGCCGGGCGGTGAGCTGAAGCCGGGCGATCGCGTCGAGCGCCACGGCGTCCGCTTCGGCGAGCCGGCTCGCGTCGCAGACGAGGACGTCCGCGCCGCTCGCCTCCAGGAGGGTGCGCCCGCGGTCGCAGAGCGCGGGCAGGTCGGCTCGGGCGAGCGGGCCGCCGAGGGAGAGGACGATCGTGCTCGGCCCTGGCGCCATGTGCGAGAAGTGACCGGCGGAGCCGAGGAAACTCATCGTCGGAAGACCGATGAGTTCCGTGTCGTTTGAGGGTCTGACCCCTCGAGAGCGACTGACGACCGACGACGGAAGGACCAGCCAGTGACGATGAACAGCCGGACGCGCTGGCTTGCCCTCTACGTCCTCTGCCTGGGCGACCTGATGATCGTCCTCGACGGGACGATCGTGAACGTCGCGCTGCCGTCGATCAAGGACGATCTCGGCTTCTCGGAGACAGGGCTCGCCTGGGTCGTCAACGCGTACCTGCTCACCTTCGGCGGGTTCCTCCTGCTCGGCGGTCGGCTGGGCGACCTGTTCGGGCAGCGGCGCATGTTCCTTGTCGGCATCTCGCTCTTCACCGCCGCGTCCCTCGCCTGCGGGCTCGCGACGTCGCAGGGCCAGCTGGTGGCGGCGCGCGCCGTGCAGGGGCTCGGCGGCGCGCTCGTCTCGGCGGTGGCGCTCTCCCTGGTGATGACGCTCTTCACGGAGCAGGCCGACCGCGCGAAGGCCATGGGCATCTTCGGCTTTGTCCTCTCCGCCGGCGGCGTCGCAGGCGTGCTGCTCGGCGGCGTGCTCACCGACGTGCTCAACTGGCACTGGATCTTCCTCGTCAACCTCCCGGTGGGCGCGCTCGTCTTCGCGCTCTCGCTGAGGCTCTTGCCGGCGGCTCCGGGCATGGCCGGGGGCGGAAGGCTCGACGTCGTGGGCGCGATCACCATCACGGCATCGTTGATGCTCGCCGTGTACGCGATCGTCAACGGCAACACCGACCGGCTGGACCTCCGGCGAGACGCTCGGCCTGCTTGCCGGCGCCGCCCTCCTCCTTGCGCTCTTCCTCGTCCGCGAGGCACGCGCCGCCTCGCCGCTCGTGCCGCTTGGTCTCTTCCGGAACCGCAACGTCTCGGCCGCGAACGGCGCCGGCATCCTCATGGCCGCCGGCCTCTTCGCGTACTTCTTCTTCTCCGCGCTCTATCTCCAGCGGGTCCTCGGCTACTCGCCGCTCGAGGTCGGGCTCGCCTACCTGCCGTCGATGGTGATCTGGGGCGCCGCGTCGCTCTACTCCGACAAGCTCGTGATGCGCTTCGGCATCAAGACGCCGCTGCTCGTCGGGCTGGGGCTGATGACGCTCTCGCTGCTCCTCTTCGCCCGGACGCCGGTCGACGGGAGCTTCTCGATCGACGTTCTGCCGGCCACCCTCGCCGTCGGCCTCGGCGCCGGGATCGGCTTCAACCCGATCCTGCTCGCGGCGATGAGCGGAGTCGAGCCGCAGGAAGCCGGGCTCGCGTCGGGCGTCGTCAACACCTCGTTCATGATGGGCGGCGCGCTCGGGCTTGCCGTCCTCGCCAGCCTCGCGGCTTCCCGCACCGAGAGCCTGGTCGCCTCCGGCGAGGACGCCCTCGCCGCTCTGAACAGCGGCTATCACGTCGCCTTCCTCGTCGGCGCGATCTTCGCCGCCGCGGCCGGCGCGTTGTCGCGGGCCTGCTCCTCCGGTCGCCCGCGCCGGCGCCGCATGCCGAGGCCGAGCCGGTGACGGAGGCAGCGTAGAGCGGTCGCTGCCTGGCAAGCTGACCGTCATGAGCGAGCAGCTCGCCATCCGCCTGCGCGGCGTCGTCAAGCGCTACGGGCCGATCACCGCCGTCGACGGGCTCGACCTGGACGTGCCCGAGGGCACCTGCGTCGGCCTCCTCGGCCCGAACGGGGCCGGCAAGTCGACGACCATGCGCCTCCTGACCGCCCAGGCGATCGCCGACGAGGGCGAGCTCGAGGTGCTCGGCTTCCGCCTGCCCGAGGAGTCCAAGGCTGCCAGGGCCCAGTGCGGGGTCACCCCGCAGCTCGACAACCTCGACACGTCGTTGACGGTCGAGCAGAACCTGCTCGTCTTCACGCACCTCTACCGGATCGGCCGGGCCGACCGGAGGGCCGCCATCGAGCGCGCGCTGGAGATGGCCAACCTCCGAGAGCGCCGCGACAGCCGGGTGGACAAGCTCTCCGGTGGGATGCGCAGGCGCCTCCTCATCGCCCGCGCGCTCGTCCACCAGCCGCGCCTCGTCCTGCTCGACGAGCCCACCGTGGGCCTGGATCCCCAGGTTCGCCAGGAGCTCTGGGCGTTGATCGACGCGCTCCGGGCCCAGGGGACGACGATCCTCATGTCCACGCACTACATCGAGGAGGCGCAGCGGCTCGCCGACACGGTCCTGATCATGTCCCACGGCCGCGCGGTCGCCTCCGGCCGGCCGGCCGAGCTCGTGGCCCGGCACGCCGGGCGCGAGGCCGTCGAGGTCTACGGCTCGCCCGCGAGGCTCGTCGAGGCCGAGCTCGAAGCCCGCGAGGCCGGCTTCGCGACGCGCCGGACGGGCACGAGCATCTCGGTCCTCGGGATCGAGGGCGGCGACGGCCTCGTCCCCGAGGGCGAGCGGCGGCCCGCCAACCTCGAGGACGTCTTCGTCCTCCTCACCGGCGAGGAGATCGAGTGAGCGTCTCCCGGCCCCCCGGCCGCGCGACGACTCTCGGTCGTCTGGAGCGCCCGGCGATCACGGGCGTCCTCGTCCGGGAGATCGTCAACTTCTCGTCGTACTGGCGCTCTGCGAGCTTCTCGTCCACCGTCGAGCCGACGATCTACCTGCTCGCGTTCGGCTTCGGCTTCGGGGCCCTGGTCGACCAGGTCGGCGGCTACGACTACGTCGAGTTCATCGGGACGGGGATCGTGGCGACCGCAGTCCTCTTCTCGAGCGCCTTCCCGGCCATGTTCGGGACGTTCGTCAAGTACAGCTTTCAAAGGACCTATGACGCCATCCTGGCGGCTCCCGTGGACACCGAGGAGCTGGTCACAGCCGAGGCTCTGTGGATCTCCATGCGGGCCGGAGTCTTCGGTTGCGTGCCAATGATCGTGGCCATTTTCTTCGGCCTCGACCCGTCGTGGGGAATGCTGGCCGTGCCATTCATTGCCTTCATCTCGGGCTACGGCTGGGCGAACTTCGGGATCTCGATCGCCGGCTTCGCCAAGTCGTTCGAGAACTTCAACTACGTGGTCAGCGCCGTGCTGACGCCGCTCTTCCTCGTCGCCGGGACGTTCTTCCCGATCGACACGCTGCCCCAGTGGGCGCAGGTCCTGGCGAACTTCAACCCGCTGTACCAGTGCGTGCAGCTCGTGCGGGCCGCGGTCTTCGAGACGTGGGAGTGGGTTGACCTCCTTCGCGTCGGGATGCTCCTCGCCTTCGGCCTCGTCATGTGGCGCGTCGCCATCCACGCGATGACGGGCAAGCTCGTCGACTAGCTGGGCGTTCTAGTACTCGACGACCAAGTTGTTCACGTTCAACGGGTCGAGGGCGGCCGGCCCGATGAAGATGCCGTAGGAGCGGGAGTAGCCGAACACCGAGTCGCGCGCGCCCGAGCGGAGCGATTCGTCGATGCGCAGGTTCTGGTTGTAGGTCGCGAGGACGCAGCGGAGGCAGACCAGGTCCGTGGGCATGGAGCCGTTCGCCCAGGTCACGTACCAGCCGCCGCCCGCTCCCCAGCACGTCCAGCGGCCGGTGAACGGGTCGCCTGAGGTGAAGTCGCGGAACTCGATCCGGTTCCCGCTCAGGGCCTGGACGATGTCCTGGTGAATGCTCGGATCGCTGTGGCGAGCGCCGCACTCGGCGTTGCCGGTGACGACGAGGTCGTGCGCGTCCTGCCCGATCCGCACGGCGTCGTACGCGGTGCCGACGTCGGCGCCGTTCCCGCGCACGTCGAGGATGAGGTCGACCGTCGCCGGGTCGCCGTCCCCGTAGCAGCCGCGCAGGTTGATCGCGTTGTCGTCCCCCGGGTTGGAGATCGTCGAGACGACCATCACGGGCAGCGGGCCGAAGGCGGCCAGCGAGCCCGCGCACTGCCAGGGGCTCGTCGTCGTGATCACGGTCCCGGGCGGGGGCGTCGTCAGAGGGGCGACCGTGAGCTCGGCGTTGTCGACGTCGAGCCGACCTGCGCGCCGGCCGCGGGCGAAGAACGACAGGAAGACCGTGGTGTCGCCCTGTGTCACCGTGAACCCGAGCGCGCGGCTCCGGTGCCAGCCGCCGTGGGCACGCAGGCAGCTCGTGGCGCCGGCGACCAGCGCGTCCGAGGCGTCGCGCTCGCGGATGCGAACGCACACCCGGCGGGCGTGTCGCGCGCGGAGCGTGGCCCGTAACGACAGGCTCTGACCCGCCTGCAGGCCCTCGCCCGGGCGGGTCACGAGCCCGAACTCACCGCGCGCGCGGCGCTTCGCCCGCGCGAACCTCGCGCCGTGTGGACCGCCGGTCTCGACCGAGAGCCGTGCGTTCAGGCCGCTCCAGGTGTGGAGGCCGCCTTCGAAGGAGCCGTTGGGCAGGTCGTTGGCGGCGGCGGGCGCGGGCAGCGCGAGCAGCGCGAGCACCAGCAGGACAGGATGACGGCGTCGGCAACGCAATGCGGCTTGCGGCTCCTCGAGGACAGATCGGCCGGGACGACGCCGGCCGCGATCCCTCGTGCTGAGGAAATCGGGGCCCGCGCTATCGTGGCGGGATGGCGACGAGCACGGTCTCCATCCCCGCCGCGACCCGGATGGGCGCGGTCGAGCTCACGGTCGGCGACCTCGACCGCTCGCTCGCCTACTACGGCAGCGCGGTCGGCCTCGGGCTGATCCGGCGGGAGGGGGGCCGAGCCTCGCTCGGCACCGGTGGGGTCGAGCTGCTCGGCCTCGTCGAGGAGCCGGGCGCCCAGCCGGCCAGGGGGCACACCGGGCTCTACCACTTCGCCCTGAGGGTGCCGGAGAGGACTGACCTCGCGCGCTGGCTCGCCCACGCCGCCCGCGACCAGGTGGCGCTGCTCGGGATGTCCGACCACTTCGTCAGCGAGGCGATCTACCTCACCGATCCGGACGGGCACGGGATCGAGATCTACCACGACCGCCCGCGCGAGGTGTGGGAGGGCAAGGTGGCGGGCGGGATGACGACCGGTCCGCTCGACGTCGCCTCCCTGCTCGGCGAGCTGGACGAACCGGCTTCGGAGCCGTTCGACGGCCTGCCCGCGGGCACCGACATGGGTCACGTCCACCTGCAGGTCGCGGACCTCCCCGACGCCGTCGCCTTCTACCGCGACGTGCTCGGCTTCGAGGTGATGGCGGAGCTCTTCGGCTCGGCGGCCTTCTTCGGCGCCGGCGGCTACCACCATCACGTCGGCGCGAACATCTGGCACAGCCGCGGGGCCTCGCCGCCGCCCGCAGAGGCCGCCGCGCTCCGCCACGCCACGATCGTGCTTCCGAGCCCCGAGGAGCGCGACGTGGTCGCCGGGCGGATCGCGGACTCGGGCCAGGAGCCGGAGGGGCATCCCGACGGCCTGCTAGTCCGGGACCCGGCCGGGATCAACCTCCTGCTGACCGCCGCTCCCGGGCCGTCGTAGGCTTACCGGTCGTGGAACGCTGCGCCTGGGTGCCCGAGGGGGACGAGCTCTACGCCGCCTACCACGACGAGGAATGGGGCGTCCCCGAGCGCGACGACCGCGCTCTCTACGAGCTCCTGACGCTGGAGGGCGCCCAGGCTGGGCTCTCCTGGTCGACGATCCTGCGCAAGCGCGAGGGCTACCGACGCGCGTTCGAGGGGTTCGACCCCGAGGCGGTCGCCCGCTTCGACCAGGCCCAGGTGGAGGAGCTCCTCCAGGACACCGGCATCGTCCGCAACCGCCTCAAGGTCTCCTCCACGGTGGAGAACGCGCGTCGCGTGCTCGAGGTGCAGGAGGAGCTGGGCACGCTCTCCGCGCTCCTCTGGGGCTTCGTCGACGGCGAGCCGCTCGTCGGCGGCTGGAAGGCGCTCGGCGAGCTTCCCGCCGAGACCCCGGTCTCGAAGGCGATGAGCAAGGAGCTGAAGCGCCGCGGCTTCCGCTTCGTCGGCCCGACGGTCTGCTACGCGTTCATGCAGGCGGCCGGGCTCGTGAACGACCACGTCGTCTCGTGCTTCCGCTACCGGGAGCTGGTGGCGGCCGACAGCTCCGGTCGCTCGCCGAGCAGCAGGTAGGTCGTCATCTCGCCCTTGCCCTTGACGGCGACGCCGGGGCGCCGCTCGAAGACGAAGCCCTCGGCGAGCCGGGCGTAGGTCCGCTCGGTGACCTGGATCGCGCCGGGCGGGGCGTGTGACTGCATGCGGCTCGCGGTGTTGACCGTGTCTCCCCAGAGGTCGTAGCCGAACTTGCTCCGGCCGATCACGCCGGCGACGACGGGGCCCGAGTCGATACCGACCCTCAGGCTGAAGCCGGCTGCGGCCGGGAGCTCGGCGAGCGCCTGCTGCATCGCGAGGGCCAGGCGGGCCGTCGCCTCGGCGTGGTCGGCGCGCGGGGTGGGGATCCCGGCGGCGACGAGGTAGCCGTCGCCGATGGTCTTGATCTTCTCGAGCTCGTGGCGCCCCACGAGCTCGTCGAACGCCGAGAAGATCTCGTCCAGGAGGACCACGACCTCCTCGGCGGGCAGCCGCTCGGCGACCGGCGTGAAGCCGGCGATGTCGGCGAAGAGGACGGAGACCTCGTCGCTCCGCTCGGCGATCACGCCCTGCGAGACCTTCAGCCGCTCCGCGATCGGGCGCGGGAAGATGCTGAGGAGAAGCCTCTCCGACCGCTCCTGCTCGGCCGCCAGGAGCCTGTGCGCGCGGTCGCGCGAGCGGACGAAGTGCTCGAGGAGGCCGAAGGTCGTCAGCGACGGCCCGAGGATGTTGAGGGCGAAGAACGTGACGGCCAGCCAGCTGGGGATCGGGGGGTCCGGCTCGGGCAAGCGGCCTTCAATCGCCGCCGAGACGCCGACGAGGGCGGCGAACGCCGCGAACCACCCGACTGCCTGTCGCGGCCCGTAGAAGACGAGCGCGCCCAGAGGCGCGACGAACGCCCAGAGCGCGACCGCGCTCGAGTCGACGAAACCGCCGAGGCTCCACTGGAGCAGGAACGGGAGCATGAGGATGAGCAGGACCTGGCTCGCCCGGTAGAGGTCGTAGCGCTTCGTCCTGGCGAAGAGCGCGAGCCCGAGGAGCGAGGCGGCCTGATAGGCCAACGGGATGAGCGCCGAGCGCCAGAGACCCAGCGCGGCGTACGTCCCGACCCAGATGCATGAGAGAGTCGTGATCAGGAGCGACGAGAGGACGAGCGCGGACTTCCGGAGGCGCTCCTCGGGTGAGTCGGTGGGCAGCGCGCCCGCGGCGGCGGTCCGTTCCAGAGCCGTCTCGGCCCATGCGCGCACGCCCATGCCGGGACTCTAATCCTCACTCGGGCCCGCCCTGACATCCTCTCGCTCGTGCCCGGCGACGATCTCCGCGAGGCCGAGCGCCTCGGCCCGGCTCCGCCCGTGCCGGAGCCCGGGGGCGTCCGTTCCTTCCTCAGCCTCGCCACCGTCGACGTCGGCCCGCTCCGGCGTCATCGGGACTACCGCCTGCTCTTCGTCGGGCAGGGAGTCTCCTTCTTCGGCTCGATGATCACGTACGTCGCGCTGCCGTACCAGGCCTACCAGCTCTCGGGCTCGTCTCTCGTGGTCGGGCTCCTGAGCCTCGCCGAGCTTGCGCCGCTCCTGGTCACGGCGTTCGTCGGCGGTGCCCTCGCGGACGCGTTCGACCGCCGCAGGCTCGTCCAGATCGCCGAGCTCGGGCTCGCCGCCTGCGCGGGCGTGCTGGTGCTCAACTCCGTCCTCGACGAGCCCAGGCTCTGGGTGCTCTTCGTCGTCGGCGCGGCGATGGCCGGCCTGGACGGTCTCCAGCGACCCCCTCTGGACGCGCTCACGCCCCGGCTGGTCGACCGGGACGAGCTGATCGCCGCCAGCGCGCTCGACTCGCTCCGCTGGAACCTCGGCACGGTGACGGGCCCCGCGCTCGCCGGCGTGCTGATCGCCGTGCTGGGCTTGCCCCTCACGTACACGATCGACGTCGCCACCTTCGGCGTCTCCCTCCTCGCGCTGGCGCTCATGCGCGCGGTGCCCCCGCCTCCCGGGGCCGAGCGCCCGAGCCTGCGCGGGATCGTGGACGGCTTTCGCTACGCGATGAGCCGGCCCGAGCTGGTCGGCACGTACGGGGTCGACCTGATCGCCATGTTCTTCGGGATGCCGATGGCGCTCTTCCCGGCCTTCGCCGCGCAGTTCGGCGGGGCGGGTGCGCTCGGGCTTCTGTACACGGCCGTCTCGATCGGCTCGCTGATCGCCACCGTGACGAGCGGCTGGACCGGGCGTGTCCACCGGCACGGGCTCGCAGTGATCTGGGCGGCGATCGGCTGGGGCGTGGGGATCACGGCGCTCGGCTTCGCTCCCAACCTCGGCCTCGCCGTGCTCGCGCTTGCCTTCGCAGGCGGGGCCGACATGATCAGCGGCATCTTCCGTGGCACGATCTGGAACACCACCATCCCCGACCACCTGCGCGGGCGCCTCGCCGGCATCGAGCAGGTGAGCTACTCGGCAGGCCCGCTGCTCGGGAACCTCGAGGCCGGCGTCGTCGCCTCCCTCGTCGGCGTGCGGGCGTCGATCGTCTCGGGTGGGATCTTCTGCGTCGCGGGCGTCGCGCTCGCCGCCCTGGCGCTACCGGCGTTCAGGCGCTACGACGCGAGGCGGGCGGGGCCGGGCGGCTCCGACGGCGGCGACCGTGCATGATCTCTGGGGAATACGGGTACCGAAAAGGAAGTTGCGAACGAACTGAGGGCGAAGCGACGGAAGGAACGACGATGAGGCTCGAGGGGATCCACCACGTCACGGCGATCACGGCGGACGCGCCGCGAAACGTCGACTTCTACACCCGCGTCCTCGGCCTCCGCCTCGTGAAGAAGACGGTCAACCAGGACGACCCGACCGTCTACCACCTCTTCTACGCGGACGAGCAGGGGAGCCCCGGCTCCGACATCACGTTCTTCGAGTACCCGGGACTGCCGCGTGGGCGGGCGGGCGCCGGCATGGTGCACGCCGTCGCGTTCAGGGTCGCTTCCGAGGAGGCGCTCTCGTTCTGGATCGGGAGGCTCGGGGCCGAAGGGGTCAACTCCGAGCTCGACGGGCTTCGGCTTCGCTTCGACGATCCGGAGGGCATGGGTCTCGAGCTCCATGCGGTCGAGACGGACGATGAGGCCCTCGTCGCCAACCATCCCGACATTCCGGCCGAGCTCGCCCTGCAGGGGTTCGACGGCGTTCGCGCCTACGCGACCGAGGAAGCCAGTCGCGCTTTCCTCGAGGAGGCACTTGCGTTCGAGCCGACCGCGGAGAGCGTGTGGGAGGCTCGCGGCGAGGAGCGCGGCTCGTCCTACGCCTATGACGAGCCTCCGGCCGAGCGTGGGCTCTCCGGCGCGGGCACCGTGCACCACGTCGCGTGGGCGTCGCCCACGGAGGAGCACGAGGCCTGGCGCGAGCGCGTCGCCCAGGCCGGCGCGCGGCCGACGCCGGTGATCGACCGCTTCTACTTCCGCTCCGTCTACTTCCGCGAGCCGAGCGGCGTCCTCTTCGAGATCGCCACGCTCGGGCCGGGCTTCACCGCCGACGAGCCGCTGGACACGCTCGGCGAGGCGCTGTCGCTGCCGCCCGCGTACGAGCCGCTCCGCGAGCGGCTCGAGCACGTGCTCACGCCGCTTCCGGACCCACGCCCGGCGCGGACCACGAGCTAGCCTCCGGCTAAGGTCGCGCGGTGGTCTTCCTGAAGACCGTCCGGGTGCGCGCGTACCGCTCCGCGCGAGACGTCGAGCTCCGGCTCGGGCCCGTGACGGCGCTCATCGGCGAGCCCGGCACCGGGAAGTCGAACCTGCTGCGAGCGATCCGGGCTCTGCTCGACCCGTCGGCGCCGCCGGGCCCGGACGACCTCCGGAACCGGGCCGGCGAGCTCTCTGTGGAGGCGCGGCTGTCGGACGAGAGCCGCATCGCGGTGACCGCACGCCCGCCGGGGGCGCTGCGCGCCAGGCGCGGGGGCGCGCCGCCGGTTCTCTTCCTCTCGGCCAGGACGCGCTCGGGCCCGCTCCTCGAGCTCGACGGCGAGCCGGGCGGAGTCGAGGAGGCAGTCAGGCTGTTCCGCTGCGCGCTCGAGGAGTCGCCGGCGCGCCGCTCGGACTCCAGCGGAGCCTCGGCCCTCGTCGTCGCGGCCGATGCGTGCCGAGAGTCCGGCGTGACCGGCGTCGTCTTTCTCATCGAGGAGCCCGAGCTCTTCCTCCGGCCGCAGACGCAGCGGTACCTCTACCGGCGGCTGCGCGCCCTGGCCGCGGACGGGAACCAGATCCTGTACACGACCAACGCGCCGGCCTTCCTGAACGTCGCCCGCCTGGAGGAGCTGGTCCTCGTTCGCCACAGCACCCGTCGCGGGACGCACATCGTCCAGCCCGAGCCGCTCGAGGCCGACGAGGCGTTCAGGGTCGTCAGCGAGTTCGACGCGGAGCGAAGCGAGCTCTTCCTCGCGCGCTCCGCGATCCTCGTCGAGGGACGGACGGAGAAGCTGGTCTTGCCCACGATCTTCGCCGCGCTCGGCCACGACGCCGACCGGGCGCAGGTCTCCATCGTCGAGTGCGGCGGCAAGTCGAACATCCCGGTCTTCGCGCGCATCTGCAAGGCGTGCCGCATTCCGTTCGTCGTCGTCCACGACCGGGATGCGAGCGCCGGCGAGCAGCCGATTCCCGCCGAGGTCGAGCTCAACCGCCTGATCGCGTCGATCGCCGGCCGTGCGCGAACGATCGTGCTCGAGCCCGACTTCGAGGGCGTGACGGGCCTGCGGGGGCACTCGAACAAGCCGGAGCGGGCGTGGAACCACTTCTCCGGCGCCGACGTCGAGGTCCCCGAGCCGCTGGCGCGCGCCGTCCGTCTCGCCCTCCAGGCCGCGGAGCGCTAGGCGGTACGTTGCTGCGGAGAGCCCGCAGCTTCGGTCAGGCGATTCGCGGATGCGCCAGGCGGGTACCGGAGTCATGCTCGCGGAAAAGGAGGAGCAATGAAGATCCTGCTGGCCTACGACGGCTTCGAGCACAGCGACAGCGCTCTCGCCACCGCGGTAGAGCTCGGCGGTGCCCCGGAGTCCGAGATCACGATCCTGAGCGTCGTGCCCCCCGACGCGCGAGGGTCCAAGTCCGGCGGCCACGTCGGCCTGCGCCCGCACGCCCACGAGGACGTTGCCCGGGCCCACGCGTTTCTCCGCGAGCGAGGCATCGAGTCGACCATGCAGATGGAGCACGGCGATCCGGTCGGCGAGATCACCCGGGTCGCCGGGGAGGGCGGCTACGACCTCGTCGTCGCGGGCTCGCGCGGCCGCAACCGGGTCGGCGAGCTGCTGCTGGGGAGCGTGTCGAAAGCGCTCGTCCTGCAAGCGCCGTGCCCGGTGCTCGTCGTCGCCAAGGACGCGACCGCCCGGTACGAGCCTGCGACCCCGGCCCGGTCTTAGTTCCTAGGCGAACGCCAGAATTCGCTCCGGCGGCTCGCCCTCGAGCCGCGCGCGCTCCCACGAGTCGCCGGAGTCGCGGCTCGCATAAGCCGTCCCGTCGGCGAGCCCAGCGACGAGCACGTCGCCCGCGAACGCAAGCGCGTACGGCATCTCGTCGAGCGGCTGCGGGAGACCGCCGGCGAGCAGCTCCCACGGGCCCGGGCCGCGCCAGCGATAGACCTGCGCCTCGGCCGAGCCTCGGCCGTGGGCCGCGTAGGGCCCGGTGCTCGCCGAGACGAACCAGCGGTCGGGATCGGTCGGATCGACGGCGACAGCCCAGGTGTAGTGCCGGTCGCGGCCGGCATCGGCGGCCTCCCAGCTTACCCCGCCGTCGAAGCTCCACGCGGCGCCCCCGCCGCCCGCCTCGTACGCCCTGCCGGGAGCGTTCGGGTGCCAGGCGAGGGAGTGACAGTCCGGCTGGGCGCCGGGCCGGTGGTCGCTCCAGGTCATTCCGCCGTCCTCGCTTCGCATCACCCCGCCGAGCTCGATCCCGACGAGCAGCAGGTCGGCGTCGTGCGGGCTGGGCGCGATCCAGCGCACGTGCGACGTCCACGGCCGTGGCGGGAAGCTCCAGGTCGGGGCCGAGGGGATCTCGCGCAGGCTCGCGAGCTCGGTCCACCGCTCGCCGCGATCGCGGCTGACGAAGAGCATGCTCGGCTCGCAACCGGCGTAGACGGCCCCGTCGGCGCCGCTGACCGCCACGGAGAAGACGTCGGGCTGCGGGAAGTCGAGGCGCTTCCAACCCGCGCCGGCGTCGCCGCTCCGCCAGACGCCGGTCCCGCGGCCCCCTCCGATGAGGAAGTCCGGGTCGCGGGGGTCGCGGGCGAGGCACGAGATGCCGCTCTCTCGGGCGGTGAGCTCGACCTGCCACGCGTCTCCGTCGAGATCGAGGCGTGCGACGCCCGCTCCGGTGGCGGCGACGAGGCGCGTCACGTCGGGCGGGTGAAGATGACGAGCAGGCTCAGGCGCTCGTACGCGGTGAAGCGGTGCTCCGCGTGGGCCGCGACGAACATTGCCTGACCCTCCGCGAGGTCGACCTCCTCGTCCTCGACCTGGAGGGTGCCGCTGCCCTCGAGCACGATGTAGACCTCGTCGTCTTCGTGCGGCTGCTGGCGGTCGGGCTCCGGCGCGACGAGCACGTAGACGCCCACCTCGAGGCCCGGCGACGTGTGGACGACCTCGTAGCCACCGCTGTCCTCCAGCCGCCGCTTCGCCGCGGAGACGTCGAAGAGGTGCTCGTGGGCCGCCGCCATCAGACGGCGGCCTGCCTGAGGTCGGGGATGATCGACGCGCCGTACGTGTCCAGGATCACCTCCTGGCCGTGCGTCATCAGGTAGATGTTGAAGTGGTCGACGCCGATCGAGTCGAGCTCCCTGCAGCTTCTCCTTGATCGCGTCGGCACTCCCGATGACGCTGAAGCGGTCGGCGATCTCGTCGGTGACGAACTCCCCGTGCGCGGCCCCCTCGCGGCTGTGGTCCTTGTAGTCGTAGAACTTTCGCGCCTTCACGTAGTCGGTGAGCTCGCTCGGGATCTCCGAATGCTCTCCGTAGCGCTCGATCAGGTCCATGACGTGGTTCGACACCATCGCCGGGAACCAGCGGACGGCGTCGCGGGCCTCCTGCAGGTCGTCGGTGACGATGCTGGGCGCGCAGACGATGCACTCGAGCTCGTCCGGGTCGCGCCCGGCCTCGGCCGCCGCCGTGCGGGCCTGCTCCATGATCCACTGGATGATCACGGGGTCGGCGAGCTGGATGATCACCCCGTCCCCGACGCGGCCGGCGACGCCGAGCGCCCGCGGCCCGTAGGCGGCGATGTACATGGGGATGCGCTCACGGTCCTTGGCCCAGGTGAGCTCGAGCTCCTTCCCGTTCCACTCCACGGTGCGCCCGTTCATCAGCTCCTTGATCATCGCGCAGGAGGCCTCGAACTCGGCCATCTTCACCGGCTCCTGTCCGATCACGCGCCTGGCGGAATCCCCGCGGCCGATGCCCATCACCGCCCGTCCGCCGGACATCGCGTGCAGGGTCGCGTAGGCGCTCGCCGTGACCGTCGGCTCCCGCGTGCCCGGGTTCGTGACGCAGTGGCCGAACTTGAGCGTCTCGGTCTGCGTGGCGAGCAGCGTCAGCAGCGGATATGCGTCGTGCCAGAGGATGTGGGAGTCGTAGGTCCAGCCGTGGTCGAATCCGTTCGCCTCGGCGAGCTGCATGAGCTCGAGAAAGCGCGTGTGCGGCGGATCAGGCAGAACGGTGACGCCGAAGGTGAGCATCGGGCTGGACCTCCTCAGCTGGGGACGGAAGCGATTCTACGTCGCCGTCGCAGGCCGCCGGAATGCGTAAGACGGGCTCGCCGTTCGACACAAACAGGAGATGGGTACGCTCCGACCGATGAAGATCGAGACGCTGGACCACGTGGCCCTCTGGGTAGCCGACCGCGACGCGCTCGCGGGCTTCCTGACCTCGCACACCGGCATGCACGTGGTCGACCGGACCGAGAGGTTCACCCTCCTCGGCTCCGACGCGCGGCGCGGCAAGCTGACGCTCTTCGCGGAGGAGGGGCCGCGTGACCCGGGCGTCCTCGCGCGGGTGGGCCTTCGCGTCTTCGACCTGGAGGAGGCGCTGGCCGCCCTCCCTGCCGACGTGGAGGTCGAGCGTGTGGACGGGCGCGCCGAGCTCGAGGCCGGCGAGGGTCTTCGCCTGGCCTTCGTCGAGGTGGACGAGGGCGTCGAGTACGACCTCGACCACGTGGCCTTCCGCGTGCCCGATCCTGCGGCGACGTTCGCCCGTCTCGCCGAGCTCGGCTTCGAGTCGGAGGACGGCCGCCTCCGCGCCGGCGACGCGTCCATCCTGCTCGAGCGGGGCGATCCGGGAGAGAGCGACCGGCCTCTGCTCAACCACCTGGGCCTGCGCGTCGAGTCGGCGGACGACCACATCGAGGAGGCGGAGCGCCGCGGTCTCGAGATCGCCGACGTCGTCGACGCGCCGAACACGTACGCGGTCTTCGTCTGGGGCCCGGACCGCATCAAGCTCGAGTACGTCGAGCACAAGCCGACGTTCTCGCTCACGTAGAGGCCCGTCCTGCCCGATCTGGTCGTCGCGGGCGCCGGGATGGCCGGGCTCGCGGCGGCGGCCCGCGCGCGGGAGCTGGGCGCCGAAGTCGTCGTCCACGAGAAGGGCGACCGGCCGGGCGGCTCCATGCTCCTCTCCAGCGGCGTGGTCTGGCGCTACCGCGAGTGGGAGGCGTTCCGGGCCGAGTGCCCCGGAGGCGACCCCGCGCTCCAGCGGGTCGTCTGGGAGGCCCTCGACGACGCGCTCGCCTGGCTCGAGTCGCTCGGCGCACCGGTCGTCGCCCGAGAGACAGGAAACCCGCGCACGGCAGGTCTCCGCTTCGATCCGCGCGGCCTGACGGAGGCGCTGGCGTCTCGCGCGGGGCAGATCCGGCTGGACGCGCCGCTCGTCGAGCTGCCCGACGGCGTGCCGACGATTCTCGCCACGGGCGGCTTCCAGGCCGACCGGGAGCTCGTCCGCCGCTACATCACGTCCGAGCCTCTCGTCCTCAGGGCAAATCCGTGGAGCGCCGGCGACGGCCTCCGGCTCGCGCTCGGCCGCGGCGCCGAGCTCTCCGCCGGGCTGGACGAGTTCTACGGCCGCAACCTCGCAGCCGCGCCTCGGATCGGGCCCGAGGACTTCGTGCCGCTCGCACAGGTCTACGCCCGACTCGCCTTTGTCGAGAACGACCGGGGGGAGCGGTTCGAGGCCCACCACTGGGGCGACGTCGACGTCGTCCAGTGGACGGCCCGGCAGCCGGGAGCGCGCGCCTGGTACGTCGTCCCGGACGAGGTCCTGGACGAGCGGGTACGCGAGCGCACGGTCGCCGAGGCGATCGAGGCGGCGCGCGAGGCGGACGCGTCGGTCGAGCGGGTGGACGGCGCGACCCGGGTCGAAGTCCGGGCGGCGATCACGACGACGCTCGGCGGCGTCCGGATCGACGAGCGCGGTCGTGCCGCGGACGGGCTCTGGGTGGCGGGAGCCGACGCCGGCGGGATCTCGACGGGCGGCTGGTCGAGCGCGCTCGCCTCGGCGCTCGTTCTCGGCAAGCTCGCGGCCGACGACGCCCTCGGCAAGTAACAGACTGTTACTTGGCTCGGGCTACGCGGCCTGGAGGTACGCGCACGGGCGCTCGTCGTCCGGAAGCGGCGACGGGGCCAACCTTGACGACCGTGAAGCGGGCGCCTTCCTCAAGCTCGACCTCGGCCCCGGGGGCCGGGGGCTCGCCATTGCGCTCGAGGAGCTCGTAGCCGGAGGGCTTGGAGACGAAGAGCAGGTACTTCCCCTCGGCGTGCATCCGGCGGGAGTCTAGCCCCCTCGTGCGGCGGCCACGTACGGGGGAACGACCACCCGGACGAGCGTCCCACCGTGCTCGCCGCTGTCGATCGAGAGCCGGCCGTTGAGGATCTTCACGCGCTCGTCGATCGCCTCGATCGACGCGCGGCGGCGCTCCACGACGCCGTCGTCGGCGATGTCAGCCTCGAACCCGCCGTCGTCGCGCTGGCGCACGGCGACCTCGATCTTCAGGGGCCGCCGGGGCACCGCCTGGTTGAGCGACTCGCGAATGATCTGGTAGAGGGCGACCTGGGTCTTCTCCCCGAGGCGCTCGCCCGACTCGACGTCCGTGAGGACGGTGATCCGGTGCGTGGCCTCGATCTGGTCGCCGAGCGCCCTCACCGCCGCGAAGAACCCGGCGTCACGCAGGACGAGCGGCTCGATCGCGAAGGACAGGTCGCGGAGCACGCGGATCGTGTCGCGCTCCTTCTCCAGCGAGTTCTCGATCACCTTCGCCGCGTCGTCGCTCCGGCCGTCCTGAAGCGCGGCCAGCGCGGCGTCGTGCATGAGCGCGATGCCGGACATGGACTGGAGCGGCCCGTCGTGGAGGAAGAGCGAGAGACGGCGGCGCTCGTCCTGCTCGGCGGTGATCAGGCGCTCGGTCAGGCGCTCTCGCTCGGCCTCGCGGTCGCGGGCTTCCTCGAGCAGGCGTGAGTTCTCGACCGCCCGGGCGGCGAAGTCGGCGAGCACGGTCGCCCGCATGTGGTCCCAACGGTGGAACGGCGTCGCGCGGGTGAGCTCGAGATCGCCGAGGCGCTCCCCGTGGACGGCCAGCGGGACGATCATCCGCTCGCCGCCAGGGCGAGCCTCGTCACCGCCCGGGCGACCGGCCGGGAGAATGCGCGCGCTGCGGGCGTCGAAGAGGCGCCTCGCCTCCTCGCAGGTGCGGTCGAGGATCTCGGTCGCGTCGAGCGTGGACGAGACGGCCCCGATGGAGTCGACCAGCGACTCGAGGAAGGTCGCCTGGGCCTGCAGCTCGTCCTCGGCCGACTCGTGCCGGCGCCGCTCCGAGACGATCAGGTAGAGCGCGAAGGCCCCGAAGAACGCCGTGGAGGCCACCAGGCCGCCGGCGGCGACCTCAGCCTCGCCGAGCGCGAGGCCGAGCGCGCCGATGAGCGCGGCGCCGACGGTGCAGGCGACCAGGATGCCGCGTACGTTGCGAGAAGCCCAAGCGCCCACGCTCACCCCTGAGCGTAGCGGCGAGAGGCCTGAAGCGAAGTGGGGCGCGCCATGGTTGCCACGGCACGTCAACTCCGCATCGGGCCTCTAGTCGATGATCGATTCCCGCAGCGCGATGGCGACTGCATGGGTGCGCGTGTCCGCCTCGAGCTTGGCGAGGATGTGCCGCACGTGGCTCTTCACCGTCTCCTGGCTGATGAAGAGCCTTGCCGCGACGTCCGCGTTGGACATGCCGTCGGCGAGCAGCTGGAGGATCTCGCGCTCACGCACCGTGAGCATCTCCTCCCGCTCGCGCGTGAGCAGCGCCGGCATGAGGGCCGGATCCACGTAGCCCTCGCCGCTCGCGACCTTCTCGATCGCCCGGAGCAGCGTCTGGTGAGGCGCTTCCTTCAAGATGTAACCCTTGGCGCCCGCCTCGAGACCGCGGCCGAGGAGGCTTCGCTCCCCGTACGCCGTGAAGATGAGCACGGCTGTCGTCGGCAGGCGTTCCGCCAGGATCTTCGTGGCTTCGAGCCCGTCCATTCCCGGCATGCGCACGTCCATGATCACCACGTTCGGCCGCCGGCGCTCCGCGACCGCGACGGCGCTCGCGCCGTCGGAGGCCTCGCCCACGACGCGGATCTGCGGCGCGCGCGAGAGGGAGAGGCGCAGCCCCTCTCTCACGACCTCGTGGTCGTCGGCGATCAGGCAGGTGATTTCGTTCGACATAGTGCGGCTCGCTCCCCAGGCACGATGATAGATCGGGTGCGAAGCCGTCACACTTTAGAGGGACTTCTCGTTGACCCGATCGAGGGCCCCTTCCCCGGAGCGCTCGTCGTGGAGGACGGAGCCATCGCCGCGGTCGAGCGGAGAGAGGGCGGAGCCGAGGAGCCGCTGGTCTTCCCGGGCTTCATCGACCTGCAGGTCTACGACCCCCAAGGCCTGGCTGCGACCGGCGTCACGGGCTACCTGCTCGCCACCCGCCGAGTCGAGGCGGTGGAGGATCCGCTCTGCCTCGGCCTCCACCTGGAGGGGCCCTTTCTGAACCCGCAGGCGGCGGGAGCCATTCCGGTCGAGGAGCTGACGCCCGTCGATCTCGGCGCCGTCGACGAGTGGGTGGAGGCGCGCGACCTCGTCCGGCTCGTCACGCTGGCGCCAGAGCTCCCGCTCGCGCTCGTCGCGGTCGAGCGGCTGGCTGCGGCCGGGATCGTCGCCGCGCTCGGCCACTCGCACGCGAACGACCTGACGACGAAGGCGGCCCTCGACGCCGGCGCGCGCTTCGCCACGCACCTCTGGAACGCGATGAAGCCGCCGCGCGCTCGCTCGCCCGGGCCCGTCCTGACGCTGCTTCTGGACGAGCGGGCGACGATCGGCCTGATCCCCGACGGCCGCCACCTGCATCCGCTCGTGGAGGAGCTCGCCCTCCGCGTGGCGGGGCCGGGCCGGATCGCGCTCACCAGCGACAAGGTGCCCGCACCGCAGCAGCAGGTGGACGGATCGCTGCTGGGCGGCGACCGCAGCGGCGCCGCCGTGGTCGCGCGCATGGCGCGTTTCGGGCTGGCCGAGGCGGCCAGGATGGCGAGCCTCGTCCCGGCGCAGGTGCTCGGCCTCGCCGACCGCGGACGGCTCGCGCCCGGCTATCGGGCCGACCTCGCCGTCCTCGGGCCTGATTTCACGCCCCTGCGCACGCTGGCCGCCGGGGAAGACCTCTGAGCCCTTCGCTATTCTCAGACCAACACTTGGACGAGCTACCACCTAGTACCTACGCTCATGGGCCGGTGAGCCCGTGAGCGACTCGCTCCGCGTCATCGTCATTCTCCTGCTCGTGCTGGGGAATGCGGTCTTCGTCGCTGCCGAGTACTCGCTCGTCACGGCGCGGCGAGGGCGCATCGAGGAGCTGGCCAAGCGCGGCAACCGCCGGGCAAAGACGGCGCTCGGGCTGCTCGACGAGCCGGTCCGCTTCATCTCCACGGTGCAGGTGGGCATCACCGTGTTCGGGATCCTCCTCGGTGCGATCGGAGCGCCGCTCCTCTCGGATTTCTTCGGCGACTGGCTCTCGCGCGGCGTCGCGTTCCTGCTCTCGTTCCTGATCCTGACGTACCTGAGCGTCGTTCTCGGCGAGCTCGTGCCGAAGTCGATCGCGCTCCAGCGGGCCGAGCGGCTGGCACTCTGGCTCGCCGTTCCGCTCGACTGGCTGGGCCGGATCACCCACCCGCTCGTCTGGGTCCTGCAGAGATCGGCGAACGGCATCGCGCGGCTCTTCGGCGTGCAGCCTGGGCCCGCCGGGATGACGATGCACACGGAGGAGGACATCCGCCTGATCGTCGCGCAGACCGAGGAGATCGAGCAGGCGGAGGAGGAGATGCTCTACAAGGTCTTCGACTTCGCCGACAAGGAGGCCCACGACGTGATGGTCCCGCGGCCCGAGGTCGTCGCGCTGTCCGTCGAGCTTCCTCCACAGGAGGCGCTCGCGGCCGTCATCGACTCGCCCTACACGCGCTATCCGGTGTACCGCGGCTCTCTCGACGACGTCATCGGCATCCTCCACGTCCGCGACCTGTTCGGCGCCCTCTACGACAGGGGCATCGAGAACGTCGTCATCGAGGGGATCGTCCGTCCTGCCTACGTCGTCCCGGAGACGAAGGACCTGGCGTCGCTCCTGGCCGAGTTCAGGCGCCAGAACCAGCACCTGGCGCTCGTCGTGGACGAGTACGGCGCCGTCCAGGGCATCGTCACCCTCGAGGACCTGCTCGAGGAGATCGTCGGCGAGATCGAGGACGAGTACGACCTTCCCGACGAGTCGGTGGAGCGGATCGACGAACACCGCATTCGCATCCACGGGACGTTCACGATCGACGACTTCAACGAGCAGTTCGGGACCGACCTGCCGCAGGAGGACTACCACACGGTCGCGGGCTTCGTCTTCGGCGAGCTGGGCCGGGCGCCTCAGCCCAGGGACGAGGTGGAGCACGACGGCCTCCGCTTCGAGGTCGTGGAGGTTGACGGGCAGCGCATCGAGCGCCTCGAGGTCGAGTTCGTGCAACGCGAGCCCGAGGACGAGGAAGCTCCCGAGGAAGCCGCCAGCGCCGAGACGTAGGATCGCGGCGTGGCATTTGACGCAGAGACTGCTCGCGGATCTCGTCCGCATCGACTCGATCAACCCCGATCTGATCGCGGGGGCTGCGGGCGAAAGGGAGATCGCGCGCTTCGTCGCGCGGTGGCTCGAAGAGGCGGGCCTCGAGGTGGAGGTCGAGGAGGTCGCGCCCGGCCGCTTCAACACCGTGGGGATCGCGCGCGGCTCGGGCGGCGGGAAGGCCCTGCTCCTGAACGCGCACATGGACACCGTCGGGGTCGCCGGCATGGAGCGGCCCTTCGAGCCGGCCGTCGAGCAACGGGCGGATGCACGGGCGCGGCTCGTACGACATGAAGGCCGGGCTGGCGGCGATCATGGTCGCCGGTGCCCAGGCGGCGCGGGCCGGGCTGCGCGGCGACGTGATCGTCACCGCCGTCTGCGACGAGGAGGTGGCGAGCATCGGCACCGTCCGCGTCGCGGAGCGCTACCGGGCGGACGCCGCGATTGTCTCGGAGCCCACCGAGATGCGTCTCGTCCTCGCCCACAAGGGCTACGTCGGATTCGAGATCGAGACGAAAGGCCGTGCCGCGCACGGATCGCGCCCCGACCTCGGCATCGACGCGATCGCACGGATGGGCCACGTCCTCATTGGGATCGAGGAGCTCGACCGGCGCCTGCGCGCCGATCCGACGCATCCGCTGCTCGGCAGCGGCTCGCTCCACGCGTCCCTGATCGAGGGCGGGCAGGAGTTCTCCAGCTACCCGGGGCGTTGCCTCCTCAAGGGCGAGCGGCGCACCGTCCCGGGCGAGACGGACGCGCACGTCGAGGGCGAGCTGCAGGAGCTCCTGGGCGAGCTCGACGGCGAGATCAGGGTCGTCCTCGCGCGGCAGCCCTTCGAGACGCCCGCAGACGCGGAGATCGCCCGGCTCGTCGCCCGCCACGCGGGGAACCCCGAGGTCGTCGGCGCGCCCTTCTGGGCGGACTCGGCCCTGCTCGCGGCCGCCGGCATCCCTACGGTCGTCTTCGGCCCTGCCGGCGAGGGCGCCCATGCGGTCGAAGAGTGGGTCGACCTGGCAAGCGCCGAGCGCTGCGCGGAGGTCTACACGGCGGTCGCCCGCGAGCTCTGCGCCTGATCCGTCCGGCTTTTGCCCCGGGGTCTGACCCCGGACGTGGCCGCTCCAGCCAGGAAATTTCTCCACAAGCTGTGAAAAGCGCGAGACCTCCAGCGACCCGCAATCCCGTTGGCCGCCTGGAGCTCGCCATCCACAGCATGTCGCGTCCGGCCGTGCCCTGGGCCTGACCCCGGGCGTGGCCGGCGGGGACGCGGCCGCCGGTAGGGTGAACGGGCCGTGCGCTCCCTCCCTGAGACGTTCCGGATCGGTGGCGACCTCGAGGTTCGCCGGCTCGGGTTCGGCGCCATGCGGCTCTGCGGTCCGCAGATCCTCGGCTGGCCCGAGGACCGTGAGAGCGCGCTCGCCGTTCTCCGGCGCGCTGTCGAGCTGGGCGTCAACCTCATCGACACCGCCGATGCCTACGGGCCGGAGGTGAGCGAGCTCCTGATCGCCGAGGCGCTCCACCCGTACCCGGACGGACTCGTGATCGCGACGAAGGGAGGACTTCTCCGGACGAGCTCCGGTGCGTGGCCGAGCGACGCGCGGCCGGAGCATCTGCGCGAGGCCTGCGAGGAAAGCCTGCGCCGGCTGCGCCTCGACCGCATCGACCTCTACCAGCTCCACGCGCCCGATCCGAGCGTCCCGTTCGAGGAGAGCGTCGGCGAGCTCGCCAGGCTCGAGGACGAGGGCAAGATCCATCACGTCGGGCTCTCGAACGTGAGCGTCGAGGAGCTTCAGCGCGCGCAGGAGCTCGTGCCCGTCGTCTCGGTCCAGAACCGCTACAGCCTCTCCGACCGCTCCTCCGAGGACGTGCTCGACGAGTGCGAGCGGCAGGGCATCGCCTTCCTCCCCTGGTACCCGCTGGCCGTGGGTGATCTCGCGCAGCCCGGTGGCGTGCGGGGCGGGATCGCAGAGACGCACCGCGCCACGGCCGCCCAGGTCGCCCTCGCCTGGCTGCTCGCGCGCTCGCCCGTCGTCTGCCCGATCCCGGGC
The DNA here is from genome assembly GCA_963775625.1 of uncultured Actinomycetes bacterium. Lineage (GTDB taxonomy): Bacteria > Actinomycetota > Thermoleophilia > Gaiellales > Gaiellaceae > JAIBJN01. The sequence goes on along the minus strand of CAVZJM010000001.1, from coordinate 46,748 downwards.
ACCGCCTCGATCGCGCACCTGGAGGAGAACGTCGCCGCCGCCGACCTGGAGCTCTCGGCCGACGAGCTTGCCGAGCTGGCCGCTACGGCCTGAGCTTCGAGGTGTCCACGACCCGGAAGTCCGAGCCCTGCACGCGATGGAGCGTGTGCAGCGCATTGTTGTTCCAGCGTGGATCGGGGACGCCCGAGATGTACCAGCTCGACCCGTTGTCGGCGACGATCATCCCGTAGCGCTTGAGGGCGCGGAGGACGATGCGCGCCTGATACGGGAAGCGCGCCACGGGGAAGTCGGAGCGGAGGCGCAGGCGGAGCCCCATGGGCGGCAGGTTGCGGCTCGTGTAGCTCGAGGCGAAGTGACGTGCCGGGTAGATGTACGCCCGGCGCGAGCGCTCCACGGTGAAGCGGAGCGCATGCTTGATGGAGCCCCGCGCCACCTCGTCGTAGCGCGCGAGCCCGGGCAGGATCGGAAGCCCGGCGGCGTCGGCCGACGTCCAGCCGCGCGGCCTGAGCGCGTTCGAATGAAGGTCCCAGATCGCCCCTGACCCCGCGTTCCAGGAAGGGTGAAGGTCGAAGAGCTCGAAGAGGGTGCAGGAGTCCCTGTCGACGATGATCGCGTGACGGTCGCCGTCGGCGCCGGGGCCGCCTTCGATCGCGACGTCGGAAGGGATCGGATACGGCCCGTCATCGCTCTCGTCGCCGTAGAGGAAGTCGACGAAGGACTTCGGCTGTGAGCTGTCGACGACGGTGACGGGGATCCCGATGGGGCCGCCGGCCCAGAGGCCCGAGCCGAAGTCGGCGTGGACGTACCGGCTTGCCCCGATCGCCTTCACGATCTTCTTGGAGCGCTTGTGCTTCGGCAGCTTGTCGACCCGCTTGTTCCAGACGCTCGAGGCCGGGAAGACCGGACAGCCCGGCGCGTCCGGCAGCGGCGCGGCGAGCGCCGCCGGCGCCAGCAGCGCCGCGGCGATGACGACGGTCAGGGCGAGCCTCATCCTCTCGTTGTGCGCCTCCCCGGGATGGGCGTCAATCCCCGACTTGGAGGAGGACGGCCATGCGGTCCCAGCGGTCGAGCTCGCAGCCGTTGGAGCGCTCGAACGCGGCATCGACGTCCTCGCCGTTCACGACGCCGACGACCGTCGCCTGCTCGGGCCCGCCGAAGATCATCGTGCAGGCCCCGTCGGGCGCGACGGGCTCGAGCGCCTCGGGATCGCCTGCGAGGGCTGCGCACGCGGCCTCGGGATTCGGATGGGTCCCTCCCGGCGGGTCGCAGGTGAGAGTCGCTTCTTGCGCGTCTCCGTCCGGGCCCTGTGGCCAGAACGTGATCGTCAGCTCCGTCGCCGGCGCCTGAGTGTCCCCGCCTCCTGCAGACTGGTCGTCGCCGGAATCCGAGCCGCAGCCGGCCGCGAGCAGCGCGATCAGTGCGACGAGAAGGACGAGGCCAGCTCGTCGGTACGGCGCGCCAGCTCGACGTCGCGCTCGGTGATCGCGCGCTTCACGTGGGTCCACCAGCGGACTGTAACCGCGTTCCAGCTGATCGAGATGTCCGGATGGTGATCGGCTTCCTCCGCCGCCTCGGCCAGCCGGTTCACGAACGCCATCGCCTCGGCAAAGTCCTTGAAGCGGAAGCCACGCTGCAAGGCGCCGCGTACCTCGTTCCAGCCCTCCGGATGCTCGACGGCCATCAGACGGCATTCTCGCTCACCGTCAGCGTTCCGTCCGAGACAACCCCGAGCAGCTCGATCGGGCGGTCCGTCCAGCTGACGTCGCCCTCGGTGACGAGGCCGTCCACGTCCAGGAGGTTGAGGCCCTGGACGACGAGCGAGGCACCGCCGCACTGGGGCGGGAAGGACTCGGCGAGGGCCGAGCAGAGGCGGACGACGTCGCCCTGGGCGAGGAGGTTGCCCGCGACGAGCAGGGGCTCGTCGGAACCGGAGGCGAGCGCGTCGTCGATCGAGACGACGGCGCCGGCGTCGTCCGCGGGCCCGTCGTCGCCGCCGCAGGCAGAAAGCGCAGCAGTGGCGAGCACGAGTGCGATGCAGATGAAGACCTTCATGCCTCTCTGACCGGCGCCACGGCGGAAAGGTTCCCGCCAAGCCTATGAGAGCGGCAGGCTCTCCACGCGCTCGGCGATCGTCCAGGCCGCCAGCTCACCGGTGCGGAGGGAGAGGATCACGTACGGCTTCCCCTCCCAGAGGCCGATCGACTCGACGTCCGTCCGCGAGGGTCGCGGTGGCGAGGCGGGGTGCGAGTGGAAGACGGCCAGCTCGTAGCCGTCGTCCTCCAAGAACCACACCTCCGGGTCGATCTCCAGCTCGAAGCGGTACGGGCTCGCGGCTCGGTTCCGCCCCGGGAAGAACCGCTCCGCGACACCGCCCCGGAGCGCCAAGAGCCCGCAGGCCTCGTTCGGTCGCTCCGCCTCGGCGTGCTCGACGAGCGCCGAGCGCACCTCGGCCGGGATCACCACCAGAGGCGGTCTTCCATGGACGCGCCGACCTCGTCGGCCGGGCGCGTCCAGAAATCGGCGGAGAGGTACTTCCAGCCGCCGTCGGCGAGGACGGCGACGACGACGCCCTCGTCCAGCTCCTCGGCGATCCGGCGCGCGACGTGGATCACGGCACCGGAGGAAACGCCCGCGAAGATGGCCTCGCGCTCGAGCAGCAGGCGCAGGCCCCCGACCGACTCCTCGTTGGTCACCAGCATCTTCCGGTCGAGCTTGGACACGTCGAGGATCGGCGGGACGTAGCCGTCCGCCAGCGAGCGCAGGCCGTAGACGAGGTCGCCCTGGAGCGGCTCGGCTGCGGCCACGAGCAGGTCCGGGAAGGGCTCTCGCAGTCGGTCCCCGGCGCCCATGAGGGTGCCGCCGGTGCCAAGCCCGGCGACGAGGGCGTCGACCTGGGGGAGGGCATCCGCAATCTCGGCGCCCGTACCCTCATAGTGGGCCCGGGGATTGGCCTCGTTGCCGTACTGGAAGGGCATGAACCAGCGCGGGTCTCGCTCCGCCATCTGCAGAGCCAGCCGCACCGCGCCGTTCGAGCCCTCCGAGGCCGGGGAGTACACGATGCGCGCGCCGTAGAGCTCGAGCAGCTTGACCCGCTCGGGCGTGGCGTTCTCGGGCAGGACACAGGTGAGCGAGTAGCCCTTGAGCCGGGCGACGAAGGCGAGAGAAATGCCCGTGTTGCCGCTGGTGGGCTCCAGTAGCTCACGGCCCGGCTCGAGCTCGCCGGCGGCCTCGGCGGCCTCGATCATCGCCTTGGCGACCCGGTCCTTGATGGAGCCGGTCGGATTCTGGCCCTCGAGCTTCGCGTAGAGCCTGACGCCGTCATGCGGGGCGAGGCGCGGGAGCTCGACGAGCGGCGTCGAGCCGACGGTCTCGAGCACCGAGGGCAGGAGGGTCCGCTCGCCGCCCGCCATCGCCGGGAGCAGGATCACCGTCGAGCCCTCGCGCACGGGCGTGTCGAGCCCGTCGAGCGTGCGGACGTCCTCGCTGTCGAGATAGACGTTGACGAAGGGCGCGATGCCCTCGCCGTCCTCCAGCACCTGCCGGCCCAGGCCGGGGAAGCGCGCGGCGAGGTCGGCGAGCACGTCGCGCATGGTCGAGCCGGAAGCCTCGACCTCGCGCGCGCCGCCGACCTCGGTGCGCAGCGTGGGCGGGATGCGAACCCTGATCACGTGACGTGCGTCCTTCCCCCGGCACAAAACTCGATGTAGTCGATGTAGTCGGTGATCGTCGGGTCGTCGCCGCAGACCGGGCACTCGGGGTCGCGCCGCAGGCTGATCTCGGTGAACTGGGTCTCGAGCGCGTCGAAGAGGAGCAGGCGGCCGACGAGCGGCTCGCCGATCCCGAGCGCGAGCTTCAGGGCCTCGTTGGCCTGCAGCGACCCGACGATGCCCGGCAGGACGCCCAGCACGCCCCCCTCGGCGCAGCTCGGGGCGAGCTCCGGCGGAGGCGGCTGCGGGAAGAGGCAGCGGTAGCAGGGCCCCTCCTTCGGCTTGAAGACCGTGGTCTGGCCCTCGAAGCGGAAGATCGACCCGTGGACGACCGGGATGCCGTGCCAGACGGACGCGTCGTTCAGGAGGTAGCGGGTGGGGAAGTTGTCGGCCCCGTCGACGATCACGTCCCAGCCCTCGCCGAGGATCCGGTCGACGTTCTCGGACGTCAGCCGCTCCTTGAAGACCCGCACGGTCACGTCGGGGTTGAGCGCCTCGATCGTGCGTTTCGCCGACTCGGCCTTCGAGTCGCCCAGGCGCTCGGTCGAGTGGACGATCTGCCGCTGGAGGTTGGAGTCGTCCACGACGTCGTCGTCGACGATCCCGAGCGTACCGACGCCTGCGGCGGCGAGGTAGAGCGACGCGGGGGAGCCGAGCCCGCCGGCGCCGATCAGGAGGATGCGCGCGTCGAGCAGGCGCAGCTGCCCCTCTTCGCCCACCTCGGGGATGAGGAGGTGGCGGGAGTAGCGCCGCCGCTTCGGCTCGTCGAGCGCCCGCGGAAGGTCGAAGCCGAGACCGTTGCGCTTCCACTCGTTGAAGCCGCCCGCGAGGGAGGAGACGTTCTCGTAGCCGAGCTCCTCGAGCGCCTTCGCGGCGAAGGCCGACCGCGATCCGGAGGCGCAGTAGACGACGATCTGCGCGTCCCGGTCGGCGACGACGCCCTCGATGCGGGACTCGAGGTTCCCGCGCGGCACGTGGACGGCGCCCGGGATGTGACCCTCGTCCCATTCGTTCCGGTCGCGCACGTCGACGAACACGGGCGAATCGGCCTCGCAGAGCTCCGCGGCGGCCGGCGCGTCGATCTCGTCGATCTCGCTCTTGACCTGCTGGAGGAGCTCGCGGTAGCTGGGCATTGCTTCAGGAAGTATAGCTACGTGGTCGCCGCGTCCCGCAAGGGCCGGGAGCTACCCTCGGCGCGTGTCTCAGCGCCGTGCCCGCGTCCTGGTCGGCCTGGCAGCGGCCGCCGCCGCGGCGCTCGTGGTCGTCGTCGCCGCGCTCCAGGGCGGGGACGAGTCAGCCCCGGCGGCGACGACGGACGCCGCGCTCCCGGCGCCGCCGCTCGAGCTGGGCCTGCTCGTGCGAAGCGACGCCGAGGCCGATGCCCTGCGCGAGGCCGAGAGGCTCGTCGACGAGGGCGACCGCGCCGGGGGTGAGGCCCGCTTCGACGAGCTGCTCGCCGAGAATCCCGAGTCCGTGGAGGCCGCCGTGGGCGCCGCGATCGCCGCCTGGCCCGACGGCACGGTGGAGCGGCTCGACGCTCTCGCCGCCGACAATCCGTCGAGCGGCCTCGTGCGGCTCCACCTCGGCCTCGCGCTCCTGGCGAGCGGCGACGACGACGGCGCGCGCGCGGAATGGCGTGCAGCGGAGCGGGCCGAGCCCGACTCGCCGGCGGCGCTCCGCGCGGAGGACCTCCTCAACCCGCAGTTCGCTCCCGGCCGCCCGCCGTTCGTTGCGCCGCTCGCAGCGCCGCCCGAGCTCGAGGGCCTCTCCCCGGAGGACCAGCTTGCCGAGCTCGAGCACCGGGCCGAGGCCGGAGGGGTCGACGAGCGCCTGGCCTACGGCATCGCCCTCCAACGTGTCGGCAGGCCGGTCTCGGCGCGCGCGGCTTTCGAGAGCGCGCTGGAGGCCGACCCGGACAGCCTGCCGGCGAAGGTGGCGGCGGCGCTCGGGCGCTTCGACAAGGAGGATCCGTCGCAGGCGTTCTCCCGCCTCGGGCCGCTCGCCGACGCCGACGAGGAGGGCGTCGTCCGCTACCACCTCGGCCTCGGGCTCTCGTGGATCGGGCAGGTCGAGGAGGCGATCCGGCAGCTCGAGCTGGCTCGCGAAGCCGATCCGGACGGCTTCTACGGCCGGGAAGCGGAGCGCCTCCTGGACCGTCTTGAGGACGTCCGCTAACAGACTCCCCCAAAAGGGGCATGACGGACGTCCGACCGCCGTGCAAGAGTCGCGGCGCTCGTGCAGGAAATTCGCGGCGAAGCGACCGTTGACAAGTCGTCAGTCCCGGCTACGTTGAGAGACGGGATAGGGATTTCGAGGAGGGGAGGGGAGCGAAGTGGGCGTCATGCTCGACCATGACGACGCCAGGGCGGCGCTCGTGCGCCAGGGGCAGGAGGCCGGTTTTCTCACGCACGAGGAGATCGCCCTTGCCCTCGGGGACGACCTCGAGCCCGTGCAGCTCGACGAGTTCTATTCGGCGCTCGAGGAGCTCCACATCGAGATCGTCGACGACGCCGACGACGCGGCCGACCTCGACCTCGAGCCCGAGGCGCGGGAGATCTCCACGGATGCGCTCCAGCTCTTCCTCAAGGACATCGGCAAGATCCCTCTCCTCACGGCGGCACAGGAGGTCGAGCTCGCCAAGCGCATCGAGCGCGGCGATCACCCGGCCAAGCAGAAGATGGTCGCGTCGAACCTCAGGCTCGTGGTCTCGATCGCCAAGAACTACCGCAACCAGGGACTGCCCTTCCTCGACCTGATCCAGGAGGGCACGATCGGGCTCGTCCGCGCGGCCGAGAAGTTCGACTACCGCAAGGGCTTCAAGTTCTCCACCTACGCGACCTGGTGGATCCGCCAGGCGGTGGCCCGCGCGCTCGCCGACAAGGCCCGCACGATCCGCATGCCGGTGCACGTCGTCGAGAAGCTCAACAAGATCGGCAGGATCGAGCGCAAGCTGCTCGGCGAGATGGGGCGGGAGCCGACGGTCGAGGAGATCGCCAGGGAGCTCGAGCTGGACGCCGACGAGATCGAGCACATCAAGCGGAGCGCCCAGGCCCCGATCTCGCTCGAGAAGCCCGTCGGAGACGAGGAGGAGTCCGAGTTCGGCCACTTCCTCGCCGACGAGAACGCGCCGGCGCCGGACGAGGCCGTGGAGACCACGCTCCGCAAGGAGACGCTGAAGCGCGTCCTCCAGACGCTCTCGCTCCGCGAGCGACGCGTTCTCGAGATGCGCTACGGCCTCGACGGCCAGCACCCGTGCACGCTCGACGAGGTGGGGCGCACGTTCAACGTCACGCGCGAGCGGGTCCGCCAGATCGAGAACCAGTGCCTGAAGAAGCTGCAGGCGCTGGCCGAGACGCAGAAGCTCCGCGACGTCGCCTGACAGAAGCGCTGCTCGTCGTCAGCGGTCGAGGCTGCGCAGGAACTCGTCGAGCGTCTCCCGCCAGCGCAGGGGTTGCTCGAGATGCAGGTCGTGGCCAGCGTCCTCGATCTCGACTAGGCGTGCAGCCCGAACCTTCTCGACCATGCGCTCCATCTCGCTTCGAGGTGAGCCGTCCCATCCTCGAACGACGAGCACCGGACATCGGAGCCGAGCCCACTCGTCCCACCAGTCCCGGCGGCTGGCCTCGCCAAGCGCGCGCAGCAACACCTCGGCCTCGAAGCTCGGCCACAATGCGTCGTCCCTTGCTTCCAGGCCCGCGACCCATGCCCGCGCCCAGGCCGTGTCGCCGCCGAAGAACGCGAGGGCGTGCTCTCGAGACGCGAACGGGACGGGCCAGGACTCCAGCCAGCGACGGACGGTGATCGAAGCGTCGAGGTCTGCCGCAGGAGTCGCCTCCACGACGACGAGCCCGCGGACGAGCTCGGGCCGTCGCGCGGCGAGGAGGAAGGCGATCAGGCCGCCGAACGACTGCCCCACGACGACTGTGGGCGCCAGGTCGAGTCGCTCGATCAACATCTCGGCATCAGCGACGAAGGCGCCCGGAGACACGTCGGCTGGTGCGCGCTCGCTTCGTCCGTGACCCCGCTGCTCGATCGCGGCGACCCTGAAGGCCTCTGAGAGCCACGAGGCCGTCTCGGCCCACTCTTCGGCATATCCGGCGAGCCCGTGCAGCAGAACCACGGCGGACCCTGGGCCGGCGCGCTCCAGGCACCAGACCCGCGTGCCCTCGCGCAGTGCGAGGTGCCAGCGCGCGTTGCCCACGTCGACGAGGCTACACCGCCGCCGGTCGGCCGATCCGTAGACTCCGCGCCGTGACCGACCGGCTCGACCCTGCCTGGCTCGCGGAGCTCTCGGACTGGCTCCGGATTCCGAGCGTCTCCGCCGACCCGGCCCATGCGGCGGACGTGCGGCGCTCAGGCGAGTGGGTGTGCGACTTCGTGCGCGGGGCCGGGGGCGACGCCGGGCTCGTCGAGACGGAGACCCACCCGCTGGCCGTCGGCGAGATCCGCGCCTCGACTGGCGCCGCCGACGCGCCGACCGTCCTCGTCTACGGCCACTTCGACGTGCAGCCTCCCGCGCCCCTCGACCTGTGGGAGTCCGATCCGTTCGGCCCTGAGATTCGTGACGGCTACCTGTACTGCCGCGGCGCCGTCGACGACAAGGGGAACGCCTACCTGCTGCTCAAGGCTGCGCGCCTGCTCGCGGAGGAGGGAGCGCTGCCGGTCAACGTCAGAGTCGCCTTCGACGGGGAGGAGGAGATCGGCGGCCACTCGATCGTCGACTTCCTCGCCGCCGACGAGCGGGGCGCCGACGCCTGCGTCATCTTCGACAGCGGCATGGCGAGGGAGGACGTGCCCGCCTTCGACCTGGCGGTTCGCGGCCTCGCCTACTTCCATCTCCAGCTGCAGACCGGCGAGCGCGACCTCCACTCCGGCATGTTCGGCGGCGCCGCCCTCAACGCCGTTCACGCCCTCGCGCAGACCCTGGAGGCGGTCACGGCGTCCCCGAGGAGCTGCGCGCGGGCGTCGTCCCGCCGACCGAGGAGGAGCTGCGGTCGTGGCAGGAGCTCGACCCCGGGACGGTCGTGCTGGCCGAGGCCGGCGCGAAGCCGATGGACGCGGACGCGGCGGACGACTTCTACCCGCGCACGCTCGCCGGCCCCGCCGTCGACGTCCACGGGATCCAGGGCGGCGAGCCCCTGCTCACGAAGACGGTGCTCCCGGTGCTCGCGGAGGCCAACGTCTCGATCCGGCTCGCGCCCGGGCAGGACGCGGAGCAGATCGCCGCGGCCTTCGAGCGCATCCTCCGCGCGGCCGCGCCGGAGGGCTCGGAGCTCGAGATCGAGCGTCGTTCGGCCGGCCCTCCCGGGTTGATCCCGCCCGACGCTCCCGCCGTCCGCCTTGCGCAGGACGCGTTCGAGCGGGTCGTCGGCCGGCGACCCCTGCTGCTGCGCTCCGGCGGCTCGATCCCGCTCGTCCCTGCACTCGCCGACCGTGGCATTCCCACGATCCTCACCGGCTTCGCGCTCCCCGACGCGAACATGCACTCGCCGAACGAGCGGCTGCTCGTCCGCTACATCCCGCTCGGTGTCGACGCCGCGCGGGAGACGTTCGTGGCCCTCGGCGGCCTGCCCCGGTGAAGCCGGGCGAGGCGCTCAACGGGGCAGTCCGCAAGGCCATCCTGGCCTCGTCCGGGAGCCCGCGTGTGCGCGGATTCGCGAAGCGGCACGGCCTGCGGCTGGGTGCCTCGCGGTTCGTCGCGGGCGAGGATCTGGACGCCTGCGTCGAGATCCTGCGCGGCCTGAACGAACGAGGCCTCTCTGCGAACACCACGCTCCTCGGCGAGGACGTCCGCGAGGAGGCGGAGGCCCGCAACGCTGTCGACCGGTACCTCGTGATCCTCGACCGCCTCCACGCCGAAGAGCTCCGCTGCAACGTCGCGCTGAAGCTCACCCACCTCGGGCTCGACATCGACGAGGAGCTCGCCTACGAGAACCTCGAACGTCTCATCGCCCGGGCCGGCGAGCTGGGCAGCTTCATCCGCATCGACATGGAGTACTCCTCGCTCGTCGACGCGACGCTCCGCATGTACCGCCGCGTGCGTGAGGCCGGTCACGACAACGTCGGCACCGTGCTCCAGTCCTACCTCTACCGGACTCCTGACGATCTCGAGAGCCTGCTTCCGCTCGCGCCCAACCTCCGGCTCGTCAAGGGCGCCTACCTCGAGCCCGAGTCGGTCGCGTACCCGAAGAAGCCGGACGTCGACGCCGCGTACATCCGGCTCGTGGAGCGATCTCTCGTCGGCGGCGGCTACACGGCGATCGCCACCCACGATGAGCGCATGATCGAGCACGCGCTCGCGTTCGTCGAGCGGGAGGGAATCGGCCGCGACCGTTTCGAGCTCCAGATGCTGTACGGCGTGCGGCCGCAGCTCCAGCTCGACCTCGCCGCCCGAGGCTACAAGGTGCTGGTGGCGGCCGCGTACGGGCCGGAGTGGTTCCCCTTCTTCACGCGGCGCCTGGCCGAGCGGCCGGCGAACCTCACGTTCGTGGCTCGGAACCTTGTACGGCGGTGAGGACTACGCGGCCGGCGCGACGCGCTTGCCGTGGGCGTGCGTGTGGCCCTCGTCGCTCACGAGCCAGCCGTGGCCGAAGCGGCGCATCTCCTCGATGATCGGGAGGAGGGCGGTTCCCTTCTCGGTCAGCTCGTACTCGGCCCGGCGCGCGCTCGCGTGCTTTTCGAGGATGCCGTCCTGTTCGAGGACGCGCAGGCGCTCCGAGAGCGTCCGCGGGCTGATGCCCGGGCAGGAGCGCTCGAGCTCGGAGAAGCGCCGCGGCCCCTCGGAGAGGTCGTGGACGATGATCGCCGTCCACTTCGAGCCGATGATCTCGGCCGTGCAGGCGACCGCGCACTCCTCGTCATGGACAGGCTTCATCGTGCGCATAGGCGCATTGTAGCCCGGCTGATTACGAGTCCCAGGGGGGCGGGTTGTGCACCCAGCGGCCGCCGAGCATCGTGGCCACCACGCGCACGTCGCCGAGCTCATCGGCAGGGCAGTCGAGCGGGTCGCGGTCGAGCACGACGAGGTCGGCCAGGTACCCGGGGAGGATCTTCCCGCGGCGGCGCTCGTCACCCGTGAGCCAGGCGGGAGCCACGCAGGTCGCGTGGAGGGCCTGCTCGACGGTCACCGCCTGCTCGGGATGCCAGGCCTCGCGGTCGTCCTGGGTTCGCGTGACACCGGCCCTGATGCCGAAGAGCGGATCGAGCTCCTCGACGGGCGCGTCGGAGCCGTTCGCGACGAGCGCCCCCGAGTCGACGAGGGAGCGGAAGGCATAGGCGCCCTCGGTCTTCTCGGACCAGAAGTCGTCGGCGAGGTCGCGGTCGGAGGGAGCGTGGCTGAACTGGACGGAGGCGGCGACGCCGAGCTCCGCGAAGCGGCCCACGTCCTCCGGGGCGAGCAGCTGAGCGTGCTCGATCCGCTGGCGGAGGCCGCGCGGCCGCCACTCGTCCTGCGTCTCTTCGAAGGCGTCGAGCGCCCGCCGGTTGGCGAGGTCGCCGATCGCGTGCACCGCCACCGGAAACCCGGCGCGGGCGCTGTGACGAACGATGTCCACGAACTTCTCGTAGCCGACGATCTCGACGCCCGAGCCGTCGAGCATGAGCGCCGTGCGCGAGCCCAGCGTCCCGTCGAGGAACGCCTTGATGTAGCCGACCCGAAGGAGGTCGTCGCCGAGGCCGGACGCGAGGCCGATCCCCTCGAGGCTCTCGAGCTGCTCCCAGGGGAGGGATTGCCAGACGCGGAGGCTCAACGCGCCCTCCTCGCGGAGCCGCTGGAAGACGCGCAGCGCTCCGAGCCAGCCGTCCTTGTCGTGGATCGCCACGACGCCGCGCGAGAGCGCGAGCGGGATCACCTCGCGGCAGGCCTCGACCATCTCGTCCTCGGTGGGCCGCACGTAGGTGTCCCGGAAGTGCCAGGCGCACTCCTCCCGGAGGACGCCGGTGGGCTCGCCGCGCTCGTCGCGCTCGACCACGCCTCCGGGCACCTGCAGCTCGCCGTCGGCGAGCGCGAGCGCCGCCGAGTTGAGCCAGAGCGAGTGGTAGTCCTTGGACATCAGGGCGACGGGGACGTCGCCCGTGACCGGGTCGAGCGCCTCCTTCGTCGGCTCGGTGGACGGTGACCACTCGCCGCTCCGCCAGCCGAGGCCGCGCAGCCAGCGCCCGCTCGGCACGTCTCCGACCGCCGAGGCGACCCGGGCCAGCGCGTCGTCGAGCGACCCGGTTCTCTCCAGGCGCACCTGGCGCTGGGCGAGAGCCCACGTCGGGAAGTGCACGTGCGAGTCCGTGAACCCGGGAAGGACGCATCTGCCGCCGAGGTCGACGCGCTCCGGGCTCGCCAGCGCGGTCTCGTGTGTGCCGACCCCGCCGGCGATCCGCTCGCCGGCGATCGCCAGTGCGGCCGCCCTGGGTAGAGAGGGGTCGAGCGTCCGGACGACGCCGTTCTCGAGAATCACGCTTCGAGGATAGTCGGAGCTCCCGAACGGGATCCTCAGCCGCGCCCAGGTCGGCGGCACAAAACCGGTCGAGCCCGCTCCGCGTATGGATCTGAGATGCGCCGCCTCCTCCTCGCCGTGCTCGCTCTACTCCTCCTCCCAAGCTGCGGTGGGGAGGAGGGGACCGCCGACGAGGAGGCTGCGCCGAGCGGCGACGCGACGGTCGTCGAGGTCGCCCTCAGCGAGTTCGCCATCGAGCCGTCGGCGATCGCCGTCGAGCCCGGCTCCTACACCTTCCACGTCGTCAACGAGGGCGGGGCCGTGCACGCGCTCGAGGTCGAAGGCCCTTCCGGTGAGGTGGAGACGGCGGAGCTCGGGCCCGGCGAGTCGGCCGACCTCACGGTCGATCTCGCGGAATCCGGTGAGTTCGAGATGTACTGCCCCGTCGGCGACCACCGCGACCGTGGGATGGAAGGGACGATCACGTCCGGCGGCGGAGGAGGCCCCACGACCACGGACGAGACGACGACGGACGAAGACTCGGGCTACGGGTACTAGGAGGGCTTGACCAAATAGCCGCTGTGCCGCCGGGCCGCGCTTCGGCGAGGCGTCCATTCTGAAACGTGCCCTAACTCCTTCGGGGCACCCCGGCCCACCACCCGCTTCTGAGCCTAACGCCGAAAAGCGCACGAGTGGCGCGCGGACTGTGGCAAGTCGGGCACAAGTGATTCGACTCCGTGAACGTCGACGCTCCTGTCCGCCCGCATGCGGACACTAGAATCCGGACGTGGGGTACGAGCCGCTCTCCGACGAGCAGCGCGAGATCCGCGAGCTCGTCCGGACGCTCGCGCGCGAGCGCATAGCGCCGCGTGCCGCCGAGATCGACGCCTCGGGCGAGTTCCCGTGGGACATGGTCGAGCTGCTGCGTGAGCACGAGATCCTCGGTCTTCCCTTCGAGGGGCGCTTCGGCGGCACGGGGACGGGGACGCTGATGGTCCTGGTCGCCGTCGAGGAGATCTCCAGGGTCTGCGCGACCACCGGTCTGATCCTCGCCCTCCAGGAGCTCGGGGCGCTTGCGATCAAGAACGACGGCACCGAGGAGCAGAAGGAGCGCTACCTCCCGCGTCTGGCGAGCGGCGAATGGCTTCCGGCGTACGCCCTGACCGAGCCGGGCTCGGGCTCGGATGCGGCGGCCATGCGCTCCGAGGCCAAGCTCGAAGGCGAGGAGTACGTCCTGAACGGGTCGAAGCGCTTCATCACGAACGCGGGCGTCGCCGCGGTCTACGTCGTCTTCGCCAAGACCGATCCGACCGCCGGGCACGGCGGCATCTCGGCGTTCATCGTCGAGGCCGATGCGCCCGGCTTCGAGGTCGGCCGGATCGAGCCGAAGATGGGGATCAAGGGCTCGACCACCGGCGAGGTCTTTCTCTCGAACTGCCGCGTTCCGGCCGGAAACCGGATCGGCGGGGAGGGCGACGGCTTCAGGGTGGCGATGCGCGTGCTCGACCGCTCCCGGCCGGGGATCGCGGCGCAGGCCCTTGGCATCGCTCAGGGCGCCACCGACTATGCGCTCGAGTACGCGAAGACGCGTGAGACGATGGGGAAGCCGATCGCCGAGCACCAGCTCATCGCCGCCAAGCTCGCCGAGATGGAGACGAAGTGCGAGGCCGCGCGCGGGCTTCTCTACAGGGTCGGAATGGCGGTCGACGAGGGAGTCGAGCCTCTCACCAAGATGTCCGCGATGGCGAAGCTCTTCTGCGGCGACACGGCCATGGAGGTCACCACCGAGGCCGTCCAGATCCTCGGCGGCTACGGCTACATGAAGGAGTACCCCGTGGAGCGCATGATGCGCGACGCCAAGATCACGCAGATCTACGAGGGAACGCAGGAGATCCAGCGGCTCGTGATCGCGCGCGAGATGGTGCGCGAGGCGCGGGCGTCGCTCCTCGCTGAGGTGGGCTAACCGGAGGCCTTCGCCGCGCGCAGCGACGCCTTGTGCGCGCGCTTCTTCGCCTGGTAGTCCTCGAGCGCCTCGTAGGAATTGACATCCCCGAGCGTCGGGTGCGTCGGCGCGACGTCTTCCCAGCCGGGCGGGCGGATGCCGAAGCGCTTGCCGATGATCGCGAGCAGCGATCGGGCCTTCATCGGGCCGATTCCCGGGAGGGCGAGCAGGCGCCGCTCCAGGTCCTCGCCGCTCTCGGCCTCGAGCCAGACGCGGTCCGCGTGACCGCCGTAGTCCTCCGCCACGACTGCGCAGAGCTCCTGCACGCGCCGGGCCATGTTGCCCGGGAAGCGGTGGATGGCGGGCTTCTGCCGGAAGAGCTCCTCGAGCTCGCCGGGATCCGTGCCGGCGATCGTCGCGGCGTCGAAGTTGCCGAGCCGGCGCCTGATCTCGAGCGGGCCCGAGAAGGCCTTCTGCACGGTGACCTGCTGGTCGAGTACGAAGCCCACGAGCAGCGCAAGCGGCTCCTCGGCGAGGAAGCGATCGGCGTTGTCGTCGCCGGTGAAGTAGAGGTGTGTCGGCCGGGTGGCGGCCACGGGGCCAGTGTAGTCAGGGTTGATACACAGGCGTTCTATATTTAGAATGCCTAGGTATCATGAGCGAGCTGCACGGCCACCTCGATCTTCTCGCCCTCTCCGTGCTCGCGGACGGTCCCGCGCACGGCTACGCGGTCATCGAGGAACTGCGGCGGCGGAGTGCCGGCGCGTTCGACCTTCCCGAGGGAACCGTGTACCCGGCCCTGCATCGTCTCGAAGCCGCCGGATTCCTGGCGAGCAGTTGGGAGGCAGGAAGCGGGCGGCGCAGGCGTGTTTACCGGCTGACGCGCCGCGGGCGCAGCAGGCTCGAGCGCGGGAAGCGCGACTGGGGCGCCTTTTCGGGCGCCGTCGCCGCGGTCGTGGGTGACGTTCGATGAGCGGCGCGCGGACGATCGACGGCTACCTGGCCGCGCTCGAGCGCGAGCTCCGCGTCGGCGCTCGCCGGCGTCGTCGGATCGCCGCCGAGGTCGAGGATCATCTGAGAGCGGCCAAGGCGAGCGGACGGGCAGCCGGGATGCGCGCGGGCGAGGCGGAGGAGGCCGCCCTCGCGCGCTTCGGCCCGGCCGAAGCGGTCGCAGCTCGTTTCAACCGGGACTGGCGCGTGCGAACGCGGCTCTCGGCTGGGGCCGTCCTCGCGGGCGCGGGAGTCCTCTTCTTCACCGTCCAGAACCTCATGGAGCGCCTGGTCCCGCCCGCGCCCTGGCCGGAGGATGCGGCTCCGGCAGTCGTGGCCTGGCAATCCGGCACAGCCCAGGCGTGTGTGCTGGCGGCGCTCCTGCTGGCCCTCGCCGCGCTGGCGGGACGGGAGTGGTCGTTCGCCGCGGCGGGCGGCGCGCTCGTTGCCCTTGCCCTCGCGGCTGCATCCGTCTCCTACTACGAGGTCGCGCGGGCCGCGCTCGTGCCCGGCTCGCCCTCGGAGTGGGAGCTCGCCGGTGTCTTCGCGCTGCGCGCGGCCGTCCTGGTGCCGGCTGCGCTGCTCCTCGCGGGCCGGCTGCGCGTGCCGGACGCTCTGTTGACCCGGTAACGGCCAGGCCGGCCGCGTGGGCGCCGGTAGGCTGGGGCCAGTGAGCGCGCTCGCGCCCTTCAGCCCGGGCGTCCGCGGCTGGTTCGAGCGGACGTTCGACCGCCCGACTCCCGCGCAGGAGCAGGGCTGGCCTGCCATCGCGACGGGCCGCCACGTGCTCATCCAGGCGCCGACCGGCTCCGGGAAGACGCTCGCTGCCTTCCTCTGGGCGCTCGACCGCGCCCGGCCGGGAGAGGGCACGCAGGTGCTCTACGTCAGCCCGCTGAAGGCGCTGAACTACGACGTGGAGCGAAACCTGCGCGGGCCGCTCGCGGGGATCGGCTCCGAGCTCTCGGTCGCGGTTCGCACCGGCGACACGTCGCCGAAGGAGCGGGCGGCCATGCTCAAGCGGCCCCCGGACATCCTCATCACGACCCCGGAGTCGCTCTTCCTCATGCTCACCTCGCGAGCCCGGGAGACGCTTCGCGGCGTCAGGGTCGTGATCGTCGACGAGGTGCACGCCGTCGCCGGCTCCAAGCGCGGAGCCCACCTGGCGCTCAGCCTCGAGCGGCTCGAGCGGCTCGTGGAGGAGCCCGTCCAGCGCGTCGGCCTCTCGGCCACCCAGCGCCCGCTCGAGGAGATCGGACGCTTCGTCTCGGGCGGGCGCCCCATCGAGCTCGTCGACGCGGGGACGCGCAAGGAGCTCGACCTCCGCGTCGTCGTCCCGCTCGAGGACATGCGAGAGCCGGGCGAGGGCGGCTCGATCTGGCCGTCCATCTACCCCGCGCTCCTCGAGCTCGTCCGGGAGCACCGTTCCACGATCGTCTTCGTCAACAACCGCCGCCTCGCCGAGCGGCTCGCCCTCCGCCTGAATGAGCTGGCGGAGCAGGAGATCGCTCGCGCCCACCACGGCTCGCTCGCCCGCGAGCAGCGCGTCGAGGTCGAGGAGCTGCTCAAGAAGGGCGACATCCCCTGTCTCGTCGCCACCTCTTCACTCGAGCTCGGCATCGACATGGGCGCTGTCGACCTCGTCGTCCAGGTCGAGTCGCCGAAGTCCGTCGCGCGCGGACTCCAGCGCGTCGGCCGCGCGGGGCACCGGCTCGACGAGGCCTCCAAGGGCCGGATCTTCCCCAAGTTCAGAGCCGACCTGCTCGAGTCGGCCGTCGTCGTCCGGCGCATGAAGGAAGGGCTGATCGAGGAGACGCGCGTCCCGCGCAACCCTCTCGACGTCCTCGCCCAGCAGGTCGTCGCCGTCTGCGCGCAGGAGGAGATCGCCGTCGACGAGCTCCACGACCTGGTCCGGCGAGCCTGGCCCTTCCGCGACCTCTCGCGCCAGCAGCTGGAGAACGTGCTCGACATGCTCGCCGGCCGCTATCCCTCCGAGGAGTTCGCCGAGCTGCGCCCGCGCATCACCTGGGACCGGGTCGCGGGGCTTCTGCGCGGGCGCGAGGGCGCGCGCCGGCTCGCGGTGACGAACGCCGGCACGATCCCCGACCGCGGCCTCTTCGGCGTCTACCTCGTGGAGGGCGGCGGGCGCGTCGGTGAGCTCGACGAGGAGATGGTCTACGAGGCCCGCGCCGGCCAGACGTTCCTTCTGGGCGCCTCGACCTGGCGGATCGAGGAGATCACCCGCGATCGTGTGCTCGTCTCGCCTGCGCCGGGCGTTCCCGGCCTCGTGCCCTTCTGGAAGGGCGAGGGCATCGGTCGCCCGTACGAGCTCGGGGAGGCGATCGGGCAGACCGGCCGGGAGCTTGTCGGCCTCGACGACCAGCGTGCCCGCGAGCGGCTGGTGTCCGAGCACGAGCTCGACGAGCGCGCCGCGGCGAACCTCCTCACCTTCCTGCGCGAGCAGGAGCAGGCGACGGGGGTGCTCCCCTCCGACCGGGCGGTCGTCGTCGAGCGCTTCCGGGACGAGATCGGCGACTGGCGGCTCTGCATCCTCACTCCCTTCGGGGCCCGGGTCCACGCCCCCTGGGCTCTCGCGCTCGCCGCCCGCCTCCGCGAGTCGCTCGGCCTCGAGGTCAACTTCATCTGGTCGGACGACGGCGTGGCATTCCACCTGCCCGACGCCGAGGCGCCGCCCCCGCTCGAGGAGCTGCTAGTCGGCTCGGACGAGCTCGACGACCTCGTGGTCGCGGAGCTGGGCGGCACCGCGCTCTTCGGCGCCCGCTTCCGCGAGAACGCCGCCCGCGCGCTCCTGATCCCGCGCCGCCGCCCCGGCCAGCGCACGCCGCTCTGGCAGCAGCGGCTGAAGGCCCAGGGACTCCTCCAGGTCGCCCGCCGCTATCCCGACTTTCCCGTGATCCTGGAGACGTACCGCGAGGTGCTCCAGGACGTCTTCGACCTGCCCGCCCTGCGGGGCCTGCTCGACGACCTCCGGCAGCGCCGCATCGATCTCGTCGCCGTCGAGACCCCGAGCGCGTCCCCCTTTGCGTCCTCGCTCCTCTTCGACTACGTCGCCACCTACATGTACGAGGACGACACGCCGCTCGCCGAGCGGCGGGCGCAGGCCCTGGCTCTCGACCGCGACCTCCTGAAGGAGCTGCTCGGCCAGGAGGAGCTCCGCGATCTCATCGACCCCGACGCGCTCGAGCAGGTGGAGCGGGAGCTGCGAGGCTCGCCGACGAGCACCGACGGGCTGCACGACCTCTTGCTCCGGCGCGGCGACCTCCCGGCCGGCGATGTCGACGAGGCGCTGGCCGCGGAGCTCGAGGCCGAGCGCAGGGCCGTGCGCGTCCGCGTGGCTGGCGCGGAGCGCCTGGTCGCCGCCGAGGACGCGGGACGCTATCGCGACGCCCTCGGCGCCATGCCTCCTTCCGGCCTGCCCGACGCCTATCTCGACGGCGGGGAGGATCCGCTCGGCTGGATCCTCCGGCGCTTCGCGCGCGGGCGCGGGCCGTTCACCACCGGCGAAGCCGCCCGCCGCTTCGGCCTCGAGCACGAGCGAATGGAGACTCTGCTCGGGGCGCTCGATCTCGTGCGGGGCGAGCTGCGCCCCGGCGGATCCGAGCGCGAGTGGTGCGACCCCGACGTCCTTCGGCGACTTCGACGTGCCAGCCTGGCCCGGCTCCGCAAGGAGGTCGAGCCGGTCGACCAAGGAGCGCTAGGCCGTTTCCTGCCCGGCTGGCAGGGAGTCGATCGGCGGGCGACGCTCCGGGAGTCGCTTGTCCCGCTCCAGGGCCTCTCGCTGCCCGTCGCGCTCTGGGAAAGCGACGTGCTGCCCCGGCGCGTGCCCGGCTACCAGCCGGCGTGGCTCGACCAGCTGACGGCGTCCGGCGAGGTCGTGTGGGTGGGGGCCGGGCTCGAGCGGGTCGCCCTCTACTTCCGGGAGGACGCGCCCGCGCTCGGGCGCCCCGGCGCGCTCCCGCCGCCGGAGGAGGAGGTGCACACGGCGATCCGGACGGCGCTCGCCGGTGGGGCGCTCTTTTGGTTCGACCTCCTGGCGGCGACCGGTCTCGAGGGCGAGGCCGCGCTTCCCGCCCTCTGGGACCTCGTCTGGTCCGGCGAGGTGACGAACGACGCCTGGCAGCCTCTACGCGCGAGCCGCCGTTTCCAGGCGCCGAGGCAGGAGAAGCGGACACGACGCTTCTCGCGCGCCCGTGCGGACGCGATCACGGCCACCCAGGGCCGCTGGTCCGCCGCCGGCGGCCTCTTCGCGGGCGAGCCGGATCCTCGGGCGCTGGCCGAGTTGCTGCTGGAACGCCATGGGATCGTCACCCGCGACGGCGTGCGGGCCGAGGGCATTCCGGGCGGCTATGCGCCTGTCTACCAGGAGCTCCGGAAGCTGGAGACCCTCGGGGTCTGCCGGCGTGGCTACTTCGTCGAGGGCCTCGGCGGCGCGCAGTTCGCGCTTCCCGGCGCGGTGGAGCGCGTCCGCGGGCGGCCGGAGCCGGAGAGCGCGCTCGTCCTCGCCGCCGCGGACCCCGCCCAGCCCTACGGCTCGGCTCTCCCCTGGCCGAAGCGCTCCGGCGCCCGCGCCGCGCGCGTGGCCGGCGCCCTCGTCGTCCTGCTCGACGGCGAGCCTGCGCTCTTCGTCGAGCGCGGCGGCCGCTCGCTCGTGCCGTTGCGCGATCCCGAGGAGGGCTGGCTCCGGACCGCGCTCGGCGCGCTCGTCCAGCACGCGCGCGGGACGGGTCTGAAGCGCCTCGCCGTCGAGCGCTTCGACGGCGACCCAGTCGGGGAGACGGAGGCGATGCCGCTCCTCGTCGAGGCCGGGTTCCTCGCCGGCCCTCGGCGGGCTGTGCTCCGCGCCTGAGGGCGACGCCCTCCGCCGCGCGACTGCGCGCGCCGAGCCGCAAGAGATGTGGCACGTCGTCGTTCCGTCGCCGCACACTCATGTCCGCGCGATGTACACGAGGAACTCATGGTCGCTGGTCGGCTGCTCGTCGGCGTAGCCGCCCCGCACGTCCACGCGGCTGAAACCAGCGCAGTCGAGCATCAAGCGCAGCTCGTCTCGGAGGTACATTCGCATCGAGATCGCGCGTTCTTCGGCGGCGATGAGCTTCCCGTCGCGCCACTTATCAGCGCGGATCTCGAGTACGGCAGTCTGGTCGAGCGGGTCGACGTCGACCGTGCGTGAGCGAAGCTCGAGGTCGGAGCCGTCGCCGGTTCGCCGCCGTTCCCCCGATTGTGGCCACGGCTCTGGCAGGCGCCGCCTCTCCTCAGGCGTCCACTGCTGCCAGAGCCGCGCGTTCGTGTAGGGGACCTCGTTGTCCAGAAGGAGCGTTCCCCCCGGTTCGAGGCAGCGGCGAAACCGGCGGAGTGCCTCCTGATCCTCGGCTCGCGTGCTGCCGAGGCCGAAGACGCCGCAGGAGACGATCGTCGCGTAGCGGCGCGGCGGATCCAGCTCGTGGAGAGGCTGGACGAGCAGGGTTGGGTGGAAGCCCTCCCGCCGTGCTCGCTTCCGGCACAGCGAGATCATGTCGGCGGACACATCGCAGCCGTCGACGTCCAAGCCATCGCGAAGCCACGGAAGCAGCAGCCTACCGGTGCCGCATCCGGCATCGAGCGCCGGTTGCCCACGTTGGACGAAGCTACCGAAGTAGTCGATCTCCGGTCCTTCGGTGCAGAACTCGGCCCACCACTCGGCAATGAGGCCGTAGTGCCACGTTTGCGGGTTGCTCATCTCGCTTCTCCCATGTCGTCCCTCTTGCTCGCTCGGCGACATCGCGCGGAGGCGCCGGCGAAGAGCGTTTCGTTGGCGACGAGCGAGGGACTTACACGCTTCGATCATCGCTCTGCCCGATGGGCTCTGTCAATTGCTGCGCCGCACTCGACCGCCGAGATCGCTCCTGCCGGCCATCCAAACCGTCCCGTCCCGTGGATGGTGATCGGTCCGCTTTACCGCGTGCCAGGCAGGAACGAGTCCTGCGGGGGCGTAACCGTTCCGCGTGTCCGACAGGGCTTCCGACAGCCGGCCTCCGGCCGGGGGGACCGGCAGGGCTCCCCGCTCGCCGCAGCTCTTCACGGCGCTCCGGGGGTTCTGCCTCGGTGCGTTCTTCGACCTCGGCCTCGAGCTCGAGGGCGGCGCCGACCTCCCGATCGCGCTCGAAGAGCACGCCGGGCCGAACCGGCCGACCCTGTACGAGTACCGGCCGCTCGTCGGCTCCTTCATCGAGCAGCGGGCGGGGCGGCTCGCCTTGCGCGAGGACGCGCGCGAGGCGCTCGCGGCGCTCAAGGACGAGCCCGCCGCGGGGATCTTCGCGAGCGCCCACGCCGACCAGCGAGTCGGCGAGGACGAGGCGCTCCGGCGGACCATTCTCGTCCCGCTGCTCGTGGCCACCGCGGAGGCGTGCGGCGGCTTCGACTGGGACGACGACGCCTTCGAGCGCTCCTACGCCGAGCTCGAGCGCTCGCTCTACGGCGACCGCCGCTCCTATGCGGCGCTCGCGCCGCTCGTCGGCCTGACCGCGGGAGGGACGACCGAGCTCGGGCGCGGCGTTCGGGTCCGGCCGGCTGCCGCCAACGAGCTGACCGCGGCCTGGCCGGACGCCGGACGCCTGCTCCCACGCGACTGGGGTCGTGAGATCGACCGCACGCTGGTGCTCGAGCTCGAGGCGGAGCTCGACTCACACGCCTGCCGTGTCCCAGATGCCCCCGGCGAGTTCGGGCGAGCCGTCAGCGCCTTGCGGCTCGCGACCCCCGGAGCGATCGCCGCCGGCCCTGTTGTCTTCGAGCGGCTCGACTTTCGCCCCTACGGCGTCAGGCCGATGCCTGCGACCGCCGCCCAGGTTCCGCCGGGCCAGGCCACTCGCCTCGACGTCTTCAGGGCGCCGCTCGTGATCGAGCTGCAGACGCGGCTGGCCGATGCGCCCGACGACCTGCTGGAGGCGCTTGACCGCTGGGAGCTCGCGCTCTTCCACGCCGGCGCTCACCGCTCCGACGAGCTCCGCGAGGCGCTCGAGGCGCTCCTCGGTTGCGACGAAGGGCCGTGGGCGGCGGCGATGCGTGCCGCCGTGCTCCTGGGCGAGACCGCACGAGAGCGCGAGGATCTCCTGATCGCGCTCCGGGCGCTGCTCGACGGAGACGGCCCCGGTGCCCGCGCGGAGGACGCCGTCCGTCGTGCCCTCGTCGAGACGCTTCTCGAGGGCTCACGCGAGGAGCTCGTGGCGGTTCTCGACGAGGCCCTCCTCGGCCTGCGCCCGCGGCCGCAGGTCAGCTCGTCCTCCCGGGTGCTGGCAGCGGGATGACGCTCCCGACCCGGGCGGAGCTGATGCGCCGTCGCCGCTGCCGACTGCTGGTCGTCGGCATGGTGCTGGCCGCGGCCCTGCCGGTCTTTCAGTGGAGCTGGATCACGCTGGCGGTCGGCCTGGGCGGGCTCGCCGCCCTCCTGCTCGTGTACCGCCGCGAGTGTGCGGGCGCTTCCGCCCAGGAATCGACACAGAGCGACACACTTCCGCGCGGTCCCGAGGCGTAGCCTCGGAGGCGTGGACGAAGCACGCACGGTCATCCGGAGACTCGAGCGGATCGAGGCGCTGCAGGGCGCAGAGGCGCCCGCACAGGAGCTGCTCGCCGAGGTACGGCAGCTCCTCGCCGAGGGCGAGGCCTGGCTCGCCGCCGAGCGAGGCGGGGTCCCGGTGCGCGACGGAGCGTGGACCGGGAAGGCGAACGGCGCCGAAGCCGCCCTCGACGGGTGTCGCGCGAAGCTCACGAGGCGAAAGGAGGCGATGCCGGAGACGGCCGACTCGACCTCCCTATAATCGCGGCCTCATGCCGCGCTACGGGCCGCCGGACGCGTTCGTGACCCCGCGCTTCTCGGGCCCGCGCACCTTCATGCGGCTGCCCCACGTTCGCGACCTCGAGGGTGTGGACGTCGCGATCGTCGGCATCCCGACCGACGGAGCGGTCGTCTACAGGACGGGCGCGCGTTTCGGGCCCGAGGGGATCCGCAGCGTCTCGGTCACCCTGCGCAACTACAACCCGTTGCTGGGCGTCGACGTGGTCGACAAGCTCTCGCTCGTCGACTTCGGCGACGTGCCGACGGTGCCCGGGTCGACCACGGACTCGCTGGAGCGCTCGACCGCTGCGCTGGGGGAGATCGCGCGTGCAGGCGTGACGACCGTTTGCCTGGGCGGCGACCACACGGTGCTCCTGGCCGAGCTCCGGGCGCTCGCAGCCGTGCACGGTCCGCTGGCGCTCGTCCAGTTCGACTCGCACCACGATCTGTGGGACGAGTACTTCGGGCAGAAGCTCTTCCACGGGAGCGTCGTCCGCCGGGCGATCGAGGAAGGCCTGGTCGACCCGGCCCGGTCGATCCAGGCGGGCCTGCGCGGGTCGCTGAACGAGGCGGAGGACGCCGCCCTGCCGGCGCAGTTCGGGGTGGACGCGCTCACCTACGAGGAGCTCGCCGCGCTCGGCCCGGGGCGTTTCTCGGAGCGTGTCCGAAACCGCGTCGGATCCGCCGCCTGCTTCCTTTCCTTCGACATCGACTTCGTCGACCCCGCGTTCGCGCCCGGGACGGGGACGCCCGAGGTCGGCGGGCCGTCGAGCAGGGAGGCGCTGACCTACGTCCGCTCGCTCGCGGGCCTCGACTTCCGCGGCTTTGACTGCGTCGAGGTCTCGCCGCCGTTCGACCCTGCCGGCGTGACCGCGCTCGTCGCCGCGAACGCCTGCTTCGAGATGCTGTCGCTCCTCGCGCTCCGGCGCTGAGCGGGTCCCGGGCGGCGCGTCTCCGAAGAGGCGGTCGAACCCCGCAGAGCCGCTCCCCAAGCCGGATTGCGCTTCGGGAAGCGGGGAAGGATTGTGCTACTCTGGCACGAAACAGGAGCCCTCGATGGGCCTTTCCGGAATTCTCACGCGTCCGCGGAAGCGGACGTCTCCATCACAGGGAGTCAAGCTGGGCCAGGTCATCGCGCTCGCCAACCAGAAAGGTGGCGTGGCGAAGACGACGACGACGCTCAACCTCGCCGTCGCCTTCCAGGAGCAGGGGTTCAACATCCTCGGTGTCGATCTCGACCCGCAGGGCAACCTGACCATGAGCCAGGGCATGGACCCGGACGCGGTCGAGCGCTCGATGTTCGACGTCCTCGTCCACAGTCTCCCGGTGGACGAGGTCATCCACCGGACCGAGATCGACCTCGCCGTCTCGTCGATCGACCTCGCGGGCGCCGAGCTCGCCCTCTCGAGCATGATCGGCCGCGAGCGCGCGCTGCAGAAGGCGCTGCTCCCCGTGCGTAACCGCTACGACTACATCCTCATCGACACGCCGCCGTCGCTCGGCCTCCTGACGATCAACGCGCTCACGGCTGCGGACAGCGTCATCGTGCCGGTGCAGTGCGAGTACCTCTCGCTCCGAGGGCTCGTCCAGCTCGAGAACACGCTCTCCATGATCCGCGAGAACCTCAACCCGACCGTCGAGATCCGCGGGATCCTCCCGACCATGTACGACGGGCGAACGCTCCATTCGAAGGAAGCGGTCGAGATGCTGAAGGAGAACTTCGGCGATCTCGTGTTCGAGACCAGGATCCGCAAGACCGTTCGCTACGCGGAGGCGCCCGTGCAGGGAAGCTCCGTGCTCAAGTACGACCCGGCGGGGAGCGCCGCCGAGGCGTACCGTGACCTTGCGAAGGAGGTGCTCGATGGCGCGACGCCGCGCCAGCATGCGTGAGGGCCCGCTCGCCGAGCTCTTCCGGGCGACCGAGGCTGCGCAGCGGCAGAAGGAAGGCGATCCCGGCCAGGAGGGAGCGCCGGAGGCGCCGGAGCCCGACGCGACCGTCGAGTCGGCGTCGCCCTTCGACCATTCCGAGCCAAGCGAGCCGGGGGCGTCCGCGCCCGGCGAGCAGGAGAGCACCCCTGCCGCCGCCGAGTCGACGTCCGCGCCCGCTCCGGCGCCCGAGCGAGAGGCGCCGGCTCAGCGCGACCGGCCGGAGCGCCCGTACGCCGACCAGCCAACCGCCCCGACCGCCACGAAGCCCGCCCGCCTTCCGATCGAGCCGACGCCGCGCATGCGCACGACGCCACACCCCGACTCGGCTGCCTATCTCGCGGTCATCCGCGTCGTCGGCGTCGGCGGCGCCGGCCTGAACGCCGTCAACCGCATGATCGAGGCGGGGATCTCGCAGGTCGAGTTCATCGCGGTCAACACCGACATCCAGCAGCTGAAGCAGTGCGAGGCGCCGATCAAGCTCCACATCGGCCGCGACCTGACCCAGGGGCTCGGCTCGGGCGCCGATCCCGACATCGGCCGCCGCGCGGCCGAGGAGGCGGAGGACCAGATCAAGCACGTCCTGCGCGGCTCCGACATGGTGTTCGTCACAGCCGGTGAGGGTGGCGGCACCGGCTCGGGCGCGGCGCCCATCGTCGCGCAACTGGCGCGGGACGTGGGAGCGCTCACGGTCGGCATCGTCACGATGCCCTTCCGCTTCGAGGGCACACGCCGGCGTTCCCAGGCCGAGGCCGGAGCCGACACGCTCCGCGAGGTGTGCGACACCGTCATCGCCATCCCGAACGACCGCCTGCTCGAGGTGCTCGACCGCTCGACGTCCATGCTCGACGCCTTCCGCATCGCCGACGACGTGCTGCGCCAGGGCGTCCAGGGCATCTGCGACCTGATCACGATGCCGGGTCTCATCAACCTCGACTTCGCGGACGTGCGCACCGTCATGTCCGGCGCCGGCTCGGCGCTCATGGGGATCGGCTTCGCCACGGGCGACAACCGGGCGCACGAGGCGGCCGAGCGCGCGCTCCGCTCGCCGTTGATCGACACCGAGCTCGTCGGAGCGAAGGGCATCCTCCTCTCCATCGCCGGCGGCGAGGACCTCACTCTCCTCGAGGTCAACGAGGCGGCCGAGGTGATCCGGCGCGGAGCCACCGAGGACACGAACATCATCTTCGGCGCCACGATCGACGAGCGGCTCGCCGGCCAGGTCTGGGTGACGGTCATCGCCACCGGCATCGGCCAGCCCGCCAGTGCGAGCTCGCGCCCTGCGGAGCCGGACCCGCTCGAGCCGCCCAGCTTCCTGAGCGACCTCTAGAAGTAGCGCTACCCTCTCGCCATGAAGGGCGCCGTGGCCGCGGGCCACCCGCTGACAGCCGAAGCGGGCGCGCGAATCCTCGCGGAGGGCGGGAACGCCGTGGACGCATGCATCGCCGCGGCCTTCGTCTCGTGGGTGGCAGAGAGCCCGCTGACGGGCCCCGGCGGGGGAGGCTTCATGCTCGTCCACCGGGCGCGGGACGGGATCGACAGCCTGCTCGACTTCTTCGTGGCGGTGCCGGGGAATGGGCTGTCCTCAGGGGCGAGGAGCGAGATGCTGGCGGTCGACGTCGCCTTCGACGAGCGCACGACCCAGGTCTTCCACATCGGCCCGGCCGCCGTCGCGGTGCCGGGGATGCCCGCGGGGCTGGCGACCGCGCACCGCCGCTATGCGAACCTCCCCTGGGCCGAGCTGATCGCGCCCGCCGTCGAGCTCGCCCGCGCCGGCGTCCCCCTCAACTCCGGGCAAGCCTTCCTGCACGAGATCCTCGACGTGATTCTCCGCAGCGATCCCGAGGGCCGGCGGATCTACGGGAACGACAGCGCTCTGGGCGAGGGAGAGCGCGTGGTCATGGGCGACCTGGCCGAGACGCTCGAGTGGCTGGCCGCCGAGGGAGCGGACGTCTTCTACCGCGGCGAGCTTGCGCGCCGCCTGAGCACGGCCGTTCGGGAGGGGGGAGGAGCGGTCACCGAGGCCGACCTGGCGGGCTACCGCGTGATCCGGCGCCGCCCGGTCCGCGCCGCCTACCGCCGCACCGAGCTCGTCTCCAACCCGCCGCCGTCGTCGGGAGGGCTCCTGATCGCATTCGCGCTCCGCGTCCTCGACCGGCTCGGGCCCCCGGCTCCACTGGGGAGCGTCGAGGGGATCGCCCGCGTCGCCGAGGCCATGCGGGAGGCGGCCAGGCTGCGAGGCCCGGGCTTCGTCGGCGATCTCTATCGCGGGGGTGCCGCACGCCGTCTCCTGGCCGAGGAGCGCGTCGAGGCGGCTGCCGCGTCCGTCCGCGCGGCCCTGCGGGCGAGGGCGCCCGAGCCCGCCGGCGTCCCTTCCACGACCCATATCAGCGTCGTCGATGCAAGCGGGAACGCGGCCTCCCTCTCCGCCTCGACCGGCTGCGGGTCGGGCGTGATCGTCCCCGGCACGGGCATGCAGATGAACAACATGCTCGGCGAGCCCGATCTCAACCCACCCGGCAGAGCGACCCGGCCGGGCGCGAGGCTGACCAGCATGATGGCGCCCTCCATCCTGCTCGAAGGAGGCCGGCCGCGGCTCGTCGTGGGAAGCGCGGGCTCGATTCGCCTCCGCGCGGCCATCCTCCAGATCGTCCTGCAGGTGGTCGACGACGGTCTCAGCGCCGAGGAGGCGATCCGCGCCCCTCGTGTCCATCTCGACGACGACGTGCTGCACCTCGAAGGCGGTGTCGCGGCCTCGGCCGCCGCTGGCCTGGAGGAGGCCGGATATGCCGTCAACCGCTGGACGGCGCGCAACCTCTACTTCGGTGGCGCCTCGGCGGTCGCCCTGCGTGCCGACGGGGCGCTCGAGGCGGCCGGCGACCCGCGGCGAGGAGGCGCCGGCGTCGTGGTCGGCACATGACCATCCACGTGCGCCGGGCCGCTCCCGGCGACGCCGCCGCTCTCGTCGAGCTGGCGCGGGCCGTGGGCGCGGAGCCGGAGGGATGGCTGATCACGAACGGGGAGTGGCGGACGCAGTCGGAGGAGCGGCGCTATCTTCGCGCGGTGCGGCGCCACTCCCACGCGGCGGTCTTCGTCGCCGAGACGGCCGACGCTATCGTCGGCCGGATCTCCCTCGCCCGCGACGCCCACCCGGCGAGCGAGCATGTCGCCGATCTGGGCCTGATGGTGGCCGAGCCGTTTCGCCGCCGGGGTGTGGGGCGTGCGCTCATGGACGCCGCCGAGGCCTGGGCACGCGAGGTGGGCGTCCTCAAGCTCGAGCTGCACGTCTTCCCGTACAACGAGGCCGCGATCGCCCTCTACGAGGGCCTGGGCTACGAGCGCGAGGGCTATCGCCGCGACCACTACCGCCGCTCCGACGGCTTCGTCGACGCCATCCTGATGGCGAAGGTGATCAGGTGACCGAGCCGCACGAACCGAGGCGCGGGTCCGTCCTCTTCGAGGAGGAGCAGCTCGCCGAGGAGGAGGAGCTCTGGAGCGACGACTCCGGGGAGGACCACTCCGGCTGGTACTGCGTGCGGACGGACCCGTTCCCCTGCCCGGCCGCCGGGTGCAGCTACGTGGCCGAGTTCATGACCGCCGTCCACCTGATCCTCGTCTGGGTCGAGCGCGACGACCCGAACCTGCTCTGGCATGCCCAGCGGGCGAAGGAGGTCGGGCGAAACCCGCGCATCGTCCCGTACGAGCGCTCGTTCGGCCCCAGCGCGTCGTACTACGCGTGGGAAGCCTCCGGGCGCCCGGTCCACGGCGTCCGCCGCCCAGCCTGACGAGCCCGAGAGCACGGAGCGCAAGCCCTCCGGCGCGGGCTGGTTCCCGGGGTGCCTAGAGCGGCTCGACGCGGCCGTTGCCGCCCGCGCGGTGGCGGATCTCCGTTTCGCGCTCGACCGCCTCCGCCGCCTGGCTCAGCATGGGCGCGAGCCGGAGGACGCGCTCCCGCTCGGAGCGGAGCTCGAGGAGGCCCTGCTTGATGACGGGGCCGAAATCGACCCGCGAGGCGATCTGGTAGGCGATCGAGTCGGCGTCGAGGTCGAGGTCGTCCAGCTCGGCCTCGGCGGCGGCCACGACGCGCGCATAGGCGGCGAGGCACTCCTCCACCTCCTCCTCGCTCGGCGCCTCGTCGGTCTCGTCCGGGACGACCTCGACCTCGCCGGTGTGGAAGGAGCGGCCCTCCGTGAGACCGACGAGCTGGAAGCGGTCGTGGGCCTCGACGACGACGTTCAGGCGCCCGTCCGGAAAGCGGTCGATCACCTCGACGACGGCGCAGCTGACGCCCACGTCTCGCATACCCTCGTCGTCCTCGAGCACGAGGCCGAACTCGTCACCGGAATCGAGGCACTCGCCGATCAGCTCTCGGTAGCGCGGCTCGAAGATGTGCAGCGGCGCCTGCTCGCCGGGGACGAGCACGAGGTTCAGGGGGAAGAGCCCGATCTCGTTCACAGGAGGACAGGTTAAGGTTTCCGCGTGGCCCGCGACCTGACCAGGCCCGCCCTCGCGGGGATCGTTCCCTACGAGCCGGGCAAGCCCGTCGAGGAGGTTCAGCGCGAGCTGGGCCTGGAGCGAGTGGTCAAGCTCGCCTCCAACGAAGGGCAGTTCGGCCCCTTCCCAGTGGCGCTCGAGGCGCTCGAGCGGGGCCTCCCGGAGCTGAATCGCTATCCGGACGGGGGCGCGTGGCGCCTCGTCCGGGGGCTGGCCGACAAGCACGGTGTGGAGCCCTCGAGCGTGGCCGTCGCGGCCGGGGCGGACGCCGTCATCGCGTACCTCTGCCTCGCCACGCTCGACCCCGGCGACGAGGTCGTCTTCGGGTGGCCGTCCTTCGCCAGCTACCCGCTCGCGGTGCTGAGGATGGGCGCCGCGCCCATTCGTGTCCCCCTCACCGGGCACGCCTACGACGTCGAGCGGATTCTGGGCGCGATCACGTCGCGGACGAAGCTCGTCTACCTCTGCAACCCGAACAACCCGACGGGGACGATGATCTCGCGTGACGCGGTGAACGCCTACTTCGAGCATGTGCCGAGCCACGTTCTCACCGTCCTCGACGAGGCGTACTTCGAGTATGTGGACGAGCCCGGCTACCCGGACGGGATCGAGGAGCACGTGAAGGCCGGTCGCGACGTGCTCGTGCTGCGAACGTTCTCGAAGATCTACGGGCTGGCCGGCTTGCGCGTCGGCTACGGGGTCGGCCCCAAAGAGGTCGTCGATTCCGTCAAGAAGGTGCGAAACGCCTTCGACGTCACCCAGGCGGCGCAGGACGCGGCGGTGGCCAGCCTCGGCGACACGGACGAGCTCGCGCGCCGCCGGGCCTTCAACGCCGAGTCCCGCGCGCACCTGGTCGAGCACTGCTCCCGGCTCGAGCTCGCCCTCGCGCCGCAGCCCGTCGCCAACTTCGTCTACGCGGAGGTGGGTGAGGACGCGCGCCCGGTCTTCGACGCGCTCGTGCGCGAAGGCGTGATCGTGCGCCCGCTCGCGCCCTTCGGCGCGCCCGGCGCGATCCGCGTCACGGTGGGCACGAAGGAGGAGAACGAGCTCTTCGCGCAGGCCGTCGGGCGCGTGCAGGCGCTTGCTTAAGGACTCCTTTCGAAATGAAGTCGGGTGCCGCCGGGCCGCCCTGGACGGCGCGATTCGGCGTCCTCAGTCGCGCCCGTATTCTCGAATACGAGCGCTCCCTGCGTCCTTGCCTCGCACTCGCCCAGGACACCCCGACGGCGGCGCATCACTCCGAAATGAGTCCTAGGACCTGGACGCTCGCCGAGCTCGTGGAGGGCGTCCGCGGCGGCGACCGGCGGGCGCTCGCGCGGGCGATCACCCTCGTCGAGAACGGCGACCCGCTCGCCTACGACCTGATCCGGAAGCTCTACCCGGAGACCGGGAACGCGTACGCGCTCGGCGTCACCGGCCCGCCCGGCGTGGGGAAATCGAGCCTGATCAGCGCTCTCGTCCGCCTCGTGCGCGAGGAGGGGACGAGCGTCGGGGTCATCTCCGTCGACCCGTCGAGCCCCTTCACGAAGGGCGCGCTGCTCGGCGACCGCATCCGCCTCGCCGACCACTTCCTCGACCCGGAGGTCTACATCCGCTCGATGGGCACGCGGGGGCACCTCGGCGGGCTCGCGGAGACGACCCTGCAGGCGGCGCTCGTCCTCGACGCCGCAGGCAAGGAGCTCCTCTTCCTCGAGACGGTGGGCGCCGGGCAGAGCGAGGTCGAGGTGATCGGGATCGCCGACACCGTCCTGCTCGTCCTCATGCCGGGCTCCGGCGACTCCATCCAGGCGCTCAAGGCGGGGATCATGGAGATTCCCGACGTGATCGCGGTCAACAAGAGCGACCACCCGGCGGCCAAGACGATGGTGAACGAGGTGCGCTCCATCCTCGCACTGGACACGGAGCGGGAGTGGAAGCCGCCGATCGTCCTCACCGAGGCCGTGCGGGGCGAGGGGATTCCGGAGCTCTGGGAGCAGGTAGGCGCCCATCGCCGCTTCCTCGAGGAGAGCGGAACGCTCGCCGAACGGCGAGCCGCGAACCTCGCGGGCGAGGTCTTCGCCGTGGCGAGCGCCCGCGCCAAGTCGCACCTCGAAGAGGCGGTGGCCGGCGACGAGGAGCTGCGCCGCCTCCTCGGCGAGGTGCAGCGTCGCGAGCTCGATCCGCTCACGGCCGTCCGTGAGATCATGCAGCGGGTGTTCAAGGTGCAGGATGACGGGCCCGACTCTCGTTGAGATTCAGGAGGCGCGGGCGCGTCTTGCCGGGGTCGCGCGCGAGACGCCCGTCATCTCGTCGGAGACGCTCGGCCGCCTCTCGGGCCGCCCGGTCTGGCTCAAGGCCGAGAACCTCCAGCGCACGGGATCCTTCAAGATCCGCGGCGCCTACAACAGGATCCTGCTCCTGACCGACGCGGAGCGGGCCGCAGGGGTTGTGACCGCGAGCGCCGGCAACCACGGGCAGGCGGTCGCCTGGGCCGCCCGCGAGGCCGGCGTCCACGCGACCGTCTTCATGCCCGAGGATGCGCCGACCGCGAAGATCGAGGCGACGAAGAGCTACGGCGCCGAGGTCGTCCTCGCGGGCCACGGCTTCGACGAGGCGGTCGCCTCGGCGCGGGAGCGGGTCGAGGCGGGGGAGGCGTTCGTGCACGCCTTCGAAGACCCGCTGGTCCTCGCCGGCCAGGGAACGCTGGGCCTCGAGTTGGCCGAGCAGCTCGGCGGCGATCTGGAGACCGTCGTCATCCCGATCGGCGGGGGAGGGCTCGCCGCGGGCGTGACGCTCGCGCTCAAGGAGCTGCGGCCGGAGCTGCGGCTGGTCGGCGTCCAGGCCGCCGCCTGCGCACCCTTCGCCGGGCAGGCGCCGGCGGGGAACACGATCGCGGACGGCATCGCCGTCAAGCAGCCCGGCGAGCTGACTCGGAGCATCCTGGCCGACCGCCTCGAGGACGTCGTCACCGTCACCGACGCCGAGATCGCGGGCGCGATCCTGCTCGTCAGCGAGCGCTGCAAGCTCACGGTCGAGGGCGCCGGCGCCGCCTCGGTCGCGGCCCTCCTCGCCGGCAGGGTGGAGGGCTCGGGTGCCGCCTGCGCGCTCCTCTCGGGCGGGAACATCGACGCGAGCATGCTCATCGAGGTGCTCCGCCACGGCCTCACACGCGCGGGGCGCTACCTCGTCGTCCGCACGCGGGTCGACGACCGTCCCGGCAACCTCGCCGGCCTCCTCGCGCTCGTGGCCGACGAGCGGGCGAACGTGCTCGAGGTCGACCACCACCGCGAGGGCATGGACCTGCCGGTGACCGGCACCGAGATCGAGCTGACGCTCGTCATGCGTGACGAGGCACACTGCGAGGAGCTCCTCGCCCGGCTCGAAGAGCAGGGCTACGCGGTCGAGCGGCTGCGGTAGCTACTCGGCGGCCGGGGCTACCCGCGGCGCGTCGCGGCGCGATCGCGTAGGGCGCAGGAGCGCTGCGACGCGAGCGCGTAACCCGGGCGCGTCGCGATCGACCAATGACGCCAGCCGGCGCCTCTCGACGTGTTGGAGGAGCTCGTCCTGGTGGACGCGCGCCAGGGCAAGCTGGGTGATCGGGTGGTACGACATGCCCTCAGGACGGGACAGGCCGCTTGCGTCTTCCGTCGCTAGGGGAGCTCGACCGGGTCTCCGACCAGCTCCCGAAGCCGCTCGGCGTAGAGCGGGGCCGTCGGCTCGTCCTCGTGCCTGAAGAAGGCGTACACGTCCACCCCGGCCATGACCACGGGGCGGATCCTGTCAGCGAGCAGCGCCAGCGCGTCCTCGTCGTAGGGCGGCTCGCGCAGGCGCAGGTAGCGGAAGGCGGCGGCGCCTTCCCAGGCGCCCGCCCGCGCCACGCCGCGCTCGTCGAGGCGCGCCGTCACCTCGGGGTCGTCCCAGGAGTCGTGGCGGAAGTCGAGCGCGACCTCGATCTCGGGGTCGAGCGCGTCCAGCAGGAGCCGGAGGAATCCGTCGTCGCGCGCCTGCGGCACCTTGAAGCGCAACGGCCCCAGCCGGTCGCCGAGGCGGCGCGCCATGCGGCAGAACTCGTCCACGCCCTCGACCCGCCCGAACGAGGTCAGCCGCCGGCTCGTCGTCACCGCGAAGCGGAAGCCGTCCCGCACCTGCGCCGCCCAGCGGTCGAACTGATCCTCGGGCGGGACGCGGTAGAACGTGTTGTTGAGCTCGACCGCGTTCACCCGCTCCGCGTAGAGGCCCAGGAAGTCCTCCGGGCGCGCGTCGGCAGGGTAGAAGCCGCCCTTCCAGGACGGGTAGGAGAAGCCGGAGGCACCGGTGTAGAGCTGGCCGGTCACGCCTGGAGTATGCGCACCTCGCCGCCGCCGAGGAAGGTGGCCAGCCGGCGGCCCTCGGCTTCCACCGAGGCAGCGTCGCGCTTGGACAGACGCCGTGCCGGCTTCACGACCACGACGTCCTCCTCGAACCGCCACACCGCGCGGATGAAGCCGCCGATCAGCACCAGCTTGAAGAAGCGCCCGTCGCCGAAGCCGAGCCGGGGCCGGTCGGCAGGGTCGCCGATCCGCGAGCGATCGGCGTGGCCGAGGAAGACGTTGTCGTACTCGGGGAGGAAGCGCACCGGCGCCGGTGTGTCCGGATCGGGCAAGGGCGCGTCCGGCAGGTCGAAGAGCTCGACGCCGTTCTCGTCCCGGAACGTTCGCAGTCCCGGGCGCAGGCGTTCCACGATCTCGCGGACGCCGGTCAGGCCCGACCAGGCCGCCACGTCCCTCGTGCTCGCCGGTCCGAAGGCCGCGAGGTAGCGGAGCACCGCCCCGTCCGGCGAGGCGTCCGAGCCGAGCGGGCGGCCGAGCCACGACTCGAGGTTCGCCCAGGTCGCTCGGCCGCTGCGGCTCCAGAGGCCGCGCGGGGGGATCTGTGCAAGGGGAAGGACGTAGGCGACCGCGTAGGCCATCGCCTCCGCGTCGCGGTTCGGCCAGCGCTCGGCCAGGAGGTCGCGGAACTCGGCGCGCGTGCGCGGTCGTTCCTCGAGCAGCGTCCGCCCGGCCGCCACGATCTCGCCGACGTCGGCCTCCCCGAGCCGCCGCCTCATCGAGCTTCCGCTCTGGAAGACGCGCTCGGGCACTGAGCCGAGCGCCGGCCTGAGCGCAACGGCGTCCCGTGCCGTGAAGAGGTGGATCGTGCCGCGCATGAGCGTCGTCCGCACGGCCTCGCGCCCCTCGATCAGCGCCTCCAGCTCCTCCGGCCGGAACCCGTCGATCCGGGTCCAGAGCGCGACGTACGGGTCGCGCGGCTCCTGCGCCTGGAGGCCGACGAGCCGCTCGATGACCTCGGTCGCGGACACCTGCTCCCGGCGCAGGAGGAGCTGCCGCTCCAGCAGCGCCCGGTTGAGCTCTTTTCTGTTCAGAGCCCGAGGTGCCGCGCGATCACCATCCGCTGCACCTCGTTCGTGCCCTCCCCGATCTCCAGCACCTTCTGGTCGCGGTAGAGGCGGGAGATCGCGTACTCGTCCATGAAGCCGTAGCCGCCGTGGAGCTGGAGGGCCTTGTCCACCACGCGCTTGGAGAGCTCGCCCGTGTAGAGCTTCGCGATCGCCGCCTCCTTGGCGAACTCGCGGTCCCGGTCCTTGAGCCAGGCCGCCTTGTAGACGAGCCCGCGCCCGGCCTCGAGCTCGACGGCCATGTCGGCCAGCGCGAACTGCACGGCCTGAAACGACGCGATCGGCTTCCCGAACTGCTCGCGCTGGACCGCATACGCACGCGCCAGGTCGTAGGCGCCCTGCGCGAGCCCGAGCCCCATCGCGGCCACCGAGATGCGCCCTCCGTCGAGGATCTCGAGGAACTGCTTGAAGCCGGCGCCGCGCGGGCCGAGCAGGTTCCCCTCGGGCACCCGGCAGTCCTCGAAGGAGAGCTCGCGCGTGTCGGAGGCCCGCCAGCCCAGCTTCCGCATCGGCGCCGAGATCGTGTACCCCGGCGTGTCGTTGGGAACGACGATGTTCGAGATCTCGTCGGGGCCCGTCCGCGCCGTGATCGTCACGCAGGCGCTCAGGTCGGTGCCGGCGTTGGTGATGAAGATCTTGGAGCCGTTCACGACCCACTCGCCGTCGCGAAGCTCTGCGGTCGTCCTCGTGGCGCCCGCGTCCGAGCCGGCGCCGGGCTCGGTGAGGCCGAACGCCGCCAGGCGCCGGCCCGAGGCCAGGTCCGGAAGCCACTCCCGCTCTCTGTTCCTCGGAGCCGAAGAGGAGGAACGGCATCGTCCCGAGCGAGGTGTGCGCGGCGACCGTGATCGCAACGGAGGAGTCGACGCGCGTCAGCTCCTCGATCACGATCGCGTAGGCGAGCGTGTCGCCGCCTGCGCCGCCGTAGTCCTCCGGGATGGGGACGCCCATGAGCCCCAGCTCGGCCAGCTCGGCGACGAGCTCGTAGGGGAAGCGGTGCTCGCGGTCGAGCTCCTCGGCCACCGGCGCCACCCGCTCCACTGCGAACGCGCGCACGGTCTCGCGTAGAAGCTCGTGTTCTGCCGTGAGGTCGAGATCCACAGCTATGCGGACAGGCGACGGGCGAGCTCCACGAGCAGGCGGACTCCGTAGCCCGTCGCGCCCAGCCGGCTGTAGTAGTCCCCGCGGCCCCGTTCGAGGTACGCGGTGCCGGCGATGTCGAGATGGGCCCAGGGCCCCTCGCCCGCGAACGTCTCCAGGAAGGCGGCGGCCAGGATCGGCGAGGCCTGCCGGTAGTCGGAGGAGTTCTTCAGGTCGGCGAAGGGGGAGTCGTTGTAGCGGTGGTAGCGCTCGTGGAGCGGCAGGCGCCAGGCGTGGTCGCCGCTCGCCTCGGCGGCCGCCTCGATCTCGGCGCACCACTCGTCGTCGTTCCCGAAGAGCCCGGCGTAGAGGTCGCCCATGGCGACGACGATCCCGCCCGTGAGCGTGGCCAGGTCGAGGACGTGCGTCGCGCCGGACTCGCGGGCATACCAGAGCGCGTCCGCGAGGATGAGGCGCCCCTCCGCGTCGGTGTTGGAGATCTCGATCGTCTTCCCCGAGAGCGCCGTGACGATGTCGCCCGGCCGGAACGCGTGACCGCTCGGCAGGTTCTCGCAGGAAGGGACGACGGTGAGGGTCCGCACCGGCAGGCCGAGCTCGGCGATCGCGCCCGTCGCCGCGAGGACGGCGCCGCCGCCGCCCATGTCCGACTTCATCTCGTCCAGGCGGTAGGCGGGCTTCAGCGAGAGCCCGCCGGCGTCGAAGGTGATCGCCTTGCCCACCAGCCCGACGCGGAGCTCGCGCTGCGCCGGCTCCGGCGGCTCGTAGGCCAGCGTGACCAGCCGGGGCGGATTGTGGCTCCCCTGGCTGACGGCGGCGAAGGCGCCCATCCCCGCCGCCCGGATCTCCTCCGGCCCCAGGGCCTCGAAGCGCAGGTGCTCGCTACCGCCTGCGATCTCCTCGGCCCAGGCGGCGAGCCCCGTCGGCGTCAGCTCGTTGGCGGGTGCGTTGACCACGTCGCGGCAACGGTTCGCCCAGGTCGCCGCGACGTTTGCGTGTCGGGCGGCCTCGCCGGCTGCCCCGGCGGCGGGACCGCAGAGGATCAGCCGCTCGATGCCTCCGCGCTGTTCGTCCTTCGTCTTCCAACGGCCGTTCTCGTACGGGCCGAGCAGCGTCCCGTCGACGATCGCCCTGCCCTGCTCCTCGGCGGTGAGGCCGTCCTCCTCGACCACCCAGGCGACCGACGCCCCGCGGACGTCGAGTGTGCGCGCTGCGACCTTGGCCGCGGCGGTGCGCAGCCGGTCGGCGTCGAGGGCGCGGCTGCCGAGGCCGACCGCGCCCACGCGGGCGGCGGCCAGGCGGCCGTCGGCGTGCAGGAGGGCGACGTGGCCCTCGTCTCCTCTGAGCTCGCCCGCCTCGAGCAGACGGGTCAGCCGGCCCTCGACCAGCCGGTCGAGGCCCTCCGCGGCGCCTGAGAGCTCCACGGGATCGCGAACGGCGAAGGCGAGGACGTCGGCCTCGACCCCTCCCGGCGGCGCCTCGACGACGTCGATCTGCATGAGCGAGGCGGGATGGTATCGGAGCGACGCGGCGGCGTGCCTCGTTCGAGGGATGAGCCCCGGGCCTCGAGCTCCCGATACAGAGAGGGCGCGAGAGCGCAGCTTCACCCTCTCCCCCCAGCCCGCACCTCCCCTCCGCGGGCGAATACTCTCCCCTCGAAGCCCTCCTCTTCGGAGGGCTTCTCCGTGGGGGGTAACGTTCTCCACGTGCAGGCAGGCGTCGATTCCAGGGGCATGACGGCGCTCTCGTCAGGCCATCTCGCCACGGATCTCGCCCAGGGAGCGCTGCCGGCGCTCCTGCCGTTCCTGACCGTCCGCTTCGATCTCTCGTACACGATGGTCGGAGCCCTCGTCCTCGCGGCGACGATCAGCTCGTCCCTCATCCAGCCGGCGTTCGGTCTCTGGTCGGATGCGAGGAGGGCGCTGTGGCTCCTCCCGGCCGGAGTCGCGGTCGCCGGGATCGGGATGGCCTTCGCGTCGGTCGCTCCGAGCTACGCGCTCGTCGTGCTCGGCGTGCTCGTCTCGGGCGTGGGGGTCGCCGCCTACCACCCCGAGGGGTCGAAGTTCGCCAGCTACGTCAGCGGAAGCCGCCGCGCGACCGGGATGTCGCTCTTCTCGGTGGGCGGGAACATCGGCTTTGCGCTCGGGCCGCTCCTGGCCTCGTTCCTCGTCATCACCCTGGGGCTCGGCCTCGACGGCGGGGTGCTGCTCGCCCTCCCGGGGCTCCTGGTCGCCGGCCTGCTCCTGGTCGCGCTGCCCCATCTCGCCGCTTTCGCGCCCGGGCAGGAGGCGCTGGCGCGGCGGGCGGCGGCGGGGAACGACTGGTGGGGCCTCTCCATGCTCCTCGCCATCGTCGGCCTGCGCAGCCTGGCCCACATGGGCCTGTTCGCGTTCATCCCGCTCTACGAGATCTCACGCGGCCACGGCGCGGGCTACGGAACCCTTCTCCTCGCCCTCTTCCTCTTCGCCGGCGCGGTCGGCACCCTCATCGGCGGCAGGCTGGCCGACCGCTTCGGCCGCCGCCGGGTCCTGCTCGGGTCCTTCGTCGTCTCGACGCCGCTCATCCTCGTCTACGCCCTCGCCGGCGGCGCCGTCGGCGCCGTCGCGCTCACGCTCTCCGGCGCGGCGGTGATCGGGACGTTCGGCGTTACCCTGGTGATGAGCCAGGAATACATGCCCGGGCGGATCGGCATGGCGTCGGGCCTCTCGATCGGCTTCGCGATCGGGCTGGGCGGAATCGCCGCGCTGACGCTCGGGGCCATCGCCGACACGATCGACCTCCAGACCGCCATCCTGACCACGGCCGTCGGCCCGGCGCTCTGCATCGCCCTCACCCTCCTCCTGCCCGCATCGCGTACGGTTCGCACGGCAGAGCCCGCCGTGGCCCCCACCGCGACCTACTGATGGCCGAGACAGCCCGGGAGTTCTTCGACGACCTGGCCGCCAGGACGGCGGGCGGCTCCGGGCGCACCCGCGGCCTGACGGCCAGCTACCGCTTCGACGTCGAGGGCGCGGGCAGCTGGCGTGTCGAGGTCGACGACGGCGCCGTCGCGGTCAGCGAGAGCGACGGCCCGGCCGACTGCGTGATCGCGGCTCCGGAGGATCTCTTCCTGCGCATCGTCCGCGGCAAGCAGAGTCCCATGGGGGCGTTCCTGATGGGGAAGATCCGCGTCGAGGGGGACACCGGCCTGGCGATGCGCCTCAAGGATCTGCTCGGCTAGTGGGCCCAGCGCCTCTAGAGTTTGCGTCCGCATGCGAGTGCGGGACGTGCAGGTCGGCGACCTTCGGATCGGCTACGTGGAGGCCGGCAACGGAGCCCCGCTCGTCCTGCTCCACGGCGGTTGGTCGGACAGCCGGATCTGGCGGCGGCAGCTCGAAGGGTTGGGCAATGACCTCGCGGTCGCAGCCTGGGACGCCCCGGGTTGCGGACGGAGCTCCGATCCGCCCGCCGCCTGGCGGATGGAGGACTACGCGGACTGCCTCGCCGCGTGGCTGGTTGCGGTCGGCATCGAGCGGCCGCACGTTCTCGGCCTCTCGTGGGGCGGCACGCTCGCCCTCGCGCTCTACGGCCGGCACCCCGAGACTCCCTCCTCGCTCGTTCTCGCGTCCAGCTATGCGGGCTGGGCCGGATCCCTGCCGGCCGGGGAGGTCGCCGAGCGGCTCGACCGGGCCCTCGCGGAGCTCGAACGGCCGCCGGAGGAGTGGGTCTCGGACTACATCCCCGGCTTTCTGACGGACGCGGCGCCTCCCGGGCTCGCCGAGGAGATCGAGACGATCATGCGCGACCTCCATCCCGCCGGATCCCGCACGATGCTCGCCGCCATGGCCGAGGCCGATCTGCGCGACGTCCTCCCACGGATCGAGGTTCCCACGCTCCTGCTCTACGGCGAGCTCGACACGCGGTCTCCCCTGGCTCTGGCCGAGGAGCTACACCGGGGGATTCCGGGGTCGCGACTCGTCGTCCTGCCGGGAGTCGGGCACGTAGCGAGCGCCGAGCGGCCGGACGAGTTCGACGCGGCCGTCCGCGACTTCCTGCTCGATCTCTGACCGCCTCAGGGCAGAAGCTCGAGCGAGTGCGGACGCGGCGCGGTCGTACGCCGCCCCGTCGCGGATCTCCTCGGTCACGGCGCCAGGCGCTCCAGCGCCCAGGCGCCGTCCGGGCCGAGGCTGTAGCGGAAGCGGTCGTGCAGGCGGTTCGGGCGGTTCTGCCAGAGCTCGAAGCGAGTCGGCCTCAGCAGATAGCCGCCCCACCAGGGCGGAAGCGGAGGGTCGTCGCCGTAGGCTGCGGCCGCCTCGGCATAGGCGCGGTCGAGCGCGTCCCGGTCGGGGACGACCGTGCTCTGCCGCGAGGCCCAGGCCCCGAGCCGGCTGCCCAGCGGGCGCGTGCGGTAGTAGGCCTCGGACTCGTCGCGGGAGAGCGGCTCGACCGTCCCGGCCACCGTCACCTGCCGCCGGGGCTCCAGGGGCCAGTGGAAGACGAGCGCGGCGCCCGGGTTCTCGGCCAGCTCGCGGGCCTTGCGGCTCTCCGTGTTCGTGAAGAACCGGAAGCCGTCGGCGTCCGCGCCCTTGAGGAGGACCATGCGCGCGGAGGGCCGCCCGTCGCCGTCGGCGGTCGCGAGCGTCATGGCCTCGGGCAGCTCGAGGCCGGCGGCGCGCGCCTCCTCGAGCCAGCGGGCGAACTGCTCGAGCGGGTTCGGGAGCAGGTCGGCGACGTCCATCAATCCTCCAGCTCCACGAGCAGCATCCCGCCGAGGACCCGGTCGCCCTCGGACACGTGGACGCGCTTGACGATCGCCTCGTACGGCGAGACGAGTGGCGTCTCCATCTTCATCGCCTCGAGGACGACGAGCGGCTGGCGGGACTGCACCCGGTCGCCCTCGCCGGCGAGCACGCGGACGACGACGCCGGGCATGGGGGCGAGCAACGCGCTCGTCTCGTGGCTGCCGTCCGAGGCGTGCGTCGCGCTCTCGACGGTCGGTGCCGGCGTCACGCCCGGCGTGGACGCAGTCCGGTCCCTGTTCAGGCGCCAGTAGCCCGACCAGCGACCGGCGGTCGGGATCGGGAGCGACAGCGGCGGATGGTCGCTGAGGAACGCAGTCGTCGTCTCCCCGGCCCGCACCGCCGGATGGTCCACGAGCCAGCGGAGGAAGCCGAGGTTGGTGGTGGCGCCGGCGACGCGCGTGGCGCGCAGCGCGCGCGAGAGGTCGTCGAGGGCCTCCTCGCGGGTCTCGGCGTGCGCGCTCAGCTTGGCGATCAGGGGGTCGTAGGCGACGGGGATCTCGTCGCCGGCCTCGACCCCGGCGTCGACGCGAACGGTGTCCGGGAGCTCGAGCAGCTCGAGGCGGCCGGCCTGCGGGAGAAAGGTCAGCGGGTGCTCGGCGTAGAGCCTCACCTCGACCGCGTGGCCGTCGGACTCTCGCGCCTCCAGGCCGAGCGGCTCGCCGGCCGCGACCCGGAGCTGCTGCTCGACGAGGTCGAGCCCGGTCACGAGCTCGGTCACCGGATGCTCCACCTGGAGCCGCGCGTTCAGCTCCAGGAAGAAGAAGCGGTCGCCGTCCAGCATGAACTCGGCCGTGCCGGCGTTCTCGTAGCCGACGGCCCGTGCGAGGGTCAGGGCCGCCTCGCCCATCGCCGCCCTGAGCTCGGGATCGAGGGCGGGGGAGGGACTCTCCTCGAGCACCTTCTGATGCCGTCGCTGGATCGAGCACTCCCGCTCGCCCAGGTGAATCACGCTTCCGTGCCGGTCGGCCAGCAGCTGAATCTCTACATGGCGCGGGCGCTCCACGAAGCGCTCGGCGAAGACGCGGCCGTCGCCGAACCCGGCCTCGGCCTCCCGCGCCGCTGACTCGAGCGCCTCCTCGAACTCCGCCGGCGAGCGGACGACCCGCATGCCACGCCCACCCCCGCCGGCCGCCGCCTTGACGATCAGCGGGTACCCGAGCTCGCCGGGCTCGCCGGACTCGACGACAGGGACGCCCGCCTCGCGCGCGAGCCGCTTGGCTTCGAGCTTGTCCCCGGACGCGCGCATGGCCTCCGGCGACGGGCCGACGAAGACGATTCCGGCCGCGGCGACCGCCTCGGCGAAGTCGCCGCTCTCCGCAAGGAACCCGTAGCCGGGGTGGATCGCGTCGGCGCCGGTCTCACGCGCCGCGCGGACCAGCTCGGCGGGGTCGAGATAGCTCGCGATGCCGACGGTCTCCTCGGCCTGTCGCGTGTGGAACGCGCCCTCGTCGTCGGGGGTGTGGACGGCGACCGTGGCGATGCCGAGGCGGCGGCAGGTGGCGAAGACGCGCGCGGCGATCTCGCCGCGATTCGCCACGAGGAGCTTGCGAATTTCCATGGATTCAGGCCTCTCGCGGGCTTCAGCTTAGAACTCGAACCAGAATGACGCTTCGTCGGCGCGGCGTCCTGGGTGAGTGCGATGCAAGGACGCAGGGCGCGTTCGTAGCCGGAGGCTACGGGCGCAACCGAGGACGCCGCAGCGCGCCGCCCGGGGCGTTGCGGCGGCTCAAGGCTTCATTTTGGTTCGAGTTCTTTTAGAGCGTCGGCTCGAGAGGACGTGGCCTGAAGAGCCGTTGTCGAGAGGGGCAACCCTGCTCTATCCTGTAAGCACATCGAACTCGAGCGGCGCAGCCCGCGGCCTCGACTCAGTTCTCGAAGAGGGAGGTCGAACGTGCAGACGTCGCTCGCATCGGCGATCGGGAAGGGGACGACGTGGTGGGTTGGCTCGACCGGGAAACGTGGGCCCCGTCCGTTGCAGGCCGCCCGCGCCGGATTGATGCTCGCCGTGGTCGTCGCGTTCTTCGGGGCAGCGGCCGTCGCCTCGGCGGAGACGATCGTGACCGAGGAACGGGTCGTTCTGGAGAACGGTGAAGCCGCGCTCGAGGTTTCGCAGCTCACGGCAGACGCCGTCACCACGGTGGCCGGTGCTCCTATCAAGTGCAAGAAGGTCCACGGGTGGCACGGGCTCAAGCATCCGTTGTTCGGCTACTTCTACTGGTTCTATGAAGCCAGTGACGGCCGGTGACGACCCGTCGCGGCAAGTTTACGATTTGCGGGGATTTCTGCCGTGTGGGGCCGCGTCCCGTGCCGTCCCGTATCGGCCAGTGCGAACGCTCCCGTTAGCAATCCGTTAGCAAAGCGCCCCCGCCTGACAGCGAGACACCGCAACCTGTGAGGGCCTCAAGCGATTAGGAAATAGGTGGCGCGTACCTGTTTGGTGACGGGGCGAAAAACGAAGGCCTAGTGGAGCGAGCGTCCGGCTAGTTCAAGCGTCCGCGACCGAAGAAGCCGAGGACGGCCAGCACGACGATGATGAGAAGCACGATCAGTAACCAAGACACATTGAGCCTTTCGTTAGGCTTCTTAACTTCCCGCTCGGGCGGCCTCGCAAACAGGCGCCGCAGACAGGTTCGCTGGCCAGGCCCGGAAGGTCACCCTAGGGCTACCCTGACGTACGCCCGGCGAGGTCAGAGGCTTCGGCTTTCTGGCTGCCGATGCTCGAGGCTGCTTGCCCAGAGCAGAGCGCCGCGTGCTCAGAGTTTTCGGTAGCGGGCCTCGACGAGGCAGTAGAGCCCGTAGAGAAGGAGCCCGGTGGCAACGAGGCCGAGAAGCACCGAGCCGTAGGGTTGTCCGGCGAGTTCCTTGAGTGCGCCGTCGAGTCCAATCGCTTCCCGGGGGTCGTACTCGAGCGCAGCCTTCACGAGGAAGACACCGATGAGAGCGAAGACAACGCCGCGGGCGGCGTGTCCCGCGGTGCCGAGAGAGGTCGCAGTGCGCTTCTCGTTCTCGCTCATGCGGGCAAGCTCGAGGTCGTCGAGGAACCCCTGCGTTGCGGCCGTGTACCCCTGATATACCGCGATCCCGATCACGAAGAGGCCGAGGACCGTGACAAGCACGACGCCGCCGGGCCAGTCGAGGACCATGGCCGTTTGCTCCTTCTCGGAACCGCTCGAGCTCGCCCCTCCGCCACTACCGGCGACGATCGCCCACGCGAAGGCCGCAAGAGCGCCGTAGATAATGGCCCGTCCGACTGAGGCTGCCCGCTCGACGTAGTCCTCGACCCCGTCCTTGTCCCGCCGGCCATTCACGACCTCGATGACCTGCCAGAGCGCATAGCCGCTCAGGCCAAGCGCAAGCACGACGAGCAGCACCATCCCGAACGGCTCATCGGCGAGAGTGGCAAGTGCGCCCTTCTGGTCCTCGGCGTTTCCGCCCTGCCCCGCCGCGACCTTGATCGCGATCACGCCAATGATGGCGTAGAGCGCACCCTTCGCCACGAACCCGAGACGGCCGAATCGCTCGGTCCACCGGCTCCGCGCCGCCCTGCGTGCCGAAGGTGTTGCGGTTTCCATCCTACGTGAATGCCCGCCCTGGTTTCCTTCGCAAACCTTCCACCTTCAGGTAGCCGATCGTTCACGTGCCGTGGCTCAACCTGGGCGCCGTCCTCTTCGTCTACGCGATTGCCCGTGCGCTACCAGTTACTTTGCGTCCGCTCGGACGCGGCACTCCTTTGCACCCTGATGCTAGAAACCTAGGCCCTCGGCGAGGCCCATCGTCTCGATGACGCGCCGGGTGTGGGCGTTCTCGGTTGTGACTCGAAACGAGCTGCCGTTCGCGCGCGAGCGCCGCGCAGCCTGGATGAGAACGTTCAGCCCGGTCGAATCGATGAAGCTGTCGTGCGGGAACTCGACGAGCACGTCGTGGTTGCCGCCTCGGGTCGCGTCCGCGAGCACGCGTTCTAGGTGAGGCGCGGTTGCAAGGTCGACCTCGCCCCATACGGACACGTGCGCTGTGCCATCGGCGAGTGTCTGCACCCCGATCTCAATCGGAGCGCCTCGAGCAACGTACCCGTGGGCGCGAGCGGCTTCCGGATCTGGTACGTTGGCCTGCATAGACGACGAGAAACATACGATAAGTGAGTCGCGAATGTCAAGTCCTGACGGTTCGAAGCCATGGCGATTCGTTACGAACCACACGCAGGTCTTACTCTGCATCTCTCGTGACGGAGACTCGCGCCTCCGTGATGTCGCGGAGAAGGTTGGAATCACCGAGCGGGCGGCGCAGCGGATCGTCGCCGACCTGATCGAGGCAGGCTTTGTCGAGCGGAAGAAGGTCGGTCGCCGCAATCACT
Organism: uncultured Actinomycetes bacterium; assembly: GCA_963775625.1. GTDB lineage: Bacteria > Actinomycetota > Thermoleophilia > Gaiellales > Gaiellaceae > JAIBJN01. The sequence continues at coordinate 1,795 of CAVZJM010000001.1, read as the reverse complement.
ACTCGATCGACCGGAGCGCCAAGATGCGCCATCCCGCCCAAATGAATCAAGAGATCGGCGAGCTGCTCGATCTGCTGAGTTCGACCCGGACCGAAGCGAAGATCTGAGGAAGGGAGTCCTGATATGTCTGCATCACACGAGCGCCTTGCGCGCAACGAGGCTCTCTACCGGGACGTGAACGAGCGGATCCAGGACCGTGCTGACGGCGAGGACATGACCGAGTTCGTGTGCGAGTGCAGCGACACGGACTGCATGGAATTCATTGCGCTGACGAACTCGGAGTACGAACGTGTCCGCTCGGACCCCACCTGGTTCGCGATCAAGCCTAATCACTACATTGGGCAGATCGAGAGGGTTATCTCTCAAGGCGCCGGGTATACGGTTGTCGAGAAGTTCGTCGCCGAGGAATACCTAGAGGAGGCCGATCCGCGCTCCGATGGATTCGAAGCAGGACCCGCAGGTGCGTGAGGAGGCGCTCAAAACCCTCTACCGCTTGCGCGCCCAGCTGGACGAACGAGAAGACGGCTCAACCATCAGGCTGAAGGCGATCGAGTCGCTGATCGAGGAGTACGAAGCAGCGGCCCGTCAAACTCCTTGACCGCGCCACACATGGACGCGGACGCGCTCTGGCTTAGCTTTGCCGAGCACCTCGCCCGTCTGTATTCCGCAGCCGACCCGACGGTCGAGCACGGGCTCGGCTGGCTGGCCGTTCTGAGTCGCAAGGACCACACGGACGTGAACATCTGCGCTCCTGTCGGACGCGAATCGTGTCAGTAGCGAGGCGCTGGTTCGACTCGTCGAGAGGGCCGAGGTTCCGGCGGTCGTCTCCGTCCCTACGGGCATCGACCATGGCGGCCTCGCGCCGCTACTGGCGGCCGGATTCGTCCCGGAGCAGCTGTCGGAATCCTTGATGTGGCTGGATTCCTGTCCACCGCCACCTCCCGGTAACTTTGACGTGCGGCGCGTCAGGACAGGCGAGGAGCTTTCGCGGGCAATCGACGTTGCCGCCGAAGGGCACGGCTTCGAACGGACCATGCTGGCGCGCATCCTGGGCCGCAACGTCGACACGAACGAGGACGTGGCGACCTGGATCGCCTGGTCGGACGAGGAGGCGGTGAGCGTCGTCTGGCTGACCCTTGGCCCGAGGATCGGTGTCTGGCAGATGAACACGCCGCCTCGCCATCGCCGTCGCGGCGCGGCTCGCGAGGCGCTGGGGGCGGCGTTGAACGAGCTTTGGGACGATGAGACCGAAGGAGCCTTCCTCTGGGCTTCGCCGGCCGGACGCCCGCTGTACGAACGCGCCGGTTTAGGGCCGCGGCCGAGCGAGACGTCTGGGTGCTGGGTGGTGACAAGTCCGCAAGCATCGCCGTCGGTCAGCCGGGATGAGGAAGCCAGCTCGCTCGCTCATAGAAACCAGCGGATGAGCTCCGCGCTCCTGCTTCGGACCGGCGCGGCTGGCGACTGTGGCCAACCAGGGAGCCCGGCTACAGGCTCACCTTGCTGTCCGGTTCAACGTGCAGGAGATCTCTCATGCCCTAGTCGAACGTCGCAAACTTGCGGTTTCGGCTAAGCGGCGCGGAGGTCGCGAGCAGCCTCCGAGAAGAGGAAGCACTCGAGTGGTGCGCTGCCGCCGCACACAGAGACCCAGCCTAGACTCGCGTTGTGTGGGCGATACCTTCGGGCGGGTCGATGTCCTCCGAGCGCCGTAACGACGGCGCGATCGACTCGGAGCAGCGAATGGCTGCGCCGGAGCCGGTCGTCGAGGCCACGGAGCAAGGGGCCGGAGAGCTGGGCG